>NZ_JBIVFZ010000001.1:0-342133 GCF_044748475.1 Oerskovia enterophila
GGGGGGGGGGGGGGGGGGGGGGGGGGGGGCCCCGGGGGGGGGGGGGGGGGCCCCCCCCCGGGGGGGGGGGGGGGGGCCGGGGGGGGGGGCCCCGCGGGGGGGGGGGGCCGGCCGCCCCCCCCCCCCCCCCCCGACCCCGTTCTCGCCGGGCGCGGGGCTCAGCCCGCGGTCGGCTCGTCCGTGTGCTCGACGACGTAGCTGCGGCCGTCCGGACCCGTCACGTACTCGAAGCGCGTCTTGAGCTCGCGGTCGCGCTCGGCCTCGGCCGCGGAGACGCCGCGCCCGGGAGAGCCCTGCTTCCCGACCTGGGCGGGGCCGAAGATCGGCAGGAACGTCTCGGTCATGCGCAGGCCCAGGGGGCGTCGTCGCTGCTTGTCGGCCATGCGCCTCTCCTCACGAGAACGGTGCAACTGCATGGTGCACCAATGATTGGTGTACCAAGCATAGGCGAGATCTGGCTACCATGGCGACATGACCACCTCGACCGAGAGCGCCGCAACGCCCGCCCGCAGCGGCCACGACCCCCTCGCTCTTGAGTCGCAGGTCTGCTTCGCGCTGTCCGCGGGGGCGCGTGCCATGGTCGCCATGTACAAGCCTCTGCTCGAGCCCCTGCGCCTGACTCACCCGCAGTACCTCGTGATGCTGGCCCTGTGGCAGGACGCGGCGGCCGGTGAGCGCACCACGGCCACGTCGCTCGCGGACCGGCTCCACCTGGACCCCGGCACGCTCTCGCCGCTCGTCCGCCGTCTGGAGACCACGGGGTACCTCACCCGGTCGCGCAACGAGCACGACGGCCGGGTCGTCGACGTCACGCTGACCCCGGCCGGTCGCGAGCTGCGCGACCAGGCCGAGCACGTCCCGCCCGCGATCACCGCCGCGACGGGCCTGACCCTCGACGAGCTCGTCGAGGTCCACGCGGCGGCCTCGAAGGTCGTGGCCGCGGCCCTGCGGGCGGGTGTGATCTAGCAGGCTCGGGCGGTCGCGCCCTCGGCCTCGCCGCTGCGACCAGGTCCACGGCGTGCCTAGGGTGCGGTGATGAGTGCACCTGCTGTCCCCGACCGTCCGACGCGCGTGAGGACCATGGTGACCGCGGCTCTGAGGCAGTGGCATCTCCATCCCCGATGGGCCATGGCGGTGCGCGGAGCCGTCGCGGCTGCCGCGGCATGGCTCGTGGGGATCGTCATGCCGGAGCCGTTCTCGGACTACCCCTACTACGCCCCGCTGGGTGCGGTCGTCGCGACGACGAGCACCGTCGCCCGGTCCGTCCGGGAGTCCCTTCAGGCGGTGGGCGCGATCCTGGCGGGAGCCGTCATCGCTCGTCTGGCCGACCTGCTCCTCGCCCCCAGCGCGCTGTCGATCGCACTCGTCGTCGCGATCGCGATCCTGGTCGCAGGCTGGGGCGTCCTGGGTGACATGGGTTCGTGGGCCGTCACCTCGGCCTTGTTCGTCCTGATCATCGGCAACGCGGACAAGGTGGGGTACGTCGGGGCCTACGCGGGGCTCGTGGTCGTCGGGGCCCTGGTGGGGATCGGGATCAACCTGCTGTTCCCTCCCCTCCCGCTCGCTGCCTCGGACGTGGCCCTCGGCAGGCTGCGCGAGGCGCTCGCCGACCAGCTCGACCACCTGGCCGACGGCCTCGACCGGGGCGCAGCCCCGTCGCCCGAGGAGTGGGACGAGCGGCGCCTGACGCTGGGGCCCGTGATCGACGTCTCGCGGCAGTCCGCGGCGCGCACGGAGGACGCGTTGCGCGCCAACCGTCGGGCGAGGCGGTACGCCGAGACGTCGCGCACGCAAGGAGTCCAGGCCCAGGCTCTCTCGCTCACGTCGTCGGTCGTGGGAGACCTGACGCGCCTGATCACGAGCTGGGAGACGCAGGACCGGGACGACCTCGCCTTCGGAGAGCCGCTGCGCCCTCTGGCGAGGGACGCCCTGCGCGCCTACGCGGACGCGGTCCGGTCCATGACAGGGGCGGTCGCGGACCCCGAGCGCGTGTCGCGCGTCGAGCGGACTACCGACGCGTTGCGGCATGCGGTCCGCGACGTGCGGAGCGGCTCGGAGGAGGACTACTTCGTCGCGGGAGCGACGGTCCTCGCGATCCGGCGGGGTGTCGCGGTGGTCGCGGGGGAGTAGTCCGTGCGTCAGGCGTCGGTCACGCTGATCGACCCGTCCTGCCCGACGGCGAAGCGCACCTGGTCGAGCCCGCTCGCCCCCGCGTCGGGGGCCACGGCGGCACCGGCGAGCTGCTCGAGCGAGTGCGTGCCCTCGACGACGAGCACCGCGCACCCGGCCGCCCGTCCGGCCGTGACCCCGGCGGGCGCGTCCTCGACCACGAGGCACCGCGACGGGTCGACGCCCAGGCGCTCGGCGCCCAGCAGGAACGGGTCGGGGTCGGGCTTGCCGTGCGTGACGTCGTCGGCCGTGACGACGACCGCGGGCGGCACCAGGCCTGACGCCCCGATGCGCGCCGCGGCGAGCGGCCGCGTGCACGACGTGACGATCGCCTGGCGCGTGGCCGGCAGGGACGCGAACGCGTCGACCGTGCCGGGCAGGATCCGCACGCCCTCGTTGTCGTTGAGCTCGAGGTCGTGGATCCGTTCGTACGCCTCCTCGACCTGGTCGGCCGGCAGGAGCCGCGCGATGAAGGTGCGGGCGGGGGTGCCGTGCTCGATCTGGAACGAGTCGGCGTCCGGCAGCCCGTACTCGTGCGCCCACCGGCGCCAGTTGCGGTCCACGGCGGGCACCGAGTCGATCAGGGTGCCGTCCATGTCGAACAGGATCGCGTCGAACGTGCGCCCGGCGAACGCGTCGCCCGGCGTCGGGAGCGCGGGAGGCTCGGGGAGGTCGGGGCTGGGTACGGGGAGGACGGACATGCCCCGAGGCTACCGGCCGTGCCGGGCTGCCCGACGGGTGTCAGGCGGCCCGACTATCGTGGGCGCGTGAGCACACCCGGTTACTTCATCTCGTTCGAGGGCGGCGACGCCGTCGGCAAGTCCACCCAGTCCCGCCTCCTGGGGGAGTGGCTGGGCGAGCTGACCGGCCGCGAGGTCGTGCTGACGCGCGAGCCCGGGGGCACGGAGCTGGGTGTCGAGCTGCGCCAGGCCGTGCTGCACGGCCGGGACATGGACGCTCGCACCGAGGCCCTCATCTACGCCGCGGACCGCGCGCACCACGTCGCCCACCTGGTCCGCCCCGCGCTCGAGCGCGGCGCGGTCGTCGTGACGGACCGCTACCTCGACTCGTCGGTCGCCTACCAGGCGGGCGGGCGGGAGCTCGGTGTCGACGAGGTCGAGCTCATCTCGCTGTGGGCCGTCCAGGGGCTCATGCCCCACGTGACCGTCCTGCTGGACCTGGACCCGGCCGTCGCGGCCGAGCGTCTCCAGGGGAAGCCGGACCGTCTCGAGAGCGCCGGTCTCGACTTCCACCGGCGCACGCGCGAGGCGTTCCTGTCGCGTGCTGCCGCGGACCCCGAGCGGTGGGTCGTGATCGACGCGACCGCCTCGATCGAGGACATCCAGGCCCAGATCCGGGTGGACCTCGCGGTCCGGCTCGAGCTCACGCCCGTGGTCGAGGAGGCCGAGGACACGGTCGAGGCGCTGCCCGACGACGGGTTCGACGACTCCGACTCCGCGATCGGCTACGCCCCGGACCTCGCGGACCTGCCGGTCACGTCTCCCGTGACGCACCCCGCCCCGGGGCCGGCCGAGCGGACGAGCGCCCCGTGACCGTCTGGGACGACGTCGTGGGGCAGGAGCACGCGGTCGAGCTGCTCTCGGCCGCGGCGACCGACCCCGCGGCCATGACGCACGGCTGGCTCTTGACGGGACCGCCCGGCTCGGGCCGGTCGAACGCCGCGCGGGCCTTCGCGGCCGCGCTGCAGTGCGAGCAGGGCGGGTGCGGGGTGTGCCAGGCGTGCACCACGACCCTCGCGGGCACCCACGCGGACGTGACGATCGTCGCGACCGAGAAGGTGACCATCGCGATCAGCGAGGTGCGTGACCTGGTGGGCGTCGCCAGCCGCCGCCCCTCGCAGGGGCGCTGGCGCGTCATCATCGTGGAGGACGCCGACCGCATGGCCGAGCGCACCACCAACGTCCTCCTCAAGGCCATCGAGGAGCCGCCGCCCCGCACGGTCTGGATCCTGTGCGCGCCCAGCCCGCAGGACGTCCTGGTGACGATCCGTTCGCGGTGCCGCGGCGTGGCGCTGCGGGTGCCGCCGGTCGAGGCCGTCGCCCGTCTGCTCGTCGCCCGTGACGGCGTGGACCCCGTCGTGGCCGAGGCCGCTGCGCGCGCCGCCCAGAGCCACATCGGCCTGGCGCGCCGGCTGGCCCGGGACGGCAAGGCGCGCGAGCGCCGCTCCTCGGTCCTGTCGATCGCGCGTCGCATCCGTGGCGTCGGGGATGCCGTGGTCGCCGCGGGCGAGCTGGTCGAGGTCGCCCAGGCCGAGGCCAAGGCCGCGACCGAGGAGCGTGACGCGGTCGAGAAGGCCGAGCTACTGCGCGCCCTGGGGGTCGAGGCCGGGGGCGTCATGCCGCCCAAGCTGCGCTCTCAGCTCACGGACCTCGAGAAGGACCAGAAGCGCCGTGCGACCCGTCACCAGCGCGACGTCCTGGACCGCGCGATGCTGGACCTGCTCTCGCTCTACCGCGACGTGCTCGTGGTCCAGCTCGGGGCTCACGTGGACCTCGTGAACACCGAGCTCGCGGAGACCGTGCAGGCCCTTGCCGAGGACTCGACCCCCGAGCAGACCGTGCGCCGCATGGACGCGATCGGGGTGGCCCGGGAGCGCCTCGACGGCAACGTGGCGCCGCTGCTCGCGCTCGAGGCCATGGCGATCGCCCTGCGCCCGCAGGGCTGAGCGCCCACCGCTCAGACCGTCGACGCCTCGCGCGCGGCGACGATCCGCTCGCCGTTGGCCTCTGACCAGGCGCGGATCGCGTCGACCGGGCCCAGGAGCGAGCGGCCCAGGCCCGTGAGCGAGTACTCGACGCGCGGGGGGACCTCGGCGTAGACGGTCCGCGTCACGATCCCGTCGCGCTCGAGAGAGCGCAGCGTCTGTGTGAGGACCTTGGGGGTCACGGCGCCGATCTTCTCGCGCAGCTCCCCGAACCGCAGCACGCCGGTCCGCAGCGCCATGAGGACGAGCAGCGTCCACTTGTCCCCGAGACGCTCGACCACGAGCCGCGAGGGGCAGGTCGGGGAGAAGACGTCGGGGACTTCGTCGACCGATCCAACAGTATCCACCAGGTAATAATGGCACGTTGAAGTCATTGGTACCCGTTGGATACCGTCAGGTCTATCGCGACGCACCGGGCGTCGTCGGCGCCCCGTCGGGGCGGGTACGAGGAGGCTCACATGAAGGTTCTGCTGACGGGCGGCACGGGATACATCGGGTCCGCGGTGCTCGCCGCGCTCGTGGCTCGCGGTCACGAGGTGACGGCCCTGGTCCGCAGCGAGGGGTCTGCGCGCACGGTCGAGGCCGCGGGAGCGACGCCGGCCGTCGTCGACCTCACGGACACCACGGCGGTCGCCACGCTCCTCGCGGACGCCGACGCCGCGGTCCACGCCGCAGCCGCGAGCGACGGCTCGAGCCCCACGATCGACGCCTCGGTCGTCGACGCGGTCCTCGCGACGTTCGACGGCACGGCCCGGCCGTTCGTCCACACGAGCGGCATCTGGGTCTACGGGAACGGGGAAGCGATCGACGAGGACTCGCCCCTGGACCCGCCCGCGATCGTCGCGTGGCGCCTCCCGATCGAGGAGCGGCTCCTCGCGGCCACGGCCCAGGGGCGCGTGGCCGGGTCGGTCGTGGTCCCCGGCGTCGTCTACGGCCATGGTGCGGGCATCCCGGGGATCGTCGCGGGTGCGCCGCGCAGCGAGGGGCCCGACGGCGCATCCCTCACCCTCGTGGGCAGCGGCACCCAGCGCTGGGCGACGGTCCACGTCGACGACCTCGCCGAGCTCTACGTGCTCGCGGTCGAGCAGGGCCTGACCGGCCGCCTCCTCGGCACGGCCGACGGGTCTGCTTCCGTCATCGACCTGACGCGTGCGGCGAGCCGTGCCGGGGGGCTGGGTGGCGCCGTCGGGCCAGAGGACGAGGGCGCGACCCGCGAGCGCCTCGGCGCGCCCTTCGCCGACGCGCTGCTCCTCGACCAGCGGGTCGCGCCCGTGACGCGTGCGCGCGCCCTGGGCTGGAGCCCGCGCCGCCCCTCGCTCGTCGAGGAGCTCGAGACCGGGAGCTACGCGCCTGCCGTGTCTGCGCACCGAGACCCGACGGCCGGGGCGATGGACTTCACCCCGGCCTTCCGGGAGGATGTGGCGACCTGCCCCGCGACGAGAGCGAAGCAATGGCCGACAACGGTTCCACCCGGACGACCGACCGACGGGGAGCCGACGGGCGTCACGGCGAGAAGGGCGGCGCTCTTGCGCTGACGGGCGCGGTGATCGCCTGGGGCGTCGCCCTGATCCATCTGGTCAACGGCTTCACCCGGCCGCTCGGGATCATCGATGTGCGGTCGATCTCCCCGACCGGTGCCGCACAGGAGCGCGAGAGCATGTCCGTGAGCGCGGTCGAGGGCACCTCGATGCCATGGACGGACGTCTATCTCCACCGCCCGCTCGACAAGATCGACCTGATCCTGTTCTTCGCGCTCGTCGGGACGGCATGCTTCCTCGGGTACCTGCTGGCTCGCCGCAGGGGACGCGGAGCGCAGGCCGTCCTGGACGGCTCGTCGACCTCCCGCTGGCTCGGGATCGTGCTGATCGCGGTGGGCGTCGTGCCCGCGCTCGCCCAGCAGCAGGGGTCCCTCGCTCGGCTCGCGGACGCCGGGCTCGAGGAGGTCCTCACCCCCGTCGACCCGGAACTCGGCTGGGGGTGGATCGTCGCAGGGCTCGGACTCATAGTCGTGGTGCCGGCCCTGCAGAAGGCGGCGCGGCGGCGTCGGGACTGAGCGCTGGTGGCACTCGACGTTCACCTGATCGTCGGACGGACGGCCCGCAGTGGTCGTCGACGTGTAGCGCGGCAGCGCTAGTGTCGCGAGCGACAAGACACCGGACCACCGGAAAGGGCACTACGACGATGACCCTCACGCTCACGCTCGTCCGCCACGGGCAGACCGTCCTCAACGCACGCCGCCACCTCCAGGGGGCGTGCGACTCCCCGCTGACCCGCACGGGTCGCGCCGGGGTGCGCGTGACCGCGCAGCACCTGGCGCGGCACGACTTCGGCACCGCGTACTCCTCGCCCCAGGGCCGCGCGGTCCTCACGGCCATGGAGATCCTGCGCCACCACCCCGACCTGCCCATCACGGTCGACGCCGACCTGCGCGAGCTGTCGTTCGGCTCGTTCGAGCGGCGTCCCGAGCACGAGCTCGACGCGGTCGTGCCGTGGTCGGTGCTCGTGCCCGCGGTGCTCGCGGGCACGCACCCCGGGGTCGGCGGGGGCGAGCCGGGGGGCGAGTTCATGGCCCGGGTGCGCGGGGTCTTCGGGCGCATCGTGGCCGCGCACGACGACGCCTCGGGGCCGGGGGCGGGCCACGACCGGAACGTGCTCGTCGTCGGGCACGGGCTGACGCTCGGTGCCTACCTCGCGACGATCGACCCGTCGGGGCTCGCGGCGCTGCCGAACGCCTCGGTCTCGACCGTCGAGGTCACGGACGGCGTCGCGCGCGTCGTGGCCGTGGGCGTCGACGTCGCGGGGCACGGCGCTGTCGCGGCGCGGCCCGCACCCGTCTCGGCCTGAGGCCCGCGCCCGCCCGGCCGGCCGGCCGGCACGCGGCGCGTCACGGCGCGTCAGGCTGCTGCGGGCGGGGTCGGGTCCGGCACGACCACCGGTCCGCCGACGATCGCCTCGATCTCGGCGCGGTAGTACCGGCGCTGCCCACCCAGCGTCCGGATCGCGGAGAGCCGCCCGCGCGACTCCCACCGGCTCACGGTCTGAGGGCCGACACGGAAGACGAGCGCGACCTCTGCGGGGGTCATGAGCTGGTGGGGTCGTTCCGGCCGGTCCATCGTGTCTCCCAGGTTCCTGGCGCGCGTCGCGTGCCCGCTCGGTCGGGCCGCAGGTCGGCGACCCATTTCTCCCCGATGCTGGTGCACCACAGGTCCACTCACGTGCCAGGGTCCGTTCGGGTGAGTAGGGCCACGGCGGAATCACGGGGTGCTCAGCAGGCTCCGCCGAAGGCCTGAGTAGCCGGGTGAAGTGCTCGCGCGCAGTCGGTCGGATCCAGCGCCTCGTGGCACCCTGGAGTATTCGGCTCATCGCGACGCACTGGGGGAGTGGTGCTGTGACGACAAGGAACGAGACCGACGGAGATCTCGAGGCGGTGCTCGACGCCGTCCTGCGCGGCGACGGACCGCAGCCCGTCGGTCGCTACGTGCTCGACGTCCCGACGGGGAAGTGGTGGTGGTCGGACGAGCTGTTCGCGATGCACGGGTTCGTCCCGGGCGAGGTCGTCCCGACGACCGAGCTCATGCTCGCGCACAAGCACCCCGACGACCTGTCGCGCGTGCAGGGGGTGCTCGCCGAGGTGACCAGCCGTGGGACGCCGTTCAGCTGCACCCACCGGATCATCGACGCCCACGGCCGCACCAGGACCCTGGGCGTGGTGGGGCAGGGGGACCTCGACGACGAGACGGGGATCGTCACGCGGGTCACGGGGTACTTCATGGACCTGACGGAGACCCACGGCGCGCGCGTCCGGGAGGAGGCCTCGGCCGAGATCAGGGCGTCGGCCTCGCACCGGGCCGCGATCGAGCAGGCCAAGGGCGCGGTCATGGTCCTCTACGGCCTGAGCGAGGACGAGGCGTTCGCGCTGCTGCGCGACCACTCGAGCATCACGAACGAGCCCGTGCGGTCGATCGCTGCTCGACTGATCGCGAGCATGGCGGATCTCGGGGGGAGCACCGCGACGCGGGAGGACCTCGACGCGTTCTTCGCGCCGCCGACCCCGACGCTCCCTGCCGATCTCAGGCTCCCGACGGCGCCGCTCGCCGGGAGCGCGCCACGTCACCGAGGATCACGGCGAGCAGGACACCGTTCGAGATCCAGTTGATCGCGAGCGGGGACAGCACCGGGTAGGTCGCGTAGAGCAGCCCGAGGGCCCCGACCCCCGCGACGTGGGGCAACGACCAGGATCCGCCGGTCGCGCGCCGGAACAGGGTGTTGCCCGCCAGGTAGACCATGCCCGCGCCGCAGATCAGCCCTGCCGTCCACGGGTCGGCGTGCCCTGAGCCCTCGTGGCCGAGCGGGTGCAGCAGCACCAGCTCGTCGGCCACGGCCGTGAGCACGATCCCGACCACGAGCAGGTACGGGACGTACGTGTAGGCGGTCTGGGCGATCATGCCGGTCGAGGCCGAGCCGGCGAAGTACGCGGTCGCGCGCCGTTCGGAACGGTCGAAGTACAGCAGCCACATGAGCACGGTCGAGGCGAATGCCGCGAGGAACGCGAGGACCACGGTCGCGCTCAGCTCGAGGTCGCCGAACGCGGTGCCCGTGACGATGATCGACTCGCCCAGGCTGATGATGATGAAGAGGCCGACGCGCTCGGCCATGTGCTCGCCGCGCACGACCCACGTCGAGGGGTCCGTGGGTCCCAGCACGGGCACCCGGAAGAGCGCCCGCGGTCCGGCGTAGTCGACGAGCACCGCGACGATCCACAGGATCAGGCGCCACGAGTCGTCGGGCACCAGGGCGCCCGCGACCCAGAAGATCCCCGAGGTGACCTGCCAGACCGTGATCCGCACGAAGTTCGTGCCGTTCTCGGGCCAGTGCCGGTGGAGCGCGTACGTGGTCCAGGCCGAGCGCCCCACCTGGATGGCGACGAACGTCCCCGCGAACAGCAGGGCCTTCTCACCGAACGCCTCGGGGATCGCGCTCGACATGAGCAGGCCCAGCAGCATGAGCACGAGGAGCAGGGTCCGCACCGGCAGGCGCTCGGGGTCGAGCCAGTTGGTGACCCAGGTGGTGTCGATCCACAGGTACCAGACCGCGGCCCCCAGGATGAGCGTCTGGACCAGGGTGGTGCCGTCGGGGTGGGCGATGAGCGAGTGCGAGAGCTGGGTGACCGCGAACACGAACACGAGGTCGAAGAACAGCTCGATGTAGCCGACCTTGTCCGAGTCGTGCCCGTGCCCGTGGCGCAGGACGTCGGTGCGCATGCCCCACGTGCCCGGTGTGCGGGCCGTGGGCTGGCCGGTCGGGGGAGCGCTCATGGGCGCGATCCTCGCACGCCGGGCGAGCGGCGTCGCGCGCTCACTCCACGGTGAACGCCTTGCCGGGCCAGTAGGCCCATTCCTCGAAGTCCGCGACGCGGCCGTCGTCCGCGAAGCGCAGGATCCACAGGTCCCGGTACTCCTGAGGTTCGGGGCCGCCGTAGCGGACCTCGAGCCGCACCACGGCCGTCGTGCCCTCGACCGCGACGGGCGCGGCCCGCAGGGTGAACGTCTCCCCGGAGTCGACGAGCCAGAAGTCCCGGATCTCGCCGTGGCCGTGCAGGGGCTCGTCGTAGGGCGAGCGGGCGTAGCGAGCGTCCTCGGTGAACAGGGTCTCGACGGCGCGCAGGTCCTCCTCGCGCCAGGCCGCCTCGTACGCGGCGACCCAGGTCATGACGGCCTCGTGGTCCATGCGTGCCTCCGCTCGTCGGTCCCTCGACCGTAGTCCGGGCCGCGCGCGCCCGCATTCGCCTGGTCGTGCGGGCTCCGCCCCCGGCACAATGGCTCTCGGCGGGCACGATCGTCGCGACGCACGCACGCCACCCGACGACAAGGAGGCCCGGCATGGTCGGCACGGCAGCGGTCCTGGGCATGACGGCGGTCGCCCTGGGCATGGTCCTGACCCCCGGACCCAACATGGTCTACCTGGTCTCGCGCAGCATCAGCCAGGGGTGGCAGGCGGGCATGGTCTCGCTCGCGGGGACCGCGGCCGGGTTCGTGGTCTACATGACCCTGGCGAACGTGGGCCTCGCAGCGGTCTTCGTCGTGGTGCCGTGGCTGTACGTCGGCCTGAAGGTCGCGGGCGCGTGCTACCTCCTCTATCTCGCGTGGAGGACGCTGCGCCCGGGTGGGCGCTCTCCGTTCGAGGCGCAGGACCTCCCGCGCGACTCGCGCGCGACCCTCTTCCGCATGGGCCTGCTCACGAACCTGCTCAACCCCAAGGCCGCGATCATGTACCTCGCGCTCATCCCGCAGTTCATCGACCCGACCGCAGGCAGCGTCATGGGGCAGGGGTTCGTGCTGGGCGGCGTGCAGATCGGGGTGAGCGTGCTCGTCAACGCGGGGATCGTGCTGGCCGCGGGCAGCATCGCGGTGTTCTTGCGCTCGCGCCCCACGTGGATGCGCTGGCAGCGGCGCGCGACCGGCACGCTGCTGGGCGCGGTGGGGGTCAAGCTCGCGATGGACGCGCCTGCCCCGGCGACGGCATGAGGACGCGCCGCGACCGCTCCGTCCTCGTACTCCGCGGACCTCTACGGCCCGTAGGGCGGCGCGCCGATCGTCTCGCTCGCCCACGAGGCGACGTCGTCGGGCGTCCGGGCGACAGAGGGGCGGGTCGCCCAGGTCGAGCGGGTCGGCGGCAGGGACCGGTTGGTCCCCTCACGGAGTGGCACGCCCGCCGCGAGGCCCGACGGCGCCGCTCACCGCACAGGTCGGCCTCACCCGGGTCCTGACCGGGGGAGAGGCGTGGTGACGTGCGGGTGGTGCGCTCCGCCGTCGGGCCGAGGCCCGTGCCCTGACGACGAGCCGCGGGCGCTGGTACGGTCGGCGCGCAGCCGGCACCGTCGCGGGCTCGGGGGCTGGAGGGGGCACGAGATGGAAGAGGCCGATCGGGGGATGTGGACCCGGCTCGCGGTCCTTGCGGTCGTGGTGCTGGGGGCGGCCGTGTGGTGGACGACCTCCGACGCCGCGCTCGTGGCCCGCGGAGGTGAGGAGCTCGATCTGATGTACGACTACTCGTCGCTCGAGGAGCTGGCGGTCGAGACCACGGACGTCGCCGTCGTCGAACCGACCGGGGAGACCTGGACCGAGCACGTCAGCGAGGCTCCCTTCGTCGTGACCGAGCTCAGGGTCGTGAGCTCGGACGACGGCCCGCTGGTCGCCGACGACCTCATCACGATCCGTCAGGACGACGGGCGCTATGTCAACGCCGCGCCCGTCCCGCGCGCGGGGGAGCGCTACGTGATCTTCCTCGACCGGTCCGAGAACGACCCGGGCGGGACGAGGTACGGGATCGTCGGCGCTCAGGCGGTATGGCACCTCGACGGTGCGAGGGGCAAGCTCACGACGCCGAAGAGCTCCTTGCCGCGA
Organism: Oerskovia enterophila; assembly: GCF_044748475.1. NCBI lineage: Bacteria > Bacillati > Actinomycetota > Actinomycetes > Micrococcales > Cellulomonadaceae > Oerskovia > Oerskovia enterophila. Next base: position 12,298 of record NZ_JBIVFZ010000001.1, read on the forward strand.
CGGGTGACGGTGTCAGGTTCTGAGGGTGGGCTGCGCGTCTCGTCGCGGTAGCGGGCTCGTGCAGGGACCGCGACCCCAGCGCGAGCAGCGGTGCCGCGAGCGTCGCCCCGGCGACGAAGAGAGCGACGCCCGTCCACCCCGCGTGGACCCACGCGACGCCCCCGAGCCAGCCGAGCAGGCTCGACGCCGCGTAGTAGAAGACGTTGTAGAGCGACGTCGCCTGCGCCCGCCCCACGACCGCCCGGTGCCCCACCCACCCCGACGCGACCGCGTGCGCCCCGAAGAACGCCGCCGTCAGGACCACAAGACCCAGCAGGATCACGGGCAGCTGCGGGGCGAGCGTCAGGAGCGCCCCCGCGCTCATCGCGGCCCCCGCCGCCGCCAGGACGCGGCGGCGCCCCCACCGGACCGTGAGGCTGCCCGCGAGCCTCGACGAGACCGTCCCGCCCAGGTAGGCGAAGAACACGAGCGACGTGATCGCGGGCGACAGCAGGTAGGGCGGGGCCTCGAGGCGGAAGCCCAGGTAGTTGTAGATGGTCACGAACCCGCCGATGACCAGGGCGCCGTTGGCGTACAGGACGAGCAGGCCGCGGTCGCGCAGGTTGGCGGCCACCAGCGCGCCCACCTCGCGCAGTCGCGCGCCGCCCGGCGAGAAGCCCCGTGCGCGGGGAACCAGCAGCACGAACGCCACGGTCGCGACCGCGCACAGCGCCGACACCGTCGCGAGGCCCACGCGCCACCCCGCGAGCTCGGCGACCGGCGCCGCGAGCACCCGGCCCGCGAGCCCGCCCACCGACGCCCCGCCCACGAACAGCCCCGCGACCACGGCCGTGTGCGCGGCGTGCACTTCCTCGTGCAGCAGCGTGACGGCGAGCGCCGGCACCCCGCCGAGCGCGGCCCCCTCGAGGAAGCGGCCCGCGACGAGCAGCTCGGTCGTGGGCGCGAACGGCACCAGGACGCCCAGGGCGCTCGCGGCCACGAGCGCGGCCCGCATGGCGCGCACGCGCCCGACGCGATCGGCGACCACGGACCAGGGCAGGACCGCGAGCGCGAGGCCGAGCGTCGCGGCCGAGACCGTCAGGGACGCGGTCGGGGCCGAGACCCCGAGGTCGGCCGCGACGACCGGGAGGATCCCCTGAGGTGAGTAGAGCTGCGCGAACGTCGCGACCCCTGCGCACACGAGCGCGACGACCGTCCGGCGGTATCCCCGGGAGCCGCGCCGGTGGCCCGTCCACGCCGCGGGTGGGAGGGGAGCGGGCACCAGGGTCGTGGTCATGCGCTCGACGCTAGGAATCACCGACTCTTGCGTCCAATGCATGTTTGACGGTCAACACATACGCTCGGCGCATGGATGTCACCCTCGACGAGCAGACCCGCCGCCTCCTGCACCTGCTGCCCGCGTTCGTCGCGGTCGCCGAGGTCGAGCAGGTGACGCTCGCCGCCGCGATGCTGCGGGCCCCGCAACCGACCGTGTCCCGGGCGGTCGCCCGGGTCGGGGAGGTGCTCGGCGTCCCGGTCGTCGAACGGCACGGACGCGGCATCCGCCTGACCGACGCGGGCCGCGCCCTGCTGCCCCACGCTCGCCAGGCGCTCGCGGCGCTGGGCGCGGGCGTCGACGCGGTCCGCTCGGCCGAGGCGCTCGCGCGCGGCACCCTGTCGGTCGCGTTCCAGACGTCCCTGGGCGAGTCCGTGGTCCCCGCGCTCATCAAGGAGTTCCTCGCGGGGCACCCCGCGGTCCGCTTCACCATGACCCAGGGCGCGCGCCGGACGTGCCTCGACGCGCTCGCCGCGGGCGAGGCGGACATCGCCCTGGTCTCGCGTCTGGTGCCGGCCCCGGCCGGGCTCGACACCCTCACGCTCTTCCAGGAGCCGCTGGTCCTCATGGTCCCGGCTGGGCACGAGCTCGCGGGGAGGACGGGCGCCACGCTGCGCGACGCGGTGCGCTCGACGTTCATCACGCTCAAGCACGGGTACGGCCTGCGCGGGACCGTCGACGCGCTGTGTGCCGCGGCGGGCGTGCGCCCGACCATCGGGTTCGAGGGCGAGGACCTGCACACCGTCCGGGGGCTCGTGGCCGCGGGCCTGGGCGTGAGCGTCTTGCCGCCCGCGCGCCACCCCGTGCACGAGGGTGTCGAGCTCCGTCTCGACGAGCCCGTCACGACGCGCGACATCGGCGCGGCGTGGTCCCCGCAGAACACGTCGCCCACGCTGGCCGCGTTCGTCGCGATGCTCCGCGCGGGGACGTCGGTCGCGAGGGTGCAGGCGGTGGGAGCGCGGGCCGGTGGGGTGCCCGACGCCGGAGCGTCCGTCCGCTGAGCCTGCGTCCCGGTCATCGGTCGCGAGGGCCGCGCCCGGGTGAACTGCCGCGTGTGATCCGCGTCGCCCCCGGTGTCGCGGGGCAAGAACGACGGGCCTCGCGACATGATGAGGGTGACGGGTGACGCCACCGCGGACCCGCGACGATGCCTCGAAGGAGTACCGCCCATGACTTCCCTGCGCCGCCTCGCCCCCGCCGTCTCTCTCGTCGCGCTCCTGGCGCTCACCGCGTGCGGCACCGACACCGACTCGGGCGGCTCGTCGCCCACCGCCGAGGAGAGCAGCAGCGCCGAGGAGACCACGCCGTCCGAGGAGACGCCCGAGGCGCCTCTGAACGCTGCCGACCTGCCGATCGAGGCGGGGGCCAACGGGGTCGACCTGCCCGACGGGATCGACCCGCCCTCGAACGGTGGCACGGGGGCGGCCTGGACCGCCGAGGACGGCTACCTGTACGTCGTGACGTTCGGGTCGAGCACGTGCCCGACCGTCGCCGAGGGCGAGGCGACCCTCGAGGGGAGCGACGTCGTCGTGACCTTCGAGAAGGTCGAGGACGACAAGCCCTGCACCATGGACATGCGTGGCTGGACCACGGTCGTCAAGGCGCCCGAGGGCGTCGACGAGTCGGCCGACGTGACCGTGAAGCTGGACGAGGCGGGCTCGGTCGTCCTGACCCCGCGTGCGGCCGCGGGCCAGGTCGGCGAGGCCGCGTGGGTCGAGCAGTCCTGACCTCCTGACAGCGCTGGGCGGCGGCACGGGGCGCCGCCCGTGAAGTTCACGTGAAAGGGCTGGGCCCGGAGACCTCGAACGAGGTCCCGGCCCAGCCCGACCCGTTACCGTTGCCGGGTGAAGACGCCCTCCCGCCGCACGTCAGCGCTGTCCGCTGCGACGCTCGCCCTCGCCCTGCTGCTCGGCGCGTGCGCCCCCTCGCCCAAGGTGCAGAGCCCAGCGCAGACTGCGTCGTCGGGTTCGACGGGAACCGGTGAGGAGGTGCCGGTCGAGCTCGCCGAGTTCTACGGCCAGACCCTCCAGTGGGAGGACTGCGGCGGCGGGTTCGAGTGCACGACCGCGATCGCACCGCTGAGCTGGAAGGACCCCGCGCAGGGCACGATCGAGCTCGCGCTCAAGCGGCTTCCGGCCGAGGGCGAGAAGATCGGCTCCCTGCTGACGAACCCCGGAGGGCCGGGCGGGTCGGGCGTCGAGTACATCACGAGCGCCGCCGCCGGGATCGGGGAGCCCGTGCGCGAGGCCTACGACCTCATCGGGTTCGACCCGCGCGGCGTCGGCTCCTCGACCCCCGTGGTCTGCCTCGACGACGCGGCCAAGGACGAGTCGCTCTCGCGCTCGTTCGAGGACAGCGACGAGGGGCGCGCGGCGATGGCCGCCGACCTCGAGGCGTGGGCCGATGCGTGCGCCCAGAACACCGGGGACCTCCTGGGCAACGTCGACACCCAGAGCGCCGCACGCGACATGGACATGCTGCGCGCGGTCCTGGGGGACTCGACGCTCAACTACCTCGGCTTCTCCTACGGGACCCAGCTCGGCGCCACGTACGCGGGCCTGTACCCGGAGAAGGTCGGGCGCATGGTGCTCGACGGCGCGATCGACACCACGCTTTCCTCCGACGAGATCGGGGCGCAGCAGGCCGTCGGCTTCGAGAACGCCCTGCGCGCCTACGTCGAGGACTGCCAGGGCGGCAAGGACTGCCCGCTCACGGGGACCGTCGACGAGGGCATGGCGCAGATCCGGGCGTTCCTGGACCAGGTGGGCGAGCGGCCCCTCAGGACGAGCAGCGACCGTCGCCTGACGCAGACGCTCGCGTTCTACGGGATCGCGCTGCCGCTCTACAACAACGAGAACTGGTACGCCCTGACGGCGGCACTCGACGCCGCGATGAACGGCAACGACGGCACCATGCTGCTGAGCTTCGCGGACCTCTACAACAGCCGCAACGCCGACGGCACCTTCAGCGACAACTCGGCCGAGGCCTTCCGGGCCGTCAACTGCCTCGACGCGCGCGGCAACCCCGACCCTGAGTTCATGAAGGAGCAGGCCGCCCAGATCGAGGAGGCCGCCCCGACCATGGGCTCGTTCTTCACCTACGGCGGCATGGCGTGCGTCGACTGGGCCTACCCGGTCGCGGACCAGGAGTTCGACCTGCACGCCGAGGGCGCCGCGCCCATCGTCGTGATCGGGACCACGAACGACCCCGCGACCCCGTACGTCTGGGCCGAGGGCCTGGCCAAGGCGCTCGACTCGGGCGTGCTGCTCACGTGGGAGGGTGAGGGTCACACGGCCTACGGCCGCTCGAACGCGTGCCTCGAGGACGCCGTGGACGCGTACCTGGTCGACGGGAAGGTCCCCGAGGACGGGAAGGTCTGCTGAGCGCCGGCCGCGTCCGGCGGCGGGTGCGGCCGGCTCGGGGGGCGTCCCCTGCGGCCTCCGGCGGGCTCTGACGGGCTCCGTGAGGAACCTGCCCGACGCCGTCACGGAGGTCGGTTTGTCTCGACGCCCTCGCGTTGGGTACAGTAGCGACGCTTGCTGAAACGGAGCGCCGCAAGGCGAGACGTCCAGTACGCGCCGCCTTAGCTCAGTCGGTAGAGCGTCTCACTCGTAATGAGAAGGTCAACAGTTCGATTCTGTTAGGCGGCTCAGACAAGAAGGCCCGGAACCTCGATGGTTCCGGGCCTTCTGCGTCGTCCGGGTGAGAAGCCGATGGCCTGCTCGAACTACAGGCAGCCGCCCGCGACCCAGTCGGAGTTCGCGGTCGCGAAGTCGGGGTCGGCCGTGGGGGACAGGACCCGCATGAGGATGACCTGCTCGGGTGTCCCGGCCGGCTGCAGCCCGTCCTTGTCGCCCTGGGTCTCGAAGACCAGATAGCCGTCGGGGCCGGCGAGCCACCAGACGTTCGACACCGGACCAGGGGTCCCCGCGACCAGGTTCGGGTAGGTGGCCTGCAGCGTCGCCAGGTCCGTGCCGATGCCGACGCCCTCGGCGGTGCGCGGTCCAGCCTGGAGGACGTCGATCCAGACGACCCCGGAATCGGTGACCTCGACGGCCATCGGATACCCGCCGTCGGCCCCGGGGTAGGTCGTGACCCATCGGCCGGGGTCTCCGTCGCCCATGTCCGCGCACTCGTCGGGCGACCACCGGATCATCGCAGCCCCGGGGTTCGACTCCGGAGGGACGCCGATCGCGAGAGGGCCGAGGCCCGAGGTGCTGACGACGAGGTCCTCGAACGCAGGAAGCGCTTCGGCAGCGGGTGCCTCGGTCGATGCCGGGGCATCGGCGCTCTTCGGGGCTTCCGCCGTCGGTGTGGGGGTCACGTCGCGCGGTGTGGTGGCGCTCTGGGACGGGGCGCTCGACGAGGGGTCTTCTGCCGGGGAGGGGCTCGCGCAACCGGCAAGCACCAGGGCAACGACCGCCGCGCTGACGAGAGCTCGATCGCGGAACCTCATGTCGCACCACCCTTGACGCTTCCACGTTCAGCGTACGCGCAGCGCTCGGCCGCGCGACGGAACGATGCAGGATCGCAACCTCGGGTGGTGCGCGAGGTGCTCCGGCTCCCGTGGTCGTGCACGGCATCCTCGGTAGGAGCGGAGTCTCGGACCGACCCCCGCGAGCCACCACCTAGGCTTGTCCCATGTTCACCTTCGGCCGTCGTCGCCCTGTCACCTACGTCCTGGGCCAGCCGGTCAAGAGCTTCCCGGAGATCGCTCCCCAGGTCGAGCGGGGCAACATCCTGCGCATCACCGAGATCGGCGAGCCCGTCCTGCACACCCCGTGCCGTGAGGTGACCGAGTTCGGCACTCCCGAGCTCGCGCAGCTCGTCGACGACATGTTCACCACGATGTTCGTCGCGGAGGGCGTGGGCCTTGCCGGGCCGCAGGTCGGCGTGGACCTGCGGATCTTCGTCTACGACGTCGAGGACGAGAACGAGGACCGCCACGTCGGGCACGTCGTCAACCCCGTGCTCGAGGTCTTCGACGGACCGGGCGACGAGATCGAGGAGAGCGACGAGGGCTGCCTCTCGATCCCCGGCGCCTACTCGCCGCTGGCCCGCCCGGTGAAGGCGGTCGTCCGGGGTCTCGACCAGCACGGCAACCCCGTCGAGCTCGTGGGCACCCACTTCTTCGGCCGGGCCCTCCAGCACGAGGCCCAGCACCTCGACGGCACCCTCTACTTCGACCACCTGGCGCCCGCAGCCCAGGAGGCCGTGATCGCCGAGATGCACCAGGAACGCCCCGGCGTCCTCGAGGAGCGACGCGAGCTGTCCGACGCGCTGGGCAAGGCGCCCGCCGAGTACCCGGCCGAGCCCCTGCGCTGAGACAGGGCTGGCCGGGCGGGCGCCGCCCAGGTCGCTCGGCCGGTCGGGCCCACCCCGCCCTGGACCCGAAAGCACGAGAGCCCCCGCCCGGGAGCCGCAGCAGGTGCTCTGCGGACGGCTCCCGGGCGGGGGTCTTCGTACGTTCGAGGTCAGCCGCGCTGCGCGCGACGGCTGACGAGCACCGCGCCGACGCCGGCGGCGAGCAGTGCCGCGGCGCCGACGGCGATGAGCATCGCGTTCGAGCCCGTGGCGGCCAGGCCGTCCTTCTCGGCGGCGACGGTGTTCGAGACGGCCACTGCGCCCTCGACGGTCACGGGATCGGTGCCCGCAGGACTCTCGGCGCCCTCGGGGACCGTGGTCTTCGGCGTCGTATCGGGCACCACGGTCGTCGGGTTCTCGGCGTCGTCGCCGCTTGCCGGAGGCGTCTCGACGGCTTCGTCCGGACCCCTGGGGGTGCCGGGGACCGCGGGGGTCTCCTCGTCGGTAGGGAGCTCGGCACCCGGGACCACGGGGACAAACGGGGTGCCGGGCGTCTCGGGTGTCGACGTGGTCGGCGTGCACACGGGCTTCTGCCCGCCCTCGCCGAAGTGCTCGTCGTACTCGGCGACCTGGACCCAGGTCACGCAGTAGCCGTCGGGGAACGCGGCAGCGGCACCGCTGAAGTCGTAGAAGCTCGTGCCGATGTACTTGCCGGACGGCTGGTTGTTGAGCGACTCGAAGTGGGTGCCGAAGCTCCGGGCCCCGGTCCCGTCGAGCGCGGTCGCACGGTAGTTCACGTGGCCGCCGTCGACGTAGGCGGTGCCCGTCGGCAGGGTCACGCCCCCGGCGGTCACGGTGTAGGGGGTCGGGGCGTCGGAGCCGCCGGCGGACGCGATCGCGGGGGTGGTCGCGAGGATCGCTGTCGTCAGGAGGGCGACGGGTACTGCGCGCATCAAGGAGGACCTTTCCGGGGGAGGGGTGCCCTCGGCTCAAGGGTGCGAGCGGGGCTGGCCAGATAGTGAACTGGACGGTTGTTCAGTTCACCGTACTCTTCCGACATGCCTGTCTCCACCACCCAAACCGGACATGTGAGCGCTAAACGTACCGCCCTCCGGGTGAATGTGGAAGCGCTACCAAACTGTTGCCAACCCTTCCGGTTCCAGGCCCTTCGCCGCCGACGCGGAGGTGGTCGAGACCGGGGTGCCGCCGCGTGCGGGACGGCGGCCGCGCCGTCGGGCAGGTGCTCCGGATCCTCCCGGTAGCGGCCCGCAGCGAGCGACCGGTCACCCCCGCGCGGGGCGGCTCAGAGCGTCGCCAACCACTGCACGACGGCGTCGCTCACCGCCGCGTGGTCGTTCCGGACGTCGTGCGCCCCGGGCAGGCGTACCTGCGTGACAGGGCCGGGGATCGCGGCGACGTGCTCGTCGAACTCCTCGGGCGAGCCGAACGGGTCGGTCGTGCCCGACACGAACAGCACGGGGACCGTGAGCTGCGGGAAGTGGTCGACGCGCAGCTTGTCGGGCTTGCCCGGCGGGTGCAGGGGGTAGCTCAGCAGCACGAGCCCGGCCGCAGGCAGCCCCTCGGCCACGGCGATCGAGCACATGCGCCCGCCGTACGACCGGCCGCCGAGCACGAGCCGGTCCGGCGCGAAGCCCTCCTCGGCAGCGAAGCGCCCGGCCTCCTCGACCAGGTGCGCGACGGCGACCGGCGCACGGTCGGGCATGCGCTTCCCGGCGATCCGGTACGGGAAGTCGACCCGCCGCACGGGCAGCGGCGCCACGGCCTCCTCGACCGCGACGAGCGTCGGGTGGTCGCGCCCGGCCCCGGCGCCCGGGGTGAGGAGGAGCCCGCCGACCGCTGGAGCTGGGGATCGCGTCATGGGTCCAGTGTTGCAGCGGCGGGCTGGTCGGTGCCGAGCATGCGGTCGCCGTTCCTCGAGCATGCGGTTGTCGTCCGTCTCCTGGGGATTTCGGACGACAACCGCATGCTCGGCCATGAAGGGCGGGGCTGCCGACGACCACGAGGTTCCGTGCGGTCGAGCACGAGGTTGCGGTCGCGGACGTGCTCAAATCGACCGCAACCTCGTGCTCGGCACCCGTGGCCGGTGCGCAGCCAGGCGCTCGGCACCCAGCAAGCGCCGCCCCGCGGCCGCCTACAGCCCCGCGAGCAGCTCCTGCATCTCAGCGATCTCGGCCTCCTGCGCGTCGATGATGGCCTGCGCCAGCTCGCGCGCCTCGGGGTTCTCGCCGTCGGCGAGCTCGGCCTCGGCCATGTCCACGGCACCCTGGTGGTGCGCGATCATGCCCTCGAGGAACAGTCGCGAGACCGTCGTGGCGTCTGCGTCCTCGAGCGCCTGGATCTCCTCGTCGGTGAGCATCCCGTCCATGGAGTGCCCCGAGTGGTCGCCTGTCGACCCGGCTCCCCACTCCTCGAGGAACCCGTTCATGCGCTCGATCTCCGGCGCCTGTGCACCCTCGATGCGGGTTGCGAGGTCGACGACCGCTGGGTCGACACCGTTGGTGTCGAGCACGATCCGTGACATCACGAGCGCCTGCTCGTGGTGCGGGATCATCATCTGCGCGAACATCACGTCCGCGTCGTTCGCCGAGGCGTCGGCTCCTGCGTCCGGCGTGCCCTGCGAGGTGTTCTCGCCCATGTCGTGGCCCTCCATGTCTCCCGTTGCGCCGTCGCCCCCGTCGGTGCAGCCCGCGAGGAGCAGCGTCGAGCCGAGCGTCAGACCGATCGTGGCCCTGGTCAGGGTGTGCTTGTTCATCAGTGGTCCTTCAGGTGTGTCGGTGTGCCGCGAGCCCTCGCGGCGGTGATGGCGTGCTGCGGCCCCGTCCGGGCCGAGCTCCTATCTCCGACTGATCCCGAGCGCGACGAGAGACGGCGGACGCAGCGCCCACCCGGGCCGCGACCAGGGTGCGACGACGCGCGCGAGGTGCGTGACGCCGTCGGGCAGGCGACGCCACAGCGCCGGGCCTGCGAGCGACACGAGCGCGACGAGCACCATGAGGCACATCGCCTCGAGCTCGCCGTGCCCCGTGCCCGACGGCGCCCCCTCCTCCGCGCCGACGTCGCCCACCGTGTGGCTCGCCGGGCTCGTCGTGCCTGCGGCGGCCGTGTGCGTCGTGCCGTGCGTCACGGGGCTGCCCGACATCTGGTGCATCCCGACGAACCCGCCGAGCAGCACCAGCATCCCGAGCAGCACCGCGAACCGCCGGACGGGGCCGGAGGTTCGCGGGGGCCGCAGCGCGGACGACAGGACGGGCACGGGGCTCAGGACGCGGCCACGCGAGCCGGGTCGAGGTCCAGCCGGCGCAGGAGCTGCGCGTTGAGGGCCACGATCACGGTCGACAGGGACATGAGCAGCGCGCCCACGGCCATGGGCATGACGAACCCGACCGGGGCCAGGACTCCCGCCGCGAGCGGCACGGACACCAGGTTGTACCCGGCGGCCCACCACAGGTTCTGCTTCATCTTGCTGTAGCTCGCCGTGGACAGCTCGATCACGGACAGGACCGATCGAGGGTCGTCGCTCGCGAGGATGACCCCTGCCGACGCGATGGCGACGTCGGTGCCCGCGCCGATCGCGATGCCCACGTCCGCCTGCGCGAGCGCCGGGGCGTCGTTGACGCCGTCGCCGACCATCGCGACCTTGTGCCCACGGGCCTGGAGCTCGGAGACCTTGGCGCCCTTGTCTCCCGGGCGCACACCGGCGAAGACCTCGTCGATGCCGAGCTCGTCCGCGACCGACTGCGCCACGGCCTGGGCGTCACCCGTGATCATGACGACGCGGATGCCGCGACGGTGCAGGGCGTCGATCGCCTCGCGGGACTCGGGCCGGATCTCGTCGGCCAGGGCGAACGCGCCGAGGATGACGGCGCTGCCCGCGGACCCGCCGGCTGACCCGTCCGAGAGGGCGAGCGCGTGCAGGACCGTCGCGCCCTCGCTCTCCCACGCGGCGACGTCGGGCAGGGGAGACAGGCCATGCTCGCGCAGGAGCGAGGGGCCACCGACCGCGATGCGGCGACCGTCCACCAGGCCCGAGACGCCCACGGCCGTCGACGACCGGAAGTCCTCGGCGCGCGGGACCCGCACGCCCCTGTCCGCGGCAGCGCTCACGATCGCGCGGGCCAGCGGGTGCTGAGAGTCGGCCTCCACGGCCGCGGCCAGCGCGAGCAGGTCCTCCTCGGTGCCCGACGCCACGGTCACGTGCGTCACGACGGGCTCGCCCTTGGTCAGGGTGCCGGTCTTGTCGAACAGGACGGCGTCGACCGTGCGCATCTGCTCGAGCGCCATGCGGTCCTTGACGAGCACGCCGGCCTTGGCCGCGCGCTCGGTCGAGATCGACACGACGAGCGGGATCGCGAGACCCAGCGCGTGGGGGCACGCGATGACCAGGACCGTGATGGTCCGGATCAGGGCGTCCTCCGGTGTGCCCCAGATGCTCCACGCGACCAGGGTCAGGACCGCGGCGCCCAGCGCGAACCAGAAGAGCCAGCCCGCGGCACGGTCGGCGAGGCGCTGGGCGTGCGACGACGAGGCCTGAGCCTCGGCCACGAGGCGCTGGATGCCCGCGAGGGCCGTGTCGTCGCCGACCGCGTCGACCTTCACGCGCAGCGCCTGGTCGGTCGCGACCGTCCCGGCCACGACGTGGTCGCCGACCGTCCGGCGCACCGGGCGCGACTCGCCCGTGATCATCGACTCGTCGACGTCCGCGGTGCCCTCGGAGACCACGCCGTCGGCAGGCACGCGCCCGCCAGGGCGCACGACGACGACGTCCCCCACCACGAGGTCCGTCGGCGACACCGTGGTCACCTGGCCGTCGTCGCCCACGCGCTCGGCCTCGTCGGGCAGCAGAGCCGCGAGCGACTCGAGGGCCGACGACGACTGCGCCAGCGAGCGCATCTCGATCCAGTGGCCCAGCAGCATGATGACGACCAGGAGCGCGAGCTCCCACCAGAAGTCGAGCTCGTGCGACAGGATCCCCAGGCTCGCGCCCCACGACGACACGAACGCGACCGTGATCGCGAGCGCGATGAGCAGCATCATCCCGGGCTTGCGGGCCCTGAGCTCGTCGACCGCGCCCGTGAGGAACGGCCTGCCGCCCCAGACGAACATGATCGTGCCGAGGACCGGTGAGACCCAGGCGATGCCCGGGACGTCGGGCAGCGAGTAGCCGATGATCGACGCGAACATCTCGCTCGCGAGGACCGTGGGGACCGCGAGGGCCAGCATGATCCAGAACAGGCGGCGGAACATCGCGACGTGGCCCGAGTGGCCGCCGTGGCCTGCATGACCTGCGTGACCTGCGTGACCTGCGTGGGCCGCACCATCGGTGCCGGGCATCGCGGTCATGTCGTGGCCGGCGTGTTCCGAGCGGTCGGTGTGCGTGCCGGTCACGTCGTGGCCCGCGTGGCCCGCGTGCTCGTCGTGGTCCATGGGATTCATCGTCCCGTCCTTCCTCGTATCGCGCCGGGCGAGCCTTCGCGCGGCAATACCCCCCTGGGGTATCGATAACTCATGATCCTGCCGCAGCATTCCCGGTCCGTCAAGAGGAGGACCGCACCCCGTCGGTTGCCGAGCACGAGGTTGCGGTCGCTCTGAGCTCGAGAACGACCGCGACCTCGTGCTCGGCACCCAGAGGTCAGCCCCGTCCCACGATTCATAGCCTCCCCATAGGTTCGTGACAGCACGACCCCAGTACCGCTCCCTACCGTCGCCCCCAGTGACCGCCGCGCCCTCGTGCGCGCAGGACGTGAGGGAGAACATGAGTCAGCTGCTCAGACGCACGAGCACCAGGACGCGGGTGGTCGCCGGGGCGCTCGTCCTGGTGCTCGTGGCCGGTGCCGTCTACTGGTTCGTGCTCCGCCACCCCTCGTCGGCCGCTGCCGCTCCCGAGGCGACCACGCAGTCGGTCGCCGCGAGCCTCAGCACGGTCCAGCAGAGCGTCACGACGACCGCGACCCTGACGCCGAGCATCCAGGAAGAGGTCGCCTTCGCCGGGTCGGGCACCGTGACGGCCGTCGACGTCCAGGCGGGCGACACGGTCGAGGAGGGACAGGCGCTCGCGACGATCGACACCCTCCAGCTCGACGCCGCGGTCCTGTCCGCGCGGGCCGACCTCGCCGAGGCGCAGGCGACGCTCGCCGACAGCCAGGACGCGTCCGACGGATCGGCCGCCGACCTCGCGCGCATCAGCGCGGACCAGGCGCAGGTCGAGGTCGCGCAGTCCGCGGTCACCGCGGCCGAGGCGGCGCTCGCGGGCGCGACGCTCACCGCTCCGGCTGCGGGACTCGTGACCGAGGTCAACGTGTCGGTCGGGCAGGCCGTCACCGGGTCGACGTCGAGCGCGTCGGGTTCCGGCAGCAGCGGCGGCACCGCCGGCACCGGCTCCGGCGCGACGGGCGGGACCGGCGCGAGCGGGGCCGCACCTGGCGCGACGAGCAGCGCCACGACCACGTCGTCGGGCGCGGCTTTCGTGATCGTGGGCACCGACGCCTGGGAGGCGATGGCCACGGTGGGCGACGCCGACCTGCCGCACCTCGCGGTCGGCAACCAGGTCGAGCTCACGGTCGACGGGCTCGAGGACACGGTCTTCGGGACGGTCGCGACGATCGGCCTGCTGCCCTCGACGACGTCGGGCACCGCGACGTACCCGGTCACGATCTCGGTGACGGGCTCGCCCGAGGGCCTGCACGACGGCGTGAGCGCCGACGCCGAGATCATCTACGAGCGTCGCACCGACGTGCTCACGGTGCCGACCGCCGCGGTCCGCACGGTCGACGGCGAGTCGGTCGTGACGCAGGCGGGCGAGGACGGCGAGGAGGTCACCACGGTCGTGACGGTCGGCGAGACGACCGGGAGCCTGGTCGAGATCACGAGCGGCCTCGAGGAGGGCGACGAGGTCCTGGTCCAGGTGGTCCAGCGGACCGAGACCGGCACGGGCGGCGACGAGTCGGGCCAGACCGGGCAGATGCCCGGCGGCGGGAGCTTCGACCCGAGCCAGCTCCCCGAGGGCTTCGACCCGAGCCAGATGGGTGGCCCGGGCGGCCAGGGCGGGGGACCGCGCAATGGCTGACCTCTCCGGCCCGACGGCGTCGCTCGCCCTGGGTGCCTGGTCCCACCACCGCGAGGGCGAGCCGCGGGAGGCCGGGAGCGGCGTCGTCGGGCAGAGGCCTGTCATCGAGCTGCACGCCGCGGGCAAGACCTACCGCACGGGCTCGGTCGAGTTCGAGGCGCTGCGCGGCGTGGACCTCGCGATCCGTCAGGGGGAGTACGTCGCGATCATGGGCCCCTCGGGGTCCGGCAAGTCGACGCTCATGAACATCCTGGGCTGCCTCGACGTCCTCACGACCGGGCAGTACCGCCTCGCGGGCGACGACGTGGGCGACCTGGACGAGGAGGACCTGGCCGCGATCCGCAACCACCAGATCGGCTTCGTGTTCCAGCAGTTCCACCTGCTGCCCTCGCTGTCGGCGTGGCGCAACGTCGAGCTCCCGCTGACCTACCGGCGCGTCCCGGCCGACGAGCGCCGCGCACGGGCGACCGCCGCGCTCGAGCGCGTGGGCCTGGGCGACCGGCTCGCGAACCGGCCCGGCGAGCTCTCGGGCGGCCAGCAGCAGCGCGTCGCCGTGGCTCGCGCGTTGGTGGGCGAACCGGCGATGATCCTCGCGGACGAGCCGACCGGGAACCTCGACTCGGCCTCGACCGAGGATGTCCTGGGGCTGTTCGACGACCTGCACGCGCAGGGCCGCACGATCGTCCTCATCACGCACGAGCTCGAGGTCGCCGAGCGCGCGCGCAGGATCGTGCGCGTCCGGGACGGCCTGATCCAGAGCGACACCCTGACGTCGGGGGTGGTCGCATGACCTGGCGCGAGACCCTCCTCACGGGCTGGACCGCGGTGCGGTCGCACGCGATGCGCTCGCTCCTGACCGTCCTCGGCATCCTCATCGGGATCGCCGCGGTGATCCTCACCGTGGGCCTCGGGCTGGGGACGCAGAAGGACGTGAGCGAGCAGATCAGTGCGCTCGGCTCGAACCTCCTGATCGTCACGCCCGGATCCAGCACGGACAGCGAGGGGATGCGCGGCGGGTTCGGGTCGGGCGCGACCCTCACGCGCTCGGACGCCGAGGCCCTCGCCTCGGACGTCAACGCGCCCGACGTCGCCGGGGTCGCCCCCGAGAAGACGTCGTCGCTCTCGGTCGAGACGAGCGAGACCAACTGGACCACCCAGGTCGTCGGGACGACCGAGGACTGGACCGACGTCCGCTCGCGCGACCTCGCCCTGGGCGAGTTCTTCATGGCGGAGGACGAGGCGGACCAGGCCACGGTCGTGGTGCTGGGTGCCGAGACCGCGACCGAGCTGTTCGGGTCCCCCGACGCCGTCGGGCGCAGCGTCACGATCGAGGGCACGGTCTTCTCCGTCGTCGGTGTCCTGGCCGAGGCCGGGGCGGACTCGTCGAGCGACCTCGACGACATGGCCGTCATCCCGCTGAGCACCGCGGCCAACCAGGTCATGGGCGGCACGTCCCGCTCGTCGGTCTCGACCATCTACCTCAAGGCCGCCTCCGAGGACGTCCTGTCCGCGGCCTACCAGGAGGCCGAGGCGGTGCTGCTCAACCTGCACGGCATCACCGACGCCGACTCGGCCGACTTCTCGATCAACAGCCAGGACGCCCTGGTGTCCACGGCGACGTCGGTCTACCGGACGCTCACGGTCCTGCTCACGGGGATCGCGGCGCTCTCGCTGCTCGTCGGCGGGATCGGCGTCATGAACATCATGCTCGTGTCGGTCACCGAGCGGACGCGCGAGATCGGGCTCCGCAAGGCGCTGGGCGCGCCGCCGTGGGCGATCCGCCGCCAGTTCCTGGTCGAGGCGTCGATCCTCGGCCTCGCGGGCGGGGTGATCGGCGCGGCCCTGGGGATCGTCGCGGCCAAGGCCCTGCCCGGCGTGCTGGGCACCTCGATCGTGGTGCTCCCCGCCGCGGTCGTGGGGTCGATCGTGGTCGCCCTGGTGATCGGCGTCGTGTTCGGCGTCTACCCCGCCGTCCGGGCGGCGCGGCTCGCGCCCATCGACGCCCTGCGGTCGGAGTGACCGTGCCGCTCCCGTCCGTGCTTCGTCCCAGCGCTCGTCCGGCCACGCCGTGCCGTCCGGGCGCCCTGAATCCGTCCGTCCCGCGCGTCGTCGCGGAACCGTCGAGGAGAGACTCATGAACACCACCACCGTCCGCACGAGCCCTGCGACCCGGTCGACGCGCTCGCGCCGCCTGCTTGCCGCCCCTGCGGTCCTCCTGGGCGCGAGCCTGCTGCTGAGCGCCTGCTCGGGCGGAGACGCGGGCAGCGCCTCGGACGCCGAGAGCACCGCGACCGACAGCGCGCAGGACGGAGCCAGCCGCGGAGGGCAGGGCGGCCAGAGCGGGCCCCGGGGGATCTCCGGCGAGATCGCGGCGATCTCCGACGGCGTGCTCCAGGTCCAGTCCTCCGACTCACAGACCGCGGTCGCGTACTCCGCCGACACGACGGTCTCGCGGACCACGACCACGACGCTCGACGCCGTGACCGAGGGGTCGTGCGTGTTCGTTGTCACGGGGAGCGCCGACGGCTCGGCAGCGGCCGCTGCCACGAGC
The DNA here is from genome assembly GCF_044748475.1 of Oerskovia enterophila. NCBI lineage: Bacteria > Bacillati > Actinomycetota > Actinomycetes > Micrococcales > Cellulomonadaceae > Oerskovia > Oerskovia enterophila. Next base: position 28,552 of record NZ_JBIVFZ010000001.1, read on the forward strand.
GTGGCCGTGACCGCGCCGGTCGACGGTGAGTGCTCGGGCGGGTTCGGCGGGGGCGGTCAACGCCCCTCGGGCGATGCCCCGGCAGGGGAGGACGCTGCGGGCGACGCGGGGGATCGCCCCGAGCGCCCGGAGGGCGCCCCGACCGACCTGCCCACGGACATGCCCGACGGCGCCGATCGCCCGAGCGGAGGCGGGTTCGGCGGGATCGTGGTCGGGAAGGTCACGGCCGTGGCCGGTACCGAGATCACGGTCGAGTCGAGCGGCTCGTCCGGACCGGGGGCGGGCGACGGGGCGAACGACGCGTCGACCGCCGGGCCGACGAGCTCGACCGTGACCGTGGACGGCTCGACCACCTACACGACGACCACAGCGGCGGACACCTCGGCGCTCGCTGTCGGGCTGTGCGTGAGCGTCGGGACGCAGCCGGCGGGAGGTACGTCCGGCGGCTCGTCCGACGGCTCCACGTCGGGGGCGGCGACCGACACCTCGGGCACCGTGACCGCGACGAGCCTGACCCTGTCCGACGCCGTCGACGGCGAGTGCTCGACCGGCTTCGGTCGTATGGGCCAGGGCGGCCCCGGTGGCGACGGCGGGCCCGGACAGGGCGGTGGCCGCGGCGGGCAGGACACGTCGAGCGAGAGCGGGAACGACGATGCGTGAGCCGACGCCGCGTGCCCGCCGGGCGGACCGGGGCACGACCGAGCGGGGCGTGGCCGACCAGGACCCGACGGCCGCGACCGAGGCAGCCGTGACGGCCGACGAGCCGGTGCGGACCTCTGCCTCGGTGCGGCGGGCAGCCAAGCGTCGCCGCAAGCTCGTCGTGTCGGGGGTCTCGGCGGTCGTGGTCGTGAGCCTCGTCGGGGCGGGGGCGGCCTTCGCCGCGAACCGGGGGAGCGCCGGGACCTACCGGACCGCGACCGCGGCCACAGGAGAGGTCACCCAGACCGTGGACGCGGCCGGGACCGTCGCGTCGGCCGCGCGGGCCGACGCCGCGTTCTCGGTCGCGGGCACGGTCGCGACCGTGGCCGTCGGCGTGGGGGACTCCGTGAGCGCGGGCGACGTGCTCGCGACGCTCGACCTCACCGAGCTCGAGGACGCGGTCGAGTCCGCGCAGGAGACCCTGGCGCGGGCCGAGCAGACGCTCGAGGACGACCTCGCGTCGCAGACGTCGTCGAGCAGCACGGCGGCCGGCCTGTCTTCCAACGCGTCCTCTTCCACCGGCACGTCGACCCGGACGTCCGGCACCTCGGCGTCGATCGCCTCGACCTCGTCCGCCGGCACGTCCGGGGTGTCGCAGGCCGTCGCGAGGGTGACGGGTTCGCCCACGGTGGTGACGCAGGCCGTCGCGACGACGACTCCGTCAGCGGCAGCGACCTCACCGTCGCCGGGAAGTGCGTCACCTTCGGCCGAGGTCGCACAGGCGCTCGAGGCCGTCGAGCTCGCCCAGCAGGCACTGCTCGACGGGTACGACGCCGCGACCGCAGCGCTCGAGTCGAGCTCGACGAGCGTCGTCGGCTCGCAGGAGGCGTGCGCGGCGTTCCTCGCGGCGACCGACGAGGACCTCCCGTCCGCTCCGGCCGGGGGCGAGGCCGACGATGCCGACGACGACACAGGCGCAGGGGCACCCGCCCAGGACGAGACCTCAGCAGCAGGCGTCGACCTCGCGGCCGCGCTCACGACCTGCCAGGAGGCCATCACCGCGGCCCTCGGTGCGCAGACCGACGTCGACGGCGCCCAGCACTCGCTGCTCGACCTCGCGGCCCAGCTCGACGCCGCGATCCAGACGGCGCAGGAGGCGCTGGCCGCCGACCAGGCGGGCGGGTCCGAGGGGCAGACTCCGGGCAGCAGCGGTGACAGCGGCACCGGAAGCGGCGGCAGCGGCACGAGCGGTGGATCCTCTGGCACTCCGGCAGGCCCCTCGAGCGGCGACGGAAGCTCAGGCTCCGGCGGCTCCGGCGGCTCCGGCGCGACCGGCCCCGGCGGCGCGAGCGGGACAGGAGGCAGCGGGTCGGGCGCCACCGGCCCCACCTCGGGCGGCAGCGCGACGAGCCAGCAGGCCGCGTCGGCCCAGCAGGTCCTGGCGGACCGTGCTGCGATCGACCTCGCCGAGGCCCAGGTTGCGATCGCCCAGGCCGACGCGCAGCGCTCGACCCTGACGAGCCCGATCGCAGGCACGGTCGCGCAGGTCGCGCTCGCGGTGGGCGACCAGGTCGAGGCCTCGTCGACCTCTGCCGTCATGACGGTCCTGGGCGCCGACGGCTACGTCGTCGAGACCACGGTGCCGTTGACCGCGGTGGTGAGCCTCGCCGTCGGGCAGGAGACGGCCGTGACCGTGTCCGACGACCCGACCGTGCGCACGGGCACGGTCAGCAGCATCGGGGTGCTCAGCACGAGCACGTCCTCGACGCCCGAGTACCCCGTGACGATCGCGCTCGACCCGCAGGACGAGACCCTGTACGAGGGGTCCTCGGCGCAGGCGTCGATCACGGTCGCGGGTGGAACGGACGTGCTGGTCGTCCCGACGTCGGCCGTGCGCGCGACGGGGACCGCGCGCACCGTCGCGGTCCTGCGCGACGGGACGGTGACGGACGTGACCGTGGAGGTCGGCGCCGTCGGGCAGGAGACCACCGAGATCACCTCGGGGCTCGAGGCGGGCGACGAGGTGGTCCTCGCGGACCTGACCCAGGAGATCGTGACCGACGAGGAGTCCTCGACGGGCCTCACGGGCCTCGGGAACAGCGGCAGCACGCAGCAGCGCGGCCAGATGCCGCGCGGCGGGGGAGGTCAGTTCCCCGCCGGGGGCACGGGAGGGCCGCCGAGCCGGGGCTAGCCGGCCGCGGGCACGGGTGTCACTGCGCCGCGGGCACGCTCGTCACTGCGCCGGGGGCACGCTCGTCACGGTGGTCAGGAGGAACGCCGAGTCCTCGAGCGCCGTGACGGCGTGCCGCTCGTGCGTGATCACGCGCAGCTCGCCCGTCCCGACCTCCTCGTCGCCACCCAGCGCGGTGACCCGCACGCGCCCGCGCAGGACCTGGATGCTCGCGGCCGGGGGAGCGTTGTGCTCGCCCAGCTCGATGCCTGCGAGGATCGCGATGATGGTCTGGCGCAGGACGCCGTCGTGCAGCACGACCTCCGCGCTGCGGCCGTTGTCGCCGTCCCGGGCGCGGGTGAGGTGCGCGTCCGTGAGCAGCTCGAGGTTCGTCATGAGGGGCTTCCGTTCGGGTGGGGGACGGGTGTCGGGGGCCCTCCCATCATGGCCGCAGGGCGTCCGGTTCGCCCGGTGTGCGTGAGTGCCCGACGGCGTCGCGCGCCTCGTGCGGGCGTCGCGCCCGGGCTTGCCCCCGTGCCGTGCTCCGCGCCGGCACCTGCCTGTGACGGCCGTCACTCGATGCCCGACCGGCGTGCGCTCGGGCGGCGGGTACCTGAAACTGGGTGGATGCACGCTCCCACCTTCGTCGACGTCTGGCAGCTCCTCGACGACGCCGACCGAGCACGACTGGCCGAGATCGACGAGACGCAGAGCGAGATCCTGACCTTCCTGCGGACGACGCCCATCGAGGACGTCGACGCGCCCATGTTCTCCGAGCTCCAGGTCGAGCGGCTGCGGGTCTACCGGGGCGCGCTCGAGCGCTCGGGAGCCGCGGAGGAGGACACCGAGGACGCTGCGTCGGCCTAGCCGACCGCGAACCGGCGACCCCGCTGGCCGAGGTCAGAGCCCGAGCGGTCGGTCGTAGTACACGTTCAACCGCACCTCGTCCCCCGCCACGGTGACGTTAGAGCAGACGCGGCGCGCGGTGATCCAGCTTCGTCCGGTGCACGTCTGGCCCGCGGGGGCTGCACTCGCGGCGAGGTCGGCGGGTGACTGCCCCGGCGGGCCGGACAGGGTCAGCTCGCGCCAGCAGCCACCCGAACCGCACCCCATCCCGTCGGTCGTGATCGTGACACCCTGCGGGAGCGCGGGGACCGCGGAGGCGGGCGGGATCCCTCCCTCGTCGGACTCGGCCAGGAGGATCGCCCCTGCCTCGTAGGTCAGCGCGAGACCCACGAGCGTGACGCACGCGACGACGACGGCCTTGGTCCGGGACACCTGAGCATCGTAGGGCGCGCTCCCCGACGACTGCGTGAGGGCCGGCTCGGTCAGGCGGTCGAGGCGCCGGGCCCATGGGCGAGCGCCCCCGCCCGCGGCGAGCGTGTCCGCCTGCGCCCCCTCCCGGTGCGCGGGAGAGTAGGGGGCATGCAGATCCTCTCCTCGATCGCGACGGCGCTGTTCACGGCCGTCGCGACGATCGTCATGGTCCTCCTGCTCGCGGCGACGGCCCGCAGGGTCCTGGGGGTCCCGGTCGGGTGGATCCGCTCGATCCTCATGACGGTCTTCGTGGTCTCGATCGGGTCGTGGGGGCTCACCGAGGGGTTCCAGCAGCTCGGCGTGCAGGAGGCCGACGGGTCGCTCACGGTCCATCCCGGGGTCGTGCTCGTGATCATCGTCCTCGCGTGGGCGTGGTCGTTCGTGATCGGCCTCGGGCTGCTGCTCGTCCTGGAGCTCCTGGTGCCGACGGGCAGCATCCCGACGCCCTGGCGCGCTGTCGTCGAGCTCCGCAGCGGGTCCAAGGACATGTGGCGCTACGCGCAGATCATGGGGATCATGCTGCGGCACGGGCTGGGCGGGTTCTTCGGCCGCGGGGCGCGCCGGCGCAGCCACCAGCGGACCACGGACACCGAGGAGCGGGCCGTGGCCCGCGAGCTGCGGGCCGCACTGAGCGACGCGGGCGTGACGTTCGTGAAGCTCGGCCAGATGCTCTCGACGCGCGCGGACCTCCTACCCGCGGTGTACGTCGAGGAGCTGTCCCGGCTCCAGAGCCAGGTCCCGCCCGCCCCCTGGGCGCAGATCGAGGGCATGGTCACGCGGTCGATCGGCGCCCCCGTGGACACGGTGTTCGCGCACTTCGACCCGGACCCGATCGCGTCGGCGTCGGTCGGCCAGGTGCACTGCGCGACGCTCCTCGACGGCCGCGAGGTGGTCGTCAAGGTCCAGCGGCCCGGGGCCCGCACCCAGGTCCTGGGCGACCTGCGGATCGTGCTGCGGATCGCGCGCCGGCTCCAGCGCGACACGTCCTGGGGTCCGTCGCTGGGCATCATGGACCTCGCCGAGGGATTCGCGGCCTCGTTGCGCGAGGAGCTCGACTACACGACCGAGCTCGAGAACACGCTCAACGTGCAAGGGGCGCTCGCGACCGTCAGGCGCTCGCGGCGGCACCCGCTGCCCGGCCTGCACCAGGGCGAGGACCCCGACGCGAACGTGCCCCTCGTCGAGATCCCGCGCGTCTACCCGGAGCTGTCGAGCTCGACGCTCCTGGTCATGGACCGCCTCGACGGGACGCCCGTCGGGGACGCGGCCGAGCTGCTCACGACGTTCGACGACGACGCGCGCCACGACATCGCGGCCCGCCTGCTGCGCGTCACGCTCGACCAGATCGTCGTGACCGGGGTCTTCCACGCCGACCTGCACCCGGGCAACGTCCTGCTGCGCGACGACGGCTCGCTCGGGCTGCTCGACTTCGGGTCGGTGGGCCGGCTCGACGAGGCCGAGCGGGTCGCGCTCGCGGCCGTGCTGCTCGCGGTCGAGGCGGACGACTCGATCGCGGCGACCGACGCGCTCATCGAGCTCCTCGACCAGCCCGAGAGCTTCGACGAGCGCCGGTTCGAGCGCTCGGTCGGCCAGCTCATCCTGCGGTTCCGCGGCGGAGGGGCCGCGAACAGCGGGTCGCTGTTCGCCTCGATGGTCCGGCTCGTGAACGACGCGGGCATGGGCGTGCCGCCGCAGGTCGCCGCGGCGTTCCGCACCATCGCGTCGCTCGACGGGACGCTGCACGTCCTGTCCCCGTCGTTCGAGCTGGTGTCCTCGGCCCGCGACGAGGGCGAGGAGCTGCTGCGCAACATGGTGAGCCTGCGCAAGATCCGGGCCAAGGCCGGGTCGCAGCTCCTGGCCTTCGCTCCCTCGATCGAACGCCTGCCCCGGCGCCTCAACAAGATCACGTCCGACCTCGAGGCGGGGAGGTTCACGGTCAACGTCCGGGCGTTCTCCGACCCCGGTGACAGGAAGTTCGTCACGAGCCTCGTGCAGCAGGTCATCTCGACGATCATCGCTGCGGCGAGCGTCGTCGGCGGGGTCTTCCTCCTGATCGCCGAGAACGGGCCTCAGCTCACGAACGACCTGAGCTGGTACTCGGTCTTCGGCGCCGTGATGCTGTTCGTCGGCGCGGTGCTCAGCATCCGGGTCCTGATCTACGCGTTCCGCGGGGCGCCGGGGGACCGAGGTGCCAGGGACTGGTAGGTCGCGGACCGGCGGCCCGGGGCTCCGCGGGCGGGAGACGTCGTGCTGATGCGTCCCCGGGCGGCTAGCGTGCGCTCATGTCCCGCCGCGAGCTCGTCGTCCTCGGCACCGCCAGCCAGGTGCCCACCCGGACGCGCAACCACAACGGCTACGTCCTGTTCTGGGACGACGAGGCCGTCCTGTTCGACCCGGGCGAGGGGACGCAGCGGCAGATGCTCCGCGCGGGGGTGTCGGCGACGGACCTGACGCGGATCGCGATCACGCACCTGCACGGCGACCACAGCCTGGGGCTGGCCGGCGTCGTGCAGCGGATCAGCCTGGACGGCGTGCCGCACACGATCCCGGTGTCGTTCCCGGCGTCGGGCGCGGCGTGGGTCGACCACCTGATCGACGCGACGTCCTACAACCACCGTGCGGACCTGGAGCTCCAGCCGCTGGCCGAGGACGGGGTCGTCTGGCCCGTGCGCCCGGAGCAGGTCTTCACGCTGCGCGCCGAGCGGCTCGAGCACGGTGTCGAGGCGTTCGGTTACCGGCTCGACGAGCCCGAGGGGCGGCGCATGGTGCCCGAGCTCCTCGCCGCGGCCGGCGTCTCGGGCCCCGAGGTCGGGATGCTCCAGCGCGAGGGGACGGTGGTCACGGGCGACGGGCGGACCGTCCGGCTCGAGGACGTGAGCGCCCGGCGCCCGGGGCAGTCGTTCGCGTTCGTCATGGACACGCGCCTGTGCGACGCGGTGTTCTCGCTCGCGCGCGGGGTCGACCTGCTCGTGATCGAGTCGACCTTCCTCGACCGGGACCGCGACCTCGCGCACGCCTTCGGTCACCTGACCGCGCTGCAGGCGGCCACGGTCGCGGCCGAGTGCGGCGTCCGGTCGCTCGTCCTCACGCACTTCTCGCAGCGCTACCAGGACGCGGGGGAGTTCTGGGCCGAGGCCAGGACCGTGTTCGACGGCGAGCTCACGGTCGCCGAGGACCTCGACCGGGTGCAGGTCCCGCCGCGCGTGCACTGAGCGACGGTGCGGTGCCCCTGGCAGGTACCCGTGACCGCTACCCTCGGACGGTGCCCGACCTGCCTGGAGTGCCCGACGACGACCGCACGCCCCGCCGCATCGGCTGGGGCTGGTTGGCGCTGTCGGTGCTGGCGGCGGTCGTGGCCTTCCTGGCTGTCGCGGTCCAGGTGCGGCGGTGCGTCGAGGACCCGTCCGGTGGCGAGGCCCTCTGCACGACCGGCCCGGCGCTGGGTACGGGCGGCTGGATGGTCGGTCTCGCGGGCGCGTGCCTGGCCGTCTACTGGTTCCGCCGGGCGTTCTCGCGTCGCTGACCCGCCGCGCGGCCCCCGACGGACGGGACGAGCACGGGACCGAACCTCGTCCTCGAACCCGGACGAGGCGCCGGCCGTCTCCGCGAGCGCACCCGTTCCCGGTCGACCATGCTGGGAGCACATCGACCGGGCGGTGCGTGGCGCTGGTGCGGTCGGCAGGGCGGGCGCTGGGGGGCGACGTGATGGGGGCCGAGCTGTCAACTGCTGTCCTGACGGCCGAGACGGAGCTGTGGGCGCGTGTCCAGGCCGGGGACGAGGAGGCGTTCGCACTCCTCTACCGGCGACACTCCGCACGGGTCCTGCGGCGTTGCCGGGGGTTGATCGTCACGGACGGCAGGCACGACGACGTCGCGGGGCGGAGCGAGGACCTCGCGTCCGGGGCGTTCCTGCACGCGTGGCGTCGGCGCGGCGACATCGTCGTCGAGTCGTCGATCCTGCCGTGGCTTCTCGCCACGGCGGCCCACCTCCACGCGAACGACCGTCGGGCGAGGATCCGCGCCCACCGGCTGCTCCGACGCGTCGCGGGGCTGCGGGAGACCCTGGGCGGGGCTCAGCACGAGGTCGAGACCGCCGCCCAGTCGAGCGTCTTCGTCGAGCGCGTCCGTGCCGCGGTGAGGACGCTGGCCCCGCCCTACCGCTCCGTCGCCGACCTGTGCATCCTGCGGGACCTGTCGGTCCGGGACGCGGCGACCAGGCTCGGCGTCCCGGAAGGGACCGTCAAGTCCAGGCTCCACCACGCGCGGGGACGCCTCCGGGCAGCGCTCGGCTAGGCACAGGCGCCGCCGTCGGCGTCGTCGGTGCCTCCCGGTACGGTCGCTCGCATGGCTGATCAGGCGCACGGAGACCCCACCCCGCCCACCGACTCGTCGGTCGACCGCGAGGACTGGTACGGGCGTGATCTCGACGGCGAGACGTTCGAGCGCGTGGCGTTCGGCGACTGCGACTTCTCGGAGATCACGACGACGGGCGCCACGTTCACCGGGTGCACGTTCCGCAACGTGCGCTTCAACGCGTCGACCCACACCGACTCGGCCTTCGCGAACTGCACGTTCTCGCGGTGCTCGTTCTTCGACACCACCTTCACGCGCTGCAAGGCGGTCGGTTCGGTGTTCACCGAGTGCAGCTTCGACCTCCTGAAGGTCGTGGGCGGCAACTGGTCGTTCGTGGGTCTCCCGGCAGCCGACCTGCGCAGCGCGACGCTGACCGGCGCGCGGTTCCGCGAGGCGGACCTGACGGGTGCGCGCTGCCAGGGCGCGGTGCTGCGAGACCTCGACCTGTCGGGTGCGTGGCTGCACAAGGCCGACTTCACGGGGACGGACCTGCGGGGCAGCGACCTCCGGTCCCTCGACCCGCTGTCGAGCACCGTGCAGGGCGCGATCGTCGACCCGGCCCAGGCGCTCGTCCTCGCCGAGTCCCTGGGGCTGGACGTCCGGACCCACTGACCGGTCGCCGGCCGCAGCACCGGGATCCCGCTGAGAGACACGTCACCGTCGCGTCATGATCGCGTCCCGGGCGTGTCTCTCTTCGTGACGGGCACCTCGTGGCAGGCACGGGGCGCCCCCGATCGTGCGCCCGGCGTCATCCCGGGACGCCGGAAGGACGCCCATGGCGACGACGAGCGAGCAGAACCTCGAGGCACTGGCCGACGAGGAGCTCGTCGACGCCGTGCGCCAGGGCTCGCGGGACGCCTACGGGGTCCTGTGGACCCGGCACGCGGGCGCCGGTCGCGGCGCGGCCCGCCGGGTCACGTCGTCGTTCGACCCGGACGACCTGGTCCAGGAGTCGTTCGCGCGCATCCTGAACGCGATCCAGGGCGGGCACGGGCCGACCGGTCCGTTCCGGCCCTACCTCTACCAGACGGTCCGCAGCGTCGCGATCTCCTGGTCGCACGCGCCGCACCCGATCGCCGTGGAGGAGGTCCCGGAGGTCGCGGACCCGGTCGACATGGCCGACGGGGTGATCGAGGGCTCGGTCACCGTCACGGCGTTCAAGGCGCTCCCCGAGCGGTGGCAGGCGGTGCTCTGGTACACCGAGGTCGAGGGCATGGACCCCCGGGAGGTCGCCCCGCTGCTCGGGCTGAGCGCGGGGTCCGTCTCGGCGCTCGCGTACCGGGCGCGCGAGGGCCTGCGTCGGTCGTGGCTCCAGGCGCACGTCAACGCCGCCGCGGTGCCCGAGGAGTGTCGCTGGGCCGTCGAGCTGATGGGCGACTACAACCGCGGTGCCCTGAGCGCGCGTCAGAAGGACCGGTTCGAGGAGCACCTCACGGGGTGCCTGTCGTGCTCGATCCTCGTCGAGGAGGTCGACCAGGTCGCCTCCCGCCTGGGCCTGCTGCTGGTCCCGCTGGTCCTGGGGGTCCCGGCGGTCCTGGGCGGAGGCTCGTTCGCGCTGGGCGGTGCGGCGAGCGCGGCACCGGTAGGGACGTTCGTCGGCCCGACGGCGGAGCTCGCCTCCTCAGGTCCCACCGGCTCGGGCGGAGCGTCGGGCGGGTCGGGCCCGCTCGGTGCGGCGGCCTCGGGGGCCGGGGCGACCGCGGGTGGCTTCTCGGGCGGGCTCGTGCTCGCCCTGGTCGGTGCGGGCGTCGCGGTCGCGGCCGGTGTGCTGGTCGTCGCGCAGCCCTGGGCCGCGGCGCCGCCGGCGGTCGCCGAACAGCTCATCGCCGAGAGCGACTCGCCAGGATCGGCCGACGGGCCGACCGTCGGCACCCCCGGGACGACCGACCCCGCGGACATCCCGGACGACGGGGCGGCCGAGCCCCCCGAGGCGGGCCTGCCCGAGGTCCTGGGCCAGGGGCCCTCGGGTGGGACCGGCTCGTCAGGTTCCCCCGGGACGGGCTCCTCGCAGCGACCTCAGGGCGCCGGCGCCGGACCCGAGGCGCCTGTCGTCACCGAGCCGCCCGTCGGGCCCGTGCCACCCGACCCGGTGGACCCTGTGGATCCGGTCGACCCCGTCGACCCCGTCGACCCCGTCGACGTCCCGCCCGTCGCGCCGACCCTCGTCGCCCCGACGCCGGGCGAGCTGGTCTTCCTGCCCGAGCTCTCGGGCACCGGGGAGGCCGGTGCGACGGTCACCCTGACCGGCACCGACCCGACCGGGGCGTCCTCGGTCCTGGCCACCGCGGAGGTCTCGCCGGCCGGAACGTGGCACGCGACGCCGTCGGGCAGCGGGGGAGGCTGGGACAGCCTCACCGTGACCCAGGAGCGCGGCGGGCTGGCCTCCGAGCCCACCACCGTCCAGGGGCCGTTCACGTTCGCGCTGCCCACGATCCTCACGCCCGCCGACGGGTCCGTCCTGGACTGGGCGCCGTCGATCGACGTCCGGATCGAGGGACGTGCCGGGATGACCCTGCAGGTCTTCGTGGACGGAGACGCCACGGGCAACCTGCACGGCGCGAACGGCCGCCCGCTCGACCGCGTCGTGTCGGGGCTCGCGCCCGGCGAGCACTCGATCGGGCTGCGCTACGTCCGGGCGAACGGTGGCAGCGTGGTCGAGGCAGGGCCGACCGTGACCTCGACCTTCACGATCGCGGGCTGACCCGCCTCAGGACTCCTCGGCGGGGCGACGCACGACCGTCACCGGGCACGACGCGTACTCGACGGCCTGCCGGCTGACCGAGCCGAGCAGCAGCCGGTCGAACCCGCCCGTGCCACGGTTGCCCACGACCAGCCGCTCGGCGCCGCGGGCCGCGTCGATCAGGCCCTTGGCGGGCTGCGCGTGCACGACGCTGCGGCGCAGCTGGTCCTCGGGGAGGTCCGCGCCCGCGGACTCGAGCGCGCGGTCGAGCTGCTCGCCCGCGAACTTCTCGTAGTCGTCGATCGGTGGGGTCCAGCCCCACGAGTCCGGCAGCGGGGCGAGCGTGACGATCTGCCAGCAGAACACGGCATCGAGCACGGCGCCCGTGCGGCGGGCGACCTCGAGGCCGTGACGCAGCGCGTGCACCGAGGTGCGCGAACCGTCCACGCCCACGACGACGCGCGGCACGCTGCCGTCCGTCTCGGGGGCCTCGTCCTCCTCGTTCGACCGGACGACCGTGACCGGGACCTGAACGGCCCCCTGCACGACGGCCGAGGACACCGACCCCAGCACCAGCCGTCCCAGGCGTCCCAGCCCGCGACGCCCGACCACGAGCATCTCGGCGTGCTCGGCCCGAGCCAGCAGCGCGGCAGCGGGCGACCCCTGGACCTGCTCGGCGTGCGTGATCGTCTCGACCCCGGTCCGGTGCCGGGCCTCGTCCAGGAGGGTCAGGACCTGCTCCTGCTTGAGGTCCGCGAGGTGGCTGAAGTCGGAGGGCTCCGACGGGCGCGGACCGTCCTGCCACGAGGGCTCCCACGCGAGGACCGCGGTGAGCGGCACCCCTCGTGAGCCCGCCTCGACCAGGGCCCAGTCGAGGGCCTCCTGCGACTGGACCGACCCGTCCACACCGACGACCACGTCACGCATCGACGTCACCTGCTCTCTTGCTCGACGACCGTCCAGTGCGACTGTGCACCGTCCGCACCACCCATCTTGGTCGTTCCCGACGGCCACGTCACGCCTGGGCGTGTCTGCTTGATCACGCCTCGGCGTCAGCACCGGACGACGGGCGCGGACGGGTCAGAACCGAGGCCCGTCGTCGCCGTGCAGGAGGTTGCGGATCGGGGCCGTGGAGATGTCCAGACGGTCCACGAGGTCGGTCGGGCCGGAGACGATCACGGCCCGGTCGCCGATCGGGACGTACACCGCGACCGTCCCCCGGACCGCGACCCGCACGCACGGGTGCGAGACGTCGTCGAGCACGAAGGCCGTGCGCTGCAGCGCCGCGAGGTCGACCTCCTCGACGATCGCCCGCATCGCCGAGCGGTAGTCCTGGTAGGCGTCCGCGAAGTCCGCCCCCGTCGGCCCCTCGGCACCCTCGGGGACGTCGTTGTGCAGGGGCGAGGCCAGCGCCCCGCTGAGCGCGGCGCGCACGATGTCGTCGATCTGCTCGGGGTCGTCGGTGCCGACGCGGAGCGTCTCGACGTCGACCGCCTCGCCCACGAACGACACGTAGGCGCGCAGGAACCGCTCCTCGGTGGGGTCGCGGTCGTCACCCGTCCCGGTGACGGTCTCCTCCTCGAGGTCCAGCCCCCACGTGAGCGGGTCGGAGATCTCGCCCACCACGCCGCTGAAGCGCGCGAAACGGGCGACGATCTGCTCCCACGACTCATGGGCGCCTGCTGGTTCGTCCGGCTTGTGCATCGTCCTCCCTCGGACTGGCGGGTGCCCCTGCCACGAGCCTGCCCTCGCGGTGCTCCCGGGTCAACGATGCTGGCGGCGCGCCGGGAACGCACGTCGGGGACCGGGTGAGTCCACCGGCCGGGACGCCTGGTCCGCCCGCCGGGACGTCCCCCTGGGCTGCACGGACGCGTGCCAGTCTCTGGGCATGACCCAGGGGAGCACGCGACCTGAGCGGCGTCCGGCAGGACGTCGACGACGCCGCGGCCCGGGCTGGGTCCCCGACCAGCACGGCGCGTGGGCGATGCTCGCGGTGCCGCTGCTGGTCGGCCTCGTGCTCGGCGGTCCGGCCTGGGTGCACGTGCCGCTCACCGTCCTGTGGTTCGTGGGGTACTTCGCGTTCTTCGCCGCGGGCCTGTGGCTCAAGTCGCGCTTCAGGGCGCGCTACCTGCCGCTCGTGCGGGCGTACGGGATCGCGACGGTCGTCCCAGCCGTCGCGGTCCTGGCCCTGCGGCCCGACCTCCTGGTCTGGGTCCCGCTGTTCCTGCCGCTGCTCGGGGTGAGCCTGTGGTGCTCGTACCGGCGGCGCGAGCGTTCGCTGCTCAACGACGGGGCCACGGTGCTCGCGGCGTGCCTCATGCTGCCGGTCGCGTTCGTGGCCGGGACGGGTCCGGCGCCGGACCTGTGGCCGGGTGTCTCGCTGCCCGACGGCGTCACGGGCCTCGCGGGGATCGGCTGGCCCCAGGTGTGGGCCGTCTTCGTGCTCGTGCTGGCCTACTTCGCGGGGACGATCCTCTACGTCAAGACGCTCGTCCGGGAGCGCGGCGAGCGCTCCTACCTGGTCGCGTCGGTCGTCTACCACGTGGCCGCAGGGGTCGCCGTGAGCGTGACGCTCGCAGCGGCCGGGCTCGCGTGGTGGCCCGCGGTGCTGCTGTTCGCCGGCCTGACCGCCCGGGCGGTGTGGGTACCGAGGACCGGGGCGAAGCCCCTGCAGTTCGGGATGGGAGAGGTCGCCGCGAGCGTTCTCGTCCTGGTGGTCGCGCTCTGGCTGCCCTCGACCCTGGCGGTCGCGGGCGCCGCCTGACCTGGCCCGACGCCCCTGGAGACGAGGGCCCGAGGGGCGTGGCGCCGTCGGGCCGGACGCCCCGCGGGGGTCTGTCCAGGCTCCCCTCCGAGGCTCGGCCGAAGGTCACGGAGCGACCCCCTCGTCACGCCCCTGGCGAACAAGGGCATATCCGTGGGGTCGGCCCCGTTGGTCACGGATAGAGTCGTTGCGGTCAGGCCTGAGCACCACCGGTGCGGGTGTACGCCGCTCGTGAGGAGCAGCACATGTTCGAGAGATTTACCGACCGAGCCCGTCGGGTCGTCGTCCTTGCCCAAGAAGAGGCACGGATGCTCAACCACAACTACATCGGCACCGAGCACATCCTGCTCGGCCTCATCCACGAGGGAGAGGGAGTCGCAGCCAAGGCGCTGGAGTCCCTGAACATCTCCCTCGACGGTGTGCGCTCGCAGGTCACCGAGATCATCGGCGAGGGCCAGCAGGCCCCCAGCGGGCACATCCCGTTCACGCCGCGCGCCAAGAAGGTCCTGGAGCTCTCGCTCCGCGAGGCCCTTCAGCTCGGCCACAACTACATCGGCACCGAGCACATCCTGCTCGGGCTCATCCGCGAGGGAGAGGGTGTCGCAGCCCAGGTCCTCACCAAGATGGGTGCCGACCTCAACCGCGTGCGCCAGCAGGTCATCCAGCTGCTGTCCGGGTACCAGGGCAAGGAGCCCGTCGCTGCGGGCGGCCCCGCCGAGGGCCAGCCGTCCGGCTCGGCCGTGCTCGACCAGTTCGGCCGCAACCTCACGCAGGCCGCACGCGAGGGCAAGCTCGACCCGGTCATCGGACGCACCTCGGAGATCGAGCGCGTCATGCAGGTCCTGTCGCGCCGCACCAAGAACAACCCCGTCCTCATCGGCGAGCCCGGTGTCGGCAAGACGGCCGTCGTCGAGGGCCTCGCCCAGGACATCGTCCGTGGCGACGTGCCGGAGACGCTCAAGGACAAGCAGCTCTACACGCTGGACCTCGGCGCCCTGGTCGCCGGTTCCCGCTACCGCGGTGACTTCGAGGAGCGCCTCAAGAAGGTCCTCAAGGAGATCCGCACGCGCGGCGACATCATCCTCTTCATCGACGAGATCCACACGCTCGTCGGTGCGGGTGCCGCCGAGGGCGCGATCGACGCGGCGAGCATCCTCAAGCCGATGCTGGCCCGTGGTGAGCTCCAGACCATCGGTGCGACCACGCTCGACGAGTACCGCAAGCACATCGAGAAGGACCCGGCCCTGGAGCGTCGCTTCCAGCCGATCCTCGTCTCGGAGCCGAGCCTGCCGCACGCGATCGAGATCCTCAAGGGTCTGCGCGACCGCTACGAGGCGCACCACCGCGTGTCCATCACGGACGCCGCACTGGTGGCCGCCGCGACGCTGGCCGACCGCTACATCAACGACCGGTACCTGCCGGACAAGGCGATCGACCTGGTCGACGAGGCCGGTGCGCGTCTGCGCATCCGTCGCATGACCGCACCGCCGGAGCTCAAGGAGCTCGACGAGCAGATCGGCGAGGCGCGTCGCGACAAGGAGTCCGCGATCGACGAGCAGGACTTCGAGAAGGCCGCGCGCCTGCGCGACACCGAGAAGCAGCTCACGCAGCAGCGCGCCGACAAGGAGAAGGCCTGGAAGGCCGGAGACCTGGACACCGTCGCCGAGGTGGACGAGGACCTGATCGCCGAGGTCCTGGCCATGTCGACCGGCATCCCGGTGCTCAAGCTGACCGAGCAGGAGTCCGCACGCCTGCTGAAGATGGAGGACGAGCTGCACAAGCGCGTCGTCGGCCAGGAGACGGCCATCAAGGCGCTCTCCCAGGCGATCCGTCGCACGCGGGCAGGCCTCAAGGACCCCAAGCGTCCGGGTGGTTCGTTCATCTTCGCCGGCCCCACGGGTGTCGGTAAGACCGAGCTGGCCAAGGCGCTCGCCGAGTTCCTCTTCGGGGACGAGGACGCGCTCATCCAGCTCGACATGTCCGAGTTCTCGGAGAAGCACACGGTCTCGCGTCTCTTCGGCTCGCCTCCCGGCTACGTCGGTTACGACGAGGGTGGCCAGCTCACGGAGAAGGTCCGTCGCCGTCCGTTCTCCGTGGTCCTGTTCGACGAGGTGGAGAAGGCGCACGCCGACATCTTCAACTCGCTCCTGCAGATCCTCGAGGACGGTCGCCTGACCGACTCGCAGGGACGCGTGGTCGACTTCAAGAACACCGTCATCATCATGACCACGAACCTCGGTACGCGGGACATCGCCAAGGGCCTCCAGACCGGCTTCAACGCCGGTGGCGACCTGGTGACGAGCTACGACCGCATGAAGGCCAAGGTCAACGACGAGCTGAAGCAGCACTTCCGCCCGGAGTTCCTCAACCGCGTCGACGACGTGGTGGTCTTCCCGCAGCTCTCGCAGAAGGAGATCGTCCAGATCGTCGACCTCATGGTCGCCAAGCTGGACAAGCGTCTGCAGGACAAGGACATGGGCATCGAGCTCACGGACGCGGCCAAGACGCTCCTCTCCGAGAAGGGCTACGACCCGGTCCTCGGTGCTCGTCCGCTGCGCCGCGCGATCCAGCGCGACATCGAGGACGTGCTCTCCGAGAAGATCCTGTTCGGCGAGCTCAAGGCCGGCCAGGTCGTCCTGGTCGACGCCGAGGGCGAAGGCCTGCTGGGCGAGTTCACGTTCCGCGGCGTCTCCAAGGACGACCACGAGCGTGGCCCGGTGAGCGTGGCCGCGACCGCGGCGCTCAACGCGCCGACGGGCATCTCCACGGCCGACCTCCCGCCGACCGGCGAGCTGCGAGCCGGAGCCGAGTGATCCTTACGGCAGCCACCGGCTGTCGATCCCCGGTCGTCTGACGCCGACCGGACGAAGGGCCCCGATCCTCACGGATCGGGGCCCTTCGTCGTCTCCGAGGTCGGTCGGGCCAGGGGCACCGGGACCGGAGGCGACCGGACCGAGGAGACCTAGTCGTGCCCGGCGAGCGAGGCGAGCGCGGTGCGCCAGAGCTCCTCGGAGTGCTCGACCGCCTCGGGGGTGTCGTTGTTGTCCTGCCGGATCGTCACGCGCGTGCCCTTGGGGTCCGGGGCGAGCGTGATCGCGACCTCGTGGTGGTTCTCCGGGACGTCGGGCACGCCGCTCGCGGGGGAGTAGTGCGTGAAGCGCAGTGTCTTCGGCCGGTCGACCTCGAGGACCGTGCCGTGGTCCTCGAAGTGCCTTCCCTGGTACTGGCCCTCGAACGTGATGGTGCTGCCCGGCTGGTAGTCCGTCTCCACGTTCGCGCCCAGCATCCAGGTCGCGGACGGGTGGACGAGCTCGGCCCACACCCTCTCGGGGCGGGCAGCGATGTGGATCGAGGCGGTGGCGACGAGTCCGGTCATGGGACCTCTCCTCCTTGAGCGGTTTCCTCGACCGTAGCGCCTGGGGTCAGGTACGGCATGGTGGCGCGCAGCGCTCCGGGATCGCGGCAGGCCGTCCGGGGTCGGTGCGCCGCCCGTCAGCGGACGCCGGTCAGCCCTGGCCGCGCTGCGTGACGAGCCTGTCGAGGAGGTCGACGAGACGGCGGCGGTCGCGGTCGTCGAGCGGAGCCAGGAGGTCCTCCTGGGCTGCGGCGAGCACCGCTCCGAGCTCGTCGAGACGCTTCGCTCCCGTGGCGGTCAGGGTGATGATGTTGCGGCGACGGTCCGAGGGGTCGGGGTTCCGTTCGACGTGGCCGTCGGCGACCAGGCGGTCGACCAGCGCGACCATGTCGCTCCGGTCGATCCCGCACCGGCGGCCGAGCGCGGCCTGGCTCGCGGGCCCGAACTCCTCGAGAGTCGTGAGCACCGCGAAGTGGGACCGGTGGGCGCCGACCCCGGCGAGCCTCTCGGCCACCCGCCGGGAGGCCTCGAGCGCGGCCTGGGCGAGGAGCCAGCTCGGCAGGGTGCGAAGGCGCGTGGGGGCGGTATCGATCTCCATCCCCCGATCCTATCGTTCGTGGGGCCGCCCTATTGTGGGTGGCGCCAACAATCTGTATCGTTGGCCTCACCAACGAAAATCGTCGACGAGGTCAACTTCCCCCGGAGGTCAACATGTCCACGCCCCACCCTGCCGCAGCCAGCGGAGCGGCCCCGCTGGACGAGCTCGCTCGTTCGCTCCGAGCGCTGGTCGATCGTGACGAGATCACCCGCCTCGTCTTCCGCCTCGGGTACGCCCTGGACGCCGGTGACGCCGAGCAGCTCCGCGACCTGTTCGTCGAGGACGCGACCGCGCGCACCCCTGGGGGGACTGCCGAGGGGGTCGAGGCAGTGGTGAGGCAGGCCGCACGCAACCATCGTCCGGAGGACGGCATCCAGCATCACGTGAGCAACGTGCTGGTCGACCTCGACGGTGACCAGGCCACGGTGCGCTCGAACCTGCTCGTGACGTTCGCCCAGAGGGAGCCCGTCGCCGACAAGCCCGTCACCCTGGGGGAGGTCTACAGCTTCGAGGTTCGCCGGACCGTCGACGGGTGGCGCTTGGCGAGCGTCGTCGTCGAACCGGTGTGGGCCTCGCGCTCTCCGGTCACGCTCCTGCGTGCCGGGTGAGCCGAGCACAGCACTAGCGCACCCCGAGCGCGGCCCGCTGCCCCCGGTGGAGGCGTTCGATCACGGTCGAGTAGGCCGCGATCATCCGCGTGTGGCTGAACCGCGGTCGGCTGCGCAGGAGCGCGAGGCCCAGCTCGTCCCGTCGTCGGGCCGCCTCCTCCCACGCCGCGCAGATCGCGGCGGGGTCCCTGGACGTGACCAGGCCGATCCCGTCGACGATCGACGCGGCGTCGCCCACGTCGGTCGTGACGGGCACGGCCCCGCACATCGCGCCCTCGATGAGGCACAGCGGGGCCGCCTCGCCGAACGACGAGGTGAGCGCGACGACGTCGGCCGCCGCGTAGACCGACTCCATGTCGCGGCGCACGCCCAGGAGGTGGACCCGCGCGAGCAGGTCCGGGCGATCCGCGAACGAGGCCCGCAGGTCCTCGAGCAGGGCCGGGTTCGCCGGGCTCATCCCCGCGCCGCACATCAGCACGTGCCGTGTCGTCGCCCGCGCGAGGAACGCCCGGGCCGCTCGCACGAACAGGGCCACGTCCTTCATCTCGTCGTAGCGCGCTGCGAACGCCACGACGGTCGCGTCGAGCGGCACGCCGAGCATCCCGCGCCGGGCGGCGCGACGGCGCGGGGCCAGGGGACGGAACCGTGCGAGGTCCACCCCGTTGGGGATCACGTGGAGGAGCGAGGCGGGCACCCCGGCGGCACGGTAGGCGTCCCGGGTCGACTCGGCACAGCAGACCGCGCCGACGAGCCGTCCGTTCTCGACGGTCGCGAGCAGGTCGTCGAGGGCAGGTCCCTGGTGCTGGGGGTCGGACCGGTGCAGGCACGCGATCACGGGCCGCTCCGGGAAGCCGTCCTGGTTCACGAGCCGCAGCGGTTGCTCCTTGAGCGAGAGGACCACGTCGGACTGCGCGGCGAGATCCGCCGCCGTGGACAGCTCCGCCTCGGTGAATCCTCGCGGCGCGGCCGCGCCTGCGGGAGCCCCCGGGCGCCGGCCCAGCGAGGCGACCTGGATGCCCGCTGCGCGGAGCGCCTGGTACCTCGGGTCCTCGGTCATGGGTTGGAGCAGGCCCTCGCGCAGGACCGCGTGGTGGATGCTCAGGACGGAGTGCGTCTGCCGGCCCCCGCCGTGCAGGCCGGTGATGACCGCGCTGTGCAGCACTCGTGCCCCGCCGCTGAAGAAGCCCTCGTAGATCGACTGGACCCGCAGTCCGTCTCCTGCTGACATGGCGTCACCTCCGTCGCCAGGATCGGGCACCACGATGTCCGACGCGTGGCGATCCTGTGACATCGGCATGACGCGTGCCGTGCGGCTCCGGGGACGAGGTGAGGGGTCAGCGGACGCTCTCCCATGCCGCCGCGAACCGCGGCAGGCTGGCCTCGAGGGTCTCCAGGCTCGCGGTGAGCGAGATGCGGAAGCGGCCGGGGGTCTCGAAGTACTTGCCGCCCAGGACCAGGACGTCGTGCTCGGCCAGGAGGGACTCGAACGCGCGGTCGTCGGGCACGGGCGTGCGGGGGAAGAGGTAGAACGTGCCCTCGGGCGAGTGCACGTCGTAGCCGATCTCGCGCAGCCCGGACACCATGAGGTCCCGCTTGCGCTCGTAGAGCGCGACGTCGAACGGGATCCGCTCGAGCAGCGGCAGCGCGTGCTGCAGCACCGCGTTGGGGAACGCATACCCGATCGCGATCTGGAGCGCCTCGATCGCGGGACGCAGCTCCTCGCGGCCGGGCAGGGTCGGGGGGACGGCGAGGTACCCGATGCGCTGGCCCGGCGCGAGCAACGTCTTGCCGTAGCTGTACGCGAGCAGCGACCAGGGGTACACCTCGGTGGGGCTGTGGAACGTGGTGCCGTCGTAGACGATGCGGTGGTATGGCTCGTCCGAGACCACGAAGATGCGGCGTCCGGTGCGTGCCGACGCCTCGTCGAGCAGCGCCGCGAGGCGCCGCAGCTGCTCGACCGGGTAGACGCGACCCGTCGGGTTGTTGGGCGTGTTGACCAGGACGACGCGGGTCCGCGGGGTGATCGCGCCCGCGATCGCATCGAGGTCCAGGTCGAACGTCTCGGGGACGATCGGGACCTTGACGGGGACCAGCCCGGCCTCGCGCACGATCACCTCGTACGCGAACCACGGCGGGATGCTGAAGACCACCTCGTCGCCGGGGTCGGCGACGAGCTTGAGCGCGAGCGCGAGGGCCGTGAAGCCACCCGTGGTCAGGTGGACGTCGTCGGGCTCGAACGCCACGCCGACGACGCCGCGCAACGCGTCGGCCGCCGCCGCGCGGGCAGCGGGCTCGCTGACCTTGTAGCCGAACCAGTGCTCGTCGCGCGGGACGGCGCTCGCGCGCAGCGCCTCGACATACTCGGCCGGGGCGGGGTCGTGCGGGTTCCCGAACGTGAGGTCGAGGACGCCGGGCCGGGCGCGCCGCTCGGGGTAGACGTGCGCGAAGAACCCGAGCAGGTGGTCGAACGGGGTGGACCGCGCGAGGTCCGCCGCGCGTCGGGAGATCGTCTCGTCGGCCATGGGAGCTCCTCGCTCGGGCGACGGCAGTGCCGGGACGTGGGTCGCCAGGGCGGTGGTCGGCTGGCGACAGGGTGGCCGGAGGCCACGCGGGACAGGCGATTCCACGCTAGCACCGGGCCGGCGGACCGGCCGGGGGACGGGGAGGCCCGACGGCGCCGCTCACCCTGCGGCAGGCAGCGTCCCTCGCGGGGACCGCGCTCGGGCAGGAGGTCGATCACGGGCACGCGTGCCGTCAGCGCGTGCTGGACTCTCGCGCCGTGCTGGTGCGCGCCCGGTCGAGCAGGTAGTCCTGCTCCACCGTGTTCTGCGTGCGGGCCGCTGCCGAGCGGAAGGCGACGGCCGCGTCGGCATGCCGGCCCAGGTCGTCGAGCAGGTGGGCGCGTACCGCGGGCTCTCGCGCGCCTGCGAGGGGGTCGTCGGCGAGCCCGTGCTCGCGGTCGAGCGCGTCGAGCAGGTCGAGCCCGCGCTGCGGGCCGAATGCCCGCGCGACGGCCACGACGCGCGACAGGCGGACCGGGCCGGTCGGTGCGAGGCGCTCGAGCCAGAGGTAGAGCGCGGCGATCTGCGGCCAGTCGGTGCCGGCGTCGCTCGTCGACGTGGCGTGGACGGCGGCGATCGCGGCTTGCGCCTGGTACGGCCCGACGGCCCGGAGCGGCCACACGGCATCGATGATCGCGCGGCCCTCCTCGATCATCCGCTGGTCCCAGCGCGACCGGTCCTGGTCCTGGAGGGGCACCAGGTGGTCGTAGGCGTCGGTCCGGGCGTCACGTCGCGCCTCGGTGAGGAGCATGAGGGCGAGGAGCCCGGCGACCTCGGGGTCCTGGGCGCTGTGGGACCGGGCGAGCCGGGTGAGCCGGATGGCCTCGTGGGAGAGGTCGACACGGCCGAGGCTCGTCCCGGAGGAGGCCGTGTAGCCCTCGTTGAACACGAGATACAGCACCCGCAGCACGGAGGCGAGGCGTGCGTCGCGGTCGGCCGAGGTGGTGGGGACGAAGCGGGTCCCTTCCCGGCGGAGCTGCTGCTTCGCACGACTGATCCGCGTCCCCATGGTCGCCTCGCTCACGCCGTAGGCATGGGCGACCTCCGCCGTCGTCAGGCCGCCCACGGCGCGGAGCGTCAGCGCGACCTGCGAGGTCGGGCTGAGGGACGGGTGGGCGCACAGGAGCAGCAGGGTGAGGCTGTCGTCGTCGTCGATCACCTCGCGGCCCGACGCCTGCTCTGCGAGCGCCGCTTCCCCGACCGTCCGCTCGCGGCGATGGCGCGCCTGCTCGGAACGCAGGAGGTCGATCATCCTGCGGTACGCCACCCGCACGAGCCAGGACCTGGGCTCGACCGGAACGCCCTCGACGGGCCACCGGGTGCTCGCGACGAGCAGCGCTTCCTGGACGGCGTCCTCGGCGACGTCGAACCGGCTGAACCGGCGCACGAGCGCACCGAGGACCTGGGGTGCCTCGGAGCGCAGCAGGTCCTCGATGCTCGGATTCACACGCGGGTCCACCTCTGGTGAGGGCGTCATGGGCGTCAGGCCGCGAAGTCGTCGCCCATGATCGGTCGGATCTCCATGGGCTCGCCCAGGACCGCGACCATGCGGCTGACGACCTCGACGGCCCGCTCGTGGCTCGCGCAGTCGATGACGGCAAAGCTCGCGAGGACCTCCTTGAGCTCGGCGAACGGGCCGTCGGTCGCGACGACGCCGGAGTCGGTGCGGCGCACCGTCGTGCTCATCGCGGGATGGCCCAGGCCCTCGCTCGACACGAACTCTCCGGTCCGGCGAAGCTCCGCCTCGAACTCCTGGTAGGCCGCGAAGGCCGCGAGGGCCTCGTCGGACGGCGTGTCGGCGGAGCCGGCGTCCCATGCGGCGGTCGGGGTGTATCCGAGCAACAGGTACTTCACGTGGTTCTCCTTCGAAGGTTCGCTGGTCGGCTCGAGACCAGACTCTCAGCCGAGGGCACGGGCCCGCAGCCGCAGGGCGAGGACCGTGGTCCAGGTGAAGGCGATCAGCCCGTTGGCCGCGACCTGGAGGCTCGCGGTCTCGGGCGAGACGGGTACGAGCAGCACCAGGCCCACGATCCCGTGGCCGATCGCAGCCGACACCTGACGGGCACGCACCGCACGGACCGTGAGGACCACGGCCGCGGCGGCGAGCGCGGTGAAGGCGACGGCGGCGGCCACCGAGTGGGCGACGCCGTGCCACGACACCGAGTCCGCCGGTCCGTCGGGCGTACCGACGGGAAAGCCGTTCTCGGGGTCCATGACGAAGACACCCGCGAGCACGAAGCCCACCCCGGCGATCCCCAGCAGCACGGGGACGGCGCGCCGTCCGACTCCCTCGGTGACGATCCGTCGGTGCGTCACCGCCAGGGCGAGGAGCCCGAGGCCGGTCAGGGCGAAGGTGAGGATCTGGACCCAGCCGAGGTCTCCGGTGGAGAGCTGGCTGAGCGGGTGGACCCGCAGGTCGAAGCCCTCCCGGGCGACGGACTGCACGCCTGCGGAGACGACGAAGAGCGGACCCGCGGCCGCGGCCGCGACCAGCAGGCGTCGGGTGCTCGAACGGTCCGCCGCCGCCGTCTGCGTGCGGTCGGCGCCGAGCGTCGGTGGCTTCGGGGACGGTGGGAGCGGGATCTGCCGTGACATGAGGTTCTCCTTCGGTGGCGGGGCGGTTCACGGCTACCTCGTGACCGCAGCCCGGGCCTTGACACCCTTGAACTGTGATGTGCATCACAGTCTCCGGATGTCGAAGCGTGCGGAGGCGTGACGAGGTCTCCACGACTGCGGCCGACCGGACGTGGCGCCGAGACGAAGGAGAACGACCATGGACAGCACGAGCACCCCCGCCGAGACGACGGGCGCGAGCGCGACCGTCCCGACCGGATCAGCGGAAGTCGACGCCTACGGGCTCGACGGCCAGGCGCCGCCCAGCGCAGGGCTCCGCGCCCTGGAACGACTCGTCGGGACCTGGCGTGTGACCGGCGGCGCCGAGGGCGAGGTCACGTACGAGTGGATGGAGGGTGGGTACTTCCTCCTCCAGCGCGTGCGACTCGACCAGTTCGGGCAGGAGATCAAGGGACTCGAGGTGATCGGCAACCTCCACCCGTTCGGCGAGCCCGTCGGTGTGGACGTCGTGTCCCGCTTCTACGACTCCCTCGGCAACACGCTCGACTACGTGTACGACCTCACCGGCGACACCCTGACCATCTGGGCAGGGGTCAAGGACAGCCCCGCG
This sequence comes from Oerskovia enterophila, assembly GCF_044748475.1. NCBI lineage: Bacteria > Bacillati > Actinomycetota > Actinomycetes > Micrococcales > Cellulomonadaceae > Oerskovia > Oerskovia enterophila. The sequence continues at coordinate 52,781 of NZ_JBIVFZ010000001.1, forward strand.
TTCTTCGAGGGGACCTTCGACGCCGACGACCGTGTGCTCGTCGGCGAGTGGGTCTATCCGGACGGAGGCGGCTATCCGTCGACGATGACCCGGCGCTGACATCCGCGTCCGCGCGGCCGCGGTGGTGGTCGCGCGGACGTCGGTGGTGAGTCCTCGTGGGGGAACTCACACCGCTTCCTGACGTGCTGACACGTTAAGATGGTCCGTCTGTCCGACTTCGAAGTTGGGGCGGTCGAACGGTCCGGCACCTCGCGGACGCGTCTCGATCCGGGCTGGAAACCCCACGATCCCCGCTGCGTCCCCGAAGGTCGGTCATGCCCGCTTCTCCTCCCTCCACCACTGCGCCCTCGGCCCAGGTGGTCCCTCCCTCGGCCGAGCCCCATGGTTCGGCGTCGGCCGAGCACGACGCGCCCGGCGCGTCGGGGCCTCGTCGCTGGTGGATCCTGCTCATCCTCGCGCTCACGCAGCTGCTCGTGGTGCTCGACGGGACGATCGTGAACATCGCCCTCCCGCAGGCCCAGCTCGAGCTCGGCCTCACGGACACCCAGCGCCAGTGGGTCGTCACGGCCTACGCGCTCGCGTTCGGGGCTCTCCTGCTGCTCGGCGGGCGCATCGCGGACTACTGGGGGCGCAAGCGCACCTACCTGCTGGGGATGGTCGGCTTCGGCGTCGCGTCGTTGCTCGCGGGCCTCGCGCGCAACGGCACCGAGCTCATCGCGATGCGTGGTCTCCAGGGGGTCTTCGCAGCGCTGCTCGCCCCCGCGGCCCTCGCGCTGCTCACGGTGTCCTTCCCACGCGGCAAGGACCGCAACACGGCGTTCGCCGTGTTCGGTTCGGTCGCGGGTGTCGGGGCCGCGGTCGGCCTGGTCCTCGGTGGCGCGCTCACCGAGTTCGCGGACTGGCGCTGGTGCCTGTGGGTCAACGTCCCGGTCGTCGTGGTCGCGCTCGTCGCGGGGGCGCTCCTGATCCGTGAGAGCAAGGCCGAGGGGGACAACAGGTACGACGTGCTGGGCACGGTCGTGGTGGTCCTCGGGCTCGGTTCGCTCGTCTACGGCTTCACGCTCGCCGAGCACAGCTGGGTCGCGCCCGAGACCATCGGGTGCCTGGCCGCCGGCGTCGTGCTCATCGCGCTGTTCGTCTGGATCGAGTCCCGCGTCGCGCAGCCGCTCCTCCCGCTGCGCGTGCTCACGAACAAGGTCCGGGCCGGCGCGTTCCTGCTGCAGGCCATCTTCGGTGCGCTCATGATCGGTGCGCTGCTGTACCTCGCCCTCCACCTGCAGATCGTGCTGGGCCTCTCGCCCCTGCACGCGGGCCTGGGCACCCTGCCCATGACGATCATGACGCTCGTCCTGGCCCCCGTGATCACCCAGCTCCTCCCGCGCTTCGGCCCCCGTCCGCTCATGATCGGCGGGCCCCTGGTCGCGGCCGCTGCGCTGCTCTACCTGAGCCGCATCACGGTCGGCGGGTCGTACGCGGTCGAGATCCTGCCCGCCCTGATCGTGCTCGGCGTGGGCATGGCGATGGTCCTGGTCCCGCTCCAGAACGTGGCCCTCTCGGGCGTCGAGCCGCACGACGCGGGCGCCGCGAGCGCGACCGTCAACGCCTCGATGCAGATCGGCGGCTCGATCGGCCTCTCGGTCTTCACGACCATCTACGCGGGCGTCGTCGCGGGGGCGGTCGTGACGGACGAGGCGTCGCAGCTCGCCGCGTTCGTCGACGGCTACTCGGCGGCGTTCGTCGCGACGGCCGTCACCCTGGTCGTGGGCGCCGTCATCGCCGCGGTGCTGATCCGCGGTCCCAAGGAGCAGCTCCTGCCGCAGGGCGACCAGGTCGCCGTGCACCTGGGCTGAGCGCGTCCCCGGAGCCGGGGACGCGGTTCCGGAGCACGTCCAGGCCGCCCGCTGACGCCACGCGCGTCGTCGGGCGGACTTCGTGTCGGGTCTCCGTCCCCTTCCGGCAGCACGCGCCCCGTGCGGTCGCGTCGCACGGGGCGTCCGGTGCCCGACGGCGTCGCGCGCCCCGGGCGGTCGTGGCTCCTCTCGCGGAGCTCGGGTCAGCCCGCGAGGAGCGCGCGGACGTCCCTCTCGGCCTGCCCGGGCGACGCGGTCCGGCAGCCCTTGTCGACCCAGCCCTGGACGAGCCGCGGCTCGTCGCGCAGCAGCCCCCAGCCGCGGCGCAGCAGCGTGAGCGGGGGCTTGCGCGACTCCCCGAGGTCGCGCAGGAGCCGGAACCAGAACGTCATGACCCGTGGGCGTCGCAGGCAGATCGCGTCGGCCAGGATGCCCTCGGCCCGGCAGGCCTCGACGAGCTCGGCCGCGAAGATCCCCTCGGCGATGACGATGCGCGAGCCCGTGACGTCGAGGTGGGTCGTGCCCGTGCGGCGCGAGGTCGGGATGTCGTAGACCGGGACGTCCGAGTGGCCCGTCGTGGCGAGCGAGAGCAGCGCGTCGAGCGCACCGGCCGCGTCCCAGCTCCCGGGCGAGTCCCAGTCGACGATGCCGAACCGGTGCGGCATGTCCGGGTGGTCGACGTCGTGGTAGAAGTCGTCGAGCGCGACGACCGGGAGCCCCAGTCGTCGGGTCAACGACGTCTTGCCCGAGCCCGACGGACCCGTCAGCAGGACGATCCGTCGGGGTGGGACACGCGTGCCCTCGGGCAGGTCGAAGAGGCCGTTCGTCACCCGACCATTCTCCCAGCCCGCGGACGCACCCTGGTGCGTGGCGCCGTCGGGCCGGTGAGACGTACGCCCGGGCGCCTGGGTTCGTGCGGGAATCACGTACGTAGCGATCGTGTGGCAGACCCTGATGTGAGGCCTCGGGCCCCGGCCTAGCGTGGCCGCACACGATGCTGCGGCAACGGTGCCGCAGCCGTGCTGGGGAGGGTCGATCATGCAACGAAGCAGACGGTCCGTGAGTCGATGGCTCGCAGCAGCCGCCGCCACGGCAGCAGTGGCAGTGCCCCTGACGGTGCAGGTGCCCGCGGCGCTCGCGGCAGAGGCGTGCGCGCCCGCCTGGGCGGCCTCGTCGGTGTACACGGGCGGTGCGACCGCGTCGCACGCCGGCTCGAACTACAAGGCGTCGTGGTGGACCCAGGGCGAGGTCCCCGGGACGCAGCAGTGGGGCGCGTGGAAGGTCGTCGGGCCGTGCGGGACGGTCGACCCGACGGGGACGGACCCGACGGGGACGGACCCCACGGGGACCGACCCGACGGGGACCGATCCGACGGGGACGGACCCCACCGGCACCGACCCCACCGGCACCGACCCCACGGGGGACCCCACCGGCGGGGACCCGGGCACGCCCATCTCGACGAACCCCCAGGAGAAGTGCCGTCCTGACGGGCTGGCCGTCAACAAGACCGTCGACGTGCCCTACTGCGACGTGTACGACGAGGCCGGCCGCGAGAAGCTGCCGAACGGCCTGGACCGGCGCGTGATCGGCTACTTCACCTCGTGGCGCACGGGCGAGGGAGGGACGCCGGCCTACCTGGCGAGCGACATCCCGTGGACCAAGCTGTCGCACATCAACTACGCGTTCGCGCACGTCGGCCCGGACTCGAAGATCTCGGTGAACGCCGAGTCCGCGACGAGCGAGGCGACGGGCCTGACGTTCGCGGGGGCGGAGAACGCGCTCGACCCGACCGTCCCCTACAAGGGGCACTTCAACCAGCTGACCAAGTTCAAGAAGCAGCACCCCGGCGTGCGGACGCTCGTGTCGGTCGGCGGCTGGGCCGAGACGGGCGGCTACCTCGGGGCCGACGGGAACAGGGTCGCCTCGGGCGGCTTCTACACCCTGGACACCCAGGCCGAGTACGACGCGTTCGCGGCCTCCGCGGTCGCGATGGTGCGGACCTACGGGTTCGACGGGATCGACATCGACTACGAGTACCCGACCTCGAACGTCAAGGCCGGGAACCCGGACGACTTCGCGATCGCCGACGCCCGACGCGGACAGCTCTGGAAGAACTACGAGCAGCTCATGAAGACCACGCGCGAGGCCCTCGACAAGGCCGCGGCGCAGGACGGCGAGTACTACATGCTGACGATCGCGGCCCCCGCCTCGGGGTGGCTCCTGCGAGGCATGGAGGTCTTCCAGATCATGCCGTACCTCGACTACGTCAACGTGATGTCGTACGACCTGCACGGGACGTGGAACGACTTCGTGGGTGGCAACGGCGCCCTGTTCGACGACGGCAAGGACGGCGAGCTCGCGGCCGCCGGGGTGTACGGGGCCTACGACGGGATCGGGTACCTCAACGCCGACTGGGCCGCGCACTACTTCCGCGGAGCAGTGCAGGCCGGGCGCATCAACATCGGCGTCCCGTTCTACACGCGCGGCTGGACCAACGTGCAGGGTGGGACCAACGGACTGTGGGGCAAGGCCGCGCTGCCCGACCAGACCAAGTGCCCGCCCGGCACCGGGCCCTCGCTGGGCGGCACGTCCAAGTGCGGCAACGGGGCGGGCGGGATCGACAACGTCTGGTACGACGTCGACAAGGCCGGGGCGAAGATCCCCGCGGGCGGCAACCCGATCTGGCACATGCTCAACCTGCAGAACGGCAAGGTGGGATCGTACGCGGCTGCGTACGGCGCGCCGACCGGTCCGCTGACCGGGACCTACCAGCATCACTTCGACCTGGTCACCAAGACCGAGTGGTGGTGGAACGCGCAGACGAAGTCGTTCATCTCGGGCGACTCCGACCAGGCGATCCAGGCCAAGGCCGACTACGTGGTCGCGGGCGGCTACGGCGGTCTGATGATCTGGGAGCTGGCCGGGGACTATGGCCTGGACGCGGCGAGCGGCGAGTACGGCATGGGCGACAGCCTCGTGACGCGGATGCACTCGACGTTCGCGACCGCGGCACCGTACGGCGCCGCCAAGTCGAAGTCCGCGACGCCCGCCGAGGCGATCGACCTGGGGGTGTCGTTCTCGGAGTTCGCGCTCGGCGACAACAACTACCCGATCAACCCGCGGGTGACGTTCGCCAACAGGTCCTCGGCCGCGATCCCGGCCGGAGCCACGATCTCGTTCGACTTCGCGACGACCACGTCCGCGACGATCGGCGAGCAGAACGGCTGGGGCATCACGACGGTCGCGGGCCACACCGGCAACAACGTGGGCGGGCTCGAGGGGGACCTGCACTCGGCGACGCTCAAGGTCCCGTCCGGGGGCATCCCGGCGGGCGGCTCGGCGTCCACCAAGCTGTCGTGGCGCCTGCCCATGGCGCAGATCTCGAACGTCCGCGTGACGATCGGGGCCACCACGTACGCCACGACGTACGACCACCCGCGCGGCGTCATGGTCGTGAACCCTGTGGTCTCCGGTGGGACGACGGGTGGGACGCCCGGGGGGAACACGGGAGGGACGACCGGTGGTGCCGGTTGCTCGGCCGCCGCGTGGCTCGCCGGGACGGCCTACAACGGTGGCGCACAGGTCACGCACGCGGGCCACAGGTGGTCTGCCCGGTACTGGACGCAGGGCAACGCTCCCGTGGTCAGCGACTGGGGCCCGTGGAAGGACGAGGGGGCCTGCTGACCCCCTGACGCCTGCGTCGAGGTAGAGGGTTCGCGTCGAGGTAGAGGGCTGGAGCCCTCTACCTCGACGGCACCCCTCTACCTCGCGGCGCGTCCCGGCGGTCGTAGGCTTCCGGGGTGACCTCCGCCGAAGCCCTCGCCGCCACCGCCCTCGACTCGATCCGGTCCTGGGCGCCGCTCAGCCCTGCACAGGCCGCGCTGCGCGAGGAGTACGTGGCGTTCGTCGAGGAGGGCCAGGGGGACGTGATCTTCCGCGGTGGCCCCGAGCACCTGACCGGGAGCTGCTTCGTGCTGACCCCGGACCTGCTGCACGTGCTGCTGTGCTTCCACCGCAAGGGGCAGTTCTGGGTCCAGGTCGGCGGGCACGTCGAGCCGGGGGACCGGAGCCTCGCGGCAGGGGCGTTCCGTGAGGCCCGCGAGGAGAGCGGGATCGAGACGCTCGAACCCTTCGAGCCCGACGGCGCCCCCGTGGACCTGCACCGGCACGCGCTGTCCTCCCGCTTCGGTACGTGCCTGGTCCACTGGGACGTGGGCTACGTCGCGTTCGCGGACCTCGAGGCGCTGCCCGTCGTGAGCGACGAGAGCGAGGCCGTCGCGTGGTTCCGGGTGGACCGGCTCCCGCCCGACACGCCCGAGGACTTCCCCGTGCGGCTCCGGACGGTCCTCGAGGAGATGACGCACCGCCGTCGGGCCTCCGCCTGACGGGGCGCCCCGCGCCCATGTGTACGCTTGTACACATGACCTTTCCCGACCCCTCCGACCAGCGCCCCATGCGCGAGCGCATGCTCGCCGGCGACCTCTACCTCGCCGACGACCCGCAGATCGCCGCAGACTCGGCGCGCGCTATGTCGCTCAGCCACCGTTTCAACTCCCTGGACCCCACCGAGGGCGCAGCCCGTCGCGAGGTCCTGACCGAGCTGCTCGGCGCGTTCGGCCAGGACAGCGACATCCGCCCGCCGTTCCGCTGCGACCTGGGCTACCGGACGACGATCGGCGCACGTGTGTTCGTCAACTTCAACCTCGTGTGCCTCGACGTCGCGCCCGTCACGATCGGTGACGACGTGCTGATCGGCCCCAACGTCCAGCTCCTGACGCCCACGCACCCGATCGAGCCCGGCCCGCGCCGCGACAAGTGGGAGGGGGCCCAGCCCATCACGATCGGTGACAACGTGTGGCTCGGCGGCGGCGTGACCGTGTGCCCGGGCGTGACGATCGGCGAGAACACCGTGGTGGGCGCCGGGTCCGTCGTGACGCGCGACCTGCCCGCGAACGTCGTGGCCGTGGGTAACCCCGCGCGGGTCCTGCGGCACATCGACGCCGAGGGTGCCGAGAGCGCCGCGAGCACCCAGGGGGCCGAGGGCACCGCCGGTGCCGCTGCCGGCGGCGACCCCGCGTGACCTCGACGCCGCGCCGCGTCGATCCAGACCGCAAGGCCCGGATCGTCGACGCGGCCCTCGACGTCATCGCCGAGCACGGTGTCGCGGGCACCACGCACCGCGTGGTCGCGGCGGCCGCCGACGTGCCGCTCGGGTCCATGACGTACCACTTCGAGAACCTCGACGAGCTGCTGCGGCTCGCGTTCGAACGGCACGCGGTCCAGGCGGCTGCGCGCTTCGAGGCCGCCATGGCGACCGTCCCCGAGGGCGGGGACCCGGTCGAGGCGATCGTCGGGCTCGTGTGCGACGAGTCGGGGAACTACCGACGGGACCTGCTCGTCGCGCTCGAGCTCTACGTCCTCGCGGCGCGCAAGCCCGCCTTCCGCACCGTCACCCAGCGGTGGATGGCCGCGAGCCGGGCCGCCCTGCGGCGGCACGTCGACGCGGAGGTCGCGCCCGACGTCGACGCGCTCATCGAAGGGCTCGTGCTGCATGCGGCGCTCTCGACGGGGCCCGACGGCCGACCGCTCGACCGGCCGCTCGACCCCGAGCGCGTGCGCCGCGCGGTGCGGCGCCAGGTGGGCTGAGCGCCGGCCGCTGGTGCCGAGCATGCGGTGGCCGACCGCATGCTCGGTAGCGAGCGTGTGCTCAGCCCAGCAGGATCACGTGCAGCGTGCGCGGCCCGTGCACGCCCTCGACGCGCGAGAGCTCGATGTCGCTCGTGGCGCTCGGCCCCGAGATCCACGTCTGCGGGCGCGTGGGGTGCGCGGCGAGGATCGTCACGGCCTCGGGCAGCGTGTGCACGACGTGCTCGGTCCGCACCACGCACACGTGCAGGTCGGGGACCAGGGTGATCGCCCGGCGCCCCTGGTCGTCCTCGCCGTCCAGGACGATCGTCCCGGTGTCCGCGACGGCCAGCCGGGACGCGGTCAGGACGGCGTCGACCTGGTCGAGCTCGGCCGCGGTCCGGCGGTCCTCGCGCGAGTCCTGCACGACGGCGGTCGCGTCCCCGAGCCCGCCGGTCCAGCCCGGGGGCAGCGCGGGGGGCACGACGACGGAGCGAGCGTCCGCGAGCAGCTCGCCCACGGTGCGGGCCAGGTCCTCCTCGGTCGCGGCCCGGTGCACGATCGCCCGGTAGTCGACGAGCCGGTCGACGAGGACCTCGATGGCTGCGGGGGACCCGGGGGAGTGCTCGCCCGTGGTCCGGTACCCGCGCGAGACGGGCGCCTGCTCGGCCACGGCGTCACCGAGGTGCGCGCCGTCGTTGATGACGGCCGCGCGCACGCGGGCCAGGATGTCGTCGCGAGCGCTCATCGGGCGTCTCCGGTGGTCTCGGGGGAAGCGGGGGAGGGCGGCGCCTCCGGGGTGACGTGCTCGTCAGCCCACCACTCGCGAAAGCTCTGCCGGGGCAGCACGGGCAGGTCGCGCGCGTCGGTCCACTTCGAGCCCGGGAACGGCAGCGACGTGATGCGGCCCTTGCTGCCGCCCAGGACGCGGGTCACGCCGCCGGCCTTCTCGGCGAGCTCGAACCGCCCGGGCGTGGCCATGACGAACGACGCGGCCTTCATGGCGGCGCCCCAGGCCGTGGGGCGGCCCCGGTCCTGGTCGACCTCGCGCGCCCGCAGGTGCACGAGCAGCGACGGGATGTCGATCTTCACGGGGCACACGTCGTAGCACGCGCCGCACAGCGTCGAGGCGTACGGCAGCGAGTTGTTGGGGTCGGACCTCCCCGTCGACCCTGTGAGCTGGGGCGTGAGGACCGCGCCGATCGGGCCCGGGTAGACCGAGCCGTACGCGTGCCCGCCCACGCGCTCGTAGACCGGGCACACGTTGAGGCACGCCGAGCAGCGGATGCAGTGCAGGGCAGCGCGGCCCACGTCGTCGGCCAGGGCCTTGCTGCGACCGTTGTCGAGCAGGACCAGGTGGAACTCCTGCGGGCCGTCGCCCGGTGTGACGCCCGTCCACAGCGACGTGTACGGGTTCATGCGCTCGCCCGTCGACGACCGGGGCAGGAGCGCCATGAAGACCTCGAGGTCCTGGTACGTGGGGATGAGCTTCTCGATGCCCATGACGGTGATGAGGGTCTCGGGGAGCGTGAGGCACATGCGGCCGTTGCCCTCGGACTCGACGACCGCGAGGGTGCCCGTGTCCGCGACGGCGAAGTTCGCGCCGCTGATCGCGACCTTCGCGGAGAGGAACTTGCGGCGCAGGTGCGCGCGGGCCGCCATGGCGAGCTCGCGCGGCGCGTCGGTCAGGTCGGGCGGTGCGTCGCCCATGCGCTCGAGGAAGATCTCGCGGATCTCCGAGCGGTTGCGGTGGATCGCGGGCACCAGGATGTGGGACGGCATGTCGTCCGCGAGCTGCACGATGAGCTCGGCGAGGTCGGTCTCGAACGCCGCGATGCCCTCCTCGGCGAGCGCCTCGTTGAGGCCGATCTCCTGCGTGACCATCGACTTGACCTTGACGACCTCGGTCTCGCCCGTGGCCTTGACCAGGTCCGTCACGATCCGGTTGGCCTCGGCGGAGTCCCGGGCCCAGTGCACGACGCCGCCGCGCGCGGTCACGTTGCGCTCGAGCTCTTCGAGGAGGTGCGGGAGGTCGCTCATGACGTGGGCCTTGATGGTCGAGCCCGCGTCGCGCAGCTCCTCCCAGTCGGGCACCTCGCCGACGACCGCCGCTCGCTTGGCACGGATGGTCGAGGTCGCGTGGGCCAGGTTGCGCCGCAGCTGAGTGTTGCCCAGCGCCTGCTTGGCGGCCTCGGGGAACGTCGCGCCCCAGCGCAGCGGGGCGTCGGGGTGGGGCACGTCGTCGGCCCAGCCGGGCTCCGCGCTGGTGCCGGGCGCGCCGTGGTGCGTGCCGCCGTCGGGCAGGGCCTTGGCGCCGCGCCGGGTGGGGAAGCCGAGGAAGGTGCTCATCGCGCGGCCCCCGCCGACGAGTTGTCAGAGCTGGGGCGATGGATATCCCGGTGTGCTTCTGACAACGGATCTGTCTCTGACGAGTTGTCAGAGCTGGGCCGGGGGATACCCCGGTGTGCTTCTGACAACGGATCCACGCCCCGATCAGGGGCCTCGGCGGAGGCGCCCCGCGACGAGGACGCGGGCGTCGCGGCATCGGGGTCCACGAGCGTGGGAGCCGACTGCGTCGAGGCGAGGATCTCCGCGAGGTGCATGGTGCGCACCCCGGAGCGCAGCTTCGAGAGCCCGCCGCCGATGTGCATGAGGCACGAGTAGTCGCCCGCCGTGACGACCTCCGCGCCCGTCGACTTCACGTTCGACATCTTGTCGCTGAGCATCGCGGTCGACGTCTCGGAGTTCTTGAGCGCGAACGTCCCGCCGAACCCGCAGCAGCTCTCGGCCCCGGGCAGCTCGACGAGGTCGATCCCGTCGACCGCCCGCAGGAGCTGGAGCGGCTTGTCGCCCACGCGGATCATGCGCAGCGAGTGGCACGTGGGGTGGTAGGTGACGCGGTGCGGGAAGTGTGCGCCGACGTCGGTCACGCCGAGCACGTCGACCAGCAGCTCGGACAGCTCGTAGGTCTTGGCGGCGAGGGCCTCGGCGGTCGCGCCCAGCTTCTCCTGCCCCGCGCGGCGGCACACCATGGCCTGCTGGTGGCGGATCGAGCCGGTGCACGAGCCCGACGGCACGACGATCGCGTCCCACTCGCCGTCGAGCGCGGGAGCGAAGGTCTCGACGTGGTTCCTGATGACGGGCACGGCCTCGTCGAAGTAGCCCGTGTTGACGTGCATCTGTCCGCAGCACGTCTGCTGCTCGGGGAAGTACACCTCGTGGCCGAGGCGTTCGAGGAGCTGGACGGTGGCCCGGGGGGCCTGGGGGAACATCGCGTCGGCGATGCAGGTGGCGGCGAGGGCGATGCGCACTGGGGACTCCAGCCGGGCAGGGGGCGGTGGGATTCAGTCTGGTCCCGGCGGGCGGCGAGTGCCCGTCGGAGGTACCGCGCGGCCCTCCCGGCCCCTGCTCGGCGCCGAGCAGGCTGTGGTCTGACCACACGATGTCCGAGCCACTGTAGACCATCGAGGGCGTGTGGTCAGACCACATGCGGACGGCGTGTCAGAACGCGGCTGGTCCCCCGAACGCCAGGGCGGAGCCGAGCATGCTGCGAAGTGGCCCCCGTCACACAGGAAGGCCTCTTATCCTGCGGATTGCCGGCCCGCCGTGGGCTGAGTCGACGAGCCCGCCATCCTCGGGCTCGCGCTCTTCTCGTTGCTGGAGGTTCATCTCGTCATGCCTGTCCCGACACCGACACCCCCGCGTTCTCGGAGGCTCGTCGTCGGCGCCGTCGCTGCACTGACCGTCCTCGTCGCCGCGACCGGAGGGCTCGCGGCGACCGCACCGGTCGCCACCGCGGCATCCACCACTGCCACCACTACCGATGACGGGCTCGCGGTGACCGCACCGGTCGCCACGGTCGACGCTCCGGCGTCCCCCGTGGGCGAGTTCTCTGCCGCCATGTGCCCTGGCGCCACGCACCACGACCCGAGGTGGTCCGGGCCCGAGTACTACACCGACCTCACGCTCGTCTCCGGCGAGCGGCTGGAAGCGTACAACGCGGGACGGCTCGTCCCGCTCTACGACGTCGACGGGACGGCCGACGCCGACTCGCACCCGCCGCTGTGCGCCGTCCGGTACGACGCCGCGACCGGCGGCCCGGTCTCCGAGTGGGCGTTCTGCACCGACGCCCTGCTGAACACGTGCAACAACCTGCTGCCGGGTGGTGTGCTCGCGGAAGGGGACGTCCCGATCCCGTTCCCCACCCTGGCCAGACCGCAACGTCTGAACGAGCAGCAGCTCGCCGCTGTCGACACGATGATCCGCGACGGCTACACGTCCCCCCTGGGCCTCGTCGGCCGAGCTGACGGGGCGGTGCCGGAGCGGCTCATGCTCCAGTCGATGATCTGGTGCGTCACCGACGGGATCAACTGCGACATGTTCGGACTGGACCACGCGGAGATCGCCTGGCTCGCGGACATGGGCCGCGAGTGGGTCGACGTGACCGCGACGAACCCGACGGTCTTGCCCGGGCAGGAGATCTCGTGGGACCTCAGGACCACTGCCTTCGGGAGCCCCATCGCCATCAGCTCGGACGTGCCCGTCCGGGTGTGCGAGGAGTCCGCCGGGCACGCGGAGCTCGCGACGGACGGCGTCCTCGTCATTCACGACGCCCCCACCTACCCCGCGGAGGTCAGGCTGTGTGCTGACGCCGTCGCTGACGAGGGATCCGTCATGCTGACGGCGCGCGGCGGTGGGGACGGCACGTCCTACCATCAGAGCGACGTCACGAGCACTCCCCTCGGCGAGGACTGCCAGATCTACGCGACGTGGGAGCAGGCGCCGTTCAAGGACAGCGAGACGGTCACGGTCTCGTCGGAGCCGTCGGAGCCGTCGGAGCCGTCGGAGCCGTCGGAGCCTCCGACCGACGAGCCGGCTGACGAGCCGGCCGACGAGCCGACCGCCGACGCACCGGGCGACGGGTCGAGCACGGGCTCGTCGACGGGCACCTCGACGTCCGGCGCGACGACGGAGGGCGAGCCCTCCACGGCGTCGGTCCCGTCGTCCGCCGACGGGGCCCGGGAGTCGCAGAAGCCCGGCCGGCTCGCCACGACGGGAACCGCGCTCGGAACGGCGGTCGGCGCGGCGGCGCTGCTCGTCGTCGGCGGAACGGTCGTCCTGCTCCTGCGGCGCGGGCGCCTGACACCGACTGACTCTGCCTGACACCGACTGACGCCAACTGACGCCAACTGACGCCCCAGCCGGTCTCCCGCAGGGCGTCGTCAGGACGAGCGTGACCGAGCTGCCGTGCTCGTCCTGCCGACGCCCCACGGCACTACGCTGACCTCGTGCGCACCCACGAGATCGTCCTCGCCCGCATCGAGGCCGACCTGGCCGCAGGCCGCTGGGGCCTCGGCGAACGGCTCCCGGCCGAGCGTGCGCTCGCCGAGGAGCTCGGCGTCTCGCGCCCTTCCGTCCGTGAGGCGCTGCGCGTCCTGGAGGCCATGGGCATCGTGCGCACCGCGGTCGGTTCGGGGCCCGACGCCGGAGCCACCGTCATCGACCGGCCCGCCGCGGGCCTGGGGGCGGCCGTGCGTCTGCACGTCGCCTCCGGGACGCTCGTGGTCCGCGACGTCGTGGAGACCCGGGTGCTCCTGGAGACCTGGGCGGTCGGGCAGGCCGCCACGACCGCCGGCGGCGCGGGACTGTCCGAGGCCGTCGCGCTGCTCGACACCATGGACGATCCCTCGCTCGACCCGGCCCGCTTCCGCGAGCTCGACGCTGCGTTCCACGTGGCCCTCGTCCGGCTCGCGGGCAACGTCCTGGTGGAGGCCGTCATGACGGGCCTGCGGGGCGCGATCGAGTCCTACGTCGAGGCCGGCACGGAGCGGTTGGAGGACTGGCCCCGCACCGCGGTGCGCCTGCGCGCCGAGCACCGCGCGGTCCTCGACGCGGTCGCGCGCGGCGACGGTGCCGGGGCTGCGGACGCGGTGCGCGAGCACATCGAGGGCTTCTACCGCGAGGCGGGGTTGTGAGCTGCGCCCCACGGCCCGCGGCCCACAGGTAGCGAGGTAGAGGGTTGCCGTCGAGGTAGAGGGCTGGGGCCCTCTGTCTCGATGCCGACCCTCTACCTCGGTGACGACCCTCCACCTCGACGACGCCCCGCCCGGGGAGCCCCCGACGTAGGGTTCCCCTGAGCCCACCGGCTGCGCTCGCTCGCCCTGCCCGGTGGACGGCGCTCGACCTCTTGCCGCACCACCAGTCCTGGAGGACCCATGATCATCGACCACCTGGACGTCCTCGCCGCGGCCCAGCGCATCGCGGGGCAGGTGCGGCCGGTCGCGCTCGCGCCCATGGACCCTGGTGCCCTCGGTGCCGCGACGGGCGTCTTCGCGCTCGAGCTCATGCAGCACACGGGCTCGTTCAAGGCCCGGGGTGCCCTGAACTTCGTGGGTGCGCACCTCGACGCCGGCACGCTGCCCGAGGCCGGGATCGTGATCGCGTCGGGCGGGAACGCTGGCATGGCGAACGCGTGGGCAGCGCGGGCCCACGGGGTCCGGGCGACCGTGTTCGTGCCCGAGTCCGCGCCGGCGGTCAAGGTCGCACGCCTGCGCACGCTCGGCGCCGAGGTCCACCAGGTGGGGTCCGAGTACGCCGAGGCGCTCGACGCCGCGCAGCGCTTCGCGACCGAGACCGGCGCCCTGGCGTCGCACGCCTACGACAACCCGCTGATCGCCGCGGGCGCGGGCACGCTGCTCGAGGAGATCGTCGCGGCGCGGAGCGATGTCGACACCGTGGTCGTCGCGGTCGGAGGTGGCGGGTTGTTCAGCGGCGTGGCCGCTGCGGCGCACCCGCGCGGGATCAGGGTCGTGGCGGTCGAACCCCGCGGGGCCCAGGCCCTGCACGCCGCGCTCGCGGCGGGCGAGGTCGTCGACGTCCCCGTCGCGTCGGTCGCGGCCGACTCGCTCGGCGCCCGCCGCACCTCCGAGATGGCGCTGTCGCTCGCGCAGAGCGACGGCGTGCGCTCGGTCCTGGTCACCGACGAGGCGATCGTCGCCGCGCGCCGGCACCTGTGGGACGAGCGGCGGCTCGTCGTCGAGCACGGTGCCGCTGCGGCGCTCGCCGCGCTCGAGTCGCGCGCCTACGTGCCCGAGCCGGGCGAGACCGTCGCGGTCGTGCTGTGCGGGGCGAACACGGACCCCGCGGACCTCGTGCGCTGATCGCTGCCCGGCCTGCCTTCCGTCGGGCCGCCGTCAGCAGGCCCGCCCTGTTCCGTTCCGGGCGTGTCACGCGCCCCTGGCGAACGCGCCCGACCGCGGCGCCCTGCCACCTGTTGCGCCCCGCGGCGCCCTGCCACCTGTTGCGCCCCGAGGGGCCCCGTCCCACCCTGGAGGGGCGCGACGTGCCGCCCGGACGCACCCCGTCCGGACGGCCGCCCGCCGACGTTCCCCCAGGAACCGGGGCGGTTCTCGCGCGTTCAGGTCACGTCCCGCCGATCGTCGGACGCGAGCGCCCGACGGTCCCCAGCGCCCACCGGCCGCCAGGAAGGACCCTGCGATGAGCGACACCGCGCGACCCACGACCCAGGCCCCGGGCGAACCCGAGCTGGTGCTGTCCAAGGGCACGGTCTACGTGATCTTCAGCGCCCTGCTGGCTGCGATGTTCCTGTCCGCGCTGGACCAGTCCGTGGTGGGCACGGCGCTGCCCACGATCGTGGGGGACCTCGGTGCGGCCCAGGACGAGGGGTGGATCATCACGGCCTACCTCCTCGCGATCGCGATCGTGATGCCGATCTACGGCAAGATCGGCGACCTGCGGGGGCGTCGTCTGCCGTTCCTCGTCGCGATCGCGATCTTCGTGGTCGGCTCGACGGGTTCGGCGCTGTCGTCGTCGTTCGTGGACCTCGTGGTGTGGCGCTCGGTCCAGGGGCTCGGGGCCGGGGGCCTGGTCATCCTGAGCCAGGCGATCATCGCCGACATCGTCTCGGCCCGGGACCGCGGCCGGTACATGGGTCCCATGGGGGCGGTGTTCGGGATCGCCACGGTCGCGGGACCGCTGCTGGGCGGCTGGTTCACGGACGGGCCGGGGTGGCGCTGGTGCTTCTGGCTCAACGTCCCGATCGGCCTGATCGCGTTCGGGATCGCCTGGTTCAAGCTCCGGCTCCCGTCGCGCACGCCGAGCAAGCGGTTCGACGTCGGGGGCGCGCTCCTGATGGCGGTCACGACCGCGGGCATCGTGCTCCTCACGAGCTGGAGCTCGATCACGAGCGCGAAGAAGTACGACTGGAGCAGCCCGGCCCTGCTCACGGTGCTGGTCGTGACGGTGCTCGCGCTGATCGCCTTCCTCGTCGTCGAGACCCGCGTGGCCGACCCCCTCATCCCGCTCCACCTGTTCCGGAGCCGGACGTTCTCGGTCTCGGTCTCGATCGCCCTGATCCTCGGGATGACGATGTTCGCGGCGCTGTCGTTCCTGCCGACCTTCCTGCAGATGGCCCACGGCTACGGCGCGACCGAGTCGGGGCTGCTCATGCTGCCCATGACGGTGGGCCTGATGATCACGGCGATCGGCTCGGGTCTGCTCATCGCGCGCAGCGGGAGGTACAAGATCTACCCGATCCTCGGGATGGGGATCGCGACGGTGGGGCTGGTCCTGCTCACGCAGCTCACGGCCGACATCTCGATGCTGACGTTCGGCGCGATGATCTTCGTGCTCGGGTTCGGGCTGGGCCTCGTGCTGCAGACCATCGTGATCGCGGTGCAGAACTCGGTCGCCCCCGAGATGGTGGGAGTGGCGACGTCCACCAACAACTTCTTGCGCGAGATCGGGGCCGCGGTCGGCACCAGCGTGTTCTCGACCGTGTTCACCTCGAGGCTGACGTCCAACCTGGCCGACGCGACCAAGGAGCTGCCGGCGAGCGAGATGCCCAAGGACTTCGGTCCGGACGCTCTCACACCGGATGCCGTCAAGGAGCTGCCGGCGGCGCTGCACGACCTCGTCGTCAACGCCTACACCGACGCGCTCGCGCCGGCCTTCTGGTACCTGGTCCCGCTCGGGGTGCTGGGCTTCGTCATCGCGTTCTTCATGAAGGAGCTCAAGCTCTCCGACCAGGCGGGTCTGGTGGCGAGGGGCGCAGCGGTCGCGAAGTGAGGCCCGCCGGTCACCGGCCCGGGTCGCCCTGACGTCCGACGGCGGAGCGCACCCAGGTACGTGGGTGCGCCCCGCCGTCGGGCACCTCTCAGTGGGGGTAGCGGTTCGCCCCCGGGAACTCTCCCAGCTGCTCGGGGAGGGCGCCGATCGCAGCCACCTGCGCCGCGGGGGTCTGCATGGCCCAGTTCATCCACCCGGGGATGAACGAGTTGCCGGCGACGACGGCGCCGGTGTGGGTGATGTGGATGTGGCCCACGACGCAGAGCGTCATACCGCCGAACTGGACGAACGTGTACGCGTACCGGGTGTCACGGGCAGTCGACGTGTTGACGAAGACCGACGCCGCGAAATCTGCGGCGTGGACCAGGTTGGTCGCGTCGGCGTTGGTGAACGGGACGGGAAAGCCGTTGACGCACTTGTTGGGATCCCAGGGCATGGTTCTCTCCTTCAGTCGGGTCGATCGAGTGGTTGGTCGGGTGGAGCTCGTGCTGAGGTAGGGGCCCGTGCGGTGCGTCAGCCGACCGCACCGGTGCCGCGCTCGACCGCGCGCGTGGCGCCCGGCCACACCCCGTAGAGGTCGATGATGATCTGGCCGTTGGGGAACTGGCCCACGGGCGACGGCCAGTTGAACCGGTGCTTCTCGTCGTCGAACATCCCCTTGAAGGCCAGGTCGAGCTGGAGGCCGGTCGCGTTCACGGGGATGGGGTTCATCGCTGTCGCCCGCCCGCCGGAGACGGACGCGCTGGACGAGTGCTGGACGCCGTCGACCGTGTAGGTGGCGGTGGCGTCGACGATGTACGTCCCGCTGTGGGAGTCGTCGAGCAGGATCGAGATCCCCGAGAGGTTGTTGGTCCAGCCCAGTACCGGGGTCTGTCCCACGAACGACGCGAACTGGTAGGCGACGGGCATCAGGGTGGTCGCGACGACGTTCGGGTCGGCCGGCCACAGGTGCTGCTCGAACGAGCTGCTGGACTTCGTCTGCGCGTAGGAGCCCTTCGCGTCGCCGCCTGCGTTGCCCGCCATGGCGTTGGTGGCGCCGACCGATCCCGTGATCGAGAACGACGAGTTCGAGGACTGGGCCCCGAGGTTGAGCCCGCTCACGGCCATGAGGGCCTGCGTGATGATGCCGAACCCCTGCGTGATCTGCCCGTTCTGGTACATCCCGGCGCTCTTGGCCTGCGCGACGAGCCAGTCGTGGTGCGTGCCGATCTGGCTCAGGGGGGACGCGAGGTAGGACTGGTTGGCGAGCAGGAAGGTCGAGCTCAGCGAGCCCTCGTGCCCGAACTTCCAGGTCAGCTCGAGACCGGCGTCGACCTTGGTCCCGGTGTCGGGGTCGACGACGGAGCCGTTGAGGTTGACGGCCGCAGAGGTCGTCGAGACGTCCGACGACTGGACCTTCCACTCGTTGGACGGTGACGTCGTGGTCGCGATGTCCGCACTCGGGAGGGTCGAGACGTACTGGAAGGCGCCCGTCGTCGGGGTGACGATGCCGACGGCCCCCGCCGCGACGTGCGCGTCCAGGCTCCAGTTGCCCCAGTAGGACGGTTGGGTGTTACGCAGCATCTGGGTGAATCCCAGGTTCCAGTTGGTGCTCATCAGGTCCTCCATCTCATTGCAGGACGGCGCCGGGCGGCGCCGAGAACCTCCTCATCGGAGCAGGGCCGGCGCACCGGGCGGCACGGTCGGACGTCGCCCGGCCGACGGGTGCGGCGGGCGTCACCGCACGGCGTCGGCTTCGCGACGAGCGGTCGCGTGACCGCGCCGCACGCGGGCGTCCCGGGCGCGCACGGGAGGTCGTCGTGAGTCCGGGCGCTGCCCCGCGCGTCGCCGCGGAGGGCGGACCGGACCCGTCCGGACGCGCGGTTCGCGGCGTGCGGAGCGGACCGATCCCCTCGCCGGACGTCGTCCTGGCGCACCACGGGCGACGAGCGCCGTGCGTCCGCCACGCGGTCCGCGAGGTCGGGCGCTGCCTGCTGTGCGGGGAGCGACGGCTGGAGGACCCCCGGGCGTCACGGACCCGCACCGCCAGGTTCAGAGAGAATGTCCTCCGATCGCCGCCTACCATGCGTCTATGAGTCCTGAGCCCGCTCGCGACCATGCTGTCCCCCCGAAGATCGGGGCCGAGTGAGTTCGGCGGACTCCCAGCGCGTGCGGCGCGAGTTGCGGGTGATCGGGCCGTTCCAGGTGCGCGTGGACGGACAGGTGCGCCCGATGCCGCACAGCGCGGAGCGGGTGCTCGCCGTCGTGGCGCTCGTGGGTCCGCTCGCCCGGTCGCGCGCCGCGGCCCTGCTCTGGCCCGATGCGAGCCCGTCCCGCGCCGGCGCCAACCTCCGCGCAGCGCTCTCCCGGCTCGGCGACGTCGCGGAGGGGTTCGTCCACCTCTCGGGTGAGGTGCTCGCGCTCGCGGAGGAGGCATCGGTCGACCTCGACACCGCCTTCGCATGGATCAACGCGACCATCTACGACGACGTGCTGCCGGCAGCCGGTGCACCGCCCGCGTGGATCGGTCGGACTCTGCTCCCTGGGTGGGGGGACGGCTGGCTCACCGGTCCCAACGAGCGGTTGCAGATGCTCGAGGCGCAGGCGCTCGGGAGCGCCGCGGAGCGGCTCCTTGCCGCAGGGCACCCCGACGGCGCCCTGCCGTACGCCCTCTCGGCGGTCGAGGTGCAGCCGTGGTCGGAGAGCGCCAACCGGCTCACGATCGAGATCCATGCCCGCAGGGGGGACCCGAGCAACGCCCTGCGGCACTACCGTCGCTTCCGGCACGCGCTCGGGCTGGAGCTCGGCGTCGAGCCCGGCCCCGACATCCGGGCGGCGATCCGGCAGCTCTACCCGTTCGGCAACCCGCTGGTCGAGGCCGTCGACCCGCAGGCGGCGCGCAGGTGAGCTGCCGGTCCCCGGTCGCCCTGATGCCCGACGGCGGAGCGCACCCAGGTACGTGGGTGCGCTCCGCCGTCGGGCATCAGGGCAGGAGGGTCAGCCGAAGATCTCGTCCTCGAGCAGGACCACGCCCTCGAGGCGGTTGCGCACCGACGTCACACGCCAGCGGTCCGGGAAGAGCGCCAGGTACTCGCCGTCCTCGCGCTGGAGGACCTCGACGCCGGGCTGCTCGTTGAGCTGCGCGACCCAGTCCTTCGTGGTCCGCAGCGCCATGGAGTAGCCCAGGCGGTCGAGCGACACGGGCGCGTTGAACTCGGTCGCCATGCGGTGCTCGGCGACCTCGAACTGCATGGGGCCCACCACGGCCAGGACCGGCGCCTGGTCACCGCGCAGGTCGGAGCGCAGGACCTGGACGACGCCCTCGGCGCCGAGCTGCATGACGCCGCGCTGGAACTGCTTGTAGCGCGAGACGTCCTTGGCGCGCATGACCGCGAAGTGCTCGGGGGCGAACGTCGGCAGCGGCGGGAACTCGACCTTCTTGTCCAGGTAGAGCGTGTCGCCCACGCGCAGGCCTGCCGCGTTGACGAGCCCCACGACGTCGCCCGGGTAGGCCGTGTCGACGATGGTGCGCTCGCGACCGAAGACCTGCTGCGCGTACTTGGTCGCGAACGGCTTGCCCGTGCGGGCCGAGCTCACGACCATGCCGCGCTCGAACACGCCCGAGCAGATGCGCGCGAACGCGAGCCGGTCGCGGTGCGCGGTGTCCATGCCGGCCTGCATCTTGAAGACGAACGCGCTGAAGGGCGCCTCGACCGGGCGCGTGTCCTCGGTGACCGTGACGCGGGGCGACGGCGAGGGCGCGACGTCGACCAGGACGTCGAGCAGCGCGTGGACGCCGAAGTTCTGCACGGCGGACCCGAACAGGACGGGCGTCGTCTGCCCGGCCAGGAACGTCTCCTGGTCGTGGTCGCCGTTGGAGTCGGCGAGCAGCTCGGCCTCCTCGACCGCGGTGGTCCAGGCGTCGCCCTCGCGCGCCACGGCCGCGTCCGGGTCCATGACCTCCTCGGGGGCGATCGTGGTGCCGCCGGCGGTGCGCGTGTAGTGCACGTACTGACCCGTGCGGCGGTCCAGCACGCCCCGGAAGTCGCCGCCGACACCCACGGGCCACGTGAGGGGCGTGGGGACCAGGCCCGTGCGCTCCTGGATCTCGTCCATGAGCTCGAGCGCGTCCTTGCCCGGACGGTCCCACTTGTTGATGACCGTGATGAGCGGGATGCCGCG
Source organism: Oerskovia enterophila (assembly GCF_044748475.1). Classification (NCBI taxonomy): domain Bacteria; kingdom Bacillati; phylum Actinomycetota; class Actinomycetes; order Micrococcales; family Cellulomonadaceae; genus Oerskovia; species Oerskovia enterophila. Next base: position 73,504 of record NZ_JBIVFZ010000001.1, read on the forward strand.
GTGCTTGCAGACCGCGAAGAGCTTCATGGTCTGGACCTCGAGGCCCTTGGCGGCGTCGACCAGCATGACCGCGGCGTCGACCGCGGACAGCACGCGGTACGTGTCCTCGGAGAAGTCCGCGTGCCCCGGGGTGTCGACCAGGTTGATCATCGCGTCGCGGTAGGTGAACTGGAGGGCCGCGGACGTGATCGAGATGCCACGGTCCTGCTCCATGTCCATCCAGTCGGACACCGTGCGCCGGCCCGCCTTGCCGTCGGCGCGGCCCGCCTCACGGATCGCGTTGGCGTGCAGCGCGAGCGCCTCGGTGAGCGTCGACTTGCCGGCGTCGGGGTGGCTGATGACCGCGAACGAGCGGCGGCGCGAGGCCTCCGCGAGGACGGTCGCCTGCTCCTTCGCCGGGCTCGCCGGGGTGGTGGTGCTGGAGGGCGTGGTGGGCTGGTCCGCTGAGGGCACTGGAACGTCCTGTGGCTTCCTGCAGTTTCCTGCGCGATCGAGGGCAAGGGGGCGGGGCGCATCCGCGCGGGACGCAGCACCCAGCTCTCCATTCTCCCGCGAGATCGAGCCGGCCGTGACCACGTCGGCGACGGCTCACTCCGGGGCGGGATCACCGCGGCTCAGCCGGATCTCCTCGAGGTCGAGCCGGGCCTGCACCTGCCGCAGGACGGTGTCGTCGATCGCCCGCTGGTCGCGCAGGCGCACGACCGTCTCGCGCTTGCGAGCGAGCAGCGCGAGGCGCAGCTCGGTGTACTCGTCGTCGAGGAGCACCGCGGGGTCGGGGTCGTCCCCCTCGCCGTCCCGGGCGCGGAGCAGCGTGAGGTGCTCCTCGTACTCGCCACGCAGCCGGTCGACGACCGACGGGTCGGTGCCGAGCGACGCCGCGACGTCCGGGAGCGCGTCGAGGGCCTCCTGCGCCGCGGTCTCGTCGGCGAGCCGACGTTCGCGAGCCAGCCCGTCGTCGTCGGGCAGGCGCGCCCACCGGATCGTCGGGGCCAGCAGGAGCCCCTGGACGACGAGCGTCGTCGCGACCACGCCGCACGTGATGAAGACGATGAGGTCGCGGTCGGGGAAGGGCGCGCCCGAGCTCAGGTGCGTGGGCACCGCGAGCGCCGCGGCCAACGAGACCGCGCCCCGGAAGCCCGCGACCGTGCTGACCGCGCGCGCCCGGTTCGTGACGCGCCGCCCGCGCTGGGACGGACGCCGGTCGACGAGCCGGATCGTGTAGGCCGAGAGCACGAGGAACGCGAACCGCACCACGAGGATGACCACGCACACGACCGCGACGCCGACGATCGCCGTGACGAGGTCCTCGGACACCAGGTTGCGCACCGCGGACTGCGCCTCGAGGCCCACGAGCACGAACAGCGACGCGTTGATGAGGTAGGTCGAGACCGACCAGAACGCGACGGTCTGCTGCCGCGTGGCCGCGCGCCCGATGCGCGGCCCGACCTGGCTCATGACGAGACCGCACACGACCACGGCCAGCACGCCGGACGCCTCGATCAGCTCGGCGAGCAGGTATGCCGTGAACGGGATGAGCAGGACGACCACGTTGCCGAGCAGCGGGTCGTCGATGCGGCGCCGGGCGAGGACCGCGAGCCACGCGACGAGCAGGCCCACCGCGATCCCGCCGCCGTACGCGAGCACGAACAGCCAGGTCACGTGCCCGGCGCCGAGCGTCTCCTCGCCCACGGTCACGCCCACCGCGACGCCGTAGAGGACGAGCGCGGTGCCGTCGTTGACGAGGCTCTCGGCCCGCAGGACCGTGACCGTGCGCCGGGGCAGGGCGCGTGCGAGGACGCCGACGGCGGTCGCGTCGGTCGGGGCGACCGCCGCACCCAGGACCCACGCGGGACCCCACGGCAGACCCAGCGCGTGGGCGGCGGTCGCGACGGCCGCCGCGGTGACGACCACGAGCAGCGTGCTCGTCAGGACGATCCCGCGCAGGGTCGCGCGGATCTCGCGCAACGAGATGGTGATGGCCTCCCAGTAGAGGAGCACGGGGAGGAAGACGAGCAGCATGAGCTCGGGAGGCAGGTGCACCTGCCGCAGGGCGGGCACGAACCCGAGGACGATCCCTGCGACGAGCAGCAGGATCGGGTCGGCGACCCGCGTGCGGCGAGCGAGGATCCCGCACACCACGATGACCACGCCGAGGACCACGACGAGCTCGAGGCCGATCACCGCTGCCTCCTGGGGGGTCTCGTGCGCCCGGCACGCCTGGGCGGCCGGTGGTCAGGGTGCTGGGCCCGTGGCACGGGCCCAGCGCCGCTCGTGGCTACTTCGCCGTCGGGATCGGGTGGCCCTCGGAGGCCTGCACGACGACGATGCCGCGACCCGTGAGACCGAGCTGGTACGCCTCGCCCGACCCGCGGCCGATCGCGGCCGAGAGCTTCGCGGTCTTGCGGATCGTGGACGTGAGCGAGCTCGACCACAGGACCGCGGCCTGCATGTCGACGTACGTGGGCTCGTCGACGTCGAGGACCACGGGCGTCCCGTACGCCGTCACGGCGAGCGCACCCGTGCCCGTGAACGTGGTGTTGAAGAGCCCGCCGCTCATCATGGACGCACCCTCGACGCGGTTGATGTCCCACGTGAGGGTGCTCTCGAACGCGAGGACGTTCGAGCCGTTGACCGTGACGGACTCGCCCTCCAGGTGCAGGACGAACACCTGGTCCGCGTCCTGGGCGAGGAACACGTCGCCGCTGCCCGAGACCTTCATGAGGGACATGCCCTCACCCGTGAAGGCCTTCTTGAACATCTTGGCGACACCGCCCGAACCCTCGTACGCGAAGTCGACGTCGCCCTGGTACGCGACCATGGAGCCCTGCCGGGCGTAGAAGAAGCCGCCCGTGCCCGCGAGGTCGACCTTGAGCATGCGGTCGTTCTGCAGCTGGAAGCTCCCCGGCTCGCCGGGCTGTTCGGTGTGGTGCATGAGTGTGCTGCGCATGGCACCGATCATCCGGCACACGGGGAGCCGCTGCACTCGCGAGGACACCGGGCACGACCTAGGTCGCCGCGATGAACCCGGTCGAGAACAGGGCGGCGACGACCGCCCCGGCCGTCACGACCACGAACGTCACGAACACCAGACGCTCGACCCCGGGGCTGCGGGACCACGCCTGTCGGCGGGCGACGAGCAGGAGGACCAGGCTTGCGACGACGACGCCCGCCGACACCGTCGCCGCACCCGTCCGGGTGCTCTGCGCCGGGCAGGGGGGCAGCATGTCCAAGGAGCCGTCCGTCCCGCTCCCCACCGCGGCGCACACGACCTCGAGCGTCGCGCTCCACACGAGCACCACCAGCGCAGCGGCGGCCAGCAGCACGGCACGACGGACCGGGTGGACCGGAGCACGCGGGTGCCCGGTCTCGTGGGGGCTCGTCGCGACCTCGTCGTCGGGCATCGCAGCAGTCTGGCAACTACCGCGCCTTCCCGCCAGCCCCGCCGGCTCGCCGACCCGGACCAGGCCGCACCCGACCACGGCTCGCAGCGCGCCCACCGGCGCGCCGCCGCTGCCCACAGGTTCCCGGGGAGACGATGGCCCGATGAGCGCGCAGAGCGAGACCGTCGGTCGGGTGCAGGTCGAGACGAGCCATGGCGCGGTCGAGGGGACCGTCGCCCACGGCGTCGAGCGGTTCTTCGGCGTCCCGTACGCGGCTCCGCCGTTCGGCGCGCGCCGCTTCGCGCCTCCCCGTCCGGTCGAGCCGTGGGACGGCGTCCGGGACGCGACGCGCCACGGGGCCACGGCGCCCCAGTCGCCCTACCCCGGGGCGCTCGGGGCCCTGCTGCCGACCGTGACGGTCGCGGGGGACGACGTCCTGCACGTCAACGTCTTCACCCCGGCAGACCGAGGCGCCGACCTGCTCCCCGTCGTGGTGTGGGTGCACGGCGGCTCGCTCGCGCACGGGTCCAACGCGCTCGCGGGCTACGACGGCACGCGGTTCGCCCAGGACGGCGTCGTGCTCGTCGGCGTCAACTACCGGCTCGGGGCCGAGGGGTTCTCGGTGCTCGACGGCGCTCCCCGCAACCTCGGCCTGGCCGACCAGCTCGCCGCGCTGCGCTGGGTCCAGGACGAGGTCGCGGCGTTCGGTGGCGACCCGCGCCGGGTGACGCTCGCAGGCCAGTCGGCCGGGGGCAACACGGTCTCGGCGATCCTCGCGCACCCCTCGGCCCCCGACCTGGTCGCCCGGGCGATCGTCCAGAGCGGCCCCCTGTCCGCCCAGCCGTCCGCGAGGGCGGGGCGCATCACGCGCGCCATGGGCAAGGACCTGGGGGTCCCGACGACGCGTGCAGGCTTCGCGACCGTCCTGCCCGAGGCGCTCGTCGCCTCGCAGGACCGCGTGACCGCTGGGGCCACGCCGCTCACGGGAGGGCCCGGGTTCGCGCTCGTCCTCGACGACGACCTGGTGCCCCGCACGCCCCAGGACGCGCTCGTCGCGGGCGCCGGGAGCACGATCCCGCTGCTGATCGGGGCCACGACCGAGGAGTACCGCCTCTGGTTCGTGCCCACGGGGCTGCTGAGCCGGTTCCGGTGGTGGCACCTGGCCGTGGCGCGGCGCAAGGTCGGCATCTCGGCCCGGGCCGTCCGCCTGTTCCGGCGCAACCGCCCCGGGGCGACCGCGGGGGAGCTCCTCGGGGCGCTCGCGACCGACGTCCTGCTGCGCGTCCCGCTCCAGCAGGTCGCCGACGCGCGCCGGTCCGCCGGCGCGGAGACGTTCGTGTACGAGTTCGCGTGGCGCAGCCCGGTCCAGGACCTCGGTGCCGCGCACGCGGTCGAGCTCGGGTTCGTGTTCGACGGTCTCGCGACGCCCGACTCCGTCGCGCTCGCGGGCCCCGACGCCCCGCAGTCGCTCGCGACCGCGATGCACGGCGCGTGGGTCGCGTTCGCGACCTCGGGCGACCCGGGCTGGCAGCGCTGGGACGAGACCCGGCCCGTGCGGGTCTTCGACGGCGAGGGCGACCCCGTGGTCCTCGCGCCGCGCGACGACGAACAGGCCGCGCTCGACGCGCCCTGAGATTTTCAGGAGAGGTCGCGCAGGGCGAAGATCTTCCCGTGCACAGCAGCCGCCCCGACACCGACGTCCTCGACGCCTCGTCCTCCGTACCGCCCGCCCGACCGTCCACCGCCGCGGACCCGCTCACCGGCCGGACCGGCCCCAACGCCTGGAGGCTCTACCGGGCCACGGGTCCCATCCGGGACGGCGCCGCCGCGCCCGGCCCGCAGTCGCCCGTGCAGCCCCCGCCCGTGCTGCTCCTGCACGGCGTGACCGACTCGGGGGAGTGCTGGCCCGGCACGGTCCGACACCTCGTCCGCACGCGCGACGTCCTGACGCTCGACGCGCGCGGCCACGGAGGTTCCGAGCTGCCCGACGAGCCGTTCACGCTCGCGGCGCTCGCGGACGACGCGGCCCGCGCGGTCCGGGACGTGCTCGGGCGCCCGGCGGTCGTCGTCGGGCACTCGATGGGCGGCCTGACGGCGCAGGAGCTCGCGCTGCGCCACCCCGACCTGGTCCTCGGCCTGGTCCTGGAGGACCCGGCGTGGGGCGTGCTCGACGCCCAGCACGACGAGGGCGGGCGGCCGCTCTTCCTCGCGCCCGGCATCGAGGCGGCCCGCGGACGCCCGACGGCGGAGCTCGCGGCGGACTTCCGCGCCCGCTTCCCGCAGTGGTCGCCCGAGGAGTCGGAGCCCTGGGCCCGCGCCCAGCGAGCGGTCTCGCCGCGCCTGCTGGAGGTCCCGCACGAGTGGACCGCGCGCGACTGGCCCGTCGCGTTCGACGGGCGGGTGCCGGTCGTGGTCGCGGCGGGCGAGGCGTCGAGCTACTCGCTCGTGCCCGACGACGGCGCGCGCCGAGCCGAGCAGGTCCTCGCGGGCAGGGGCCGGGTCGTGCGGGTCGCCGGGGCGGGGCACTGCGTGCGGCGTGACGACCTGGGGACGTTCCTGGGCCTGGTCGACGAGCTGCTGGCCGAGGTCGAGGGCTCGATGATCGGGGGGTGAGCGGGACCTCGGTCGCTCGGTGCTCGTCCGGCCCCGCACCGACCGGGCCCCGTACACCCTCCGGGGCCCGGTCCCGCGCCGGCGCAGCCGGCGGACGTCTACGCGAGGACGAGCTTGTCGCCGTCCGTCGGGTGGTCGGCGAGCGCGACGCTGCGGACCGCCGGGTCCTCGTAGGTGTTCCAGTAGTAGGTCGTGGTCCGGGAGGAGAAGAGCCCGGTGTAGATCGTGATCTCGAACTCGCCCGACCCCATCGCAGCGCACCCGTCGACCATCGCGACCTGCTGCAGCGTGTGGAACGCCCGGCTGACGTTCTCCTCCTCGGTCCCCTTGGCCCGGTAGTGGTTGTTGACGTACGCGGCGCGGACGAACCGGGAGGGCGAGTAGTAGTCCCCGGGGATCCCCCGCATGTGCGAGCCCGAGCCGAACGGAGTGAGGTGCGCGCTGCCGAGCACGGTGTCCTGGGGGAACTCGGGCGAGGTGTTGAGGTAGTTGCGCAGGTTCTCGTGGTGCCAGGAGAACCCGGGCTGGTTCGTCAGGACGTCGACGTCGTCGTGGAAGACCTGCATGCCGTCGCTCGTGTACTCCACGACGATCGAGCGGTGCGCGTCGCCGATGAACCAGTGGAGCAGCGAGCTCGGGTACTTGTCGTTGATCGGCTTGTCGACGATCGCCACGTCCTTGAGCGCGGCCTCGACCTCGTCCACGTTCGCGAACTGCGACGCCACCCACAGCGGGAACTCGTAGGCGGCGACGTTGACCGCGCCGTCGACGGGGCCGGTGGCGTACTCCGCGTACCCCGGGAAGTTGAGCCCCGCGACGGCCAGGCCCGCGTCGTTGCCGGCGTCGAAGTAGAGCGGGGTGTCCTCCTCGACGATGCCCATGCCGATGACAGCGTGCTCGATGCTGGGCACCGCGCCGAACGGTGACCTCGGTGCGTACCCCGTGGGAGTGACCACCACCTGCTCCCCGTACCCGCTCGTCCAGTCGAGGTTCCGTGCGAGGTAGACGTTCCCCTGCCCGTCCGAGAACCTGATTCCCGTGCACATAGCTGTACCCCTGTCGTCGTCGATGCAAGGCGAGGCGGACGCGGTCCGCCGTGCCCCGCGTCGTGCCCCCGTCCTTCCATGGTCGTCTCTGATCGACGGTCGTGCTCAGCGAGACCGCGAGCATCGAGCGCTCCAGGGCCGGGGCCACGCCCCCGCGCGCCTCGTCCCACGAGGTCGTCCAGGTCCCGCAAGAGGTCGGGCGCACGGACCGGCGACTTGGTCGATCCGCCCACCCGGGGGAATGATCGACCCATGCTCACCCTCACCGGAGCCGCCGGCTCGCGCATCGTCGGGATCGGCCACCACCAGCCCGAGCGGACGCTCACCAACGACGACATCGCTCAGCTGGTCGAGACCAACGACGAGTGGATCCGGTCGCGCACCGGGATCGTGACGCGTCACGTCGCGGCCGAGGACGAGACCGTGGCCGACATGGCGACCGCGGCGGCGCGCCACGCGCTCGAGGACGCCGGCATCGCGGCGAGCGCGGTCGACATGGTCATCGTCGCGACGGCCACGGCGCGCGACCGCTCGCCCAACACCGCGGGCCGGGTGGCGTACAACCTGCGCACGGGTGTCATGCCCGGCCAGTCCACGCCCGAGGAGGAGGACGCACCCGACCTGCGCGGCGTCGTCGGGCCCGTGATCCTGGACGTCAACGTCGCGTGCTCGGGCTTCGCGCACGCCCTGGGCCTCGCGGACCAGGCGATCCGCACGGGAGCCGCGACCACGGCCCTCGTGATCGGCGCCGAGAAGCTGACCGACTTCACCGACTGGACCGACCGCGTGACGTGCATCCTCACGGCCGACGGCGCGGGGGCGTTCGTGGTGCAGGGCACCGACACCCCGGGGATCGGGCCGGTCGCGTGGGGCTCGGAGCCCGAGCTGACCCCGGCCGTGCTCATCGAGGCCCCGGACGAGAAGTTCGTGCAGGACGGGCGCGCGGTCTTCCGCTGGGCCATCACGCGCGCGGCGGACCGGGCGCGTGCCGCGGTCGAGAAGTCGGGCCTGACGCTCGACGACATCGAGGTGCTCGTCGCGCACCAGGCGAACCTGCGGATCATCGAGCCGCTCGCCAAGGCGCTGGGCCTCGAGGACAAGGTCGTCGTCACGGACATCACCGAGTCGGGCAACACCTCGGCCGCGAGCATCCCGCTGGGCCTGTCGAAGTGGTGGCACTCGGGCAAGATCCCCGCGGGCGTGCCCGCGCTGCTCATCGGCTTCGGCGGAGGCTTCGCGTGGGCCGGGCAGGTCGTGGAGACGCCCTCGCGCTGATCCGCCCGCCGTCGACCGGTGGACCGCGGGCTGCCCGCTGCCCGCCGAGACGGCCGGACCGGCCCGCGGGGCGGGTCCCGCCGAGACGGCCGGACGACGGCGTGCCACGCTGGGCGCATGGCTCGTGACGTGCGCGTGCGCCGCCTGCGCCGCGAGGCGTGGGGGTTCGTCGTCGGGTCGGCGTGCTTCCTGGTCGGCGCGGTGCCGTTCTACGCCCAGGCCGTAGGACCCGTCGCGGTGGGCGTGACGTTCTGCGTCGGCTCGGTCTTCTTCACGCTCGCCGCGGCGATCCAGCTGAGCCTGAGCGGACGCCGGGTGCCCCGCAGGGGGACCCTCCCGGCCGACCGCTGGGACTGGTGGGCCGCGGCCGTCCAGCTCGCCGGGACCCTCTTCTTCAACATCAGCACGGCGGCCGCGCTGGGCGCGGCGATCGCCGACCCCACGCGCCTGGGCGCGGGCTGGCGGCCCGACGCCTACGGGTCGGTCGCGTTCCTCGTCTCGAGCGCGTTCGCGGTCGTCGCGACCCGGGACCGCGGTCACCTGTGGGACGCGGACGCGCGCACGTGGCACGGGACGTGGCTCAACCTGGTGGGCTCGGTCGCGTTCGGCGCGTCGGCCGTGGGTGCGTACGTGGTGCCGCAGACGGACTCGCTCGTGAGCGCGTTCTGGGCCAACCTCGGCACGCTGCTCGGCGCGGTGTGCTTCCTGGTCGCGGCGCTGCTGTCGCGCCGCACGATCGGCGAGGACGCGCCGCCCGCCGCGTCGTGAGCCGGCTACCGCGCGGTGCGGACGCGCGGCGCGGCCACGGCGTCCATGCCCTGCACGACGACGGCGCACCGGTCCTCGTCGTGCGCCGCGCCGTCGGCGGCGCGCTCGAGGAGGCGCCGCAGGGTCGCGCGGTCCGCGGGGTCGAGCCACGCGAGCAGGTCCTCCTCGGCCGCCGCGACGCGCGCGTCGAGGTCGGCGAGGACCGTGCGCCCCTTGCCGGTCGCGACGATGCGCCGGGTCCGGCGGTCGGTGGGGTCGGCCTGGCGCTCGACGAGGTCGCAGTCGACGTACTTGTCGATCAGGTAGGTCATGACGGTCCGGTCGATCCCGAGCCGCGCCGCGAGCGCGGCCTGGCTGGGCGGGGTGTCGTGCACGACGGCGGAGAGCACCTGGTAGCCGCGCGTCCCGTCGGGCAGGTCCTGGGCGAGCGCGTCGACGCGAGTGCTCCACTCGCGCAGGAGCGCGGTGAGCGACCAGCCGAGAGGGCTGGGGGAGCGGGAGGTGTCCGGCGTCGCGAGGGTCACGCCCCCAGGATACAACGGAATGATCTAGAGAGAAGATGAGTTGCTGGTGATATCGTCTGTAACTCAGACGACCTTGGAGACGACCGCCGCTCTCGCGGCACACGGAGCGCGCACGCATGACGGACTACGGCCACGACCTCATCCTCGGTACCTTCCACACCCCGCAGAACCGCGACCCGCAGGCGCCCGTGCGTCTCGCGCAGCTCGCCGAGAACGCGGGCCTGGACCTCGTGACCTTCCAGGACCACCCCTACCAGCCGGCCTTCCTCGACGCCTGGACCCTCATGACGTGGGTCGCCGCGTCGACCGAGCGCGTGCAGGTCGCGGGCAACGTCCTCAACCTGCCGCTGCGCCCGCCGGCCGTGCTGGCCCGTGCCGGGGCGAGCCTCGACCTGCTCTCGGGCGGCCGGTTCGCCATGGGCCTGGGGGCCGGCGCGTTCTGGGACGCCATCGAGGCCATGGGCACGCCGCGCCTCGCGCCGGGCGAGGCCGTCACGGCGCTCGAGGAGGCCATCGACATCATCCGAGGCATCTGGGACACGAGCGACCGGACTCCCCTGCGCGTGCACGGCACGCACCACCAGGTCGACGGCGCCAAGCGCGGCCCCGCCCCGGCGCACGACGTCCCGCTGTGGATCGGGGCGGTCAAGCCCCGCATGCAACGGCTCATCGGCCGCAAGGGTGACGGCTGGCTGCCCTCGCTGTCCTACCTCCAGCCCGGCGACCTGGCCAAGGGCAACGCCGTGATCGACGAGGCCGCTCTCGCCGCGGGCCGCGACCCGAGCGCGGTGCGCCGCATGCTCAACGTCAACGGCAAGTTCTCCACGAGCAGGCTCGGCTACCTCCAGGGTCCGCCCGAGCAGTGGGTCGAGGAGCTCGGCGCGCTCGCGCTCGAGGACGGCGTCTCGGGGTTCGTCCTCGCGACCGACGACCCGCGCGAGATCCAGGTCTTCGGCGAGGAGGTCGCGCCCGCGCTGCGCGAGCTCGTCGCGACCGCGCGCCGGTCCGCCGGCACGGCGCCCGCCGCACGTCGCCGCGGGGCCGCTGCCCTCGCTGCGCGACGCGAGGGCATCGACTACGACTCGCTCCCCGCCGCCCTGGGCGAGCGCGCGGTCGAGCCCGGGGACCGTGCGTACGACGCGGTGCGGCACACCTACATGCGCTCGGGGGCCCCGGGCGTCGTGCTCCGTCCGCGCAGCGCGGACGAGGTCGCCGAGGCCGTCGTCTGGGCACGTGAGCAGGACGTACCGCTCGCGGTGCGGTCGGCCGGCCACGGCATCAGCGGGCGCTCGACCAACGACGGAGGGGTCCTGCTCGACGTCGGCGCCCTGGACCAGGTCGTCGTGCCCGACGACGGGTCGCGCCGCGTGCGGCTGGGCGCCGGTGGGACCTGGGGTCAGGTCGCCGAGGTCCTCTCGCCCCACGGGCTCGCGATCAGCTCGGGGGACTCCGGGGGCGTGGGGGTAGGAGGGCTGGCCACGACGGGCGGGATCGGCCTCATGGGCCGCAAGCACGGCCTGACGATCGACCACGTCGTCGCGGCCGAGGTCGTCACGGCGGACGGGCGGGTGCGCGTCGTGGACGCCCGGAACGAGCCCGAGCTCTTCTGGGCGCTGCGCGGAGCGGGCGGCAACATGGGCGTCGTGACCTGGGTCGACGTCGAGGCGACGCCCGTGACGGACCTCGTCTACTCGATCATGGTGCTCGACGCCTCGGACACCGCCGGCCTGCTCGAGCGCTGGGCCGCGACCGTCGAGGCCGCGCCGCGCGAGCTCACGAGCTTCCTGCACATGAGCGCGGGCCGGGGCGGACGCGGGCCCATGGCCCAGCTCATGACCGTGTGGGCCGACGACGACACCGACGCCGCGATCCGCGCGCTCGAGAGCCTCGCCGACTCGGCGCCGCTGCTCGACCATCAGGCCGTGCTCACCCCGTACTCGGGGATCGTGCGCCGGGCCGACGCCCAGCACTCGGGCGGCGGAGAACCGGGATCGCGCTCGGGGCTGCTCGAGCACGTCGACCAGGCCACGGCCCGCGACCTCGCCCGCTTCCTCGGGAGCGGCGCGGCGCAGCTCCTCCAGCTCCGCGCGGTCGGCGGCGCGGTCAACGACGTCGCGGCCGACGCGACGGCCTATGCGCACCGCACCCAGAACTTCTCGGTCGCCGCGTTCGGGTCGCGGGGAGGCGCAGCGGGGATCGACGGCGTGTGGGACGACCTGGTGCACCCGCACACCGACGGGCTCTACCTGTCGTTCGAGACCGACGCGCGCCCCGAGCGGCTGCTCGAGGCGTTCCCCGAGCCCACGCTGACGCGCCTGCGCCAGGTCAAGCGCCAGGTGGACCCGACCAACCTGTTCTCGGCGAACTTCCCGATCCCGCCGGCCGACGCCTGACCGGTTCCCACGGCGGACGACGCAGGGTCCCGAGCCGCCCCCTGACGGCTCGGGGCCCTGTGTCGTCGGCCGACGTCCTCGACCCCGCCCCGACCTGGTGGGCCGCCGCGGGGTCGAGCTCGGGTCAGCCGACCAGGTTGAAGTCCTCGTCGAGGACCGTCCCCCGGTGCGGCTTGTAGAGGTCGTAGCCGCGCGGGTTGCACTGCAGGCCGCCGTTGATGCACTGCTTGACGAGCGCAGCCAGGACGTCCGGCTCCCAGGCGTTGATGAAGTCGTAGTGCCACGACTGGTCCGAGCCGCTGGCCAGCCGCACGTCCGACATGTCACCGCTCACGGGCCAGGCGATCTTGAACTCGAGCATGGGCACCGCGACCGGGTGGGTCATGGGGCACTGCCCCGCGACGGGGTAGGCCATGTGCGTGCCGTGCCCCATGTGCGAGGCGGCACCGGGCGTCAGGTGCTTGCCGTCCCAGCAGCTCGGCGACTGGTAGCGCAGGTTGAGCTGGCTGCCGGGGGCACAGCTGTCCGGGATCGACCAGCTCTTGGAGATCTCGCCGCACTCCCAGCCCTCGACCGCTCCCGGAGCCGTGCGGAACGAGTCGACGGTCGCCATCATGTCGCCCGCCACGAACTCCAGGCCCGCGGGGAACGGGACGACCTTGGTGTAGTCGTCGATCCCGGACTTGTAGTAGATCGTCATGGGGATGTCCGGCGCGATCGGGGTGTCCCCGCGGTAGAGCGCGGGGAACCAGTACGACGAGTGGTCCTGCGGCACGGTGCACGTCGAGTCCGTGCTCGCGAAGAGCGACTCGGGCGTCGTGAAGGCGTCGGTCGACCGGTTGCCGACGAACGTGTGCAGGTGCGAGGCGCCGGGCTGGCCCGGGAAGACGATCGGGTCGTCCTTCTCGAAGTGCGAGAACGAGCAGTTCGCCTGGAACTCGTGGTGCGTGACCTCGTCGTCGAACCCCGGGGTCTCGGGCACCTCGACGGGCGTGCCGTCCCCGAAGACCTCGAGCTCGTACAACGAGTAGCCGTAGCCCGTGGCTCGCTGGGTCCCGACGAGCTGGACGTAGCGACCCGTCGCGTCGACGTCGAGCGTCTGGCGCCCGCCCGTGCCGGCCGTGACGGTCGCCGCGGTGGTCCAGGTCGCGGCGTCGTCGGACACCTGGATCGTGAACGCCTTGCCGTACGCGGCCTCCCAGTCGAGGACCACCGTGTCGAGCGCGAACGAGTCGCCCAGGTCCACGCGGAACCACTGGTCGTCGCCCGGGGAGCTGGCCCACCGGGTGGACCGGTCGCCGTCGACCGCGAAGCGCGGGCCGAGCCCGCCGGACTCCGAGCTCGAGGCCTCGGTCAGCGCTCCTTGCGAGAGCAGGGTGCCCGGTGCGGCGCTCGCCGCTCCGGCCGCGCCGATCGCGATCGCGGACGAGGTGACCAACGCTGCGACCGAGAGCGAACCCACCAGGGCGCGGGTCCGTCGTCGGGCACGCGGCCTGCCGTGGCGCTGCGGGGCGTCCCCGGGCGCTCGGCGGGACGTGAGAGTGGTGCGGTGCATGCTTCCTCCAGTGACGTCGTTGTCGGGAGGCCGCGCCGGAGCGCGACGCGCCCACCACCGAGCGGTGGCCCCCGGGCGCGGGTCCGGGTGGGAGCGGGGCGCCGCTCCCACCCGGGGTCTCGTCAGCGCGCGTAGACGCCGAGCTCGAAGAGCGAGTAGCCCCACTCGGTGCCGCGCTCCGTGAGGTTCAGTCGCACGTAGCGCCCGGACCCCGCGACGTCGATGTCGTCGACGCCGCCGTTGCCGCCCGTGACGGTCTTGACGGTCGACCACGTCGAGCCGTCGTCCGAGGTCTGGACCTCGTACGACTTCCCGTAGGCCGCCTCCCACACGAGCTGGAGGTGGTCGAACGACCGGACCGAGCCCAGGTCGACCTGGAACCAGGCCGTCGGGCCCCACTGGCTGGCCCAGCGCGTCCCCAGGTCGCCGTCGACCGCACGGGCGGCCGAGTAGTCGCCGTTCCACGGGTCGAAGCTCGACGCGGTGGCGGGCTTGCCCAGCGCGAGGTTGGTGCCCTGGACCGCGGGTGGGACCACGCGCAGCGACCTGGTCTCGACGCCCACGTTGCCCTGGCCGTCCTCGGCGAACACGTAGACCTTCCACACGCCGAGGCGCTCGGGCGCGGTGACCGTGAACTTCCCGGGAGCGGTCTGCGTGAGCGCGGTCCAGGCGAGCCCGCCCGCCCCGTCGATGTACTTGCTGTTGAAGAAGGCGACGTAGTTGATCGGGTCACCGTCGGGGTCGGTCGCGGTCAGGTTCAGGTTCACGGAGGACCCGGCGACGACGCTCGTCGAGCCCGGCACGTCCATGCTCTGGATGCGGGGCGGGGTGTTCATGGCGGACGTGTCGACGCCCCACGCCCTGGCGATCGAGTAGTAGCCGAGGCGCTTGTTGTCGCCCGGGATCACGTTGAACCAGACACCACCGAAGTCGCCCTCGGTGCCGTAGTGGAAGAACGTCGCGCCGAGCGCCTTGCCCTCGTGCTCCATGAGGCACTTCCAGGACGAGACGTACGCCGCGCCCTTCTCGATGTCGGTCGGCTCGTCGGGCACGCCGTTGACGTCGTCCGGCACCTCCCACTCGCCGGCCGCGCCGCCCTCGGTCAGCAGGTAGGGCTTGTCGTAGCCGCCGGCCTCCCAGTTCTCGCGGATGTTGCACACGTCGCCGTAGGCGTTGATCGAGAGCAGGTCGAGGTCCGGGGCGTTGGCCTTGAGGTACGGCCAGGCGCCGGCCCAGGCGTCGGTGTTGGTCGTGGGGTGGTTCGGGTCGATCTGGTGGATCGCGACGCTGACCTCGTTGACGAACGCGGCGTACGCGTTGCGCTCGGCCTCGAGGACCGTGCCCGAGAAGCAGTTCTGCAGGCCCAGGATCGCCTCGTTGCCGATGTTCCACATCAGGACGCCCGGGTGGTTCTTGTAGGTCTCGACCCAGCGGAGGATGTCGGCCTTGGTCGTCGACTTGTAGCCGGCGTCGGTCGTGTAGTTGATGCACCCGCCCGAGCCCGGTCCGCCGCCCGGCAGGAGCCAGAAGCCCATGACCACGCGGACGTCGTGAGCGGCCGCGGAGTCGAGCAGCTGCTTCGTGTCGGCCCCCGTGCCCCACGTGCGGACCGTGTTGGCGCCCATGGCGACGAGCGGACCCATGTAGTGGTCGGCCGAGGCGAACGCCGGTCCCCAGGTGAAGCCCTTGACCGTGTACGGCTTGCCGTCGACCTGCAGGTCCCAGTCGCCGCTGCTGCCCACGACCTTCACGGTGCTCGGACCCGAGTCCGGCACGGGCACGTTCGGGTGGCCCGGGTTCACGTAGTCGGGGTCGACGGGATCGACAGGGTCGACGGGGCCGGCGCCCGGCGTCCCGAAGACCTTGAGCTCCCACAGGGAGCTCCCGTAGCCCGTGGCGCGCTGCGTCGCGAGGAGCCGGACGTAGCGGCCGGCGCCCGTGACGGCGAGCGTCTGGTCACCGCCGGTCGAGCTCTGCGTCGAGTAGACGTCGGTCCAGGTCGTGGCGTCGTCCGAGACCTGGATCTGGTACGCCTTGGCGTGCGCCGACTCCCACTGGAGCTCGACGCGCTCGATCGTCGAGCGCTGCTGGAGGTCGACCTGGATCCACTGGGGATCCGACCAGGCGCTGGCCCAGCGCGTGCCGGGGTTGCCGTCGACTGCTGCCGAGGCGGGCGTGTAGTCGGGGTTCTCGACCGACGACGCGGTGGCCGGCTTGCCCTGGGACAGCAGGGTCGGGGCCGCCTCGGCGGCTCCGACGGGTACCAGGGTCGCGGACGCGACGAGCAGCGACAGGGCGAGCGCGGTCAGGCTGCGCCGCCTCCGGTGCTGCGGTCTGGCAGGGGTGTGCGGGGGTCTCATGTTCTACCTCTCGGGGGAGACAGGAGTCCTGGCCGTCGTCGGCAGGCTCCGGGAGTCAGTTCTTCGTCGAGCTGGATCCATCCGGGAGAGCGCTCTCATCCGAATTCGGAGTATTCCGGCGTTCGGGAGGGCTGTCAAGGGAACGGTTCCCACGTTCGTGCGGCCGGGGTGAAGTTCCCGGAGCCGGCGCGGGTGCTGGAGGGGTCCAGGAAGCCAGTGATTGCCTTGCTTCTGGGCGTTGGCGTGTCTGCGGAAGCCGGGAAAGCGCTATCCCATCAGTGCTAGCGTCACCCCTGTGACAGCACCTCGTCCTTCCGCCGGTCCGACGCTCGACGACGTCGCGCGCGTCGCGGGTGTCTCGCGTGCGACCGCGTCGCGCGTCATCAACGGCAAGCGCAAGGTCGCGCCCGCTCTCCAGGAGCTCGTGCAGAGCGCGGTCGCCGAGACGGGCTACGCCCCGCACCGGGCGGCCCGCACGCTCGTGACGCGCCGGACGGGGAGCGTCGCGCTCGTGATCTCCGGGACGGACCCCGAGACGGATCCCGTGACCGACCCCGGGTCGGGCGGGAGCCGCTACGCGGGCCACGTGTTCGACGACCCGTTCTTCGGGCGTATCGTCGCGGGCATCGTCCGGGCCCTGCGCCCGCACGACGTGCACCCGGTCCTCATGCTCGCCGAGGACGACGCGGCCCGGGCGCAGGTCGTCTCGTACGTCCGGCAGGGCAACGCCGACGGCGTCCTGCACGTCTCGACCCGCGCCGACGACCCGCTGCCCGCCCTCCTGGTCGAGGTCGGGCGCCCCGCCGTGCTGTTCGCGCGCCCGACCGCGCCGCTCCCGATCAGCTTCGTCGACCTGGCCAACCGGGACGGGGGAGCGCTCGCGGCGGAGCGGTTCGTGGCCGACGGCAGGTCGGCCCCGGCCGCGATCTCCGGCCCGCTCGGCGTGCTCGCGGCGAGCGACCGGCTCGCCGGGTTCCGCGACGCCCTCGCGCGGCGAGGTCACGCCTACGTGCCGTCGGTCGAGGGGAACTTCACGATCGAGAGCGGTGACGCCGCGATGCGGACGCTGCTCGAGCAGATGCCCGGGGTCGACGCGGTCTTCGCAGGGAACGACCTCATGGCCCAGGGGGCGATCGACGTGCTGCACGAGGCCGGACGACGCGTCCCCGAGGACGTCGCGGTCATCGGTTTCGACGACACGGCGCTCGCGCAGCGGGCCCGCCCGGCCCTGACGACCGTGCATCAACCGGTCGAGGAGATGGCGGGCGAGATGGTGCGGCTCCTCCTCGAGCGCATCGAGGACCCGACGCTCGCGGTGCGCTCGGTGCTGTTCGAGCCCGCGCTCGTGGTGCGCGGCTCGGCCTGAGGTGCCGGCCGACGGCCCGCCCGGGTCCGCGACGTCGTGTCGCGGACCCGGGCGGGCCGGTCGGTCACCCGGTCAGGAGGTCAGCAGGTCCTCCCGTCGAACGTCGCGGGCACGACCGTCGTGACGGCCTCCCCGTCGACCGTGCCCGTCGCGGTCACCGAGGTGCTGCCCGCCGCGACCGCAGCCGCCCGGGCGTTGAAGCTCTGCGCCGCGAGCTTGCCCCCCGCCACCTGGGAGAACGACTTGGTGCCGTACGGCGTGGCGAGCGCGACGTCGACCGGCGCACCCTCCTTGTTGGTCGCCGTGACCGCGAGCTGGACCTTGCCGGCCACGCAGCGCGTGACGGCCGTGGCCTGCACGTCGAGCGCCGGGGCGGGCGTCACGTCGACACCACCGTAGAAGGCGACGTAGCTCGGGATGGTGTCCGGTCCGTCGGCGCGCGGGCCGACCCCGTTGATGACGGCCTCGAAGATGCCCTCACCGCCGAGCGAGACGACGAGCATGTTGTGCATCTTGACGCCGGCCACCTGGGGGACCTCGAAGCCGCCGTCGACGACGATCTCGGTCTCCTCGGTGTCGGAGGTGAAGTTGGAGTAGGAGCCCAGGCCCCAGGCCTCGTGGTTCTTCACGCCGTCCGCGACCTTGTAGGCCGCCCACCCTCGGGTGTCGCCGTTCTGCCAGGCCGCCTGGTCCGGGACGTCGTACGGCAGCTCGTTCTGGTAGAACACGGTCTTGCCCCGCTCGCCGTTCCACAGGGTGTTGTACTTCTGGTAGTGCTCGACGAACAGGCCGTACGCCGAGACGTCGTCCCCGTTGACCACGAACCCGTAGTCGGACGTGTTGAGGTCCCAGCCGATGCCCTCGCCGTGGTCACCGCGCCACGACCACACGTGGTCGACGATGGTGTCGTCGGCGTTGATGATCATGGCCGCGTCGACCTTGCCCGCGACGGCCCCGCCCACGCGCATGAACACGTCGTGCAGGACGATCGGGTCGTCCGAGTGGTCGGTGTGGACGCCCTCGTCGCCGACGACGAACAGCGCCGGGGACTCGGTGACCGCGGCGTCGAACAGGATGCCGGCGACCGTGATGCCGTCCTCGTCGGCCACGTGCATGCCGACGCCCCCATGCTCGGGGATGATCGTCGCGTAGCCCAGGCCCAGGACGACCGTGCCGGGCCGGTCGACCTGGATCGTCTGGTCCACGCGGTAGACGCCCGGGGTCATGAGCAGGTTCTTGCCGGCGGCCAGGGCTGCGTTGATCTCGGCCGCGGTGTCGCCCTCCTTGGCCACGAAGAAGTCGTCGAGCGGGACCGACGTGCCGGCCGTGTGGCCGTTCTTCCAGGTGGTGCCCGTCGTGCCCTCGCGCAGCTCGGGGACGAACACGGCCCACTCGTCGCCGTCGAGGTAGAGGTAGGGCTTCTCGCGGACGGTGCCCGTGGTGTCGAGCCGGGTCACCGGGGGCTCGGGCCACGTCGCGGCCGTGGGCAGCGTGCCCTCGACGCCCGAGTAGACCATGTTCCAGACGCCGCCCTTCCACTCGCCGACCGAGCTGTCGCGGGCGTACCACTGCTGCTGGGTCCAGGACTCGACCACGCCGGTCACGTTCGTGTCGGCGATGTAGCCGCCCGAGGACCAGCCGTAGGCCGACGAGTCGAGCTGCAGGCCGCCGTTGACCTGGATGCGACGGAACGGTGCCGCCTGCGACGTGGCCCAGCGGGCCATGCCGTCGTCGGGCGTGATCGACAGGTTCTCGGCCGAGCGCCAGAAGTTCTGGGTCGCGTTGCCGCCGAACCACTGCGCGTCGACCCAGTCGCCGCCCTTCACGGTCACGTCGGTCGGGTCCTGGCCGACGCCCGAGAGCGAGGTGTAGAAGCCGATGCGCGCGTCGACCTCGTACTCACCGGGCGTGAAGAGGAACTGGTACCGGCCGGGGCCGAACTGGTCCTGCTCCTGCTGGGCGAACACGGTGTCGATCTGGTGCTGGATCGCGGAGTCCGGCATCGAGGGGTCGAACACGAGGACGTTCGGGCCGAACAGGTCGGTCGTCGGGTCGATCGAGGCGCCGGGGGTCAGGACGCGGAACTCGTACATCGAGTACCCGAACGTCGTCCCGCGGGCGACGCCCTGCCAGCGCACGTAGCGCGCCGAGGTCGTGTCGAACGTGACGACGTCGGTCCCGCCGTCCTGGTTGCGCGCCTGCGCGGCGGAGGTCCACGTGGAGCCGTCGGTCGAGAGCTCGATGTCGTAGTCCTTGCCGTACGCGCCCTCCCAGAGGATGCTCACGCCACAGACCTCGTTGGCCTCGCCCAGGTCCACCTGGAGCCACTCGTCGTCCTGGCCCGTCCACGTGGTCGTGTCGAGCACCGAGCCCCAGCGGGTGCTGGTGTTCTGGTCGACGGCCTTGGCCGGGGTCGAGTCGCCCTGCTGCGACGAGGCCGTCGCGGTGGCTCCCGCGGTCACGTCGGTCAGGCAGGCCGTGGGGTTGGTGGGATCGACCGGGTCCACGGGGTCCACCGGGTCGACCGGTCCGCCCGCGGGCTCGCCGAACACGCGGAACTCCCACAGCGAGTAGCCGTACCCCGTACCGCGGACGTCGCCGAGCAGGCGGACGTAGCGGCCGGCGCCGTCGACGTCGAGCACGTCCGCCCCGCCGTCGCCGTTCGTCACGGTGCTCAGGGTGGTCCAGCTCGTGCCGTCGTCGGAGGTCTGGATCCGGTACCCCTTGCCGTAGGCGCCCTCCCAGTCGAGCTCGACCCGGTCGATCGTGGCCCGCTGGCCCAGGTCGACCTGGATCCACTGCGGGTCGGCCGCCAGGCTCGACCAGCGGCTGCCGCCGTCGCCGTCGAACGCCTCGCCGGCCTGGTAGCCGTTGGGCGACTGCGTCGAGGACGCCGTCGCGGGCTTGCCCTGGGACAGGAGCGTGGGGCCGTCGGCCGCTGCCGCGGGGACGAGCGGGACCGCGAGGCCTGCCGCCGCGACCGCCAGGGCGAGGGCCGCTCCGGCTCCTCGGCGGGACGGGCGTCTCCGGCGCTGCGGGACGGGTGCCGCAGGCGGCACGGTGGGAAGGGGCGAGAAGGGCATCGGTTCTCTCCTAGGTCGTCGTCGACCGCGTCCAGGCTCTACGCCGAGCAGGACGCACGTCGTGAGAGAGCGCTCTCTCACGATGTCGGCCAGTATTCAGGGGAGCGGGTCCGGCGTCAAGAGAGCGCTCTCCCGCGATCTTCGCGACAGCCGGGCGCGACCCGACGTGCGGGGCCGCGCTCCGCCGTCGGGCCCGGGGCTGTCCCAGGAGCGCGCTCCGCGCTGCTAGCCTCGCCCCATGCGTGAGGACGGCCGAGTCTCGACGCCCCCGACGCTCGAGGACGTCGCCCGGGTGGCGGGAGTCTCGCGCGCCACGGTGTCCCGGGTGATCAACCAGAAGCGCCAGGTCGCGCCCGACCTCAAGGCGGTCGTCGAGAAGGCGATCGTCGAGACGGGGTACGTGCCCAACCGCGCGGCCCGGTCGCTCGTCACGGGCAGGACGGGCACGGTCGCGGTCGTGATCTCGGGCGTGGACCCGGAGATCGAGGGAAACCAGATGACCGGTCAGGTCTTCGCGGACCCGTTCTTCGGCCGCATCGTCGCCGCGTTCGTGCGCGCCCTGCGCCCCCACGACCTGCACCCCGTGCTCATGCTCGCCGAGACCGACGACGCGCGCGCCCAGGTCATGACCTACCTCCGCCAGGGCAACGCCGACGGTGCGCTCCTCGTCGCCGCGCAGGCCGACGACCCCCTGCCCGGCATGCTCGTCGAGGCCGGCCAGCGCGCGGTCCTGTTCGCGCGACCCGAGCCCGCGCTGCCCATCAGCTTCGTCGACGTCGCCAACCGCGACGGCGCGCGGCTCGCGGCCAAGCACCTCATCGAGCGCGGCTGCGACGAGCTCGCCGTCATCTCGGGGCCCTCGGGCCTCTACGCGGCCGAGGAGCGCCTCGCGGGCTTCCGTGACGAGGTCTCGCGGCACGGGCGCGCGTACGTCCCCGAGGTCTCGGGCGAGTTCACGCTCGAGGGCGGCGAGGCCGCGATGGAACGCCTCCTCGACACCGTCCCCGGGCTCGACGGCGTGTTCGCCGCGAACGACTACATGGCCCAGGGTGCCGTGCACGCGATCCAGGCCCGTGGCCTGCGCGTCCCCGAGGACGTCGCCGTGGTCGGGTTCGACGACAGCTCGATCGCGCCCCTGTGCCGCCCGGCCCTGACGAGCGTGCGCCAGCCCGTCGAGGAGATGGCGGCCGAGATGGCGCGGCTCCTCATCGGGCAGATCGCCGAGGGTGACCGCCAGGTGCGCTCGGTCGTGTTCGACCCGACCCTCGTGGTGCGCGACTCGGCCTGAGAAAGCCGGAGACCCCGGCCGGGCCCGGGGTGCAGAATGGCAGCATGCCTCTTGCACCCCGCTACCTCGCTGCCGACGACCGCTACGAGTCCATGACGTACCGGCGCTCCGGTCGCAGCGGACTCGCCCTCCCCGCACTGTCGCTGGGCCTCTGGCACAACTTCGGTGACGTCAACCCGTTCGACAACCAGCGCGCGATCCTGCGCCGCGCGTTCGACCTGGGGATCACGCACTTCGACCTCGCGAACAACTACGGCCCGCCCTACGGCTCGGCCGAGGAGAACTTCGGGCGCCACCTCGCGCGCGACCTGCGCCCCTACCGCGACGAGCTCGTGATCTCGAGCAAGGCCGGCTACGACATGTGGCCCGGCCCCTACGGCGACGGCGGCTCGCGCAAGTACCTGCTGTCCTCGCTCGACCAGTCGCTCGCCCGCATGGGCCTCGACTACGTCGACATCTTCTACTCGCACCGGTTCGACCCCACGGTCCCGCTCACCGAGACCATGGGCGCGCTCCACACGGCCGTGGTGAGCGGACGCGCGCTGTACGTCGGCGTGTCCAACTACTCGCCGTCGCAGACGCGCGAGGCCGCGCAGATCCTCGCCGACCTGGGCACCCCGCTGCTCATCCACCAGCCCAGCTACTCGATGTTCAACCGGCACGTCGAGCTGCCCGAGGCCGGGCACGACGACGGCGAGAACCTGCTCGACGTCGTCGAGGACCTCGGCGTCGGCACCATCGTCTTCTCGCCGCTCCAGCAGGGCCTGCTGACGGACCGCTACCTCTCGGGCGAGGTGCCCGCGGACTCGCGCGCCGCCGTCGGGCACTTCCTCAAGCCCACCGCGATCTCCGAGACGTACCTCGAGCGTGCCCGCGCGCTGAACGAGATCGCGGCCGGACGCGGCCAGTCGCTCGCGCAGCTCGCCCTGAGCTGGGTCCTGCGCGACGAGCGCATCACCTCGGCGCTCGTGGGCGCGAGCAGCGTCGCGCAGCTCGAGAACAACGTCGCCGCGCTCGAAGCCCCCGCGCTCACGGCCGAGGAGATCGCGGCGATCGAGCCGTTCGCGGTCGACGGCACGACGCGCTGAGCACGGTGTCCTGACGGTCGGTCGGGCGGCGTCGAGCCGTCCGACCGGCCGCGGGTCCCGCGCTCCGGGGGGCCCGGAACCGGGCCGCTCCGCTCAGCTCCAGCGCTGGACCGCGAGCGGGGCGGCCTCTGCGAGCTCACGGACCACGGGGTGCTCGCTCTCCGCGAGGACCTGCTGGAGCGGGCCGGACTCGACGAACTCCCCGTCGACCAGCAGGTGCGCGGACGTCGTCATGCGGTGCACGAGCTCGAGGTCGTGGGACACGAGCAGCACGCCCGTCCCGAGATGTGCCGCGGCGTCCTTGACGCGCCCGGCGATCTCGCCGCGCATGGTCGGGTCGAGCGCGGTGAGCGGCTCGTCGAGCAGCAGGATGTCCGGGCGCGTCGCGAGGGCCCGGGCCAGGGCCACGCGCTGGCGCTCGCCCCCGGAGAGGGTGCGCAGCGGGCGGTCGGCGTAGCGGTGCTCGAGCGCGACCAGGTCGAGCAGGTCCTCGATCGACTGGCCCGAGGGGCGCCCGCCCTTGCGCGCGTCGGTGAGCCCGGACTTGAGCACGTGCGTCACGGTGCTCGCGGGGTCGATCCCGGGCAGGCCGTCCTGCGACACGCGCCGCACGGCGGCCTTGAACGTCTTCTTGTCGCGACGGCCCAGGCGGGTCACGGTGCGCCCGCCCCACGTCACGGTCCCGCTCGAGGGCTTGATCTCGCCGAGCAGCGCGCTGATGAACGTCGACTTCCCGACGCCCGACGGGCCCACGATCCCTACGGGCTCCTGGCCCGCCGAGAGCTCGATCGAGACGCCGCGCAGGACGTCGGCGCCGCCGTGCCCGGCCCAGAGGTCGCGCGCCTGGAGGGTGTGGGTCGTCGTCATGCGCGGTCCTTCCGAGGGTGGGTCAACCGGTGCGGGGGCGTGGGTGTCCCCGATGGTCCAACGAACGACGGTACCCGCGTTCTCCCGGTCTCCGGTGCGGCGCAGGTCACACCCGCGCCGCACCGCGCGCGCGACGGGCGTGCGTCAGTCGCTGGTCGTCCACGCCGACGGCGCCGCGACGACGTCCCGCAGCACCGTCCGCGCGCCGCCGATCATGGCCGCGTGCCCGGCCACGAGCGCGGGCCGCAGGTCGAGCTCGGTCCACGGCGACGCGAGGACGCGCGTCGTGAGCTCGGCCGTCAGGGGCTCGCGCAGGTGCGGCAGCAGGTCGGTGTAGATCCCGCCGAGCAGCACGGTCTCGATGTCGATGAGGTTGACGAAGTTCGCGAGCGCGCGCCCCAGCGCGGTCCCGGCCGAGGCGGCGGCGTCGAGGGCCGACGGCGTGCCCTCCTCGAGCGCGTCGAGGAACCTCTCGACGGGGGCGTCGAGGGGGATGCCGGCCGCGCGCAGCATGGCGTCCTTGCCCGCGTACTGCTCGAGGCAGCCCGTGGCCCCGCACAGGCACCGGGGCCCGTGCGGGTCGACCACGACGTGCCCGATCTCCCCGCTCCAGCCCCGGTTGCCCAGGAAGAGCTCGCGGTCGATCACGATCGCGGAGCCGATGCCCACCTCGCCCGAGACGTACAGGAACGACGACGGCACGGGGGGAGCGACGTCGTCGGGCCCCGGGTGCGGCATGCGTGCGATGGTCGAGCCCGCGCGCGGGTCCCCCTCGCCCGGCGAGGCCGGGGCCACGAGCTGTGCGAGCCCCGCGAGGTTGGCCTCGTTGGCGATCTCGACCGGCAGCCGCTCGGGCAGGCCGAGCAGCGGGACGGGCAGGAACGAGGACCAGCCGAGGTTGGGGGCGACCTGGAGGCGACCTGCGCGCGCGTCGACCAGGCCGGGCAGGGCGAGCCGTGCGCCCGCGACCTGCATGTCCTGGGCCTCGACCTCCTCGACGAGGCGGCGGGCCAGGGCGCCCAGGCGCCCGAGGACCTCGGCGGGGTCGCTGCCGTGCAGGTCGCCCGGGACGACCTCCTGCGCGACGACCTGACCGGTGAGGTCGAGGACCGTGCCGCCCAGGTAGTCGACGTTGACCTCGAGCCCCAGCCCGACGACGGTCCGCTCGGCGGGCGTGAGCGGGACGGCGGGGCGGCCTGCCCGCAGTGGCGTCGCGGGTGGGAGCTCCCGTACGAGCCGTGCCTCGATGAGCTGGTCGACCAGGACGGACACCGTGGCGCGGGTCAGGCCCGTGCTCCCCGCGATGTCTGCGCGCGACCTGGGGGTCGTGGCGTCGAAGATCGCCTGCGAGACCAGGGCGAGGTTGTACTCGCGCAGGGTGTGCTGGCGGGCGGCCGTGGAGCGCCCCCTGGTGGGCGTCCTGACGCTGGTCGAGGACTCGTCGCGGTTCACGTCTTGACCTTACCGACAGGACCGCATAAGTTCATCCATACAACAAATGGCGGCCTGCTCGAGGAGCCGGCCCATCTCGACGAGGAGACTGTCGTGGCTGACGCGACCGAGCAGAACATCAACTTTTCCTTCGGCCTGTGGACCGTGGGGTGGACCGGCCAGGACCAGTTCGGCGGAGCCAGCCGCCCCCACCTCGACCCGGCCGAGTCCGTCCGCAAGCTCGCGGACCTCGGTGCGTGGGGCTTCACGTTCCACGACGACGACGTCGTGCCCTTCGGCTCGGACGACGCGACGCGCGAGCAGCTCCTCGGCGAGGTCAAGAAGGCCGCCGACGAGACCGGCCTGACCATCGAGATGGTCACGACCAACCTCTTCAGCCACCCCGTCTTCAAGGACGGCGGCCTGACCTCGAACGACCGCGGCGTCCGTCGCTACGCGCTGCGCAAGGTGCTGCGCAACGTCGACCTCACCGCGTCGCTCGGCGCCAAGACGTTCGTCATGTGGGGTGGCCGCGAGGGCACCGAGTACGACGGCGCCAAGGACCTCCACTCCGCGCACGAGCGCTACGCCGAGGGCCTCGACCTCACCGCCGCGTACATCAAGGACCAGGGCTACGACATCAAGATCGCGCTCGAGCCCAAGCCCAACGAGCCCCGCGGCGACATCTTCCTCCCGACGATCGGGCACGCGCTCGCGCTCATCGCGCAGCTCGAGCACGGCGACATCGTGGGCCTCAACCCGGAGACGGGCCACGAGCAGATGGCGGGCCTGAACTACACGCACGGCCTCGCGCAGGCGCTGTGGGCCGGCAAGCTCTTCCACATCGACCTCAACGGCCAGCGGTCCATCAAGTTCGACCAGGACCTCGTGTTCGGTCACGGCGACCTGCTCTCCGCGTTCTTCACGGTCGACCTCATCGAGAACGGCTTCCCGAACGGCGGACCCCGCTACGAGGGCCCCCGCCACTTCGACTACAAGCCCTCGCGCACCGAGAACGAGGTCGGCGTCTGGGACTCCGCCAAGGCCAACATGGAGACCTACTCGATGCTCGCGCGCAAGTCCGCCGAGTACCGGGCCGACCCCGAGGTCCAGGCCGCGTTCAAGCACTCGGGCGTGTTCGAGCTCGGCGAGAGCACGCTGGGTGCGGGCGAGTCCGTCGCCGACCTGCTCGCGGACCGCTCGGCCTACGAGGAGTTCGACGTCGAGGCCGCCGCCGAGCGTGACTTCGGCTTCGTGCGCCTCAACCAGCTCGCGCTCAAGCACCTGATCGGCTGATGAGGGGCGCAATCGTGCCGGCCGCTGACACGCGCGGGGGTGCAGCATGAGCGGCGGTCTCGTCGCGGGGGTCGACTCGTCGACGCAGTCCTGCAAGGTCGTCGTCCGTGACGCCGTGACCGGGGCGCTCGTGCGCTCCGGCTCGGCGTCGCACCCGGACGGCACCGAGGTCTCGCCCGACGCCTGGTGGACGGCGTTCGGGACCGCGGTCCGCGTCGCGGGCGGGCTCGACGACGTCGCGGCCCTGGCCGTGGGCGGGCAGCAGCACGGCATGGTCGTGCTCGACGCCGACGGCGAGGTGATCCGTCCCGCGCTCCTGTGGAACGACACCCGCTCGGCCCGTGCCGCGGTCGACCTGATCCGTGAGCTCGGTGCCGGGGACCCCGGCGCCGGCGCCAAGGCATGGGCCGAGGCCGTCGGCTCGGTGCCCGTCGCGTCGCTCACGGTCACCAAGCTGCGCTGGCTGCGCGACGCCGAGCCGGAGAACGCCGCGCGCGTCGCGGCCGTCGCGCTCCCGCACGACTGGCTGACGTGGCGGATCGCCGGTTACGGCCCGCGGAGCGAGGGCCTCGAGCCCGACCTCGGCGCGCTCGTGACCGACCGTTCCGACGCGTCGGGGACGGGCTACTTCGACGCCTCGGCCGAGGACGGGCGCGGTGCGTACCGCACCGACCTGCTCGAGCTCGCGCTCGGACGCTCCGACGTGGTGCTGCCCCGGGTCCTCGGCCCGGGGGAGGACGGCGGGGTGGCCTCGGCCACCGTCGCCGGTGCCGCGGTGAGCGGCGGGGCCCTGATCGGGCCCGGTGCGGGCGACAACGCGGCCGCGGCTCTGGGGCTCGGCATGGGCGCCGGCGACGTCGCGGTCTCGATCGGGACCTCGGGCGTCGTCTCGGCGATCGCCACGTCGGCCACGGCCGACGCGAGCGGGCTCGTCAACGGCTTCGCCGACGCCACGGGCAACTACCTGCTGCTCGGGGTGACCCTCAACGCGAGCCGCGTCCTCGACGCGACCGCGCGGGTGCTGGGCGTGGACCACGCGGGCCTGTCCCGGCTCGCGCTCCAGGCACCCGCGGGGGCCGACGGGCTCGTGCTCGTCCCGTTCCTCGAGGGCGAGCGCACGCCCAACCGTCCCGACGCGAGCGGCACGCTGCACGGCATGCGGCTGTCCACCATGACGCCCGAGCACCTCGCGCGGGCGTCGGTCGAGGGCATGCTGTGCGGTCTGGCCGACGGCCTCGACGCCCTGCGCGAGCAGGGGGTCCGGGTCGAGCGGCTGCTGCTGATCGGCGGCGGCGCGCAGTCCGAGGCGGTCCGGCGCATCGCGCCGCAGGTCTTCGGCCTGCCCGTCTCGGTCCCCGAGCCGGGCGAGTACGTGGCCGACGGCGCCGCTCGCCAGGCAGCCTGGGTGCTGTCGGGTGCGGCGGAGGCCCCGAGGTGGGAGACGTCGTCGAGCAGCGACTACGACGCGGCTCCCGAGCCCGGGACCCGTGCGCAGTACGCGGCGGTGCGCGACCTGACCTGAGGTCGGGTGCCGTGGCCGGAAGGGCCGTCGTTCCGCCAGGAACGACGGCCCTTCGTCCGTCTCGTGGCTCACCGCCTCCGTCGGCGGACCCACCAGGTGCCCGTCGCTGCCGCCGCGAGCGTCGACGCACCCACCACGGCGAGCGTCTGCGACAGGCTCGCGCCGCCACCTGCGGAGGCGACCGGCTGGGCCGGCCGCGGGACGAGCGTCGCGCTGGTCGCGACGAAGCTCGGTGCGGGATGCGCTGCGGAGGGATCGACGTCGACCCAGTCGGTCGAGCCCTCGGTGCAGGTCTGCGTCGTCGGGAACACGAAGGCCTGGCCGACGTCGCCCGTGATCGTGGCGACGAGCTCGAACCGCGCGGCCGTGCCGTCCTCGACCGGGGTCCCGGACCAGCGCAACGAGGCCCCGTCCTGGGTCGAGGACCAGCCGTCCGGCTGTGTCGTCGAGATCGCCTCGACCCCGTCGGGCAGCGAGACGTCGAGAGCCGTGGTGGGCTGCCCGTCGCACCCGTGCTCGAACGAGAAGGTGAGCGTGGTCGTGCCGTCCCCGTTCGGCGCCGCGGTCTCGAGCAGGACGTGCGCCGAGGCTCCGTGGGCCCCGGACACGCAGAGCAGAGCGCTCAGACCGAGGACCGCGGCCGAGCGCGCCACGAGGCGGGCGGACGAGGACCGCGGCCGACCGGTGCGCGTCACGAGACGACCTCCACGGGGAGCGAGACGACCGGGTTGTCGTACGTCGACGTGCGGACGCTGACGGCCACGTCCCACGTCCCGGCCAGCGGGAGGTCGATCGAGGCGAGGTACGTCCCCGGACCCGTGCGGGTCAGGGTCGGGGTGAACGGTCCGATCCCCAGCTCCGCCTGGGTCGTCCGGACCTCCGGCAGCGCGACGGGCTCGAGCGGGGCGCCGTCGGCGTCGAGCAGCGTCAGCTCGAGCGAGTTGATGCCCAGCGCGCCCGGGGTGACCCTGGCCTGGAGCGACCCGGTCCCCAGAGGTTCGTCGAACACCTGCGACCGCGGTGCAGCGGACTCCGGCGGCGTCGCGCTCGCCGGGACCGGGCTCTGCGAGACGAGCACCCCGGTCACCCCCAGGAGGACGACGAGCAGCACGGCCTCGGTCGCGACGGTCCGGCGCAGGCGCCCCAGGCCGACGGGGTCGGAGGTGATGTGCGGGACGAGCAGGTACCGGTTCCACGCGGCGATCACCACGAGGACCAGCGCGAGGCCGACCTTGACCAGGAGCGTTCGTCCGTACCCCGTGGTCAGCAGGGCGTCGAGCGAGCCGAGGATGCGCCAGGCGAGGAGGATCCCGGTCAGTGCGAGCGCGAGGACGAGCCAAGCGCCCACGCCCGAGAAGCGCACGACCGTGCGGGCGGCGCGCTGGGCCGACGCGCCCGAGGACCTGGACAGCAGGAGGCAGAGGCCCACGATGCCGCCGAACCAGACTGCTCCGACGACCACGTGCAGGAAGTCCGCGCCGAGCACGAGCCAGACGGGACCGAACGTGCGGGTGTGTCCCACGACCGAGAGCGAGGTCACCGCCAGCGCGGCGCCGCCGAGCGCCGCGGGGAGCGGCCATCGCGCGCGCGTCGCACTCCCCGCCCGGGGACACGCCAGGACGGCCACTGCTAGGCCCGTCAGGCCGAGGAAGGCGGCCAGCGCCGACTCGGACGTCAGCGCCGCACGCCAGAACGACGAGTCGACCAGGGCGCTCGCGCCCCGGCCGCCCTGCCACAGCGCCGTGACGGGGACGGACACCAGCAGGGCCGCTCCGGCGCAGGTCGCGAGCAGGCGACGGGTCCGCTGGAGCCGACGGCGGAGCGTGGGCATGGCCCCGGGAGTCGCGTCGAGCAGGAGGAGCTCGAACGCCACGAGTCCGCCCACCCCGAGCGTCCCTGCATAGACGACGGCCTGCGCGACCTGACGCAGGACGGTCACCGCGGGCGAGGCCGGGTCGGCAGGGGCGGCTGCGACGCTGGTGCTGGGGGCGCCGACCGAGAACGTGAGAGCGCCCGCGACCGGGTGGGTGTCACCGGACGTGACGCGCCAGCTCACGACGTACGTCCCGTCGTCGAGATCGCCGGGCACCGCGATCTCGACACGGGAGTCGACGGCGCCGGCCGTGATGGGGATCGTGCTGCCTGCGGCGTCGAGCAGGGCGATGCCGTCGGGGACGACCTGGACGGGCTCGTTGAAGGTCAGGGTCAGCCGGGCCGGGGGCTCCTCGAGGACGGTGCCGTCCCGAGGATCGGTGTCGACGATCACGGCGTGGGCCGTGGCCGGGGTGGCCGATGCGAGCATCAGCACCACCCCGGCCACGGCCGCCACGACGAACGCCACCGCCCCGCGCACAGCGCGGGAGAGGTCCATGGCCGATCTCAGCCCTGGCTGCGGCGGCCGCGCACGAACGCGGCCCCACCCAGGGCGAGCCCTGCGGCGCCGAGGACGACGGCGACCCACGACAGGACGAGGGGCGTCGAGGACGGTTCGGCGGGCGCCGCCGCGGCCTCGACGGTCGCGGACTCGTCGGAGACCGTCTCGGTCTCGCCGTGCGCGGCCTCGTCCTTCGCAGCCGTGACGGTCAGGACCGGTGCGGGCAGGTCGAGGTCGTGAGGGTCCTCGCCCTCCGCCGCGACCTGCACCCAGGCGGACTCGCCCTCCTGGCAGGTCTGGACGGTCGGGAAGACGAGGGTCTCGCCGACCGTGTCGGGGAGCTTGGTCGAGAGGACGAGGGCGTCCCGGTAGCCGTCGGGCAGCGGGGACCTCGCGGTGTAGACGATCTCGCCCACGCGCTCGGTGAGCTGGCCGCCATGACCGTCGTCGATCGGGGTCGCGAGCGTCACCATGACCTTCTCGACGTCCCAGCCGGGGTTGACCGTGGGGGTGACGCTCGTGATCGGCTCGGGGATCTGGATGGACACCTTCGTGGTCGCGGACTCCCCGCAGCCGTGCGGGACGCCGAAGGTCAGCAGGGCGTAGGAGCCCGCGGTGGTCGTGTCGGGGTCGACCGACACGTGGGCGGACGCGCCGCTCGCACCGAGCGCGAGGAGCGTGGTCGTCGCCGCGGCGACGGTGAGGAGCTGGAGTGGACGCTTCATGAT
The DNA here is from genome assembly GCF_044748475.1 of Oerskovia enterophila. NCBI lineage: Bacteria > Bacillati > Actinomycetota > Actinomycetes > Micrococcales > Cellulomonadaceae > Oerskovia > Oerskovia enterophila. The sequence continues at coordinate 104,461 of NZ_JBIVFZ010000001.1, forward strand.
CTGAGGCACAGGCCTTCCGTGGTGGGACGCAGGGTCGCTCGGGGCGCCGCACGGACGAGAGCCGTCGCGGCGCCGGCCGTCGCCGGGCACGTGCCCGGGCGGCAGGGAGCGGATCGCGGCTGGGCCGCGATCGAGGTCAAGGTGCTGCTGCGAGGACCACGACGGGAGGGGCTCTGCCCCGGACCGACCCACGGCCCGGGGCCGTGAGGACGGGAACGACCAGAGGGAGGAAGAGGGGGTTGCGCCCGCGGGCGAGAGGGAGAGGCACGGCCCTGGGGACCGAGCGCATCGTGAGCCACGACCACAGTGCCCACAGCACGCGGTCGGCGTGGGTCAGGAACACCGAGACCACGAGCGTCGCCACCACGTGGGCGGCCAGCATCACCTCGGGGCGGTCCGAGGCGTGCGCGTGCGCCGGCGCGGAGGCGCTCGAGAGCAGGGCGCACTGCTCGAACGTGTAGTGGAAGGCGAGCTGGCCCAGACCCAGGACGCCCAGGAGGTACGGGAGCGCCACCCGACGCCCGACGAGCGAGCGGAGCAGCACGGCCGTGACCATCACGAGCACGACCACGGGAACGGCCCCCGGGGGCGCACCGCCGGCCAGCCCGTGCGAGACCAGGGACAGCCCGACGACCGCGGTGGCGAGCAACCCTGCTCGAACCCCGCGCAGCAGACCGACACCCGGCGACAGCACGCGACGACTGTAGCGGGCGGATCGCCGGAGAGGGACCCCTTGTCCACGAACGTCCGTACCGACGGCCGCACGGTCGTCCCGGCTGTCCGCGAGCGTCCGGACGCCCCGCCGTCGGGCCGTCCGGACGCGACCGGCTCTAGAGCCCGGTCATCGCCTGCATCGCCTTGTTGTAGCGCGCCCCGGCGACGCCCAGGCGCGTGGCGGCCTCGCCCAGCGCCGCGAGGTCGGCCGCGGGAAGGTCGAGCGTGGTCGCGCCGAGGTTCTCCTCGATGCGCGACAGCCGACGCGTGCCCGGGATGGGGACGATGTCCGGCCGCTGGGCCAGCAGCCAGGCCAGCGCGACCTGGGCGGGGGTCGCGCGGTGGGCCGCGGCGACCTCCTTGACGAGGTCGACCAGCGCCTGGTTGGCGGCCCTGTTCTCCTCGCTGAAACGCGGGATCAGGGTGCGGACGTCGCCCGGGGTGAACTCGGTCGAGGTGTCCACGGTGCCCGTGAGGAACCCCTTGCCGAGCGGGCTGAACGGCACGAGCGAGATGCCGAGCTCGTCGAGGGTCGGCAGGATCTCGGCCTCGATCTCCCGGGTCCACAGCGAGTACTCGCTCTGCAGCGCGGTCACGGGGTGCACCGCGTGGGCGCGGCGGATCGTGCCTGCGCCGGCCTCCGAGAGTCCGAAGTGCGCCACCTTGCCCTCGGCGACGAGCTCCGCAACGGTGCCCGCGACGTCCTCGATGGGCACCGTGGGGTCGACGCGGTGCTGGTAGAACAGGTCGATCCGGTCCGTGCGCAGGCGAGCGAGCGACGCGTCGGCGACGCGGCGGATCTGCTCGGGACGGCTGTCCACCCCGACCGACCTCCCGTCGCGGATGTCGAAGCCGAACTTGGTCGCGAGGACCACCTGGTCGCGCAAGGGCTCGAGCGCCTCGCCCACGAGCTCCTCGTTGACGTACGGCCCGTACACCTCGGCCGTGTCGAAGAACGTCACGCCCCGCTCGACGGCGCCGCGCAGCACCGCGATCATCTCGTCCCGGCCACCGGGGTTGGGCCCGTAGCTCTGGCTCATGCCCATGCAGCCGAGCCCGAGCGCGGACACCTCGAGCCCCTGGCCCAGCGTTCGCTTCTCCATACCGTCCTCCTGAGGTCGTGCTGACGATCGGTCCACCTCGACGCTACGGGCACCGGTCGGAGGCAGGGAGTTCCTGGCGGTACCTCCCTGGCGCGCGGCGTCCGCGGGGCAGCAGGCGTCAGCGACCGTCAGCGAGGACCACGAGCTGCTGGGTCGCGCGCGTCATCGCGACGTAGCGGTCGACCGCTCCCTCGATCCCCTCGCCGAACGACCCCGGGTCGACCAGGACCACCAGGTCGAACTCGAGCCCCTTGGCGAGCACCGGGGTCAGCGAGCGGACGCGCGGCGTGCCCGCGACCGTGGGGGAGCCGATCACGCACGCGGTGCCGTCGTCGTGCGTGGCGAGCCAGGTCGCCAGGATCGAGTCCAGGTCTGCCGTGCGCCCGTGCACCACCGGGACCCCGGAGCGACGGACCGACGTGGGCACGTTGGCGTCGGGGAGCGCGGCCCGGATGACCGGCTCGGCCTCCGCCATGACCTCCTCCGGGGTCCGGTAGTTGATGCTCAGCGAGGCCGAGCGGACCCGGTCGAGCCCGACCCGTGCGAGCCGTTCGTCCCACGACTCGGTGAACCCGTGCCGGGCCTGCGCGCGGTCGCCCACGATCGTGAAGCTCCCTGAAGGGCAACGCAGGCGCAGCATCTGCCACTCGGCGTCCGTCAGCTCCTGCGCCTCGTCCACCACGACGTGCGCGAACGGTCCTGCGAGCAGGTCCGGTGGCGCGGTCTCGAGCGCGGAGGGGTCGACCAGCGCGCCCTGGAGGTCCTGCCCGCGCAGCATCGACATGACGTGCAGCTCGGAGTCGTCGGTCGCGATCAGGTGGTCGACGACGTCGGCCATGCGTGCGCTCTCAGCCGCTGCGGCGGCCCGGTTCCGGCGTCGTCGGCGCGACTCCTCGGCGTCGCCGAGGCGCTGGCGCGCCGCGTCGAGGAGCGGCAGGTCGGCGACGGTCCAGGCCTGGGCGTCGTCGCGCTGCAGGGCCCGGGCCTCCTGGGGCGTGAGCCAGGGCGCGCACATGCGCAGGTAGGCCGGCACCGACCACAGGTCCGCGACGAGGTCCGTCGCCTCGATGAGCGGCCAGGCCCGGTTGAACGCCGTGCCCAGGTCCCTGTTCTGGCGCAGCGACCGGCGGACCTGCTCCTCGGGCACGTCCTCGGTCTCGTCGGTGTGCTTGTCGACGAGGATCGTCAGGAGCGCCTCCCAGACCTCGTCGCGCGCGTCGTTGTGCGGGGTGCCGGGGTCCGGGGACGCGAACGCCTCCGCCCAGTCGGCCGTGCTGAGCCAGACGTCGGCCCACGGGGTCCCGACCTCCATGCCCTCGGTCGGTGGTCGTTCGGAGAACCGCACCGCGGGCTCGACCGCCGCGACCATGCGCGCCGACGCCTTGAGCCGGGCCACCTCGGGGTCGGTCTCTGGCACCGCCGCCGCCCCCTCAGGGACGAGGTCGCGCAGCGTGCACGTCTGCACGCCCTCCTCGCCGAGGCTCGGCAGCACGTCGGCGACGTACGCGAGGTACGGCTCGTGCGGTCCGACGAACAGCACGCCGCCGTGGTGGTGCCCCAGACGCGGGTCGGAGTAGAGGAGGAATGCCGCGCGGTGCAGCGCGACGACCGTCTTGCCCGTGCCCGGGCCACCGTCGACGACCAGGGCACCGCGCGAGTCGGCCCGCACGATCGCGTCCTGGTCGGACTGGATGGTGCCCAGCACGTCCCGCATGCGGGGAGACCTGCTGGTCCCGAGGCTCGCGATGAAGGCCGACTCGTCGTCGAGCGCCACGCTGTCGTCGTGACCGTCCGCGGCGAACGACTCGTCCCAGTAGTCGCTGATCCGTCCGCCCGTCCAGCGGTACCGGCGGCGGCTCGCGAGCCCCATGGGGTGCGCGCGCGTGGCCGCGAAGTACGGTTCGGCGGGCTGCGACCGCCAGTCGACCAGCAGGCGCCGGCCGGCGGCGTCGGTCAGGCCCAGGCGCCCGACGTAGACGGGCTCGGACCCGTCGGCCGGCACCAGGCGTCCGAGGCACAGGTCGATCCCGTACCTCTGCAGGAGTCGCAGCCGGGAGCTGAGCCGGTGGATCTCCTGGTCCCGTTCGAGCGCCTCGGTGCCGGACCCGCCCGGTGCCCGGCGCGCGGCGTCGAGGCGTCCCGACAGGTCGGCGACCGAGTGCTCGAGGGTCGCGCCGATCGCGGCGAGGTGCCGCTCGTCGGCGGCGATCAGCGCCGGGTCGGCCTTCGCGGAGAGGCGCTCGGGAAGGTCGAACGGGCTGTCGTCCTGGGAGGGCACGTGGAAGGCTCCGATCGGGTTCGTGAGGGTGCGGGGCGACCGGGAGACTGACGAGGAGGCGCGCATGACCGAGGTTCTCCATCCCACTGCTCGCGGCTGAGATCGACCATTCTGCGGGAGGACCGGGGCCTTGCCGCAAGGCCCCCCGTGCGCTATATCTTGAGAGTGGAAGGGGTGAACGCTCCCCGTTCCCGGACCCTCTCGCCCGCAGCGCTCTCCCTCTGCCAGGATGCACGGATGGTGCATCCCATCGAGCTGGTCCCCGTCGACGCCGAGACCTTCGACGACCTCGATCCGGGCGAGGACTCCCCGGCCACGGAGACGGCTGAGCCCGCGCCCCCGAGGCCCCGCGGTCGCCGGGTCTTCCCCCTCCTGGCGGTCGGGATCCTGCTGGGCGGGGTCTCGTACGTGCTGAGGATCCTGGCCCAGGTGTTCCAGGCGCACGCGGTCGACAGGTTCGGCAACCAGGACCTCTCGACGTGGCAGTACGCTGCCGGCAACGGTGCGGCCACGGCGCACGTCCTGACCGCCGCAGGGGGAGCCGCGGTGCTGACCGTGACGGTGCTCCGAGCAGCGCGCGCCCTGGACGCCCTGGGGCGGTCCGACGCTGGCGGGTCCCACCAGCGCCCCGGTTCCCGGTGGCTCGTCGTCGTGGTGGCCTGCGTCGTCGTGGTGGCCGTCATCGTCGCCAACGCCTTCCCGCAGGTCGGCGCACCGGGTCGAGTGATCGTCCAGGACGTCCAGTCCGGTCAGCTCTCGATCGTCGGCGGCTGACCCGTCGAGCCGTTCCTCCTGGCGACCTGACCGAGTCCCGCGGGTCAGACCCCGCCGGCGAACCCCGTCTGGCGCCATGCCTCGTAGATCGCGATCGACGCGCTGTTCGTCAGGTTGAGCGACCGGCGCCCGGGCAGCATGGGGATCTTGACCTGGTCGGTGATGCGTGGGTGGTCCAGGACGTCGTCGGGCAGGCCCGTGGGCTCGGGTCCGAACAGCAGCACGTCGCCCGTGCGGTACTCGACGTCGGTGTGCCGCGTCGTGGCCTTGGTCGTGAACGCGAAGACGCGGGCCTCGGGCATCGACGCGAGGGCGGCCTCGAGGTCGGCGTGCACCTCCATCGCGGCGAGGTCGTGGTAGTCCAGGCCCGCCCGGCGGAGCTTGGGCTCGTCGAGGTCGAAGCCCAGTGGCTCGACCAGGTGCAGGCGGGCGCCGGTCACGGCCGCGAGGCGGATCGCGTTGCCCGTGTTGCCGGGGATGCGGGGCTCGAAGAACACGAGGTGGGGGAGCGTCGGGGCCGGGCGCTCGGCGTCGGTGCCGAGGTGCGGTCGCCAGTCATCGGCACCGGTGACCCCGGGCGAAGGTGCGGGCGCGGAAGTGCTGGGTGCGTCGTCGGGCATGGTCTCGATTCTCCCACCGCCGCGGGGGACCAGTTGTCAGAAGTGAGCCGGTGTAGGGCCCGGCTCACTTCTGACAACCAGTCGGTGCGGCACCACGTTGTCAGAAGCGGAGCGGGGTATGCCCCGGCTCGCTTCTGACAACCGATCGGGGGAAGGACCTCAGCCCGTCCGCGTGAGCGCGGCCGCGTCGACCTCGTGCTGCAGCGGTTCGCCCGCGAGGAAGCGCCCGATCTCCTCGACCACGATCGCCCCCTGGCGCAGCCGACCCTGGACCGTCGCGGCCGCGTGGTGCGGCGTGAGCAGCACGTTCGGCAGGGTCCGCAGCGGGTGGTCGACGGGCAGCGGTTCGGCGTCGAACACGTCGAGCGCCGCGTCGATCCGTCCGCTCGCGACCTCGCGCAGCAGCGCGTCCTCGTCGGTCAGCCACGACCGGGCGGTGTTGACGAGACCGGCGCCGTCGGGCATGAGCGCGAGCTCGCGCGCCCCGACCAGGTGGTGCGTCTCGGGCAGCGTGGGCGCGTGGACCATGGTGATACGGCTCGTCGAGAGCAGGTCGTCGAGGCTCACCAGCGCGACGCCCAGGGCCCGGGCGTCCGCGGCCGACAGCGTCGGGTCCGCGACCACGACCTCGGCCCCGAGCGCGCGCAGCATGGTGATCGCCGCCCGCCCGGTCCGGGACGCGCCGATCACGCCGACACGCGTGGCGGCGATCTCGTACCGCGGTGGCGCGTCCTCGGCGTCCTCCCACGAGGCGCCCGACGCGAGACCGTGGTGGAACCGCGGGAGCTGGTGCAGCAGGGCCATGGCGAACACGACCGACACCTCGCCGACCGACTGCGCCATGCCCTGCCCGGCCTGCGTCACGCGCACGCCGCGCGCGAACAGCTCGGGCGTGACGAACGGCTTGACGCTCGCGCCCGTGTGCGCGACCAGCCGCAGGCCCGGCATGCGGTCGAGCAGCGCGGCGTCGAGGCGCGGCGTGCCCCACGAGATGACGAGCACCTCCGCCCGCGAGGGGCCCGACGACGCAGCGCCCGTCCGGGCGTCGAGCGTCGCCCCCAGCGTGGCCGGGTCGTCGACGAGCAGGACGTCGGTCAGCGTGCCCAGCGTCTCCCACGCCGCGGGCGAGAAGAACTCGGCCCGCAGCGCGGGGGAGACGCTGACGACGCTCGCGGTGCGGCTCATCGGGGAATCATGCCAGCCACGCGTCGAGGTGCTCGGCGATGAACGCGTCGTCCGACGCGCCGAGCCACGGGTACGCGGCCGTGACGCGCGTGAGCTCGTCGGCCTGCCCGGGCGACAGCGTCTCGGCGGGGTCGAGGCACCAGATGCCCTCGAGCAAGCCCTGGCGTCGCAGCACCTCGTGCACCCCGGCGATGACCCCCGCGAAGTCGTTCGTGGAGTCGAACACCGCGGCGTTGGCGTCGGTGAGCCCGGTCTGACGGGCGACCAGGAGGCGCAGGGCCGCGTCGTCGGGCACCGTGAGCGTGCCGTCGGACGTGACGCCGCGCGCGGCCTGGGCGAGGCGCAGGGTCTCGACCGCGCCGCGCGTCCACACGGCCCACTGGCCGAGCAGGCCGCCCACGAAGCGTGCGGTGTACGGGCTCGCGCTCCCCGCGACCGGGACGTCGACCTCGGAGACCAGGTCGGCGATGATCGCGTCGTCATTGCCCGTGTAGAGCGAGATCTGGTCGGCGCGGCCGGACTCGGCCACGCCGCGCAGCACGTCGATGGTCCGGTACCGGTTGAACGGCGCGGCCTTGACGGCCACGACGGCCTCGATCGCGGCGAACTCGCGCCAGAAGTCGACCGAGAGCCGCGGCCCGCCGATCGCCTCCTGGAGGTAGAAGCCGATCACGGGCAGGACCTCGCCCACGGCCCGCGCACGGTCGAGCAGGTAGCGCTCGACCTCCTCGCGCGTGCCGCTCAGCCCCGCGACACGCGGTGCGAGGAGCACCGCGTCGTAGCCGAGCTCCGCGGCGACCTGGGCCTCGGCCACGGCCTGGGCCGTCGGTCCCGAGGCTCCGGCGACCTGGACGAGCGGGCGCGGGCCGGTGACCGAGGATCCCGCGGGCGCGTTCCCGCCCGTCGTCTCGCGCGAGACCTCGGCCGCCATCTCGAGCACGGGCCGGTACAGCCCGACGTCGCGGATCTCGAACTGCGTCGTGTGCACGCCCACGGCCACACCGCCGGCCCCGGCCGCGTGGTAGTACCGCGTCAGGGCGCGCTGGCGGCGTTCGTCGAACCGGCGGTCGGCGGTCAGCGCGAGCGGCTGGGCCGGGATGACCGTGCCGGCGCGCAGGAGAGCGAGCGAGTCGGGCTTCATGGCGAGGGCGGTCGAACCCATCAGAACTTCCCGTCGCGCACGGTGAACTTGGTGGCCTTGCCGCTCGTGGGCAGTCCCGCCGCGAGCCACTGCGCCTGCCAGTCGACGAGCGTGCGCAGCGAGACGTCGGGGTAGCCGAACAGCTCGTGGCACAGGCTCGCGTCGTTGAGCAGGGCCGTCCCGGCCTCCTCGCCCCGGAACGAGACCTCGCGGCCCAGGCCCGCACCGAGCAGCCCCGCGAGGCGACGCACCGACGCGGTCTCCGGGCCCGTGAGGTTGACCGTGAACGCGGGGGACGACGCGTGGCCGAGCGCGCGCAGCGCGACCTCGTTCGCGTACCCCTGCCACACGACGTTGACGTGGCTCGTCGTCAGGTCGACCGGTTCGCCCGCGAGGAGGGGCGCCGCGACGTCGCACAGCACGCCGTAGCGCAGGTCGACCGCGTAGTTGAGGCGGATGTTCGCGACCTTGGTGCCGCGCGTGAGGGCCGCGTGCTGGAACAGGCGCTCGCGCCCGAGGCAGCTCATGGCGTACTCGCCGACGGGCCCGGTCGGGTCGTCCTCGGAGCAGCCGCCCGAGGACACAGGCACGAGCGGGTAGACGTTCCCGGTCGAGAAGGCCGCGATGGTCGAGTCCGCGTAGCGGCGCGCGACGTCGCTCACGAGCGCGGCGTTCGCGGCCCACGCGAGCGAGGGGGCCGACGACGTGCCGAACTTGGCGCCGACCATGTAGACGACGTCCGCGCCGTCGGGCAGGCCGGCGAGGACGGCGGGGTCGCCCGTCATGAGGTCCGCCGTCACGACGTTCACGCCCGCGTCGCGCAGGTGGTCGGCCTGGGCCGGGTCCGACCAGCGGGAGACTGCGTGGACCGCGTCGCCGGTGCGGCCCGCGGCGTCGAGCGCGCGTCGCGCGAGGACCGTGAGGCTCGGGCCCATCTTGCCGCCCGCTCCCAGGACGACCAGGTCGCCCGAGCGGGCGGCCATGTCCGCGACGAGCGCGGGCGAGGGGGTGGTGAGCAGGTCCTCGAGCTCGGCGAGCGACGAGGGACCGGCGGGACGCCCGACGGCGGAGTCGCCGGCAGGAGCGACGGCGGCAGCGGGCAGAGGGCTGGGTGAGGTCGAAGACACGAGTGCTATCCCTTGATTCCGGACATGGTGACGCCCTCCTGGAAGTAGCGCTGGGCCACGAGGTAGGCGGCGAAGATCGGCACGAAGGAGATGGTCGCGCCGGCGAGGATCATGTTGAGCGGCACGTCCTGCTGCTGCAGCGACGCGATACCCACGGTGAGGGTCCAGTGGTCGGTGCCCTGGCCCATGATGAGCGGCCACAGGAAGTCGTTCCAGTGCCACAGGAAGACGAACGTGCCGAGCGTCGCGAGGATCGGCTTGCACAGGGGCAGCACGATGCGCGTGAAGATGCGCCACTCGGACGCGCCGTCGAGCTTGGCGGCCTCGAAGAGCTCGTCGGGCATGTCCATGATGAACTGCCGCATGAGGAACACGGCCTGCGCGTTCGCGAGCGTCGGCAGGATCAGGCCCCAGTAGGTGTCCAGGCCGCCGACCTGCGCCATGAGGATGAAGGTCGGGATCAGGGTCACGTGGTACGGGACCATGACCATCGCGAGGAACGACCAGAACATGGCCTCACGGCCCGGGAACTTCTTCTTGGCGAACGCGTAGCCCGCCATCGCGGAGAATGCGAGGACCAGGACCACCGAGACGACCGAGTAGATGAGCGTGTTCCCGAACCAGGTCCAGATGTTCCCGGCACCGAGCACGCGCTCGTAGGCCGCGAAGCCCAGGTTCGTGGGGATGAGGCTCTGCGGGAACTGGATCGCCGCCGCAGGCTTGAGCGAGAGCACGACCATCGCGTAGAAGGGGAAGATCGTGACGACCGCGGCGAGGCTCAGCACGACGTACCGCACGATCTTGCCGCGCAGCGTCAGGTCCATGCCCGAGCTCTTGCTGCGCCTGCGGCGCACCTTGGGCGTGAGGTCGGTCGGGCTGGTGGTACCGGCAGCGGTCCCGGGGTGCCCCGGGGTGCCGGGGGTGGCGAGCGTGGTCACTTGTCCCTCCCGATGAGGCGACGCTGCACCAACGCAACGACGATGGTGATGATGAACAGGGCGACGCCGAGCGTGCTGGCGTAGCCGAGGTCGAAGTACTTGAAGCCCTGGTCGTAGATCTGGTAGACGAGGCTGTAGCTCGCGCGGGCGGGCCCGCCGCCCGTCATGGTGTAGACCAGGTCGAAGATCTGGAACGACGCCGTGGTCTCGATGACCGCCAGGAAGAAGAGCGTGGGCTTGAGCTGCGGCATGATGATGTGCCAGAACCGGTGCCAGGCGTTCGCGCCGTCGAGCGCCGCGGCCTCCTCGAGCTCGCGCGGCAGGTCCTGCATGCGGGCCAGGAGGATGAGCATCCCGTACCCGAAGCGCGACCAGATCGAGACCAGGGCCAGCGCGGGCAGGACCAGGGTCGTGCTGCCGAGCCACGAGTCGGTCGACAGGCCGATCAGGCCCATGAGCTGCGACCACGGGCCCCCGGTCGAGAAGACCCAGGTGAACACGGTCGCGGCGAGCACGAGGCTCGTGACCACGGGCAGGAAGAACACCGAGCGGTAGAAGCCCGACCCGCGGAACGAGCGGCGGACCAGGAGCGCCATGAACGTCGAGATCGCGAGCGACAGCGGCACGATCAGGACGCTGAGGATCAGGGTCACGCGCATCGCGGACCAGAAGATCGGGTCGTTGACCATGCGCTCGAAGTTGTCGAGGCCGGTCCACGTGGCCGTGTCCCCGATGGTGTAGTCGAAGAAGCTCAGCCCCACGCCGGCGATCGCCGGTCCGAACCGGAAGGCCAGGAAGAGCAGGAAGGCCGGGAGCGCGAAGAGCAGGCCGATACGGGCCTCACGGCGGGCCATGGTGCGGCGGAACGTCGAGGGGGCCTTGCTGCCCGACGGGCCCGAGGGCCCACCGGACGCGCTCCGCGCGACGGGCGTGGCGCCGTCGGGCAGCGAGCCCTGGACGCCTGTCCCGAGGACGTCTCCGGACGGGGTGGTTGCTGTCATGAGGTTCTTCTCCTTCGCCTCACCGGGCCGGGGGCCGCGTCAGCGGCGGCCTCCCGGCCCGGTGGGTGTGGTGCGAGATCAGCCGAGGAGCGGGTTCGCGGCGGCGGCCGCGTCCTTCATGGCCTGCTCGGGGGTCTTCTGACCGATGAGCGCGGCCTGGATCTCCGGGGCGAGGATGCCCATGACCTCACGGGACTTCTCGTTGAGGTCGCCGGAGGTGGTGGCGTCGAGCGTGGCCTCGAGGGCCGCCATGGTCGCGTCGTCGCCGTACAGGCCGGTCTGCGAGGTGTACGGCGTGAACCAGCCCGCGGCCTTCGCGTACTCGGCCGACGCCTCGGGGCGCGTGGCGAACGCGAGCCACTTGCCCGCAGCGTCCAGGTTCTCGGCCTTCTTCATGAGGGCCAGCGAGCCGACCGTGCCGTAGCCGATCGACTCGGCCTCCTTGAGGGAGGGGAGCACGACCGTGTTCTCCTCGCCCCAGAAGCTCGCGACGTCGCCGGGGCCCTGCTGCCACGTGCAGGCGATCTTGCCCTGCGCGGTACGGGTCTGCTCGAACGCCGGGATCGTCGTCAGCAGGTCCTTCTCGACGAACCCGCCCTCGGCCAGGTCGGTGACGAACTGGAGCGCCTCGATGCCCTCGGGGGAGTCGAACGCGACCTCGGTGCCGTCCTCGGAGAACACCGAGCCGCCCGCCTGCCACAGCAGCGGGTAGAACGACTCGTTGAGCGTCGCGTCGACCGCGCCCCAGTAGTTCGTGACGTCGTAGCCGGCGTCCTTGAACTTCGGGGCCAGCGCCATGAGGTCGTCCCACGTGGCCGGGTAGTTGCCCGACTCGCCGATCGCGTCGAACGCCGCGGCGTTGCACACGAGCGGCTTCGAGTTCATGATCAGCGGCGCGCCCATCATGGCCCCGTCGATGCTCACCGACTTGGCGGCGTTCTCGCGCAGGTCGCCCGTGTTGTCGGTGATGTAGTTGTCGACCGCCGCGAGGGACTTCGCGTACTTGGGGAGCTGGTCGGGGATCAGGTAGACGACGTCGGGGCCCTTGCCACCCGCGATGCCCGTCGCGAGCGTCTCGTCGCGGCCGGCCCACGGGTAGATCTCGACCTTGACGTCGACGTCCGGGTTCTCGGCCGTGAACTCGGCGATCTGCTCGTCCCAGAACTTCTTGTGGGCCGCCTCGTCGGCGATGACGGGGTAGGTCCACATGGTCACCGAGCCCGAGGCCGCGCCGTCCGAGGGGACGGGGGTCGAGCTGCCGGTCGTGCCGCCACCGCTGCACGCGGTGAGGGCGCCGAGGCTGGCGATCGCGGCGATCGCGGTCACCACGTGCTTCTTCGGCATGGTCATTTTCGTGCTCCTTTGACGTCGAACGATGACTACCGTGCTGGATGCTTTCTGGATGTTTCGGGGGTCGTGCGGTGGTGCTTCGGGTGCTTCGCTGCTCCCTGCGAGGTGCTGCTTCGGTGTCCGGGCGGCTGCTGCCCGCCCGGACGGGACGTGCTGCTAGCGGGCCGGGACCTCCACGACGGTGCGTGAGTGTCTCGACTCCTCGGCCGCGAACACGGCGAGGTGGCTCTGGAGGGACTCGACGGCGCCCGAGCGGACGTGCGACGCGTCGCCCGTCGCGACCGCGCGCACGAACGCGTCCATGACGCCCGAGTCGCCGCCGCCGTGGTCGTCGGCCGCGTTGGTCGCGCCGTGGTGACCCGAGTCGTGGGCCGTGACCGAGCCGTCCCGGAAGTCGGTGACCCGGATCTTCTCGCCGTCGCCGTCGAGGCACCCGTGGGTCCCGAAGATCTGCGTCTTGCGGTGGTCCTGCTCCGAGAAGGCGGTCATGGTGAACGTCGCCGCTCCGCCGCCCTCGAGCTCCATCGCGACGACCTGGTGGTCCACGACGTCGTTGTCCGAGGCGTAGACGCACCGCCCGTAGTCGCCCGTGCGCAGCGCCTCGACCACCGAGGCCTCGTCGGTGCCGTCGGTGACGACCGTGACGGGCCAGATCGGTCCCTTCTCGCGCAGCGTGCCCAGGTACAGGCGGGGAGCCGAGTACGGGCACGTCGGCTCGAGCGGGCAGTCCAGGCAGCGGTCCGCAGCGCCCTCGGGACGCTCCTCGGGCCGGAAGTGCTTGAGCGAGCCGAAGCTCGCGACCGTCGTGATCCGCTTGCCCGTGACGTAGCGGATCCAGTCCAGGTCGTGGCTCGACTTGGCGAGCAGCATGGGGCTCGACGTCGTCTCCGAGCGCCACGGTCCGCGCACGTACGAGTGCGCGTCGTGCCACCAGCCGACCGGCTCGAGGTGCTGCACGTTGACGACCTCGCCCAGGACGCCCGAGTCGACGACCGACTTCATGAGGTCCGTGTACGGCATGTAGCGCATGACGTGGCACACGCCGAACAGGACGCCCGAGGCCTCGACCGCGTCGACGACGTCGCGGCACTCCTCGGGGCTCGGTGCGAGCGGCTTCTCGACCAGGATCGCGTAGCCCTGCGCCGTGAGCGCCACGACCGGGTCGCGGTGCTCACGGTCCTGGGTCGCGACGATGACCATGTCGGCGAGGCGGGCGGGGGCGCCCGTGGTCTCGTCGCCCGCTGCGACCAGGGACTCCCAGTCCGTGAACTCCGCGACGGGGGCGGCGTCGGGGTTCGCCGCTGCCGAGCCGGACGCCACGAGCGAGCGCTGGAACGGGCGCGGGTCGGCGACCGCGACCAGGCGGGCACGGTCGGGGTGCGCGGCGATCCAGCGTGCGTAGGTCTGACCACGGTTGCCGGCGCCCACGAGGGCGACGGTCACGGGTGCATCATTGCGGGTCACGAGCGGTCCTTGCTTCGTTGCGGGGGCTGCGGGGAGAGCGGGTGGTGCGGTGAGGGGCCGGGCGAGGACGGCTTCATTTGCTATTTGCTATAGCAACTATGACAGATGATCCTGCGCCCTGACAGCCCGTCAGGTCAACTTGCGACCGAGTCGTTATCTTTCGTGCGGTCTGGGACCGGGCTCGACCGGGGTGGAGGCGCGGGTCTTCCAGCCGGCCTCCTTCGTCGGCCTCCCGCCAGACCCGCCACGACCCGCGCCCCCACCCCGGTCGAACCCTCCGGGCCGCCGTGAGGGCTCCTCTGCCCGGGACCTTCCTCCGAGGCTCACGGGGTCGGTCGTGAGGGTCGACGGCTCGGTGCCGAGCACGAGGTTGCGGTCGTTTTCCCGCTGACAGCGGCCGCAACCTCGTGGTCGAGGGCGCGGAACCTCGTTCTCGGCGCCGGAGGTTGGTCGCGCCGGCCTTGCTCTCGGCAGCCGCCCACCGCATGGTCGACGACCGGGCCGAGACCGACGGCTGCCGCTGCCACCGGGCCGGTCCGCCGGTGCCGAGCACGAGGTTGCGGTCGGTATCCCACGGAGAACGACCGCAACCTCGTGGTCGAGGGCGCGGAACCCCGTTCTCGGCACCGGAGGTCGGAGGCCGGCAGCTCGGTGTGGTGAACGTCCCGTCGCTGCCCTGATGCCCGTGCGACGCCGGCCGCACCCCTCGTGCTGTCGGGGTGCGGCCGGCGGGACGGGCAGGGGTCAGACCACGAGCGTGCCCGTCGTCGAGACCGTCGGGCCGTCGGACGGGATCGCGACGCGCTGCACGCCGCTCTCCACGTTGCCCGAGTGCAGGAGGTAGGACCCCGTGCCGAATGCGCCGTCGGCGAGCTGGAGGCGACCACCCGTGAAGGTGGAGCCCACGGCCGACCATCGATTCATACCTGCGTCTAGCTTCACGTGACCAGTGTCACCCGTCGGAGCGGTGGATCGTGCACCGTCCAGGTTCCAGGTGACCGGCTTGTCCGCCTTCGCCCGGCTCAGGAAGGTGCCGCCCGCGGGCGATCCCTCGAGCCGGGCCCCGTCGCCGACCCGGATGGTCTGCTCGGCGGCGCCCGCCGCGACGACCGCGACGTTGCGCACCACGCCGCCACGGATCGTCAGGTCTCCCGAGGCCGTCACGGTGCCCTTGCCCTCGGCGGCCTCGAGCGTGCACTGGTCCAGGACCACCGGCCCCGAGCCCGCGAACGACGCACCCTCCAGCCCGTTCAGCGTCGTGCGGACCAGGTGGACCGGGTTGGTCACGGTGGCCTGCGTGATCGGCGTACCCGGCAGCACGTTGAAGCGCGAGCCCTCGATGACGTTGGGACGCTTCGAGCGGCTCGACGCCTGCGAGACGATCAGGGTGTCGTCTGCCTGGCACCCGCGCAGCTGGACGCCGTCGGCGTTGACCCACAGCATGCCCGAGCCCGCGAGGCCTTCCTTGCGGATGACCTGGACGTCCTCGAGCGTCAGGTCGGTGACCTTGACGCGCGCCACGAACCACGAGCACACGTGCTTGCTGACCGTGATGCGCTTGGCCGACGAGCCCCACGCCGCACCCGAGTTCGCGAACGTCATGAGCCCCGAGTTCCCGACGTACGTCAGGTCGTGCTCGTACTGGCCGTGCGTCACGAACGGGCCCTGGTCGTCGCCGTCGCCGTGGCAGTTCTCCACGAGGCCGTACGCCGAGGCCGTCCAGTCGTTGAGGTGGCGGCAGTTCGAGGTGTGGCAGTCGGACACGTGCCCGTACAGGCAGTAGATCTGCTGCGTCAGGTAGCCCGCGCCGCCCCACGTGATCGAGGCCGGGTTGGCGAGCGAGCAGCGCGACGTCGTGAAGAACGTCGACCACCGTCGCATGACCAGGGGCCAGAACGTCGCGACCCCGTGCACGTTCTCGACGTCGCAGCTCACCGCGTACTCGAACGCGAGCGGGTGCGATCCCGTGTACTGGTCGCCGCCCGCGACGCCCACGAACGACAGGTTGCGCACGTGCACCTGCTGCACGGGCTCGACCTTGGTCCACGTGAGCGTGCGCCCCGCGGCGAGCTCCCAGCCGTTGAGGTAGTTGACGCGCACGTGCGTCGCGTCGACGATCTGCGTGACCTGGACCTGGAGCTGCAGCTCGCGCTCCCACTTGCCCGCGAGCGCGTTGACCTCGAGCGCGTACCACTCGCCCACGGCGTACTGCGAGGAGTCGGCGACCTCGAAGTCGTCGCGCAGCTCGGGCATGACGGCCGTGAGCTTGTTCGTGCGGACGTCGTCGGTCACGGTGCCGCGGAAGAACAGGACGGCCGCGAACGGGTCGTCCTGCCCGGCCTTCTCGATGCCCTCGGTCGTCATGGTGTGCCCGCCGAAGTCGAGCTCGAGGTGCGAGCGCGTGAACCGGTGGCGGCGCACGAAGTTGAGGTCGGAGTGCGCCTCGATGCGGCTCACGGTCGGGTCGTTCACGAGCGCGTCGAGCGCGTCGTCGGCCGGGGTGTCCTTCCCGAACAGCCCGAACCAGCGGAAGTCGGCGGTGCCCGTGTGGAGCGTGTGCCATCGCCCGCGGCCGGCCGCGCCCAGGTCCTTCGGCGCGAGCACCGTGCCGCCGTTCGCGGCCGCCTCGCTCTTCGCGTCGTAGCGGACCAGGCGCGCCGCACCGTCACCCGGCGTGGCGTGGCCGAGGAGCTGGACGACGGTCCCGTCGTCGATCTTCTTGGCCTTCCAGCCCACGAGCTGGGCGACGGACGTCGCGACGAGGACCTCGTCGTCGGGCTCGTCCTTCTTCATGGGCAGCACGCCCGACGGCGCCGCGGCAGCGGGCGTGCCGGCTGCGGCCGACTGCGTGCCCATCAGGGCGCCGGCGGCCACGAGGCCGCCGATCCCGGCGACGCGCAGCAGGTTGCGGCGCGAGGGGGCCTCGACCGTGGGGGCCTGGAGGGGCGAGGTCGGTGCCGTCGCCGGCCCGTCGGGGGTCTGTCCGGGCGTGAGGAGGTTCGTCATCTGCAGAGGCCTTTCATCAGGGGTGCTTCCGGGTGGGCAGGGAGGGGGAGTGCTCGTGCGGTTCACAGCGCGAGGGGGTCGGTGACGAGGACGTGGTCGCCCTCGGGGAAGCCGGTGCGGTCGACGCCCTGCTCGACGCAGCCTGACTGGAGCACGCGCGTGGCCGGGGCCAGGTCGTACCGGCCGCCGCTGAAGCGCGTGCCGACCGCGGTCAGCGCGTCGGCGCCCGAGGTCAGTGCGACGTGCGCGGTGGTCCCGCTCGTGGCGAGCGTCGCGCCGCGCAGGTCCACCTGGACCGTGCCCGGGCCCGCAGCCCGCGAGACCAGGGCGCCTGCCGTCGTCGTGCCGGAGAGCTCCGCCCCGCGGACCGTGAGCCTCTGGTCGCGGACCCCGCTGAGCTGGATGCCCGTACCGGTGAGCGTCCCGCCGCTGATCGTGACGTCGGCCGACCCGACGAGCGCGGGGGCCGCGGGGGAGGCCTCGTCGGTCGAGCCGACGAACGTGCAGTCGGTGAACGTCACGGGCCCCGCGCCGCGCAGGATCGTGCCGTCGAACCCGGTGAAGCTCGTCCGGACGAAGTGGACCGGGTTCGCGACCGGCGTCTGGTGCAGCACGCTGGCGACCGGCAGCGAGAAGTGGCAGTCCTCGATGACGTTGGGCCGCTTCGACAGGTTCGACCGCTGCGCGACCGCGAAGAACGACGCGGTGCACCCGCGCATCTGCACGCCGTCGGCGTTGACCGTGAGGCTGCCCTGCTGGTCGAACGTCGAGCGTGCGACCACGTGCACGTCCTCCAGCGTCAGGTCCGTGATCTTGGTGCTGACCGTGAACCACGAGGCCACGTGCTGCTTGACCGTGATGCGCTTGGCACTGATGCCCCACTGCGCCCCCGAGTTGGCGATGTCCATGAGGCCGCTGTTGCCCTGGAACACCAGGTCGTGCTCGTACTGGCCGTGCGTCGTGAACGGGTTGCCGCCCTGGTCGTCGCCGTCGCCGTGGCAGTTCTCGACGAGGCAGTAGGCCGAGGCCGTGAGGTCGTTGAGGTGGCGCGCGTTGTGCGAGCGGCAGTCCGCGACGCGTCCGTACAGGCAGTAGATCTGCTGCGTGAGGTAGCCCGCGCCGCCGTAGAAGACCGTGGGCGGGTTCGCGACCGAGCAGCGCTCGGTCGCGAAGAACGTGTTCCAGCGGCGCATGATGACGGGCCACCACGTCCTGGAGCCGTGCACGTCCGAGACGTCGCAGCGCACCGCGAACTCGTACGCGACCGGGTGCGAGCCGCTGAGCTCGCGGTCGTCGGGCAGCTCCCCGTCGAGCGGGCCGTCGTAGGGGCCGGCCCCGACGAACGTCATGTTCCGCACGTGGACCTGCTCGACGGGCACGACCTTGCGCCACTCGAGCACGCGGCCCGGGGCGAGCTCCCAGCCGTTGCGGTAGTTGACGCGCACGTGCGCCGCATCGACGACCTCGGTGACCTGCACGAGCCGCTGGAGCTCGCGCTCGTCGCGCCCGCCGCCCGGCCGGGGGTCGACCTGCACGGTCCACCAGTCGCCGACCGCGAACGCGGTCGAGTCCGCGACCTCGAACACGTCGCGCTGGTCGGGCATGGTCTCGACGAGCGTGCGCTGCTGGGTCACGTCCGTCACGGTCCCCTGGAAGAACATGACGGCGCCGAACGGGTTGTCGTGCGCGTTGCGCTCGATGCCCTCGGTCGTGATCGTCCGGCCGCCGAAGTCGAGCTCGAGGTCGGAGCGCGCGTAGGTGTGGCGGCGCACGAAGTTGAGCTCGGTGTGCCCTTCGATGCGGCTCACGGTCGGGTCGTTCACGAGCGCGTCGAGCGCATCGTCGGCGCTGCCCGTGCGGGCGTCGGCGCCGAAGATCCCGAACCAGCGGAAGTCGGCCGTGCCGGTGTGGAGCGTGTGCCACCGCCCAGGACCCAGCCCGGCCGCACCGAGGTCCTGCGGCGCCAGCACCGTGCCTCCGTTGGGGGTCGCGGTGCTCTTCGCGTCGTAGCGGACGAGGCGTGCGGCGCCGTCGCCGGGGGTCGCGTGGCCTAGGAGCCGGACCACGGTGCCGTGGTCGATCTTCTTGGCGCGCCAGCCGACGAGCTGGGCGACCGACGTCGCGACGGTGAGCTCGTCGTCGGGCTCGCTGTCCTTGCCCAGGCCCAGCGGCGAGGCGAGCGCCGCGGGCGCCGTGCTCGTGGACAGCGCGAACGCGGTCGCGGCCAGCGCGCCCATGCCAGCGACGCGCAGCAGGCCGCGGCGCGAGGGGGCGGTGGTGTCGGAGTCGGGGGAGAGGTGTGGCGCTGCCGCGCTCTCGCGGGCAGTCAGGGGGGTCTTCACGTGGGTCACCCTTCGGACGAGTCGATGAGACGGGTCCGTTCAGGCGTGGCCGACGCGCGGCAACGGGGGAGTGCGGGTGGAGTCCGCCGGGCCGGGGCTGCGGTGACCGGGGACGGGAGTGCGAGGGAACGGTTCAGGCTGTGTGCGGCAGGCCGCGACAGCAGGATGGATGCGCTTCGTTGCGTCCGGATGAATCGGGCATTTCCCGGAGATTAGGCCGGTGCTATAGCAATGTCAAGAGGTTGATGACGAGCCGCCAGGTCCGTCGGGTCCTTCCGGGGCGCGTTGCTGACATCGGTACGGTGCCCGCATCGAGATGCGGGCCACGGGGGTGGGGTCGACCTCCTCGACCCCCGCTGGCCGCATCTCGGTGCGCGTCCCTCGTCGGGCACGACGGCGGGCGCCCCCTGCCTCACAGGTAGTCGCCGGGCCAGTGGAAGCCGGCGGCCGGGCCGCTCGTCGCGGCGCGCAGGGCGTCGATCTCCGCCGCTCCGCGAAGGACCGGACGCAGCATGCCCGTCGCGTCCGACGTCGTCTCGCGGCCCTCGGTGGCCAGGAGCGCATCGGTGAGGACCGTGGTCGCCGGGATGCGCGGCAGGCGCACCTCGGCGCGGGTCGCGCCGCGCTCGCGGGCCAGGGCTCGGGCCGCTCGTGCGAGCGCCTCGACCGCCGACGTGTCGTCGGGCCCGACGGCGAGCTCCCGCACGCGCAGCGTCTCACCCTCAGTCTCCACGACCAGGTAGCCCGCGATCGCGCCGTCGGGGCGTCGGGCCGTGAGGAGCTCGGCCGCCGAGTACCAGAGGGGGATCCGGCGCTGCCAGTGCGCGGCCGTGCGGCGCGTCGTCACGGGGGCGGCGTGGAACGCGTCGTGGAGGGCGGCGAGGTCCTGCCACGGGAGGTCGGCGCTCCAGGCGGGGAACGTGGTGGGGGTGGCCGAAGCTGCGCGCGCCGCCCCCTCGTGGCGGACCGCGAGCCTGGTCGCGCCCGGCTGCCCGGCCGGGCCCGGCTGCCCGGGGCGAGCGGCGCCGTCGGGCCGGAGCGGACCCGAGATGACGGGGACCTCGAAGGTCTCCCAGCCGCTCGGGCGGTAGACGCCCGGCGTGCCGGTGAACAGCAGCGAGGCGTCCATGCCCGCGGCCTCCATGCGCTCGACCGTCGCGGCGAGCGCGAGCCGCACCAGGCCGCGCCCGCGCACGTCGGGCGCCGAGGCGACGTTCGCGATACCGCCCACGGTGAGCGTGGTGGCTGCCCCACCGGGCCCGGGAAGGCCCACGAGCGTGCGCGGGCTCCAGCAGACCGAGGCGACGACGCGGTCCGGCTCTGCGCCCGTCCCTGGGAGGACCGCGACGATCGTGCGGTCGAGCCGGTCGGCGTCGGTCTCGTAGACCGGGACCATGAGCGGGGCGTCGAACGCCGCTGCCCACAGCGTGTACAGCGACGGGACGTCGGCGGGGGTCGCGGTGCGGAAGTCCATGGGGCTCCTCGATGAGCCTGCGGGATGTCGTCGCAGGTGGGGATGGGTGCGTGAGGCGGTCCAGGTACGCCTGGCCCTGTCGGCTTGACGCTTTGCTATAGCAAGAATAGTCTCGCAACCACGTTCTCGAGTGAACGATGCACGGCAACGAAGCACGTGCGAGGTCGGGCTGGACCTCGCACGACGTGTCCATCCCTCGACCGTCCCGACCCGCACCGACGCGAGCCGTCCCTTCGCTGCCCCCACCCCTGTTGACGGGGTGTGCCCGGCACGCCACAGTGCTCCCATGATGAGGACCACCGTCGACGCCGCCTCGCTCCTCGCAGCGACCGAGGCCAGGCGTCGCGCCCAGCGACGCGCCACGTCCCTCCCGCTCACGGGGACGGCCGCAGGGCTCGCCGTCCTCGCCGTGTCCCTCTGGAGCGACCCCTGGAGGTTCTGGCCGGGGGTGCTCGTCCCGTCCCTCGTGTACCTGGTGTTGTGGGTCGTCGCCGCGCGTCGCACGAGGCGCGGACCGGCGTGGGCGACCGAGGGCAAGGACCGGTACGGCGTGGTCCTGCTCGTGCTCGTTCTGCTGGCGTACTTTTCGGGTCCGATGATGCTCCGGTTCGCCGGTCCTGCCGTCGTGCTGGGCATCGGGTTGCTCCTGCTCGACGGTCGCACCGGGAACCCGTTGCTCCGGGGCCCGGGGATCGCGCTGGTCGTGACGAGCCCGATCGTCGCGCTCGTCCTGTACCGCGCACAGGGACCGCTGCTCCTGGTGCTCGCGGTCGGGTGCGGTGCGCTCGCCCTCGTGGCGTCCCGGCGGGAGGCCGCGTTGCTGTCGGAGCGCGCGTGAACGAGCTCGGCATCCGCACGGTCATGGAACCGACCGACCCCGGGACGCTGGCGTACCGCGACGAGTGGACCGTCGACGGCGAGACGCTCACCCGGCTCGTCGATCGAGTGTCCCTTGCGGAGGGGCCGGGAGCGCTCGCGGCCCCGTTGGTCGACCCGAGCCCGTTCCTGCCGGCCACCGCGTCGGAGTACCTCGACGTGCTGCTCGGCGGCGGAGCCCCCGACGACGTGAGCGTCTTCGCCGACGGTCGTGTCCCGCTGCTCGTCTGCCCGGTGTGTGCGGACCTCGGGTGCGGCGCGGTGAGTGCGCGGCTCGTGATCGGTCAGGGTGTCGTCGAGTGGCGCGACCTCGGCTGGCAGGTCCCGGGCGACCGTGCCGACGAGGGGGTCGAGGACGTGCCGTTCACCCCGCCCGTGCACCTGGTCTTCGCGCGTGACGCGTACGAAGCGCTGGTCGGCCGGCTGCTGCTCCGCTACCGGCCGACCTGACCCCGGCCGGCCCGCGGCGTCAGCGCGCGGCCTCGACGGCCACGGCCCCGGTCGCGGCCCCCGGAGCAGGGCTGGCCTCTGCCTCGCCCTCCTCGGTGTGGCTCTCGAGCCGCGCCGCGGCCTCGCCGATGTGCTCGGCCATGACGGTCCGCGCCCGCTCGGGGTCGCCGCTCGCGATCGCGTCGATGATGAGGTTGTGCGTCTCGGCGTGCGCGACGCGCGCCTCGGGGTCCAGGGCCACGTTCGCGGCGCGCAGGAAGCCCGTGATCCGGGAACGGAGCTGGGACGTGATGGTCATGAGCATCCGGTGGTCGGCGAGCTCCCAGAGCTGCTCGTGGAAGCGTCGGTCCAGCTCGAACACGCGGGCCGAGCTGCCGCGCTCGGCCGCGTCGACCATCTGCTGCACGGTCTTGCGCAGGCGGGCCTCGGTCTTGGCGTCCCACTCGGCCTGCACGCGCACGACGACGAACTGCTCGAGCAGGGTGCGCAGGCTCGAGATCTCCTCGAGGTCGCGGCTCGTGAGCGCGGCGACGCGCGCCCCGCGGTGGGGGAGGCGCTCGACGAGCCCCTCCTCGGTGAGGCGCGTGAGCGCTTCGCGCACGGGGATGTGGCTGGTGCCGAGGCGTTCGGCGAGCTTGCGCTCGACGAGTCGTGACCCGGGGGCGAGGTCGCCGCTGAAGATCGCCTCTCGCAGCTCGACGGTCACGCGGTCGGCGACGTTCAGGTCGGGCACGCTCTTGAGCGCCATGGGTTCTCCGTAGTGTTCTGCGGTCCGATCCGGGAGGGTGCCCCGAAGGATAGCGGTCGGCGAACCGGGCCCGGCTGCTCGCCCGCGGTGCGTTGTCGGGGCGAGGTCTGCGCGGGGCGCACCGTTGTGCCACCATCGAGGCGAAGGGCCACCGGACGGCTTGCCCCCTCACTACATGCTATAGCATTCGAGGGTTCACGCACAGGCTCGAGGAGGATCCATGGTGTCCCTGCACGACCAGGTGAAGGTGCCTGGTTTCCGCGGTCTGGCAGGTGTCGCACGCCGCGACGTGACGCCACCGGTGGGCATCCGCGCCCGCAACTGGGGTCCGGCCGACTGGAACGCCTCCCGGGGCACCCACCGCGCGATGACCCTCACCGCGATCGCCCTCGCCGAGGAGCAGGCGCCCGGCTCGGGCGTCTCGCCCGCGCGCCGCACGCCCGACGGCGCACCTCGCCCCGCGTCAGGAAGCGTGCCCGACGGCGCCGCTCACCCCGAGCGCACCGGCGCGCCCCGGACCGACCCTCTGGTCATGATCACCGTGGACGCCACGTGGTGGCGCCGCGTCGACGACGAGCGCGGCGTCCGGGACGCGGTCCTCGCGGGCCTCGGCCTGCCGCCCGAGCGGCTGCTCATCTCGTTGTCCCACACCCACGCGGGCCCGGTGCTGTGCAGCCACGACGCCGACCTCGAGGGCGGCGAGCTCGTCCCCGCCTACCTCGAGCGCCTCGCGGCGCAGGCCGTCGACGCGGGCCGCGAGGCCGTGGCCACGCTCGCCCCCGCGACGCTCGAGTGGACGACGGGACGGTGCTCGCTCGCGGCGGACCGCGAGCTGATCCTCGGCGCGGGCGGGTCGCACGGCGAGCCCGTCGACACGGGGCCCGCCGCGTCCGGTGCCGCGACGTCCGCCGGTTCCGGCGCCACCGCGGACGTCACCGAAGACTTCGGGCTTCCCGTGATCGGGTTCAACCCGTCGGTCCCGCGCGCCGCCACGGACGACACGGTCGTGATCGGCCGGCTCAGCCGGGTCGGGCCACACACCGGGCACGACCACCCTGCACCGACCGGGCACGACCACCCGCCGTCGACCGCCGACGCGAGCCGCTGCCCCGCCTGCGCGGCCGCCCGCGAGCCCCTGCCGACCACGATGCCTCTCGCGACGATCGTCAACTACGCGTGCCATCCCACGACGCTCGCGTGGCAGAACACCCTGGTCTCCCCGGACTACGTGGGCGCGATGCGCGACCTCGTCGAGGAGTCGACCGGGGCCCCCGTCGCGTTCTTCCAGGGCGCCTCGGGCGAGCTGGCCCCGCGCGAGCAGTACACGGGGGACGTGGCGGTCGCCGACCGGCACGGTCTCTCGCTCGGGCACGCGGTCCTCGCGGCGCTCGCCGAGCTGCCGCCGCCGGGCACGGCCCTCGAGCTCACGCACGCCGTGCAGTCCGGAGCACCGCTGGGCATGTGGGAGCCGCGCCCCGTCGAGGGCTCGCGCGTCCTGCGCGCGGTGAGCGACGCCGTCGTGCTGGACCTGCGCGACCTGCCGAGCCTCGCGCAGATGGAGGCCGAGTGGGCCGACATCGACCCGCGCAGCCGCGACGAGCGGCTGCGCCGCGCGCGCAACCTGCGCGACGGCTACGTGACCGGCCCGACCGTCGAGCACCCCACGTGGGTGTGGCAGATCGGCGACGGGTTCCTCGTCGCGCACCCGGGCGAGGCGTACTCGCGCTTCCAGCGCACGGTCCGCGAGCACGCGGGTGACCACCCCGTGGTGGTCGCGAACCTGACCAACGGCCCGGGCTTCGTCTACCTGCCGACCGACCAGGCCTACGTGCGCGGCGCCTACCAGGCGTGGCAGTCGCCGCTCGCGCCCGGTTCGCTCGCGCGGCTCGAGCAGCACGCGAACCACCTCATCGACACCCTGGCGGCGACGACGCCGGCACCAGCGCAGACTTCCACGGAGGAACAGTGAGCATCCCCAGCACCAGGACCACGACCGGCACCCCGGCCGGCACCCCGCTCCGCACCGCGATCGTCACGGGCGGCGCGGCCGGCATCGGCCGACAGATCGCCGAGCGGCTCGCGTCCGACGGCTACCGCGTGGTGTGCGCGGACGTCGTCCAGCACGACCTGCCCGCGCTCGACCTCGTGGCCCTGCCGGCCGAGCCGAGCCTGGTCTGGATGCCCCTCGACGTCACCGACCACGCGGCCGTGGGGGCGGCGTTCGACGCTGTCGCCGCCGCGACGGGCACCATCGACGTCCTGGTCAACAACGCTGGGATCCAGCGCCACCGCGGCATCGAGGACCTGAGCTGGGACGAGTGGAAGGCCGTGGTCGACGTCAACCTGCACGGCGTCTTCACCTGCCTCCAGGCTGCGGGCCGGCACATGCTCGCCGCGGGCCGCGGCGCGATCGTCAACATCTCGTCGGTCTCGGCGCGCGGCTCCGCGGGCCGGGCCCCGTACTCGACGACCAAGGCGGCCGTGATCGGCCTGACCTCGACCGCGGGGGCCGAGTGGGCCGCGCGCGGGGTACGGGTCAACGCGGTCGCGCCCGGGTACATCGACACGGGCGTCTTCCGCCAGGGCGTCGCGGCCGGGACGCTCAAGGAGGAGACGATCCTCGCGCGCATCCCCGCGGGCCGCCTCGCCGACGCCTCGGAGATCGCGAACGCCGTGAGCTGGCTCGTGTCGGACCAGTCGCAGTACGTGATCGGCCAGACCCTCTACGTCGACGGCGGGTTCATCATCGACTACGGCGTCCCGCTCGCGAAGAAGCCGGAATGACGAGCCGAGCCATGAGCCGGGGCGGGTTCGCACGCATCACCGACGTCCGCACGTCGACGACCGTCGTCGCCCTGCCGCAGCCCTTGCAGCTCGGGGCCATGACGGTCACGCGCCGCGAGTACGTGGGGGTCCAGGTCCGTGCGCTCCTGCCCGACGGCGCCGAGGTCACGGGTGTCTCCTACGCCCTGACGCGCGAGGCGCCCATGGCCGAGATCGTCGAGCGCCTCGTCGCACCGCACGTCGTGGGCCGCGACCTCCCGGTCGACGACCCGGCCGCAGGGGTGCGCGCGGCGTGGGACGCCGCGCTGCGCGGATCGGCGATCGTGGGGCGGGTGGGCCTGGTCCGCCGGGCGATCGGGCTGGTCGACGTCGCCCTGTGGGACGTCGCGGGCAAGGTCGCAGGAGTCCCGGTGTGGCGGCTCCTGGACTCCGACAGCGCCGCGCGCGTCCCGTCCTCGGCTCACGGTGCGTACGGCGCGGCCGTGGTGCCCGACGACGGCACGGGCGTCGGTCCGTCGACCCACCCTGACCTGCGGGCGGGCGAGGGGGCGTCCGGCCCGGTCGCGCCCGCGGCCCGCCCGGCGATCCTGGTCGCGGCCTACCCGACCCCCGGTCGCACGGCGCGCGACGTCGCCGACGAGGTGCTCGACCGCGCCCGCGAGGGCTGGCCGCTGCTCAAGATCTCCCGTTCTCCCGACCGCGACCTCATGCGCGGCCTGCTCGCGAACCTGCGCGACGAGCTGCCAGGAGCGACGGGCCGGGAGACGGAGGCGGGCCGCAGCGGCGTCGTCGTGGACGTCGGCTTCGGCTGGCGTGACGCGGACGACGCGCTCGCCGACCTGGACGCGTGGGGGATCGGCGGTCCCGCAGGGGCCGGAGCGCCTGCGCTCGCCTGGCTCGAGGACCCCGTGCTGCCCGAGGACGCCGACGGCGCCGCGCGCATCCGTGAGGTCACGGGACTGCCGCTCGCGATCGGCGACGAGGTCACGGACCCCGAGGTCTTCGCGCGGCTCGCTGCGCTCGGCGCGCTCGACGTGGCGCGCGTGGACGTGGTCGGGATCGGTGGCATCACCGCGGCCGACCCCCTGGTCCGGTCCTGGCAGGACGCGGGGCTCGTGACGTCGAGCCACGTGTACCCCGAGGTCAGCGTCCACCTGGGGGGCGCAGCGGGGATCGGGGTCGAGACGTTCGAGCGCTCGCCGCAGGGCAACCCCTACGACCCGGCGCCGCTGCTCGTCGAGGGCGGGCCGACGTTCTCGGACGGCACGGCGCTGCCGCCCGAGGCCCCCGGCCTGGGCTTCACGCTCTCGCCCGCGTACTTCACGTTCGAGACCGAGCCCTCGCGGCCGAGCGTGCGGTCGGCGTCCGGGATCGGCCCCGGGACGACGTCCACCACATGCTCGACTGACGGCAACCGCATGCTCGACGACCAGGAGGAGCCATGACCGACCCGACCAGCACGCCCGGTGCGGGCTCCGCCGTCGGGCCGGACGACGTGCGCGCCGCGACCCGCAGCGTCGTGGTGACCGGGAGCGGCAAGGGCATCGGCCGCGCGATCGCCGCGCGGCTGACCGCCGACGGGTGGGCCGTCGTCGGGCTCGAGCGGACCCCCGGCTCGGGGACCGTCGAGGAGGGGATCTGTGCGGCCGTCGTGCTCGCGGACTCGCGCGACCGCGAGGCGCACCGCGAGGCCGCGCGCGTCGCCCGGACCCTCGCGCCGCTCGCGGGCTGGGTCAACAACGCGGGCATCACCCAGACCACCCCGCTGCACGCGATGGGCGACCCGGGACGGGCCGAGGCGATCGAGCGCACGGTGCGCGACGTCGTCGAGATCAACGGGCTGGGCTACCTGTGGGGGGCCGCCGCGGCGGTCGAGGCGTTCACCGACCAGGTGAGCGGCGGGTCGATCGTCAACGTCGGCTCCATCCACGGGCGGTCCTCGTTCGTCGACCACGCGGCCTACGAGCTGACCAAGGGCGGGATCGACGCCCTCGCGCGCAGCGTCGCGGTGACGTACGGGCGCTACGGCATCCGGGCCAACACGGTCGCGCCCGGCGGGGTCCGCACGCCGCACCTCGACGCGCAGATCGCGAACGCCGCCGACCCGGCGGCCGAGGAGCGCGGGCTCGCCGAGGGCCCGCCGCTCGGGCGCATCGCCGAGTCGTCGGAGATCGCGGCCGTGGTCGCGTTCCTGCTGTCGGACGAGTCGTCCTACGTGTCCGGGCAGTCGATCGCGGCCGACGGCGCATGGACCGCGTCGTTCGGCACGCTGCCGCACGACGCAGAGCTCGACGCGCGGTACGGGCTGGGGTGAGTCGACCGGGAGGACCCTGACGACCCGGCTGCCTTGGCGGTACACCATTTTCTGGATTCAGGATTCCGTGTACTGTCCTGTCCATGGAGACCGTCACCCTCACGCACACCGCGGCGCTCGCGCGGCTCGGGCACGCGCTGTCCGACGAGACGCGCACGCGCATCCTCCTGACCCTGCGTGAAGCGCCCGCGTACCCCTCGGACCTGGCCGACGCCCTGGGCGTCTCGCGCCAGGTCATGTCGAACCAGCTCGCGTGCCTGCGCGGGTGCGGGCTCGTCGAGGCGATCCCCGACGGCCGTCGCACCTGGTACCGGCTCGCCGACAGCCACCTCGCGCCCGCGCTCGACGACCTGCTCCGGCTCGTCGTCACGGTCGACCCGACGTGCTGCTCGCCCGACGGGTGCACCTGCTCATGACCTCGGTGTCGATCGGCCCCCGCCCGCCCGCGGGCCTCGCGCCCGCCCGCAGGGCCCGCCTCGAGCGTCGCGTGCGCTGGATCGTCACGGCGACCATCGCCTACAACGTGGTCGAGGCGGTCGTCGCGATCACGGCCGGTCGCCTCGCGTCCTCGGCCGCGCTCGTGGGCTTCGGCCTCGACTCGGTCGTCGAGGTGCTGTCGGCCGCAGCCGTCGCGTGGCAGTTCGCGGCCCCCGACCCGCACCGTCGCGAGCGCACCGCGATGCGCCTCATCGCGGTGTCGTTCTTCGGTCTCGCGCTGTTCGTCAGCGTCGACGCCGTGCGCACGCTGCTCGGGGCATCCGACCCCGACCACTCGACCGTCGGGATCGTGCTCGCGGCCGTGAGCCTCGTGATCATGCCGTTCCTCTCCTGGTTCGAGCGGCGCACGGGACGCGAGCTGGGGTCGGCCTCGGCCGTCGCGGACTCGCGCCAGACGCTCCTGTGCACCTACCTCTCGGCCGTGCTGCTCGTGGGCCTGCTGCTCAACACCACGCTGGGCTGGACGTGGGCCGACCCGGTCGCGGCCCTCGTCATCGCGGCCGTCGCGATCAAGGAGGGCGTCGAGGCCTGGCGCGGCGACGCGTGCTGCTCGCCCGTCGCGGCGCTGCACGCCGAGGGAGAGGGGGCTCCGTCGTCGGGCACGGACGCGCGTGCCGCGGGCGGCGCGACGCCCGACGGCGACGGGTGCTCGTGCTGCGCCGACTGACACCGGTCTCCGATGGCGGCCCCGGGGAACCGCACCTACGGTCGAGGAGGACCCGCGCCCGGACCGGGACGGCGTCCTCCGAGAACCGACGACGACGGAACGAGGCTTGTGGTGGCAACACTGACGGTGTGGAAGTTCGAGACTCCTGAAGGCGCACAGCAGGCGGAGGACGCGCTGCTGGGGCTGCAGAAGCAGGAGCTCATCCAGGTGCAGGACGCGGCGATCGTGTCGTGGGAAGAGGGCAAGAAGAAGCCCAAGACGCACCAGTCCAACAACACGACGGGCATCGGCGCGCTCGGCGGCGCGTTCTGGGGCCTGCTGTTCGGGATCATCTTCTTCATCCCGCTCATCGGCGTCGCGATCGGTGCGGCCTCGGGCGCACTGGCCGGCTCGCTGACCGACGTGGGGATCGACGACGACTTCATCGACTCGGTGCGGTCCAAGGTCACGCCGGGCACGTCGGCGCTGTTCGTCATGACGTCGGGGGCCGTCATGGACCGGGTCCACGAGGCGCTCAAGGCGCAGGGCATCCACGGCGAGCTCATCCAGACGAACCTGTCGGCCGACGAGGAGGCCAACCTGCGCGCGGCCTTCGACGACGCGGTCTGAGAACCTCCGCACGCGCGAGACGCACGGCCCCGGTCCTTCGCGGACCGGGGCCGTCGTCGTGCCCGGCGAGGCGGCCCGACCCACACGCAACCTGCACCGGCGAGGACCCGTCGGCGCACCCGATGAGGCGTAGCGTCGAACTATGCCTGGCAACGAGACGCACGGACCGGCTGCACCAGGGCGCGGCGGGGGACAGGGCGCGCTCACGACGCTGCCGGAGGACGTCGAACGCTCGGTCGCCGAGCGTGAGGACGACGCGGCGGCACGCGACTGGGATAACGAGGGCGGGCACGAGCGAGGGCACGTCGGCGAGAACGCGCACGCGCTCGGCCACGACCCGGAGCAGCCACCCGACCCCGACGCCCTCCGGCTGACCGGTGTCCTGGCGACCGCTCTGCCCCCGGAGCTGGGGACGGCGCGTGAGCCGGTCGCCTACACCGTCCCTGCGGTGTTCTCGCGCCGCGTCACGCGCGAGGAGCAGGACGCGATCGAGAGCGACGACGTCCGACGACGCCTCGCCGGCGCGGGATACGAGGGCGTCGAGCTGACCGTCTCGGACCGTCGCCTGCTGATCGGCCACACGAGCCTCGCCGCGCTCCGGAGTGGCCTCGCCCGCGAGATCGCCGGCGTCCTGCGTGATGTCAGCCGGGACCTCGTCGCCGAGCACGACCGCCTGGCCGCGGAGGTCGCGGACCTGCAGCGAGAAGAGGATCGACGCGCCGGTGCCGTCCTCGTGGAGGCGGACGAGATCCGCTTCGAGTGACCCCGGAGCGATGAGGACCCCATGGACGTGGCGCCGACAGACCTCCCGAGGGCGCGGCCCGTCGCGCGTCGGGTGACGAACGAGTACTCCACCCTGGCCCGGCTCGTCCGTGAGACCGGGCTGCTCCGACGGCGGTACGGCTACTACTGGACGCGGCTCGTCCTGGCGCTGCTCGCCTTCGCCGGGATCTGGGTCGCGGTCGCCCTCGTCGGGAACTCGTGGTGGCAGCTCGTCGTCGCCGCGGCCATGGCCGTGGTCGTCACGCAGATCGCCTTCCTGGGCCACGACAGCGCGCACCGGCAGATCTTCCGTTCGCGCGGGTGGAACGACTGGACGGCCCGGGTCCTCGCGGGCGGGTTCGTCGGCCTGAGCTACGGCTGGTGGCGCACCAAGCACGAGCGCCACCACTCGGCCCCCAACCAGGAGGGCGAGGACCCCGACATCTCGCCCGGAGTCATCTCGTTCACCCCCGCTGCCCTGGCGGCGAGGACGGGGTGGCGCGCGTGGCTCGCCCACCACCAGGGGTGGTTCTTCTTCCCGCTGCTGACGCTCGAGGGGCTGAACCTGCACGTCGCGAGCGTGCGGACCGTGCTGCGCAAGGACGCCGTACCGCATCGAGGGGTCGAGGCGCCGCTCGTCCTGGGGAGGCTGGCGGTCTACGTGGGTGTGCTGTTCGTGCTGCTGCCACCGGGCAAGGCCGCCGCCTTCCTGGGGGTGCAGCTCGCGCTGTTCGGCGTGCTGCTCGGCGGGTCGTTCGCCCCGAACCACAAGGGCATGCCGATCGTGCCGCGCGACATGACGCTCGACTTCCTGCGGCGCCAGGTGCTCATGTCGCGCAACGTGCGCGGCGGGTACGCGGTCGACGCCGTGATGGGTGGGCTGAACTACCAGATCGAGCACCACCTGTTCCCGAGCATGCCCCGGCCCAACCTCAAGAAGGTCCAGCCCATCGTGCACACCTACTGCGAGTTCGCGGGCGTGCCCTACACCGAGGTGGGTCTGTTCCGGTCCTACGGGATCGTGGTGAGCTACCTCAACCACGTGGGCCTGCGCGCTCAGGAGCCGTTCACGTGCCCGCTGGCGGCGTCGCTCGGGAGGTAGTGCGCACCCCGGTCCCGCGCGCCCGCGCCGAGACCGGACGGAGGGACGCCGGAGCGCCTCTGCCTACGAGCGCACGAGCGTGATCGCCTGCGCGCGGTCGCGGACCTCGAGCTTGGTGAAGATCGCGTTGATGTGGGTCTTGACGGTCGTCATGCCGACGAAGAGCCGCTCGGAGATCTCCGAGTTGCTGAGCCCCTGCCCCACGAGCTCCAGGACCTCGCGCTCCCGGGCGGTCAACGCGGGGAACCGGCGGGACAGCGGCAGCGAGGCTGCCGGGGCCGAGACGGTCCCCACGGGGCGTCCTCCGGTCAACGACCCGACGAGCACCTCGCTGACGGCCGGGGCCAGGAGCGTCTGACCGAGCGCGACCGTGCGGATCGCGTTCGCGACCTCGGCGCGTCCGGCGTCCTTGGTGAGGTAGCCACGGGCCCCGGCACGCAGGGCGCCGAGGATCGACGCGTCGTCGGCGTGGGTCGTCAGGACGAGCACGGCCGTGGCCGGGTGCTCGGCGAGGATCTGGGTCGTGGCCTCGACCCCGTCGACTCCCGGCATGCGCAGGTCCATGAGGATCACGTCGGCGTGCAGGGCCGCGGCGAGCCGCACGGCCTGCCCGCCGTCGGAGGCCTCGCCCACCACCTCGAAGTCGGGGACGAGCGACAGGACCGTGACCAGGCCGTCCCGGACGATCGCCTGGTCGTCGACGACCAGGAGCCGGATACGTTCGCCGTTCATCGCAGGGTGACGGCGACCGTGACGGTGAACGTCTCGGCGCCGTCGTCGACGTGGACCTCGCCGCCGAGCGGGAGGGCGGCGACCCGGGCGCGCATCCCTGCCAGTCCGTGACCGGCCCCTGACTCGGCGAGGGACGGATGCGGGCCGGGCGCGCGGGGAGTGGTGAGCGTGAGGAGCACGCGAGCATCGTCCCAGACGATCGCCGCACCGACGGGCATCCCGGGAGCATGCTTGCGCGCGTTGCTGAGCCCCTCCTGCAGCGCCCGGTGGATCGCGGCCGACTGCTGGTCGTCGAGGGGGCGAGGATCGCCCGACTCGACCAGGCTCACGGTGCCGCCGAGCTCTCGGTGGTCGGCGAGGAGCGCGGCGAGGTCGTCCTCGGGAGTCGCGAGGGTGCTGACCACGGAACGCGCCTCGCGCAGGCCCGACGCGGCCAGCCGGCGTCCGGCCGAGACGCGGGACGCCGCCCCGGCCACGTCCCCCACCTCGAGCAGCGCCTCGATCGCGTCGAGCTGGACGACGAGACCTCCTAGGCTGTGCGCCAGGACGTCGTGGATGTCCCGGGCGATCCGGGCGCGCTCCTCGAGAGCCGCGGAGCGGACGCGGTCGTGCGCGGCGACGAGCCGCTCGGCCGCGAGAAGCTGGGAGCCGGCGGTCGCGATGCGCGACTGCCGACGGCTGAACCCCAGCGTCGCTGCGAGCACGAACACCGCGACCATCCCCAGGACGAGCACCGCGGGGAAGTCGCCGCGGACGACCAGGAACACTCCCTGGAGTGCGACGGCCGTCGCGGCGAGACCGATCCCGTAGCCCAGAGGGCGTGCGGGTCGACCGATCGCCATGACGACGGCCGCGAAGGCGGGGGCGATCGTCAGGCCGCCCGTGGGCACCACGACGAGCGCGCCGCAGACCGTCATCACGAGCTCGGCCGCCGTGACGACGCCGACGCGTCGCAGCGGGACGAGCACGCGGACGACCCAGGCGGTGACCGCGACCAGCCCCAGCCACAGGACCAGGGACAGGGGAACCTGAGCGGGCGGCCGCACGAGCTGGGTCACGAGCACGTAGGCGACCACCGCGGCCCCGGCAAGGTTGAGGATCTGCCCGGTCCGGCTGTGCCCGGTGTCGGCCGCGAGGACCTGCTGCCGCAGGGCGTCGGTGGTGTCGCCACGGGGCGTCACGGAAGAGGCCTCGGTGAGAGTCGCGGGAGAGTCCCCGGCGAGAGCGGGCGTGGTCATCCGACCATCATGCGACCTGTGCGGGAGCGCGGAGTCCCGCACCCCGATCGGCGGACGCAGCGTGCTCGTGCTCGACGCGCCCTGCCCGTGCGCTCACGACCAGGACACGGGCCGCCCGGTTGGCCGCGAGGAGCAGCAGGATCACCCCGACCGAGGCCGCGAGGTGCGCGCCGGCGGCGCCCGCGAGCATGCCGGTCACGAGGCGTGCGACGACGAGCGCGATCCACAGTGCCAGTGCTGCCCAGCCGGTGCGGGCCTCGAGCGTCGCCCCCGCGGCGACCGCTCGGGCCCGACGGCGGGCCGCCGCCCCCGGGGCAGACGCGCGGGCGAGGTCGATCGCCCGGAACGAGGTCATCACCCCGATCAGGGCGCCGACGCCGACCGAGACCACGAGCTCGCTCGCGACGACCAGCAGGTCGAGTCCTGTCGGTCGGACGGTGATCGCGGACGAGAGGGACAGCAGACCGACCGCGCCCAGGATCGCAGGGAGCGTCCACATGCGCGCCGAGACCGCGCGCCAGGTCGTCTGTCGGTAGCCGAGCCAGCAGAGGACGGCGACGGCGATCAGTGCGGGCTCGAGGTTCTCGGGGTTCACGGAGGGCTCCTGGGCTGAGGTGGGACGACGCCCTCAGCCTGCTCGGGCCGAGCGCCCGTGCCCACGGCCCGTGGGTGGAGATCCGGGTGGAGATCCCGGCCGTGGCCGGGTGGAGGTGCCCCCTGTGTCGTCACCGTCCGAGCAGAGCGAAGCCCGGTCGATCAAGGGGGGTGACCGACCGGGCTCCGCGTTCGTGGGGGCGTCAGGCCTTGAGCATGCTCGCCCGGGTGATGACGCCGTCGAGGACCTCGAAGGTGGCGATGGTCTCGCCCGACCCGTTCGAGGTCGTCACGATCTCGCGTGCGACCACCCATCGTTCACCGTACGTCACCGAGGCATCGATTGTGCAGTGCACATCTCCGGTTGCAAGGCGGGGACCGTAGAAGGCGCGCAGCGCGTCCTTGCCGACGATCGGCTCGGGCGTGACGCCCACGACCACGGTGTCCTGCGCGTAGGTCGCGAGGAACCGTTCGAGGTCGTGCGCGTTGAACGCGGCGACCTGCTCGGTGACCACGGCGTGGGCCGTCTCGCTCGGGGGTGCGGTGCGCTCGGTCATGCGGTGCTCGTCTCGTCGTGGTCGTCGGGTGGGTGGTGCGAGGCTGTCGTAGGTGCTCGTCGCCGCGGCGGGGGCCCTGGGGGAGGAGCGGCCCGACGGCGGAGCGCGCCCCGCGCTGTCGGGTCCGGCGCGGGTCCGGCCCTGTCGTGCCGGGTCAGTCGATCCGGACGCCGCCGTTGATGTCGTACGTGGCTCCCGTGACGAACCCGGCCCGTGGGGAGGCGAGCGACGCGATGACCCACGCGACGTCGTCGGGCGTGCCGAACCGGCCCAGCGGGATCGAGGACGTCAGGGCCGCGCGACCCACGTCGTCGAGCTGGTTCGTGATGTTGCTCGTGACGGGGCCTGGCGTGACCGCGTTGGCGCGGATCCCCTCGGCGGCCAGGAGGCGCGCGAAGCTGCGCGTGATCGCGAGGAGCGCACCCTTGCTCGCGGCGTAGTGCACCCCGGTCTTGAGCGCGCCCTGCTGGCCCGCGATCGAGGCCACGTTGACGATGCTGCGGTCGACGGGAGGCTCGCCCTCGGGGGCTGCGGCGGCCCGCAGGAGAGGGAGCGCCGCGCGGGAGAGGACGAACGTGCCGCGCGCGTTGGTCTCCATGACGGCGTCCCACTCGTCGAGCTCGATGTCGTCGAGCGCGCGGTACGGGCACATGCCGCCGTTGTTGACCAGGACGTGGAGCATGCCCCACTGCCGGTCGACCCGCGTGACGAGCTTCTCGACCGACGCGACGTCGCGCAGGTCGAGGCGCGAGACGTGGCACGTCGCGCCGAGCTCGGTCGCGAGGTCCGCGGTCGTGCGCGCCCCGAGCTCGTCGTGGGCGTAGGTGAGCCAGAGGTCGTATCCGTCACGGGCGAGCTGGAGGGCGGTCGCGGAACCGATCCCGGAGCTGGCGCCCGTGATCAGCGCAAGTCGTCGAGCCATGGGCCAAACGCTATAGCAAATTGTGGGGAGCGCAAGCACCTGTCCATGCACGCTGGCTCCGGGTTGCTAGATGCTATAGCATTTCTGCTCATGAACCCCGACACCGTCGTCATCACCGACTGCGACCTCCCGGGCACCGCCTGCGAAGACACCGTCACGGCCGCCGGCCTCGGTGTCGTGCGCGGGGCGGCCCGTAGCGAGGACGCCGTCATCGACCTCGTCCGCGACGCCGCGGCCGCAGGCGCGACCCCGTCCGCCCTGGTCGTCCAGTGGGCGCCCCTGACCGCCCGAGTCCTCGACGAGATCGAGGGCGTCCGCTTCATCAGCCGCATGGGCATCGGCTACGACATGGTCGACGTCGCCGCTGCGACCGAGCGCGGGATCGCCGTCGCGAACACCCCGACCTACTGCATCGAGGAGGTCGCGTCCCACACGGTCGCGATGGTCCTCGGGCTGAGCCGAGGGCTGGTCAGCTACGACCGTGCCGTGCG
The DNA here is from genome assembly GCF_044748475.1 of Oerskovia enterophila. Classification (NCBI taxonomy): domain Bacteria; kingdom Bacillati; phylum Actinomycetota; class Actinomycetes; order Micrococcales; family Cellulomonadaceae; genus Oerskovia; species Oerskovia enterophila. Next base: position 140,322 of record NZ_JBIVFZ010000001.1, read on the forward strand.
CAGCGGGGTCTGGGCAGCGACCGCCCCGCGACCCATGGCCGCGCGCCTGTCCGCGACCACGGTCTCGGTCATCGGCTACGGCCGGATCGGCTCGCTCGTGGCGCGCAGCTGCGCGGCGCTCGGCTACCGCGTCCTGGTCCACGACCCGTTCGTGCCCGACGTCGACGTCGCCGCGGCCGGCTACCTGCCGGTATCGCGCGAGCAGGCCATCGCCGAGGCCGACGTGCTGAGCCTGCACGCCCCGCTCAGCGAGGCCACGCGGCACCTGCTCGACGCGTCGTCGATCGCGACCATGAAGCCGGGCGCCGTCGTGGTCAACACGTGCCGTGGCCCCCTGATCGACGAGGAGGCGCTGGCCGACGCGCTCGAGGGGGGCCACCTGGGGGCTGCGGCGCTCGACGTGTTCTCGCACGAGCCGCTGCCCGCGGACTCACGCCTGCGCACGCTCGACCAGGTGCTGCTGAGCCCGCACGCCGCCTGGTTCTCGCCCGAGGCCATGGCCGACCTGCCCGTGCACACCGCGCAGAACGCGATCGAGTTCCTCGCGGGCCGTCCCGTCGGCTCGATCGTCAACCCGGACTACGCGCGCGCCCTGGCACGCTGACGTCCTGTTTCATCCCTGAAGACGACCTCCTGGAGCACCCCGTGCAGCACGTGCAGCTCATGCGCCTCGGCCTCCCCGGCCACGAACGTCCCGTCGTCCGCACCGCGGACGGCACCACCTACTCGCTCGACTCCTTGACCCGCGACGTCGACGGCGAGTTCCTCGCGGCCGACGGGATCGCGCGCACCCGGGCCGCCCTCGAGGCGGGCGAGCTGCCCGTGGTCGTGGACGCCGACGCGCTGCGGGTCGGGGCCCCGGTCGCCCGGCCCACGGCCGTGGTGTGCATCGGCATGAACTACGCCGCGCACGCGGCGGAGTCCGGCTCCGAGCCGCCGACCGTCCCGATCATCTTCTGGAAGCACTCCAACACCGTGGTCGGCCCCGACGACGACGTGCTGCTGCCCCCAGGGGCCCAGAAGGTCGACTGGGAGGTCGAGCTCGCGATCGTCATCGGGAAGAAGGCCCGATACCTCGCCTCGCCCGCGGAGTCCGCGGCGCACGTCGCCGGGTACACGGTGTCCAACGACGTGTCCGAGCGCGACTACCAGATGGCCGTCTCGGGCGGTCAGTGGTCCAAGGGCAAGAGCTGCGAGACCTTCAACCCGATGGGTCCCGCTCTCGTCCCGGCCGACCAGGTCGACGCCACGAACCTGCGCCTGCGCTCGTGGGTCAACGGCGAGGTCCGCCAGGACTCGTCGACGGCCGACATGATCTTCGACGTCGACTTCCTCGTGTGGCACCTGTCGCAGTACATGGTGCTCGAGCCGGGGGACGTCATCAACACCGGGACGCCGCAGGGGGTCGCGCTCTCGGGCCGCTTCCCCTACCTGGTCGACGGCGACGCCATGGCCGTCGAGATCGAGGGCCTGGGCCGCTGCGAGCAGAAGGTCCGCGACGCGGTCGTGTGACGACCTGAGGCTCGGCCGTGCGTCCGTCACCGGTCGCCCGGGCGTGCTCTGCGCAGCGAGGCGGGAGAGGTGCCGGCGTCCACCGGCCCCTCTCCCGCCTCGCTGCGCAGGGCGCCGCGTGCCTACCCCGCGAAGGGCAGGACCGGCAGCCCCTCGACCCCGGGCACCACGCGGAACACCGACCCCGCGTCGAGCTCGGGCTCGAACGGCTCGCCGATCATGAGCCGCGAGGTGGTGATGTACAGCTCGTCGAGGTCCACGCCGCCGAACGTGCACGCCGTGACGTGCGAGGCGGGCAGCTCGACGATCTCGGTCAACGAGCCGTCCGGGGCGTAGCGGCGCACCGCGCTGCCGCCCCACAGCGCGACCCACACGCCGCCCTCGGCGTCGACCGTGAGCCCGTCGGGCAGCCCGTCCTCGCGCGGGATCTCGACCAGTGCCCGACGGTTCGCGAGCGGCTCGTCCGCGCCCGGGTCGTAGTCGAACACGTCGACGCGGCACGTGAGCGTGTCCACGTAGTACGCGAGCGTCCCGTCGGGGGAGAAGCCCAGCCCGTTCGAGCACGTGACGCCCGACAGCACGAGGCGAGCGGCGCCGTCGGGCTCGACGCGGTACAGGGCGCCTGCGCCCGCGCGGTCGTCGAACGGCATGGACCCCGCGTAGAACGCGCCGTCCGGGGTCGCCGAGCCGTCGTTGAGGCGGACCGTCGGGTCGCTCCACAGCTCGGGGAAGGGGCGCACGGGGGAGTCGGGGGACTCGTCGTCCACGAGCGCGAGCCCACGCTCCAGCCCGACGACGTAGCCTCCCCGGGAGCGAGGGCGCACCATGGTCGCGTAGTCGCCCACGTGGCGTCGGGCCACGGTGGCGTCGGGCTGGAGGGTCAGGAGGTCGCCGGCCATCATGTCGACGAACCGCAGCCCGCCCCAGGTCGGGGACCACACAGGCCCCTCGCCGTGGTGGGCGACGGGACCGGTGATGTTCTCGGCACGCATGGGGCTATTGTCCCGGACCCGGGAACCGGTGCAGGACGGGCTGCGTCGGCTCCTGCGCCAGAGCCGTCGGACGATGCCGTGAACCGAGCGCGGCGACGTACCCGGGGACGGGTGTGATCGACCCGGGCGGTCCGCTCGGCAGCGCACCGGTGCTCTGCCCAGGGGCGTCGGGAGTAGCCTTGAGCCCATGACAACGCGCAACTGGTGGTGGCTGCCCTCGCAGCCGTGACCAGTCGTGTCCCCGAGCTGCCCTGCGTGCAGCCCGGGTCGGCCCTCCGTCGCCTCCGGCGAGCGAGGGCGGCTCCTGAACCAAGGAGCATCATGACCCTCACCACCGCGACCCACGCCGCAGCCACGACCCCTGCCCAGGGGACCCGTCCGCCCGAGGCGGGCTCCGCCGTCGGGACCCTCGACGCGGCCCGTGCCCGCAGCCTCGAGGTCGAGGCGCGGATCGCTGCGAACCCCGCGGAGTTCCGCGTCCTGACGGGCGAGCGACCGACGGGAGCGCTGCACATCGGGCACTACTTCGGGACCATCGCGAACCGCGTGCGGCTCCAGCAGGCAGGCGTCGAGGTCTTCCTGATCCTCGCCGACTACCAGGTCATCACCGACCGCGACGAGGCCGGAGACCTGCGCGGGACGGTGCGCGAGATCCTGCTCGACTACCTGGCGGCCGGGATCGACCCGGACCGGACCACGGTCTTCGCGCACAGCGCCGTCCCCGCGCTCAACCAGCTCCTGCTGCCGTTCCTGAGCCTCGTGAGCGTCGCCGAGCTCGACCGCAACCCGACCGTCAAGGCCGAGACCGCGGCCACGGGCGGGCGGGCCATGAGCGGGCTCATGCTGACCTACCCCGTGCACCAGGCCGCCGACATCCTGTTCTGCCACGGCAACCTCGTGCCCGTGGGGCAGGACCAGCTGCCGCACCTCGAGATGACGCGTACCGTCGCGCGACGCTTCAACCAGCGGTACGCCGCCGCTAACCCGTACTTCCCCGAGCCCGACGCGCTGCTCGCGCCCTCGCCCACGATCCTCGGGACCGACGGGACCAAGATGAGCAAGAGCCGCGGGAACACGCTGCCGCTCGGGGCGAGCGAGGACGAGACGGCCCGGTGGGTCAAGCGGGCCAAGACCGACGCGGAGCGGGTCATCACCTACGAGCCCGACGCCCGGCCCGAGGTCGCCAACCTCCTGACGATCGCGTCGCTGTGCACGGGGCGCACCCCCGAGCAGATCGCCGACGAGATCGGGTCCGCGGGGGCCGGGAGGCTCAAGGTGCTCGTGACCGAGGCGCTCGTCGAGCACCTGCGCCCGATCCGCGCGCGGCGTGCGGCGCTCGCGGCGGGCGACGGACCCGACGTGCTCGACATCCTCGCGCGCGGCAACGCGCGGGCCAACGAGATCGCCGACCGCACGCTCGAGGACGTGTGCGGGCTCATGGGCATGGTCTACCGCCGAGGGTGACGCGTGCTCCGGCCGAGGGTGACGTGAGGGCCCGCCGACGGTGACCAGTCCGCCCGCCGAGGGGACATCAGGTGTCACCGTCGGCGGCCGGGTGCGTCACCGTCGGCGGGCGGGGTGGTCACCCTCGGCGAGGAGGGGCCCTTCTCGCCCGGGTCCGCGTCTCGCACCGGTCCGCGTCCTCACACGAGTCCGAGGCTCACTCGGCCCCGAGCCGCGACCGCAGACGCGCCAGCTGTGCCCACAGCTGGTCCGGGACCCGGTCGCCGAACGTGTCGAAGAACTCGCTCGTGAGCTCGGTCTCCGCGAGCCACGACGCGGCGTCGACCTCGAACAGCGCCTCGAGGGCGCCCTGCGGGAGGTCGAGCCCGTCGACGTCCAGCGCACCCTCGGCAGGCAGGAGCCCGACGGCGCTCGTCACCGCACCCGCGTCAGTCCGCAGGCCGCGGGACCGGTCGACCTGCTGGGCGATCCACTCGACGACGCGCGAGTTCTCCCCGAACCCGGGCCACAGGAACGAGCCGTCGGCCCCCTTGCGGAACCAGTTGACCTGGAAGATCTTGGGTCGCTTGGCCGGGTCGAGCCCTGCCCCGACGCTCAGCCAGTGGGCCCAGTGGTCCGCCATGTTGTACCCGCAGAACGGCAGCATCGCGAAGGGGTCGCGGCGCAGCTCGCCCAGCGCGCCCTCGGCCGCGGCGGTGCGCTCGGACGAGATGGTGGCCCCCATGAACACGCCGTGCTCCCAGCTGTAGGCCTGGGCGACGAGCGGCACGTTGGTCGCGCGGCGCCCGCCGAAGACGATCGCGTCGATCGGGACGCCCGCCGGGTCCTCCCAGGTGTCGGCGATCGTGGGGCACTGGGCGGCTGCGACCGTGAACCGGGAGTTGGGGTGCGCGGCGGGCGTGCCTGCGGCCCCGTCGGCGGGCGTCCAGTCGTCACCGCGCCAGTCGATCAGGTGCTCGGGGGCCTCGGGGGTGAGCCCCTCCCACCAGACGTCGCCGTCGTCGGTCAGGGCGACGTTGGTGAAGATCGTGTCGCGGGCGAACGTCGCGACCGCGACCGGGTTGGTGTCGATGCCCGTGCCGGGCGCGACGCCGAAGAACCCTGCCTCGGGGTTGATCGCGCGCAGCGTCCCGTCCGGACCGGGGCGGAGCCACGCGATGTCGTCGCCGATGGTCTCGACCTTCCACCCCGGGACGGTCGGCTGGAGCATCGCGAGGTTCGTCTTGCCGCACGCCGAGGGGAACGCCGCGGCGAGGTGGTAGGCGCGCCCCTCGGGCGACGTGGCCCGGATGAGCAGCATGTGCTCGGCGAGCCAGCCCTCGTCGCGTGCCATGGCCGAGGCGATGCGCAGCGCGAAGCACTTCTTGCCGAGCAGGGCGTTGCCGCCGTACCCGGAGCCGTACGACCAGATCTCCCGGGTCTCGGGGAAGTGCGCGATGTACTTGGTGTCGTTGCAGGGCCACGCGACGTCCTCGTGGAGGTCGACCGAACCGTCGGGGCGGTCGACCACGAGCGGCGCGCCCACCGAGTGGACGGCCGGCACGAAGGGCGCGCCCGCGTCGATCAGGGCCAGGACGTCGCTGCCGACCCGCGTCATGACGCCCATGCTCACCACGACGTACGGGGAGTCGGTGACCTGGATGCCGACCTGCGAGATGGGGCCGCCGACCGGTCCCATCGAGAACGGCACGACGTACATGGTCCGACCCCGCATCGAGCCGTCGAACACCCCGCGCAGCTCGGCGCGCATGACGTCGGGCTCGCGCCAGTTGTTGGTGGGCCCCGCGTCGGCCTCGTCCTGCGAGCAGATGAACGTGCGGGACTCGACGCGGGCCACGTCGCTCGGGTTGGACCGGGCGAGGTAGCTGCCCGGTCGCAGCTCGGGGTCGAGCGGCAGGAGCGTGCCCGCGTCGACCATGAGGTCGATCAGCCGCTGCTTCTCGGCCGCGGACCCGTCGCACCACACGACCGAGTCGGGCTCGGTCAGGTCGGCGATCTCGCGGACCCAGGCGCGCCGGTCGCGGTCCGCACCGACGGCGGATCGGGCACCGGGGCCGAACGCCGCACCGGCCAGGGGCGTGGCGAGCACGTCGGGCAGCTCCTCGGCGAGGGCGGCGAGGTGGGTGCGGCGAGGGTTGGCGGTCACGGTCATGATCGGGTCTCCGGTCCTGGGCGGGGGCGTTCGCCCGGTGGGCGTGTGTCCTGCTGTTTCCACCTTCGACCCGGAACGGCGCAGTTTTCCACCCAGAACGCTGTCAAGAATTGCGGTTCTTGACATAGAGTCAAGGAATGGCCGTCGACGAAGACCGCAAGATCCCCACGACCCCCGAGGTCCTGGCTCCCGCGACCACCGACCTCATCACGCTGGGCCGCCGGATCCGCTGGTTCCGGACCGGTCGGGAGCTCACCCTCGACGCCCTCGGTGCGCAGGTGGGGACCACCGCGAGCCTCCTGTCGCTCATCGAGAACGGCAAGCGCGAACCCCGGCTCTCGCTGCTCCAGGCGCTCGCGGGCGCGCTCGACGTCACGGTGACGGACCTGCTCGCGGACGAGCCGCCGTCGCGCCGGGCCGCGCTCGAGATCGAGCTGGACCGCGCCCAGCGCGGCCCCCTCTTCGCGACCCTGGGGCTGCCGTCGGTCAAGGCCTCCCAGAAGCTGCCCATGCCGGTCCTGGAGAACCTCGTGGGGCTGCACGGCGAGCTCGCCCGGCGCGCGTCGGAGGCCATCGCGACGCCCGAGGAGGCGCGCCGCGCCAACACCGAGCTGCGCCTCGAGCGCCAGTCGCGCAACAACTACATCCCCGAGCTCGAGGACCTCGCCGAGGAGATGACGCGCCGGGCCGGCTACCGCGTGGGTGCGCTCACCCACCGCACCGTTGCTCGCATGGCCGAGCAGCTCGGCTTCACGCTGCTCCACGTCGACGACCTGCCGCACTCGACCCGCACCGTCACGGACCTGCGCAACGGCCGCATCTACCTGCCGCCGGCCTCGATCCCCGGGAGCCACGGCCTGCGCTCGCTCGGTCTGCAGGCCATCGCGCACCGCGTGCTCGGGCACCAGCGGCCCACGTCGTACGCGCACTTCCTGCGCCAGCGCGTCGAGATCACCTACTTCGCGGCGTGCTGCCTCATGCCCCAGTCCGCAGCGGTCGAGTTCCTCGAGCAGCGCAAGAAGGAGAAGGACCTCGCGGTCGAGGACTTCCGCGACGCGTTCGGCGTCTCGCACGAGGCCGCGTCGCAGCGCTTCACGAACCTCGCGACGTCGCGCCTGGGCATCCCCGTGCACTTCATGCGCGTGGGCGACGACGGCGCGCTCTACCGCGGCTACGCGAACGACGGTCTGCCGTTCCCGGCCGACGTCACGGGGGCCATCGAGGGGCAGCTGGTCTGCCGCCGGTGGGCGGCACGCGAGGCCTTCGCGCGCCGCGACCGGGCGACCGAGTCCTACCAGTACACGGACACCCCGGCGGGCACGTTCTGGTGCAGCACGCAGACGGGCACGACGACGATGGGCGAGTTCTCGATCACGGTCGGGGTCCCGTTCGCCTCGGCCAAGTGGTTCCGGGGACGCGAGACGACCGCGCGGCGCGCCTCGACCTGCCCCGACGAGGCCTGCTGCCGCCGGCCCCAGGCCCAGCTCGCGCGCCGCTGGGAGGACGTCGCGTGGCCCAGCGCGCGCATGCACCAGCACGTGCTGTCGGCCCTGCCCTCGGGGTCGTTCCCCGGGGTCGACGCCTCGGAGGTCTACGCGTTCCTCGAGAAGCACGCGCCGACGCCCGGCGCGGAGTGAGGTGGGCCGGGCCGGCGCTCGCCCTGCCTGCCCTGGCCCGCCCACGTCGCGCCCGCCTCGCTGACGGCGTCGCACGCCGTCACACGTCGCGCAGCGGCCCGCCCTGCTGGTCGACGAGCGGCAGCAGCCGCTCCAGGACGTCGCCCGTGCGCAGCCCGTCGTGCTCGAACTCGTTCGTGACGAGCGCCTGCACGTTCCCGACGCGCGAGGCCGTGTTCAGCGACAGGTGGGCGTCGACGAACATGTCGTCGTAGTAGACGGCCGCAGCGACCGGGACCTCGTTGGCCGCGAGCACGTCCAGGTCGTACAGCACGGTCCACTCCTCGCGGCGGGCCAGCTCCTCGGCCGCCCCGCGGAACGCGCGGAGCCCCGCGATCTCCTCGAACATCCAGGGGTAGATCATCTCGCCCGTGAAGAGCAGCGGCCGGGCCTCGGGGGAGAACTCCGGGTGCTCGGCGCGGACCCTCTCGGCGGCCCAGCCCGTGGCCCCGTGCCCCGAGGCGTAGATCGACTCGTGCAGCACCGCGTACAGCGGGTTCGTCCAGTACGAGGTCAGGTCCCGGACCTCGCTGAGGAACGTGTCGCTCAGGTCCTCGTCGTCGTGGTCGAACGCCTCGTCGAGCAGCCAGTGGACACGCTCGAAGCCCGGCTTCATGCCGAAGTCCATACCGAGCGTCTGGAGGCGTCGCACCGAGAGCGTGTCGCCGTCGGGCAGCGTGACGTCCCCCACCGCGATCCTGTCCGCGATGCGCGCGAGGCGTGCGACGTCGTCGGGGAAGCGCGACGCGAAGCGAGCGTTCTTGGCCGCGGTGCGCGGGTAGGTGCGGCGGTAGACCTCGGTCGCGTCGGCCTCGAGGCCTGCGAGCCCGCCCGTGACGTAGCAGGCCGAGAGGCCCTCGGCGGCGCGTGACAGGTACGTGAGCGTGAGGAAGCCGCCGTAGCTCTGCCCGAGCGACTCCCAGCGGCGACCGCCGAACAGCGTGCGGCGCACGTGCTCGGCGTCGGCCACGATCGAGTCCGCGCGGAAGTGCGAGAGGTACTCGGCCTGCGCGGCCGCGTCGCCGATCGCTGTCAGGTGGCGCCCGCGCACGGCCGAGCTGCGGCCCGTGCCGCGCTGGTCGAGCAGGATCACGCGGTGCGTCGCGAGCATGGTCCCGACCCACCCCTCGGGCCCGGTGGGCCGTGGCCCCTTGCCGCCCGGGCCGCCCTGGAGGAACACGAGCAGGGGCAGGTCCTCGCGCCGCCGGACCGGGTCGACCAGCTCGCGCACGAAGACCGTGATCCGGCGCGAGTCGGTCTCGTCGAACCAGTCGAGGGGGACCTCGACCACGTGGTCGGTGACGTGCATCCCGGGGATCGTGCAGCTCACGGAGGTCATGGCGACGAGCCTATCGAGCGCGAGCCGGTCCTGGAGGCTGGGTGTGTCGGAGGCGATCCGTAGCGTGCGACCTCAGGATCGAGAAGGAGGAAGGCATGAGCTACGACATCGCCGTGTTCGCCACGGAGACCGTGGACGACGACGGGTTCGAGGCATGGTTCGAGGAGCAGGCCGAGTGGGGTGAGGACCACGACTACACGGACCCCGCGGTCACGTCCGTCGCCCTCCGGACGTTCTACGACGCGCTGGCCCAGGAGTTCCCACCGATGAACGGACCGGACGCCGACGAGGACGTCGACGATCCCCGCCTGGCCGACTACTCGATCGGGCGCGAGCTGCTCTACGTCGCGTTCGGCTGGTCCCAGGCACGCGCGGCGCAGGCGGCGTGCCTGCGCATCGCTGCGGTGACCGGGGTCGCGGTCGGCCTCGTGAGCGACGACGGGCGCATCGTCCGACCGGGCGACACGCCGGAGCCGGTCGGTCCCTGACACGCCGGAGCCGGCGTGACCTGTGAGGTCACGCCGGCTCCGGCGAGGCTGCGAGAAGGACTACTTCTCGACGTCCTCGTCGACCCAGTCGAGGGTCTTGCTCACGGCCTTCTTCCAGTTGCGGTAGAGGCGCTCGCGCTCGCCCTCGTCCATCGACGGGCTCCAGCGCTTGTCCTCGGCCCAGTTGGCGATGACGTCCTGCTCGCCCTGCCAGAACCCGACCGCGATGCCCGCGGCGTACGCGGCACCGAGCGCCGTCGTCTCCGCGACCTTGGGCCGCACGACGTCCACGCCGAGCTGGTCCGCCTGGAACTGCATGAGCAGCTCGTTCTGCACCATGCCGCCGTCGACGCGCAGCTCGGTGAGGTCGACGCCCGAGTCCGCGTTCATGGCGTCCAGGACCTCGCGGGTCTGGAACGCGACGGCCTCGAGCGCGGCGCGCGCGATGTGGTTCTTGTTGACGTAGCGCGTGAGGCCCACGAGCGCGCCACGGGCGTCGGAGCGCCAGTGCGGTGCGAACAGACCCGAGAACGCGGGCACGAAGTACGCGCCACCGTTGTCGTCGACCTTGCGGGCGAGCCACTCGACGTCGGGCGCGTCCGAGAACATGCCCAGGTTGTCGCGCAGCCACTGGATGAGCGAGCCCGTGACGGCGATCGAGCCCTCGAGCGCGTAGCGGGCCGGCTGGTCGCCGATCTTGTAGCAGACCGTGGTCAGCAGGCCGTTCTCGCTCATGACCTTCTCGGTGCCCGTGTTGAGCAGCATGAAGTTGCCCGTGCCGTACGTGTTCTTGGCCTGCCCGACCTCGAAGCACGCCTGGCCGAACGTCGCGGCCTGCTGGTCGCCCAGGATGCCCGCGATCGGGACGCCGGGGAGGAGCCCGCCGGGGCGACCCTTCCCGTAGACCTCGGAGGACGACTTGATCTCCGGGAGCATCGAGAGGGGGATGCCCATGTCGGCCGCGATGTCCTCGCGCCAGCTCAGGGTGTCGAGGTCCATGAGCATGGTGCGCGACGCGTTGGTCACGTCGGTGACGTGCACGCCGCCGTCGACGCCGCCCGTCATGTTCCACAGGACCCAGGTGTCGGTGTTGCCGAACACGAGGTCGCCGGCGTCGGCCGCCTCGCGGGCGCCCTCGACGTTGTCGAGGATCCACTTGACCTTGGGACCGGAGAAGTACGTCGCGAGGGGCAGGCCGACGATCGCCTTGTACTTCTCGGGGCCTGCCTCGCCGCCGAGCTCGTCGACGATCTTCTGGGTCCGGGTGTCCTGCCAGACGATCGCGTTGTAGACGGGCTTGCCCGTCTTGCGGTTCCACACGACCGCGGTCTCGCGCTGGTTGGTGATGCCGACCGCGGCGATGTCGGTGTAGGTCACGTTCGCGCGGGTCAGTGCGAGACCCACGGCCTCGCGCACGTTGTTCCAGATCTGCTCGGGGTTGTGCTCGACCCAGCCGGCCCGCGGGAAGATCTGGTCGTGCTCGAGCTGGCCGGAGGAGACGATCTCCCCGGAGTGGTTGAAGACGATGGCCCGGGAGCTGGTGGTTCCCTGGTCGATGGCGAGAACGTAGTCGGCCATGGTGTGTCAGTCCTTCACGTCGGTGTGGTTGAGCGGGTGCCGCGCTGCGCGGCGGGAGTTCACGAAGGGTCGCCGTGCCCGACGGCGGGTGGTCGCGTGACCGGGGCGGGTCGCCCCGTCCCGGTCACGCGGAGGGAGCAGGTCAGCCCCAGGCTGCCCCGAGGAGGCCGGCGAGCACGCCGCCGACGAGGGGACCGGCGACCGGGACCCACGAGTAGGCCCAGTCGCTCGAACCCTTGCCCTTGATGGGCAGGAGGGCGTGGGCGATGCGCGGGCCGAGGTCACGAGCAGGGTTGATCGCGTACCCGGTGGGACCACCGAGGGACGCACCGATACCGACCACGACCAGCGCGACCGCGAGCGGGCCGAGGCCCGAGGGGGTGTTGCCGGACGCCACGACGAAGAACACGAGCACGAAGGTCGCGATGACCTCGGTGATGAAGTTCCAGCCGTAGGAGCGGAGCTCGGGGCCGGTCGAGAAGACCGCGAGCTTGGTCGCGGCGGGAGCGTCCTCGTCGAAGTGCTTCTTGTAGGCGATGAACGCGAGCACGGCACCGACGATCGCACCGATCATCTGCGCGCCGAAGTACATGAACATGTTGCTCACGGTCGGCTCGATCGTCGCGGTGACCATCCCCTCGGGGCCGGTGACCGAGTAGAAGGGGCGGTCCGCGGTGAACAGACCGATGGTCACGGCCGGGTTGAGGTGAGCCCCCGACTTGTAGGCGACGTAGACACCGGTGAAGACGGCAAGGCCCCATCCGAAGTTGATGAGGAGCCAGCCGCCGTTGAAGCCCTTGGTCTTGGGGAGGATCACGTTGGCTACGACGCCGGCGCCCATCAGGATCAGGGTCGCGGTGCCGAGTATCTCGGACCAGAAGGCGTTGAGGAGGAGTGTGTCCATCAGCTTCTCTCTTTCTTGGTGGACTTCGTTGTCGCAACCACCCCGGCGCATCCGTGCGGCGGGGCCCCGGTGTGCGCCGCGAGGTGCGCACCCGTGAGGTTGAGGGTGTGCCGGCCCCGACGTCGCCCGGCGCGAGCCGAGCGGGCCGGGGACCGGCGGATGAAGTTGTTCTCGGGGAGCCCGGGGCTCCGGTGGTCAGGAAGGCAGGTGCGTCAGGAGGCGTCGAGCGGCTTGAGCGGTGCGACGTCGTCTGCTGCGAGGCGCGTGCGCTCGGCCGTGGCGTCGTCGGGCTCCTGCTCGGCGGCCTCCTCGGCTCCGGCGCGTGCCGTGTAGGAAGCGATCTCCGCGGCCTTCTGCTCGTCGGTCCAGCCGAGGAGCGGGGCGGCGATGTCGGCGATCTCGGGGAGTGCGCCGAGACCGCGGTCGAGCACCTCGTAGTTCAGGCGCGTGCGGTGCAGCAGGAGGTCCTCCAGGTGGAGGGCGCCCTCGTGGCTCACGCCGTAGCTGATCTCGGCGCGCAGGTACGCGGGCGCGTGCTCGAGCGGCTTGGCGAGCGAGGGGTCGGCCTGGCACAGCGCGACGATGTCGCGCAGGTTCGAGCCGTAGCGGTGGAGCAGGTGGTCGACCATCTGCGGGGTCCAGCCGAACTTCGAGGCCCACGGCCGCGCCTGGCGCCGGACCGCGTCGAGGCCGACCGCACCGAGCAGCGGGATCTTGTCCGTGATCGACGGCAGGGCCGCGGCACGCTGGCCGATCGCGAAGTCGACCGCGTCCTTGGCCATGACCCGGTACGTCGTGAGCTTGCCGCCCGCGATGACCGTGAGACCCGGGGTGGGGGAGGCCGTGGTGTGCTCGCGAGAGACCTTGGCCGAGCTGGTGCCCTCCTTGGTGCCGGGCTGGAGCAGCGGGCGCAGGCCCGCGTAGGTCCCGATGATGTCGTCGCGCGTCAGGGGCTGGGCGAGGACCGCGTTCGCGTGCTCGAGGATGTACTCGATGTCCGCGGACGTGGCGACCGGGTGCGTGAGCTCCTGCTCCCAGGGGGTGTCGGTCGTGCCGATGACCCAGTAGCGGGACCACGGGATGATGAAGAGGACCGACTTCTCGGTCTGCAGGATCAGGCCGACCTGGCCCTTGATGCGCTCGCGCGGGACGACGATGTGGACGCCCTTCGAGGCCAGGACGCGCAGCCCGCCGTCGGTGCCGGCGAGGGCCTCGGTGTCCTCGGTCCACACGCCCGTCGCGTTGATGACGGCGCGGGCGCGGACCGTGATGCGCCTGCCCGTCTCGAGGTCCTCGAGGATCGCGCCGTTGACCGCGCCCGTCGAGCCCTTGGTCAGCTCGACGACCTGGGTCCGGGACGCGGCGTGTGCCCCGTAGGAGGCCGCGGTGCGGATCAGGGTGGAGACCAGGCGTGCGTCGTCGACCGAGGCGTCCCAGTACTGGACGGCACCGATCGCGGCGTCGTGCGCGAGGTCGGGGAACTTGCGCTCCATCTGCTTGCGCGAGAGGTGGCGGTGCAGCGGCAGCGCCCGCTTGCCGGGGGCCATGCTCGCGAGCGTGTCGTACAGCGCGATCCCGGCGCCGACGTAGGCACGCTCCCACACGCGGTGCTCGAGCGGGTACAGGAACGGGACGGGGCGCACGAGGTGCGGCGCGAGGTCCTTGATGAGCAGGTCGCGCTCGGTCAGCGCCTCGTGGACCAGGTGGAAGTCGAGCATCTGCAGGTAGCGCAACCCGCCGTGGACCAGCTTGCTCGACCGGCTCGACGTCCCGGAGGCCCAGTCCTGGGCCTCGACGATCGCGGTCGAGAGGCCACGGGTCACGGAGTCGAGGGCGATGCCCGCTCCGGTCACGCCTCCGCCGATCACGAGGACGTCAAGCTCCTGGTCCGCACTGGTGCTCGCCTCGAGCGCTGACAGCGCCTGCTGGCGAGACTCTGCGGTGAGTCTGCTGGAAGTCATCCGATGGCCTTCTCTCGTCGTCGAACTGGTGCATCCCGAGGGACACAGCGGGAACTACGTCTCACTGTGACGTTCCCACGGGTGTGCGTCCCGCGCTAGCGGTACGACCCGGTCCCCGTGCGGGCACCGTTCCGTGGCACAGCGCTGTCGAAATGCCGCTGCACGTATTAACGTCAACATGTCAGGAACGTTCGCGCAAGCGCAGTGCACAAACGTGCAACAGTGGTGGGAGACCGGCAGATGGCGGATCGGGAGCAGGACGTCCTGCGGGCGGCCTCGATGTACTACCTCCAGGACATGAAGATGGAGGCGATCGCGAAGCACCTGAGGACCTCGCGGTCGACGGTCTCGCGGCTGGTCAAGAAGGCCCGTGAGACAGGTCTGGTGGAGATCACGCTCCGGCCAACGCAGAGTCGGGCGCCGGGGCTGGGCGCGCACATCTCGGCCACGTACGGCATCGACGCCTACGTCGTGCCCGTCCCAGACTCGACGCAGCAGGTCGACCGGCTCGACCAGGTCGCCCTGACGACCGCACGGCTGCTCGGCTCGTGGTTCGACTCCGACATGATTCTCGGCATCGCGTGGGGCACGACGCTCGCGGCGATCTCCCGGCACCTGAGCCGCAAGCCGACCCGAGGGTCCGCCGTCGTGCAGCTCAACGGGGCCGCGAACACCCGGACCTCCGGGGTGCACTACGCGGGTGACCTGATCGCCGGGTTCGGCGAGGCGTTCGACGCGCACGTGCACCATTTCCCAGTCCCCGCGTTCTTCGACTACGCCGAGACCAAGCAGGCGATGTGGCGCGAGCGGTCGGTCCGGCGCGTGCTGGACGTCCAGCGGCGGGCCGACGTCGCGCTGTTCTCCGTGGGCGCCGTCTCGGGTGGCGTCCCGAGCCACGTCTACTCGGCGGGCTACCTCGAGCCCGAGGACATCGCGGTGCTCGACGCCGAGGGGGTCGTGGGGGACGTGTGCACGGTGTTCCTGCGGGCCGACGGCACGTACCGTGACATCGCGCTCAACGAGCGCGCCACGGGCCCGGGGCCCGACGAGCTCCGGCGGATCCCGCAGCGCATCTGCGCGGTCGCGGGGGACAACAAGGTCGCGCCACTGCGCGCGGCCCTGCGCGCCGGGGTCGTCACGCACCTGGTCGTCGACGAGATCACGGCGTCGCACCTGATCGAGCAGGAGACGGGGCGGATCGCGGTCGCGCGCACACGCAATGAGAGTATGCATTCGGGTGCATGATTACGCATCGGGCCGCGTCGCGGCGTAGATTGGGCGCGTGACGAGCACCTCGACCCCCACCCTGACGCTCCGCCCTGCCCTCCCGGCGGACGTGCGGGCCATCCGCGGGCTCGTCGAGCCCTACGCGCAGGCCCGCATCCTCCTGGCCAAGGAGATGGTCGGCTACTACGAGGCCGTGCAGGAGTTCGTCGTCGCGGACGTGGGGGAGCCGGGCGCCCCCGAGGTCGTCGGGTGCGGCGCGCTGCACGTCATGTGGGACGACCTCGCCGAGATCCGCACGCTCGCGGTCGACCAGGCCTGGCGCGGCCACAGGGTGGGGCACCAGCTCGTGGTCGAGCTCCTCGACCGCGCCCGCGCCCTGGGGCTCCGACGGGTCTTCTGCCTGACGTTCGAGGTCGACTTCTTCCGCGCGCACGGGTTCGAGGCGATCGACGGGACGCCCGTCTCGCCCGACGTCTACGCCGAGCTCCTGCGCTCGCACGACGACGGCGTGGCCGAGTTCCTCGACCTCGCCCGCGTGAAGCCCAACACGCTCGGCAACACGCGCATGCTCATCACGCTCTGAGGCGCCCCGGGCGTTCGCCGCCCGGAGTTCGTCGTCCGTTGTCCGGCGGGCTCAGGCCGGGAGACGGTAGACGTCGCCGTCCTGCTCGAGCAGCCCGTCCTCGACGAGGCTCGCGACGCACCTCCCGAGCTGGGCGGCGTCCGGCCACAGTCCCGCGACCGCGTCGCGGTGCACCGGACCGTCCGCCGCGCGCAGCGCGCCCATGACCCGGCCCCGCGCCTGCCGGTCGGTGCCCTCCCAGGCCTGGGTGCGCCGTCGGGCAGCGTGCTCGTCCGGCGGGCTGCCCGCCGCACGCCACGCGCACAGGTCCGCGACCGGGCACTCGTCGCAGCGCGGCGAGCGCGCCGTGCACACGAGCGCGCCCAGCTCCATCGAGGCCGCGGCCCACAGGGCCGCGTCGTCGTCCTCGGTCGGCGCGACCAGGGCCGCGAGCCGGCGCTCGGCCGCGGTGTACGACGGCGCAGGCAGCGCCGTCCCCGACACCGCGCGCGCCAGGACGCGCCGCACGTTCGTGTCGACGACGACGGCCCGCCGACCGTGCGCGAACGCCGTCACCGCCGCGGCCGTGTACTCGCCGACGCCCGGAAGCGCGAGCAGCTCGTCCGCGTCCTGCGGGACGCGGCCCCCGTGCCGTTCGACGACGGCGCGCGCACAGTCCTGCAGGCGCAGCGCGCGGCGCGGGTAGCCCAGGCGCCCCCAGGCGCGCAGCACGTCGGCCGTCGAGGCCGCGGCCAGGTCCGCGGGCTCGGGCCAGCGGTCCATCCAGGCGCGCCACGCGGGCTCGACCCGCACCACGGGCGTCTGCTGGAGCATGACCTCGCTGACCAGGACGCCCCAGGGGGAGCAGTCGTCGCGCCGCCACGGCAGGTCGCGGGCGTTCGCAGCGAACCATCGCCCGACGACGTCGCGCAGGTCCGCGTGCGGGTCCGGGGCGGGGAGGCTCGCCAGGGCGGCGCGGGTTCCGGTGCGGGGAGCGGCGGCGTCGAGCGTGGTGGAGGAGAGCGGCATGATCCGACCATTCTCGCCGATGCGCGAGGGCGCGGTGTGGCAGTGACCGAACCGTCCCGCGCGGGACGTACCGTTGCCCCAGCGCGGGAACGCCCCGCGCCGACCGTCGAACGGAGCCGCACGTGAGCACGCCGCGAGGCACCCGGCCACCGACCGGGGCGACCCCGGTCCAGGGGCGCCCGGCCGACGGGGCGGGCGGGACGTCGTCGGGCAGGCCCACCTCCCGGACCCTGAGGGTGCGGCGGGTCGTCGCGCTCGTCCTGCTCGCGGTGATCGTCGTCGGCGTCGTGATGCTCGTCAAGGCGGCGATCGCGTTCGGCACCGGGCTGCTCGCCGACGAGCCCCAGGGCAAGGTGGCACCACCCCCGCCGCAGGCCGTCGCGACCGGCGGCTACAAGAAGTGCGAGGTCAAGGACCTCACGCTCGGGCTCACGGTCTCGAAGGCCTCGTACGCCGACGGCGAGAACCCGTCCTTCTCGCTCACGCTCACGCACGTCGGCCGGCGGCCCTGCTTCGTCGACTCGTCCCCCGCCTCGCTCGAGCTCGTCGTGACCTCGGGCCAGGACCGCATCTGGTCGTCGGTCGACTGCCCGCCCGCCAAGAAGGTGCTGCTCATGGCCCCCGGCGACGCGTATCCCCAGACCGTGGACTGGGCCCGCGTGCGGTCGGCGGCTGAGTGCCCCGCCGACCTGCCGGCACCCGGAGCAGGGGACTACAGCGCGGTCGTCGCGTCGACCGAGGTGGCCGGGCTGACGAGTGCGCCCGTGGTGTTCACGCTCCTCGCGCCGCCACCGCCGCCGGTCGAGACGCCGCCCGCGACCGAGGCGCCCGTCGACGGGGCGGTGCCGCCGGCCGACGGGGCGGTGCCGCCCGCTGAGGGAGACCCGGCTGCTACCGGGGAGACTGCTCCGGCTGACGGGACTGCTCCGGCTGACGGAGCGGTTCCTCCCGCTGACGGGGCGACTCCGTAGCGCTAGGCGGCTCGCGAGCCCACGCCCACGCCCGGGGTGCCGACTGCTGTGCCCCCGTGCGACGCACCCTGCCTGCGACGTCCGCGCTGTCCGCCCGGCCTACGCCACCTGGGCCGTTGCGTTCGATGCTCGGTTGTCAGAGCTGAGCCGGGGTATGCACCGGCTCGCTTCTGACTACTGGTCGGGTGGTCGGGTCCGCGGACTGGCGGCGGGTCGGGGCTGGGGGAGTTGTCAGAACTGGGCCGGGGTATGCACCGGCTCGCTTCTGACAACTGGTCGGGTGGTCGGGTCCGCGGACTGGCGGCGGGTCGGGTCTAGTGGAGTTGTCAGAACTGGGCCGGGGTATGCACCGGCTCGCTTCTGACAACTGGTCGGCTGCGGGCTGCCGACCAGAAGAGATCCCGCAGCCACACTCGGTCCTAGACGTACCGCTCGAGGATGCTCGACTCCGCGAGCCGTGACAGGCCCTCACGGACTGCCCGAGCCCGCTGCTCGCCCACGCCGTCCACGGCCATGAGGTCGTCGATGCTGGCCGCGAGCAGCTTCTGCAGTCCGCCGAAGTGCGTGACCAGGCGGTCGATGATGGTGCCCGGCAGGCGGGGGACCTTGGAGAGCAGGCGGTACCCGTGCGGTGCGACCGCGGCGTCGAGCGCCTCGCCACCTCCGGGCAGCTCGAGGACCCGGCCGATGATCGTGAGATCGAGCAGCTGAGTCTGATCCAGGGCGGCAAGCGCGTTCTTGACGTCCGCGAGCGAGCGCTCCTTGCGGCTGAGCTCGACGTAGTCGCGGATCACGGACTCGCGGTCCGAGCCGATCCCGCCGATCAGCTCGTCGAGCTGGAGAGCGAGGAGACGACCGTCGGTGCCGAGCTCGACGACGTAGCCGGCGATCTCCTCGGAGATGCGGCCCACCATCTCGAGGCGCTGGACCACGGCGCACACGTCGCGGACCGTGACGAGGTCCTCGATCTCGAGGGCGGACAGCGTCCCGCTGACCTCGTCCAGTCGGGCGCGGTAGCGCTCGAGCGTCGCAAGGGCCTGGTTGGCGCGCGACAGGATGGTGTCCGAGTCCTCGAGCACGTAGCGCAGGCCGCCGACGTAGAGCGCGACGATCCGCATGGACTGGCTCACCGAGATGACCGGGAAGCCGCTCTGCTTGGCGACGCGCTCGGCCGTGCGGTGACGCGTGCCGGACTCGGTGGTCTCGATCGTGGGGTCCGGGAGGAGCTGCACGGCCGCGCGCAGGATCCGGTTCGCGTCGCGGTCCAGGACCACGGCGCCGTCCATCTTGGAGAGCTCGCGCAGCCGGGTCGCCGAGAAGCCGACGTCCAGCACGAACCCTCCCGAGCACATGGTCTCGACGACCTTGTCCAGGCCCAGCACGATCAGTGCGCCCGTTCGACCTCGAAGGATGCGCTCGAGCCCGTCGCGGAGCTCGGTACCGGGGGCCACTGCGGCGAGGGTCTCCCGGAGCAGGTCGTCAGGATGCACAGGGGAGTTGGCCACGTGGGCATCTTACGCTGCCAGGTTGTCTCAGGGGCAGGAAAACGCCGTTCGGGGACAACTGGAGGTCACGATGGGATCACGGTTGCCCGACGTCGAACCGGGAGCGCTCCTGCTGCGGGGGCAGGTGGCCGCCGCGCGCGAGCTCGACGGCCTCTCCCAGGTGCTGCGCCGGCAGGACCGTCATGCCCGCCGGAGGTTTGGGAGACGACCCGTGCGGCACCACGGCCCGGGTGAAGCCGAGCCGCGCGGCCTCGGCGAGCCGGCGGTCGAGTCCTGCGACCGGCCGGATGTCCCCGGCCAGCCCGACCTCGCCGATCGCGATGGTTCCCGGGGGCATGACCTGGTCCTCGCGCGCGGAGAAGGTGGCCAGAGCGATGGACAGGTCTGCCGCGGGCTCGCTGACCCGTGCGCCGCCGATCGTCGAGACGTACACGTCCTGGTCGACGAGTCGGACCCCGGCGTGCCGGTGCATGACCGCCAGGATCATCGCGAGACGGCTCGAGTCGATCCCGCTCGTGGTGCGCCGCGGGTTGGCCAACGAGCTGGGGACCACGAGCGACTGGATCTCGAGGGCGAGGGGCCGGCGGCCCTCGAGCGTCACGGTGATGCACGTGCCGGGCACGCCGGCCCCGGAGTGCGAGAGGAACAGCCCGCTGGGGTCGGCCAGCCCCACGATGCCCGTCTCCGAGAGGTCGAAGCACCCGACCTCGTCCGTGGGGCCGTAGCGGTTCTTGATCGCGCGGACGAGGCGCAGGCGCGAGTGCCGGTCGCCCTCGAACTGGCACACGACGTCGACGAGGTGCTCGAGCGTGCGGGGGCCGGCGACCGAACCGTCCTTGGTCACGTGCCCGACGAGGATGACGGGCAGGTCGCGCTCCTTGGCCGCGGCGATCAGCGCGGCGGCGACCTCGCGCACCTGGCTCACGCCGCCGGGGGCGCCGTCGACCTGGGCCGAGGCGATGGTCTGCACCGAGTCCACCACCAGGAGGTCCGGGTCGGTCGCCTCGATGTGCCCCAGGACCGTCGCGAGGTCCGTCTCGGCAGCGAGCAGCAGGCCAGGGGCGAGCGCCCCGACACGCTCCGCGCGCAGCCTGACCTGCCCGGCCGACTCCTCGCCGGTGACGTACAGGACCGTGCGGGGCTTCGGGGCGGGGCGAGGGGCGTCCTCCGGGGACACGGCCTTGTCGCTCACCCCGGCCGCGACGTTGCTCGCGACCTTGAGCAGGAGCGTCGACTTGCCGACGCCCGGCTCCCCGGCGAGCAGCACCACGGCCCCCGGGACGATCCCGCCGCCCAGCACACGGTCGAACTCCGCGACCCCCGTGGGCGTGGCCCGCGCGGTCTCCACGTCGATCTCGCCGATGGGGCGGGCGGGGGAGCGTGTGGGCGCGACCGCCGCGGTGCGCGGCCCTGCCGACGCTGCGGCCTCCTCCGTGACGGTGCCCCACTCCTGGCACTCGCCGCAGCGACCGACCCACTTGGCCGTGGTCCAGCCGCACTCGCCGCAACGGTAGGCGGGCCGGGCCGGGCGCTTGCTCGCGGCGCGCGAGCCCGCGGAGGTCGATGTCGTCACGGGCGCCACGCTAGCGACAGGCACCCACACGCACCGACACGCACCGCGTGCCAGCACGCAGGGCCAGGGAGTGCACGGTGTCCGGTCGCGCGCTGAAGCGCGGCTGCTCATCATGTACCCATGCGACGGCTCCGGAAGGACAGCCCGTGGTGGACAATCATCACCACCCTCGGCTCGCTCGCGGCGTGCCTGCTCCTCTTCTACGGCGTGCCCCTCGGGGACTCCGAGCGCGAGTGGACGCAGATCCTGTTCTTCGTGGTCGGGTTCGTCGGGCTCTGCTACCTCGTCACGTTCCAGGTGCGCCGCCAGCTGCGTGCGGGCCGTGAGCCCAGCGTGCGGGTCCAGTCGGTCGTCGGGCTGCTGTCGCCCATCATCATCTTCTTCGCGATCGCCTACTACCTCCTCGCGATCCACAGCGACGCGGAGTTCGTCGGGATCGAGACGCGCACCGACGCCCTCTACTTCACGGTCGTCACGCTCGGGACCGTCGGGTTCGGGGACATCCACCCGGTGGGGCAGGCGGCGCGGGTCGTCACGATGGTCCAGATCCTGTTCGACCTCGCGGTCATCGGCATCCTCGTCGCGGTCGCGACCCAGCGGCTCGAGTCGCGCGCACGGTGGCGTGAGGCCCACGGCGAGCCCGGCGAGTCCGCGGCCGGACCTCACGAGCGCTGACGCAACGACGCGGGGCCCGCCGAAAAATCACACCGGCAAAGTTTCGGCGCCGAGCGCCGTTGCGACGCTCTCGAGACGCTCTTCCAGCGCATCGCCGCAGGTCACAGCCTGGGCAGGGGTGCATGTGAGCGCTCATATCAAGCGGGCCGAACCGGACCAATCACCGAAAACCATTGCGTTCAGCGTTTCTGTGTGCCATCTTTCCGGGGACCGAACCATCTCGACGAGGAGAGGTGTACGCCCGTGAAGAAGCGAGCGACCAGACCCCAGCACGTCCCGGGCGGCAGAGCCCGGCTGACGATCGCGAGCACGTTGACCCTTGCCGTCGCCACGACGGGACTCATCGTCCCCTCGCTGGCCCAGGCCGCTCCGAACGCGGACGTGGGGTACCCCGTGTTCAGCGGGGACGCGAAGCCCGTCCCTACGGAGGGGACCGGCTACCACGTGCGCAACCAGCTCCAGGCGATCTTCGACGCCGACGTCGCGGCCGGAGCCGGGAGCGGGACCGACAAGGATTTCTGGATCGACAAGATGCTCGCCCGCACGGGCAACACGCCGGGCGGCTCGAACGGTGACGCGAACCAGTGGCTGTTCAGCCGTGGCCGTGCGGTCTTCATGAAGACCCACCAGCCCGCCACGCTCGGTTTCGGCGGAGAGGTCGCGTACTGGGAGTCGCTCGCGGGCGGCCAGGGTGCGTACACCATCACGGTGAACGTCAACGGGTCGAACGTGACCCTCACCGAGGACGCGTCGGCCCGCAAGCAGACCCCCAGCTACTGGCGCAGCACGTTCAACAACACCGCACAGGGCCTGCGCGTGGTGCAGACCAAGTTCATCACCGACGCCAACGTGGCCGTCACGAACCTCACCGTCTCGAGCACGAACGGCACGGCCAAGCAGGTCCGGATCTCGGCCGCGTCGTCGTTCGCCAAGACCCCCGAGGGCGACGAGCTCACGGGCTCGGTCCAGGCGTTCAACAAGCTGACCACGGTCTTCCCGCGCCTCTCGGGAGACGGCTTCTCCCCGGCCGACGGCGCGATCACGCGCACGCTCGACGTCCCGGCGACGGGCTCGGCGAGCACCAAGGTCCAGCTCGGGTTCGTCACCGAGGAGATCCCCGAGTCGCGCACCGACTACGACGCGTTCCGCGCGGCGACCCCGGGGGCCGCCTACACCGCGCACGTCACGGCCTACAACCAGTGGTGGGCAGACAACGTGCCCTACCTGGACACGCCCGAGGACAACATCGACAAGACGCTCTTCTACCGCTGGTGGCTGATGCGCTTCAACTTCCTCGACGCGAACATCCCGGGCAACGACTTCCAGTTCCCCACCTCGATGGAGGGCGTGCTGGGCTACAACAACAACATCGTCCTGACCACGGGCATGTTCATCGACGACCTCAAGTACTTCCGTGACCCCGTCTACTCGTACGGCCCCTGGGTCTCCGCGGGCGAGGTCGCCAAGAGCGGCAAGTACGTCGACAACCCGGGTGACCCCGCGAACTGGTCCAACAGCTACACGCAGTACATCTCCGAGGCCGCGTGGCGCTCGTACCAGCTGCACGGCGGACCGACCGTGATCGCCCAGAACCTGGCGCAGTACGCCGAGCGGGACGTCAAGGACCTGCAGGCGTCCTTCGACAACGACGGCAACGGCCTCATCGAGTACAACTGGGGCGCCATGACGGGCAACGACGCCGACGCGGTGTCGTTCCACTGGCGCGCGGGCAACATGGACCGCACCGAGAACGCCTACCTGTACTCCAACGCCAAGGCGTCGGCCGCGGCCTACCGGACCGCGGGCAACGAGACCAAGGCGGCCGAGATGGACGCCTTCGCCGCGCAGATCAAGGCAGCCGTCCTGGAGTACCTCTGGGAGCCCGCGCGCGAGACGCCCGACGAGGTGGGCCTGAAGGGCAACCTCCTCAAGCACCGTCACGTCGCGACCGACGCGCTGGTGCCGTGGAAGGAGATCAACAACTACTACCCGTTCAGCGTGGGCCTCATGCCCAAGCCGGGTGACGCGGACTACGACCAGCCGTACGTCGAGGCCCTGCGTCTCTTCGCGGACGACGAGCAGTACCCCGTCTTCCCGTTCTTCACGGCCAACCAGGCGGACCAGGCGGCCTACGGCGGACCGGGCAGCAACAACTTCTCGGTCATCAACTCGACCGTGTCGTTCCGGATGCTCTCGAGCGTCCTGCGCGACTACCCGAACGACTACGTGGACGCCGAGCTCTACAAGAAGCTCCTCTACTGGAACGCCTGGTCGCACTACCAGAACAACGGCGACAACCGGTACCCGGACCAGAACGAGTTCTGGTCGAACGGCACGGCCGACCCGCAGAACATCGGCTACCGCTCGTGGATCCACCACACGATCCTCGGCACGACGAACTTCACCATGATCGAGGACGCGATGGGCCTGCGCCCGCGCTCGGACGACAAGATCGAGCTCGCCCCCATCGACATCGACTGGGACCACTTCACGGTCAACAACGTCCGCTACCGCGACAAGGACCTCACGATCACGTGGGACGCCCCGGGCGGCGAGAAGCACTACGGCGCCGACGTCCCCGAGGGGTACTCGGTCTTCCTCGACGGTGAGCTCGCGTTCACGGTCGACGAGCTCGCGCACGTGACCTACGACCCGTCCACGGGCACGGTCGACGCCCCCGCCGGCGTCAAAGTGACCACGGCCGAGCAGCGGCAGGTCCAGGCTCCGCAGGACGTCGTGTTCGCCGCGGACGCCCGCGTCGTGGACATGATGGCCAAGGCGGGCGCCGACGTCTCCCCGGCCTCGGCCGGCTCGACGAACCTCGCCCAGGGCAAGCCCGTCTCGGCCTCGTTCTCCGCGAACGGCCGTGGTCCGGCGGGTGCCGTCGACGGCACGACGGTCAACGAGCCCTTCTGGGGCACCGCGGGCTCGCCGAACGCCAAGGACTCGCTCGAGGTGGACCTGGGCTCGGCCCAGAAGGTCGACGACGTGCGCGTCTACTTCTACCGTTCGTCCTCGACCGCGACCGTCGCGGGCTACTCGGCCCCGGCTCTCTACACGGTCGAGTACCTCGACGGGACGCAGTGGAAGCCCGTGCCGGCGCAGTCGCGCGCCCCGCTGTTCCCGCAGGGCAACTTCAACCACGTGCAGTTCCCCGAGGTCACGACCTCGAAGCTCCGCGTGACCGTGACCCACGCGGCGGGCACCAGGACCGGCATCAAGGAGGTCCAGGCCTTCTCGACCGGGGTCGAGGCGCCCGCCTCGACCAACCAGGCGCCCAAGGCCGACGCGTGGACGGACTCGACGTACAACCAGGCCGGCTCGGCCCGCCTGCTGGGCACCGCCCAGGACGACGGTCTGCCGAACGGTCAGATCACGTCGGGCTGGTCCGTCGAGGCGGCTCCCGAGGGCGGCAGCGCGGTGTTCGACAACCCGAAGGCCACGACGTCGGTCGTGCGATTCACGAAGTCCGGCGCCTACACCCTGCGCCTGACGGTGTCGGACGGTGAGCTCACCTCGACCAAGGACGTCGTCGTCCAGGCGACCGCGCTCTCGGACGGCGAGATCAACGTCGCCTCCACGGCCACCCCGACCGCGGACTACACCGCGGGCTGGAACAACGTCGACGCCGTCAACGACGGCAAGCCGTCGTTCTTCACGGGAGGTGCCGGCACGGACCTGTGGGGCACCTGGTCGGGCTCTCGCCCGGAGAGCCGTTGGTTGCAGTACGACTTCGAGGCCCCGGTCCGGGTGGACAAGGCGTCGATCGACTTCTGGACCGACACGACCACGGGGGGTGACGGCGTGGCCGTGCCCAAGGCGTGGAAGCTCCAGTACTGGGACGCGGCCGGAGGGGGCACGTGGAAGGACGTGACGAACCCGTCGGCGTACGGCACCGAGCGCCTCAAGACCAACGAGGTGACGTTCGACGCGGTCACGACGAGCAGGCTGCGCGCCGTCTTCACCGCCCTGCCCAACGCAGCGGGCACGAGCAACTCTGCCGTGGGTGTGTCCGAGTGGCGCGTCTTCGCGGCTCCCGCGGTCTCGGCCGCGGACGTCCACGTGCGGACCGCCGTCGGGACCCTGCCCCAGCTGCCGGGCACCGTCGCGGTGACCTACGCGGACGGCTCGGTCGTCGAGAACGGTGTCGCCTGGGGCGCCGTGGACGCGGCGCAGGTCGAGCAGATCGGCGACTTCACGGTCCAGGGCTTCGTGTCCGGGACGACCCTGGTCGCCCAGGCGACCGTCTGGGTGCGTGGCCCGGACGCCGTCCAGATCAACACCATCGCCGACACCGCGGTCTCGACCGGGGTCGGTACGGCGCCTGTCCTCCCGGCCACGGTCACGGTCCAGTACAACGACGGCTCGCAGCAGAGCGGGATCGTCGTGACCTGGGACGCGGTCGAGCCCGGGAAGTACGCCAAGGACGGCACGTTCGAGGTCACGGGGGCGGTCGAGGGCACCGACAAGCGGGCCAGGGCGACCGTCACGGTCGGCACCGGCGAAGGCCAGCCCGAGCCGGACGTCGCGGTCACGGTGACCGCGAGGTCGCAGTGCGTGGGCAAGGTCGCGGGGCTCACGGTCCGGGTCGTGAACGACGAGGAGGTCCCGGTGGACGTCAAGGTCACGACGCCGTTCGGCGCCAAGACCTTCGTCGGCGTGGCGCCGGGCAAGTCCGCCAGCCAGACCTTCAGCGCCCGCAAGGACGCGATCGAGGCAGGGACCGTGAGCGTCGTCGCGACCGCGACGGTCGACGGCGCCCAGGTCACGACCGAGGTCGAGCAGGCGTTCGACGCCGTCAGCTGCGGGTAGCCAGCGAACGACCGTCGGGGGCGGCGGCTGCAAACGCCGCCCCCGACGGTGCCAGACCGCGCACCCCGGGGGAGAGGGAACCCTCGGGGTGCGCGCCCCTCATCTCCTGCCCGCCCGGGTGGCGCTCGCGGAGGACACGCCGACGTGTCCCTCCGGTCGCCCGGCGAGGGTGGGCCGAGCAGACCGGAGAGCACCGTGAGCCCCACCAGATCGTTCCTCGAACCACCGCGCAGGACCGCGCGCGGTGGCCCGTCCGTCACCGCGGCAGCGGCCGTCGTGGCCGTCGTCGCCTCGACGGCGTTCGCGCTCGGCGCGGGTCAGGCCACCGCGGCCACGCAGCCCGACGGCGGAGCACCCGTCCCGCAGGTCGCCGCGGCCGCGGCGTCGTACACCTTCACGAGCCCCCACAACCCGATCCTGGGCGACGGCTCGTACTACTCGGCCGACCCCGCACCGCTCGTGGTGCCCGCAGGTGCGCCGGGCAACGACACGGCCTCGGACCAGCTCTACGTCTACACGGGGCACGACGAGGCGGGCCCGACCACGAACGACTTCATCATGAACGAGTGGGGCGCGTTCGTGACCGACGACGCCCTGGCCACGGGATCGACGGGCGAGTGGACGCACCACCCGTCGCTCATGCGTCCCGAGCAGGTCTTCTCGTGGGCGACCCCGGGCCGGGCCTACGCGGGCCAGGTCGTGCCCGGCGCCGACGGCCGCTACTACTGGTACGTGCCGGTGCACGAGGCCGCGAGCACCGCGGAGGACAAGTTCGGGATCGGGGTCGCGGTCTCCGACTCGCCGACCGGCCCCTGGACGGACCACGTGGGCGCGCCGATCATCTCGCAGAAGGTGCCCACCGCGAACACGATCCACAACATCGACCCCACGATCCTCGTGGACGGCGAGGGCGCGTCGCAGAAGGTCTACGTCTACTGGGGGAGCTTCGGCAACCTCCGCATGCTCGAGCTCGGCCAGGACATGAAGACCCCGGTGGGCTCGGTCACTGCCGTGAGCGGCCTGACGGGATTCTTCGAGGGGGCGTGGGCCTTCGAGCGCAACGGGACCTACTACATGGCGTACGCGGGGAACAACGCCGGTGCGACGTCGTCGTGCACCCCGGCGAACTACCACGCGTGCATCGGGTACGCGACGGCCGCGTCGCCCGCCGGCCCGTGGACGTACCGCGGGACGATCCTCGACCCGGTCTCCTCGACCACGAGCCACCCCGGGATCGTCGAGTACGACGGCGAGTGGCGCCTGGTCTACCACACGGCCGACGCGGTGGGCGGGAACCACTTCCGTCGTTCGGTCGCGATCGACACGCTGCGCTGGGACGACTCCCGGTCCCCGGCCCGGATCGAGAAGGTCGTGCCGACGCCGGCCCGCACGGCCGACCGGACCCCGCGCGCGAACGTCGCGCAGGAAGCCCGGGTCACGGTGTCGAACGACCCCGTGCCCACGCAGTACTGGATCAAGGCGCTCAACGACGAGATCGTGCGCCCGAACCCCCTGCCCCCGGACATGTGGGGCACCTGGACGGGGAACAACCCGGCCCAGCAGTGGGTCCAGTACACGTGGGCCACGCCCGTGCGGGTGAACGGCTCGCAGATCGACTTCTGGAGCGACCAGCCGCAGGGCACGGGCGTGGGCGTCGCGGCTCCGGCCGCGTGGCGCATCCAGTACTGGGACGCGACCGCGGGCGCGTGGACCGACGTCCGCAACCCGAGCGCCTACGGGACCTCGACCAACGGCTTCCAGAGCACGACGTTCGACGCCGTGACCACGACCCAGCTCCGTGCCGTCCTGGACGCCTCGACCAACGGCAGCACGTTCTCGGGCGTCGCGGTCGAGGAGTGGAAGGTGCTCGCGGCCCAGCCCGCCGCGATCGACGGGCCGGCCCTGACGGTCGAGATCGGCGAGGCCGAGCTGCCGGGCACGGTCACGGCGACCTACCTCGGCGACCCCGACGAGACGCTCGCGCTCCCCGTGTTCTGGGACGCGGTCGACCCGTCCTCGGTGGCACAGGCGGGGACCTTCACGGTCGAGGGCTCGGTGCTCGGCTATGCCGCCGGGCGGGTCACGGGCACCGTGACCGTCGTGGACCCGGCCGACACCGAGGGGGACGAGACGGCCCCGGAGGTCACGTTCTCGGTCAGCGGCTCGTCCGGCACGAACGGGTGGTACCGCTCCGACGTCACGGTCCGGGTCACGGGCACCGACGACGGCGGGAGCCGGGTCACGCTCGCCACGCGGGTCGACGACGCCGCGTGGTCGAGCACACCGAGCGTCCGGTTCGTCGACGTCGCGGTGGGCGGCGACGGCCGGCACGTCGTGGCCGCGCGCGCCACGGACAACGCAGGGAACGTCTCGACCGAGAGCACCCAGACCGTCGCGATCGACCGCACGGCTCCTGTCAGCACCGGGGTGCTCGACGAGACCGCCCGCACGGTCACGGTCACCGCGACCGACGCGACGTCCGGAGTGGCGCGCATCGAGTACATGGTCGGGACCGGCGCGTGGACCGAGTACACCGGTCCCGTCGCCGCCCCGGACTCGAACAAGCACGACGTGTCGTTCCGGGCGATCGACGCGGCCGGCAACGCCGGGACGGCCCAGCGCCTCACGATCGCGGCCGATGTCTCGGGTCCCTTGACCGGCAACGTCGCGCCCATCGCGACGCCGAGCGCGTCCTACACCGCGGGCTGGAACTCCCTGGGCGCGATCAACGACGGTCTGGTGCCGAGCAACCCGAGCCAGGGCCAGCTCTGGGGCACGTGGTCGGGCGAGCGTCCCGGGAGCCAGTGGCTCCAGTACGACTGGGCCCGGCCGATCGTCCTCACGGGGGCCGAGATCCAGTTCTGGCAGGACTCCCCGCAGGGGACGGGCAACGGGGTGGCCCAGCCCGCCTCGTGGTCGCTGCAGTACTGGGACGCCTCGGGACAGGGGTCGTGGAAGGACGTCGCGAACCCCTCGGGCTACGGCACGAGCACCACGGCGCTCAACACCGTGACGTTCGACCGGGTCACCACGTCCCGGCTGCGCGCCGTGATCCACGCGGACGGTGACGGGACGAGCTACTCGGCCGTCGCGGTCTCCGAGCTGCGGGTCATGGCCGACGACCCGGGCACCGGTCCCGGGGCGCCCGAGGTCGCCGTGAGCGTGACGGCGACCCCGAGGTGCGTGGGCGGTACCGCGCAGCTCGCGGTGCGGGTCGTCAACGACGAGCCCGCACCGGTCTCGGTGCAGGTCCGGACACCCTTCGGCACCAAGTCGTTCGTCGGGGTCGCCCCGGGGAAGTCCGCGGCGCAGACCTTCTCGGCCCGCTCCGCCGGTGTCGAGGCGGGGGTCGTGACGGTGGTCGCGACCGGGCAGGTCGACGGCGAGGACGTGACGAGCACGTCCGAGGTGCCCTTCGCGGCCCTGGCCTGCGGCTGAGGCGACCACCGCGGCCCGGCCCCCCGCCGGGCCGCGGCGGTCGACGCTTCCGCGCGGCTGCGCGGTCACCGGCGTGGCACGCCATAGGCTGGCGCGAGCACCGGTCGGATCGAGGGGAGCGTCATGAGCCAGCAGACGGGTCGGCAGCGCCCGGCGTCGCAGGACGGTCCGGGTCTGCGGGACAGCAGGCACGGTCGCGCGCCCTCGTCGGCCGTCTATGCCCGACGGCGCCTCGTCGCCCTGGGCGTGCTGCTCGCCCTGCTCGCGGGCGTCGTGG
The DNA here is from genome assembly GCF_044748475.1 of Oerskovia enterophila. Lineage (NCBI taxonomy): Bacteria > Bacillati > Actinomycetota > Actinomycetes > Micrococcales > Cellulomonadaceae > Oerskovia > Oerskovia enterophila. Next base: position 170,457 of record NZ_JBIVFZ010000001.1, read on the forward strand.
GCTTCGCGGCTCTCGTGTGGCCGGGGTTCGCCCGGGCGGGCGAGGCCGAGGTGCCCGCGGAGGTCACGGTCACCGAGGCGCCGCCGACCCCCACGATCGAACCGGTCGAGCGTTCCGCCTCGACCGAGTTCGCCGAGGTCCTCCCGGACGCCGTCCTCCAGTTCGCGCTCCGGTCGGAGGCGCTGACCGACGCGTACGGCGACGCGGGGGCGATCGAGGGGCACGAGCTGAGCTACGCGGACGGCGAGGGTGACGCGGCGAGCACCGTGACGGTCCTCGCGGGACAATGGGGCAACGACGACGAGGCAGAGGTGGCCTACGACGAGCTGCTCGAGGCCGCGGTGGCTGCGGGGGGCGAACCCACGACCACGGGCGACGTCGAGGTCGACGGCAAGCCCGTGGGAACCTATGCCGTCACCCCGGTCGCCGCGGCAGCCGGGACGGCGACCGTCACCTGGCGCAACGGCACGGCCGTGCTGCAGGCGACGGGACCCGTCGACCAGATCGAGAAGTTCTACACAGCGTTCCCGCTGTAGCCCGCGAGGGGCCGCTGCGTCGGACGGTCCGACCGACCGGCCGACGCCGCGCGGGCCTCCCACGGAGGGCTGCAGGAGGGCCGGCCCACCGGGCCGGGACGCACGACCAGGAAGCAGGAACAACGATGTCCACGACGACCCACCAGGTCGACAGCCCCAGCAGCCCCACCCGTCTCGCGGTCCTCGGGACCGGCGTCATGGGCGAGACCGTGCTCGCCGGAGCCCTCCGTGCGGGGTGGCAGCCCGCGGACGTGGTCGCGACCGTGCGTCGCGCCGAGAGGGCGCAGGAGCTCGAGGGGCGCCACGGCGTCACGACCACGACGGACAACACCGCCGCGGTGCGCGAGGCGGGTCTCGTCGTGGTCGCCGTCAAGCCCAAGGACGTCGCGGCGCTGCTCGCCGAGGTCTCGCCCCACCTGGGCGAGGGGACCGTGGTGGTGAGCGTCGTCGTCGGGCTCTCGACGCGCTTCTACGAGGACCGGCTCCCGGCCGGGACTGCGGTGGTGCGCGTCATGCCGAACACTCCCTCGGTCATCGGCTCGGGTGTCAGCGCTGTCAGCGGCGGCGCCGCAGCGGGTGACGACGACGTGACCCTCGTCGAGCGGCTCCTGAGCCGTACCGGGCTCGTGGTCCGGGTCGCCGAGAAGGACCAGAACGCCGTGGCCGCGCTCTCGGGCTCCGGGCCCGCCTACGTCTTCTACGTCGTCGACGCGCTCGCCGAGGCCGGGGTCCTGCTGGGCCTGACCCGCGCCGTGGCGCTCGAGCTCGCGACCGCGACCGTGCTGGGATCGGCCCGGATGCTCGACGAGACGGGCGAGCACCCGGTCATCCTGCGTGAGCGCGTCTCGTCGCCCGGCGGCACCACGGTCGCCGCGCTGCGCGCGCTCGACGACGGCGGCGTCAGGGCCGCGTTCCTCACGGCGCTCGAGGCCGCGCGCGACCGCTCGGAGGAGCTCGCCGCAGCCCTGGAGGCGCAGGCATGAGCGCCGACGTGGGGCGCACACGACCCCCCGCGATGTCGGACGTCGCCGAGCTCGCGGGCGTCTCGCACCAGACGGTCTCGCGGGTCCTCAACGACCACCCGAGCGTGCGCCCGCAGACGCGCGAACGGGTCCTCGACGCGATCGCGACGCTCGGGTACCGGCGCAACAGCGCGGCGCGCGCGCTCGTGACGGCGCGGTCCGGGACCATCGGCGTGGTCACGACGGGCTCGGCGCTCTACGGGCCGACGAGCACCCTCATCGCGGTCGAGGGCGCGGCGCGCGAGGAGGGGTACTTCGTGTCGGTCGCGACGATCCGTCGCTACGACGCCGAGACCATGCACACGGTCCTCGAGCACTTCATGGCCCAGGCGGTCGAGGGCATCGTGGTCATCGCGCCCCAGACGGACGTCGCGGCCGCGGTCGACTCGTTCCGGGCGCCCGTGCCGATCATCCTCATCGCGGCCCGCGAGCCGAACGAGGTGCACGCGGGTGCGCCCGGGACGGGGGCCGCGAGCATCCTGCCCATCGCGGTGGACCAGCGGCTCGGTGCGCGCGTCGCCACCGAGCACCTGCTCGACCTGGGGCACCGCTCGGTGGTCCACCTCGCCGGCCCGCTGGACTGGTTCGACGCGCGCGAGCGTGCCAAGGGCTGGAACGACGCGCTCGCCGCCCGGGGCGTCCCGGAGATCGACCGCGAGATGATCCGCTGCTCGTGGTCGTCCGACGCGGGCTACGACGTCGGTCGTGACCTCGCGCGCCGGGTGGCGGACGGGAACGGGCCGACCGCGGTCTTCGCGGGCAACGACCACCTCGCCCTCGGTGTGCTCCAGGCCTTCTGGGAGGCCGGGGTCGTGGTCCCGCGTGACGTGTCGGTCGTCGGGTTCGACGACGTCGAGGGCTCGGCCCACTTCATCCCGCCGCTCACGACGGTCCGCCAGCCCTTCGCCGAGCTGGGCCGGCGCTGCATGGGGCTGCTGCTCGACGCGTTCGCCGGGTCCACGCGCGAGCCCACCCAGATCCCGCCGGACCTGGTGGTCCGGGCGAGCTCGGGACCGCCGAGCGCCTGAGGCAGGCGCGGGCCCACCGGAAGGTGGTGCCGTACTGCGCCGCCCGCGGACACCGTCCGCCCCACGAGGTTGCACCGAGGGGTTGGCCACCACTCTGTGTGAGCGCTAACATTCAGAGAGCAGGACAGAGCATGGCGCGACGACGCGACGAGGAGAAGACAGCAATGGTGCAGCAGGACAGGGTGGACGACCTCCGCGAGGCGGTCGCCACCGGGAACACCGCGCTCGGGATCGAGCTCGGCTCGACCCGGATCAAGGCGTGCCTCGTCGGCCCGGACGGGACGCCCCTCGCGAGCGGCAGCCACGAGTGGGAGAACGAGTACGCCGACCGCACGTGGACCTACTCGCTCGAGTCCGTGCGCGAGGGCATGCAGCACTGCTACGCCGAGCTGGTCGCCGACGTCGAGCGCCGCTACGGGGTGCGCCCCACGACGTTCGGCGCGATCGGCGTCTCGGCCATGATGCACGGCTACCTCGCGTTCGACGCGCAGGGCGAGCTGCTCGTCCCGTTCCGGACCTGGCGGAACACGACCACGGGCAAGGCGGCCGCGGAGCTCTCCGAGCTGTTCGACCACAACATCCCGCTGCGCTGGTCCGTCGCCCACCTGTACCAGGCGATCCTCGACGACGAGCCCCACGTCGCGCAGGTGGCCTCGCTCACGACGCTCGCGGGCTACGTCCACCGGATCCTCACCGGGCGCTCGGTGCTCGGTGTGGGCGACGCCTCGGGCATGTTCCCCGTCGACCCGACGACGCGGACCTACGACCGCCGCATGCTCGCGCAGCTCGACGCACTCGTCGGGGTACGACGGCCCGGGCTCGTGGTCGAGTCCCTCCTGCCCGAGGTCCTCGTCGCCGGGCAGGACGCCGGGAGCCTGACGGTCGAGGGCGCGGCCTGGCTCGACCCCAGCGGCGCGCTGCAGCCGGGCGTGGCGCTGTGCCCGCCCGAGGGGGACGCCGGCACGGGCATGGTCGCGACGAGCTCGGTCGCCCCGCGCACGGGCAACGTCAGCGCGGGCACGAGCATCTTCGCGATGGTCGTGCTCGAGCACGCGCTCGCGACCCGCCACCACGAGCTCGACCTGGTCACGACCCCCGCGGGCGACCTCGTCGCGATGGTCCACTGCAACAACGGGGCGAGCGAGCTCGCGGCCTGGGCCGACCTCTTCGGTGAGCTCACGGCCGCGCTCGGGACGCCCGCCGCGGCCGACGACGTGTTCGGCGCGCTCTTCCGCGCCGCGCTCGACGGCGAGGCCGACGGCGGCGGGCTGCTCGCGTACAACTATCTGTCGGGCGAGCCCATCACGGGCCTCGAGGAGGGGCGTCCGCTGTTCGTCCGCACGCCCGGCAGCCGGCTGACCCTGGCCAACTTCATGCGCGCGCAGGTCTACAGCGCGTTCGGCACGCTCGCCCTCGGCATGCGCGTGCTCGACGGCGAGGGCGTCGCGCTCGACGCCATGTTCGCGCACGGCGGGATCTTCCGGACCGAGGGCGTGGCCCAGCGGCTCCTCGCCGCGGCGATCGGCGCCCCCGTGACCGTGGGACGCACCGCGGGGGAGGGCGGGGCCTGGGGCATCGCGCTGCTCGCGGCCTACGCGCGCGCCGTGGCGGCCGGCGACGAGCAGACCCTCGACACCTACCTCCGCGAGCACGTGTTCGCCACGGCCGAGCTCGACACCGTCGCCCCCGACCCGGACGACGCCGCGGGCTTCGCGGCCTACCTCGACCGCTACGACGCCGGGCTCGCGGTCGAGCGCGCGGCCGTCGACGCGCTCTGACCCCGACGAAGGAGAACCACCCATGAGCACCCTTCCCGCGACGACCGACGCGACAGCGCCGGCCGAACCCGCTGCTCAGGCGGGATCCACCGCGCCGACCGGCCGCACCGTCCCCGCCCACCTGCGTGCCGCGGTCGACGCCGCCAAGGAGCGCGTCGCGGCGCTGCACGCCGAGCTCCCCCGGTGGGAGCTCGTGGTGTGGACCGCGGGCAACGTCTCCGAGCGCGTGCGCGCGGGGGACGTCGAAGGCCCAGACAGCACAGGGGGCGCGGCAGGCACCGGCGCCACCGACGGCCTCGGTGACCTGCTCGTCATCAAGCCGTCCGGGCTGTCGTACGACGACATCACGCCCGGGTCGATGGTCGTGTGCGACCTCGACGGGAACCTCGTCGAGGGAGACCGGGCGCCGTCGTCGGACACCGCGGCGCACGCCTACGTCTACCGCCACATGCCCGAGGTCGGGGGAGTGGTGCACACGCACTCGACGTACGCCACGGCCTGGGCCGCGCGCGCCGAGCCCGTGCCGTGCGTCCTGACGATGATGGCCGACGAGTTCGGCGGGGACATCCCGGTCGGCCCGTTCGCGCTCATCGGGGACGACTCGATCGGGCGCGGCATCGTCGAGACGCTGCGCGACTCGCGCAGCCCCGCGGTGCTCATGCGCAACCACGGCCCGTTCACGATCGGCAAGGACGCCCGCTCGGCGGTCAAGGCGGCCGTCATGTGCGAGGAGGTCGCCCGGACCGTGCACGTCAGCCGCCAGCTCGGCGACCCGACCCGGATCGAGCAGTCCGACGTCGACTCGCTCTACGCGCGCTACCAGCACGTCTACGGGCAGCAGCCGGCGCGCTGACGGGCCACCGGCGCGCACCCCGCACGACCAGCAGCACAGCGGCTCCGCACCGACGCGAAGACCGTTCCCACCGACACGAGAGATGTGGACCTTATGAGCAAGCCCTACGCGGACCGCGAGATCTGGTTCCTCACCGGTAGCCAGGACCTCTACGGAGACGAGACCCTGCGTCAGGTCGCCGAGCAGTCCCAGGAGGTCGCGCGCGCTCTCGACGCGTCGCCCGACGTCCCCGCGAACGTCGTCTGGAAGCCCGTCCTCAAGGACTCGGCCTCGATCCGGCGCGCGATGCTCGACGCCAACGCGGACGACCGCGTGCTCGGCGTCGTGACGTGGATGCACACGTTCAGCCCCGCCAAGATGTGGATCACGGGCCTCGACGCGCTGCGCAAGCCCCTGCTGCACCTGCACACGCAGGCGAACGTCGAGCTCCCCTGGGACTCGATCGACATGGACTTCATGAACCTCAACCAGGCCGCGCACGGCGACCGCGAGTACGCGTACATGGCGACGCGCCTCGGGGTGGCGCGCACGACGGTCGTCGGTCACGTCTCCAACCCGGCCGTCACCGCACGCGTGGGCTCCTGGGTGCGCGGCGCCGCGGGCTGGGCCGCGACGCACGAGCTGCGCCTGGTCCGCTTCGGCGACAACATGCGCAACGTCGCGGTGACCGAGGGTGACAAGACCGAGGCCGAGCTGCGCTTCGGTGTGAGCGTGAACACGTGGGGCGTCAACGACCTCGTGGAGGCCGTCGACGCGGTGTCCGACGCCGATGTCGACGCCGTCGTGGCCGAGTACGAGAACCTCTACGACGTGGCCCCCGAGCTGCGCAAGGACGGCGACCGGCACGCGTCGCTGCGCTACGCGGCCCGCCAGGAGATCGCGCTCGAGACGTTCCTCGAGTCGGTCGGCGCCAAGGCCTTCACGACCAACTTCGAGGACCTGGGCGACCTGCGCCAGCTCCCCGGCATCGCGGTCCAGCGCCTCATGTCGAAGGGCTACGGGTTCGGCGCCGAGGGCGACTGGAAGACGGCCGTGCTCGTCCGTGCCGCCAAGGTCATGGGCGAGGGGCTGCCCGGCGGCGCCTCGCTCATGGAGGACTACACGTACGACCTCACGCCCGGCAGCGAGAAGATCCTGGGCGCGCACATGCTCGAGGTCTGCCCGTCCCTGACGACGTCGACCCCGCGCGTGGAGATCCACCCGCTCGGGATCGGCGGCAAGGAGGACCCGGTCCGCATGGTGTTCGACGCCGACCCCGGCGTGGGCGTCGTCGTCTCGCTCGCGGACATGCGCGACCGCTTCCGCCTCACGGCCAACGTGGTCGACGTCGTCCCCGCGAGCGCCCCGCTGCCGCACCTGCCGGTCGCGCGCGCCGTGTGGGAGCCGCGCCCCGACTTCGCGACGTCCGCCGAGGCGTGGCTCACCGCGGGCGGTGCCCACCACACGGTGCTCTCGACCGCTGCGGGGCTCGATGCGTTCGAGGTCTTCGCGGAGATCGCGCGCACCGAGCTGCTCGTGATCGACGAGGGCACGACGCGCCGCGGCTTCCGCGACCAGGTGCGCTGGAACCAGGTCTACTTCCGGGTCGCGCAGGGGCTCTGACCGCCCGTGCGGCCCGGTGGTCGGGCCCTGTGCGGCCCGGCCACCGCGAGGAGGCCCCGACGGGCCCGACGGCCCGTCGCGGCCTCCTGCCGCGGCCCCCGCGGCCTACCCGCCGTCCTGCCCCTGGGGGGTGCAGGGCGGCGGATCGGCCCGGCGGGGTCGGTGTCGGGGGCGCCACCGGGTGGGCGCTCTGCCCGCCGGCGCTCCCGACGCCCGTCGTCGTCCCGTGCGGACCTCGCGCCGCCCGACTCCGCGCCAGCCCGCGCGCCCGCGGCGTCTCCGACGCGGCACGAGGATCGGACGCCGGGGCAAAGGTCCAGGTCTCCGCGCTCTTTCGAGACCGGCGTCACCTCTCGTGATGGAAACGTGACCCTCAGGACTTCCAACTTCCGCGTGTGAGCGCTAACATCTCTTCCCAGGGGGTGTGAGCGATCACATCTGAACGTGAGCGGAGCAGCTCGACAACCGAAGACGCACGACCACGAACCAACAGCCCAACGACGGGCCGACGTGGTCCCGGCACGGCGCCGAGGACCGCATCTCAAGGAGGAGAACCATGTTCAACAAGTCCACGGCACGCGTCCGTCTCACGGGCATCCTGGCCGGTGCAGCAGTCCTCGCCCTCGCTGCGTGCAGCGGCGGCGGGACCGACTCGGCCGACAGCACCGACGGCGCGGGCGGCGGCAGCGAGAACATCCGTGTCGGGTTCTCCCAGCTCGGGGCAGAGAGCGGCTGGCGCACGGCCAACACCGAGTCGGTCAAGGCCAACCTGACGGCCGAGAACGGCATCGACCTCACGTTCGTCGACGCGCAGCAGAAGCAGGAGAACCAGATCAAGGCCCTGCGCGACTTCATCGACCAGGACGTCGACGTCATCGCGTTCTCCCCGGTCATCGAGACCGGCTGGGACGAGGTCCTCCAGGAGATCAAGGACGCCGAGATCCCCGTCGTCCTCGTGGACCGCACGGTCGACACCACGGTCGAGGACCCCTTCGTGACCTGGATCGGCGCGGACTTCACCGCCGAGGGCGTCACGGCCGGCGAGTGGGTCGCGGAGAACGCTCCCGACGCCAAGATCTTCGAGCTCCAGGGCACCATGGGCTCGGGCGCGCAGACCAACCGCCAGGAGGGCTTCCGCTCGGTCGTCGAGGACCAGATCGTCGGCGAGGCGACCGGTAACTTCACGCGCGCCGAGGGCAAGGCGGCCACCGAGGCCGCGCTCCAGGCCTACCCCGACATGAACCTCATCTTCGCCCACAACGACGACATGGGCCTCGGCGCCATCGAGGCCATCGAGGCCGCGGGCAAGGTCCCGGGCAAGGACATCCAGATCGTCACGGTCGACGGCGTGCACGACGGCCTGACCGCTCTCCTCGAGGGCAAGTTCAACTTCGTGGTCGAGTGCAACCCGGCCTTCGGCGACCAGCTCCTCGAGCTCATCAAGCAGGTCGCAGCGGGCGAGGACGTCGAGAAGGAGACCATCGTGGTCGACCAGGCGTTCGACCAGACCATCACGCAGGAGATCATCGACGCCCGCTCGTTCTGACGAGCAGCACCTGACGGCCCGCCCGGTCGCCGCCCCACGCGGCGCGGCGACCCGGGCGGGCCGCACACACCGCGCGCGGGGACGTGCACCACGTCCCCGCCGGCCGGTGCCTGAGCTCCAGCACCTTCCCCAGGACGGAAGAACAACCATGTCAACGACGACCGCCGCCACCGCGGCGCCCGTGGTGGAGATGACCGGGATCACCATCGAGTTCCCGGGCGTCAAGGCCCTCGACGGCGTCGATCTCACCCTCCGCCCCGGTGAGGTCCACGCCCTGATGGGTGAGAACGGCGCCGGCAAGTCCACCCTCATCAAGGCCCTCACGGGGGTCTACCAGATCGACGCGGGACGCATCGTGGTCTCCGGTGCCGAGCACCGGTTCACGCGGACCCGCGACTCCCAGGACGCGGGCATCAGCACCGTGTACCAGGAGGTCAACCTCTGCTCGAACCTCTCGGTCGCCGAGAACATCATGCTCGGGCACGAGATCCGGTTCGGCCCCTTCATCAACTGGCCCGCGACGCGCCGCAAGGCCCGCGAGTACCTCGCCCTCCTCAACCTGGACATCGACCCCTCGTCGGCCCTGTCCTCCCACTCGATCGCCGTGCAGCAGCTCTGCGCGATCGCGCGGGCCATGGTCGTCGACGCGAAGGTCCTGATCCTCGACGAGCCCACCTCGAGCCTCGACAAGGCCGAGGTCGCCGAGCTCTTCGACGTGATCCGCTCGCTGCGGGACAAGGGCGTCGCGATCCTCTTCGTGTCGCACTTCCTCGACCAGATCTACGAGATCACCGACCGCCTGACCATCCTGCGCAACGGTCGCCTCATCTCCGAGCACCTGACCAAGGAGCTGCCGCGGATGGAGCTCATCTCCGCGATGATCGGCCGGTCGAGCGAGGCCCTCGCGGACGTCGAGGCGCGCGCGCACCGCGTCGTCTCCGAGCACGACGAGGCCCCCCTGCTCCAGGCCGTGGCCCTGGGCCGTGACGGCTCGGTCGAGCCCTTCGACCTCGACGTGTACGCGGGCGAGATCGTCGGCGTGGCGGGCCTGCTCGGCTCGGGCCGCACCGAGGTCGCCCGCCTGCTCTACGGCGCCGACAAGGCGGGCAGCGGGAAGCTGACGTTCGACGGCACGACGCGCGGCGCGGCCCCCCTGACCTCGATCAAGCGAGGCGTCGCGTTCTCCTCGGAGGACCGCAAGAAGGAGGGCATCATCGGGGACCTCACGGTCCGCGAGAACATCGCCCTCGCGATGCAGGCGAGCCGCGGCCCGTGGCGCCCCATCCCGGCCAAGGAGCTGGACGCGGTCGTCGACCGCTACATGAAGGCGCTCAACGTCTACCCGGCGAACCCGAACATGCTCATCAAGAACCTGTCGGGCGGCAACCAGCAGAAGGTCCTCCTGGCCCGCTGGCTCGCGACCGCGCCGCGCCTCATCATCCTCGACGAGCCCACGCGCGGCATCGACGTGGGTGCCAAGGCCGAGATCCAGCGGCTCGTCGCCGAGCTGGCCGCCGACGGGATGGGCGTCGTCTTCATCTCGTCCGAGCTCGACGAGGTGCTGCGCCTGAGCCAGCGCGTCGTCGTCATGCGTGACCGCCAGAAGATCGGCGAGATCACCAACGGACCCGACGTCACGTCCACCACGATCCTCGAGACGATCGCAGCGAGCGGGAGCGCATCATGAGCACGACCACCACGACCCCGTCGACACCGTCGGCGTCGCCGCCGGTGTCCGGCAGCCCCGCACCGCGGGGTGCCCAGGGCGCGCTGCGCCGTGTCACGCACCACCACCTGTTCTGGCCCGTCGTCGCCCTGGTCGTCATGCTCCTCGCGTGCGGCCTGCGCAGCCCCGGCTTCCTCGACGTGACGATCATGGACGGCCACCTGTTCGGCCAGCTGATCGACATCATGCGGGCGAGCGCGACCCCGCTCCTGCTCGGCATCGGCATGTGCCTCGTGATCGCGACGGGCGGGATCGACCTCTCGGTCGGCGCCGTCATGGCGATCTCGCTCGCGGTGTCGCTGACCTACATCGACGCGAGCGGCACGGGGGGCACGCTCAGCACGGCGCTCGCCGCGGTCGCGATCGGCCTCCTGGTCGCCGCGGTGATCGGTGCGTTCAACGGCTTCCTGGTCACGGTCCTGGGCATCCAGCCGTTCATCGCGACCATGATCCTCATGGTCGCGGGCCGCGGCATCGCGATGCTCATCACCAAGGGCCAGATCACCACGACCACGAGCCCGCCCTTCAAGTCGATCGGCTCGGGCTTCATCCTGGGCATCCCGACCCCCGTGGTCATCGCCGGGGTCGTGTTCGCCCTGGTCGCGCTGCTGGTGCGCCGCACGGCACTCGGCATGCTGGTCGAGTCGATCGGCATCAACCGCGAGGCCAGCCGGCTCGCGGGCGTCCAGTCGCGCAACATCACGTGGTTCGTCTACCTGCTGTGCGGCCTGCTCGCCGGGCTCGCGGGCATCGTCTACGGAGCCCCGACCATGGCGGCCGACGCCAACAACATCGGCCTCATGAAGGAGCTCGACGCGATCATGGTCGTCGTCCTGGGCGGCACCAAGCTCGACGGCGGCAAGTTCAGCCTCGCGGGCGTCGTGGTCGGTGCGCTCCTGCTCTCGACGCTCGAGCGAGCCGTGGTCATCTTCCACATCAGCTCGCAGATCACGCCGCTGTTCAAGGCGCTCGTGCTGATCATCGTGTGCATCGCGGCCTCCGAGCGGCTGCGTTCGCTCCTCGCGTCCCGACTACCGAGGAAACGCCCCACCCTGGGCGCGGGCACGGCGACCACGAGCGCGAAGGGGGCAGCAGCGTGAGCACCGTCCAGACGGCGCCCCGGGCGTCCAAGAACCCCCAGCAGGGCAAGGGCCCGCGCGGAGGCCACGACACGGGCTTCGTCGCGCGCCTCATGACCAACCCCGTGGTCCGCAAGCTCTCGGACCGCCGGCTCCTGCCCGTCACGGGCACGCTCGTGGCCCTCGCGGTCATCCTGATCGTGGGCCAGGCGCGCTACAGCACCGACCGCCGCGACTTCCTGAGCATGCGGCTCTTCTCCAACCTGCTGGTCGACAACTCGTACCTGATCGTCCTGGCGATCGGCATGACGTTCGTGATCATCACGGGCGGGATCGACCTGTCGGTCGGTGCCGTGGTGGCCCTCGTGGGCCTGGTCGTGGCCAAGCTCCTGATCGTCGGGGCGCCGCTCCCCGTGGTCCTGGTCCTGGGCGTGCTGATCGGCACGACGTTCGGCCTGCTGATCGGCGTGATGGTCCAGTACTTCGACATACAACCCTTCATCGCCTCGCTCGCCGCGATGTTCCTCGCGCGCGGCCTGGCCAACGTCGTGAGCGTCCAGTCGCTCGCGATCAAGGACGAGGGCTTCGCGGCCCTGGCCTCGTGGAAGATCAAGTTCGGCGAGGGCCGTGAGGCCTGGAGCATCAACCTGAGCATGGTCATCGCGTTCGTGGTCCTGCTGATCGCGATCTACCTGCTGCACTACACGCGCTTCGGTCGCACGGTCTACGGGCTGGGCACGGGCGACAACGGCACGGCCGTGAACCTCATGGGCCTCAAGGGCAGCTCGACCAAGGTGTGGGTCTACGTGATCAGCGGCACGTGCGCCGGGATCGCGGGCATCCTGTTCGCCCTCTACACCAAGTCGGGCTTCAACCTCACGGGCATCGGCATGGAGCTCGACGCGATCGCGGCGGTCGTGATCGGTGGCGCGCTCCTGACCGGCGGCGGCGGGTTCGTCCTGGGGTCGGTCGCGGGCGTGCTCGTGTACGGCCTGATCCAGGTGCTCATCGCCCGCGAGGGCCTGGACTCCTGGTGGACCAAGGTCTTCATCGGCGTGGTCCTGCTCGCGTTCGTCCTGCTGCAGCGGGCCATGACGTTCCGTCAGGGACGCGGCAGCGCCACCTAGCGCCCGTCCAGCACCACTGCCTCGCGCGGGTCGGGCCTGGAGCCGGACCCGTGCGAGGCACCACAGCCCGGTCCGTCGAGGCAGACGGACCGAGAACGGCCCGGAGGTGGCACCCTCCCGGTCGAGCCGGTCCCGGCTGGTACCCGGGGCCGGCTCGGACGACCGGGAGGGCGCACCCGCCGGGTTGACCCGTACAGCAATGGAGCGCACGGGCTGCACCCGGCATCGCTCCTTTCCTCGTTGCAGCAAGGTTGGAGCACTGTGATCATCTCTGATTCCCCTGCCCGCAGTACATCCCGCGGCAGGACGGCACGACCGTGGGCGGCCTCCGTCGCGGTCCTCGCGCTGGGGGCGACGACCGCCCTCGCGGTCACCCCGGCGGCCTTCGCGGCCACCGAGCCGGTCCTTCCGGCGGGCGCCTGGGTCGACCAGTTCGACACGGCCGAGCTCGGCTCGGCCTGGGACGTCGTCAACCCGGTCCCGTCGGCGTGGTCGCTCGCGACGACGCCCGGGTCCTTGACCCTGACGTCCCAGACGGGCGACACCTACCAGGAGGCGAACACCGCGAAGAACGTCTTCATGGTGGACGTCCCCGTGGGCGACTTCACGGTCGTGACCAAGGTGTCGGCCCCGGTCGGCAAGGTTTACCAGGGCGCGGGCCTCATCGCGTGGAAGGACATGGACAACTACGTCCGTGCAGGTCTGACGTACGTGGGCAGCCTGTCGCCCTCGGCGCGCGCGATCGAGCTCGACAACGAGACGGGCGGGAAGTTCACGGCCGCGTCGTTCACCGACCGTGCGGGCTCGACGGGCGAGACGCTGCGCATGCAGCGCACCGGTGACACGCTCGCGGTGTCCTACTGGGACGCCACCGCGGGGGACTGGAAGCCCGCGGGCTCGACGACGGTCACGTTCGACGTCACCCAGGTCGGCCTCTACGCCCTCGCGGCGCAGGACGGCTCGACGCACGCCGCGACGTTCGACTACGTCGCGGTCGACGCGGCCGAGGGCCAGGACGTCGTCCCGACGGGCACGTTCTCGCTCGACGGCCCGGCCGACCACAAGCACCTCGTCCTGACGGACACGGGCCTGTCGTTCGTCGCGCAGCGCCCGGCGTCGCCGCTGGGCCTGGTGGCCACGGCGGTCGCCGGCGGGCCCGACGGCGCCGCGACGCTCGCGCAGGCGGGCACCGGTCTGCCGGTGGTCGTCGCGAGCGACGGGCGGATCACGCTCGGGGCCGCCGACGCCGCCCCGGCCCAGGTGCGGCTGACCGACGTGGGCGGCGGCAAGCTCGCGCTGCGCGTGCCGGGCGCCGCTGCCGGGGAGTTCGCGGGGGTGCGCGCCGCGGACGGAGCCCTGGTGCTCGGCGCCGAGGACGCGGCCGTCAGGCTCACGCTCACCGCGCTGTCGTCGGCCGAGCACACGCTCGCGATCGACGCCGCGGGCGAGACCGTCGAGATGAGCGACGACCTGTACGGCATCTTCTACGAGGACATCAACTACGCCGCGGACGGCGGGCTGTACGCCGAGCTCGTGCGCAACCGCTCGTTCGAGTTCAACTCGTCGGACAACTCGTCCTTCACGGGGCTCACGGCCTGGGAGCGGGTCAACCGCAACGGCGGCACCGCGACCACGACGGTGGTGACCGACGCGCAGCGCCTCAACGACAGCAACCGCTACTACCTCCGGCTCGACGCGACCGCGGCCGGCGCGGGCGTGCGCAACGCGGGCTTCAACACGGGCCTCTTCCTCGAGAAGGGCCAGAAGTACGACTTCACGGTGTGGGCGCGCTCCGCCGTCGGGCAGGACCTGACCGTGCAGGTGGAGAACGCCGCGGCGGGGACCACCTACGCGACCGGGAAGGTGACCGTCGACGGCACCGACACCTGGAAGAAGTACTCGGTGACCCTCACCGCGACCGAGACCACCTCGGCCGGGCGCCTCGCGGTCCTCGCGGGGGCCGCAGGCACCGTGCGCCTCGACATGGTCTCGCTCATGCCGCAGGACACCTGGGTCGGGCCGGTCAACGGCAAGACCCACCTGCGCAAGGACCTCGCCGAGAAGATCGACGCCATGAACCCGCAGTTCCTGCGGTTCCCGGGCGGCTGCGTGACCAACGCGGGCACGTTCGACACCTACCTCGAGAGCAACGGCACCGACCGCCGGCGCACGTACCAGTGGAAGGAGACCATCGGGCCGGTCGAGGAGCGGGCCACGAACTGGAACTTCTGGGGCTACAACCAGTCGTACGGGATCGGGTACTACGAGTACTTCACGTTCGCCGAGGACCTCGGCGCGACGCCCCTGCCCGTCCTGTCGGTCGGCGCCAACGGCTGCGGCAGCACCATCCCCGAGATGAAGGACGACGTCCGGATCCAGCGCTGGGTCCAGGACACGCTCGACCTCATCGAGTTCGCCAACGGTGACGTCACGACCGAGTGGGGCGCGGTGCGCGCCGAGCTCGGCCACCCCGAGCCGTTCGGCCTGAAGTACCTGGGCCTCGGCAACGAGGAGAACACCAAGACGTTCGAGGCGAACTTCCCGAAGTTCAAGGACGCCGTGCGCGCCGCGTACCCGGACGTCCAGATCATCTCGAACTCGGGTCCGGACGACACGGGCCAGCGGTTCGACGAGCTCTGGGAGTTCAACCGTGCGCAGGAGGTCGACCTGGTCGACGAGCACTACTACAACGACCCGAGCTGGTTCCTCGAGAACGCCGACCGCTACGACGACTACGACCGCGAGGGCCCGCACGTGTTCCTCGGCGAGTACGCGTCGCGCGGCAACACGTTCTTCAACGCGCTGTCCGAGGCCGCCTTCATGACGGGCCTCGAGCGCAACTCCGACGTCGTCGAGCTCGCGTCGTACGCGCCGCTGCTCTCCAACGAGTCGTACGTGCAGTGGTCGCCCGACGCGATCTGGTTCGACAACGACGAGTCGTGGGGCACGCCCAACTACTACGTCCAGGAGCTGTTCGCGAACAACGTGGGTGACGAGGTCGTCCCGTCGGTGCACGGTGCCGACGCCTCCGCCGAGCCCGCCCTTGACGGGGGCGTCTTCCTGTCCACGTGGTCGACCAGCGCGTCGTACGACAACGTCAAGGTCACCGACAACGCGAGCGGCGACGTCCTGTTCCAGGACGGGTTCGACGACGCCACCCAGTGGTCTCCCGTGACCGGGACGTGGGCCGCGCAGGACGGCGTCTACACGCAGTCCTCGACGTCCGTGACGGACGCGCGCTCGATCGTCACGGGCGCGTACGCCAAGGACTGGAAGAACTACACGCTCGAGCTCGACGCCCGCAAGATCGCCGGGTCCGAGGGCTTCCTCGTGGGCTTCGCCGCGGGCGGCCCGAACGACTACTACTGGTGGAACATCGGCGGCTGGAACAACACCCGCTCGGTCCTCCAGCGAGCTGATGGCGGCAGCGCCGCCGAGGTCGCCGCGGTCGAGAACAAGAGCGTCGAGACGGGCCAGGGCTACAAGGTCAAGGTCGTGGTCCAGGGCAGCACCATCGAGCTCTACCTGGACGGCCAGCTCCAGATCTCGTACGAGCAGCCCGCCGCGAAGTCGCTCTACCAGGTCGTCACGCGCGACGAGGAGTCCGGCGACCTCGTGGTCAAGGTCGTCAACCCGACCGCGACCGCGGCGGACACCGCCGTGACGGTCGCGGGCCAGGAGATCGCGGCCCAGGCCACGGTCACCGAGATGGTCAGCGCGCCCACGGACACCAACACCAAGGCGAACCCGCGGGCGATCGTGCCCGTCGAGCGGACCTGGGACGGGGCGTCCAACGCGTTCGACTACACGTTCCCGGCCTACTCGGTCACGTTCCTGCGCCTGCAGGCGGCCGGCACCGAGGCCGAGCCCGTGGACCTCGCGGTCACGGCCAAGGCGCAGTGCGTCGCGGGCCGCGCGAACCTCTCGGTGCGTGCGGTCAACGGCGAGGACGAAGCCGTGACCGTGGCATTCACGACGCCGTTCGGGACCAAGACGTTCGCGTCGGTCGCACCCGGCAAGAGCGCGTCGCAGTCGTTCAGCTCGCGCGCGGTCTCGGTCCCTGCGGGGACCGCGACGGTCGTGGGCACGATCGGCACGGGGCCGGGGGCCCGCTCGACCACGTTCGACGTCGAGTACCCGGCCACGACCTGCGGCTGACGACCGCACCAGCTCCGCCGGGGTCGCGGGACCACCTCGCGGCCCCGGCGTGACCCCTCCGGTCCACCCGGGCCGGTGACAGCACGAGCACGACCTGCAGCACCTGCACCACCCGCACCACCCGCACCACAAGGACGCGGGGGACCGTCGGGCCGGCACGACCGGCCCGACGGTCCCCAGCAGGGGGCGCTCAACGACGAGACGGCGAGAGGCCACGAACCACATGACCACCCGACACGACCCGGCGCAGACCGCGCCCTCGGCCCGACGGAGGGCCCCCCGCGGGGCGAGAGGCGCCCTCGGGGGCGCGCTGAGCATCGCTCTGCTCGCCCCGATGGCCCTGGCAGGACCGGCAGCGGCCCTGGCCCCGGCCCCCGCACGCCCGACGACGGCGCTCGCTCCGGCGGTGCCGGCCGCCACCGAGACGAGTGCCACAGAGGCCCCCACCCCCACGGCCGACGGCCTGAAGCTCTGGTACAAGCTCGACGAGCTGAGCGGCACGGTCGCCCACGACGCCTCGGGCTCGGGCCGTGACGGCACGCTCGTCGGCGGCGGAGACTGGACCGACGGGCAGGGGCTCACGTTCGGCGGCTCGAGCTACGTGGACCTCCCCGACGACCTCCTGGCCGGCTACTCGGCCGTGACGGTCAGCGCCGACGTGTGGATCGACTCGTCGCTGAGCGGCAACTACTTCTTCTACAACCTGGGCAACACGGCCGTGGGCTCACCGCAGTCGGGCAACGGCTACCTCTTCTCCTCGGGCAACGCGAACTACCGGGCGTCGGTCTCGAACGCCGCGTGGAGCGCCGAGCAGAACACGGCCAAGTCGCCCTCCGCGGCCCTCGCGCGCGGTGTCTGGAAGACCGTTACCTACACGCAGGGTGCCGGCACCGGTCGCCTCTACGAGGACGGCGCGCAGGTCGGGGTCAACACGGCCGTGACCCACACGCCGGGCTCGATCGGCAACGGGAAGACGACCGCCAACTACCTCGGCAAGTCCGCCTACGCGGCCGACAACCTCTTCAAGGGGCGCATCAAGGACTTCCGCCTCTACGACCGCGCGCTCACGGCCGCCGAGGTCGCCGACCTCAGCACCGCGAACGCCGCGGCGTCGCTCTCCGCCGACGTCAGCGCCCTGTCCCTCGGGGACACGAGCGCCGTGGCCAAGAACCTCACGCTGCCCGCGAAGGGCACGGGCGGCTCGACCGTCACCTGGGCGACCTCGGACGCGAGCGTCGTGACGTCGTCGGGCGTCATCACCCAGCCCGTCGGTCAGGCGCACACCGCGACCCTGACCGCGACGCTCTCGCTGCGCGGCCAGAGCGCCACCAGGACGTTCGACGTCACCGTGGTGCCCGGCACGGGCGACCAGGGCGTCGTCGACGCCGCGGCCGGCGCGCTCGAGGTCAAGAACCTCGACGACGTCCGCGGCAACCTCACGCTGCCGACCACGGGAGCAGAGGGCACCACGGTCACGTGGGCCACCACGGCACCCACGGTCGTCACGCCGTCGGGCGAGGTCACGCGACCCGCGCACGGCCAGGCCGACCAGACCGTCACGCTGACCGCGACGGTGAGCAAGGGGCAGGCCACGGCCACGCGCGCGTTCGACGCGACGGTCCCCGCGCTCCCCGAGCAGCAGGACTACGCGGGCTACCTGTTCTCCTACTTCATCGGTGAGGGCTACGCGACCGGCGAGCAGGTCTACTTCGGCCTGAGCAAGGGCAACGACCCGCTCAAGTACCGGAACCTCAACGACAACCAGCCCGTGCTGACGTCGAGCCTGGGGGAGACGGGCCTGCGCGACCCGTTCGTCATCCGTTCTCCCGAGGGCGACAAGTTCTACCAGATCGCGACCGACCTCAAGATCCACGGCAACGGCAACTGGGACGCGTCCCAGCGCACGGGCTCCAAGTCGATCATGGTCTGGGAGTCGACAGACCTCGTGAACTGGACCGACCAGCGCCTCGTCCAGGTCTCCCCGGAGACCGCGGGCAACACCTGGGCCCCCGAGGCCTACTACGACGCGACGATCGGCGCGTACGTCGTGTTCTGGGCCTCCAAGCTCTACGAGGAGGACGACCCGGGCCACACGGCCAACACGTACAACCGCATGATGTACACCACGACCCGCGACTTCTACACGTTCACCGAGCCGCAGGTGTGGGTCGACCCGGGCTACTCGGTCATCGACTCGACCGTGATCGAGCACGACGGCGAGTTCTACCGCTTCACCAAGGACGAGCGGAACAACACGTCCACGACGCCGTGCTCCAAGTTCGTGCTGGGCGAGAAGGCGAGCGAGCTGCGCTCGCTGAGCTACGACTTCATCACCGACTGCATCGGCAAGGCCAACTCGCTCGGCGGCGGCATCAACCAGGGCGAGGGCCCGACCATCTTCAAGTCGAACACCGAGGAGAAGTGGTACCTGTTCATCGACGAGTTCGGCGGCCGCGGCTACGTGCCCTTCGAGACGACCGACCTGAACGCCGACGAGTGGAAGATGTCCACGGGCTACGAGATGCCCTCGCGCCCGCGCCACGGCACGGTCCTGCCCGTGACGCAGACCGAGTACGACGCGCTGCTCAAGGGCTACCAGCCGGACGCGTTCGTCGAGTCGGCGCAGGACGTCACGGCCGTCGTGAGCGTCGGTGACGCGCCGGTCCTGCCGGCCACGGTCGCCACGCGCACCGCAGCCGGCACGACCACCCAGACCGCCGTCACGTGGGACGCGATCGACCCCGCGAGCTACGCGCAGGCCGGGACCTTCGAGGTCACGGGCTCGCTCGGCGCCGGCGTGAGCGTGCGTGCCAAGGCCGTCGTGACCGTGGTCGAGGGCGACGTCCCCGTCACGGGCCTGGTGGTCTCACCCACCTCGACGCAGGTCACGGTCGGATCGGCACGCTCGCTCACCGCGATCGTGACCCCCGCCAACGCCACGGCCCGCACCATCACCTGGACGAGCGCCGACCCGTCGGTCGCGACCGTCGTCTCCAACGGGCCCTCCGCGGGCACCGTGCGCGGCGTCGCGGCGGGCAGCACGACCGTGACCGCCACGACCGCGGACGGGTCGCGCACCGCGACCGTCACGATCGACGTGACGAAGGAGATCCCGGGCCTGGTGGTCCAGTACCGCCTGGACGAGACGAGCGGCACGCAGGCCGTGAACTCGGCGCCGAGCAGCGCCGTCGGTCCCGCGACCGTCGTGGGCGGGGCCGCCCGCAACGGCACGGACGGCGTGCGTCTCGACGGGGTCGACGACCACGTCAAGCTGCCCAACGACGTGCTCAAGGGCCTGACGGAGATCACCGTCTCGCTCGACGTGCGCATCGACACCGCCCAGTCCACGCCCTACTTCATCTACGGCCTGGGCAACACGAGCGGGTCGAGCGGCAACGGCTACCTCTTCACGACGGGGGACGCGTACCGCACGGCCATCGCCTCAGGGAACTACACGACCGAGCAGAACACGACCAAGGGCTCGAACCTCGCCCGCGGCGTGTGGAAGCACCTGACGTACACGCAGTCGGGCACCACCGGCACCCTCTACGAGGACGGGATCCAGGTCGCGCGGAACACCAACGTGACCACGACCCCCGGATCGATCGGTAACGGCACCACGGTCGCGAACTACATCGGCCGCTCGCTCTACTCGGGCGACAAGTACCTCAAGGGCGACGTCCGCGACTTCCGCGTCTACGACCACGCCCTGAGCGCCGACGAGGTCAAGGACCTCGGTCAGGACCACTCGGCCGTCACGGGGGCCGAGCTCGCCGAGCTCAAGGTCGCCGCGATCGTCGACGGCGGGTCCAGCACGGTCACGCTCCCGGTGGTGCCCGGCACGGACCGCTCCGCGCTCGCGCCTCGCCTGGTCGTGTCCGACCGTGCGACCGTGACGCCCGCCAACGGCTCGGTCCAGGACCTCACGCAGCCCGTGACCTACACCGTGACGGGCCCCGACGGGGCCGCGCGCACGTGGACCGTCCAGGCCAAGGAGATGCGCAGCCCGGTCCTGCCGGGCCTGTACGCGGACCCGAACATCGCGGTCTTCGACGGCGTGTACTACATCTACGCGACCACCGACGGCACCCCCGGCTGGGGCGGCAAGGACTTCTACGTGTGGAAGTCGACCGACCTCGCGAGCTGGGAGCGCTCGGCCGAGCCGTTCCTCACGCTCGACGGCGCAGCGGGCGACGTCCCGTGGGCCACGGGCAACGCGTGGGCGCCGACCATCGTCGAGCGCGACGGGAAGTACTACTTCTACTTCTCGGGGCACAACCCGACCTACAACCGCAAGACGATCGGTGTCGCGGTCGCGGACAGCCCCGAGGGGCCCTTCACCGCGCAGCCGACGGCCATGATCACCAACGGGGAGGCCGTCACGACGGGGCAGGCGATCGACCCGGCGGCGTTCGAGGACCCGCAGACCGGCACGTTCTACCTGTTCTGGGGCAACGGCAGCAACGCGCCGCTGTACGCCGAGCTGAACGACGACATGGTCTCGGTCAAGCAGGACACCATCACGAAGTTCGGTGGTCTGACGAACTTCCGCGAGGGCCTGTTCCTCAACTACCGCGAGGGGACCTACCACCTGACCTACTCGATCGACGACACGGGCTCGGAGAACTACCGGGTCGGGTACGCGACGTCGACGAGCATCGACGGGCCGTGGACCTACCGCGGCGTGATCCTCGAGAAGGACGTGTCCCAGGGCATCCTCGGGACCGGGCACAGCTCGATCGTCCAGGTCCCCGGGACCGACGAGTGGTACATCGCCTACCACCGCTTCGCGATCCCCGGCGGTGACGGGAACCACCGCGAGACGACCATCGACCGCCTCACGTTCGGCGAGGACGGGCTGATCCAGAAGGTCGTCCCGACCCTCGAGAGCGTCCCGCCGCTCGACGTGACCGAGCCCGCGCAGGTCGAGGTCGACGTCACGGTCGCGCCCAAGTGCGTGGCCGGCAAGGCCGCGCTCACGGTGCTCGTGAGGAACACCGAGGAGGTGCCCGTCGACGTGGTCGTCACCACGCCGCTCGGGACCAAGACCTTCCTCCAGGTCGCGCCGGGCAAGCTCGCGTCCCAGACGTTCTCGGCCCGTGCGGTGACGCTCGCGGCCGGGAAGGTCACGGTCACGGCCCAGGCCGTGCTCGACGGCGCCCCGGTCACCACGGCCTACGACGTCACCTACGCAGCGACCAGCTGCGGCTGACCTGCTGGTCGCCGCCGAGAAGTGAGTAGATGCCCCAGTTCTGGGCGCAGGAGGGGCATCTACTCACTTCTCGGCGAGGGCGCCGACGGCGCCCGCCCTGCCCGCACCACCCGCACCGCCGCACCACGAACCGAAGGAGCACATCGTGAGAAGAACCAGGGGACGTCTCGTTGCAGCGAGCGTCGCCGTCGCCCTGACCACCGGGCTGACGACCACCGCTGTGGCAGCCGCCGATCCCGTCCTGCCCGAGGCCGGGCTCGTCGCCTGGTACAAGCTCGACGAGGCGAGCGGAACGTCGGCCGCGAACTCGGCGCCGGGCTCGACCTTCGGGGCCGCCACGGTCAACGGGGCCGCGCGCAGCGCGAACGGCATCACGCTCGACGGGGCCGACGACCACGTCCGGCTCCCCGACAGCCTGCTCAAGAACCTGACCTCGGTCACGGTCGACCTCGACGTCCTGGTCGACACGGCCCAGGCCACGCCCTACTTCATCTGGGGCATGGGCAACACGAGCGGCTCGAACGGCAACGGCTACCTGTTCACCACGGGCAACGCCTACCGGACCGGCATCGCGTCCGGCAACTGGTCGACCGAGCAGAACACGACCAAGGGCACCAACCTCGCGCGCGGGGTCTGGAAGCACCTGACCTACACGCAGACCGGCACGACCGGGACCCTCTACGAGGACGGCGTCCAGGTCGCGCAGAACACCGCGGTCACCACGACCCCCGCCTCGATCGGCGCCGGGACGACGACCGCCAACTACATCGGCCGCTCGCTCTACTCGGGCGACAAGTACCTCAAGGGCCAGGTCCGCGACTTCCGCGTCTACGACCGGGCGCTGCCCGCGAACGACGTCGCGGCCCTCGCGCAGAAGACCTCGGCAGCGGCCGCGGGAGCCGACGCCGCCGCGCTCGACCTGGGCGACACGAGCGCCGTCACGAGCAACCTCACGCTCCCGGTCACGGGCGCGCAGGGCTCGACCATCGCGTGGGCGACCTCGCACGCGGACGTCGTGACGTCGTCGGGCAAGGTCACCCAGCCCGCCGCCGGGCGGCCGGCCGCGAGCGTGACCCTGACGGCCTCGGTCACGCGCGGCGCCGTGACGCTCCCGCGGACCTTCACCGTGGTCGTCCCCCCGGCGCTCGACGACGCCCAGGCGGCCGCCTGGGACGCGCAGCACGCCGTCGTGACCAACATCGCCGACGTCCGTGGCAACCTCACGCTCCCGACCAAGGGTGCGCAGGGCTCGACCCTGACGTGGACGTCCTCGGCGCCCGGCACCGTGAGCGACACGGGAGTGGTGCACCGCCCCGCGCACGGCGCGGGCGACACCGAGGTGACCCTCACGGTCACCGCGACCAAGGGCACCGCGACCTCGACCCAGCCACGCACCGCGACGGTCCGCCAGGCCCCCGAGGCCCAGGAGCCCGCGGCGTACTTCTTCCCCTACTTCAAGGGTGAGAGCACGGCCGACGGCGAGGAGATCTACTTCGCCGCGAGCCAGGGCAACGACCCGCTCAAGTGGCAGGAGCTGAACGACGACAAGACCGTCCTGCGCTCGGGCCTGGGGGAGAAGGGTCTGCGCGACCCGTTCGTCATCCGCTCGCCCGAGGGCGACAAGTTCTTCCTCGTCGCGACCGACCTCAAGATCTACGGCGGCAACAACTTCGGCAACGCGCAGGAGCGCGGCTCGCTGAGCCTCATGGTCTGGGAGTCGACCGACCTCGTGAGCTGGTCCGACCAGCGCATGGTCAAGGTCTCGAGCGACTACGCGGGCAACACCTGGGCCCCCGAGGCGTTCTACGACGAGGCCGCGGGCGAGTACGTCGTGTACTGGGCCTCGGCCCTCTACCCGACGACCGACAGCAGCGACCGCAAGATCGCCACGAGCTACCAGCGCATGATGTACGCCACGACGCGTGACTTCGTGACCTTCAGCGAGCCGCGGATCTGGGTCGACAACAAGCGCGGCACGGGCCTCGGCATCATCGACGCCTCGGTGACCAAGGTGGGCGACACGTACTACCGCTTCATCAAGGACGAGAAGTACATGACGGTCCGGAGCGAGAAGTCCACGGACCTGCGCGCCACGAGCTGGGACCTCATCACCGAGAACATCGGCGTGGGGCAGCCCAACGGCTACGGCGGCACCTTCACGGCGGGCGAGGGACCCACGGTCTTCAAGTCCAACACCGAGGAGAAGTGGTACGTCTTCATGGACCAGCCCAGCTACCACGGCGGCAAGGGCTACGTCCCGTTCGAGTCGACCGACCTCGACTCGGGGGTCTGGACCAAGTCCGAGCCCGCGACCCTGCCCGTGAGCCCTCGCCACGGCACGGTGCTCCCGGTCACGCAAGCCGAGTACGACCGCCTGCTCGCGCACTACCAGCCCGACGCGTTCGTGGCCTCGGCCGCCCCGGTCACGGTCACGACGGCCGCGGGTACCGCGCCCGTCCTGCCGGCCACGGTCGCCGCGACGTACGGCGACGGTGCGACCAAGGACCTCGCGGTCACGTGGGACGCGGTCGACCCTGCGTCCTGGGCGCAGGCCGGCACGTTCGCGGTCAGCGGGTCGTTCGGCCCGTCGATCACGACGCGGGCCACCGCCACGGTCACCGTGACGGCCCCCGTCGACCCCGAGCCCGAGCCCGACCTCGTGGTCGAGGTCTCGGCCACGGCGAAGTGTGTCGCGGGCAAGGTCGCCGTGTCGGTGCGTGCGGTGAACGGTGAAGACGTGCCGGTCGACGTCAAGGTCGCCTCGGCGTTCGGGTCCAAGTCGTTCGTGGGCGTGGCGCCGGGCAGGTCGGCGTCGCAGTCGTTCGCGACGCGTGCGGGCTCGGTCGAGGCCGGGGTCGTCACGATCACCGCGAGCACGACGGGCGCCTCGCCCGTCACCGCCACGTTCGAGGCGCCGTACGCGGCCCTCGACTGCGGCTAGCACTTCCGGGCCGGGCGGGGGCGACGTGCCCCCGCCCGGCCCGGACAGGGCCTGACCGGCAGTGGGCGAGGTTTCCCTCCTGCGCCCGTCGTCTGCTCGATGCCACCGGCGGTCGGGTCCTGCAGCACCACCAGCTCGAAGAATCGAAACTCGATGAGGAGTGACACGACATGTCAGAGCACGACTCGACCTACTCGCGCCGATCCGTCCTACGGCTCGGCGCGCTGACGTTCGGGGCCGCAGCCGGTGCTGCGACCCTTGCCGGAGCAGGAGGGAACCTCGCGGTCGCGGCACCAGCCGTCGCCGCACCGGCACCGTTCGTCAACCCCGCCCCGCCGGTCAGCCGGCGCTTCCTGCAGTCGCTCGACCGCAGCGTCGCCCTCGACGGATGGACGGCACAGCCGTTCTCGATGTCGCAGGTCACGCTCGAGCCGAGCGTCTTCACGCGGGCGCAGGACCAGGCGCTCAACCTCGCCCGGGCCTACCCGGTCGACCGGATCCTCGCGGTCTTCCGTCGGACCGCAGGGCTCGACACCAAGGGGGCCAACGCCCCCGGCGGGTGGGAGGGGTTCGGGCACGCCAACGAGGACGCCTGGGGTCCTGACGACTACCCGGGCCGCGCGAACACCCAGACCGCGAACCTGCTGCGCGGTCACTACGCTGGCCACTTCCTGTCGATGGTCGCGCTCGCCTACGGGAGCACGGGCGAGGCCGTCTTCAAGGACAAGGTCGACGCGATCGTCGCGGGGCTGGGCGAGGTCCAGGCCGCGCTCGCGGCCACGGGCCGCTACAGCCACCCGGGCTTCCTCGCCGCGTACGGCGAGTGGCAGTTCAGCCAGCTCGAGAAGTACGCGCCGTACGGCGAGATCTGGGCGCCGTACTACACGTGCCACAAGATCATGGCCGGACTGCTCGAGGCCTACCACCTCACGGGCTCGGCCCAGGCGCTCGAGATCGTCACGTCGATGGGCGAGTGGGTCCACAGCCGCCTGAGCAAGCTCCCCGCGGACCAGCTCGAGCGCATGTGGGCCATCTACATCGCGGGCGAGTACGGCGGCATGAACGAGGTCATGGCCGACCTCCACCAGATCACCGGTCGTGAGGACTTCCTCGCGACCGCGAAGCTGTTCGACCTCAACGCGCTCGTGAACGCCTCGGCCGCAGGCACCGACACGCTCAACGGCAAGCACGCCAACCAGCACATCCCGCAGTTCCCGGGCTACCTCAAGGTCTACTCGCACACGCACGAGCAGAAGTACTTCGACGCCGTGAAGAACTTCTGGGGCATGGTCGTCCCGGGGCGCACCTACGCGCACGGCGGCAACGGCGAGGGCGAGCTGTGGGGCCCCGCGAACACCGTCGCGGGGGACATCGGCACGCGCAACGCCGAGACCTGCGCGACGTACAACATGCTCAAGGTCTCGCGCCTGCTCTACTTCCACACGCTCGACCCGAAGTACATGGACTACTACGAGACCGGGGTGCTCAACCACATCCTGGGCTCGCGCAAGAACGCCGAGTCCTCGACGAGCCCCGAGGTCACGTACATGTACCCGGTCCACCCCGGCGCGCGCCGCGAGTACGACAACACGGGCACGTGCTGCGGGGGCACGGGCCTCGAGAACCACGTCAAGTACCGCGACTCGATCTACTTCCGGTCGGCCGAGGACGCCCCGGGCAACCCCGTGCTGCACGTCAACCTCTACGTCGCCTCGACGCTCGACTGGTCCGAGCAGGGCTTCGAGATCGTGCAGCAGACCGAGTACCCCAAGGTCGGGGCGAGCACGCTCGTGGTCAACGGCTCGGGTCCGCTCGACCTGCGGCTGCGGGTCCCGCGCTGGATCCAGCGCGGGTTCACCGTGAGGGTCAACGGTGAGGCGCAGGACCTCGCGGCCACGCCCGGCACCTACGTCACGGTGAGCCGCACGTGGACGAGCGGCGACCGCGTCGAGATCTCGATGCCGCTCTCGCTGCGCGTCGAGCCCACGATCGACAACCCGGCGATCCAGGCCCTGCACTACGGACCGGTGGTCCTGCTGGCCCGCAGCGCGGCCACGAAGTTCCTCAAGCTCTCGCTGTACGCCAGCATGCGGCTCGACGGGAGCCTGGACACCGCGGCCAAGGCGCTCGGGGACAACGTGTTCCAGCTCGGCGACCTGACCTTCGAGCCGGCGTACTCGGGTGGCAGCGCGCTCTACCACATGTACTTCGAGCGCTCCGAGCCCAGGATCGTGTTCGCGGGCACCGACTCGGGCGTGGCCAACGCGCGCCGCGCCAACGGCACGTCGTTCCTCGACGTCGTCTGGGCCGAGGGCTCGTTCGCGGACCGTGCGGCGTTCCTGGCGACGGTCCAGCGCACGGCCGAGACCTTCGTGGCCGAGGGCCTGCTGACGCGCCGCGACAGCCAGAAGGTCCTGGTCGCGGCAGGCAAGGCGAAGATCGCGTGAGCGCCCACGAGGGGCGTCGCGACGCGGCGCCGGACAGCACGCACAGGCACGACGCAACGGGCCTGCGGGCCCCGGGACGAGGGACGGTCATGGCACGAGCAGGACGAGGGGCGGCCGGGTTCTCCCGTCCGCGACGGTGGACGGCGGCGACGCTCGCGGGCGTGCTCGTGGGGGCCGGGGCGCTGGGCGGCGCGGGGATCGCGGTCGCCGCGGTGGGCTCTTCCCTCCCGGCCGTGACGGCCGCCGCGGAGGCTCCGGCCAACGTGGCCCTCCTCGGCACTCCCGAGGCGAGCTACACCGCGAGCTGGCACGCGATCGACGCCGTCAACGACGGAGAGGTCGCGCACACCGGCTCGTACGACAAGGCGTGGGCCACGTGGGACGGCAACCGCCCCGCGACGCAGTGGCTCGAGTACGCGTGGGAGGCGCCCGTCCGGATCGGCCGCTCGGTCCTGTCGTTCTGGTCGGACGGCGAGGGGGCCAACGGCGACAACGTCCGGGTCCCGGGGTCGTGGAAGTTCCAGTACTGGGACGAGGCGACCTCGACGTACAAGGACGTCGTCAACCCCAGCGCCTACGGGACGGCGCGCCTCGCGCCGAACGAGACGACCTTCGAGCCCGTGACCACGACCAAGGTGAGGGCGACGTTCAACGCGCTCAAGGGAGCCACGGTCGCGACGTACTCGGCCGTCGGGGTCACCGAGTGGGAGCTGTGGGGCACGGGCGGCACCGAGGAGCCCGAGCCGGTCGACCCCAACGCGCCCATCGACGTCTCGCCCGTGCACGTCCCCACGCTCGTGGGCGAGCTGCCGGACCTGCCCGAGGACGTCGACGCGATCTACGAGGACGGGCGCGTCGCGTCCGTCGCTGTCGACTGGGCCGACGTCACGGCCGAGCAGGTCGCCGAGAAGGGCAGCTTCGGCGTCACGGGGGTGGCCGAGGGGATCGTCGAGCCCGTCCAGGGCACGGTCTACGTGCGCGACGGCGAGCCCGGCGACGTGACCGAGGTCGACTACGTGAGCGTCGTGACCCTCGCGGGCACCGCGCCGACCTTGCCGTCGAGCGTCACGGCCGCGTTCGAGGACGGCTCGCGCGACAGCCGCACGGGCGTCGAGTGGGACGCCGTCGAGCCGTCGCAGTACGCCGAGGCGGGCGGGCTCTTCTTCGTGGAGGGGGACGTCGAGGGGACCGACCTGCCGGCCGAGGCGACCGTGTTCGTCGTGGCCCCGGACGACGCCGAGGACACCATCGCACCCACGGTCTTCCTGTCGGTCGAGCCGGGGCCGGCGACCTCGGGCTGGTACGTCGAGCCCGTGCGGGTGACGGTCGCGGCGAGCGACAACCGCGACCCGGCCCCCGCGGTCGAGGTCTCGGTCGACGGCGGTGCCTGGGCCGCGTACACGGGTCCGGTCACGGTCGACACGGACGGGGTGCGCACGGTCGCGGCCCGCGCGACCGACGCGTCCGGCAACGTGGGCGAGGCCACGCGCGAGCTCAAGGTCGACGCGACCGCGCCGGTCACGGTCGCCACGGTCAAGAACCTCGGGTCGAGCGTCGAGGTGACGCTCACCGCGACGGACGCCGGGTCGGGCGTGGACCGGATCCAGTGGGAGGGCCCGGGCACGTTCTGGGGCACCTACCAGGAGCCGTTCACGCGTGCCCTGACCGAGGAGCCGCAGGTCATCGAGTTCGCGGCGACCGACGCCGCGGGCAACCAGGAGGTCCGTCAGCGGATCGAGCTGCCCGCCCTGGGCGAGCCCGAGCCCGACCTCGCGGTCGAGGTCTCGGCCACGGCGAAGTGCGTGGCGGGCAAGGTCACGGTCTCGGTGCGTGCGGTGAACGGTGAGGACGTGCCGGTCGACGTCAAGGTCGGCTCGGCGTTCGGGTCCAAGTCGTTCGTGGGCGTGGCGCCGGGCAGGTCGGCGTCGCAGTCGTTCGCGACGCGTGCGGGCTCGGTCGAGGCCGGGGTCGTCACGATCACCGCGAGCACGGGTGGTGACGACGGCACCTCCGCGACGTTCGAGGCGCCGTACGCGGCCCTCGACTGCGGGTGACCGGCTGACCCGATGACCGCCGCGGGGCGAGGCGGTGCTGTCTCGTCCCGCGGCTGCCCCGCGCCGTGCTCTGGCCGGCCGGTGCACCGGGGCCCACGCCCGGTCCGCCGCGACGTCTCCTTGCGTCGCGGCGGACCGGGCGTCGTCGTCCTCTCCCGCCCGACGCCGCAGCGCACCCGGGAGCGCGGGTGCGCTCCGCCGTCGGGCAGAATCGAGGCATGAGTGCTGGTGCGGTGCGGCGGGGCCGACGGCCCGCGGGCGAGGACACCCGGGCGTCGATCGTGGCCGCGGCGCGCGAGGAGTTCGCCGCCAAGGGCTACGACGCCGTGAGCATGCGCGGTGTGGCACGCGCGGCCGGGGTGGACCCCGGACTGATCCGGCACTACTTCGACGGCAAGGGCGAGCTCTTCGCGGCCTCGCTCGTCCCCGCGGTCGCGGACCCGCAGGCGCTCGCGGGCCGGTTCGCCGAGGGCGGGATCGAGGGCCTGGGGGAGCGGCTCGCGCGGACCGTGCTCGCGGTCTGGGACGCGCCCGACGGGCAGGTCCAGCTCCGGCTCGTGCTGTCCGGGCTGCTGTCGGCCGACGGGCACGTGCAGGAGCTGCCGCGCTATCTCCAGCGGACGGTGTTCGACCAGGTCGCCGCGCTCCTGCCGCGCGAGGTCGCGGCGCGGCGCGTGGGGCTGGTCGCGAGCCAGGTGCTCGGGGTGCTGGTCGCCCGGCACCTTCTGCGCCTCGAGCCCGTGGCGTCGATGTCCCCCGACGAGCTGGTGCGGTCGATCGCCCCGACGATCCAGCGGTATCTCGAGGGCGTGGACGAGGGTCTTGCGCCGGGACCTCCCGAGGAGCAGAATTCCTCACATGGGGAATACTGACCCGGTCATCAGCGTCCGCAGCCTCCGCGTCGACCGCGGCGGGACCACGGTCCTGCACGGGCTCGACCTCACGGTTCCTGACCGTCAGATCGTCGGCCTGCTCGGGCCGAGCGGCAGCGGCAAGACCACGCTCATGCGCGCGCTCGTCGGGGTCCAGCAGATCACGGGCGGCGAGGTCGAGGTCCTGGGCCGCGCGGCCGGCGACCCCGTGCTGCGGCGCCAGGTCGGGTACGTGACCCAGTCGCCCAGCGTCTACGCGGACCTCAGCGTGACCGAGAACCTGCGCTACTTCGCGACGATCCTGGGCGTCGGTCCGCGCGACGTCGCGCGCGTGACCGACGCCGTGGACCTCGCGCGGCACGCCCGGCGCCGGGTCGGCACGCTCTCGGGTGGTGAGCGCTCGCGGGTCTCGCTGGCGGCCGCGCTGCTCGGAGACCCGCAGCTGCTCGTGCTCGACGAGCCGACCGTCGGGCTCGACCCCGTGCTGCGCCGCGACCTGTGGGACCTGTTCGCGCGCCTGCGTGACGCCGGGACCTCGCTGCTCGTGTCGTCGCACGTCATGGACGAGGCGACGCGCTGCGACCGGCTCCTGCTCCTGCGCGACGGTCGCCTGCTCGCGGACGACACCCTGCCGGGCCTGCTCGAGCGCACGGGCGCCCACGACGTCGAGCACGCGTTCCTGCGCCTCGTGGAGGAGACCCCCGTGCCCGACGGCGCAGCGGCCGCCAGGAGTCCGCGTCACCTCGGAGGGGAGGCGTCATGAGCGCGCACGACGCACGGGAAGCGGCGACGCTCGCGACGGGTACGTCGAGGCGCGAGGGCGAGCGCGCAGCCCCGGTGCGGCACGCACCCCGTGCCCTGAGCCCGGGCCTGACCCTCGCGACCGCGGGCCGGGTCCTGCGGCAGATCCGCAACGACCCGCGCACCATCGCGCTGCTCGTCGTGCTGCCGTGCGTGCTGCTCGGGCTCATCGCCTGGATGTTCGACGGGACGCCCGTCCTGGACCAGTTCGGCCCCATCCTCGTGGGGCTGTTCCCCATGATCATCATGTTCCTCGTCACGAGCGTCACGACGCTGCGCGAACGGCAGTCGGGGACGCTCGAGCGCCTCATGACCATGCCGCTCGGCAAGGGCGACTTCGTGGGCGGGTACGCGCTCGCGTTCGCGCTCCTCGCGACCGTGCAGGCCCTGGTCGTGGTGGCGTTCGCGGTGTGGGTGTGCGGCATGGACGTCGCGGGGCCCGTGGGCCTCGTGGTGCTCGTCGCGGTGCTCGACGCGATCCTCGGGTCGTGCCTGGGGCTCGCAGCCTCGGCACTGGCCCGCTCGGAGTTCCAGGCCGTGCAGCTCATGCCCGTGGTCCTGTTCCCGCAGCTCATCACGTGCGGCCTGCTCATGCCGCGCGACGAGATGCCCGCGGTGCTCGAGGCCATCAGCCGCGTGCTGCCCCTGACGTACGGCGTCTCGGCGCTCCAGGACGTGGCTGCGGGCGGCGGGTTCGCCGACGTCCGCGGTGCCGTCGCGGTCATCGTCGGGTTCATCCTGGGCGCGATCGTCCTGGGGACGCTCACGCTGAGGCGCCGGACCGCGTAGGCCTGGCCGGGAGGCCTCAGCGCCGCCTCTACCACGGTTCGCCGAATCTCACCCGCTGAGGCGCCCGCAGGGGCCCCAGGACGTGGGAGGATGGGCGCGCTCGGGGGCGCGAGGCGACAAGGGAGTGCGCAAGTGCGGATCGTGGACCCGCGGGCTCGAGCCCGCACGTTCGCAGGGGCTGTGGCAGGACTGGTCGTGGCAGGCGGGATCGTCCTCGGAGGGCTGCCCGCGGTCGCCGCTCCGCCGGTGCCGGTCGGGGACCACGGACCGGAGGGCGTGAGCCTGCAGGTCGGCATCACGGGGATCACCACGCTCTCCGCGGTCGACACGGTCGCGGAGAACCCCGTCCCGGGCGGGACGCTCGTCGTCCGGGGTCAGGGATTCGTGCCCTTCGTGACGTACGACGTGCACCTCCACTCGACGCCCACGTTCCTCGGGACCGTGACGGCGCGCGCCGACGGGACCATCGAGCTCGTCACGACCATCCCGCTCTCGACGATCCCCGGACCCCACTACGTCGTGGTGACCGACCCCGTGAGCGGAGCCTCGGTCCGGTCGGCGTCGTTCGACGTCCGCAGCGCCGTCGGCGGAACGGACGGCGGTGGAACGGGCGGAGGGACGACCACGGGCAACGGCACGACGGCCGAGGGCGGGACCCCCGGCACGGTTCCCGGCCCGCTGGCCTCCACGGGCGTCACGGTCGTGGGCACCCTGGCGATCGCCGGTGGCCTCGTCGCGGGAGGCGCGGCCCTGAGACGGCGCCGGACCCGCGCGAGCTGAGCGACGTCGTCGGGCCTGCGTGCCCTCGCGGCCCCAGGACCGGTCCGCCGGCGCCGGCACGTGACCCGGACGACGAGACGTCGATCAGTCGTCAGAAGCCCACCGGGACATACCCCGGTGGGCTTCTGACATCTGATCGCTCGGTGGGGAGAACGCGTGCCCCGTGCGTGGCTACGGACGCGCCGCGAACCGCTCGAGCAGCTCCGCGTGCCCCGAGACGATGAGCAGGTCGTTCGCGGAGATGCGCGTGGTCGGCTCGGCGTAGACGAAGTCCTGGCCGGGCGACTTCACGCCGATGATGGTCACGCCGTAGCGGTCGCGGACCTTGGTCTGCTCGATCGTGAAGCCCTGCGTCTCCTTGGGTGGCCGCATCTTGACGATCGTGAAGCCGTCCTCGACCTCGATGTAGTCGAGCAGCTTGCCCGAGACCAGGTGCGCCACGCGGCTGCCCGCGTCGGCCTCGGGGAACACCACGTGGTGCGCGCCGATGCGCTGCAGGATGCGCCCGTGCTCGGCCGAGATGGCCTTGGCCCAGATCTGGGGCGTGCCCAGGTCCACCAGGTTGCCCGTGATGAGCACGCTCGCCTCGAGCGAGGTGCCCACGCCCACGACCGCGACCGGGAAGTCGCGCGCGCCGAGCTGCTCCAGGGCGGTGGGGTTCGAGGCGTCGGCCTCGACGAGGGGGATGCGGCCCGACCACTGCGCGATGAGCTCGGGCGAGCGCTCGACCGCGAGCACGTCCTGGCCGAGCCGGTCGAGGGTCGCGGCGATCGCGGAGCCGAACCGGCCGAGCCCGATCACGAGCACGCCGGCGTTCTTCTCGGGGGCCTTCTTGTCGGGCACCTGGGGACCTTTCGTCGGGAGAGGCGGGCCGGCCGTGAGCCGGGACCGCGCCAGGGGGAGCAGGGGGCGGGGTCAGCCGATGATCGGGCGTTCCTCGGGGTAGCGGATCACGCGGCGCCGGTCGCGCAGCGCGAGTGCCGCCGCGAGCGTCATGGTCCCGGTGCGGCCGATGAACATGAGCACGACGAGGACGTACTTGCCGGCGGTCGGGAGGTCGGCCGTCACGCCCGTCGAGAGGCCCACGGTCGCGAACGCCGAGATGGTCTCGAAGAGGATCACGTCGAGGGTCCAGCCCGTGATCTCGAGCAGCAGCAGGCTCGCCACGAGCACGGCCGTCGCGCCGATGAACGACACGGCCACGGCCAGGCGCAGGGTCTCGCGCGGGATGCGCCGACCGAACGCCTCGAGGTCGCGGTCGCCGCGCGCCTCGGACACGATCGCGAGCAGCATGACCGCGAGCGTCGTGACCTTGATGCCGCCCGCCGTCGAGGCGCTGCCGCCACCGACGAACATGAGCGCGTCGGTGATGAGCCAGCTCGACTCGTGCATGCCGTTGATGTCGATCGTCGAGAAGCCCGCGGACCGTGGCATGACCCCGGCGAACAGCGACGCGAGGATCTTCTCGTTGAGGCTCAGCGGGCCGAGCGTCTTGGCGTTGGTCCACTCGAACGCCGCGAACAGGACCACGGCCACCACGACCAGCACCGCGCTCGTGGTGAGCGTCAGCTTGGTGTGCAGGTTCCACTTCGAGGCGCGCCGCCGGTTGCGCATGATGTTGAGGATCACGGGGAACCCCAGCGAGCCGATGAACACGCCGATGATGATCGGCATGAGCAGCATCCAGTCGCCCACGTAGGGGGTCAGGCCCTCGGCCGTGGGGATGAAGCCCGCGTTGTTGAACGCCGAGATCCCGTAGAACAGGCCGTGCCAGGCGGCCTCGCCGAACGTCTCCTCGAGCACGATGAAGCGCGGCAGGAGCAGCAGCGCGATGAGCAGCTCGATGCTGGTCGAGGTGATGATGACGACGCGCACGAGCGAACCGACCTCGCCGAGCCGGGTCGTCTTGGTCTCCGAGGCCGTGAGCAGCTTCTGCGTCAGGCCGATGCGCCGCGAGACGGCCATGCCGAGGATCGAGGCGAGCGTCATGACGCCCAGACCACCGATCTTGATGCCCACGAGGATCACGACCTGCCCGTACGTGGACCAGTAGGTTCCCGTCGGGACGACCACGAGGCCCGTGACGCACACGGCCGACGTCGCGGTGAAGAGCGCGTCGATCAGCGGCGCCGACTTCCCGGACGTCGTGGCCCAGGGGGCCATGAGGAGCAGCGTGAAGAGCGAGATCACCGCCGCGAAGACCGTGACCGCGAGGCGGGCCGGGGAGTGGCGGGCGAGGCGGTCGACCAGCTCTCGTCCTGCGAAGAAGCGCCCGGAAACCCCCTGGGGCATCGGTCCTCCGTCTCGCTGTCCGTGCGTCCTCGTCCGGGTGGACGGGTGGCGGGGGAGGCCCTTGCGGGGTCGTCCGGTCGCCGTGCGTGCCGATGTGTCGCCCAACTCTGCCACAGGACGGCCCCTGCCCACCGGCTGAACCGCGTGGCGCCGTCGGGCCGTGCGGGCGCTACCGTGTTTCCTGCCTGCCGCCGACACCGTCGCGTGCCGCGGTACGGGCCGTGCGACGGAGCACCCGCCGTCCGGACGAGGACCACCGACCGAGGAGCGCACGTGACCGGAACCGACACCGTGCCGTTCGTCGCGCAGGTCGTGTGGAGCCCGGACCTGCTGGGGTACGACTTCGGGCACGGACACCCCATGTCCCCGACGCGTCTGGACCTGACCATGCGCCTGGTGCGCGCGCTGGGTCTGCTCGACGCCCCGGGGGTCGAGGTCGTCGGGACGTCGCCGGCCACCGACGAGGTGCTCGACCTGGTGCACGACCCGGCATACGTCGCCGCGGTGCACGCGGCCTCGGAGCAGGGGGTGGAGAACGCCGCGCTGGGGCTGGGCACCGAGGACGACCCGGTCTTCGCCGGGATGCACGAGGCCGCGGCACGCATCCTGTCCGGCTCGTACGAGGCCGCGGGCGCGGTCTGGTCGGGGCACGCGCTGCACGCCGTGAACATCGCGGGCGGCATGCACCACGCCCAGCGCGGGGCAGCGTCCGGCTTCTGCATCTACAACGACGCCGCGGCGGCGGTCCGGCGCCTCCTCGACGACGGCGCCGAGCGTGTCGCGTACGTCGACCTGGACGCGCACCACGGCGACGGCGTCGAGTCGATCTTCTGGGACGACCCGCGCGTCCTGACGGTCTCGGTCCACCAGAGCGGCGCGACGCTGTTCCCCGGCACGGGCCACGCGACGGACACGGGCGGCGCCACGGCGTCGGGTACCGCGGTCAACCTCGGCCTGCCGCGCCGGACCGACGGCTCGCGCTGGCTGCGGGCCGTCGACGCGGTGGTCCCGCCCGTCCTGCGCGCGTTCCGGCCGCAGGTGGTGGTGTCCCAGCACGGCTGCGACGCGCACGGTCACGACCCGTTGAGCGACCTCGACGTGAGCATCGACGCCCAGCGCACGGCCGTGCGCTGGATCCACGAGCTGACGCACGAGCTCGCCGAGGGGCGCTGGGTCGCCCTGGGCGGCGGGGGCTACTCGGTCACGTCGGTCGTCCCGTTCGCGTGGTCCAACGTCGTCGCGGAGGTCGTCCACGCGCCCGTGGCGCCGTCCACGCCCGTGCCGGTCGCGTGGCGCGACCACATCACCGCGGTCGCTCATCGCGAGACCGCCGCGCTCATGGGGGACGGCGAGGTCGCGTTCACGTCGTGGGGGCGGGGCTACGACCCCGAGGACGAGGTCGACCGCGCGGTCGTCGCGACGCGCAAGGCCGTGTTCCCGTTGCTGGGACTGGACGCGCACTTCGACTGAGGCGGTCCGGGGAGCCCCGGAACCGGGCGGCGGGCGAGCGCCCGCCAGGGTGTCCCGCCCCCCGCCCGACGACGTCACCCTCGCTCGATTTCTGGCGACAGGCTGGGAGCAGGTAGGCTAAGGGACGGACTTTTTCTCGTGTTGGTCGGTTCCCGATCAGCCGTGGACCACCATGATCGGGGCGATCCCGATCGCACACCGATCCAGCATTGTGAGGACCCATGGGCTCCGTCATCAAGAAGCGCCGCAAGCGTATGGCCAAGAAGAAGCACCGCAAGCTGCTTCGCAAGACGCGCCACCAGCGTCGTAACAAGAAGTAGCAGCGCGGCGCGTTCACGCGCCGGTTGCCGCAGGAGCCCGGAACCCCTCAGGGGTGCCGGGCTCTTCGCATGCCCGGGATCGTCGCGGGCTCCAGGACTGCCGCAGGCCCCGGATGGTCGGGTCCCTGCCGGCCGCCAGACCGGGGAGCAGCGGGTCAGAGGCCGGTGCGGCCCTTGAGCGAGCGCCGGATCGAGCGCATGACGAGCCCGAGGACCCAGGCCGCCCCCGCCCAGCTCGCGGTCTTGAGCCCCCGGTTCGCGACGCGTCGGCGCCGGCCGCGGAACTCGCGGATGGGCCACCCGACGTCCTTGGCGTGGCGACGCAGCCGCGTGTCCGGGTTGATCGCGCACGGGTGGCCCACGGCCTGCATCATGGTGACGTCGTTGAGCGAGTCGCCGTAGGCGTAGGAGGCCGAGAGGTCGATCCCGTGGCGCTCGGCGAGCTCGCGCACGCCCGCGGCCTTGGCCCGGCCGTGCATCATGTCGCCCACGAGGCGGCCCGTGTAGAGACCGTCCTCGTGCTCGGCGACCGTGCCGAGCGCCCCGGTGGCCCCGAGCCGCCGGGCGATGAGCTGGCCGATCTCCAGAGGGGTCGCGGACACGAGCCACACCTGGTGACCGGCCGCGATGTGCTCGTCGAGGAGCTTCTGGGTCCCGGGGAAGATCCGCAGGGACAGGACCTGGTCGTAGACCTCCTCGCCGATCGCGACGACCTCGGCGACCGAGCGGCCGGCGATGAGGTCGAGGGCCCGGGAGCGGACCTGGTCGATCTGGCGCTTGTTCTCCCCGAGCAGGAGGTACCGGGCCTGGTGGAACGCGAACGTCACGAGGTCCGGGGTGGAGAAGAAGCCGCGCTGGTACAGCGCCCGGGCCAGGTGGAACGAGCTGGCGCCCCGGATGATGGTGTTGTCGACGTCGAAGAAGGCCGCCGTCGGATGGGTGGACCCAGGTGCAGACGTCGGCATGCCGTCCACTCTATCGGCGCCCGCCGACGCCCGCCGACGACCCGCGCGCCTCAGGACGCCGGGCACCCGGACGGACCTTCTGTCCGGGATGCGTAGGCTGGGGGAGTGAGCACCGCAGAACCCGCCGCCGGACATGCCACAGGTCGAGCCGCAGGACCCGAGGCAGTGGCCGAGGCGCTCGCCCCGGCCGCCCCTCCCCGGGCCGTGCCTCCCCTGCCCCCGCGCGTCGTGCTCTACGGGCGCGACGGGTGCCACCTGTGCGACACGGCCCGCGAGATCGTCGAGGCGGTGTGCGCCGAGCAGCAGGTCACGTGGACCGAGGTCGACGTGGACGACGACCCGACCGGTGTGCTCGCGTCCGAGTACGGCGACTACGTCCCGGTCGTGACCGTGGACGGGGTCCAGCAAGGGTTCTGGCAGGTCGACGGCGCACGGCTCGCCAAGGCGCTCGCCCGGCGGCGCGTCAGCGGCTGACGTTCCGCGTTCGGGGCCAGAGCCTGAGATGATCCGAGAAAGCAGCACAGCGAGGTCGTCAACGACGACGACATGACGAGGTATGGGTGGTACGAGTGGCTGAGACCCTGGGGGACACCGGCATTCCTGGCGCGACGGTGACACGTCTGCCCGCCTATCTGCGGGCGTTGCGCGACCTG
The DNA here is from genome assembly GCF_044748475.1 of Oerskovia enterophila. Lineage (NCBI taxonomy): Bacteria > Bacillati > Actinomycetota > Actinomycetes > Micrococcales > Cellulomonadaceae > Oerskovia > Oerskovia enterophila. The sequence goes on from NZ_JBIVFZ010000001.1 coordinate 208,508, forward strand.
GAGGGACGCGGCGTGGAGACCACGTCGTCGACCGAGCTCGCCGAGCTGGCCGGGGTCGGTTCCGCACAGCTCCGCAAGGACCTGTCGTTCCTCGGGTCGTACGGGACGCGCGGCGTGGGGTACGTGGTGGACTCGCTCGCGACCTACATCACGTCGGCGCTGGGCGTGACCGACGAGCACCGGATCGCCATCATCGGTATCGGTAGCCTGGGCCACGCGCTCGCGAACTACTCGGGCTACGGGACCCGCGGCTTCGAGGTAGCGGCCCTGCTCGACGCGTCGCCCTCGGTCGTGGGCACCGAGGCGGCGGGCCTCGTGGTCGAGCACGTAGACGCGCTCGAGGAGGTCATCGCCCGCGAGAACGTCACGATCGTCGTCCTGGCCACGCCCGCGCACGTCGCGCAGGACGTCGCCGAGCGCGTCGTCGAGGCAGGGGTCCGCGAGATCCTCAACTTCGCGCCTCGCGCCCTCCAGCTGCCCGACGACGTGATCGTGCGGTCCGTCGACGTGGGCAGCGAGCTGCAGATCCTGGCCTTCCACGCGCAGGCACGAGCACTCGCGAACCGTCCCCCGGGCGAGCCCGCTCCGGACGAGGACGACGACGAGGGCGCCGGAGCCTAGGGCACCCCGACGGGCGGCGAGCCGACCGCGCGGGCACCTCCCGCCGTCGGGCCCCGTGCGCACCTCGCCCGGACAGCACAGGAGCCGGCGACCCGTGACGGGTCGCCGGCTCCTGGCGTACCGGCCGCGTCAGGACGCGGGGGCCGGTCGGGGGCGAGAGGCTCAGGCCTGCTTGATCGCCGAGAGGTCGAGCGCGATCTTGATCTTGTCGCCGACGAGCACGCCACCGGCCTCGAGGGCCACGTTCCAGGTCAGGCCGAACTCCTTGCGGGAGATCTCGGTCTCGGCCTCGAACCCGGCGCGCGAGTTGCCGTAGGCGTCGACGGCGGTGCCCGTGAACTCGGTCTCGAGCTTGACCGGCTTGGTCACGCCGTTGATGGTCAGGTCGCCCGCGATGACGAAGTCGTCGTCGTCGGCCTCGACGGCGGTCGAGACGAAGTTCCAGGTCGGGTTCTTCTCGGCGTCCCAGAAGTCGGCCGACTGGAGGTGGCCGTCGCGGCCCGCGTCACCCGTGTTGACCGACTTGGCGTCGATCGCGGCGACCACGTTGGAGGACTCGACGTCGTCACCGATGGTGATGTTGCCGTCGGCGATCGCGAGCGAGCCGCGGACCTTGGAGATGCCTGCGTGGCGGACCGTGAAGGTCGCCTGCGAGTGCGAGGGGTCGATCGCGTAGGTGCCTGCGGTCAGTCCGGAAGGAAGGTTCGTGGCCATGGGTGTCTCCTGAGAGGTCGAGTTGCGTTGCGTCAGGCGCGCCGTCGACGTGCCATTAGTTGAAGATTCAACTTCATACGAACGCATCAACGCAAGCCCACCGCCCTCTATTCCCCGAGGAGGGCACGAGTTCTCCCTGGACCGGCCACCACCCCCGACGATGGGAGAATGGGGCCGTTGTTCACACGGAGGGGGCGTGACGGATGAAGGAAGAGATGACGGCTCAGCAGGACCAGCACGCCACCACGGTGCACGACACCTCCTGGCTCGACGACGACCAGCAGCGCTACTGGCGCTCGTTCCTCGACGGCTCGGCGCGGTTCGTCGAAGCCCTCAGCAGGGAGCACGAGGACCTCTCGAGCCTGACCCTCGGTGAGTACGAGCTCCTGGTCCGTCTGTCCGAGGCGGCCGACCACACCCTGCGCATGTCCGCGCTGGCCGACGGCCTGGCCCGCTCCCGCAGCCGCGTGACCCACACGGTCCACCGCATGGAGCAGCGCGGGCTCGTGCGTCGCGCCGCGAGCGTGGGTGACGGACGAGGTGTGAACTGCGTCATGACGGAGGCGGGGTACGCCGAGCTCGTCGCGTCGGCCCCGGGCCACGTGACCGCGGTCCGTCGCTACCTGGTCGACGTCCTGACCCCGGCGCAGCTGCGCAACCTCGGCGAGGCCATGGAAGCGGTCGCCGAGGCGTGCCGGGTCGTGGAGCCGCACGAGCAGTAGCCAAGACCCAGGCGCGCCGGGCGGCGAGGTGTGGCCCGGAGCACCCCGGGCACGTGCACCGCGCGGGCCAGATCTTTGGGAGACTGGTCGGCATGGTTGCAACCACGGTCCACCTCATGCGTCACGGTGAAGTCTTCAACCCGGACGGCATCCTCTACGGGCGAATCCCCGGGTACCACCTCTCCGAGCTCGGGCACACCATGGCGCGTCGCGTCGCGGGGCACCTGTCGGGCAAGCCCGCGGAAGGCGCACCCGCACTGCCCGACGACGGCGCGCACGAGCCCTTCGACGTCGCCCTGGTCATCGCGTCCCCGCTCCAGCGCGCGCAGGAGACCGCGACGCCCGTCGCCGAGGCCTTCGGCCTGCCGCTCGGGACCGACGAGCGGCTCATCGAGGCGGGCAACCACTTCGAGGGGATGAAGTTCGGCGTGGGCGACGGCTCGCTGCGCCACCCCGGGCACTGGCCCTACCTCTGGAACCCGCTGCGCCCGTCCTGGGGCGAGCCCTACAAGGAGCAGGTCGCGCGCATGCACGCCGCGATCCACGACGCCCGCGCGCAGGCCGAGGGGCGCGAGGTCGTGCTCGTGAGCCACCAGCTCCCCATCTGGATCTCGCGGCTGGCGTTCGAGGGCAAGCGCCTGTGGCACGACCCGCGCAACCGTCAGTGCTCGCTCGCGTCCCTCACCTCGTTGCGCTTCGACGGCGACCGCCTCGTCGGGATCCACTACACCGAGCCGGTCGCGGACCTGCTGCCGGGGGCCGCGAAGGTCTCCGGAGCGTGACCCACCAGGGGTTTCTCAGGTTGTGCCCAGGCAGGTGGGAGACAGTGCTGCCATGATCCACCCCTTCCGTGCCCGGCACGGTCGCGCGCCCGCACCCGGGCGTCGCACCGCCGGTCGTCCTGCTCTCGTCCCCGTCGCGATCGTCTCGCTCGGCCTGGTCCTCACGGGCTGCGCCCAGGAGTCGGGCGCCACGAGCCCCGACGACGTCGTGGGTCAGGGCTACGTCTCGGGCGACGGCTCGGTCAAGACGTGGGACGTGTCGGACCGTGACGACCCCGTCGTCCTGACCGGCACGGACTTCGAGGGCAACGCGATCGACACGAGCGAGTGGGCCGGCGACGTCGTCGTGCTCAACACCTGGTACGCGTCGTGCGCGCCGTGCCGGGCCGAGGCGCCGGACCTGGTCGCGCTCGCGAACGACCGCGCGGACCAGGGGGTGCGCCTGCTCGGGATCAACAGCACCGACGACGCGGGCGCCGCGCTCGCGTTCGAGCGCACGTTCGAGGTGCCCTACCCCTCGATCGAGGACACGCGCGGCGAGACGATCGCGACGCTCGAGGGCTCGGTGCCCATCCAGGCGGTGCCCACGACGGTCGTGCTCGACCGCGAGGGGCGTGTCGCCGCACGCATCATCGGTCGCGCCGAGGGCTCGACCCTCACCGGGCTCGTCGACGACGTCCTCGCAGAGGACGCCTGACCCGTGAACCCTCTCTCCTTCGCCGGTGACGTCGGCACCACGTTCGCCACCACGGCGTTCAGCGGTTCCATGCTGCTGGCGGTGCCGGTCGCGCTCCTCGCGGGGCTCGTGTCCTTCGCGTCCCCGTGCGTGCTGCCGCTCGTCCCCGGGTACGTCGGGTACGTGAGCGGGCTCGCCGCGGCCAACGCCGGCGCCACGTCGCGCCAGGCGGGCGGCAGCGGCGGTGGGGGTGGCGGTACTGCCGTCCGGACGGTGCGCGCCCCGGGCCGGTGGCGGGTCGCCACCGGCGTCGGGCTCTTCGTGGCCGGTTTCACGCTCGTCTTCGTCCTGCTCATGGTCGCCGCCGGTGCGGTCGGCGTGCACGTCAAGCAGTGGGAGGACGTCATCACGCGCGTCATCGGGGTCTTCGTGATCCTCATGGGCTTCGCGTTCATGGGCGCCATGCCGTTCCTCCAGCGCGACCGTCGGCTGCACCTGAGCCCCACCGCGGGGCTGTGGGGAGCCCCCCTGCTGGGCGTCGTGTTCGGCCTGGGCTGGGCCCCGTGCATCGGCCCGACGCTCACCGCCGTCATGGCGCTGTCGCTCGACGAGGCCACCGCGGGTCGCGGCGCGATCCTGGGCATCGCGTACAGCCTGGGCCTCGGCGTCCCGTTCCTGCTCATCGGGATCGGCCTCGAGCGGTCCAAGAAGGCCGTGGCCTTCCTGCGGCGCCACCGGCTCGCGATCATGCGCATCGGAGGCGGCATGCTCATCCTCATCGGCCTGGCGCTCGTGACCGGCGTCTGGGGCACCTGGACCTCGCGCCTCGGCGGGCTCATCACGGGCTTCGAGACGGTGATCTGATGAGCGACAAGGACCTCTACCGCCCCGAGGGCATCGACGACGCGTTCAGCCACCCCGAGCCCGAGGCTCGCCCCTCCGAGGGCGAGGCGCCCGCCGAGACGCGAGCGACGCCGTCGGGCAGCTCGAAGCGCGCCCCGCGCGCGACCGGACCCGACGCCGCGACCCCGGACACTGCCGGAACCGCGCGCAGCGGCGAGGCCGGCACGCCGCAGCTCCCCTCGCTCGGCCTCCAGGGCTCCCTGCGCTGGGTCTGGCGCCAGGTCACGAGCATGCGCGTCGCGCTCATGCTCCTCATGCTGCTGGCCGTCGCGGCCGTCCCGGGCTCGGTGCTGCCGCAGCGTCCGCAGGACCCGGCCGCGGTCCTGACCTACCTCCAGGACAACCCGCGCACGGGGGAGTGGCTCGACCGGCTGGGCTTCTTCGACGTGTACGCGTCGGTGTGGTTCTCCGCGATCTACATCCTGCTGTTCGTCTCGCTCGTGGGCTGCATCCTGCCGCGCACCAAGGCGCACCTGCAGGCCGTGCGCAACCGCCCGCCGCGCACCCCGCGACGGTTCGACCGCTTCCCCGCCAAGGCCGAGACCACGAGCACGGCGACTCCCGACGAGGTCGTCGAGGCGGCCGCCGCGCACCTGCGCGGCCGGTTCCGCCGGCTGCCCACGTTCCGCGTGGACGTCTCGACCGAGCCGGCCGACGTGGCCCGCGGGCTGCCCGAACGACGGACCGTCGCCGCCGAGCGCGGCTACCTGCGCGAGTCCGGCAACCTGCTGTTCCACCTCTCGCTCCTGGGCCTGCTCGTCTCGGTCGCGACCGGACAGCTCCTGCACTTCCGTGGGCAGGCGATCATCACGGAGGGGCGCGGGTTCGCGAACGCGGTCGTCGACTACGACACGTTCGAGAACGGCTCGCTGTTCCGGCCGAGCTCGCTCGTCCCGTTCTCGATGACCCTCGACTCGTTCGACGCCGAGTTCGCGATGGACCAGGTCGCGTTCGCGCAGTCGCGCGACTTCACGGCCAACGTCACGGTGCGCAACCCCGACGGTTCCTCGCAGGAGGAGCAGATCAAGGTCAACCACCCGATCGTGGCCGGCGGGGCCAAGATCTACCTGCAGGGCAACGGCTACGCGCCCGAGGTCACCATCCACGACGCCGACGGGCAGGTCGCGTTCGCGGGCCGTGTCCCGTTCCTGCCCGAGGACACCATGTACACCTCGCGCGGGGTCATCAAGGTGCCCGACACCTCGCCCGGACTCGACCAGATCGGCCTCGTCGGCTACTTCCTGCCCACGGCCGAGGTCACCGAGGACGGGGCTCGCTCGATCTTCCCGCAGCCGGCCAACCCGCTGCTGGTCCTCGAGGTCTACCGGGGCGACCTGGGCCTCGACGACGGGCTGCCGCAGAACGTCTACCGCCTCAACACCGACACGCTCACGGCGTCGGTCGACGAGACGGGAGGCCGCGTCCAGGTCCTCGTCGCGCCGGGCGAGACGGTCGAGCTGCCCGACGGGCTGGGCACCCTGACGTTCGCCGAGGGGCCGGTCGCGCGCTACGTGGCGCTCGACATGCGGCACGACCCGGCGCTCGTCTGGATCCTCGTGTTCGCGCTCGGCGCGCTCGGCGGGCTGGCCGTCTCGCTCTTCACACCGCGCCGCCGCGTGTGGTTGCGTGTGTGGAGCGACGAGGTGCCCGACGGCGAGACGTCCGCGCGGCGTACCGTCGTCACGGTCGCGGGGCTCGCCCGCGGCGACGACGCAGGACTCCAGGGAGAGGTCGACCGCGTGGTCGAGTCGCTCCCCGGGATCGAGCACGCGACCGAACCCCCCGACGAACGACCCGCCGCACGCGACGGGTCCTCCCCCCGAACCACCGGGCCGGCTCGCGCCGACCGACCACGAAAGGCTGACCGATGACCGTTGCCGAGCTGAGCTCCGACCTGGTGTGGGCGGCGGCGACCGCGCTCACGGTCGCGTTCATCGCCTTCGCGATCGACCTGTCCCGGCTGGGGGCCAAGGAACCGGTCGCCGAGCCAGCCGCCGCCGACGCCTCCGGTGACGCCGACGCCCCCGTCAGGGTCGCGGTCGCGACCCCCGCCAAGCCCGTCTCGCGCAAGGCCGCGGGCATCGGCATCTCGACGGGGTGGCTCGGCACCATCCTGCTCCTCGCCGCGATCGTGACCCGCGGGATCGCCGCCGGCCGCGCGCCCTGGGCCAACATGTACGAGTTCACGCTCGTCGGCGCGTTCGTCGCGATGGCGGTGTTCCTCGGGGTGAGCCTGCGGCGCGACGTGCGCTTCCTCGGCGCGTTCGTCACGGGCCTCTCGGTGCTGTTCCTCGTGGTCGCCCAGAACTCGTTCTTCCTCGACGCCACGGGCGTCCAGCCCGCGCTCCAGTCCTACTGGCTAGTGATCCACGTGGGGGTCGCGATCATCGCCACGGGCATCTTCACGGTCGCGTTCGTCATGTCGGTGATCCAGCTCCTGCGCGACTCGCGCGAGAACGGCAACGCGTTCCTGGGGCATCCCGCCTGGCGCTGGCTCGACACCACGCCCCGACCCGCGCAGCTCGAGGCGCTGAGCTTCCGCCTCAACGCGGTCGCGTTCGTCCTGTGGACCTTCACCATCATCGGCGGCGCGATCTGGGCCGAGCACGCCTGGGGCCGCTACTGGGGCTGGGACCCCAAGGAGGTCTGGAGCTTCGTCGTGTGGGTCGTCTACGCGGCCTACCTGCACGCCCGCACCACGCGTGGATGGTCCGGACGACGTGCGGCCTACTTCGTGATCGTGGGCTACGCGTGCGTGCTGTTCAACTTCACGGGCGTCAACCTGATCTTCAACGGCAAGCACTCGTACTCGGGTATCACGACCCAGGAGTAGCAGGCCTGCCCCGGGCTGCCGGGGGTCGCGCAGGGCCGTCCCGCCGAGCGGGGCGGCCCTGTCGTGCGCTCGTCGGCCTTCACCGGATCTCGACACGGCCCGCGCCGTGGATGCCGGGTCCCCACAGGTGACCTCGCTAGAGTCGGCGCTCGTGACCAGCGAACGTGGTGGGGGGACGTGGCTCGAGGGCGACCGCGGGGCCGGTGCGAGCCGGGAGCCTCTACGCGGCGACGTCCCGTGGCGGGGGCAGGTCCGTCACGCGGCTGAACGTCGTGAGCGCCGGTGGCTGCGCGTCGTCGGCCTCGTGACGACCGCGGCGCTTGCCTTCGGCGTGTCAGGGGCCACGGCGCTCGTCGTGAAGTCGCTCGCGAACGTCGACCAGGTCGACACCAGAGAGCTCGTCGCACCCGAGGCGTCCCGCCCGCCCGTCGCGACCCCGGACCCCGAGGACCCCCTCGCCGGGCTGCCCGTGAACCTCGTCCTCATCGGCTCGGACGACCGGTCCGGGGTGAACGAGGCGATCGGCGGGGCCGAGGACGGCATGCGCTCGGACACGACGATGCTGCTGCACGTCTCGGCCGACCGGTCGCGCGTCGAGCTCGTCTCGGTCCCGCGCGACCTGATGATCCCGATCCCCGCGTGCACGGTCACGGGAGGGGGGACGACCGAGCCGTCCTCCCGGTCGATCTTCAACTCGGCGTTCTCGCGCGGCTGGAACGCGGGCCAGGACCTCGCCTCGGCCGCGACGTGCACGCAGATGACCGTCGAGCAGATCAGCGGGGTGCGGACCGACGGGTTCCTGGTCGTCGACTTCGCGGGGTTCCAGACCATGGTCGACGCGCTCGGCGGCGTGCCCATCTGCATTCCCGAGGACATGGACGACGAGGACGCGAACCTGCACCTCACCGCGGGAGACCACGTCCTGTCGGGGCCTGAGGCGCTCGCTCTCGCGCGAGCACGGCACGGGCTGAGCGACGGCTCGGACACCTACCGGATGGGACGTCAGCAGGCGTTGCTCGCTGCTCTCACGAAGTCGGTGCTGAGCAAGAACGTCCTGACCGACCTCCCGAGCCTGATCAGGTTCCTGGACGCCGCGACGAGCTCGCTCACGATCAGCGGGGGCGTGGACCTCAAGGGGCTTGCGTTCTCGCTGCGCTCGGTGCGCGCGGACGCGGTCACTTTCCTGACGATCCCGTCGGGTCCCCAGCCGTCCAACCCGGCTCGTGTCGTCCTGAGTGACGAGGCCGCGGACGTGTGGGCCCGCCTGGCCGCGGACGAGCCGGTCGTGCCCGAGACGCCCGTCGAGCCGCAGACCCCCGACTCGGCCACGGTGCCACCCGTCGACGCCACGACGATGACGCCCTCGCCCGAGGCGCCGGTCGACCCGCTCGCCGACCGGCTGCCGGGCGAGGCGATCACGTCGGCCGACGCCCAGGAGACGTGCTGAGCACAGCGGGGCTCCTGGTGACGCAGCCGGTGCGGGCTGGTTCCTCGCTAGGACGGGTCGTTGCTGCCCGACGACGGCGCGTCCGGCGCGCTGTCCGTCTCGCCCGTCGAGCCCTTGCCCGGGGATCGCGGCTCCTGCTCCCGCTCGTCCTCGGCAGCACGGGGGGCGTGACCAGGAGCCGTGCCCGAGGCAGTCGCCGACCCGGACGCGGAACCGTCGTCGCGCGCCTCGCGACGACGCTGCTGCTCGAGCTTCCACAGGAAGTCCGGGTCGTCGTCAGGAGCGACCGGCCCGCTGCTGCGGCGCCGTGACCCTCCGGCCCCCGGGCGGCGGGGCGAGCCGACGCCGCCCGCGGCGGCGTGGCGCGAGCGCTGCGTGCGGGAGACCAGGATCCAGGCGAGCGGACCGACGAACGGCAGGAAGATGATCATCACGATCCACAGGCCCTTGGGGATCCCGCTCCGGTCGTGCTCGTCGCTCGTGGCGCAGTCGGAGAGGGCGTAGACCGCGAGGCCTACGGCGAGCAGGGTCAGCAGGACGCGGGACATGCCCCCAGCCTATGCGTCCGGGGCAAGGACGTGTCCAGGCTGCGACCTTCCGGGCGTCGGGACGGGCGGCGCTCGTGCCTTCCCCCGTCGTGAGGCATGTCGCCCCGGGCTCCGCGGGGCGCCTACCCTGGAGGGGTGCCCATGGTCATCTACTCCGCCCTGCGCCTCGCGATCTTCGGGGTGCTCTTCGTCGTGCTCTACGCCTTCGGCCTCGGCCACTGGGTCGTCTGCGCGGTCCTCGCGGCCGTGCTCGCCCTGCTGGTCTCCTACCTGACGCTGCGGGGCCCGCGCGAGCGCGCTGCGCAGTACCTCGCGGACCGCGCCGCGCACCGCCGGGCGACCGGTGAGCAGTTCTCGCGGGCGGTCGAGGACGACGCAGCGTTCGAGGACGCCGCGGTCGACGCGGCCTCCGACGAGACGCACTCCCGCCGGACGGACGGCTAGAGCGCGAGCCCCAGTCCCAGCAGCACCCCGTACCCGAGCTCGAACATGCCCGTGCCCGCGAGGACCGGGACCAGCAGGGGGCCGCGCGCCCCGGCGAGCACCGGGAGGGTCAGCAGCACCGCGGGCAGCAGCAGGAGCAGCACCAGCAGGGACCACGGTGCGGCGAACGCGCACACCACGGCCAGCAGGATCGGCACCCAGATCATCGCGACGTAGGCGCGCCGCGCCCGGAAGTCCCCGAGGCGCACGGCCACGGTCCGCTTCCCGGCGAGCACGTCGGTGGGGATGTCCCGGACGTTGTTGATCATGAGCAGCGCGCACGCGAGCAGCCCCACGGCCACGGCGCCCACGCCTGCGACCCAGGTGATGCGGCCGGCCTGCGTGTAGGTGGTCCCGAGGACCGCGACGAGCCCGAAGAACACGAAAACCCCGACCTCGCCGAGACCGCGGTAGCCGTAGGGGTTCTTGCCTCCCGTGTAGAACCAGGCCGCGGCGATCGCGACGGCTCCCACGGCCAGCAGCCACCAGTGCCCCGTGAGGGCCACGAGCCCCAGACCGAGGACCGCCGCCACGCCGAAGCACACGAAGGCCGCGTTGCGGACCTGCGAGGCGAGCGCGGCCCCCGACGCGGTCAGCCGCATGGGGCCCACGCGGTCGACGTCCGTGCCGCGCACCCCGTCCGAGTAGTCGTTCGCGTAGTTCACGCCGACCTGCAGCGCGAGCGCGACGCCCAGCGCGAGCAGCGCGGGCCAGAACGCGAACGCGTCGATCTGCGCCGCGGCCCCGGAGCCGACGAGGACGGGTGCGGCCGCCGCGGGGAGAGTACGCAGGCGTGCGCCCGCGACCCATTCGGCAGAGGTGGCCATGGTGCTCCGATCAGTGGGTGGTGCGAGGTGCGGTGCGGGCGGCGAGCGCGGACACGGCCGCCCGGTCGATCTTGCCCGGGCCTCGTCGCGGCAGGTCGTCCACGACGAGCAGGTACCGCGGTGCGGCGGGCGGTCCCAGCGTAGTCGCGACCGCGTGCCGGGCCCGGGTCAGCAGCTCGGCGTCGGGCTCGCCCTCGGGGCCAGGAGTCGCACGGGGCGAGCCTCCGCGGGTCACGACCGCGACGACCGCCTGCCCCCACTCGGGATCGGGGATCCCGACCACGCACACCTCGCCGATGCCGTCCTCGCCCGCGAGCGCACCGGCCAGCACGGCCTCGACCGCGGCCGGGGCGACGTTGACGCCGCCCGAGACCACGACGTCGTCGGCCCGGCCGTGGACCGTGAGCGCGCCGTCCGGGGAGAGCGAGCCGAGGTCGTTGGTGCGCAGCCAGCGCGAGCCGTCGGGGTCGCGCCGGAACACCTCGGCCGTGAGCGCCTCGTCACCGAGGTAGCCCGTCGCGAGGACGGGCCCGCCGATCTCGACGACCCCCGCGTCCCCCGGGGGCAGGACCTGCCCGGACGAGCGCTCGACGACCCGCACCCGGACGCCCGCGAGCGGGACGCCGTCGTACACGCAGCCCCCGCAGGTCTCCGTCATCCCGTAGGTCGTCACGACCCTGGCCCCTGCCCCGCGGGCCCCGGCCAGCAGCGCGGGCGGGGCCGCGGCCCCACCGAGGAGGATCGCGTCGAACGAGCGCAGCGCGGCGAGCGCGGCCTCGCCGTCCGCGGTCCCCTGCGCATGCACGAGGCGGTGGAGCTGGGTCGGGACGAGCGAGACGTAGCGCCGCTCGCCGTCCATGCGCGCGGCGTCCGCGGCGAAGCCCGCGGGCGAGAACGGAGCGTCGAGGTCGGCGGTCACGAGCGGGGTCCCGGCGACCACCGAGCGCAGGACCACCTGGAGCCCCGCGACGTGCGTCGGCGGCAGGGCGAGCAACCACTGCGCGTCCCCACCCAGACGCTCGTGCGTGGCGCGCGCCGAGGCGACGAGCGCGCTCGCGCTCAGCGCGACCTCGCGAGGCAGACCGGTCGAGCCCGAGGTCTGCAGCACCAGGGCCGTACCCTCGGGCAGCGGCCCGCTGAAGGCGAGCGGTGCCGGGGCGACCGCGGGACCGCGCCCGGCGAGGGCGTCGGCGACCGCCGCACGCAGAGCGAGGGCGTCGGAGGGACCATCGGCGCGTGACATCCGTCCAGCGTAGATCGGGTCGTAGGGTGACGAAGAACCGTGGATCGGGCAGGGCGAAGGGCAGGGAACCGTGACGGCAAGGACGCCAGGGCAGGTAGGACGGAACCTCGGGCGCGTCGGGGTGCTGATCGTGGGCGGGCTCGTGCTCGCGGCGTGCAGCGGGGGCCCTGCGGACGTCCCGACGAGCACCGTTCCGGCGACAGCCGGGTCGGACAAGGCGGGCCCGCCCGACCCGGCTGTCCCGCCCGCCTGGCCGCTCACCGGCGTCCCCTCCGACGCGGTCGACGACCGTCCGGCGCTCGCCGTCAAGATCGAGAACCTGCCGCAGGCGCGCCCCCAGACGGGCCTCGAGCAGGCCGACATGGTGTGGGAGGAGGTCGTCGAGGGCGGTATCACGCGGTTCGTGGCCGTCTACCACTCGCAGGCCCCGGAGACGGTCGGTCCCGTCCGGTCGGTGCGTCCCATGGACCCGGCCATCGTCGGGCCGACCCACGGTCTGCTCGCCTTCAGCGGCGGGCAGCCCCCGTTCGTGGAAGCGGTCCGCGATGCCGGGATCCAGACGATCGTGCACGACGACGGCGACGACGGGTTCTTCCTCAAGAAGGGCAAGCGGGCCCCGCACAACCTGTTCGGGACGCCGGCCGACCTCTGGGCGCAGGCCGACGACGACCGCACGGCGCCCCCGACCCAGCTCCGGCACGTCCGGGTCCCGGGGCAGGGCACAGCGACCACGACGGGCGCACCGCTGAGCCTGCTCGACGTGAAGCTCACGTTCGCGAGCCGGGCACAGTGGGTCTGGGACGCCGAGCAGGCGGCCTTCCTGCGCAACGAGGGGACCACGCCGGCCGTGTCGTCCGACGGCACGCGGCTCTCGGCGCAGAACGTCGTGGTGCTCGGCGTCGAGGTCCGCGACACGCAGTTCAAGGACCCGGCCGGGACGCCCGTGCCGGAGACGCTGCTCGTGGGCTCGGGCGAGGGGCTCGTGGCCAGCGGTGGGAAGCACGTCGCCGTGGCCTGGTCGCAGGAGTCGGTCGAGGAGCCGCTCGTCCTCATGGGGCCCGACGGCGAGCCCGTCCTCCTCGAGCAGGGTGTCACCTGGGTCGAGCTCGTCCCGCGCGAGGGCGGGAGCTGGAAGGTCAGCTGACTGGTTGCGGGCCGGCCTCAGGGCCGGTGAGCGTCCACCCGTCGAGCACCGACTCGAGCACCTCGAGCCGGTCGAAGCCCCCGCGCGCGAGGAAGTGCCCGGCGCCGTCGACCACGGTCAGGTCGGCGTCGAGGAGCCGTGCGAGGTCCTCGGTCAGCCGGCGGGGGACCACCGGGTCGTGGTCGGCGCTCAGGACGAGCCGGCGCGCGGTGCGGGCAGCGATCCTCGCCGGGTCGGTCTCGCGGGCGACGAAGTGGTCGACCTCGGGGATCCCGGGGACCTGCTCCACGAAGCCGGCCACGAGCGCGAGACCGCCGAGCCGCCAGTCGTCGTCGCGGGCGGCGAGATGCTGGAGGATGCTGACGCAGCCGAGGCTGTGGCCCACCAGGACCGTGCGCTCGTCGATCCTCCCGACCACCTCGGCGAGCCGCGAGAGCCACGTGTCGAGGTCGGGAGCATGCGAGTCGGGCAGGTCCGGGACCACGACCTCGATCCCGTACGGCGTGTAGCGCTCCTGGAGCGCGCCGAACCAGTGGCTGCCGGCCGTCGCGCCCAGGCCGTGCACCACCACGATCCTGGTCGCCGGGGGAGCCGGGCTCGTGCAGGGTGCCGGTTCCCGGACGGGCGGGCGCGTGGAGGCAACGGCGTCGGTGCGAGGAGTCATGCCCGGAGCAACACCGCAGGTCGGAGCGATGTTCCGGACGGCTCGAGGAGGATGCCGCGTGGCCCCTCCTCCTCGGGGAGGACGGCCCGCTCACCCCTGAGGTGGACCGCCGGGTGCGCAGGTCGAGCCGCTGGACCGATGTGCCTGCACCCCTCCCCACGGGAACGTAGAGGCATGGCAACGATCAACCCCACCCAGAGCCCGTTCGAGCCCACGTCCACGGCCACCCCGTTCCCGCCCTCGATCGCCCCCGCCCGGCCCGTGCTGCGTGCCGAAGAGGACGACGACGAGGACGGCGCGCGGCCGGCCGGGTCGATCGGCCCCGTCGTCGCGTCGATCGTCCTGCTGTTCGGCCTGGCCGTCACCGCGGCGTTCGCCGGCCGCGGGATCGTCGGGCTGCTCAGCGGCTTCATCACGGGCTGACGCGGCGCACAGCGCGCCGCGCCGGCGCCCGTCAGACCGCCGGCACCCGTCAGAAGTAGTACGGGAAGTCGTCCCACTGCGGGTCGCGGCGCTCGAGGAACGCGTCGCGCCCCTCGACGGCCTCGTCGGTCATGTACGCGAGCCGCGTGGCCTCCCCGGCGAAGACCTGCTGGCCCGCCAGCCCGTCGTCGGCCAGGTTGAACGCGAACTTGAGCATGCGGATCGCCTGGGGCGACTTGGTCGCGATGATCCGCGCGTGCTCGAGCGCGAGCCTCTCGAGGTCGGCGTGGTCCGCGACCTCGTTCACGGCGCCCCACTCGTAGGCGTCCTGGGCCGAGTACTCGCGGGCGAGGAAGAAGACCTCACGGGCACGCTTCTGCCCGACCTGCCGGGCGAAGAGCGCCGATCCGTAGCCCGCGTCGAACGAGCCCACGTTGGCGTCGGTCTGCTTGAACCGCGCGTGCTCGCGGCTCGCGATCGACAGGTCCGCGACCACGTGCAGCGAGTGCCCGCCCCCGGCGGCCCACCCGTTGACCACGGCGATGACGACCTTGGGCATGGTCCGGATGAGGCGCTGGACCTCGAGGATGTGGAGCCGCCCGGCCTTGGCGGGGTCGATCGCGTCGGCCGTCTGGGCGTCCTCGCTCGTCGTGTACCGGTAGCCGTCGCGCCCGCGGATGCGCTGGTCGCCGCCCGAGCAGAACGCCCAGCCGCCGTCCTTGGCCGAGGGGCCGTTGCCCGTGAGCAGGACCGTCCCGACGTCGGAGGTCATGCGCGCGTGGTCGAGCACCCGGTAGAGCTCGTCGACCGTGTGGGGGCGGAACGCGTTGCGGACCTCGGGCCGGTCGAACGCGACGCGGACGACCGGGAGGTCGCGCTCGCGCGGCTCACCGTCGACCAGGCCGCGTTCGACGCCACGGTGGTAGGTGATGTCGGTGAGTCCCTCGAAGCCGACGACGGTGCGCCAGGCCTGGGGATCGAACGTCTCGGACACCTGTGCGGGGATGCTGCTCACGACGGCCACCCTAGCCGCCCGGGAGTCGGCGACCGTCGGTGTGGCCTACGGTGTGTGGGTGGGATCGGCGAGATCTTGACGGCGGTGCTCGCGATCGTGTACTTCGGTGAAGCCACGTCTGTGCTCAAGATCCTGCCGCTGGTCCCCGCCGCGCGCGGGACCGACGGCCTCAACCTGTCCGGAGGAAGTCCCTGATGGCTCCAGAGTCCGAGAAGCACGTCCCCCGCAGGCAGGCCCGCGGCACCCAGCGACGCGACCGCATCGTCTCGGCCGCGGCCGAGCTCATCCTGCGGGACGGCCCCGCGGCCGTGACGCACCGTTCGGTGGCCGCCCAGGCCGACGTCCCGCTCGCCGCGACGACCTACTACTTCACGGGGCTCGACGACCTGCTCGGTGCGGCGGGCGAGCAGATCGTCCGTGGCTGGGCCGAGCGGGCCCAGGCGATCGGTCACTCGGTGACCGAGCTGGTCGCCGAGGGCGGCGTCGAGACCCTGAGCACGCGCTCGCGTGCCCTGCTGCTCGTCGACGCGGTGCTGCCCCCGGGGGACCACGGCGAGCTCCTCGGCTTCTACGAGCACGTCGTGAGCGCGGGGCGCAGCCCCGTCCTGGCCGCCGCGTTCGCGCAGGGGCGGGGGGAGCTCGACGTCGTGATCGACGAGCTGCTCGCCCAGCTCGGCGCGCGGTTCTCCGCGGTCCTGCTGATCGCGGTTGTGGACGGTGCCGCGGTGACCGCGCTGTGCGAGGGCCGTGCCGTGCGCGACCTCGCGGTCGAGTGCGTGACCGAGCTGCTCGGGGGAGCCTGACCCGTCCGCCCGCGGTCGGGCCCCAGGCCTGACGGGCTTCCGACTCGCCGGACCCGTGGCCCTGGGGCACCACCGGACGGCCCGGGGCGGCCTCCGGAGATAACCTGTGACCGTGCCCCCCACGCCTCCTCTCCCGCCGCTCGTCGCCTGGTCCACGCCCCTGCGCACCCGATTCCGGGGCCTGGACGTCCGGGACGGGCTGCTCGTGCGAGGAGAGGCCGGGTGGGCCGAGTTCTCGCCCTTCTGGGAGTACGACGACGCCGAGTCCGCCGCGTGGTTGCGTGCAGCCCGGGAGGCCGCGCACCTCGGCTGGCCCGCGCCGGTGCGGTCGAGCGTGCCCGTCAACGTCACGGTGCCCGCGACCGACCCGCAGCGCGCGCACGGGATCGTCCTGGCGTCCGACGGCTGCCGGACCGCCAAGGTCAAGGTCGCCCAGCGAGGCCCCGACGGTCGGGTCGAGCCCGTCGACCACGAGATCGCGCGACTCGAGGCCGTCCGCGACGCGCTCGGACCGGGCGGCCGGATCCGCGTCGACGCCAACGGGGCCTGGACGCTCGACGAGGCCCTGCACCGGATCCCGCTCCTCGACCGGGCGGCCGGTGGCCTCGAGTACGTCGAGCAGCCCTGCGCGAGCGTCCCCGACCTCGCGGCCGTGCGGCGCGCGGTCTCCGTGCCGGTCGCGGCCGACGAGTCGATCCGCCGTGCCGAGGACCCCTTCGAGGTCCTGCGTGCCGAGGCCGCGGACGTCGTGGTCCTCAAGGTCCAGCCTCTCGGAGGGGTCAGGGCCTGCCTCGACCTCGCCGAGCAGGTCGGGCTCCCCGTCGTCGTGTCCTCGGCCCTCGAGAGCTCGGTGGGCCTCGCGGCGGGCCTGGCGCTCGCGGCCGCACTGCCGGACCTGCCGTACGCGTGCGGCCTCGCGACGTCCCAGCTCCTGGCTCACGACGTGGTCGACGAGCCGCTCCTGCCCGTGGGCGGGGAGATCGCCGTGCGGCGCCCCGAGCCCTCGCCCCGGGCGCTCGCCCGCGCCGCTGCCGACCCTGCCACCGGGGCGCGGTGGACCGCTCGGTACGAGCGCGTCGGCGCCCTCCTCGACGGAGCGGCAGCGTGAGCGGCGACCGCCCTGTCCTCCCGCCCGCCCTGGCTGCGGCCCGGCAGATCGTCGAGGGCCTCGTCGCCGACGGGGTGACGGACGTGGTGCTGTCCCCCGGATCGCGCAGTGCGGCGCTCGCGTACGCGCTCGCCGCGGCCGACGCTGCCGGACGGCTGACCCTGCACGTGCGGATCGACGAGCGCACCGCGGCCTTCCTCGCGCTCGGCCTCTCGCGTGGCTCGGCCATCACCGAGGGGCCGGACCGCCTGCGCCCCGTGGCCGTGGTCACGACGTCGGGCACCGCGGCCGCCAACCTGCACCCCGCGGTGCTCGAGGCCCACCACACCGGGGTGCCTCTCGTCCTGGTCACGGCCGACCGCCCGCACGAGCTGCGCGGCACCGGTGCCAACCAGACGACCGACCAGGTCGGTCTCTACGGGGGAGCGGTGCGCCACGCGGTCGACGTCCCGGCCCCCGACGGACGCCCGGGCGAGGCCCGCGACCTCCGCTCCGTCCTGGTGCGGGCGCTCGCGGCCGCGCGCGGGACCCGCTCGCTGTACCCCGGCCCGGTCCACCTGAACGTCGCGTTCCGCGAGCCCCTCGCGCCCCCCGCGGAGCTCGCAGCGCTGCTGTCGGCAGGGCCGGGGGAGGTGCCGGGCGAGACCCGGGCCGACGCGGTCGGGACGTTCGTCGGGGAGGTGAGCGACGTCGTCGGGCCGTACCCGCTCGATCCAGGCCCCGCGACCGTGCTCGTCGCCGGGGACGGGGCAGGGGACGACGCACGGCGCCTCGCCGAGGCGCGCGGCTGGCCGCTGCTCGCCGAGGCCTCGTCCGGGGCCGCAGCCGGGACGCACGCGGTCGCGGCCCACCGACTCGTCCTGGGCGTGCTCGGCGGTCGTGTCGAGCGCGTCGTCGTCATGGGCCGCCCGACGCTCTCGCGGCCCGTCCAGCAGCTCCTCGCGCGCGAGGACGTCGAGGTGCTCGTGGTCGCGCCCGGCGCGGCGCCCTGGCCCGACGCCGCCCGCGCGGCGGACGTCGTCCTGCCCGGCGTCCCGGCCGGGTGGTGGACCGAGCCCGCGGGGGACCGTGCCTGGCTCGACGCGTGGCGCGGCGCGGGCGAGGCGGCGCGCAAGGTCGTCGCCGCGAGCGCCGTGGCCCCCGGCCCGACGACGGCGCTCGCCGTGGCAGCGGCCGTCGCCGAGGCGAGCGGGCCGGGCGACGTGCTCGTGGTCGGCTCGAGCAACCCCGTGCGTGACCTGGACCTGGTCGCCGACTGGGGAGCCTCGCCGCTCGTGCTGGCCAACCGGGGCCTCGCGGGCATCGACGGGACGGTCTCGACCGCGACCGGCGTCGCCCACGTCGCGGCGCGCTCGGGGCGCCGCACGCGCGTGCTCGTCGGCGACCTCACGTTCCTGCACGACGCGGGCGGGCTCCTGCGGGGGCCCCTCGAACCGGCCGCGGACCTCCAGGTCGTCGTCGTCAACGACGACGGCGGCTCGATCTTCGCGACCCTCGAGTACGGGGCGCTCGCGGAGCAGGAACCGTCGACGAGCCGTGCGTTCGAGCGGGTCTTCGCGACGCCGCACGGGGCCGACCTCGCGGCGCTGTGCGCGGGCTACGGCGTGCGGCACCGGCTCCTGACCGACGTCGAGGGGCTGCGCGAGGCGCTCGCGGGACGGCCCCGGGGCGTCGAGGTGCTCGAGGTCCGCGTCGGGCGAGGTGCGCGCCGGACCGAGGGCTCCCGTCTCGCTGCCGACGTGCGGGACGCGGTCCTGCGGGCCGTGCCGCCGGAGCTCCTGCCGGGTGGCGCGGCGCCGTCCGAGGGCGTCTGAGAGGTCTCCCAGGCGTCGTCAGGAACTCGCAGCGAACTCACAGGAACGTTCAAGCAGTGTTTCAGCGCCCGGGTGTGAAGTAGTCCTCAGACAGAACGAGGAGGGAACACCCCATGACCGAGAACACCCCGCAGTCGAACGTCCCCCAGCCCGAGGCCCCCCGCGACGGCGACACGCAGCGCATCGAGGCGCAGGCCACGCAGCAGCTTCCCGTGACGCCCGAGGCGCCCGCCGCCCCGCAGGCTCCGGCCCCGCAGGCGCAGCCCACGCAGCAGTTCGCCGCGCCGCACCCGGCCCCCGTGCCCGCGCCGCCGGCGCCGCACGTGGCACCCGCGCAGCCGGCCCCGGCCCAGCACACGCCCCACGGGACGCACGCCCCGTACGGTGCGCCCACGAGCACCGCGTACTCCGCGGCAGGCATGCCGCCCGCCCCGGTCGCGACCGAGGCAGCACCGGCCGCCCCGAAGAAGAACAGGACCTGGATCCCCGTGGTCGGCGCGGCCGCCGCGGCGGCCGTCCTCGCGAGCGCCGGGACCGCCGGCCTGCTCAGCGTCCTCGACGGGTCGGGCTCCGCGCCCAGCTCGCTGGCCTCGGTCGGCGAGAACAAGGAGAACACCACGGTCCCCGTGGCGAGCTCGACGTCGGAGAACCCGGACTGGCAGGCCGTGACGAGCGCCGTCGCGCCGTCCGTCGTCTCGATCCAGGTCACCACGGCCTCGGGCGGTGGCGAGGGCTCGGGTGTCGTGATCGACACCGAGGGTCACGTCCTGACCAACAACCACGTCGTCGAGGGCGCCCAGGGCGACACCGTCCAGGTGACGCTGAGCGACGGACGCCTCTACGAGGCCAAGATCGTCGGGCTCGACCCGACGACCGACCTCGCGGTCGTCAAGCTGGTCGACCCGCCGAGCAACCTCACGCCCGCGTCGTTCGGCGACTCCGACGAGGTCACGGTCGGCGAGTCCGTCCTGGCCGTCGGGAACCCGCTGGGCCTCGCGAACACCGCCACGACGGGCATCGTCTCCGCGCTCGACCGCCCGGTCGCCGCGTCGGGTGCCGACGGTGGCAGCACCGTGGTCACCAACGCGATCCAGATCGACGCCGCGATCAACCCGGGCAACTCCGGTGGCCCGCTGTTCAACGCGCAGGGCGAGGTCATCGGCATCACCTCGTCGATCGCGACGACGTCGAGCCAGTCCGGATCGATCGGCCTGGGCTTCGCCATCCCGGTGAACCTCGCGAAGAACATCAGCGCGCAGCTCATCGAGAGCGGCACGGCCGAGCACGCGTTCCTGGGCGTGAGCATGACCGACGCGACCGCGACGGCCGACGGCGTCACGCGCCGTGGCGCCGAGGTCAAGCAGGTCTCCGAGGGCTCCCCGGCCGCGGAGGCCGGGCTCGAGGTCGGTGACGTGATCGTCGCGATCGACGACACCGCCGTGAGCGGCGCCGAGTCCCTGACCGGGTTCGTGCGCGAGCGTGCGACCGGCGACGTCGTGAAGCTCACGGTCGTCCGCGACGGCAAGGCGATCGACGTCGACGTGACGCTCGCCGCCAAGCCGACCGAGGAGAGCACCGGCTCGGGTTCCGGCTCCGACCAGGGCTCGAGCGGCCAGGACGGCTCTGGCCAGCTCCCGGGCTCGGGCCAGGTCCCGGGCGACGGTCAGGACGGGTCCGACCAGACCAGCCCGAACAACGTGCCCAACCCCTTCGACTGGTTCAACGGTCAGGGCTGAGCACCACAGGCCGGACCCGGCGGTACCGGCTGCACCGGTGGGGACCTCCCCCCTGTGCCCACCGACGTGAGCCGGTACCGCTGCGGTCCTTCACGGTCTCGCCGGGACGCGTCCCCCGTGACCGGCGAGACCGAGCCGAGGCGTGGCCCTGTTCCCCTGCAGGTGCCCCTCGGCACCGACGCCCGGTACGTGCGGTTCTCCGCACGGACCGGGCGTCGTCGTGTCCGGGCTCGGCCGGGACGGCGGATCCGCCGGGGCGCGCCCGACCTGCCGAGGGCGGTGACGCCCCGGGCGACGTGGTCAGTCGCGGACCGGCAGGGCCTCGTCGGGGTCGCTCGCGGGCACGGCCGGGCCGTCCCAGGGCGAGGTGAGCACGGGGTCGGCGTCGAGCAGGTCGAGCGCCTTGGTGGAGCGGACCTCGGTCGTGGCGAACCCGAGCTCCTCGGCGGTCTCGCGGGGCAGGACGTCGGCGAGCGTGACACGTGTCGCGCGCTGCTCCTGGCCCCACGCCTCGACCGCGCCGATCAGCTCGGCCGAGACGAGGCACTGGTCGGCCTCGGGGGCGAGAGCGATCTCGTCGATCTCGACGACCGCGCCGTTCCCGCTGAAGGTCAGGCGCTGGCTCGCGAGGAGATAGCCGACGACCCCCGTGGCGTCCTGGGCGACCAGCAGGAGGGTGTCGAGCGCCCGCAGCAGGGGCCCGACCACGCGGTCGTAGGTCGCCCGGTCCGGCGCGTCGGGCTGCAGGCGGAGCACCAGGAGCCAGAGGTCCTCGCGGTCCGCGGTCGTGGCGCGGCGCACGGTGACGTCGCGCTGCGTGGGATCCAGAGTCATCGTCATCGTCGCATCGGGCACCGGGCGAATTTAACAGGCCGACCTGGGCGTTGTCCGGAGATGTCCGTCGAACGGGCTATACGTCGCGTAACTCACCAAAACCACCAGCAGAGCCGAGGGGTTCCGGCACTGCCACGGGTGGTGTGCGCTGGTGGTCGCGTGGCCCGCTCAGCCCCCGAGCGCGTACCGCATGGGCTCGAGCTTGGCCTCGGACTCGGCGAGCTCGGCTCCCGGGTCGGAGGCTGCGACGATCCCGCAGCCCGCGAAGAGACGCACCCGGTGCGGGTCCTGCGGCGACAGCTCGGCCGAGCGCAGTGCGATGCCCCACTCGCCGTCGCCGTCGGCGCCGAACCACCCGACCGGGGCCGCGTAGCGGGCGCGGTCCATGCCCTCGATCTCGCGGATGAGGTCGCGCGCGGCGAGGGTCGGGGTCCCGCACACGGCGGCCGACGGGTGCAGCGCGGCCGCGAGCGCGAGGCTCGTCGGGGCGGGGGACCCGCCCGTCCCGGCCGCGAGCACGCCCGTGACGTCGGAGGCCAGGTGCAGGACGTTGGGCAGGTGCAGCACGAACGGCGCGTCGGGCACGTTCATCGACGAGCAGAACGGGGCGAGCGCGTCGGCGACCGACGCCACGGCGTACTCGTGCTCCTCGAGGTCCTTGGACGAGCGCGCGAGGTGCGCGGCGCGCAGCAGCGAGTCGTCGTCCGCCTCGGCGCCGCCCGAGCGGCGGATGGTGCCCGCGAGCACGCGCGAGGTCACGAGCCCCTTCTCGCTGCGCACGAGCAGCTCGGGGGTCGCGCCGACCATGCCGTCCACCGAGAAGGTCCAGCACGCGTCGTAGGCCACCGCGAGGCGGCGGAGCATCCAGCGGGGGTCCACGGGGTGCTCGGCCGTGGCCAGCACGTCGCGTGCGAGCACGACCTTCTCGAGGTCGCCGCGCCGGATGCGCTCGACGCCCTCGGCGACCACCGCGGTCCAGTCCTCGGCGCTCAGCGAGCCGTCCACGGTCGTGACCGCGCCGGGCCCGGCCACGCGCTCGCGGCGGGCCGGGTCGAGGACGGACGCGACGTCGTCGGGCAGGGCGTCGCCCTGGGTGATGCTCGTGACCCAGGCCGTGCCCTCGGGCCCGCCCCGGCGCCCGACGACGACGCGCGGCACCACGATCGTCCCGCCCGGTCGGGCGTCCCCGGCCGTGCCGGACGCGTCGTCGAACGCGAACGAGCCGAACGCGACCAGTCCCGAGCCGGGCACGTCCACGTCGTCGTGCACGACGGCGGCGCCCAGGACCTCCTGCCAGGCCGCCTCGGCGTCGGCGAACCGTCCGGGACCCCACGCCTCGAGGCGCAGCGCCTCGCCCCACCCCACGATCCCGTCCCCGCGCCGCACCCAGGCCAGGGGGCGCGCGTCGGGCAGGAGGTCGAGCAGTGCCGTCAGGTCGCCCGGCAGCCCCTCGGGCAGGCGGGTCGTCCGCACGACCAGGCGGGGTGCGGCCGGGAAGTCGGTGGAGCCAGGGCGGGGGGACCCCGCCGGAGGGGCGCCGAGGTCGTCGGCGTCCCTGCGGGGGTGAGCGTGCGCAGTCATCGTGTCCAGCGTAGGCGTGAAACGATGGGCGCATGTCGCGAGCAAGCCTGGACAAGAAGCCCACCGAGGTCGCCTCGATGTTCGACGGGATCGCCTCCCGCTACGACCTCACCAACGACGTCATCTCGCTGGGGCAGGACCGGCGGTGGCGCAAGCAGACGGTCGACGCCGTCGCTGCCCTGCCGGGCGAGCGCGTCCTGGACCTCGCGGCCGGCACCGGCACGTCGAGCGAGCCGTTCGCGGACGAGGGCGTCGAGGTCGTGCCGTGCGACTTCTCGGTCGGGATGCTCCAGGTGGGCAAGCGCCGGCGCCCGGACCTGCCGTTCGTCGCGGGGGACGCCACGGCGCTGCCCTTCGCCGACGAGTCGTTCGACGCCGTGACCATCTCGTTCGGCCTGCGCAACGTCGTGGACACCGACGCCGCGCTGCGCGAGATGCTGCGCGTGACACGCCCGGGGGGTCGGATCGTCATCTGCGAGTTCTCCCGCCCCACCTGGAAGCCCTTCCGCGCGCTCTACACGGGCGTCTTCATGAAGATGCTGCCGGTCATGGCGGGGCTCGTGACCAAGGAGAAGAGCTCGTACGAGTACCTCGTCGAGTCGATCCAGGACTGGCCCGCGCAGCCCGAGCTGGCGCACCTCATGATCGACGCCGGGTGGGAGGGCGCTGCCTACCGGAACCTGAGCGGCGGCCTCGTCGCGCTGCACCGGGCCGTGCGCCCCGCCTGAGCGGGTCCCTGCGCCGGCCGGCGCGCTCTGCGCGCTGCTGCTCCGCCCGGCGGGCCCCGCCGGCTCCGTCGTCGACTGCTCTGCCGTGCCCCGTTCCGCCGTCGCCCGCCGTGCGCGCGGGCCGGGGCGCGGCGCGTCCGCGGCCTGACCTGGCGGTTCGGTCACCAGGGAAGGGTTGCCTTGCTACACATCCGCCCGCGTCTGTGACTAGAGTGGCGATGTCCATTGTGAGCGACTTCACAAGGGGCTTTCCGAGGTGTGTTCGAGCTTGCCGAGCGAGGTGAGAACGTGCGTGACAGGAATGATGACGCGGACGTCATCGTCGTCGGTGCGGGCCCAGCAGGGGCCACGGCCGCGCACTACTGCGCCTCGGCGGGCCTGAACGTCCTCCTCCTCGAGAAGGCCTCCTTCCCGCGCGACAAGATCTGCGGCGACGGGCTGACCCCGCGGGCCGTCGGCGAGCTCGTGCGCATGGGCGTCCCCACCCGCGCCGAGGACGGCTGGATCCGCAACAAGGGCCTGCGCGTCGTCGCGAGCGGACGCTCGTGGGAGCTGCCCTGGCCCGAGCTCAAGGCCTACCCGTCCTACGGGCTCGCCCGCTCGCGCATGAACCTCGACCAGACGCTCGCCGAGCACGCGCAGCGCACGGGCGCCAAGCTGCTCGAGCGCACCAACGTGACGGGGCCCCTGCTCGACGAGCGCACGGGCCGCGTCGTGGGTGTCACGGCACGCCCGCTCGACGAGAACGGGCGCCGCGCGGGCGACGAGTACGAGCTGCGCGCCCCCGTCGTCATCGCCGCGGACGGCGTCTCGTCCCGCTTCGCGCTCGCCCTGGGGCTCGAGAAGCGCGAGGACCGCCCCATGGGCGTCGCGGTGCGGACCTACTTCAAGACCCCGCGCCACGACGACGCCTGGATGGAGTCCCACCTCGAGCTCTGGGACGGGCCGGCAGGGAAGTCGAACCTCCTGCCCGGCTACGGGTGGATCTTCGCGCTCGGCGACGGCACCGCGAACGTGGGGCTCGGCTCGGTCAACTCGACCCCGGCCCGGCAGTCGGCCGCGAACGTGGACTACAAGGACCTGTTCGCCCGGTGGATGGCCAACGCGCCCGCCGAGTGGGAGTTCACGCCGGAGAACCAGACCGGACCCGTCCGCGGTGCGGCCCTGCCCATGGGCTTCAACCGCAAGCCCCTCTACTCGCGCGGCGTGGTGCTGGTCGGCGACTCGGGCGGCATGGTCAGCCCGTTCAACGGCGAGGGCATCGCCTACGCGATGCAGGCCGCGCGCGTCGCAGCGGACGTCGTGGCGCAGTCGCGGGCCCGCAGCACCGACGCGGCGCGCGAGCGCACTCTCGCGACCTACCCCGAGATCATGCGCCGCGACCTGGGCGGCTACTACACGCTCGGCCGGTACTTCGTGCGTCTCATCGAGCACCCCGAGATCATGCGGTTGTGCACCAGGTACGGGCTGCCGCGGCCGCTCGTCATGCGCTTCGTCCTCAAGCTGTTGTCCGACTGTTACGAACCTCGTGGTGGCGACGTCGTCGACCGGGTCATCGCGGGACTGACGAGGGTGGTGCCATCGGCATGACAAACCTTGGTGAGGCGGCAAAGAGGCCGTCACCGCTGTTCACGCAGTCACCACCCCTACCCCCGTCAGACCCGGGTGCCCGCAGCTTCGCGCGGACGCCCGGCGGCAGCACTCCCGACATGCCCCAGCGCGCCCCCCGGAGAGCAGACCGATGACCAACCCCTACGTGCCCGTGCTCGTCCTGATGGGCATCGGAGCCGTGCTCGCCCTCGGCGGAGTCGCCGCGAGCGCCGTGATCGGCCCCAAGAGATACAACCGCGCCAAGCTCGACGCGTACGAGTGCGGCATCGAGCCCACCCCGCACGCGATCGGCGGAGGGCGCTTCCCGATCAAGTACTACCTCGTCGCGATGACCTTCATCATCTTCGACATCGAGGTGGTCTTCCTCTACCCGTGGGCGGTGGACTTCACCGTCCTGGCCACCTTCGGCCTCGTCGCCATGCTGAGCTTCCTCGCCCTGATCACGGTGCCGTTCGTCTACGAATGGCGCCGTGGCGGGTTCGAGTGGGACTAGCCGGAACCAGATAGGGAGAACGCAGATGGGGATCGAAGAGGCTCCCTCGGGCTTCTTGCTCACGAGCGTGGAGAACCTCGCGGGGTACTTCCGCAAGGCGTCGCTGTGGCCGGTGACGTTCGGCCTGGCGTGCTGCGCCATCGAGATGATGGCGGCCGGCGCGTCGCGCTTCGACCTGTCCCGCTTCGGCATGGAGGTCTTCCGGGCCTCGCCGCGGCAGGCCGACCTGATGATCGTCGCGGGCCGCGTGAGCCAGAAGATGGCGCCTGTGGTGCGCCAGGTCTACGACCAGATGTCCGAGCCCAAGTGGGTGCTGTCGATGGGCGTGTGCGCGTCGAGCGGCGGGATGTTCAACAACTACGCGATCGTCCAGGGGGTCGACCACATCGTGCCGGTCGACATCTACCTGCCCGGCTGCCCGCCGCGCCCGGAGATGCTCATCAACGCGATCCTCGCGCTGCACGAGCAGATCCAGGCCGAGCCGCTGGGCGTGAACCGTCGCGAGGCGGCCAAGGCGGCCGAGGCCGCGGCGCTCGAGGCGACCCCGACGTTCCAGATGAAGGGGCTGCTGCGGTGACGAGCACCAACGACGGGACGACGGGCCGCCCGGCCGACGCCGTCCAGCGGGAGAAGGTCGCGCAGGGCGACGTGCCCGGCGAGGAGCTCGTGGCGGGACCGGGCTCGGGTGGGCGCGAGCCGCTCGAGGTCGTCGAGGTCCGCACGGGCATGTTCGGGGCCCACGGCTCGGGGGACACCTCGGGCTACGGCGGTCTGGTGCGCCCCGTGGTGCTGCCCGGACCGAGCGCTCGCCCCTACGGCGGGTGGTTCGACGAGGCCGTGGACGTCCTGGCCGAGGTGCTCGCCGAGGCCGGCGTGCGGTTCGAGGACGCCGTCGAGCAGGTCGTCGTCGACCCGCCGGGGCTGCACGCCGAGCTCACGCTGCACGTCCGGCCGCGGCACGTCGTCACGGTCGCCCGCGCGCTGCGCGACGAGCAGGACCTGCGGTTCGAGCTGAGCATGGGCGTGAGCGGGGTGCACTACCCCCACGACGTGGGCCGCGAGCTGCACGCCGTCTACCACCTGACGTCGGTCACGCACGGGCGGAGCCTGCGCCTCGAGGTCGCAGTGCCTGATGCGCACCCGCACATCCCCTCGACCACGTCGGTGTACCCGTCCAACGACTGGCACGAGCGCGAGACGTGGGACTTCTTCGGGATCGTCTTCGACGACCACCCGGCCCTGGCCCGCATCGAGATGCCGGACGACTGGCCGGGCCACCCGCAGCGCAAGGACTACCCGCTCGGCGGCATCCCGGTCGAGTACAAGGGCGCCACGGTGCCCCCGCCGGACCAGAGGAGGTCGTACTCGTGAGCCCCACCACACCGCACGCGACACCCCACGCCACGAAGGCGCCGTACGGCGACTTCGACGCGTCGATCCCCAGCTACGAGGCCTCGGGCGGCGACTGGGCGGACATCGCGGCAGAGGCGACCCAGCTCGGCGAGGAGCGCATCGTCGTCAACATGGGCCCCCAGCACCCGTCGACCCACGGCGTGCTGCGGCTCATGCTCGAGATCGACGGCGAGACCGTCACGGAGGCCCGCTGCGGCGTGGGCTACCTCCACACGGGCATCGAGAAGAACATGGAGTTCCGGACGTGGACCCAGGGGGTCACGTTCTGCACCCGCATGGACTACCTCGCGCCCCTGTTCCAGGAGACGGCCTACTGCCTCGCGGTCGAGAAGCTCCTCGGCATCACGGACGACATCCCCGAGCGGGCGAGCATCATCCGCGTGCTCATGATGGAGCTCAACCGGATCGCGTCCCACCTCGTGTGCCTCGGCACGGGCGGCAACGAGATGGGCGCGACCACGGTCATGACCATCTCGTTCACGGCCCGCGAGGAGATCCTGCGGATCTTCGAGGCCGTCACCGGGCTGCGCATGAACCACGCGTACGTGCGCCCGGGCGGGGTGGTCCAGGACGTCCCGCCGGACGTCGTGGCCCAGATCCGCAAGGCCGACCCGCTGATCCGCGGGTACCTCGCCCAGCTCGGCGACCTCATGCTCGCCAACCCCATCTTCAAGTCCCGCCTGGTCGGGGTGGGGCACCTCAACCTCTCGGGCTGCATGGCGCTCGCGATCACGGGCCCCGTGCTCCGCTCGACCGGGCTGCCGTACGACGTGCGCAAGGCCGCGCCGTACTGCGGCTACGAGACGTACGACTTCGACGTGCCCACCTCGGACGACGCCGACTGCTACTCGCGCGTCGTGCTGCGGCTCGAGGAGTGCTACCAGTCGCTGCGCATCGTCGAGCAGTGCCTCGAGCGGCTCGAGGCCACGGCCGGCCAGCCCGTCATGGTCGGCGACAAGAAGATCGCCTGGCCCGCCCAGCTCGCGATCGGCAGCGACGGCATGGGCAACTCGCTCGACCACATCAGGGAGATCATGGGCACCTCGATGGAGGCCCTGATCCACCACTTCAAGCTCGTCACGGAGGGGTTCCGGGTCCCCGTGGGCCAGGTCTTCCAGTCGGTCGAGCACCCGCGCGGCGAGCTCGGGGTGCACCTGGTGTCCGACGGCGGCACGCGCCCCTACCGGGCGCACTTCCGTGATCCTTCGTTCAACAACCTGCAGGCGGTCGCCGTGATGTGCGAGGGCGGCCAGGTCGCCGACGTCGTCGTCGCGGTCGCCTCGCTCGACCCGGTGCTGGGAGGGGTGGACCGATGACGCTCGAGGCTCACAGGTCCGGATACGACGAGGCGACGTACGCGCGCCTCGCGCAGGACACCGCGGCGATCATCGCCCGGTACCCGCAGAAGCGCTCGGCGCTGCTGCCCATGCTGCACCTGGTGCAGTCGGAGGACGGGTACGTCTCGCGCGACGGCATCGCGTTCTGCGCCGAGCAGCTCGGCATCACGGCGGCCGAGGTGTCGGCCGTCGCGACCTTCTACACGCAGTACAAGCGCCACCCCAACGGCACCTACACCGTGGGGGTGTGCACCAACACGCTGTGCGCGGTCATGGGGGGCGACGAGATCTTCGACGAGCTCTCCGAGCACCTGGGGGTCGGGCACGACGAGACGACCGAGGACGGCGCCATCACGCTCGAGCGCGTCGAGTGCAACGCGGCGTGCGACTACGCGCCCGTCGTGATGGTCAACTGGGAGTTCTTCGACAACCAGACCCCGGCGGGGGCCACGCAGCTCGCGGACCGCCTGCGCGCGGGCGAGCAGGTCGCCCCCACGCGCGGCGCCGCCTCGGTGTGCAGCTTCAAGCAGATGAGCCGCGTGCTCGCCGGGTTCTCGGACGGGCGCGCCGACGAGGGGGTCGGGGCAGGCGAACCCACGCTGGCCGGGCTGCGGCTCGCGCGCGATCACGACTGGACCGCACCGGGCGGGGCAGCTCCGGAACAGGTCGACGAGCCGGCCACCGGGCGGGAGCCCGAGTCGGCCGCCGTCGCGGGTGAGACGACCGCGGTGGGCGCCTCCGCCGTCGGGCACGAGCAGTCCTCCGCCGAGCGCACGCCCACCACGCCCGCCGACGCCACGGGGGCCACGCCCGACGCCTCGAAGGGGAAGCAGCCGTGAGCGAGCAGACGATCGACCCGCTGACCCCGATCCTCAGCGAGACCTGGGACGCCGAGCGCTCCTGGACGCTCGACGCGTACGTCGCGCAGGGGGGCTGGAAGGGCCTCGCGAAGGCGCTCTCGCAGCCGCCCGCGGACGTCGTGCAGGTCGTCAAGGACTCGGGCCTGCGCGGCCGCGGCGGGGCAGGGTTCCCCACGGGCATGAAGTGGGGCTTCCTGCCCGCGCCCGACGGCGGGCCCCGCTACCTCGTCGTCAACGCCGACGAGTCCGAGCCCGGCACGTGCAAGGACATCCCGCTCATGCTCGCGAGCCCGCAGCTCCTGATCGAGGGCGTGGCCATCACGTCCTACGCGATCGGCTGCGACCACGCGTTCATCTACGTGCGCGGCGAGGTCCTGCACGTGTACCGCCGCCTGCTGCGGGCCGTCGAGGAGGCGTACGCGGCCGGGTACCTGGGCAAGAACATCCAGGGCTCGGGCTTCGACCTGGACGTCACGGTCCACGCTGGCGCTGGCGCGTACATCTGCGGCGAGGAGACCGCGCTGCTCGACTCGCTCGAGGGACTGCGCGGCCAGCCGCGCCTCAAGCCCCCGTTCCCCGCGGTCGCGGGCCTGTACGCGCGGCCCACCGTGGTCAACAACGTCGAGTCGATCGCGAGCGTCCCGGCGATCGTCACCGAGGGCTCCGACTGGTTCAGGTCCATGGGGACCGAGCGGTCGTCGGGCCACGGGCTGTTCTCGCTGTCGGGGCACGTCGTGCGCCCGGGGCAGTACGAGGCACCGCTCGGCATCACGCTGCGCGAGCTGCTCGACATGGCCGGCGGGATCCGTGGCGGCAACCGCCTGAAGTTCTGGACGCCCGGCGGGTCCTCGACGCCCCTGTTCACCGACGCCCACCTCGACACCCCGCTCGACTACGAGTCGGTCGCCGCGGCGGGCTCGATGCTCGGCACGCGCGCCCTGCAGATCTTCGACGAGACCACGTGCGTGGTGCGGGCCGTGAGCCGGTGGATGGACTTCTACGCCCACGAGTCGTGCGGCAAGTGCACGCCGTGCCGCGAGGGGACGTACTGGCTCAAGCAGATCCTGCGCCGCATCGAGCACGGCGAGGGCACCGAGAGCGACCTCGACGTCCTGCTCGACACGTGCGACAACATCCTCGGCCGCGCGTTCTGCGCGCTCGGCGACGGCGCGACGTCGCCCGTCACGAGCAGCATCGCGCTGTTCCGCGAGGAGTTCGAGGCGCACATCACCGGCCGCGGCTGCCCGTTCGACCCGTCGGCCGCCGCACTGTTCGACTACACGCCCCGGCGTGCCCCGCAGGCCCTGACGGCAGGAGCGCACTGATGACGACCACGACGTCCGCCGGCACGTCGCCCGCCGCGGCGGCAGGGGGCGCCCAGCCCCCCGCGCGTCGCGACGAGGTGACGTTCACGATCGACGGCATCGAGATGGCCGTGCCCAAGGGCACGCTCGTGATCCGTGCCGCCGAGCAGGTCGGCATCCAGATCCCGCGGTTCTGCGACCACCCGCTGCTCGCCCCCGCGGGCGCGTGCCGACAGTGCCTGGTCGAGGTCGCGACACCCGACCGCGAGGGCAACGTCCGCCCCATGCCCAAGCCGCAGGCCTCCTGCACGCTCGAGGCCACGCCCGGCATGGTCGTCAAGACCCAGCACACGTCGGCGGTCGCGGACAAGGCGCAGCACGGGGTCATGGAGCTCCTGCTCATCAACCACCCGCTCGACTGCCCGGTCTGCGACAAGGGCGGCGAGTGCCCCCTGCAGAACCAGGCCATGAGCAACGGGCGCGCGACGAGCCGGTTCGTCGACGTCAAGCGCACGTTCCCCAAGCCCATCGCGATCTCGACCGAGATCCTGCTCGACCGCGAGCGCTGCGTGCTGTGCCAGCGCTGCACCCGGTTCTCCGCGGAGATCGCAGGCGACGCCTTCATCGACCTGCAGAAGCGTGGGGCACAGCAGCAGATCGGACGGTTCGACGCGCGCGTCCTGGGCTTCGCCGACGGCGAGTCCGAGCCCGCGGCCCCTGCAGGTTCCCTGCCGTACGGCGCGCAGGCCGGCTTCGAGGCGCCCGTGGGGGCCGCGCTCGAGGACGAGTCGGGGCGCCCGTTCGCCTCGTACTTCAGCGGCAACACCGTGCAGATCTGCCCCGTCGGCGCCCTGACGGGGGCCGCGTACCGCTTCCGGTCGCGGCCGTTCGACCTGGTCTCGACCCCGAGCGTGGGCGAGCACGACGCGTGCGGGTCCGCGATCCGCATCGACCACCGCCGCGGCGTGGTGCTCCGGCGCCTGTCGGGCGAGGACCCCCAGGTCAACGAGGAGTGGATCACCGACAAGGACCGCTTCGCGTTC
Organism: Oerskovia enterophila; assembly: GCF_044748475.1. NCBI lineage: Bacteria > Bacillati > Actinomycetota > Actinomycetes > Micrococcales > Cellulomonadaceae > Oerskovia > Oerskovia enterophila. Next base: position 240,218 of record NZ_JBIVFZ010000001.1, read on the forward strand.
GCGTGGCAGGACGCACCGGACCGTCTGACCCACCCGCTCGTGCGCGACCGCGAGGTCGACGCCGAGGGCCGGGTCACGCGTGGCGAGCTGCGCCCCGCGAGCTGGGCCGAGGCCCTCGAGGTCGCGGCAACCGGCCTCGCGCAGGCACGGGCCGCGGGCGGCGTCGGGGTGCTCCCCGGGGGTCGCCTCACGGTCGAGGACGCGTACGCGTACGGCAAGTTCGCCCGCGTCGTCCTCGGGACCAACGACGTGGACCACCGCGCCCGCGTGCACTCGACCGAGGAGGCGGACTTCCTCGCCCACACGGTCGCCGGCACCGGACTGGGCGTGACGTTCGACGAGATCGAGCACGCGCCCGCGGTGCTCCTCGTGGCGCTCGAGGCCGAGGAGGAGGCCGGCGTCACGTTCCTGCGCCTGCGCAAGGGCGTCCAGAAGCACGGCCTGCGGGTCTTCTCGCTGGCCCCCTTCGCGAGCCGGGGCGTGCAGCGCCTCGACGCCACGCTCCTGCGCGCCGCCCCGGGCACCGAGGCCGAGTGGCTCGACGTGCTCGCCACCGGGACCCAGACGCTGTTCGGGCACGACGGGGCCGTGGGCCCCGACGCCCCCGAGTCGGTCGAGGAGCCGGCCGAGGTCTCGGCCCTGCGCGACGCGCTCGCCCGGCCCGGGGCCGTGGTCCTGGTCGGCGAACGTCTCGCCGGCGTCCCCGGCGGGTACTCGGCGCTCCTGCGCCTCGTCGCGAGCACGGGAGCACGCCTCGCGTGGGTCCCGCGTCGCGCGGGGGAGCGCGGGGCGGTCGAGGCCGGCACGCTGCCGGCCCTCCTCCCGGGTGGACGCCCCGTGCCCGACGCCGCAGCCCGGGTCGACGTGGCCGTCGCCTGGGGCGTCGAGCACCTCCCGGAGACGCCCGGCCGCAGCACGGGAGACATCCTCGACGCGCTGTCCGTGGGCCAGCTCGGCGGCGTGCTCGTGGGCGGTCTGCACACCGACGACCTGCCCGACCCCGCGCACACGCTCCGGGCGCTCGAGGCCGCAGGGTTCGTCGTCTCGCTCGAGGTGCGTGCCTCCGACGTCACGGCGCTCGCGGACGTGGTGCTGCCCGTCGCGCCGCCGGTCGAGAAGGCCGGCGCGTTCGTGAGCTGGGAGGGGCGCGTGCGGACCTTCGAGGCCGCGCTCGCCACGACCGCGATGCCCGACCACCGCGTGCTCGACGCGCTCGCCGACGCCGCGGGCCTCGTGCTCGGGGCCCGCACGACCGAGGAGGTCCGGGCGGAGATCGACCAGCTCGGCTCCTGGGACGGAGACCGCCCCGCGGCCCCCGAGGTCGCGGCCGCAGAACCACCCGCGGTCGCCCCGGGCACCGCGGTGCTCGCAGGGTGGCGCCTGCTCCTGGACGCCGCGCGCGGACAGGACGGCGAGCGCTTCCTCGCGGGTACGGCCAAGCGGCCCGTGGCCCGGTTGTCGGCGACGACCGCGGCCGCCGCGGACCTGTTCGAGGGGGACGTGGTCCGGGTGTCGACCGACCGCGGATCGATCGAGCTGCCCGTGGTGATCACCGACATGGTCGAGCACGTCGTCTGGCTCCCGCTCGGTTCCGAGGGATCGCAGGTCCATCGTGAGCTCGGCGTGGCCCAGGGCGCGCTCGTACGGATCGAGCCCGCTGCCGGAGCCTCGCGGCCCGGCGAGACCGTCCAGCCCACCGACGGGGGAGCATCATGAGCGGCCTGCTGAACCTCGCCCTGGTCACCGAGACCCCGGGCGTGCCCGGGATCTCGGCCGACTTCTCCCAGGACAACGGCTGGACCTACCTGGTCAAGGCCGTGCTGATCATCGTCTTCCTGCTCACGAGCGTGCTCATCGCGATCTGGTTCGAGCGCAAGGTCGTGGCCCGGATGCAGGTCCGTCCCGGCCCCAACGTGCACGGGCCGTTCGGCCTGCTCCAGTCGCTCGCGGACGCCATGAAGCTCCTCCTCAAGGAGGACCTCACGGTCACCGCGGCGGACAAGTTCGTCTACATCCTCGCGCCCATGATCGCGGTGTTCTGCTCGCTCCTGACGTTCGCGGTCATCCCGTTCGGGCCGAACGTCACGATCCCGTTCACCGACTACTCGACACCCGCGCAGCTCACCGACTTCCCCGTCGCGGTGCTCTACATCCTGGCGTGCGCCTCGGTGGGCGTGTACGGGATCGTGCTCGGCGGCTGGTCGTCGGGCTCCACCTACCCGCTGCTGGGCGCGGTCCGCTCGACCGCCCAGGTCATCAGCTACGAGCTCGCGATGGGCCTGGCCCTGGTGAGCGTCTTCATCATGGCCGGCTCGATGTCGACCTCGCAGATCGTCGACTCCCAGACCAAGGTCTGGTGGGCGCTCATCCTCGTCCCGAGCTTCGTGATCTACATCATCGCGATGATCGGCGAGACCAACCGCCTGCCCTTCGACCTCCCCGAGGCCGAGGGCGAGCTGGTGTCGGGCTACATGACCGAGTACTCGTCCATGAAGTTCGCGTGGTTCTTCCTCGCCGAGTACATCAACATGATCAACGTCTCGGCGGTCGCGACCACGCTCTTCCTGGGCGGCTGGCGTGCGCCGTGGCCCCTGTCGGCGATCAACGACGGCATGTTCAACGAGGGCTGGTGGCCCATCCTCTGGTTCCTCGTCAAGGTCTGGGCCTTCATGTTCGTGTTCGTGTGGGTCCGCGGGACGCTCCTGCGCCTGCGCTACGACCAGTTCATGAAGTTCGGCTGGAAGGTCCTCATCCCGGCCGCGCTCGCCTGGATCGTCGTGCTCTCGGTCGTCCAGGGCATGATCCGCTTCGGCGACGTCGACAACCGCGCGATCCTCGTGGCGGCCGTCGTCCTGGGGGTGGTCGCGATCGCCGCGATCTTCCTGTGGCCGCAGAAGAAGGTGCCCGACGCCGACGCAGGCGGGCGAGCGGCGCCGTCGGGCACCTCGCCCTACCGCAAGGGCAGCACCGCGGCACCCGAGCCCTTCGACGCCTTCGCGGGCGGCTTCCCCGTCCCGCCGCTGCCGGGCCAGACGCTGCCCAGCGCGCCGCGCCGGGCACGGCGCCTGGTCCCCGAGGGCAGCCCGCCCGCAGGGGACGGTCCCGCAGCACCCGACACCCAGGACGAGGAGGTCCCCCGTGGCTGACTACGAGTCGTTGATCCCGCAGAGGAAGGGGCTCGGCGGGCTGCTCGCGCCCGTCGCCGGGTTCGGGGTGACGTTCTCCTCGATGTTCAAGCCCACCGTGACCGAGCAGTACCCGTTCGAGAAGGTGCCCACCAAACCCCGCTACCACGGGCGTCACCAGCTCAACCGGTACGAGGACGGGCTCGAGAAGTGCATCGGGTGCGAGCTGTGCGCCTGGGCGTGCCCTGCGGACGCGATCTACGTCGAGGGCGCGGACAACTCCGCGCTGCCCGACGGCGCGCACCGCTCGCCCGGCGAGCGCTACGGCAGCGTCTACCAGATCAACTACCTGCGCTGCATCTTCTGCGGGCTGTGCATCGAGGCGTGCCCCACCCGGGCGCTCACCATGACCAACGAGTACGAGCTCACCGGACCCACCCGTGAAGGGCTGATCTGGGAGAAGGAAGACCTCCTCGCGCCGCTGCGCGAGGGCATGCTGGCCGCGCCGCACCCCATGGTGCCGGGCACGACCGACACCGACTACTACCGGGGAGAGGTGACCGGGCCCGTGCCCGAGCAGATCGACTGGGTGCGCGAGCACCGGCCCGACGACCCGACCCTGCCTCCCGTCGTGGACCCCGCCGCCGCCCGGCGCCCCGAGGTCCGCAAGGTGGTCCGGTGACCGTCAGCGGGGGAGAGGTCGTCCTGTTCTGGGTCCTCGCCCCCCTCATGGTCCTGGCCGCGCTCGGCCTGCTGTTCGCCCGCAAGGCCGTGCACGCCGCGATCTGCGTCGTGTTCGTCATGATCAGCCTCGCGATCCTCTACATCGCGCAGGAGGCCGCGTTCCTGGGCGTCGTGCAGATCGTGGTCTACACGGGTGCCGTGATGATGCTCTTCCTGTTCGTGCTCATGCTCGTGGGCGTCGACGCCTCGGACTCGCTCGTCGAGACCATCCGCGGCCAGCGCTTCATCGGGATCCTGCTGGGCCTGGGGCTCGGCTCGGTCCTGGTCGGCGTGATCGCGCAGGCGACGTTCCCGCCCTCGGTCGGGCTCACGGCCGCGAACGCGGAGACCAACCCCGTCGCGCTGGCCCGCATCCTCTTCGCGGACTACGTGTTCGCCCTCGAGGTCGTCGGCATCCTGCTCGTGACCGCGGCCATCGCCGCGCTGGTCCTGACCCACCGCCGCCGGCTCGTGCCGCGCGTCGGGCAGCGGCAGGTCTCGGACGCCAAGGTCGCGGCTCTCGCCGAGGGCGGGCTCCTCACGCCCCTGCCCGCCCCGGGCGTCTACGCGCAGAACAACGCCATGGACACTCCCGCTCTCGACCCGCAGGGCCGCCCGATCGAGCACTCGGTCTCGCGGATCCTGCGCATCCGCGGCCAGGAGAGGTCGGCCGACCGCATCCTCGCGGCCGAGCGCGACGTCCTGGTCGAGCACGAGCCCGAGCTCACGGGCCGCAGGTTCCCCGAGCTGGCCGCGGGCACCGACGAGGACGAGGAACGCTGACATGGAGCTGACCAACTACCTGATCCTCGCCGCGATCCTGTTCGCGATCGGCGCGACCACCGTGCTGCTGCGCCGCAACGCGATCATCGTGTTCATGGGCATCGAGCTCATGCTCAACGCCACCAACCTCACGTTCGTGACGTTCTCGCGCATGCACGGCGACCTCCACGGGCAGGTCATCGCGTTCTTCGTGATGGTCGTGGCCGCGGCCGAGGTCGTCGTGGGGCTCGCGATCATCGTGGCCATCTTCCGTACCCGCCGCTCGGCCTCGGTCGACGACGTCAACCTGCTGAAGAACTGAGAGGGCAGGCATGCCAACGGTGACTCTGCTTTCAGCCCTCCCGCACGTCGGTGAGCTCGGCGCGCTGCTGCCGGCCACGCTCGCGACCCAGGAGATCGTGCCCGCCTCGACGGTCGTGCCCGGCCCCTTCCTGCTGGCCCCGCTGCTGATCCTGCTGCCTCTCCTGGGTGCCGCGATCCTGCTGCTCGCGGGGCGGCGCAGCGACCGCTGGGGCGCGTGGTTCGGGGTGCTGATGTCGGGCGGCGCGTTCGTCGTCGCCCTCGTCGTGTTCTTCTCGATGCTCGGCCTGCCGGCCGACGAGCGGGTGGTCGACCACCGGCTCTTCGACTGGATCGCCGCGGGCGGCCTGGACGTGGGCGTGGGGCTGCGGATCGACCCGCTGTCCATGACGTTCGTGCTGCTCGTGACGTTCGTGGGCACGCTCATCCACGTCTACGCGGTCGCGTACATGGAGCACGACCCGGACAAGCGCCGGTTCTTCGCCTACCTCAACCTGTTCGTCGCGGCCATGCTGATCCTGGTCCTCGCGGACTCCTACCTGCTGCTGTTCGTCGGCTGGGAGGGCGTGGGGCTGGCCTCGTACCTGCTCATCGGGTTCTGGAACCACGAGCGGGCCAACGCGGTCGCGGCCAAGAAGGCGTTCATCATGAACCGCGTGGGCGACCTGGGACTGATCGTCGCGCTCATGCTCATGTTCGCGGGCTTCGGAGCGGTCGACTTCGCGACGGTCTTCGCCGACGCCCCTGCGGCGGGCACGGCCCTGCTGACGGCGATCGGCCTGGCGCTCCTGGTGGCCGCGTGCGGCAAGTCGGCCCAGTTCCCGCTCCAGGCCTGGCTCGGGGACGCCATGGCGGGCCCCACGCCCGTCTCGGCCCTCATCCACGCGGCGACCATGGTCACCGCGGGCGTCTACCTGGTGGTCCGCTCGGCCCCCGTGTTCGAGGGGGCGCCGACGGCGCAGCTCGTCGTGGTCATCGTCGGTGCGGTCACGCTCCTGTTCGGCGCGATCATCGGCTGCGCCAAGGACGACATCAAGAAGGCCCTGGCGGCCTCGACCATGTCCCAGATCGGCTACATGATCCTCGCGGCGGGCCTGGGGCCCATCGGGTACGCGTTCGCGATCTTCCACCTCGTGACGCACGGCTTCTTCAAGGCCGGGATGTTCCTCGGCGCGGGCTCGGTCATGCACGGCATGAACGACGGGGTGGACATGCGGCGCTTCGGCGCGCTGTCGAGGTACATGAAGGTCACCTGGGTCACGTTCGGCCTGGGCTGGCTCGCGATCCTGGGCATCCCGCCGTTCTCCGGGTTCTGGTCCAAGGACAAGATCATCGAGGCCGCGTTCGTCCCGATCGACGGGCAGGAGTGGCGGGCGTGGGTCTTCGGCGGCGTGGCGCTGCTGGGCGCCGGGATCACGGCGTTCTACATGTCGCGCCTGTTCTTCATGACGTTCCACGGGCACAAGCGCTGGAACGACGGGTCGGGCAACCCCACGGGCAACCTCTCGACCGACGGCCCCGTGCAGCACCCGCACGAGTCCCCGGCGCTCATGACGATCCCCATGGTGGTCCTCGCGATGGGGTCGGTCGCGCTCGGCGGGCTCCTCGCGATCGGCAACGGGTTCGTGGACTGGCTCTCGCCGGTCACGGGCCACGCCGAGCACGCGGAACCGGTCCTGCCGGTCTGGGCGCTCATCACCCTGACCCTCCTGCTGGTCCTGGTGGGCGTGCTGCTGGCCTGGCGCCAGTACGCGGTCTCCCGCGTGCCGATCGTGCCTCCGCACGGGTCGGCGCTCACGCGGGCTGCGCGCCGGGACCTGTACCAGGACGACGTCAACGAGGCCGTCTTCATGCGGCCCGGGCAGTACCTCACACGGTCCCTCGTCTACGGGGACCGGCAGATGGTCGACAGCGGCTGGATGGGCCTCGCGGGCCTCGTCGGAGCGACAGGGGAGAAGTTGCGCGGCATGCAGAACGGATTCGTCAGGTCCTACGCGGCGACGATGCTCGCAGGCCTGATCGCGATCGTCGCGGTGGTCCTCGCCGTGACCACCGGAACAGGGAGCTGAGGGACCGATGACCACCGAGATTCCCTGGCTGACACTTCTGATCGTCCTGCCGCTCGTCGGTGCGGCCGCGGTCTGGGGGCTGGGCGCGACCTCCGCGCGCAAGCACCTGCGAACCGTCGCGGTCGTCTTCGCGCTCGCCGAGCTCGTGCTGCTCGGGCTGACGATCAGCGCGTTCGACACGGCGGACGCGGGCACGTTCCAGCTCACCGAGACGCACGCGTGGATCCCGCAGCTCGGCGTGAGCTACGCGGTCGGCGCGGACGGCGTCGCGCTCCTGCTGGTCGGGCTCGCGGTGCTGCTGGTCCCGCTCGTGGTGCTCGCGGCCTGGCGCGAGCAGGACGGCGACCTCGCCAAGCTCCGCCACTACCTGGGCCTGGTGCTGCTCCTCGAGGCGTTCATGGTCGCGGTCTTCGTGGCCCGCGACGTGTTCTTCTTCTACGTCCTGTTCGAGGCCATGCTCATCCCGGTCTACTTCATGATCGGCGGGTTCGGGGGCGGGGCGCAGCGGCGGTACGCGGCCGTGAAGTTCCTGCTCTTCTCGCTCGCGGGCGGGCTCGTCATGCTCGTCGGGGTCATCGCGCTCTACCTCAACGGGCCGGGCGGGGAGCAGGGCTTCCTGACCCAGACCCTGGTCGACGACCTGGCGGCGAACCCGCTGCCCGTGAGCACCGAGCGGCTGCTGTTCCTCGCGTTCTTCCTCGCCTTCGCGATCAAGGCGCCGCTCTTCCCGGTCCACACCTGGCTGCCCGACGCCGCCGAGCACGCCCCCGCGGGCACGTCGACGCTGCTCGTGGGCGTCCTGGACAAGGTCGGCACGTTCGGCATGCTGACGCTGTGCCTGCCGCTGTTCCCGAACGCGAGCCGCTGGGCCGCGCCCGTGATCGTGGTTCTGGCGGTGGTCTCGATCCTCTACGGCGCACTCATGGCGATCGGCCAGACCGACGTCATGCGGCTCATCGCCTACACGTCGGTGTCCCACTTCGGGTTCATCGTCCTGGGGATCTTCTCGTTCACGTCGCTCAGCATCTCCGGTGCGTCGTTCTACATGTTCAACCACGGCATCTCGACCGGGGCGCTCTTCCTCCTGGCGGGCTTCCTGATCGCGCGGCACCCGACCCGCTCCCAGCGCCTGACCGACTACGGCGGCCTCCAACGGGTCACCCCGGTCCTGGCGGGGACGTTCCTCGTGGCCGGCCTCTCGGCGCTCTCGCTGCCGGGCCTGTCGACGTTCGTCTCCGAGATCATGGTCCTCGTCGGGACCTTCTCGCGCAGCCACCCGGCGGCGCTCGTGGCGGTCGTGGGCGTGGTCCTCGCGGCGCTGTACGTGCTGCTGACCTACCAGAAGGTCTTCACGGGCCGGACGCCCGACGCCCTGACAGGGACCGCGGACCTGGGAGCTCGTGAGAAGTGGGTCGTCGCGCCCCTGATCGTGGCCCTGCTGGTCCTCGGCTTCTACCCGGCGCCGGCCCTCGACCTGGTGCGCGAGCCCGCGCAGGCGACCATGACGGCCGTCGGGCTCGAGGATCCCGCCCCGAACCCCGAACTCCTCAGCGTTGAAGGGAGCGACTCGTGAGCACCGCAGCCGCCTTCGTGGCCCCCACGATCGACTGGGCCTACCTCGTCCCCGTGATCGTCGTCCTGGGGGCCGGTGTCCTGGGCGTCCTGGTCGAGGCCTTCGTGCCGGACCGGCACCGCCGCGCGGTCCAGGTCGTCCTGGCCCTGGGTGCCCTCGTCGGAGCCCTCGCGACGATCGTCCTGCTCTGGGACGACGTGCAGGAGCTCAACGGCATCCAGGTGCTGGGCGGGTCGCTCGTGATCGACCCGTTCGGCCTGGCGCTCCAGGGGATCGTCGTGGTCCTCGCGCTGCTGGCCACGCTCGTGATCGCCGACCGCACCTCGACCGGGCAGGACGCGTTCGCGCCCACGGCAGCTGCCGTGCCCGGCTCGGCGTACGAGGACCTCGCGCGCCGCCGTGGCCTCGAGCAGACCGAGGTCTTCCCGCTCGTGCTGTTCGCGGTGGGCGGCATGATGATCTTCCCGGCCACGGGCGACCTGCTGACGATGTTCGTCGCGCTCGAGGTGCTCTCCCTGCCCCTGTACGTGCTCACGGCGCTCGCGCGCCGTCGTCGGCTCCTGTCGCAGGAGGCCTCGTTCAAGTACTTCCTGCTGGGGGCCTTCGCGTCGGCGATCTTCATCTTCGGCGTGGCGCTCGTCTACGGCTTCGCGGGCTCGGTGCGGCTCGCCGAGGTGCGCGCGGCCCTGCTGAACGGCGGCGGGCTCGACGGCATGACGGGCCTGGTGCTCCTGGGCCTGGTCATGGTGCTCGCGGGCCTGCTCTTCAAGATCGGTGCGGCCCCGTTCCACTCGTGGACCCCCGACGTCTACCAGGGCGCCCCGACGCCCATCACGGGCTTCATGGCGGCCTGCACCAAGGCGGCCGCGTTCGGTGCGCTGGTGCGCGTCCTCTACCTGATCGGCTCGGCGCTCCCGCCGGACCTCCAGGAGAAGCTCGTGGTCGCGCTGTGGGTCGTCGCGATCCTCACCATGGTCGTGGGGTCGGTCATCGGTGTGATCCAGACCGACATGAAGCGCCTGCTCGCGTACTCGTCGATCGCCCACGCAGGCTTCCTCCTGGTGGCGCTCGTGGGCTTCGGCGAGCTGAGCGGGTTCGGCGTCCGGGCCGTGGTGTTCTACCTGCTCGCGTACGGTCTGGCGACCGTGGGGGCCTTCGCGGTCGTGACGCTCGTGCGTGAGCGGTCGCCGCAGCCTCAGGCCGCCGTGGAGAGCCCGGTGCTCGCCGCGGTGGGTTCTGGCGGGACGGCAGGGTCCGCGGCCGGGGGAGCGGGGCCTGCGGCCGGGGGAGCGGGGGGCCTCCCCGCGCCCGACAGCGGAGCGATCCTCGGCGAGGCCACGCACCTGACCGAGTGGGCCGGGCTGGGCAAGCGCAGCCCGTGGCTCGCGGGGGCGTTCGCCCTGTTCCTGCTCTCGATGGCCGGCATCCCGCTGACCGCGGGCTTCATCGCGAAGTTCACGGCGTTCGGTGCCGCTGTCGCGGTGGGGGCCTGGCCGCTCGCCCTGATCGGTGTCCTGGCCTCGGCGGTCTCGGTGTTCTTCTACGTGCGGATCATCGTGCTCATGTTCTTCACGCCGTCGCCGTCGAGCGTCGCCGGCGGGGCCGAGCAGGAGAGCCCGGAGAACGCGGACGGGGGTCCCGCGGCGACCTCTGCCGTGGCCGCGCTCGCGACACGCGTGACGGTCGTCCGGTCCGAGGGATTCACCACGGTCGCGATCGTGATCTGCGTGACAGGAGTCGTCCTTCTCGGCGTTTTGCCCTCCTCGGTTCTCGATCTTGCCCTCGAGGCGGCTAAGTTCAGACCGTGACCACAGTGCCACCCGTCTCAGCGACGGCGATCCCCCTGACCGATCCGGAGCTCTCCGCGACGCTCACCGCACGCCTTGCGACCGTCGAGGCGCGCCTGGGCGACGCCGTCGCGCACTCCGACGGGCTCGCGGACACCGCGTCCCGCCACCTCGTGAACGCCGGCGGAAAGCGCCTGCGCCCGCTCCTCGCACTGCTGTGCGCGGAGCTGGGCGACGGTGCGCGCCCGGAGGTGGTGGAGGCGGCCGTCGTCGTCGAGCTCACCCACCTGGCCTCGCTCTACCACGACGACGTGATGGACTCCGCGCCCGTGCGGCGCGGGGCTCCCTCTGCACACGCCGTGTGGGGCAACTCCGTCGCGATCCTCATCGGTGACCTGCTCTTCGCCCGCGCGGCGTCGACGGTCGCCGCGCTGGGTCCGGAGGCCGTGCTCATCCAGGCACGGACCTTCGAGCGGTTGTGCCTCGGCCAGCTGCACGAGACGACGGGGCCCTCGGAGAACGACGACCCCGTTGAGCACTACCTCGAGGTCCTCGCGGACAAGACCGCGTCGCTGCTCTCGACCTCGGCTCGCCTGGGCGCGATGTTCGGCGGGTGCGACCAGTCGGTCGTCGAGGTCGTCGCGGAGTACGGCGAGAAGCTGGGCGTCGCTTTCCAGCTCGCCGACGACGTGCTCGACCTCGCGTCCTCGGGCGAGCAGTCCGGCAAGACGCCCGGTACGGACCTCCGTGAGAAGGTGCCGACCATGCCCGCCCTGCTGCTGCGCGCCCGCGTGAGCGGCGGCAAGGGCACCGCCGCGGACGTGGCGATCGTCGACCTGCTCGACTCGGACCTGTCCGGGGACGAGGAGCTCGCCTCGGCCGTCGCCGCGCTGCGTGCTCACGAGGTCCTGGCGGAGACCCGTGCGCTCGCCGTGGGCTGGGCCCGTGCGGCGATCGCCGAGCTCGACCCGCTGCCCGCGGGCCCGGTCAAGGACGCGCTCGTCTCGTTCGCCCAGGCGCTCGCCGACCGCGCGGCCTGATACCGCCGGAGGGCGGCGCCGGGGGACCTCACGGTCCCCGGCGCCGCCCTCCGCCGTACCAGGTGAATCTCGGCCGCCGGGGCCATGCTCGCGGGGTCGCGGGACGGTGTCCCTGGCCTGCGAGGATGCGACTCGCAGCATTGCTGCCAGTAGCGCCAGGGGGAGTTCTCCCCATCCACTGGATGCTGATGACGTGACGTCTTGTGGTTATCCTTCTACCCGCGACGGGTAGGGGCACCTGGCAGGAAGGGCTCTGGGGACACCTGGTTGCAGCACTCAGCATCCTCGGAGGATCTGTGACCTTCCTTTCCCGTCTGTACGACAGGCGTCGCTCCGTCGCATCCGTGAGCACGGTGTCCATCTTCTCGACCGCGCTGGTCGCTTTCGCGATCACGTACGACGGTCAGGCCACCGCCGACGTGGAGCTCAACGACTCCGGCGTGTGGGTGACCCGGACCTCGGGCGGTGCGCTGGGGCGGTTCAACTTCGAGTCCCAGGCTCTGGACGGGTCGCTGCTGGCGTCGTCGGCCTCGTTCGACGTGCTGCAGAACGCGGGCAAGGTGCTGCTCGTCGACGACGGCGCCGGGTCCGCGAGCCCCGTCGACGTGGCGCGGCTGAAGCTCGACGGGACGGTGCGTCCGCCGACGGGTGCGAAGGTCGCTCTGGGAGGCTCCACCGTGGCCGTCCTCGACGGCGAGGAGGGCCTGCTGTGGGTGGTCCCGTTCGCGGGGGTCGCCTCGTTCGACGCGGAGAACCTCGAGCCGACGGCCGAGGTCGGCGGCGAGGGGGTCGTCCAGGTCTCCCAGGACGGCACGGTGTACGCCGTGGTCCCGGCCACGGGTGAGATGACCAAGGTCACGACGACGGCGACGGGTGCCGTCGAGGAGGTCACCTCGTCCAAGGTGCCGGTCGGCAAGGGTGACGAGGTCGAGGTGACGACGGTGGGGTCGGAGCCGGTCGTGCTCAACCGCACGCAGGCGCAGCTGGTCCTGCCTGGTGGCAAGACGGTGGCGCTCGAGGGTGCGTCGGACGCGCGCCTGCAGCAGCCGGGGGTCAAGACCGCGGACGTCGCGGTCGCCACGAGCACGGGCCTGGTCCTGGCGCCTCTGGGCGGCGGGGACGCCGTGACGCGTGCGGCGTCCGGTCTGCCGGCGGCTCCGGTGCAGCTCGGCGGGTGCACCTACGGTGCGTGGTCCCAGTCGGGCCAGGTCATCCGTGACTGCGCGGGGACGGACCTGGACATCGACAAGCGCCTCGACGGGGTGGATCCGCAGAACCGCTTGGAGTACAGGGTCAACCGCAAGGCGATCGTGCTCAACGACCTGTCGGCGGGCACGCTGTGGATGGCGGCCGACGAGTACGAGAAGGTCGACGACTGGGAGCTGGTGCTCCCCGAGCAGGCGGAGGGCGAGGAGTCCGAGGCGGACCTGAGCACCCCGGAGCAGGTCGACCAGTTCGTGCTCGACCGTTCTCAGCCCAACCAGCCGCCGCTGCCGGTCGACGACACGTTCGGCGTGCGCCCGGGGCGTACGACCCTGCTGCCGGTGCTGGGCAACGACGTCGACCCTGACGGGGACGTGATGACAGCTACCCTCGCGGGCGAGGGGCCGCGCGGCGCGCAGGTGCAGACGGTGCTGGGAGGCGCGGCGCTCCAGGCCGTCGTCCCGGCGGACGCCGAGGCGGGGACGTCCGCGTTCCGGTACTCGGTGTCCGACGGCCGTGGCGGGGTCGCCGAGGCCGGTGTCGAGCTGAAGGTCTCGCCGTGGGGCGAGAACGCCGCGCCTGAGCAGACGGGCGAGCCGGTGCTGGTCGTGGAGTCCGGCAAGACCGCCGAGATCAAGGTCCTGCCGTTCTTCCGGGACCCGGACGGTGACGACCTGTACCTCGCGGCGGCATCGGTGACGTCGGCCGGCGACGAGGTGCGTTCGCGCCCGGACGGCACGGTCGAGTTCCGTGACGGCGGCGGGTCGACGGGCCGCAAGATCGTCAAGATCATGGTGGCCGACGGCCAGGGCGAGGTCTTCGAGGGCGTGCTGAACGTGGACGTGTCGGGGGCCGGGCAGCTCGCGCCGGTCGCGGTCGCGGACCACGTGGTCGTGCCGGCGGGGCAGCCCGTGACGGTCGAGCCGTTGCTGAACGACTACGACGCCAACGGTGACGAGCTGCGTCTGGTCGATGTGACGCAGTCCGCCCCCGCGCAGATCACGCCGAACTTCGATGCGGGGACGTTCCAGTTCTTCTCGAACGAGCCGCGCTCGTACGACCTGACGTACCAGGTCTCGGACGGTCCCAACGCGACGACGGGGCTGGTGCGTGTGGATGTGCTGCCGGCCTCGGCGGCCGAGGGCCCCCCGATCGTCGTCTCGGACACCGCGTTGCTGCCTTCCGGGGGCAAGACGCTGGTGGACGTCCTGGCCAACGACACCGATCCTGCGGGCGGGGTGCTCGTGGTGCAGTCGGTGAGCGTGCCGGAGAACGCGGGGGTCTCGGTCGCGGTGCTGGCGCACCAGATGCTGCGGATCACCGAGATCCGCCGGTTGGACGCCCCGGTGACGATCGAGTACACGGTCTCCAACGGGACGCAGACCACGACCGGGCAGGTGCGGGTCATCCCGGTCCCGGCGCCGGTCAAGCTCCAGCCGCCGAACGCGGCCGCGGACGAGGCGACCGTGCGGGTGGGCGACGTGGTCACCATCCCCGTGCTGAAGAACGACACGCACCCCGACGGCCTGGAGCTCTTCCTGCAGGACGAGCTCGAGCAGGGCGTGGCGCCCGAGCAGGGGGAGATCTTCGCGTCCGAGGGGCAGCTGCGGTTCAAGGCCGGCCCCGAGGCCGGCACGGCGTACGCGATCTACCGGGTCCGGGACAAGAACGGTCAGGAGGACTCGGCGCAGGTCACGATCCACATCCGGGACGGTGAGGAGAACTCTCCTCCGCAGCCGCTGCCCGTGCAGATGCGTGTGCTGTCCGGTGCCAGCGTGCGGGTCGCGGTGCCGTTGGACGGGATCGACCCCGACGGCGACTCGGTCCAGCTGACCGGGATCGGGTCCTCACCGACCAAGGGGACCGCGAAGGTCGAGGACGGGTACCTCGTCTACACCGCGTCCAAGGACGCGACCGGGTCGGACACGTTCACGTACTCGGTCCAGGACGCACGGGGTGAGATCGCGGTGGGTACGGTCCAGGTCGGGATCTCACGGCCGCCGGCGGCCAACCAGCCGCCGGTCGCGATCGACGACGTGGTCACGGTCCGCCCTGACCGCACGGTCTCGGTGGCCGCTCTGGCGAACGACACCGACCCCGACGGGGACCAGATCGCGTTGCGCCCCGCGGGCCTGGAGGCTCCCAAGGAGCTCGACGCGGAGGTCGTGCAGGACCGGGTCGTCCTGACGAGCCCTGCCGAGGCGGGGGCGACGTCGTTCTACTACGGGATCGAGGACGCGTTCGGTGCCCGGGCTGCGGCCTCGATCACGGTGAACGTGGACCAGGACGCGCCGTTGCTGGCGCCGATCGCGCGTGACGACTCGGTCCCGATGGGCTCGATCCTGGGCAGGACGAGCGTCAAGGTCGCGGTCCTGGACAACGACGAGGACCCCGACGGCGCAGCGTCCGAGCTCACGGTCACGACCCAGACGCTGGGCGTCACGGTGTCCTCGGACGGAGTGCTGACCGTGCCCCTGACCCAGGAGCGGCAGGTCATCACCTACACCGTGACCGATGTCGACGGACTCACGTCCAAGGCGTTCGTGAAGGTACCGGGTCTGACCGAGCAGATCCCGCAGCTGCGCCCGGGGATCGCGCCGCTCGAGGTCCACGCAGGCGAGTCCTTGCCCGTGGACATCGCCGACTACGTCCTGGTCCTTGAAGGGCGCACCCCGCGCCTGACCGAGGAGTCGAGGATCTCGGCCCTGGAGGGGACGGTCGCCGTCACCGATGCCACGAACCTGACCTATACCCCTCGGGTGGACTACGCCGGACCCTCAGCCCTGTCGTTCGAGGTCACCGACGGCACGGGTCCGGACGACCCCGAGGGGCACAAGGCCCTGCTCACGCTGCCGATCATGGTCCTGGCGCCCAAGAACCTCCCACCGGTCCTGTCGGCATCCAACGTCGACGTCGCTGCCGGCGACGAGGCGACCGTGGACCTGGCACGCTTCGCGACGGACCCCGACGGCGACCCCGTGACGTTCACCGCGGGCGCCGCCCCGGCAGGGATCGCGGTCGCGATCAGCGGTACGACCGCGACGGTCCGGGCCACTCCTGAGATCGCCAAGGGCACCGTGCTCAACGTCCCGATCTCCGTGACCGACGCCGAGCACCCACCGGTCGAGGGCACCTTGGCCGTCAAGGTCGTCGCCTCGACCCGTCCGCTGGCCAAGGCCAACGAGGACACCGTCGACAAGGCGCACCAGGGCAAGGACGTGCCGGTCAAGGTCCTGACCAACGACTCCAACCCCTTCCCCGAGACCCCGCTCAAGGTCGTCGACGCCCTGGTCGAGACGGGCAACGGCTCGGCGACGGTCTCCGGAGACCAGGTCGTGGTCACCCCGGACAAGACGTTCGTCGGGGTCATGGTCGTGCGCTACCGCATCCAGGACGCCACGAACGACGCCGACCGCCAGGTCGAGGGACGCATCCAGGTCACCGTCCAAGGACGCCCCGAGACTCCGGCCAGGCCCACGGTCGAAGAGGTTCGCTCCAAGACCGTCGTCCTGACCTGGGACCCGCCCGTCAACAACGGTGCCGAGATCACCGGCTACACCGTCAAGTCGACCAACGGTTATACCAAGGCGTGCGCGACCACCACCTGCACCCTGGACGGCCTGACCAACAACGTCATCTACAACTTCACCGTCATCGCGACCAACGAGGTCGGTGACTCCGACCCGTCGGCGCCCTCCGAGGACGCCCGACCCGACGAGAAGCCCAACCCCCCCGCCCCGCCCACGCTCGAGTTCGGCGACACCTCGATCAAGCTCACCTGGGTCAACGAGACCTACACCGACCGCTCCCCGATCGACTGCGTCAACATCCGCATCTCCGGACCGGGTGGAGGAACGGATCGCCCGTGCGTGACCGGCACCTCGTACGAATGGACCGGGCTGCAGAACGGCGGCTCCTACACCTTCGAGATCCAGGCCGAGAACGCCGCCCCCGACCCGTCCGAGTGGTCAGGGGCCTCAGCACCCGAGATCCCGGCCGGCAGGCCTGCCGCTCCGGCGAAGCCCAGCGCGACGCGTACGTCGCTCGG
Organism: Oerskovia enterophila; assembly: GCF_044748475.1. Lineage (NCBI taxonomy): Bacteria > Bacillati > Actinomycetota > Actinomycetes > Micrococcales > Cellulomonadaceae > Oerskovia > Oerskovia enterophila. The sequence continues at coordinate 256,869 of NZ_JBIVFZ010000001.1, forward strand.
AGCCTCGTCGCAGATGAGCGTGGTGTGGTCGGCGCCGGACGACAACGGTGGACCGATCACGGGCTACACGGTCGAGGCGCTGCGCGGAGGGGCCGTCGTCTCGTCGACCAAGGCCACCGCGACGACGGCCACGATGAGCGTGCCCGCGGACAGCACCGACTACACGTTCCGGGTCAAGGCGCACAACAAGGCCACGGACAAGTTCGGCGAGGCCGACTTCAGCCCCGAGTCGAACCCGCAGCGTGCGTTCGCGGCACCTGGAGCCGTGTCGGGTCTGACGGCCACGGCCACCGGTGCCAACGGGACGGTGCAGCTCGCCTTCGCCAACGTGACGGCCGCCGGGGCACGTGACGGCGAGATCAGCTACGAGTGGAGCCAGAACGGCAGCTCGGGCTGGTCCGCCCTGGGGGCGAACAAGGTCGTCAGCGGCCTGAACAACGGGACGGGCTACGACTTCTACGTCCGCGCCGTGGTCAAGGCCGACGGTGGACGGGGGGACGGTCCGGCCTCGAACAGGGCCTCCGCGAACCCGTACGGTCCCATCCCGGCGCCCAGCGTGAGCGCCTCGGGAGGGAACCAGACGGTCGGCTTCAGCTGGAGCACCTCGGGCAACGGGCGCAACTACACGACCACGGTCACGGGGGCCGTCTCGAGCGGAGCCGCGAGCGGGAGCGTCAACGTCCCGGCGGGCTACTCCGACCGCAAGGAGATCTGCGTCACGGTCAAGGACACCGAGGGGCAGACCGCCTCGAGGTGTGCCGCTGCGACCTCGGCCGCCAAGCCGGCCAGGGACATGTGGACCGAGCGCGGCAGCCGGGTGAGCAACAACGACTGCAACGACCCCGCGTGCGCCTACCTCGTGCTCCGCATCCGCAACGCGGAGCCCAACACGCCGTTCACCACCCAGTGCTGGTCGAGCTACGGCGGGAACCACTGGTTCAGCCCCTCGAGCGGCGGATTCTCCAGCACCGCACTCAACGGCGCGTCGCAGCGGACCGACGCGAACGGCAACTGGGACGGCACCATGTGGTGCTTCCACGGGAACGCCGGGACGACGATCTGGGTCAAGACGAACGTCTGGGGCGACTCCAGAGCGGCGATCTGGTGACCCCCCGCAGGACCTGCGCCCTACCGACAGCACGACCGAGACCACGAGGAACCTCCCGATGACCACCATGACCCCCGAGCAGGCCGCCTGGTTCGCTCAGACCTTCGACCGTCTGGTCACCAACGTGGGCCAGGCCGTGCTGGGCAAGTCGCACGTCGTGCGCCTGGTCCTCACGTGCATGCTCTCCGAGGGCCACATCCTCCTCGAGGACGCGCCGGGCACGGGCAAGACCTCCCTGGCCCGCGCACTCGCCGCGAGCGTCCAGGGCACGCAGAACCGCATCCAGTTCACGCCGGACCTGCTGCCCTCGGACGTCACGGGCGTGACGATCTACGACCAGAAGACCGCAAAGTTCGAGTTCCACCAGGGGCCGATCTTCGCGTCGATCGTCCTCGCGGACGAGATCAACCGTGCCTCGCCCAAGACGCAGTCCGCGCTCCTGGAGGTCATGGAGGAGGGGCAGATCACGGTCGACGGCGTGACCCACTCGGTGGGCCGGCCGTTCATGGTCATCGCGACCCAGAACCCGATCGAGCAGGCCGGCACCTACCGCCTGCCCGAGGCGCAGCTCGACCGCTTCCTCATGAAGACCTCGCTCGGGTACCCCGACCACGCGGCCACGGTCGAGATCCTGCAGGGTGCCTCGGTGCGTGACCGCAGCGCGACCCTCCAGGCCCTCATCACGACGCAGGCCGTCGCGGAGATGGCCGACCTCGCCGCGGGTGTCCACGTCGACGGCGCCGTGCTCGAGTACATCTCGCGCCTCGCCGAGGAGACCCGCAACGCGGCCGAGTGCCGCGTCGGGGTCTCGGTGCGTGGGGCGCTCGCCCTCGTCCGGTGCGCCAAGGTGTGGGCAGCGGCGCACGGTCGCAACTACGTCCTGCCGGACGACATCAAGGAGCTCGCACAGCCCGCCTGGGCGCACCGTCTCGTGCTCGACCCCGAGGCCGAGTTCGCCGGGGCGACCAACGAGGGCGTGCTCGCGCGCCTCCTGGCCGACGTCGCGGCACCGCAGGAACGCCGGTCGGCCTGACCTGATGACCACGACCGAGACCTCCGTCGCCGCAGGCGGTACTCCAGACCCCGCACCCGGGCGGGCGCCCCAGGGCGCCCCGAGCACCACGGGTGCGCCCGGCGCCCCCGAGTCCTCCGGGACCCCGGCCGGAGCTCCCCGACGCGCCCGGACTCCGTGGAGCCGTCCGGCCCGCCCGACCACGGGCGGCGCCGCACCCGCACGCCCGGGGCGCGCGACGCCGTCGGGCAGCGGTGGCGGCCTGGCCACGCGCCTGCGCCGTCTCCTCGCGCCCGTGACGACGCCCGTCGCGGAGGCGATCGCGCCCGTGGCCTCGGTCGTGAGCCCGTTCGGCTGGGCCGTCCTGGTCGGGACGGTCGCGGCGTGGTGGGCCGGGCTGCTGTTCTCGTGGGTCGAGCTGATCGTGGTCGCGGTCGTCCTGACGGTCGCGCTCCTCGCGGCCGTCGCGTTCGTGCGCGGCACGTTCAAGTACACGGTGGACCTGGACCTCGGGCAGCAGCGCGTCACGGTCGGTGACCGCGCGGTCGGCCGGCTCGAGGTGAGCAACCAGTCGCAGCGTCCTCTCCTGCCCGCCGTGATGGAGCTGCCCGTGGGCGCGGGCGTGGCCTCGTTCCCGGTCCCGCGTCTGCGCACCGGGGCGAGCCACGAGGAGATCTTCACGATCCCGACGCACCGCCGCTCGGTCATCCCCGTGGGCCCCGTGCGCTCGGTCCGCGCCGACCCGTTGGGCCTGCTGCGTCGCGAGGTGGTCTGGACGGACCCCGAGGAGCTGTTCGTCCACCCGCGCACCAAGAACCTCTCGGGCTCCTCGACGGGCTTCCTGCGCGACCTCGAAGGTCGCGTGACGCAGGACATCTCCAACTCGGACGTGTCGTTCCACGCGCTGCGCGACTACGTCCCGGGCGACGACCGTCGCCACATCCACTGGAAGACGACGGCCCGCACGGGGCAGCTCATGGTCCGTCAGTTCGAGGAGACGCGGCGCTCGCACCTCGCGGTGATCCTGTCCACGCGCACCGAGGACTACGGCCACCCCGACGAGTTCGAGCTCGCGGTCAGCTCGTGCGGCTCGCTCGGCCTCCAGGCCATCAAGGAGGACCGTGGACTCACGGTCCTCGTCAACGACGGCAGCCTGCGCGGCGACAACCGCGTGCGCCTGCTCGACGACCTCGCCCGCGTCGAGACCCGTGAGCTGCGCACGAGCCTCGTGGACGTCGCGCGCGTCGCGACCGCGAGCGTCACGGACGCCTCGGTCGTCGCGCTCGTGGTCGGCAGCTCGGTCACGCCCACGGAGCTGCGCGCGGCCTCGGCCCGCCTGCCGCAGGACGTCCGGGTCATGGCGATCCAGTGCGTCCCGGGCGCCAAGGTCAGCCGCCACCGGATCGCCGAGCTCGTCGTGCTCACCATCGGGGAGCTGGGCGACCTTCCCCTCGCACTGCGGAGGCTGAACGACTGATGTCCCAGAACGACACCCGGGGTCGGGTGGCCGGTCCCGGCAGCACGTCCTGGCAGGGCAGGCCCGCGGGCCACACCACGGGCTCGACCGCTACGGGCACCCGCTCGAACGGGACGACGTCCCGGGCCCCGCGTGGCGCGGGCGCCCCGAGGGCCCTCACAGGCTCGGGCGCCCTCGACGCGCTCGCGCTCGTCGTGATGCTGGGCGCGGCGATCGTCGGGTTCGGCCCGGCGTGGGGCTCGATCGCCTACCTGCTCCCCGCCGTCGGCGGCATGGTCCTGGGCCTCGGCGTCGCCTGGCTCGGCGCCTGGCGCCGCTGGGGAACCCTCGGCGTCGCTGCCGCCGCGGTCCTCGTCTACGTGCTGCTCGGCGGCCCGTTCGCGCTGCCCGGCACCACGGTCGCCGGCGTCCTGCCGACCCTCGACACGTTCCGCGGCCTGCTGCTCGGCGCCGTGACGGGCTGGAAGGAGATCGTCACCTCGGTCCCACCCCTCCAGTCGTTCCCGGAGCTCGGGGTGGTGCCGTTCCTCCTGCTCTTCGTCACGTCGCTCGTCGCGGGCACGCTCGCGTGGCGGGTCCGCGACGCCCAGTGGGCGCTCGTCCCCGTCGCGCTGGCGTTCGTCGCGATCATCCTCCTGGGCACGGTCGTGCCCGCCGTGCCCGTGGTCCAGGGCCTGGTCCTGGTCGTCGTCGGTCTGCTGTGGGGCGCGTGGCGCGCGACCGAGGCACGGCTCGGGGAGCACCAGGTCACGACCGAGGCGAGCCTCGCGGCGACCCGTCGGCTGCGCTGGCACCGCGCCCGGGGCGGCGCCGCGATGCTCGCCCTCGGCGGGGTCGCGGCGGTCTTGCTGGCTCCCGTGCTCACGCCCGACACCGAGCGCATGGTCCTGCGGGAGAACGTCGTCCCCCCGCTCGACCTGCACGAGTACGTCAGCCCGCTCGCGTCGTTCCGCAAGTACGCCAAGGAGATGACCGAGGACGAGCTGTTCACCGTCGAGGGCCTGCCTGCGGGTGCCCGCGTCCGCCTCGCGACGCTCGACGCGTACAACGGCGTCGTCTACGACGTCTCGAGCGGCGGGGCCGGGTCCGGGTCGGGGGTCTTCACGCGGGCCGGTGACCAGATCGCCACTGTCGCCAAGGGCACGCCGACCGACCTCACGGTCACGATCGGTGACTACCGGGGCGTGTGGGTGCCCGACGTCGGGTCGCTCGCGGGCATCGTCTACCAGGGCGAGCGGGCCGAGGACCTGGGCTCGACCACCTACTACAACTCGACCACGGCGACCGGGGTCGTGACGGCCGGGCTGCGCCCGGGCGACTCGTTCCGCCTCGACGCGATCGTCGCGCCCGCCCCGTCGGCCGAGGACCTGCAGTCCACGCGCATCCTCGACGAGAAGCTCCCGCGCTCGATCAACGTCCCCGACTCGGTCGCGGGCAAGGCCGCGCAGTTCATGGCCGAGGAGACCGACCCCGTCGTCCAGCTCGACAACCTGAAGAACGGCCTCGTCGCGAGCGGCATCTTCTCGAGCGGTCTCGAGACGCAGCTCCCGTCGCGCCCGGGGCACTCGGCCGAGCGCATCGACACGCTGCTCGCCGACGACGAGATGATCGGCGACGACGAGCAGTTCGCTGTCGCGCTCGCCCTGATGGCGCAGTCCGCCGGGATCCCGGCGCGCGTCGTCATGGGCTTCTACCCGCCCGAGACCTGGGAGGAGGGCACGCCGTTCGTGGCCACGGGCGCCGACGTCCACGCCTGGGTCGAGGTGCCGTTCGAGGGCTACGGGTGGGTGCCGGTCGACGCGATCCCGGAGGAGGACAACAAGATCGAGCCCGAGCCCAAGAGCGACCAGGTGCCCAAGCCGCCGGTCCTCGAGGACCCGGAGCCGCCCGAGGAGCCCGCAGACGCCGAGGCCGGCACGGTCGACGACGAGGAGAAGAAGGACGACGCCGAGTCGTCCGGGTTCGACTGGGGCCAGGCCGCGCTCGTCGCGGTCGCGGTCGCGGTGCCGTTGATCCTGCTCGCCCTCCCGCTGCTCCTGATCGTGGCCTTCAAGTCACGGCGGAGGAAGAGACGTCGCGAGGCCGAGCGGCCCGTCGACCGGATCAGCGGTGGCTGGCGCGAGGTGCTCGACGCCGCCACGGACCTGGGAGCGCCCGTCGCGGGCGGCGCGACGCGCCGTGAGGGCGCGGGAGCTCTGTCCGAGTCGTTCCCGGCGGCCGCGGCACCGACCGTCACGCTCGCCCGGACGGCCGATGCCCAGGTCTTCGGGACCGGGGACCCGAGCCCGCAGGAGGTCGAGTCGTTCTGGTCCGAGGTGGACGCCGTGCTGACCGGTATGCGGTCCACCCTGCCGCGCAGGCAGCGACTTCGCGCCGCGGTGTCGCTACGATCCCTGCGGGGCGCACGGAGGTCCTGGCTGCCTGCCAGGTTCCGTCGGGCTCGACAGTCCGTCCGGTCGGCGCGCACGCCGGCGGCGGGTCCCGTCACCAAGCCAGGAGACAAGTGATGTCCGAGACGACGACCTGCAGCGCCTGCGGCACGACGCAGGCCTCAGGCTCCGCGTTCTGCGCGGTCTGCGGGACCAGGTTCCCGCGCACCGGCAGCCCGTACGCGGCGGGCCTCTCACCGGACCCGGTGCCGGACCCCGTGTCGGAGCCCGTCCTCGGGGTCACGACCGAGCGCGAGGTCGCGGCCATGACCCAGCGTGCGTACGGCCTCCCCGTGGGTCCCGGGCAGCCGGGCGCACCCGGGGCTTCGGGCGGGCCCGCCGTGTCCCCGGAGCCCTCCGTGTCCTGGTCGACCGGAGGGCGCACGGCCCCTGTCGCGGGCGTCGGACGCCGCTTCGTCGCGTTCCTCGTCGACTGCGCGGTGATCGGGCTCGTCGCCGGGGGAGTCGTGCTCGGTGGGCTGGCCGCCCTCGGCGTGCCGCTCACGGGCGGCATGACCGTGGCGACGCAGGCCCAGGCGGAGGAGCTGCTCGGGAGCGTGACGATCCTGTGGGCCGTGACCGGCGCGCTGGGGCTCGTCTACTGGCTCGGGATCTGGGTCTGGGAGGGGCGCACGGGCCGCACGATCGGCAACCTCCTGCTGGGGCTGCGCACGGTCCGGGCCGAGGACCGCTCGCCCCTGGGCTTCGGCCGCGCCGCGCTGCGGTGGATCGTGATCGGGCTCGGGGCGATCGCGTGCGGCGTCGGAGAACTCCTCGTGGCGCTCTCCCCGGCCTTCGACAAGTCCGGCCGCGGCCAGGGCTGGCACGACAAGGCGGCCAAGGCCGTGGTCCTCGACGTCCGGGCGGTGGCGCCGTCCGCGTCCGGGGGGCCGCACGCACCCGCGGAGCCGTTCGCAGCGATGCCCCCGACGGGTGCCTTCGCGGCCCCGCCCACGGGGTACGCGGCCCCGGCCGCGACGCCGGTCCAGTACTCGTCGGCCCCGCCCGCGGGCTACGCGGCCCCGGTCGCGCCCGGGTATCCCGGTGCCCCGCAGCAGGTCCCGGTCGCGCACGACCCGTGGGCGTTCAGCGCGGCTCCGGCGCCCCAGGCGGGCGCCCAGGACGGCCTGATCACGGGAGTCCCGGGAGCACCCGGCGTCTCGGTGCCCGGGGGAGCCGCCGCCCAGGTGGCGCCCTCCGCTCCCACGGAGGCTCCGTCGTCGGGCGGGGGACTTCCCGGCCCGACGGCGCAGCCCCCCGTGTCCTACGCCGCGCCCTCCGCTCCGCCTCAGCAGGCGCCTGCCGCACCCGTCGCCCCTGTGGCGAACGCTGCGGCCACCGACGAGGATCCCGACTGGGACAGCACGCGGTTCAGCGTGAGCGACGTCCGGCGGGACGCCCCGGCCGGGTTCGTGCTCGAGCTCGAGTCGGGCCGCCGTGTCACCGTGACGGGCACGGCGCTGATCGGACGCAACCCGCAGTCGACCGGGGAAGGGGCCGTGGTCCTGGTCGCCGTCGAGGACCCGACCCGCTCGGTCTCCAAGACGCATGCCGAGATGGGCGTCGACGCGGGCGGGCTCTGGCTCGTCGACCGCGGTTCGACGAACGGCACCATCCTGACGCGCCCCGGTGGCGCCCCTCAGGTGCTCGAGGCAGGCGTTCGCGTCGCCGTGACCGTGGGGTCCGTGGTCCAGGTCGGCGACCGCCGACTCACGGTCCACCCGGGTGGTGCCGCGTGAGCGCGAGCACGACCGGGGTGCACCTGGCCTGGGGGGCGAGCTCTCACCGCGGGGCCCGCCGGCTCCTCAACGAGGACCGCTTCCTTGCGGACCGGTCGGTCTTCTTCGTGGCCGACGGCATGGGCGGGCACGACGCGGGCGAGGTCGCGAGCGCCGCGGCGATCGACGCGCTGCGCCCGCTCGGGGCGCTCGGCACCGTGGGCCCCGAGGACGTCCGTGAACGGTTGGGCGTCGCCCAGGACGACGTGCGGTCGATCAGCACCGAACCGGGTCGGGGAGCCGGGACGACCGTCACGGGTGTCGTGGTGGCCGAGCAGGAGGGCGTCCCGTACTGGCTCGTGGTGAACATCGGCGACTCGCGGACGTACCAGATGTCGCACGGTGTCCTCGAGCAGCTCAGCGTCGACCACTCGGAGGTCCAGGAGATGGTGGACGCCGGCCTGCTCACCCCGACCCAGGCGCTCACGCACCCGCGACGCCACGTCGTGACGCGGGCCGTCGGGGCCGCGCTCCCGCCCGAGCCGGACTTCTGCTGGATCCCCATCGAGCCGAGGGACCGCATGCTCGTGTGCTCCGACGGCCTGACGGGCGAGCTGTCGGACGAACGGATCGCCGAGATCCTCCTGGCGCAGCCCGACCCCCAGTGCGCGGCCGACCTGCTGGTCAACGAGGCCATCGTCGCTGGTGGCCGCGATAACATCACCGTGGTCGTCGTCGACGCGACCGGGGCGTGGCAGGACACCAGCGACGGGTCCACGACCCCTCGGGACGCCCTGGGCTACACCGACGAGGACACCTTGCCGCGCGAGATCCACTTGCAGATGGGGGACAGGTCGTGAGATTGCGCTACGACACGGGGAGCGCGTTCGGGTTCGTCCGGGGCGGGGCGATCGTCGTCCTGCCCGACGGCGCGACGAGCGAGCTCGTGCGGGCCCTGTGGGAGCGGCTCGACGCGTCGGGCGACGCGGAGACCGAGGTCATCGAGGTCATCCAGCTGCTGACCGTCGTCCTGGGCGCCACGCTGCGCACCATGCCGTCGTTCGCGGTCGCCGTGGTCTGCGGACAGCGCGTGCAGGTCGCGGTGCGCGGCGACGTCTCGGTCACCCTGCGCACCCCGTCCGAGAGCGTCCACGTGGACGGCGACGACGTCTCGACGTGGTCCGAGCGCTCGGTGGAAGGCGTCGAGGTGGTCTCGGTGCAGCTCGGCGTCGACCCGGTGACGGACCTCGAGGCCGCGGCGGGCCAGGTCGCACTGGTCGGGCTGCCCCTGCGGGAGGGCGTCGTGCTGGCGTCCAGGATCGTGCAGGACCTCGTGGAGGTTCCGGCGGCCCAGGGCGCCGAGCGCTCGACGGCGGAGCCCACCGAGGTCGCCGACGCTCCGGCGCGCGTCCCCGCGCCCCCGTCGCTCGACGCGCTCGCCTGGGGGCCGCCGCCTGCCGCTCCTGCGGCCGAGCCGTCGTCGGCGGACGTGGTGGTCGTGAGCCAGGCTGGCCTGGTCGGTGCTCCCCTCGAGGGCGACGCGCAGGGCGACGAGGTCCTCGGGACGGACGAGGCCCTGCCGGACGCGCTGGTCACGCCCGCTCTCGTGGACCCGCTGGGGCACGGTCCGGGAGCGGCGGTCGACCGTGACCAGGTCGAGGCGTCCGAGGAGACCATCGCGCCCGAGGCCACTATCGCGCCGGAGCTCACGATCGCGCCCGACGCCACGGTCGCGCCGGACGTCGAGCGACCGGCCGCAGCGGTCGAGAGCCCTGCCCTGCCGGACGGTGCGTCGTCCGGCGTCGGCCCCGTGCCCGCGCCTCCGACCGAGGCGGAGACGGGGTACGGCCACCTCTGGGAGTCGACCGTCCTGCGGACGGTCGAGGACGCTGCGATCCGGGTCGACGAGGACGGTCAGGACGAGGGCGCGAGCGCCCCCACGGCCTCCGCGCCGCTCGTCGCCCCCTCACCCGGTACGCCGGCAGTCTCCGGACCGTCGTCCGACGACGAGCCCGAGGACGAGGCCGGCATGATCGCCGGCATCCCGCGCGAGTGGACCGGGGCCACACCGGCCGCCGCGGCCCGCGCCTTCGACGTCGACGTCGCGCACGAGCCGAGCGTGGCTGCACCGGCCCCGAGCCTCGCTGCGGAGGCCGACGACCACGACGGGCACACGGTCTTCTCGTCGGTCATCGCGGATCTCCGGGCCCAGGTCGGCGGTGCGGGGGCGCCTCCGCTCCCCGCCCCGATCCCGGCTCCGGAGGCGCCTCCCGCGCCGCCGGCGGGGGCAGGGCCGACCTTCTCGCCGCCGCCCGCTCCCGGATCGCAGCAGATCCTCGCGCGCGTGTGCCGCGAGGAGCACGCCAACCCTGCGTCGCGTGACACGTGCGGTCGCTGCGGCGCTGCGCTCGACGGCGACGCCCACCTGGTCACCCGACCCTCGCTCGGCCGCTTCACGCTGTCCAACGGTCAGGTCGTCGAGCTCGACCGCCCCGTGGTCCTGGGGCGCCGGCCTCGGACCACGCGCGCGCAGAGCAACGACCTGCCCCGGCTCGTGGCCGTCCCCAGCCCCGAGCAGGACATCTCGCGCTCGCACGTCGAGGTCCAGCTCGAGGGCTGGCACGTCCTGGTGTGCGACCTCAACACGACCAACGGCACCACGGTCCTGCGCCCCGGCCAGCCGCCGCGCCGCCTGCACCCCGGCGAGCCCATGATGGTCGCGTCCGGGGACGTCGTCGACGTCGGTGACGGCGTGACGTTCGTCTTCGAAGGACTGCTATGAGCTCGAAGCGCGCCCCGTCGGCGCCGCCACTGATCGACGGGTACGAGTACGTCTCGGTCGTGGGGTCCGGCGGCTTCTCCGACGTCTTCCTGTACCAGCAGCAGCGGCCGCGGCGTCGCGTCGCGGTCAAGGTCCTGCTGCACGAGTGGTCGAGCGAGTCGCAGCGCGCCGCGTTCGACGTCGAGGCCGACCTCATGGCGACGCTGTCGACGCACCCGTCGATCGTCACCATGTACGAGGCGAGCGTCGCGTCCGACGGACGCCCCTACCTCGCGATGGAGTACTGCTCGCGGCCCAACCTCGGCGCGCGCTACCGGACCGAGCGCCTCAGCGTGGCCGAGGTCCTGCGCATCGCGGTCCAGATCGCCGGTGCGGTCGAGACGGCCCACCGGGCCGGGATCCTGCACCGCGACATCAAGCCCGCGAACATCCTGGTCACCGAGTACGGGCACCCTGCGCTCACGGACTTCGGCATCTCCTCGACGCTCGACGACGCGTCCAGGGCCGAGGGCATGTCCATCCCGTGGTCGCCCCCCGAGTCGTTCGCCGAGAACCCGTGGGCGGGCAAGGAGACCGACGTCTGGGCGCTGGCCGCCACGACGTACACCCTGCTGGCCGGGCGGGCGCCGTTCGAGCTCCCCGGCGGGTCCAACTCGAGCGCGAGCCTCATCACGCGCATCGAGTCGACGCCGCTGCTGCCCACGGGACGCACCGACGTCCCGCCGTCGCTCGAGCGCGTGCTCGGTACGGCGATGGCCAAGAACCCCGCGTCGCGCTACCCGAGCATGCTCGCGTTCGCGCGGGCGCTCCAGCAGGTCCAGAACGAGCTCTCGTACGCCGTCACGCCGATCGACGTCCTCGACGACTCGGGCCTGACGCAGGAGGAGGAGCCCGACGACGACGGCGGCACGCGGCTGCGTGCGATCGTCTCGATCGACCCGCGCGGGGTTCCGGGCGGCACCTCCGGCTCCTCCCCGTCGACGGGGGGCCGCACCACGACGAACGGGACGACCCCCGTCTACCGGCAGGACCCGTCGCAGCTTCCCTACGCGCCCGTGACCTCGAGCGGCCGCGCGCAGGTCGCGACCGGGACACCGACCACGTACGGCACCCCGGTGGGTTCCGTCGCGGCACCGCAGGCCCCCGCACAGCCGACCCCCTACCAGCACGCGCCCGCGCTCCCGACCCACGTGCCGCCGTCGGGCGGGGGGTTCGTCCCGCAGCGGCCCGCGCCGGGTGGCGCCCAGCAGCACACGGGGGCCTGGGGTCCGCCCGTGGACGACACCGTGCACCGCGTCGGCGTCGAGGCCCCCCTGGACCCCGGGCCGGCCACGGCCCCCGCGCCCAAGCGGCAGGTCTGGCCGCTCCTGGTCGCCGCAGGCGTCCTCGTGCTCGTGGTGATCGGGATCTTCGTGCTCCTCAACCCGCCCGGCGGCGGCTCGGCGGACGCGGACACCGACCGGCCGAGCGTCGACGGCACGGAGACGGGAGACACGGGGGACACGGGCGATCTCCCGAACGACAACCTCGGCGACATCGTGCAGCCCGTCACGACCGTGACGTCCGGGTACATGGACGACCTGGGCCAGGTGGCCTTCAAGATCGAGTACCCCGAGGGATGGCAGGACGGCGACATGTTCTCGATCCGTCGGGTCGAGGACCCGACGGCCGACGAGAAGCCCGAGGAGGTGTCCTTCAACGTGGTGCGGTACGAGGCGGCGAAGGGCGAGAAGGTCTGCATCGAGATCACGGTCAAGCGTGACGGAAGACCGTCCAAGCCCTTCACGAAGTGCGAGCCGGAATGAGCGACCTCGCGATCGAGTTCTGTGGCGAGTGGTTCCGCCCCGTGCCCGGGGAGGAGTTCGACATCGGGCGAGACGGCGACCTCGAGATCGAGGACAACCCCTACCTGCACCGACGCTTCCTGCGGATCACGCACGAGAACGGCATCTGGTGGCTCGCGAACGTGGGCTCCCTCATCTCCGCGACCATCTGCGACGCGGGCGGGGGAGTGCAGTCCTGGCTCTCACCGGGCAACCGGCTCCCGCTCGTCTTCGCCTCGACCTCGATCGTCTTCACCGCAGGCCCCACGACCTACGAGGTCATGGTCCAGCTCGCGGGGGCGCCGTACCAGGAGATCCGTTCGGAGGAGCCCGCCGACGGCGCGACCACGATCGGCATGACGAGCTTCACCGTCAGCCAGAAGCAGCTCATGGTCGCGCTCGCCGAGCCCATGCTCCGCCGGGACGGGACGGGTCTCTCGGAGATCCCGACCTCCGCGGACGCCGCGCGTCGGCTCGGGTGGGCCACGACGCGCTTCAACCGCAAGCTCGACAACGTGTGCGACAAGCTCGACCGGATCGGGGTCAAGGGCCTGCGCGGAGGTCCGGGCGCGCTCGCCACGAACCGGCGCGCGCGTCTCGTCGAGTACGCGGTCGCGTCGCGGCTCGTGACCTCCGACGACCTCGCCCTGCTCGACCTGCCGAGCGACTGACCACCGGGACACGTTCCCCCCGACCGTCCCGGCGCTCGCGCCGGTCTGACCGAGGACCTCTCCTGTGCGCATCAAGCTGACCCTGCACCGCCCGGACTCGACCCTGACGAACGTCGCGGTCACGGCCGACGCCACGGCGACCGTGCGCGACATCGCCGAGGCGCTCTACTCGGGCGACCCCGTGCGCGCCGGGGCCGCGGCCCCGGACCGGCTCACGCTCCAGGTCGACGACGCGTCGAGCGCGTCCCAGGGCCGGGTCCTGTCACCGACGAGCGACCTGATCGAGGCGGGCCTCCGGTCGGGCGCGACCGTCTCGATCGTCCGGGTCTCCGAGCAGTTCGAGGCACCCGGCCAGGACCGGGGGCCGGCCGCCGCCGTCCTGCGCGTGCTCTCGGGCCCCGACGCAGGCAGGGAGTTCCCGCTGCCCGTCGGCACGAGCTACCTCGGTCGCGACCGCGACATGGACGTCCGTCTCGACGACCCGCTCGTGTCCAAGCGGCACGCGCGACTGACGGTCGGGGAGTCGATCGAGATCGTCGACACCAACTCGGCCAACGGCCTCGTCATGGGCGGCGAGCGCATGGCGCGCGCGACCCTCACGTCGGCCGACACGGTCGACGTCGGTGGCTCGGTCATCGCGGTCGTGGCGCTGCAGCGCAGCGGCAGCCTCGCCCCGACGAGCCCCATCGTCGAGTTCAACCGTTCGCCGCGCGTCGTCGCCCGCTTCCCGGAGCGCACGCTCAAGGCCCCCAAGCCGCCGCAGCCGCTCCAGCCCGCGCGCTTCCCGTGGCTGGCCATGGCCGCCCCGCTGGTCATGGGAGTCGTCCTGTGGATGGTCCGCAAGGACTTCATGTCGGTCGTCTTCATCGCGCTGAGCCCCATCCTGATGATCGGCAACTACGTCGACCAGAAGGTCCAGGCGAAGCGACGGTTCAAGGCCCAGGTCGAGCAGTTCACGGTCTCCGTCGCGGCAACGCGCGAGACCATCGAGCGGACGCACGCGATCGAGCGCGCCGTGCGGCTCGCCGAGACGCCCTCGGTCGCGGACACCGTGGACGCCGTACGACGTTTCGGTGCGCTGCTGTGGACCCACCGGCCCGAGCACCAGGCGTTCCTGAGCGTGCGGATCGGCCTCGGGCGAGGGGTCTCGCGCGTGCAGCTCGACGACCTGGGCAACAACGACACGCTGCCGGTCTACTGGAAGGAGCTCGAGAAGCTGCAGGCCGAGTGCTCGCACATCGACGGCGTGCCCGTCGTGGCTCAGCTGCGGTCGAGCGGGGGCCTGGGCATCACGGGGCCCGCCGGGACGGTCGACGGCGTGGGGCGCGGGATCCTGGTCCAGCTCGTCGCGCTCCACTCGCCCGCCGAGCTGGTCGTCGCCGCACTCACCTCGCCCCGGTCGCGGGTCGACTGGGAGTGGCTCGAGTGGCTGCCCCACACGGGCTCGCCGCACAGCCCGCTCGCGGGCGACCACCTCGCGGACAACCCCGGCGCGGGCGCATCCCTCCTGTCGCGGCTCGAGGACCTGGTCGAGTCGCGCGGTGCGGACCTGGGCGAGCGGGCCCGGGACCGGGGCGGCGTCGACCCCGCCAAGGAGCTCGACGACCTCGAGGCGCCCGTGCTGCCGACCGTCGTCGTGCTCGTCGAGGACGACGCTCCCGTGGACCGGTCCCGCATGACCCGCCTCGCGGAGCGAGGCGCCGACGTGGGGGTGCACGTCGTGTGGATCGCTCCGACCGTGGAGCAGCTGCCTGCCGCGTGCCGCACGTTCGTCCTGACGGGCGACGGGGGAGCGACGTCGGGCGAGGTCCGCGTCGGACGCCTCACCTTCCCCGTGTCGTGCGAGCAGGTGGACCTCGCGACCGCGCACGAGCTCGCGCGCGCCCTGGCCCCCGTCGTGGACGTCGGTGCACCGATCGACGACGACTCGGACCTCCCACGCTCGGTGTCGTTCGTGTCGCTCGCGGGCCAGACCCTGCTGAGCGACCCGGACGCCCTGGTCGAGCGCTGGCGCGAGAACCACTCGTTGACCGTGCGAGACGGGTCGCCGCCCGTGCGTCGCAAGTCCGACGCGACCCTGCACGCGCTCGTCGGGCACTCGGGGACCGAGCCGCTCCACCTCGACCTGCGCACCCAGGGCCCGCACGCGCTCGTCGGCGGGACCACCGGCGCCGGCAAGTCGGAGTTCCTCCAGTCGTGGGTGCTGGGCATGGCCGCCGCGCACAGCCCCGACCGGGTCACGTTCCTGTTCGTCGACTACAAGGGCGGGGCGGCGTTCGCGGACTGCGTGAACCTGCCGCACACCGTGGGTCTCGTGACCGACCTCTCGCCCCACCTCGTGCGTCGGGCGCTCACGTCGCTGCGTGCCGAGCTGCGGTACCGGGAGCACCTGCTCAACCGGAAGAAGGCCAAGGACCTCGTCTCGCTCGAGCGCACGGGCGACCCCGAGGCGCCGCCGAGCCTGCTGATCGTCGTCGACGAGTTCGCGGCCCTGGTCAACGAGGTCCCGGAGTTCGTCGACGGCGTCGTCGACGTCGCCCAGCGCGGACGCTCGCTCGGTCTGCACCTCATCCTCGCGACCCAGCGACCGGCCGGCGTCATCAAGGACAACCTGCGGGCCAACACGAACCTCCGCGTCGCGCTGCGCATGGCCGACGAGGCCGACTCGACCGACATCCTGGGCATCCCGCTCGCGGCGCACTTCGACCCGTCGATCCCGGGTCGAGGCGCGGTCAAGACCGGGCCCGGACGCATCACCCCGTTCCAGACGGGATACGCGGGCGGCTGGACGACCGACCGGCCGCAGCGTCCCCGGCTCGACGTCGAGGAGATGTCCTTCGGGACGGGCACCTCGTGGGAGATCCCGGCCCCCGACGTCGAGGAGGTCGTCGACCCCGGCCCGAACGACATCGCCCGGGCCGTGGCGACGATCGCGCGCGCGGCGCAGAACGCGGCCGTCCCGGCCCCTCGGAAGCCGTGGCTCGACGAGCTCGCCCGGACCTACGACCTGGCTCTCCTGCCCAACCCACGCACCGACGAGCTGCTCCTCCTGGGCGTCGTCGACGACCCGGCGTCGCAGAAGCAGCCGACCGTCTTCTACGAGCCGGACCGCGACGGCAACATGGCGATCTTCGGCACCGGCGGCTCGGGCAAGAGCGCCGCCCTGCGGTCGATCGCCGTCTCGGCCGCCATCACGGCCCGTGGTGGCCCGGTCCAGGTCTACGCGATCGACTGCGGGGCGAGCGGCCTGCGGATGCTCGAGGACCTGCCGCACGTCGGCGCGGTCATCGCGGGGGACGACGCCGAGCGCGTGACCCGCGTCCTGCGGATGCTGCGTGGCATCGTCGACGACCGGTCGGTGCGGTACGCGGCCGTGCGCGCCGGGACGATCGGCGAGTACCGGTCCCTGGCCGGCGCGCCGCAGGAGCCGCGCATCCTGCTCCTGGTCGACGGGATCGGCGCGTTCCGCGACGAGTACGACCTCAAGGCGACGCCGTGGTTCCCCGTGTGGGCGGCGTTCTCCCAGCTCGCGACCGACGGTCGCCAGGTCGGCGTGCACGTGATCATCACCGGCGACCGGCCGAGCGCCGTGCCGACCTCGCTGGGCAGCACCATCCAGCGCAGGCTCGTGCTGCGCCTCGCGAACGCCGACGACTACCTGATGGTCGGGGTGCCCCGCGACGTCCTGACCCCGGCCTCGCCGCCCGGTCGAGGAGTCCTGGCCGGCAACGAGGTCCAGGTCGCCGTGCTGGGCGGGGACGCCAACGTCTCGATCCAGTCGCGGGAGATCAGCAAGCTGCGTGACGCGATGGTGCGCAACGGCGTCCCGCAGGCGCCGTCGATCGAGAAGCTGCCCGACTCGATCCCGCTCTCGTCGCTGCCCGCGTCGGTGGGCGGCGCTCCGGTCATCGGACTCGACGACCTCGACATCGCCCCGGTCGTGCTGCCCGAGCGCGGCACGTTCCTGCTGGGCGGTCCCCCCGTCGGCGGTCGGACGACCGCGCTCGTGACGATCGCGCAGGCGGTCCGGCGCGCGCGTCCCGGGACCCGGATCGTGTTCTTCTCACCTCGTCCGACGCCCATCTCGGCGCTGCCCGTGTGGGACACCACCGCGACGAGCCCCGAGGAGATCGTCCCCGTCGTCGAGTCGATCAAGGCGCAGGCAGAGGCCGGGCAGCTCGGTCGCGGGGACCTCGTCCTGGTGGTCGAGAACCTCACCGAGCTCACGGGTACCCCCGCGGAGGCGGTCCTCGACAAGCTCGTCCAGCTCCTCGTCCGGACCGACCAGCTCGTGGTCGGTGAGTCGGAGAGCTCGACGTGGAGCCAGGCGTGGACCTTGGCCAAGCCGTTCAAGGCCGGGCGGAGCGGGCTGATCCTGACCCCTGGCGACACCGACGGCGACATCCTCCTCGGCACCTCGCTGGGGCGGATCCGCCGAGCAGAGTTCCCGGCCGGGCGAGGCTTCCTCGTCGTGGCCGGGCGCACCCGGAAGGTGCAGATGGCCCTCCCGGAGTAGTTCTTCCCGGATGGGGACCTGTCCCCATGTACGGGGTAGGCACGACATGGTTGAGTACTCCGTGTCGAGAACATGACGAGGTCGCCCGCAGGGGGTGGCCCTGAAAGAAGGAGCAGCACATGAGCAACTACTGGGGCCTCAACGTCGAGCAGGTCAAGCAGCTCTCGGCCGAGCTCATCCAGGCAGCCTCGGACGTCGACGCCATCAAGTCGAAGCTCACGGGCAAGCTGGACTCCGTCGAGTGGAACGGCCCGGACGCCACCGCGTTCCGCTCCGACTGGTCGGGCCAGCACGTGACGGCCCTCCAGACCGTCATCACGGCGCTCAACGAGGCCGGCGCCAAGGCGCAGTCGAACGCGCTCGCGCAGGAGGCCACCTCCAACGCCTCCTGATCCCCAGGACGCGCGACGACGGGGCAGACGAGAGGGCGCAGGATCTTCGGGTCCTGTGCCCTCTCGTCTGCCCTTCGTCCGTCCCTTCGGCACGTCGCCGACCTTCCCCACCCTCGGGCAGACGCCCGACGACGCGAGATGAGAACCTGTGGCCTTCTACGGTGCCGACGTCACGGCGCTCCGGGCGCTCGGCAAGAGCTTCGACGAGGCCTCGGGCGAGCTCGACGACCTCCGGACGAGGATCTCGCAACGGTTGGGCGGTGTGGACTGGAAGGGGCCGGACGCCGAGCACTTCCGCGACCTGTGGTCCTCGCAGTGCGCCTCTGCGCTCACGACGACGCGCGACGCGCTGCGCGAGGCAGGCACGGCGCTCGTGCGCAACGCCGACCATCAGGAGGTCACGAGCGAGGACAACGGGCCCGGCGGGACGAGCTGGGGAGGTGGGGCACCCGGTGGAGGCTCGACGAGCGGTCCTGGCGGAGGGCCGGTCATCGGACCTGCCGGCCCTCTGGCTCCGGGGTCCCCGTGGTGGCTGCACGGCGGGACGGGCGGTGCCGCCGGGGAGAAGGTCGACAACAGCGGCGTGTTCGACCCGCACCGCAACTACCAGTCCACGTACCAGATGTCCACGCTGGACGGTGAGCAGGTGGACGGCCCGCTGCTCGACGACAAGCGTCCTGTCGACGCCAAGGCGCACCTGGCGAGCGCGAACGCGTCCGGGGTCCTGGGGGTCCAGGGCGAGATGGACGGATCCTTCGGCGAGTCGAGCGGCTTCCACGGCGACGGGTCGCTGGCCGGCTGGGCCGGGGCGCGGGCGGACGCCGGGGCGGGTGGGTACGTCGGTGCCGACGGCCTGGCGGTCGAGGGGCAGGCCGGGGTCGCCGTCGGGGCAGGGGGCAAGGCCGACGGCTCGCTGGGGTACGGGATCCTCGAGGCGAACGGCAGCGCCGAGGCGTTCGCGGGTGCGCGCGCCGGCGTCGACGCCGCGGCCTCGGTCGGACCCGACGGGCTGGGGGTCGCGGTCGGCGCCGAGGCGTTCGCCGGGGCCGAGGCCAAGGTCGAGGCGTCGGTGGGGATCGAGGGCGCCCAGGTCGGCGCCGAGGCGACCGGCTACGCGGGGATCGGCGTCCGTGCGAACGTGGACGTCAAGGCAGGCTGGGAGCACACGGAGATCGACATCGACCTCGGCGTCGCGCTCGGGCTGGGCGGTGGGGTCGGCCTGAAGGTCGACCTCGAGCCCAAGAAGCTCGTGGAGGGCCTGACCGAACTCCTGCCCTGGTGACCGGCTCACCGCACGGGCAGCAGGAGCGGCCCGTGCGGCCCGGGGCTCGCCGAGACGCCCGGGTCGCCGAGGGCCTGACAGACTGACACCCCCGTCCTGCCGTCGAGCAGGACGGTACCGACCGACACGAAGGATGGTTCATGAGCACCGTGCTCTCCTACCCCAGCGCCGACTTCCCTGCTCCCGTCCGGGTCAGCATCGACTGCCCGGAGGACTGGGCACCGCTCCCCGAGGTCGCGCTCCCGCTCGCCCTGGCCAAGGTCGTGGCCCCCGGCGAGTTCCGGCCCAACGTCATCGTGGTCGTGTCGCGCACGCGCAAGCAGTTCACGCTGGAGAACGCCGTGAGCGAGGTCGTGACCAAGCTGACCGGGCTCGCCGGGTACGCCGAGCTGGGGCGCGAGGAGCGGGAGATCGCGGGACATCCCGGCTTCCGGATCGAGGGCGCCTTCACGGACGTCGAGGGGGGCACCCTGGTCCAGGCCGTCCGCACGACGATCGTCGACCGTGGACCCGTCGTGGACCTGGTGCAGGTCACGGGCTCGTGCTCGGGAGCGCAGGCCGAGCAGCTGCTGGTCGAGATCCGAGCGATCCAGGAGAGCCTGAGGATCGAGGAGTGAGCGTCCCCGTGCCGACCGGCGGTCCGGCCGGGGTCGAGGACGTCGTCGCGGCTCTCCTCTCGCTCAACGCGGAGGACGTGCCCTACGAGGTCACGGCGGAACCGACGGACAAGGGTGCCGTCGTCACCGCGACGTGGAAGGGCTGGGACGTGCGCTGGCAGTCCTTCTTCGGTGCAGGGGCCGTCACCAAGACGTTCCGGCTCGTGGTGACGCTCGACGGCAAGCGAGGGACCTACGCGTTCACCGAGCTCCACGGCTCGACGCGCAGGTCCGTGGGGGTCTCGGCCGGTGGCGTGCACGCCGAGGCTCGCAAGGACGGGTTCCGTGGCAAGACCTTCGGGGCGCGCTCCCTGAAGGTCGTGGTCGCGCCGCGGGTCACGGCCTCCGGTGAGCGAGGCTACGAGGTGTCGAACGTCGCGACCCTGTCGTTCACCCCCTCGACCATCAAGGTGCCGGTCTTCTCGACGCTTCGCTCGCTCGGGTGGCGCCCTCGGTTCGACAACGGGTTCATGCGACGGTTCGAGGGCTGATCCGGCGGCGCGCGCTGTGGCGCGAGGGCAGGCCGAGCCGTCGTGGCCTCCCGTGGCGCCCTGAGTGCGCAGGTCCCCGAACCGCGTAACGATTGCTCAGATCGCAAGACAGGGTTCCATCAGGCGAGATCGCCTGTCAGTGTGGAGGTTCACCTCAGTCGTACAATCGAGTGGTTCTCCCGTTGGCGGCCGCGGACCTCACCCGGACAGCCCGCGTGACCGGTCCGCCCCACTCCTGCGGACCGTTCGTCCCCCTCCTCGATCGGAAGGCGTTCTTTCCTGTGAGCAGCTCCCGTCCTTTGCGCGTCGCTATCGTCGGCGCTGGTCCTGCTGGTATCTATGCGGCGGACATTCTGTCGAAGACGGATGTCGAGGTGAGTATCGATCTGTTCGAGCGTCTGCCTGCGCCTTTTGGGTTGGTGCGGTATGGGGTGGCTCCGGATCATCCGCGGATCAAGCAGATCATCGTGGCGTTGCACAAGGTGTTGGCGCGTGGTGATGTGCGGTTGTTGGCGAACGTGGATTATGGGGTGGATCTGAAGCTGGACGATCTGCGGCAGTTCTATGACGCGGTGATCTTCTCGACGGGGTCGATCCGGGATGCGGCGTTGGCGATCGAGGGGATCGATCTGCCGGGTTCGTTCGGTGCTGCTGATTTCGTGTCGTGGTTCGACGGGCATCCGGACGTGCCGCGGACGTGGCCGTTGGAGGCGCGCGAGGTCGCGGTGCTGGGTGCGGGGAACGTGGCGTTGGACGTGGCGCGGATCTTGGCCAAGCATGCGGATGATCTGTTGCCCACGGAGATCCCGGACAACGTGTATGCGGGGTTGAAGGCGTCGCCGGTCACGGATGTGCACGTGTTCGCGCGTCGTGGTCCGGCGCAGGCGAAGTTCTCGCCGTTGGAGCTGCGTGAGCTGGGTCATGTGCCGGACGTGGACGTGATCGTGTATCCGGAGGACTTCGAGTTCGACGAGGGGTCGATGGCGGCGATCAATTCGTCGAACCAGACGAAGCAGGTCGTCAAGACGTTGACGGACTGGACGCTGAAGGATCCGAGCGAGTTCACGGCTTCGCGCCGGTTGCACCTGCATTTCTTGAAGGCGCCGGTCGCGGTGCTGGGGCAGGAGCGGGTCGAGGGGTTGCGCACCGAGCGCACGGTGCTCAACGGTGACGGGACGGTCAGTGGGACGGGGGAGTTCCAGGACTGGCCGGTGCAGGCGGTCTATCGTGCGGTGGGGTATTTCGGGTCGCCGTTGCCCGAGGTGCCGTTCGACGAGCTCAAGGGTGTCATTCCCAACCGTGAGGGTCGGGTGATCGACATCGATGGTGAGCAGGTCCCGGGGGTCTATGCCACGGGCTGGATCAAGCGTGGCCCGGTCGGGTTGATCGGGCACACCAAGTCCGACGCCTCGGAGACCGTCCGCCACCTCGTCGAGGACGTCACGGGGGCAGTTGCCGCAGCCGAGGGCGTGGAGGCCGTCGAGGGAGACCTCGACGGTGGACGCGTCGCGCCGCACGGCTCGCCCGACGCGATCATCGAGTTCCTGACGGAGCGGGGCGTGCACCTGGTCCAGTGGTCCGACTGGGAGGTCCTGGACGCCCACGAGCGTGCCCTCGGAGAGGCCCGTGGTCGTGAGCGCGTCAAGGTCGTGCCGCGCGAGGACATGATCCGCATCGCACGCCGCGAGGACGACGCCACGGCCTGACCCGCGCACCACGTACGGCGCCCCGCCCACCCGGGCCGGGGCGCCGTCGTCGTACCGGGACCTGCGGCGCCGTGGGCTCCCAGGGCGCGTCGCCGCCCCCCAGCCACCCACAGTCGCCTCCCGCCGTGCGGCTCGTCGCGCGCGCCCGTGCCCGACGGCGGAGGGAACCTCCCGCGTGCGCCGCGCGTTCTTCCGGTGGATGCTCGCACCACGGCATCCTGTGCTCGAGGGAAGGGGCTGGGAGTGGGTCACCAGCATTTCAACGGTCTGAAGACCGCAGGACTGTTCGGGATCATGTGGGTCGTGATCCTGGGGCTGTGGGCGGTGTTCGCCCGTTCGGCCGGCACGTTGTGGATCTTCGTCGCGATCGGTCTGGTGACCACCGCGTACGGGTACTGGAACTCCGACAAGATCGCGATCCGTGCCATGCACGCGCGGCCCGTGAGCGAGCTCGAGCAGCCGGCGATGTACAGGATCGTGCGCGAGCTCTCGACCGCTGCACGTCAGCCCATGCCCAAGCTGTACGTCTCGCCCACGCAGGCGCCCAACGCGTTCGCGACGGGCCGCAACCCCAAGAACGCCGCGGTGTGCTGCACCGAGGGGATCCTCACGCTGCTCGACGAGCGTGAGCTGCGCGGGGTCCTGGGCCACGAGCTCATGCACGTGTACAACCGGGACATCCTCACGTCCTCGGTCGCCAGCGCGATGGCCGGCGTCATCACGTCGCTCGCGCAGTTCCTGCTGATCTTCGGCGGCAACCGCGACCGGGGCGGCAACCCGCTCGCCGCGCTCGCGATGGCCCTGCTCGCGCCGGTCGCGGCCATGGTCGTCCAGCTCGCGATCTCCCGGACGCGCGAGTACGACGCGGACGAGGACGGCGCCAAGCTCACGGGCGACCCGCTGGCTCTCGCGTCGGCGCTGCGCAAGCTCGAGCAGGGGACCGCGAGGGCGCCGCTGCCGCAGAACCGTGATCTCGTCGACGTCTCGCACGTCATGATCGCCAACCCGTTCCGTGGCGCGGGCGTCGCCAAGATGTTCGCGACGCACCCGCCCATGGCCGAGCGCATCAAGCGGCTCGAGACCATGGCGGGCCAGCAGGGCGGCATCACCCGCTACTGATTGCCTGCGCCGAGGGAGAGCCCGGTCGTGGTCTGCAGACCGGACCTCGACGAGGGTCGCCTGCTTCGACGAACCGCTATCTCGTGGCCCCGACCGGGGTGATCCCACGCTCGGCCAGCCAGTCGCGTACCGCGGCCCACGAGGGTGAGGTCGCAGACAGGTGCGAGAGGTGGTCGTCGCCCGCGACCACGGACAGGGTCACGTCGTCTCCGGCGGCCTGCGCGGCCGCGGCGTAGTCGGTCGCGACCGACGGCACGACCACGGCGTCCAGGTCCCCGGTCGCGACGAGCGTCGGGACACCGAGGGGCAGCAGTGCGGTGGGGGAGGCGAGGTCGTACCGGTCGTCCTGGACCTCGCTCGTCGAGCCGCCCATGAGCGCCTGCACGGCTCCCTCGACGGGCCCCTCGACCCCGGCGGTCTTCAGGTCGTTCACGCCTGCCTGGGTGACCACGAGGTCGGGACGGACGAGCGGGTCCGCGCCGGGCGCGCCGTCGGGCAGGGTGTGCCGGGCCGCGAGCCACAGCGCCATGGTCCCGCCCGCGGAGTGCCCGACGACGGCCACGTGCCCCGGCGAGAGTCCTGCGTCCCCGAGGGCCTGGGGGAGGAGGTCGAGGCCGGCGGCGGCGTCCTCGAACGTCCCGGGCCAGCCGCCCTCGTCGAGCGGGTCGGGCGCGCCGACGCCGCGGTAGTCGAGGTTCCACACCACGATGCCGTCGTCGGTCAGGTCGCGGGCGACCTCGGTCTCGGACGAACGGTCGTAGACGGCGTCCCAGCCGCCGCCGTGGACGAGGACGACGACGTCGACGACCGGGAGCTCGGGAGCCTCGTCGCCGGACGGCGTACGCAGTTCTCCGGTCTCCTCGGCGAGCTCGGCCGGCAGGATCAGGTCGGCCGTCTGTGCCGGGCGCGGCCCGTAGGAGAACGTCGTGAGCACCGCGTCGTCGGGCTCGGTCGGCCGGGAGGGTGCGTCGGCCGCGGGGGGCGGGGAGGACGTCGGGTCGGGGGACGAGGTCGTGCAGCCGGCGGCCGTGAGCGAGAGGACGACCGCCAGGGCGAGCGCCGGAAGCCGTCGAGCGGGGCGTGACGGGACGTGCGGGCCGTCCCGTCCGGGGAGCGCGGCCATCAGGCACCCGACCTGTCGGCGAACGGGCCGGGGTGCGAGGTCCACCCGTCGAGCAGGCCCTCGAGCGCGACCGCGACGCCGTCCTCGTCGTTGGACGCCGTGAGGTGCGTGACGGCGCCCAGCACGTCGGGATGCGCGTTCGCTACTGCGTACGAGGTTCCGGCCCAGGCGAGCATCGGCAGGTCGTTGGGCATGTCGCCGAACGCCCACACGTCTGCTGCCGCGATGCCGTGCGACGCGCACCAGGCGGACAGCGCTCCGGCCTTGGTCACGTGGGGCGGGAGCAGCTCGGCGAGGCCGGCCGCGCCCGAGTAGGCGAGCAGGGCCCGGTCGCCGACCGCGTCCAGCACGCGCTCGAAGAACTCGTCCTGCGCGGTGTCGTCGGTGCGTGCGAGCAGCTTCGCGACGGGAGCGTCGAGCGCACGCTCGACCGGTCCGCGCCACGCCTCGGGCGTGTCCTCGTCGTGCCGGAACGACGCGTCGAACACCGGTCCGTCGACCCGCTCGACGGCCAGCGCGACGCCCGGCACCGCGGCGCGCAGGTCGCGGACCACGCCGCCCAGGGCGAGCGGCGCGAAACCGCGCGACTCGACGACCTGGCGCGTGCCGACGTCGTACACGCACGCCCCGCCCAGGCAGATGATCACGCCGTGACCACCGACCAGCGTGCCGACCTCCGTCAGCCAGCGCGGCGGGCGGGCCGTGACGAACACGACCTGGGTCCCGGCCGCGTCCAGAGCCTCCAAGACCTCACGCGTGCGCTCGGAGACCGTCCCGTCCGAGCGCAGCAGTGTCCCGTCGAGGTCGGTCGCGACGACGCGGGGCGGGCGCAGGGGGCGGGTCATGCGGGGACTCCAGCGGTATCGGCCAGGAAGGCACGGTGGACTCCGTGGCTCAGCACAGGCACCGCCGCCGGGAGTCGAAGAGTGTCCACGCCGCGAGTCTAGGTCCGCGTGGGAGCGACACGCCCGCAGGTTGCGGGCGTGACCCGGCGCGACCCGACACGCGGACGGGCGCGCCGCCGTCGGGCAGGAGCCCGACCGGCGACGCGCCCGTCGCGAGAAGGTGTCAGCGGTAGTTCGTGAACTGCACCGCGAAGTCCAGGTCCGCACCCTTGAGCAGCGACTGGACGGCCTGGAGGTCGTCGCGCGACTTGCTCGTCGCGCGGACCTCGTCGCCCGTGATCTGCGTCTTGACGCCCTTGGGGCCCTCCTCGCGGATGATCTTGGTGATCTTCTTGGCGTTCTCGCCGGCGAGGCCCTCCTTGAGCACGCCCTCGAGGCGGTACTCCTTGCCCGACAGCTTGGGCTCCTTGTCGTCCGTGTCGAACGCCTTGAGCGAGATGCCGCGCTTGATGAGCTTGGTCTGGAAGACGTCGAGGATCGCGAGCACGCGCTCCTCGGAGTTGGCGATCATGACGATCTTCTCGCCGCTCCAGGCGATCGAGGCGCCGACGTTCTTGAAGTCGTAGCGCGTCTGGATCTCCTTGACGGCCTGGTTGAGGGCGTTGTCGACCTCTTGGCGGTCGACCTTGCTGACGATGTCCATCGATGAATCGGCCACGGTGCTCTCCTGACGCGGTAGGTGGGGTGGTCTGGGGTCCACGGTAGTGGGCGGGCGGCACGGATGCCGCCCCGGGCCCGGCGGTGTCGGCGCGCGCTGCGGGTCAGCGCGTCGCTGCGAGGCGGGACGCGCGCATGGCGTGCAGGCCGTCGACGCTCAGGACGATGAGCGCGAGCCACACGAGCGAGAAGCCGGCCCACCGCGCGGGCGGCATGGGCTCGTGGAACACGAGGAGACCGACGAGGAGCTGGAGCACGGGGGCGAGGTACTGGAGCATGCCCACGAGGCTCAGCGGCAGGCGGCGGGCCGCCGCGCCGAAGAGCAGCAGGGGCAGGGCCGTGACGATGCCGCTCGAGGCCAGCAGGAGAGCATGGCCCGTGCCCTCGGTGCCGAACGTCCCGACCTCCGTCGCGCCCAGGAAGACGAGGTAGCCGAGCGCCACGGGGAACAGCAGCGTGGTCTCGACCGCGAGCCCCGGGAGGGCCTCGACGTCCCGTCCGACCCGGTTCTTGACGAGCCCGTACAGCCCGAACGAGATCGCGAGGGTCAGGGCGATCCACGGCAGACGGCCCAGGCCGATCGTGAGGATGATCACGGCCGAGGCCCCGATCCCCAGCGCGACCCACTGAGCGGGCCGCAGCCGTTCCTTGAGCACGAGCACCGCGAGGAGCACCGTGACGAGCGGGTTGATGAAGTACCCGAGCGCGGCGTCGAGCACGTGCCCGGACAGGACGCCGTAGACGTAGACGGCCCAGTTCGTGGCGACCAGGACGGCCGCGATCGCGAGCAGCCCCACGGTCCGGCGCACCCGGAACACGGCCCGGTACGCGGGCAGCTTGCGCATCACGAGCAGCAGGAGCAGGCAGAAGAGCAGGCTCCAGACCACACGGTGGGAGATGATCTCGAGCGGTCCGGCCGGCTGGAGCAGGGGGAAGAACAGGGGCATCGCGCCCCACAGGAAGTACGCGCTCGCGCCCAGGACCACGCCCAGGCGGTCGATCGGGGCGGGGGCTCCCGGGGCACCTGGACGGGGAGCGTCCGGTGGCGCGGAGAGGTCGTTCGCGGGGTGCTGGGGGGCCTGGCTCACGGTCCACTGTAAGCGTGGGCGGGGCGTGCGCGCGGGGTCGATTTTTCACCAGGGCCCGATCGGCTGTACTGTTGCCACGCTCCCGCAGTTCGGAAGCGTCCTCTGGTTGCGCCTCGGTGCAGCCCGGTCGCGGTCGGCCAGCGAGAGTGCACAACCGAACATGGCAGGTTGCCCGAGCGGCCAAAGGGATCTGACTGTAAATCAGACGGCATAGCCTTCGTGGGTTCGAATCCCTCACCTGCCACGCACCTGAACGAGGCGCCACCCCCCGGGGTGGCGCCTCGTTCGCGTTGGCGGGGTCGCAAGGGGACGGGTCGGCGCGGGGGGCGTCGTGGGCCGGCGCGGTGCACGCCCGTCCTGCCCGACGTCGGAGCTCGCCTCCGCCTCTCGGCCGCGGCCGGTGCGGCTCGGCCGAGGAGCGCCCGGCGTGCCGTCCGGTACTCCTCGCGGCGCCCCTCGTCCGTTCCTCGACCTCGGTCCGGCGAGCGTGCTGCGCGTCGACGGCAGCCTGTGCGTGCGACGTGGGGGTGAAGTCGTGACATGTCGGACGCGTGCGACGTGTCGTGCAGGCATCGTGGTGCACGGTCGACAGGTCGAGAAATCGGCCTGATCACTGGGTTCCCGGGTGGTCGCCGAGGCCGATTTCGCACCACGGCAGAACCCGTGTAATCTTTTCACCGCTGCCCCGATAGCTCAGTCGGCAGAGCGTCTCCATGGTAAGGAGAAGGTCAAGGGTTCGATTCCCTTTCGGGGCTCTGTGAAGTGACGCGGGGTCGTCTCGCTGGAATACTGGCGACACGACCCCGCGTTCATCACGCGGCGGGGTAGCTCAGTTGGTCAGAGCGCACGGCTCATAATCGTGAGGTCGCGGGTTCGAGCCCCGCCCCCGCTACCACTTCCTGACATCACACCGTACGGCGGCCGGCGCCGTGCGGCCTAGCAAGCACGTAGCGCCCTCCGGAGGCGCGAGAGGTGGCACTACCGTGGCAAGCAAGAGCTCAGACGTTCGCCCGAAGATCACGCTCGCATGCGTGGACTGCAAGGAGCGCAACTACATCACGAAGAAGAACCGCCGCAACGACCCCGACCGTCTCGAGCTGGCGAAGTTCTGCCCGCGTTGCGGCAAGCACACCGCTCACCGCGAGACCCGCTGATCCAGCGGCTCCTCTGAGCAGCACCGACACGCATGGCGATCAACGCTGACTACGCCGGTCGTGAGTACCCGGCCACCGCCCCGTACTCCGTAGGCCGCGAGAAGATCCGCGAGTTCGCCAGCGCCGTCGGTTCGACCCACCCCGCGCACCACGATGTGGTCACAGCGCGGGGTTTGGGCTATCCGGACCTGATCGCGCCGCCCACCTTCGCGGTGGTCGTCGCGCAGCGCGCCGAGGCCCCGTTCATCCAGGACCCTGAGGCCGGCGTCGACTTCACGCGGGTCGTCCACGCGGACGAGCGGTTCGTGCACCACCGACCCATCGTCGCCGGCGACGAGCTGGTCACGGTCCTGCACGTCGACTCGATCACGCAGCGGGCAGGCATCTCGATGGTCACCACTCGTGCCGAGATCGGCGCCCTGGCGGCAGACGGCTCCGGAACCGTCGAGCCCGTCGCGACCGTCACGTCCAGCCTCGTCGTCCGCGGGGAGGACGCATGACCGAGCCCACGGCTTCCCTGGTGACCACCACGCGACCGGACCTCTCCGCCCTCGCGGTGGGTGACGTCGTCGGGACGCGCGAGATCGCGGTCGACCGCGCCCGCCTCGTCCGGTACGCCGGCGCGAGCGGCGACTTCAACCCGATCCACTGGAACGACACCTTCGCGCAGAGCGTGGACCTGCCCGGCGTGATCGCGCACGGCATGTTCACCATGGGTGCCGCAGTGGCCCTCGTCGAGGACTGGGCCGGCGACCCGGGGGCTGTCGTCGACTACCAGACACGCTTCACGCGCCCCGTGCCCGTGCCGAACCCGGGCGAGGCCGTGATCTCGGTGTCCGGAGCGATCGGGGCGATCGACGCCGAGGCCCGCACGGTCCGCGTCGACCTGACCGTCACGTTCGAGGGTGCCAAGGTACTCATGAAGGCGCAGGCCGTCGTCCGCCTCTGAGCGGGCCTCCGCCGCGCAGCCTGCACACGACGAAGGGCGCCTCTCCCGCACGGGAGAGGCGCCCTTCGTCGTCGGTGGTGGGGCTGCGGACCCACGGTGCGGCCAAGCTGGACCGGGTGGTTCAGGCGGCCGGGACGGGCCCGGTCGTGGTCCCCACGACGAGCGTGACGTCGAGCATCACGGTCTCGGGCTCCTTGCCCGCGAGGAGCGAGACGACGGCGCGGCCGAGCTCGGCCCCCTTCTCCGCGAGGGGCTGGTGCACGCTCGTGAGGGTGTCCGGGCTGAGCCACGGCAGGTCGAGCCCGTCGAAGCCCGCGACGGACACGTCCTCGGGCACGCGCAGGCCGAGCTCCTTGGCGCCCAGGACGGCACCCGCGGCGAGCAGGTCCGAGTGGGCGATGATCGCGGTCGGGCGCTCGTCGGACGGGACCCAGGTCCCGAGAATCTCGACCGCGGCCGCGTGCCCGTGCTCGACGAGCGAGGCCTCGGTCTCCCAGGAGATCAGCGGTTCGACGACGTCACGCACGCCCGCGAGCCGGTTGAGCGTGGGGGTGCGGTCGGCCTGGGCGAGGCGGTCGGCGTCGATGACCCCGCTGCGGCGGGAGTTGTCGAGGGGGAGGGCGATCTCGGCGATGCGGGTGTGCCCGAGGTCGACCAGGTGGCGCACGACCTCGGCCGTGCCCTTGCGGTCCTCGATGCCGACGAGCGGGGTCCCGGGCACGGGGTGCCCCTCGCCGATCACGACGGGGACGCCGCGGCGCTGCAGCGCGTCGAGGGTCGCGTCGTCGCTCCCGATGCCCCACACGAGCACCGCGACGTCCATCGCGGCGCTCTCGATGAGCGGGTCGACCGCGCGGGACGGGTCCTCGGACGGGATGCCGGGGATGAGGAGCACGCCCAGCCCGCTCGTGCCGAGCGTCGAGACGAGCCCGTCGAGGACCTGGACCGCGACGGGGTCGCGGAACGCGCGCTTGAGCTGGTCGCCGATCACGACGCCCACGATCCCGGACCGCCCCGAGCGGAGCTGACGGCCGAGCGGGTTGGGGCCCGCGTACCCGAGCTCGGTCGCGGCTGTCATGACGCGCTCGCGCGTCTCGGGGGTGATGGGGCCGGCGCCGGAGAACGCGAGCGACGCGGTGGACACCGAGACGCCGGCGAGCGCGGCCACGCGGGCGAGGGTCGGACGGCCCGGTGGCTTGGGTGCCTGCTCGGAATCGGTCATCGTTGCCCCTCTGCCGGTCTTCTGGACGAACTCGGATCCGCCGTGACGCACGGAAAAGGTGTTTGACGGCGCGGCCAGACTACCCGCAGACTTGTCACCATGTCTCGAATCGTTTCGAAGGCCACTCCCGACGCAGGTATCGAATCGATTCGACCAGCGCTCGACCCCGGCCTCTCCCGCGCCCGCTGGTCCCTCCTGGGGATCTTCCTGCTCAACGGCATCACCATGTCGAGCTGGCTCGCCCGCATCCCCTCGGTACGCGACGCCCTGGGCATGACGCCCAAGGACCTCGGCTTCGTGCTGCTCGCCGGCGCGGTCGGCGCGCTCGTGACGGTCACGCTGGCCGGACCGATCGTCAACCGCTTCGGCGGTCGTGCGGCCATGCTCGCCTCGACCGGCTTCTTCGCCGCGGCACTCGTGCTCCTGGGCGTCGGCCCCGCGACGGGCTCGGTCCCGCTGCTGGCCGCGGGCATCTTCCTCAACGGGGTCGCGTTCTCCCTCGGCAACGTCCCCATGAACGTCGAGAGCGCGAGCGTCGAGCGGCGCACGGGGCGCACGATCCTGCCGCAGTTCCACGCCGCCTTCAGCATCGGCGCGGTCGTGGGCTCGCTCGTCGGCGCTGCGTGCGCCGCGGGCGACGTCCCGGTCCTGGTGCAGTTCGTGGGCACCGCGGTCGTCGCGACGGTCTGGCGGCTCGTGAGCATCCCGATGTTCGTCCACGCGACGCTGCCCCGCCCGCGGGTCGAGGCGCGTCTGGGCGACGCCGGCCCCGACGGGGTCGAGGCAGCCGCTGTGCTGCACCCGCGCTCGCGTCGCGTGCGCCTGGGGGCGGCGCTCGGTGCCTGGCGCGAGCCGCGCACTCTGCTCATCGGCCTCGTCATCATGGCCGCGGCGCTGTCCGAGGGCTCGGCGAACGATTGGCTCTCGCTCGCCGTGGTCGACGGGTTCGACCAGACCGAGGCGGTGGGAGCGGTCGTGTTCGGCGCGTTCGTCGGCGCGATGACCGTCATGCGCCTGCTCGGCACCCGCCTGATCGACCGCTACGGTCGCGTCACGGTGCTGCGCGTCTCGGGGGTCGCCTCGATCGGCGGCCTGCTGCTCTTCGGGTTCGCCCCGAACCTCGCCCTCGCGGGCGTGGGTGTGGTCGCGTGGGGCCTGGGCGCAGCGCTCGCGGTCCCGATCGGTATCGCCGCGGCCTCGGACGAGCCCATGCAGGCCGCGAGCCGTGTCTCGGTCGTCTCGGCGTTCTCGTCCATGGCCTCGCTCGCGGCACCGCCGCTGCTGGGCATCGCGGCCGAGGCCATGGGGGCGCGCCACGCGCTCGTCCTCATCGTGGTCGCGATGGTCGTCAGCGTGCTGCTCTCGACGAAGGTCGCGCCGCTGGTCGCGGGGGAGCGCCCGGCACCGCTCGCAGGGCCCGACGACGGAGCTCCCCTCCCGCCCACGGGTCGCCGTGCGGAGGGCTCCGGTGCGGACGAGGCGTCGCTCGACGACGACGCACGTCCCGAGGACACCGGGGTGGGGGCGCCCGACGTGACCGCGAAGCCTGACCAGGTGGTAACCCACCACGCGGTACCGTCGACCCTGCGCACGCGCCGCCGTCGTGCCGTGCGGCGACACCGCGCGACCGACCCTGCACCGTCCGGCTCGACCTCCCACCGACGCGAGGAGACCCCCGCATGACCACCCCGCCCGCCCCCCGCTCCGGGGAGCAGCGCGCAGCGAGCACCGCCCGCGTCGTCCAGGCAGCCACCTGGGCCGTGTTCGCGGTGTTCTTCCTCAACGGCTTCAACTTCGCGAGCTGGGCCTCGCGCCTGCCCGCGGTCCGGGACGCGCTCGGGCTCTCCGAGGGCAGCATGGGCTTCCTGCTGCTGTTCGCCGCGATCGGCTCGCTCCTCGCGCTGCCGCTCTCGGGCATGGTCGTCCAGCGCGTCGGCGCCTCGCGCGCGGTCGTGATCTTCGCGACGGTCAACGTGGCGGGGCTCGTCGTGGCGGTCACGGGCGTGTCCCAGGGCTCGGTCGACGTGGTGCGGGTCGGCCTGTTCCTCTTCGGGATCGGAACCGGGGTCTGGGACGCCGCGATGAACATCGAGGGCGCGGCGGTCGAGCAGCGCCTCGGCAAGGCGATCATGCCGCGCTTCCACGCGGGCTTCTCGTTCGGGACCATGGCCGGCGCCGGCGTCGGCGCCCTGGCCGCGCTCGCGGGCGTGCCCGTGCAGTGGCACCTCGCGGTGGCGCTCGCGCTGAGCCTGCTCGCGGTCCTGTGGTGCGTGCGGTCCTTCCTCCCCGCAGGTGCGGTCACGGACGAGGCCCTCGCTGCGTCGTCGGGCGACCTGCGGGACGACGCCGCGGGCGAGGACCCCGCGACCGCGGTCCACGGGAAGGGGGCGCGCAGCGCCCTCGCCGCCTGGAAGGAGCCGCGCACGCTGCTCATCGGCCTCGTGGTGCTGGCCGCCGCGCTGACCGAGGGGGCGGCGAACGACTGGGTCGGGCTCGCGGTCGTCGACGGGTTCGGTACGTCCGACGCGATGGGCGCCGTGGGGCTCGGGATCTTCCTCACCGCCATGACCGGCATGCGGCTGCTCGGGACGGGGCTGCTCGACCGGTTCGGACGGGTGGCCGTGCTGCGCATCTCGGCGGGCCTCGCGTTCGTCGGCCTGCTCGTGTTCGCGCTCGTGCCCAACCTGTGGGTCGCGCTCGTGGGCGTGGTGCTGTGGGGCATGGGTGCGGCGCTGGGCTTCCCGGTCGGGATGAGCGCGGCGTCGGACGACCCCACGCACGCCGCGGTCCGGGTCAGCGTCGTGTCGACCATCGGGTACTCGGCGTTCTTCGTCGGCCCGCCGCTCATCGGGTTCCTGGCCGAGCACATCGGCGGCTACCGCCCCGCGCTGCTCGTGATCGCGGTGCCGCTCGTGATCGGGCTGCTCGTGGTCAACGCGGCCAAGCCGCTGCCCACCGCGGCGGGCGGCACGGGCACCGGGGGCGCCTGACATCTCGCTCGACCGACGAGGGGTGCGGAGCAGGGGCGCGAGCGGGGCGAACTAGGCTGGAGCCATGACCGCCCCCTCCTCGCGCCGCGTGTCCGCCGTCGAAGCCGTCACCGAGGGTGCCTCTCCCGGTCCGGGCGAGGTGCTCGAGCAGCCCACGCTCGCCGACCTCACGACCCTGCGCGTCGGCGGCCCTGCGGACGCGTACCTCGAGGCGAGCACCGAGGCCGAGCTCGTCGACGCGGTCCGTGCGGCCGACGACGCGGGCGAGCCGCTCCTCGTGCTCGGGGGCGGCTCCAACCTGCTCGTGAGCGACGAGGGCTTCGGTGGGGTCGTGGTCCGCGACGTGCGTGCCGAGATCCGCATCGACGCGGAGGACACGTGCGGCGGCGGGAGCGTGACCGTGACCGCGGGGCAGGACTGGGACCAGCTCGTGGAGCGGGCCGTCGCCCAGGAGTGGGTCGGGATCGAGGCACTGTCCGGGATCCCGGGAACCGTCGGGGCGGCCCCCGTCCAGAACATCGGGGCCTACGGCCAGGAGGTCGCGGGCGTCGTGGCCTCGGTGCGCGTGTGGGACCGCGCGGAGTCGCGCATCCGCACGCTGCCGCTCATCGACCTGGACTTCGGCTACCGCACCTCGCTCCTCAAGCGGACCATGCACGCCACGCCCGACGGCGGCGACATCTGGTACCCGTCCCCGCGCTTCGTCGTCCTCGAGGTGAACCTCCAGATGCGGCTCGGGACCCTCTCGGCCCCGATCGGCTACCCCGAGCTCGCGCGCCGCCTGGGCATCCAGGTAGGCGAGCGCGCGCCGAGCGCCGAGGTGCGGGCCGCGGTGCTCGAGCTGCGCGGGGGCAAGGGCATGCTGCTCGACGACCCGACGGCCCCCGACCACGACCGATGGAGCGCGGGCTCGTTCTTCACGAACCCGGTCGTCGCCGCGGACCAGGCCGACCTGCTGCCGCACGACGCCCCGCGCTTCCCGGTCCGGTCGGCGCTCCCGTCGCGCACCACGGGGCCGAGCCTCGGGGAGATCGACCCGACCCTGGTCAAGACCTCGGCGGCCTGGCTCATCGAGCACGCGGGCTTCACCAAGGGGTTCGGCGTCCACGGCCCGTCGAGCGCCGCGAGGCTCTCGACCAAGCACACCCTGGCCCTGACGAACCGAGGGGCGGCGACCGCAGCGGAGATCGTCGAGCTCGCACGCACCGTACGCGACGGCGTGCTCGACGCCTACGGGATCGAGCTGGTCCCCGAGCCCGTGCTGGTGGGCGTCGCGCTCTGACGCACCAGGCTCCCGCCGGGTGCCGGGTGCCGGGTGCCGGGTGCCGGAAGTGCCGAGGTAGAGGGCCCGCGTCGAGGTAGAGGGCTCTGGCCCACGGCCTCGACGCGGGCCCTCTACCTCGCGGACCGAGCGGCTGGGCTGGTCAGTAGACGATCACGGTCGTGCCGGCCGGGGCACCCCACGAGTCCCAGATCCAGTTCATGGCCCCGTTGGCGACACGCACGCACCCGTGCGACGCGGGCGACGGAGGAACCGAGCCCGAGCCGTGGACCGCGATCCCACCGTTGAAGAACTTGGGGCGCCACATGCTCCCGAGCTCGAGCGAGGACTCGTAGTTCCCGTCGACCTGGCGCCCCACCTGGAACGTCCCCGCAGGGGTGCGGGCGTAGTACGTCCGGCCCTTGGCCTCGTAGCGCTCGCCGTTGCCCGACGAGGCGTTGATGATCGCGGTGACGCGCCCGTCGTCGACGGCCAGGACGAGCTGACGGGCGATGTCGATCTCGATCACGTGGCCCGAGGAGCTCTGGGGCGTGGGTCGCACACCCTGGTCCAGCGCTGCCTGGGTCATGGGGCCGACCCGGCCGTCGCGGCCGATGCCCGCAGCCTTCTGCAGCGCCCAGACGGCCTGCTGCGTGCCCGGACCGAACGTGCCGTCGGGGCTCGCTCCGAAGTAGCCGAGGTCGGCGAGGCGCTGCTGGAGGGCGACGACCCGTTCCCCCGTGCTCCCGCGCACGAGCTCCTCTGTCGCGGGGTCGGGGGCCGGCGCGACGGGTGCGGGCTCGGCGGCCGGGGGAGCGGGCGTCTCGGCGGGCGGTGCCGGCTCGACCGGCGCCGGCGGCTCCGGCGTGGGCTCGGGAGCCGGGGCCTCGGTGGGCGTCGGAGCGGGGCTGGGCGTCTCGGAGGGAGAGGGCGACGAGGTCGAGGTGGGCGGGGCCGAGGTCTCGCCGGCGCCCGGGCTCAGGACGTCGCACCCTCCGACGAGCAGCAGGGCGACGAGGGCGGCCGTGGTGGCAGTCCATCTCGTCCTGATCGATCGTTCCTTCGACATGCGTGTTCCCCCTCGATGCCCGGCGCCCTGCCGGAGAACTGGCACGACCACGTTCTCACGCCGCAGGCACAGGGCCTGCATCGCCCGCGCGCGGTATGCGCAATCGTTGTGAAGCGTCGGTCGTCAGTCGCTGTGCCGGCGCAGGAGCTCGCCTCGTACGAGTGCGAAGATCGCGTCGTCGTCGAGCCCCGCCTCGCGCACCGCGGCGACGAAGGTGCGTGCGGCCTGCCGGGCGACGACGTCGGTGGGGGCCACGCCGTCGGCGACGACCGTGCCCGCGCGACGGTGCGTCGTGGTGATGCCGGCCGACTCGAGCTCGCGGTAGGCGCGTGCGACGGTTCCTGCGGCGAGGCCGAGGTCGGCCGCGAGGGCCCGGATGGTGGGTAGGCGGTCGCCGACCACGAGGCGTTCCGCGGCGACGTGCGCGACGACCTGCGAGCGGATCTGCTCGTACGGGGGCACGCCCGACGCGAGGTCGATCTCGAGGTGCAGCCCTGCCGCGCCGGGCTGCTCGGTCCCGGCCACTCAGGCGTCCCGGTGGGTGAGGGGCAGCGGCACGGTCATCTCACCCCGGAGGTTTTGTATCATCATGCCGACACAATGGCAGTCGCCCCTCGCGGTGTCAACGGCTGCGTGAGAGGTCTCTCACGCAGCCCTCATCCCCGCATCACGTCGTGCCGTTTGCCTTGCTGCCATGGACACCGCCGCGCAGCTGCTCACCGGTCCCCGGGCCGGGGACCTCCTGGAGGCGGCGCTCGCCGTCGACCACGTCGCGCTGGGCTCGTGGCGCGTGCACCAGGTCCACGCGCGCCCTGGCGCCGAGGTGAGCGTCGGGTACGAGGTCACGGTGCGGGGCCGCGCCGGTGGGCTGCGGACGGCCGGAGGGCGCGACGAGTACCTCGTGGCGACCACGGCCGACCTCCCGCCGGACGTCGTCGAACGGCACGGCATCCTGCGCATGGTCGACGGCGACCAGACCGTCCACGTGTGGCGCCACCCCGTGGACCCCCTCCTGCCGGGGCTCGCGACGGCCTGCGACGCCGCGACGCTGACCGACCGGTGGCGCTCGATCGACGCGCACGCCCCGCTCGTCCTGGGGCTGGACCTGGTCGCCTACCGCCCCCTGCGCCGGGCCGTCCTGCGCGCACGGACGACCGCGGGCGACGTCTACCTCAAGGTCGTCCGCCCGGACAGGGTCGCGGAGCTCCGGCTGCGCCACGACCTCTTCCTGGTCGCCGAGGCCGCTCCCCAGGGATACAGCCTGACGGCGCCGCTCGCGGCCCCCAGGGTCCTGGCCTCGCTCGGTGAGGGCATCCTCGTCCTCGGTGCGCGCCCCGAGGAGACCATGGCCTCCGCCGTGGCCTCGACCCCCCGGCACGAGCAGGCGCTCACGGTCGACCCGCACGAGCTGCTCCGGGCGCTGGACGCGCTGCCCCCGGACGCCGTCCTGCTCGAGCGCCGCCCCGCCTGGGCCGAGCGCTCCGCGCACTACGCGCGCTCCGCCGTCGGGCGCCTTCCTCACGTCGCCGCGCGCATCGAGGCCCTCGAACGAGGCGTGCGCCGCATCGTCGAGACCCGTGACCCCGGCCCCGTGGTCGCGACGCACGGCGACTTCTACGAGGCCAACGTCCTCCTCGTCGGCGGAGCGGGCTGCCGCCAGGTGGCCGCTGTCCTCGACGTCGACACGCTCGGCCCGGGTCACCGCGTGGACGACCTCGCGTGCATGACCGGGCACCTCGCGGTCCTCGAGACCCTCGCGCCCCAGGTGTACCCCGGGGTGCAGGGACTCGTGGACCGCTGCCTCGCGGCGTTCGGCGAGAGCACGGACCCGGTCGGGCTGCGCGCGCGCACCGCCGGCGTCGTCCTCTCGTTGTTGCCCGGCGCGCCGCGCGACGCCCTCGCCGAGGTCTGGCTCGCGGTCGCCGAAGAGCTCCTCGCGGCGGCCGAGGACCGTCTGAGAGTCCTCTCACCGACGGCTCCTCGGGCTCTCACGCCTCCGGCGGACTCTCGAAGGGGCGGGGCGGCGGACCGGCTGCCCCTCGGCTGAGGAGGTAGGACATGGACGCACGCAGGATCTGGGTCGCGACCGGCACGCTGGGCGTGCTCGGGGTCGGGTTCGGCGCCACGATGGCCGCGGCGGAGGACGACGTCGGGCAGGACCCGGCTGCGGTCGTCGAGCGCGCGGCGGACGGCACGACGACGGCACGCGCCACGAGCGCGACGCCCAGCCCGTCGGACCTCGACCCGTCGAGCGCCACGACGAGCGTGACCGTCGGGTCGCCGACCTCGGCGGACTCCGCGAACACCGCCCCGAGCCCGGTGACTCCTGCGAGTCCCGCCTCGGCACAGACGTCCCCGTCGGCCGCCACCCCTTAGGGGCGTCGACGGGCGACCCAGCAGCCGGCGCGTCACCGGCTGCACCACGAGAGGGTGGGGGCACGCGATGCCCCCACCCTCTCGCTCGTCGTACGGTCAGCCGCGGGGCGCGCTCATGGCCCACGGCGGGCCTGGCCCACGCCCCGTAGCCCATCGCGACGGCCTGTCGCGGCCCCGTCAGGCCGCCGGGTCCGCCAGCCGGTAGCCCATGCCGCGCACCGTGACCACGCGCTCGGGACCCAGCTTGTTGCGCAGGTAGCGGACGTAGACGTCCACGACGTTGGACCCGGGGTCGAAGTCGTACCCCCACACCCGCGAGAGCAGCTGCTCGCGGCTCAGGACCTGGCCCGGGTTGCGCAGGAAGGTCTCGGCGAGGGCGAACTCCCGGGCCGAGAGGTCGACCTCCCGGTCCTCGGTGCGTGCGCGGCGCGTGCGCAGGTCGAGGCTGAGCGACCCGTGCGAGAGCACGGTGACCTCGCCCGCGGGCTCGGTCCGCAGGCGCAGGCGGATGCGCGCCAACAGCTCCTCGAACCGGAACGGCTTGACCATGTAGTCGTCCGCCCCGCCCTCGAGGCCCGCCACGGTGTCGGTGACCGAGGACCGGGCCGTGAGGATGATGACGGGGATCGTGTTGCGGGCCGAGCGGAGCCGGCGCAGGACCGTGAACCCGTCCTGGTCCGGCAGTCCCAGGTCCAGGATCATCAGGTCGTAGTCTCCCGTCTGCGCCAGGTCGTAGCCCTCCCGACCGGTCGTGACGGCCGTGCTCGCATACCCGGCCGCGCGCAGCCCCTTGGACACGAACGACGAGATCCGTGTCTCGTCCTCGACGACGAGGATCTGGCTCACAGCGATGTCCTTTCACCCAGGTGTGCCGGGGCGACCACGGGGATCTCCACGGTCAGCGGAGTCAAGAGGTCGTGCCCGGGATGTTCCCGTGCCGGACCTGCTGGCGAGGGAGGGGAGGCCCGGTGCTCGTGGTCCGGCCCGGGCACGGGCGGGGACTGACCCGGGTCG
The DNA here is from genome assembly GCF_044748475.1 of Oerskovia enterophila. Taxonomy (NCBI): domain Bacteria; kingdom Bacillati; phylum Actinomycetota; class Actinomycetes; order Micrococcales; family Cellulomonadaceae; genus Oerskovia; species Oerskovia enterophila. Next base: position 295,859 of record NZ_JBIVFZ010000001.1, read on the forward strand.
AGCGGCAGGTCAAGCGTGAAGGTGGAACCGAAACCTCGGGTCGAGGAGACCTCGACCCGGCCGTCGTGCCCGCCCGCGATCGCGCTGACGATCGCCAGGCCCAGACCCGCGCCGTCGCGGAACGCGGGGTCACGCTCGGCCTGCGCGAAGCGCACGAAGATGCGCTCGAGCTGGTCGGGCGAGACGCCGATGCCCTCGTCCCGGACCCAGAGCCGGATCCGGCCGTCACGCACCGCGGAGCCCAGGGTGATCTTCGATCCCGGTGCGGAGAACTTCACGGCGTTCGAGGCGAGCTGGAGCCACGCCTGGGTCAGGCGCTGCTCGTCGACGAGTGCGGTGGCTCCGGTGCGCGCGTCGATCTTCCACCTGCGGTCGCCCAGGAGGCGGGCCTTGTCGAGGATGTCGTCGGTCAGGCGCCCCAGGTCGGTCTCCTCGAGACGGACGAAGTCCGGGCTCCCGGCGGTCGCGAGCGTCATGAGGTCGTCGACGAGCCGGTGCATGCGGTCGAGCTCGTCGAGCGCGAGGCTGCGCGTGGCCGCCGAGTCCTCGGGGTCGCCCGGGTCCATGAGCTCGAGGTGCCCGCGGACGATCGTCAGCGGGGTGCGCAGCTCGTGCCCCACGTCGTCGAGGAGCTGGTGCTCGGCGTCGAACGCGGCGGCGAGACGGTCGAGCATCTCGTTGAACGCCTGGGTGAGCTCGGAGACGTCGTCGTTCCCCGTGACCGGGATGCGTTCGGACGTGTGGGTGTCGCTGATCCGACGAGCGGTCTGGCCGAGCAGGCGCACCGGGCGCAGCAGGCGACCCGCGACGAGCCAGCCGACCGCGCCGATGAGCAGGAGCGAGACCACCGCGATGATCGCGTACGTCCGGAAGACCCGGTCGAACTCGGCGTGCTCGGCGTCCCGGTCGTACGCCAGGACGAGCGCGGAGGGTTCCTTGCCGTCGGTCACGGGCACGACCAGCACCCGATAGCTGGTGGTGGGCGTCGAGATCTCGCGCAGGACGACCCGGTCGCCCGTGGTGAGGGGCTCCAGTGCGTCCATGAGCGCCTCGTCGTCCTCGAGCCGCAGGGGCACGGGCGACGCCGCGATCCACTGGGCGCGTCCGGCGCGGAAGCCCACCATGCCCTCGTGCGGGGCGGGCACGGTCTGTCGCATCGCGAAGTTCACCAGGTCGTCCGACGACGTGAAGCGCTCTCCCGTGGAGGGGTTGACGCCGTCCTGCGCGAGGGCCTCGAACTCCTCGAGCGAGCGCGTGAGGGACAGGGCCATCCTGTCGTCGACGTGCCTGCGCTGGGACGTGAACGCCACGCCGCCCGCGATGATCAGCCCCAGGGCCGCGAGGGCGAGGACCGCGCCGAGGATGCGGGCGCGGACCGTCAGCAGTCGCGCGGTCGTGCGGGGGAGGTGGGGCCCAGCGGGGTCGGGGGTCTGGGACATCATCCGTTCCCCGTGTCGGGGGTCCACATGCCGTCGTCGTACTCGTCCGACGGGCGGTACATGCCGTCGTCGTACTCGTCGCCGGGGTGGTACATGCCGTCGTCGTAGGGCTGCTCGTCGGTCTGAGGTGCCGTGCCGGTGCCGCTGTCGACGGTGCTCCCGCTGCGGGGAGGGGCCGGCTGGACGGGGACGAGGGGCCCGTCGTCGTCCGCCCCCTCGTCGCCGGGCTCCGTGGGCTCGACCGGTTCCTCCTCGACGGACTCGACGGGGGACGGGACGGGCTCGGGGGTCACGGTCTCGACCGGGGCAGGGCTCAGGACGACCTGGTTGCCCAGGTCGCGGTCCGGGGGGCTCGCGGAGACGAGGGCCACGGCAGCCGTGCCGACGCCGAGGGCGCCCAGCACCAGGGCGCCCACCCACATCGTCGTCCGTCGCATGGCGCGAGTGTCCCGGGTCCTCATGAGAGGGGCATGAGAGCGTCGGTCACCCACGGGGAGCCTCTCCCGTGGGCGGTGCCTCGTCGGTGATCCACGCGTCGACACCCGCGAGCAGCCGCGCCGTGGTCGCGTGCCCGGCCCGGCTCGCCCGGATCGAGGAGCGTGCGAGGTCGGCCAGCTCCTCGTCCGAGAACCCGTGCTCGGTCCGCGCCGACTCGTACTGCGCCACGAGCCGCGAACCGAAGAGCAGCGGGTCGTCGGCCCCGAGCGCGACCTGCGCGCCCGCGTCGACGAGCGCCCCGAGCGGGACCTGCGCGCCGTCGTCGTACACCCCGAGCGACACGTTCGAGGCGGGGCAGACCTCGAGGGCGACCCCCCGCTCGACGACCTGCTCGAGGACCCGCGGGTCCTCGACCGACCGGACCCCGTGGCCGAGCCGGTCCGGGTCCAGGTCCGTCAGGACCTCGCTCACGTGGTCCGGGCCGAGGAGCTCGCCACCGTGCGGGACCAGGGCGAGCCCCGCGCGGCGCGCGATCGCGAAAGCCGGCGCGAAGGCCGCGGTGTCCCCGCGCCGCTCGTCGTTGCTCAGCCCGAAGCCCAGGACCTCGCCCGGACCGTCGCCCACGTACTGCGCCGCGAGGCGTGCGAGCGTGCGCGCGTCGAGCGGGTGCCGCATGCGCGACGCGGCGACGATCACGCCCACCTCGGTCCCCGTCGCGGCGCTCGCCTCGCGGGCCGCGTCGAGCACGATCTCGACCGCGGGCGAGATGCCGCCCACGAAGGGCGCGTACGACGTGGGGTCGACCTGGATCTCGAGGCGCCCCGACCCCTCGGCCGCGTCGTCCTCCGCGGCCTCGTGCACGATCCGGCGCATGTCCGCCTCGGAGCGCACGCACGCGCGCGCGGCGTCGTACAGGCGCTGGAAGCGGAACCAGCCACGCTCGGTCGCGGGCAGGCGCAGCGGGTCGCCGTCGAGCAGCGCGGACGGGAGCCGCACCCCGTACTGCGCCGCGAGGTCCCGCAGCGTCTCGGGCCGCATGGACCCGGTGAAGTGCAGGTGGAGGTGGGCCTTGGGGAGCTTCGCCAGATCACGCACAGGGGCAGTCTTCCATCAGCCGGGCCCCCGCACGGGGAGTTCCGGTCCACGGCCGGGTGAGATCGGGGGCGGCCTCACGCGCCGGGCAGGATCCCGCGCTCGATCGCGACGGTCACGGCGCGCGTGCGGTCGTCGACCCCGAGCTTGGCGAACGCACGCAGCAGGTGCGTCTTGACGGTCGCCTCGGAGATGAACAGCTCGCGCCCGATCGAGGGGTTGCTCAGCCCGCGCGCGACCAGCGCGAGGACCTGCGACTCGCGGGGCGTGAGCCGTTCGCCCGCGCCGCGGACCGACGTCACGAGCCGGGTCGCGACCGTGGGGGCCAGGACGGTCTCGCCGCGGGCCGCGGCCCGGATCCCGGCCACGAGCACGTCGCGCGGCGTGTCCTTGAGCAGGTACCCCGTGGCTCCTGCCTCGACCGCACGCAGGATGTCGGTGTCGGTCTCGTACGTCGTGAGCACGACGACGCGGGGCCGCGCACCCCGCCCGTCGCCGGGGGAGCGGGGGCCGCCGAGGATCTCGCTCGTCGCCCCCACGCCGTCGAGCACGGGCATGCGCAGGTCCATGAGAACGACGTCGGGGCGCAGCTCGTGCGCGAGCCGCACGCCCTCGCGCCCGTCGCCCGCTTCACCGACCACCACGAGGTCCGGCTCGGCCGTGAGCATCCCGACGAGGCCCGAACGGACCACGGGGTGGTCGTCGACCACGAGGACGCGGACCTGGGGATCCGACGGCGTCGCTCCGGTCGCGGTCGCCGCGGCGGTCCCCGGATGAAGGGTGGGTGAGGGCGCTGGGTGGTCGGTGGGGGAGGTCACGGCTGGCTCCGGGGGAGTAGGGCGGGATGCGTGGGGGCGTCGGCGGGGTGGTCGGCGGGCACCGGCAGCTCGACCCGCACGTGCGTCCCGCCGCCCGGGACGGACGCGACGCTCACCGTGCCGCCGCTCGCCGCGACACGCTCGCGCATGCCGCGCAGGCCGAACCCTTCCACGATGCCCGGCCCCAGCCCCTGACCGTCGTCCGCGACGTCGAGGACGACCGTGGTGCCGTCGGGCCTCACGTCCTCCGAGCGAACGGTCCCGACGCCCTCCCCGGGCCCCAGGGAGACGACGACGGAGCGCGCCGCCGCGTGGCGGCGCACGTTGGCCAGGGCCTCCTGCGCGGACCGCAGCAGGACGACGTCCTCGGCACTGCCCAGTCCTGGGACGGCCGACAGCCGCAGCGTCACCGCGACCCCCGACTCGTCCTCGAAGCGAGCGGCCAGGCGCTCGATCGCCTCGACGAGCGTCGCGCCCTGCAACGGCAGGGGAGCGAACGCCGTGACGAGGGACCGGGCCTCGGCCAGGTTGTCGCGGGCCGTGGCCTCGACGAGCGCGAGCCGGTCCCGGGCTGCGCCCACGTCGTCACGGTCGAGGTCGGCGTTCGCGGCCTGGGCGAGCATGACGACGCTCGTGAACCCCTGCGCCAGGGTGTCGTGGATCTCGCGCGCCATGCGCTCGCGCTCGGCCGCGACCCCGGCCGCGTGGTGGACCGTCCCGAGCTCGGCCTGCGTGGCGTTGAGGTCGTCGACGAGCTGGGCATGGCGTGCGGTCTGGAGCATCGCCTGGCCGACCCAGATCCCGAGCAGGATCGAGAAGGCGAGCGCGACCCCCATCTGCGGTGCGGCCCTCGTGAGGGCCTCGCGGGAGAACCCAGACGCGGCCGTGAGCGCGAGGGTCGTGCCGACCGCGAGCAGGGTCGAGAGCGCGAGGCTGACCCACCGGCTCTCCGAGAGCATCCAGATCTGGGTGAACGCGACGAACAGCAGGAACGTCCCGAGCTGGTTCTGGATCACGGCGACGTCGGTCGCGACGATCAGGATCAGCAGGTACACCATGGCCAGGCGCTGGTCCCGGTTCCGGGCGGCACGCCGGCCCAGGAACGTGTACGCCAGCAGGATCACCCCGATCGCCCCCAGGGCCAGCGCGAGCCGGTCGGGCTCGATCCCGGCCGAGAGCAGGGCCAGCGCGCACAGGGCCACGACCACGTAGAAGCCCACGTCCCACCACACGACGACCCGGTCCCACGAGCCCTCGAGCCGTCCGAGGGCCGAGCCGGGATCGAGCGCCGGGTCGGGGGAAGGAGGCACGGGCGTGCCCGTGGCGGCCGAGCCGGAGGGCCCCGCCGCCACGGACCCCGTCGCCGGACGGTCCACCGGGCTCTCAGCCGTCGTCACGCCGCCTCCACCTGAACGTCCGGACCCCCACCACGAGGCCCACGACGAGCCACACCACCAGTACAGCAGCCGTCGCGCCGTGCTGCCACGACCCTGACGTCTCGAGGGCAACGGCCTCGGGCGGCAGGAACACCGAACGCATGCCCTGCGCGAGCCACTTGAGCGGGAAGACCGACGCGACCTGCTGCATCCATGACGGCAGGGCGAAGAACGCGAAGAACACGCCCGAGATGAACTGCAGGACCAGGACGATCGGCGTCACCACGGCGCTCACGGACTTCCCTGACCGGGGGACCGAGGAGAACGCGACACCCAGCACCGAGCCGGTCGCGGTGCCGAGCACGAACACCCACGCGAACGTCGCCCAGGCCGACGCGGTCGAGGGCATCGGGACGTCGAACGCCGTGGCGGCGAGCAGCAGCAGGGCGGCGGTCTGGACGGTCGTGACGATCAGGACCTGCCCGATCTTCCCCAGGAAGTACGAGGTCGCAGGCAGGGGGGTCGCCCGCAGGCGCTTGAGCGTGCCGTCGTCGCGCTCGACAGAGATCGAGATCGCGAGGTTCTGGAAGCTCGTGAGCATGACGCCCGTGGCGACCATGCCCGGGAGGAAGTACTGCGCGAACGGCACGGATCCGGCCGCGTTGCCCTGGTCCTGCTGCCCGAAGACCGTCGCGAAGATCGCCATCATGATGAGCGGGTACGCCAGGATGAAGACGACCGCGTCACGCTCGCGCAGGAACGCGAGCATCTCGATCCAGGTCCGTCGCAGGCCTGTGCCGAGGACGCCGGGCAGGGGCTGCCCGGCGGGCACCGCGCGGGTGGAGGACGACTGGGTGCTCATCGGGTGGCCTCCTCGGCGACGGGTGCGGACGGGACGGCGGAGGTCGGCGGGAGCCCGGGCGGCGCGGCTGCCGACGAGGTGGCGGACGGGTCTGCGGACGGGGCCGCCGGTACGGCCCCGATGAGCTCGAGGTACACGTCCTCGAGGCTCGGCTGGAGCACGCGCAGGCCCGGCACCTCGCCGTCGGGTCCGGCCAGGCGTGCCGCGAGCGAGGCGACCAGCGCGGTCGGGTGGTCGGTGCGCTCGACGTGCGTGACGCCGTCGGACACCCACTGCACGACGGGGCGCAGCGCACCCGGCCCGCCCAGGTCGCCCGGCGCCCCGAGGGCGACGACCTTCCCGTCGCGCACGACGGCGGCGCGGTCGGCCAGGTGCGCGGCCTCGTCGAGGTAGTGGGTCGTCAGGAGGATCGTGGTGCCGCTCGCGCGCAGGGCCAGGACGAGGTCCCAGAAGCTGCGGCGGGCCTGCGGGTCGAACCCGGTCGTGGGTTCGTCGAGGAACAGCAGCTCGGGGTCGCCCACGATCCCGAGCGCGACGTCGAGGCGGCGCCGCTGGCCGCCCGAGAGCTGGCGGGCACGCGTCGACGCCTTCTCCTGCAGCCCGACGGCGGTGATCACCTCCTCGGGGTCGCGCGGGGCCGGGTAGAACGTCGCGAAGTGGCGTACGAGCTCGCGCACCGTGAGCTCGGCCTGGTCGCGCGAGTCCTGGAGCACGACGCCGATCCGGCTGCGCCACGCGCGCCCCGCGAGCGCGGGGTCCTCGCCGAGGACCTGGACCTGCCCGCCGTCGCGCTTGCGGAAGCCCTCGAGGATCTCGACCGTCGTGGTCTTGCCTGCGCCGTTGGGGCCGAGGACCGCGAAGATCTCGCCGCGCTCGACCGTGAGGTCCAGCCCGTCGACCGCCTGCTTCACGGTGCTGCCTGCGCCGCTGCCCTGCGTGTAGCGCTTGGTGAGCCCGCGGACCTCGATGGCCGGGGAGCTCGTGCCTGCTCGGGGAGGAGTCCTGTCTGTGCTCATGGCTCCAGCCTGGCGTGAGCGTGGGGCTCGCCGCGACGACCGGTCGGGGGGACGCCGGGTCCACCGGTCGGTGGACGCCGAGGGGCACGGACCCGCCCGCCGGGTGCGACCGGAAGACTCACCCGCGGTGACGGGATGTCCGTCGCGTAGGCCTGCCGGAGGTCCACTACTGTCGGCCGCATGAGCGACGCCGCGATCACGCTGACCGTCCTGGGCGCAGCGGTGGTCCTCTTCGTGTGGAACAGGCTGCCGGTCGGTGTCGTAGCGCTCGCGGTCGCGCTCTCGCTCTACCTCACGGGCGTCCTCACGGTCGAGGAGTCGCTCGCTGGCTTCGGCACCCCGACCGTGATCCTCATCGCCGCGCTGTTCGTGGTCGCCGAGGCGCTCGACGCCGCAGGCATCACGGCGTGGGCGGGCCAGCAGCTGATCGACCGGGCGGGGACGAGCCCCGCCCGGCTCATGGTGCTCATGCTGGTGCTCTCGGCGGTGCTGTCCGCGCTCGTCACGCCCAACGGCGCGGTCGCGGCGCTGTTCCCCATGGTCGTGGTCCTCTCGACGCGGCTCGGCCGCTCGCCCTCGCAGCTCCTCATGCCCCTCGCGTTCGGTGCGCACGCCGGGTCGCTCCTCATGCTGACGGGCACGCCCGTCAACGTGATCGTCTCGGCGACGGCCCTCGAGGAGACGGGCACGGGCCTGGGGTTCTTCGAGTTCGCGCTGGTGGGCGTCCCGCTGCTCGCGGGGACGATCCTGGTCTGCGTGCTGTGGGGTCCGCGCCTGCTGCCGCACCGCAGCGCGCGCTCGCTCTCGCGCGACCTGACGGGCCTGCCCGCGGACCTGCTGCGCGACTACGCTCCGGCCGGCAGCATCGCGCGCCTGACCGTGCCCGCGGGCTCACCCCTCGTCGGGGTCGCGGCCGACGCGATCGACACGGGTGACCGCTCGGTGCACGCGGTCGCGGTGCAGGACCGGTCGGGTCGGCCCGCGTCGGAGGTCGCGGCGGGCGGTCAGCTCGTGGTGCGCGGCGGCCGCAGGGGGATCGACGGGTTCGCGGCCGCCAGCGGCCTGGTCGCCCCCACGGGGCCCGACGGCGAGGACGTCACCTGCGGGCTCGTGTCCCGCGAGCACGGGGTCGCCGAGGTCATCGTGCGCCCGCGCTCGGGCCTGATCGGCGAGCGCGTCTTCCCGGGCATGGTCACGGACTCGGGCGAGCTCGTGGTCCTGGCCGTGAAGCGGCTCGGGGAGGTCCTCGACCCGGCCACCGACGAGGGGGAGAACCGGCCCGCGGCCGACCCGCGCGACCACGAGGTCACGCTGCGCGCGGGCGACGCGGTGCTCCTCCAGGGGCCGTGGGACGCGCTCGACCGCCACACCGACGACCCCGACGTCCTCGTGGTCGACACCCCGGACTCGATCCGCCGCCAGGCCGCGCCGCTCGGGCGCCGGGCCGTGCCGGCGATCGTGGTGCTCGTGCTCATGGTGGCCGCGCTCGCGACGGACGTGCTGCCGGCCGCGGTCACCGCCGTGGGGGCCGCGATCGCGATGATCCTGCTGCGCGTCGTCACGACCCGCCAGGCGCAGCGCTCGATCTCGCTCACGACCGTGATCCTCGTGGCGGGCATGATCCCGCTCTCGACCGCGATCACGCAGACCGGCGCCGCGGAGATCGTCGCGACGGCGCTGATCGACGTGGTCGGCGGGGGAGGGCTGACGCTCCTGCTGCTCGGCATCTTCGTGCTGTGCGCCGTGCTCGGGCAGCTCATCAGCAACATGGCCACGGCCCTGGTCATGATCCCCATCGCCGGGTCGGTCGCGCTCGAGCTCGGGATCTCGCCCGTGCCGCTCGTCATGTGCGTCGCGGTGGCGTCCGCCGCGGCGCTCCTGACGCCCGTCGCGACGCCCGGCAACATGATGGTCATGGAACCCGGCGGCTACCGGTTCGGCGACTACTGGAAGCTCGGCCTGCCCGTGCTCGGGGTCTACCTGCTGGTCGCGGTGATCCTCGTCCCCCTGATCTGGCGGCCGTAGGGCTCGCCTGGCACGTCCTGCACCAACATGCACCGCACGTCCCGCACTTCACCGCACCGCACCGCACCGCACCGCACTGCACAAGCCCCGGCCCCGGCCGCGGCCCGAGAGATGGAGCACGCCATGGGTGACGCACCCTTCGACCCGATCCCGTCCGACACCGCCGTCCGCGCCGTCCAGGTGTCCGTCGACGCCGCGCAGGCAGGGGCCACGACCGGGGTCCTGGTGACCTCGGACGGCGACGTCCCGGCGGCGATCGGCGCCGACCGCGACGAGCTCGCCCGCTGGGGCTTCACGGGGCGTGCGGGGCAGACCCTCGCCCGCCCCTCCGCAGGGGCCGACGTGGTCGCTGTCGGCGCCGGACCGGCCGGCCGGCTCGACACCGCCGCGATCCGTGACGCCGCGGCCCACCACGCCCGGGCCGTCGCGCGCGACACGGTGGTGACGCTCTCGCTCGCGGGCACCGAGGGCCTCGACCTCGCCGAGGTCGCGAGCGCGGTCGTCGAGGGCGTCCTGCTGGGGCGCTACCGCTACGACCAGCTCCGCACCGAGCCCGCGACGGTCCCGGTCACGGGCATCGTCCTGGTCACGGACGGGGACGCGGCCGAGGCGCTCGCGGGTGCCCGGCGGGGCCTGGTCCTGGCCCGCGCGGCGCTCGTCTCGCGCGACCTCGCGAACACCCCGGCGGGCTACCTCACGGCCCCCGACCTGGCTGACGTCGCGGTGCGCCTGGGGGCCGCGAACGGCCTCGAGGTCGAGGTCTTCGACAAGGCCGCGCTGACGGAGATGGGGTGCGGCGGCATCCTCGGGGTCAACGCGGGCAGCGTCGTCGAACCCCGCCTGGTCAGGCTGACGTACCGCGGCGGTGAGGGGCACCTCGCGTTCGTCGGCAAGGGCATCACCTACGACTCGGGCGGCATCAGCCTCAAGCCCTCGAACGCGATGCACGCGGCCATGAAGATGGACATGTCCGGGGCCGGGGCGGCGCTCGCTGCCCTCTCGGTGCTCAAGGACCTGGGCGTGGGCACGACCGTCACGGCGTACCTCGCGTGCACCGACAACATGCCCTCGGGCAGCGCGACCAAGCTGGGCGACGTCCTCACGACGCGCAGCGGCCGCACGATCGAGGTCGTCAACACCGACGCCGAGGGCCGACTGGTCATGGCCGACGCGATCGCGCTCGCGGTCGAGGACGGCGTCGACGCGATCGTCGACATCGCGACCCTCACGGGCGCGGCGCTCGCGGCGCTCGGCACGGCGCGTGCCGCGCTGCTCGGCAACGACGACGCGCTGGCCGCCCAGGTCGAGTCGGCGTCGGCCGCGACCGACGAGCGCATCTGGCGCCTCCCGCTCGAGCACCGCTACCGGCCCCAGCTCGACTCGGACGTCGCGGACATCAAGAACCTGGGCGGCGAGTTCGCGGGGGCCATCACCGCAGCGCTGTTCCTCGCGGAGTGGGCGGGCGACGTGTCGTGGGCCCACCTCGACATCGCCGGCACCATGAAGTCGGACTCCGACGACGCGGTCTGGACCAAGGGCGCCACGGGCTTCGGGGCGCGCCTGCTCGCCGAGCTCGCGGGCGCGTTCACGGTCCCGGTCGCGTAGGTCCTGTGCACAGGAGAGGCCGGTCGCCCGCACTGCGGGCGCCCGGCCTCTCGTCATGTCCTCGTCGCGTCACCCGGGAGGACCCGGGGCGGGGTGAAGCGGGCCCGACGACGCACGCTCCGCCGTCGGGCCCAATCTCACTGCAGGTAGATCTCCGCCCCCGGGCCGAGCGGCAGACCCAGCAGGTACCAGCCCACGAGCAGCGCGGTCCACACGAGCAGCAGCGCGACGGTGTACGGCAGCATGAGCGAGATGATCGAGCCCACGCCGACCTTCTTGCGGTACCGCTCGGCGAAGATCACGATGAGCGCGAAGTACGGCATGAGCGGGGTCGCGACGTTGATCGGCGAGTCGCCCACGCGGTAGGCCGCGACCGCGAGGTCGGGCGAGATGCCGAGCTGGATGAACAGCGGCACGAAGATCGGGGCGAAGATCGCCCACTTCGGCACCACACCGCCGATGAAGATGTCGATCACGGCCGTCATCGCGATGAGGCCGATGATGAGCGGGACCGTCCCGAGGTTCGCCTGCTCGAGGGCGTCGGCCATGTTCACGGCCGCGACCGTGCCCAGGTTCGAGTAGTTGAAGTAGGCGATGAACTGGCTGATGATCAGCAGCAGGAAGATCAGCCCGGACAGGCCCGCGATCGTCTTCGTCATGGGGTTGATGACGTCCATGCTGTTCTTGATCGTCCCGGCACCCTTGCCGTAGCACAGGCCCATGACGAAGAAGTAGATCAGGATCAGGAAGATGATGCTGCCCATGAGGGGCGAGCCCTCGATGAGGCTGCCCGTCTCGGGGTTGCGCAGCGGCCCCCAGGACGGGAGCGTCAGCAGCAGGATGAACGCGGTGACGCCGATCAGGCCGAACCCGGACCACTTGAGCCCACGCTTCTCCGCGGCGGTCAGCTCGCCCGAGGGTGCGGCGGCGGCCACCCCGCCAGAGTCGTGGTCGTCGGCCGCGGGGGCCTCGTCCTCCCGGTAGGTGCCCAGGCGGGGCTCGACGAACTTCTCGGTCACGAGCGTCGCGACCAGGGTCACCACGATGGTCGAGACGATCGAGAAGTAGAGGTTGCCCGTGATCGAGACGTGCTGCGCGGGGTCCGCGATCGACTCGTTGGTGATCTCGGCGAGCATGCCGTCGATCGGGGTGATGAGCAGGTTCACGCCGAACCCGCCGCCCACGCCCGCGAACGCCGCTGCCAGACCCGCGAGCGGATGTCGGCCGAGCGTGTGGAACACCGCGGCCGCCAGCGGGATGAGGACCAGGTAGCCCGCGTCGGTCGCGATCGAGGACAGCACGCCGAGGAACACCACGATGAGCGTGATGAAGCGCGCCGGCGTGACCTTGACGAGGCGCTTGATGAAGGCGCCGATCAGGCCGACCTCCTCGGCGAGGCCCACGCCGATCATGGCGACCACGATCACGCCGACGACGCCGAACCCGTTGAAGTTCTCGACGGGCGACGTGAAGATGAACCGGATCCCGTCGGCGCTCAGGAGCGACTCGACCGAGACCGTGACCTGCTCCACATGGGGGTCTTCGCTCTGGTAGGGCGCGTCCCCGATGAGCTCCTCGCCGCTCGGCTCGACCTGCTCGGCGACCTGCGCCTGGTCGAACGTGACCGAGGTCCCGGCGAGGTAGAACGCGTGCGAGAGCACGATGATGAGGGCGATGAGGCCCAGGAAGATGATGGCGGGGTGCGGGACCTTGTTCCCCACCCGCTCGATCCCGTCGAGCATGCGCTCGAGGGGGGTGCGTCGTACGACCGCGGCTTCCGACATGTCGCCCTCTCATGTCCCGATCGCCTCGTGCGGGGTGCGCGAGGACTCGGGGGTAAGTATTGCGAGGAGATCGTGTGGATGTGGGGTGAATCACCGGGAGCGGGCGATCGAATGCCGGACGAGCGGGTGAGATCTGCGGGCCGTCGTCTAGCGTGGGTCCTGAAGGACGGTCGCGAGCGGGTGCCGAGGGGTGCCTCGCGGGCGGTCACCCGGTGGGGCCGGACGGTCTCCGACGGGACGTGACGAGGGCCGGTTCGACCACGGCGCTCGGTTCGCGTACAGTATTCCTTCGGTGGCAGGTGCCCACCCGATGATCTCTGCCTTCTGGGTAGGTTCGCGGGGTGGCATCGATCACGAAGGGCAGTGGCGCAATTGGTAGCGCAGCGGTCTCCAAAACCGCAGGTTGCAGGTTCGAGCCCTGTCTGCCCTGCAAGGCGTCGTCCTCCTCGGGGGCGTGCGCGTAGTCCGGTAACGGGTTACACCACGAAAGGTCAGCATCGGTTTCGGTTTCAACGTCACGTAGTGGGGATGAACAGTGAGCGAATCGCCATCAGAGGCGCTGGGTGCTGAAGGCGTGCGCGCCGGCGGTGACAAGAACAAGGGCGACGCGAAGAAGGGCAACATCTTCTCGCGGATCGCCCTGTTTGTCCGCCAGGTGATCGCCGAGCTCAAGAAGGTCGTCACCCCCACTCGTTCCGAGCTGATCACCTACACCACCGTCGTCCTCGTCTTCGTGGCCGTGGTCATGGCGTTCGTGACGGTGCTCGACCTCGGGATCGGCAAGGCCGTCCTGTGGGTCTTCGGGGACTGATTCCCGGAGGGCGCCTCGTGCCGCGAGCATCTCGCGGCACCGCACGAGTACGCGCCCGGAGCGCGAGGACCGTGAGCGGTCCCGTCAATAGCATGTTCGAGTAGTCAGTAGAAAGCAGGTTCGTTCGTGTCCCAGGAGTCGCTGGACCAGGCGGAGAACGTCGATCCCACCGAGCCCGTCGCCGAAGGCGCCGAGGTCGAGCTCGACGCACCCGAGGCTGCCATCGACGAGGTCGAGGCGGACGACGAAGAGCTGGACACCGAGACGGACGAGGAGCCGGCCGAGGCCGACGACGAGCCCCGTGTCGACGAGGACGGCGACATCCTCGACGACCTCGACCCGGTCGAGGAGTTCAAGAAGGACCTGCGCACCAAGCCGGGCGACTGGTTCGTGATCCACTCCTACGCGGGCTACGAGAACCGTGTGAAGGCCAACCTGGAGAACCGCATCCAGAGCCTGAACATGGAGGACTACATCTTCCAGATCGAAGTCCCCATGGAAGAGGTCGCGGAGATCAAGAACGCGCAGAAGAAGATCGTCCGTCGCGTCCGCATCCCCGGCTACGTCCTGGTCCGCATGGACCTGACCGACGAGTCGTGGGGCGCCGTGCGTCACACGCCCGGTGTCACGGGCTTCGTGGGCCACACCCACCAGCCGGTGCCGCTGACGCTCGACGAGGTCTTCTCGATGCTCGCCCCGACGATCGAGCCCAAGGCCGAGGCCGGCAAGCCCGCCGCGTCGGCCAAGGCCCCCTTCGAGGTCGACTTCCAGGTCGGCGAGTCGGTCACCGTCACGGACGGTCCGTTCGACACGCTCCCCGCGACGATCTCCGAGATCAACGCCGAGGGCCAGAAGCTCAAGGTCCTCGTCTCCATCTTCGGCCGGGAGACCCCGGTCGAGCTGTCGTTCAACCAGGTCGCCAAGATCTGATCCTGCTCGACGGCAGCACCTGCAACCGGGTCATCGCCCACGGCGTCGGCCCAGACACAGAAAGCACGGAATCTCATGCCTCCCAAGAAGAAGGTCTCTGGGCTGATCAAGCTCCAGATCCAGGCCGGTGCAGCAACCCCCGCCCCGCCGATCGGCCCCGCGCTCGGTCAGCACGGCGTCAACATCATGGAGTTCTGCAAGGCGTACAACGCGGCGACCGAGTCGCAGCGCGGCAACGTCATCCCCGTGGAGATCACGGTCTACGAGGACCGCTCGTTCACCTTCATCACCAAGACCCCCCCGGCAGCCGAGCTCATCAAGAAGGCCGCCGGCGTGGACAAGGGTTCGCCCACCCCGCACACGGTCAAGGTCGCGAAGCTGACCTCCGCCCAGGTGCGCGAGATCGCTCAGACCAAGCTCGAGGACCTCAACGCGAACGACCTCGACGCTGCATCGCTCATCATCGCGGGCACCGCTCGCTCCATGGGCATCACGGTCGAGGGCTGACCCAGCTCCACCCCCAGCCTCCGGGCTGAACCTCATTTTTCATGAGCCCGCCGGTCCTCGACCGGCAGGCAGTGGCAGGGTCCGCGCGGATCCGTAGACCACGACTGCTCGACAAGGAGAAGCAGATGGCAACGCGCAGCAAGGCATACCGCGCCGCCGCGGAGAAGATCGACCGCGACGAGCTCTACACCCCGCTCCAGGCGGTTCGTCTCGCCAAGGAGACGTCGCCCACCAAGTACGACGCGACCGTCGAGGTCGCGTTCCGTCTCGGTGTCGACCCCCGCAAGGCGGACCAGATGGTTCGTGGAACGGTCAACCTGCCTCACGGCACCGGTAAGACCGCCCGCGTCCTGGTCTTCGCGAACGGCGAGAAGGCGGAGCAGGCTCGTGCAGCCGGCGCCGACATCGTCGGTGGCGACGAGCTCATCGAGAAGGTCGCCGCCGGCTACACGGACTTCGACTCCGCTGTCGCGACGCCCGACCTCATGGGCAAGGTCGGTCGCCTCGGTAAGGTCCTCGGCCCCCGTGGTCTGATGCCGAACCCGAAGACCGGCACCGTGACCATGGATGTCGCGAAGGCCGTCGAGGACATCAAGGGCGGAAAGATCGAGTTCCGCGTCGACAAGCACTCGAACCTCCACTTCATCATCGGCAAGGTCTCGTTCGACGAGAAGGCGCTCGTGGAGAACTACGCAGCAGCGATCGAAGAGGTCCTGCGTCTGAAGCCGTCCTCCTCCAAGGGCCGCTACATCAGCAAGGCGACGCTCTCGACGACGATGGGCCCCGGCATCCCCGTGGACCCGTCCAAGGCGACGAAGCTCCTCGAGGACGACGCGGCCTGATCAGCCCGTCCTCTTCCTGACCGACGGCGTCTCTCCCCTCACGGGGAGGGGCGCCGTCGGTCTTTTCGTCGTCGGGCGGGACGGTGTCCGAGGTGCCGGTCCGTGCGGTGCTGCGTGCCGTCGTCGGGCCTGTTGAAATGTCTGGTATGTGCAGCGGGTGGACCGAATCGCGGCCCGCACGACGCAGACGTTCACGGCCCCGATCGTCCCGGTTCATCCCTGGTCTGCCTGGCGCGGTCAGAGTGATGCCTGTCTGGACAAGTGAGTCTCGCGGCTCGTCCGGACATCGCATCCATGACGACTGAAGGGTTGGACATGCGCAAGATCGCACACCTGGCACTGGCCGGGTCGCTGGCAGCAGGGACGTTCCTCGTCCCGGCCGCCGCCTTCGCCGCCGACGGCGAAGCCCCCGTCCTGCAGGGAACTCGTACGGACAAGACCCTCGTGATCGGGCTCGACGGGGCTCGGCTCGACAAGATCGAGGCGGCCTCGACCCCCACCCTCCACGCGCTCATGCAGCGCGGGACCTCGGGTCACAGCCTCCTGTACGCCACGAGCGACGCCCCCGAGGTGAGCCAGCGCGGCGCCCAGACGGTGTCCGGCGCGGGCTGGTCGACGATCCTCACGGGCGTGTGGACGGACAAGCACAACGTCCGCGACAACACCTTCGCGGGCAAGAACTACGCGCAGTACCCGAGCTTCCTCGATCGCCTCGAGCAGGTCGACCCGAGCATCGCGACGTTCGCGGCCTCGACCTGGGCCCCGATCACGTCGTCGGCGAGCAACGGCGACATCGTCTCCGACGGGATCGACCTGCGCATCGCGACGGGCTCGGACGTCAAGACCGAGCAGGCCGCGATCACCTACCTCGGGACGCAGAACCCCGACGTGGCGTTCCTCCACCTCGACGACATCGACGGCGCCGGTCACAGCCACGGCGCGGACGCGGCCCAGTACGCCGCCGAGCTCGAGGTCCAGGACGCACGCATCGGCCGCATCCTCGCCGCGATCGACGCGCGGCCCACGCGGGCCGCCGAGAGCTGGAACATCATCGTGACGGCCGACCACGGCCACCTGCCGAAGGGCGGTCACGGCGGCCGGGCGCAGACCGAGCGAGCGACGTTCGTCATCGCCGCGGGCGACGGCATCGAGCCGCGCGGTCGGCAGGAGAACCTCGCGATCACCGACATCGCGCCGACGGTCATGCGGCAGGCTGGCGTCGCGGTGGACCCGGTGTGGGGTCTCGACGGCACGCCGATCGGCGACGACGTCTCCGACGACTTCGACTCCCTGCGCCCCGCGCTCTCGCCCCGGGTCGACGAGGCGGGCGTCCCGGCAGGGACGCTCGGCTACACGACGACGCCCCCGACGGGCTGGAGCGTCGACAACTCGGCCATGCCGTCGGGTGGCGTGACCGAGTGGCGCGGTTGGTCGTTCACGACCCAGACGTTCTGGTCGGCGGCCGAGGCGGGCCAGGCACGGGAGAACTTCACGCGTGGGCGCGACGTGATCGCGGTCGCCGACTCGGACGAGTGGGACGACAAGGCCCACGGCGCGGGGAAGTTCGACTCGACGCTCGTCACGCCCGACTATGCGGTCGCGGGCAAGGAGCAGGCCGTGCTGACGTTCGAGCACTCGTACCGTCATGACCGCGTGCAGGTCGCGGAGGTCCTCGTGAGCTTCGACGGCGCCGCGCCGGTCCAGGTGGCCTCGTTCCCCGCGAGCGACAACGGTAGGCGCACGATCGTCACCGACGTCCCGGCCGGGGCGCGGACCGCGCAGTACCGCTTCCACTACAGCGGCACGAACGACTGGTTCTGGGCTCTCGACCAGGTGCGGTTCGCGGCACAGGGCGAGACCGACCCCGCGGGTGCCGAGGGCATCGCGCTCGAGGCCGTCGTGGAGGAGGTCGTGACCGAGGGCAAGCTCTCGATGACCGTCGCGGGCGACGGCGCGCCCGTGCGGCTCGCGGGCGGGCTCGACGGTGACCACCTGGCGTACACCGCGGCGCTGCCCGTCGTGAGCGTCTCGGACACGCGTCGTGACGCTGCGGGCTGGGCCGTCTCGGGCCAGTCGACCGCGTTCTCGGCGGGGTCGACGACGTTCGGCGCGGACCGGCTCGGCTGGGCACCGCGCCTGGTCGTCGACAAGCCGGGCGTGACCGCTGGGCAGCGCATCGCCTCGGCGCAGGCCGGGGGAGCGGGGCTGTCGACGCCGCAGACTCTCGCGGGGGCCGACGCGATCGGCCGCAAGGGCACGAGCGACGTCACGGCCGACCTCGCTCTCGAGCTGCCGGCCGACACCGCTCCCGGCTCCTACGGAGCGACGCTGACGGTCTCGCTCTTCCCGGTCGACTGACGTCCCGCGCCGCGCTGCCGCTCGCCCCCTTGCGGCCGGCAGCACGGAGCCGCCCGGCTCTCCTTCCCTGGGGGAGGAGAGCCGGGCGGCTCGGTCGTCACGGTGACGGTACCGCCGTCACCGGGGACGGGGACTCAGCAGGCGCCGAGGTCCTTCCACACGCCCCAGTCGCTCGGGGCGGGGGCGTCGCCGCGGGTCCACCACTTGGCCTGCCAGGTGCGGCCGTTGTGGGCGACGGTGTTGCCGCCGGTGTAGATGCTCGAGGCGTCCCACGCCGCGGCCGAGCAGGTGCCCGAGCCGCCCGTGCTGCCGCCCGTCGTCCCGCCGGTCGGGTCGGTGCCGCCGGTGCTGCCGCCCGTGGGGTCGCCGCCCGTGCTGCCGCCGGTCGGGTCGCCGCCCGTGCTGCCGCCGGTCGGGTCGGTGCCGCCGCCGCCCGAGCCGGTGCCGAGGCGGGCGCCCACCGCGGTGGCGAGCGCGTAGTTGTTCTTCTTGTCCCAGTTGATCGACCAGGTCATGACGCCGCCGATCTTGCCGTACGGAGTGGCTGGCTTGAACGTGCCGCAGCCCGTCCCGGTCTCGAGGCAGTCGACGGCCTTGATGACGTTGGCGATGGGCTGGTAGCCGCCGCCGGCAGCGGCCTGGACCGCGGGGACGCCGATGCCGACCTGGTCGGGGCGCAGGCCCATCTCGAGCTGGATGCAGCTGAGCGAGGTGAGGAAGTCGATGCTGCCCTGGCTGTAGACCTGCTGGTTGCAGCCCATCATGGCGCCCGAGTTGTAGTACTGGGTGTTGACGATCGTCAGGATGTCCTTGATCGCGAGCGTGAGCTGGTAGTACCCCATCGAGGTGGCCTGGTAGTCGATGGTCTGCGGCGCCATCGCGATGATGAGGTTCGGTCCGGCCTTGGCCGAGAGCTGGTGCAGCGCGCTCGACATGTACGTCGCGTTGATGCCGTGCTCGAGGTCGATGTCGACGCCGTCGAACCCGTACTCCTGCATCAGGCCGTACGCGGTGTCTGCGAAGTTCTTCGCCTCGGTCGCGTTGGAGACGATCACGTTCCCCTTCTCACCGCCGACCGACAGGATGACCTTGCGGCCCTGGGCCCGGATCGCGGCGATGTCGGCCTTGAACTGGGGAACCGTGTAGCCGTTGAGCTCGGCGCTCGACAGGTTGAACGTGATGCCACCGGGCGTGCCGGTCAGGTTGTCGGCGAACGCGACCGCGACGAGGTTGTACGCAGCCGGGATGTCGCTGAGCGGCATGACGACCGAGCCGTTGTTGAAGTTGTGCCAGTAGCCCGTGAGCCACTGGTGGCCGGGGGCGGCTGCGGCGGCGACCGTCGCCGGCTGGGCGGCGGGCAGCGGTGCGGCCTGGGCGCTCGTGCCGGCGAGCGCGAGGCCGCCGAGCGCGACGGTCGCGGCGGTCAGCGCCGCGAGCAGACGAGCCGGACGGCGGGTGCCGTCGGCGGGGTGGCGAAGGGTTCTCACGTGTAGCTCCTCTAGCAGGGGGTCCGGGACGTCGTCGTCTCACCGGGACCGTCGGAGTGGACCGGTCGTGGTCGGTCAGGCCGACCGTACGTGAGGCGGGTCACGCGTGTGATGAGGGATTCCACGACTCTCTGCGAGCGGCCCCTACGTGGATCCCCGTACGGGTCGCGTACCCGTAGAGGCTCTGCGAGCCTGCCCGACGGCGCAGCGGGGGCCGGGGCCGCGCGGTCGCCCGAGGTGTCGGCGGGATCGTTCGGGAAAGATCTCACGAGCGTGTATCAAACGCGACGAACCTCCCTCCCTCCCAGCAGGAAGAGGTCCGACGACCAGTCGGCCTGTCCGTCGAGAGTGCCGCGAGAGCGGGTCGGAGGGAGGTGCTGCTATGGCGGAAATGCTTGTCCCACCTGCACGAACACCTCTAGACTCGGGTTCCCCCGAAGTACCCGAGCACGACCGAGAGCAGACGGCGCACCCAGCCATGACACGGATCACCGAGGACGTCCCGGAAGTCGACGAACCGGAGGTGAGCCTCGGCGATCGAGCCGCGGCTGCTCTCCTCGACTATCGGGAGGGCAAGCACCAGGCACTGGCCGACTTCGTGAAGGAGGCGACCCCGCTGCTGTGGCACACGGCGCGGGCGCAGGGTGCCGACCGAGAGCACGCTGACGACGTGGTCCAGAACACCTGGATGGCGCTCGTGCGCAACGCTCACACCATCCAGGAGCCGCACGCGGTGCTCAAGTGGCTCCTCGTGACCGCCAAGCGCGGTGCATGGGAGGTGGTCCGCAAGCAGCGCGACGACCAGAAGCGCCGCACCGAGCTTCCCGACGACCTGCTCGACGGACCCGTCGGCGCGCTACCGTCCTCGGACCCCACCCCGGAGACCCAGGTCCTCGAGGTGGAGCGCGACCGCTTCCTGTGGCGCGCCGTCCTCCAGCTGCCGGACCGCTGCCAGCAGCTCCTCCGGCTGATCTCGTTGGCGGACCGCCCTGACTACAAGTACATCTCGAGCGCCATCGGTATGCCGGTGGGCAGCATCGGGTCCAACCGCGGGCGCTGCCTGGCCAAGCTCCGCGACATCATGGAAAGCGATCAGGGGGACAGGACATGGGAAACATCATGAGCGCGCCGATCGGATACAGCCCCGACGACCCGTTGGACACGGTCGACCTCGAGATCTTGGCGGATCTCGCTCGGATCAGCATGACGCTCGATCCGGTACCCGAGGGTCTCGTCGAGAGGTCGCTCTTCGCGATCACGCTGGCCGGCCTCGAGGCCGAGGTCATGGAGCTCGAGTACGTGCGCGTACCGGAGATGTCCGTCCGCGGTGAGGCGCCGCCGGTCGAGGCGCGGACCATCACCTTCACGTCGGAGGCCGTGACGGTGATGATCTCGCTCTCGCCCACCGAGGACGGCAAGGTGCGCATCGACGGGTGGGCGGCTCCGGCCGCAGAGCTCCGTGTCGTGCTGCACCGGCCGGGCGGGGTGAGCGAGACCCTGAGCGACGAGGACGGTCGTTTCGTGTTCGACGAGGTCGAGCCCGGACCTGCCAGCTTCGTGGTGCAGCCGGCCGCGTCCTCCCACGGTGCAGTGAGCACCCCGGTCATCGAGCTCTAGCCGACCCCACCCGCGGCGACCCCGTCGAGGGGCGCCGCGCCCCATGCCACGAGCACGGCGTCGCGCGGCGGCGGACCGGCTCGGTCAGTACGACTCGAGGAGGAGCACGTGAGCACGAGCTCGACGGAGAGCGGGAACGCTCGACGAGGTTGGCACGGGGACACCCCCGCGCGGTTGCAGTGGCGGACGCGAGCGCTCGACCCGGTCACGGCACGCCGGACCGGACGCGAGGCTTCCCCGCAGCCGACGTGGTACGTCGGTGATCGACTGCTGATCAACGCCGCGGCGCCGGAGGAGGGCGAGCCGGACCCGCGGTGGCTGCGTCGGCTCCGACGAGCCGCAAGGCATCGACACCTGGTGGTGGAGATCGAGCGTGAGACCTACGAGGACCTGGAGCTCGTCGAGCGCGCGGTCGAGGCTGGGCTCGATTCGGCCGTCGCTCAGGAGATGCGGACGGTGTTCGGTACCACTGTCGTGCTGGCGCGTGAGGACAACGGTGAACTCCCCGACGGCTGGGACGTCGTCTCACTCCTGCGGGACGCGCGGATCGACCTCGATGAAGGCGACGGTCCGGCCGAACGCGAGCAGCCCTTGCCTGCCGGGGCCTTCGTATCGCTCGACCACGTGATCGTGCCCGGCTCGATCGGTGGGCAGCCCATGTCGCAGCCGTGGGACTTCTCGGACACGCAGCCGTTCATCCAGGGACTGCCCAAGACGGGGAGTCACCCCAAGACCGGGAGCCACCCCAAGACCGGAAGCCACCCCAAGACCGCTAGCCACCCGTTCGCGGGGATGGACGAGTACGCGGTCGCGGGCTCGGGCGGCCGCCAGCCCGTGGCTTGGGTCGGCGCCGCACCCTGGCGAGCGATCCGTGCCGGTGACACGGTGTTCACGGGTCAGCAGGGGGAGCGTCGACCGGTCGTCGCGCTCATGGACACCGGCGTCGGGAAGCACCCGTGGTGGAATCCTGAGCTGGATGCCGGCGTCGAACCGTTCGCGGACAACGAGCGCATCGTCCTGCGGGACCCGCAGGTCGTCGGCGTCCCTGTCGGCCTGTGCCCTGACCCCGAGTTCGACTTCCAGGACCCCGAGCACGGTGGAGTGTCGATCTACCCCCTCACGGGCCCGCTGGACCCGGTCGCCGGGCACGGCACGTTCATGGCCGGTCTCGTGCACCAGCTCTGCCCGGACGCTGTCATCCTCGCGCCCAGGGTCTATGGGGGTTCAGGGATCATCCCGGAGCGGGACCTCCTTCGTTCGCTCCGACGCATGCTTCTCTGGCACGTCCTCGGACTCAGCGGGGTACCCGGATACGCACCGGTGGACGTCGCGGTCCTGTCGCTCGGGTATTACCACGAGCGTCCCGAGGACGCCGACTTCGACGCTCCTCTCGGTACGGTCCTGTCGGCGCTGAGGCGGTTCGGAGTGCTCGTCGTGTCGTCGAGCGGCAACGACGGGCAGGTGCGAGAGACGTACCCTGCGGCCTTCGCGCCGCGTATCGACCGTCGCACGAAACCGCCCACGCTGCTCGCCGGCCAGCAGCTCAACTGGGACGAGCCGCCGCTCATCGCCGTCGGATCGAAGAACCCCGACGGCACCACGTCGCTCTTCAGCAACGACGGCACCTGGGTCACCTGTCTGCGGACGGGGGCGGGCCTCGTGAGCACTGCTCCGGTGACCATGGACGGTGTGATCGCGCCGTCGATGCACATGAAGGAGCTCTTCTCGGAGGGCTTCCGCGCGACCATCGACCCGGAGGGGTTCCAAGGCGGCTTCGCGGTCTGGAGCGGGACGTCGTTCGCTGCCCCGGTTCTCGCTGGTGAGCTGGCCGCGTTGCTCCTGAAGGCAGGCATCCCGGCACCGACGGCTCCGGAACCTCACGGCGCACCTGCGCGGTGCCGCATGCTGTGGCCCGCGGTGCAGAGCGCGACAGGCCTGATCCCGGAGGACTGACCCCCGGACGGGGCAACGCCTCGTGCTCGACGGGGCCCCTGGTGCACGCACCAGGGGCCCCGTCGAGCGCCGGCAGCCCGGCGATTGGCTACCGTATCCCTGTGAGGGACAAGGTCGATCGAGCACGAGCGTCCTACATCCGTGCTCGGCAACAGAACGACGAAGAGTCGTTCGTCGAGGCCCTCGCGAGCTACCGGGACGTGCTCGACGTGATCGGCGATCCCCGAGATGCCGGGGACGAGGAGGTCGACCTCCGTCCGCTGTGGGCTCGCGCGATCCTGGGGACAGCCCGGTGCGGCTACGAGGTGACGGGTGACCTCGGAGAGGCTCTCCACCTGCTCGACGACGCCGAGTCGTGGTGCCACGAGGTCGGTCTCGCGGGCGAGCTGATCGCGGTCCAGGGGCAGCGGGGGCTTCTCCTGCTCCGAGCCGGAGACGTCACCGGCGCACTGGCCGAGCTCGACCGTGCAGCGCCTGCGCAGTCGACGGTCGTCTCGCGGGACACCGCGATCGTGCTGCTCAACCGAGGTGCGCTCCACCTCGAGGTGGGGGCGGTCGACGACGCTCGCCGGGATCTCGGAGCGTCGGTCGAGCACGCGCGAGCGGTGGGCGACGTCTCGATCGAGGCGAAGGGGCGGCACAACCTCGGCTATGCCGAGTTCCTGCACGGTGACCTGCCACTGGCCCTGCGCCTCATGGACGAGGCGAGCGAGCTGGATCCCAGCGACGAGGACGCCGTCGGGCTCCTGGACCGCGCCGTCGTCCTGCAAGAGGCCGGACTGGTCACGGAGGCGGTCACCGTGCTCGACCGGGCGACGTCGATCCTCGACCAGAGCGGTTCGCTCGCAGACCTCGCCAGGGTCCGTTTCGACATCGCACGCTGCCTGCTCCACCTGCGGCAGACCGAGCGCGCGGCAGAGCTCGCGGGAGAGGCGAAGGCTGCCTTCCACCGTCAGTCCAACGCGGTCTGGGCCCTGCGCAGCGAACTCGTCCGGCAGGAGGCCGTGCTCGCGGGCCTCTCGAAGGGCGCTGCACCGGACGACTTTCGGGAAGTGGCGAGGAACGCGGGGGAGATCGCCGACCAGGCCCGTGAGATGCCTCCGGTGCTGGTCGGCGTACCAGCGCGCGTGCTGCAGGCAGAGGCGTACGTCCGAGCCGGCGACGTGGCTCACGCGCGAGGAGCGCTCGAGGCCGTTAGGTCGTCCCCGCGCTCCTGGAGCCTCGCGGTACGGATCCAGCGCGAGGCCGTGCGCGCCATGGTCGCGTTCGGTGACGGTGATCGTCGGCGCGGTCTCGCTGCGATCCGTCGAGGGCAGGAGGCGCTGGTCTCGCACCGGTCTCGCCTGGGTTCCGTCGACGTCGTGACGGCTTCTGCCGTCCACGGCGTGCGACTGGGCATCGTCGACGTCGACGCAGCCTTCCGGACAGGTCGGGCGAGCGCGGTGTTCGACGCGGTGGAACGGGGGCGCGCAGCGTTCGCGGGCACCGGACGGGTGCGCCCGGCCACCGACCCTGTGCTGGCCGAGCTCCTTGCCTCGGCCCGCCGCGAGGTGGAGGCGGCTCGAGGTCTGGGGACCGCGGCCGAGGCCGGGGCGCTCGAGGAGCGCCAGCTCCACCTGGTGGCCGCGCGACGCTTCCAGGAGGAGGCGCGCCGACGGATGTGGCAACGGTCCGGCGACGACAGCAGGCCGCGCCCGACCAGCGAGCGCTCGCTGCGCCGGGCGCTGTCCGCACTGCCGTCCGGGCCGACGGTCGCCAACATCGTGATCCACGAAGGTCATGTGTCGGCCGTGCGTGTCTCGCAGGACGGGGCGTCCATCGTGAGGCTCGCCCCCCTCGACGTCGTGGCCGAGCTCGTCCGGCGTGCACGTGCGGACTTCGCAGTCCTCTCGAACGCCCTGATCCCGGCGCCGATGAGATCGGCGGCGACGTCGTCGCTGCGCAAGGTCCTGGTCAGGCTGGACGACGCTCTCCTCGGGCCGCTCCAGGTGGTCGGCGACCTGCACGTCACGGCGCGGGACCTCCTCCTTGCCGTGCCCTGGATGTCTCTCCCGTCACGGGCCGGGGCGCGCACCTGGGTCAACTCCTGGGTGGATCTCCAGGAGGAGGCCGAGACGGAGCGACCCGGCGGTGTGGTCGTCGTCAGCGGGCCGGGTCTCCTGGCGTCGGACGAGGAGACCCGTCTCGTGGCACGGGCCTGGGGCGGGGCGACGCTCCTGACCGGCGCGGACGCCACGTGCCACAACGTCGTGGAGTCTCTTGACGGGGCGGGCGTCGTCCACCTCGCCGCGCACGGGACGCACGAGACCGACAACCCGTTGTTCTCCTCGTTGCGTCTCACGGACGGTCCGTTGTTCGCGCACGAGCTCGATGGGATCGACCTCAGCGGCGCGGTCGTCGTGCTCTCGGCCTGCGAGGTCGGTCTCTCCTCGGTCCGCACGGGGGGTGAGCCGCTGGGACTCACGAGCGTCCTCGTGCGTCTCGGGGCGCGGGCGGTGATCGCGAGCATCGCTCCGCTGCGGGACGACGTCGCTGCGCGCGTGATGCCCGCGCTGCACGCCGAGCTCTTCAGCGGGGCCGCCCCGGGGGAGGCGCTCGCACGCGCGATCCGTACCGAGGACGAACCCGTGCCCCTCGTCTGCTTCGGACCGCTCGCGATCTGACCCGCGCGTGCGGTGCGCCGCCCGCCTGAGCCGTCCGGAGCGCGCGGTGCGCGGCGCCGTCGGGCCGGATTTGGACCACACGCCCGCGTCACGTACTCTGTTCCAGTACCCAAGACCGCCGGTCGTACCGTCCTGCCCGCTGACTCGTCAGCTGCAGTCCGGACCGAAGTCCCGCAGAAGTGCGGAGGCCAGCGCAGGTGAGAGTTCACGGAGCGGGCGAGAGCCTGCACTTCGAGCCCCGCGCCTGCGCGGGGCTCTTCTCGTCTCCGCAGGACCTCACCCCCCAGGGCCCCCGCCCTGCGGAGACCGGTGGCACCACCACCGGAAGGATTGCCATGGCGAGGCCGGACAAGGCAGCCGCAGTCGCAGAGCTCACGGAGAACTTCCGCGAGTCGAACGCGGCCGTGCTGACCGAGTACCGCGGGCTCACCGTCGCGCAGCTCAAGCAGCTGCGTCGGTCGCTCAGCGGCAACGCAACCTACGCCGTGGTGAAGAACACGCTGACCGCCATCGCGGCCAAGGAAGCCGGCATCGAGATCGACGCCGACTTCAAGGGCCCCTCGGCCATCGCCTTCGTGACCGGTGACCCGGTCGAGGCGGCCAAGGGCCTGCGTGACTTCGCCAAGGCGAACCCCGCACTGGTCATCAAGGGCGGTGTCCTCGACGGACGCTCCCTGACCGCTGCGGACATCACCAAGCTCGCGGACCTCGAGTCCCGCGAGGTCCTGCTGGCCAAGCTGGCCGGCGCGTTCAAGCAGCCGCTCTACCAGGCGGCATACCTGTTCAACGCGCCCGCCTCGCAGGCCGTTCGCACCATCGATGCCCTGCGCCTCAAGCAGGAATCGGAGAGCGCTGCAGCCTGACCCTCCTCGGAGGATCACGCAGCACGCACACACCCCCTCTGCTTCCAGCAGGGCTCTGTGGATCGTTGACAGGGCCGCTGCCGAGCACCAACCGAAAGGACCGCCATCATGGCGAAGCTCAGCACCGAAGAGCTCATCGAGCAGTTCAAGGGCCTCTCCCTCATCGAGCTCTCTGAGTTCGTGAAGGCGTTCGAGGACGCTTTCGAGGTCACCGCAGCCGCTCCGGCCGCCGTCGCCGTTGCAGGCCCCGCGGCCGCTGCCGCCGAGGAGGTCGAGGAGAAGACGGAGTTCGACGTCATCCTCGAGGCTGCCGGCGACAAGAAGATCCAGGTCATCAAGGAGGTGCGTGCCCTCACGAGCCTCGGCCTGAAGGAGGCCAAGGACCTCGTTGACGGCGCCCCCAAGCCCGTCCTGGAGAACGTCGCCAAGGACGCTGCTGACAAGGCCAAGGCTGCCCTCGAGGGCGCCGGCGCAACCGTCACCGTCAAGTGATCACTGCCCTTCGGGGCGGTATCGCATGACAGGTCGCCTCGCGCGACCTGACAGGTAGCACAGGCGACGAGGCCCGCACCCTCCGGGGTGCGGGCCTCTCGTCGCTTGTGCGTCTCCCGGCCCGACGCCGGAGCCCACCTTCCAGGAGAAGGTGACCGGCGCCGTCGGGCAGGGAATTTTTCGTGTTCTTGGGCGGCATATGGCGGCCACCGAGAAGATGTCCTCACCGGTCCGGTGGGGGAGTGGAACGCGGCTCGACAACGGTCTTGACAGGCCGTGATTTGGCGTCGCTGGACACGCTTGACCGGGCCGGGTATGCTAGCGCTTTGCGCTCGCGTGTGCCCTCGGCACCCTCTGAACTGCCCGAACCGTCTCCGGTGTGCGTCCATCGTGCACCACGGCAGCCTCAGGGGGAAGAGGTCCTCCAGCCACGCAGCGTACAGCGTGCAATCGATCTGCAGGGAAGGACCCCTCTTGGCTGCCTCGCGCACCCCTTCTGCTCCGTCCGCCGACGCTATCGCGAACCGCACCGCTTCCCGGCGCGTCTCTTTCGCCAAGATCTACGAGCCTCTCGAGGTGCCCGACCTGCTCGGGCTCCAGACGGAGAGCTTCGACTGGCTGCTCGGCAACCCGGCGTGGCGCGCACGCGTCGACGCCGCGGCTGCTGCCGGTCGCCAGGACGTCCCCGCGACGTCGGGTCTCGAGGAGATCTTCGAGGAGATCTCCCCGATCGAGGACTTCGGCTCCTCCATGTCTCTCTCCTTCTCGAACCACCGTTTCGAGCCCCCGAAGTACACGGCCGAGGAGTGCAAGGAGAAGGACTTCACCTTCGCCGCACCGCTCTTCGTCACCGCGGAGTTCGTGAACTACAACACCGGTGAGATCAAGAGCCAGACCGTCTTCATGGGCGACTTCCCGCTCATGACCGCGCGCGGCACCTTCATCATCAACGGCACCGAGCGCGTCGTCGTCTCGCAGCTCGTCCGTTCGCCCGGCGTGTACTTCGAGCGCCAGGCAGACAAGACGAGCGACAAGGACATCTACTCCGCGAAGATCATCCCGTCGCGCGGTGCGTGGCTGGAGTTCGAGATCGACAAGCGTGACGCCGTGGGCGTCCGCGTCGACCGCAAGCGCAAGCAGTCCGTCACGGTGCTGCTCAAGGCCCTCGGCGTGACCGAGTCGCAGATCCGCGAGGAGTTCGCGGACTTCCCGGCCGTGCTCGACACGCTCGAGAAGGACCACGTCCACACCGAGGAAGAGGCGCTCGTCGACCTCTACCGCAAGATCCGCCCGGGCGAGCCGCCCACGGTCGAGGCCGGCCGCTCGCTCCTCGAGAACTTCTACTTCAACCCCAAGCGCTACGACTTCGCGAAGGTCGGCCGCTACAAGGCGAACAAGAAGCTCGGCGTCGACGCACCCCTCGCGGACTCCACGCTGTCCGTCACGGACATCGTCGCGACGATCAAGTACCTCGCGGCCCTCCACGCAGAGGTCACGACGCTCCCCGGCACGCGTGCCGGCGAGCCCGTCGAGATCCGCGTCGAGACCGACGACATCGACCACTTCGGCAACCGTCGTATCCGCGCCGTGGGTGAGCTCATCCAGAACCAGGTGCGCACCGGTCTCTCGCGCATGGAGCGCGTCGTGCGCGAGCGCATGACGACCCAGGACGTCGAGGCGATCACGCCGCAGACCCTGATCAACATCCGCCCCGTGGTGGCGTCGATCAAGGAGTTCTTCGGCACCTCGCAGCTGTCGCAGTTCATGGACCAGAACAACCCGCTCGCCGGCCTGACGCACAAGCGTCGTCTGTCCGCGCTGGGCCCGGGTGGTCTGTCCCGTGACCGCGCCGGCATGGAGGTCCGTGACGTCCACCCGTCGCACTACGGCCGCATGTGCCCCATCGAGACTCCTGAAGGCCCGAACATCGGTCTGATCGGATCGCTCGCCTCCTACGGCCGGATCAACCCGTTCGGGTTCATCGAGACGCCGTACCGCAAGGTCGAGAACGGCAAGGTCTCCGACGAGGTCGTCTACCTGACGGCCGACGACGAGGACCGCTACGTCATCGCCCAGGCGAACACCGAGCTCAACGTGGACGGCTCGTTCCGTCAGGAGCGCGTCCTGGTCCGTACCAAGGGTGGCGAGACGGCTGACGTCCTCGGCACCGAGGTCGACTACATGGACGTCTCGCCGCGCCAGATGGTGTCGGTCGCGACCGCCCTCATCCCGTTCCTCGAGCACGACGACGCCAACCGCGCACTCATGGGTGCCAACATGCAGCGTCAGGCCGTGCCCCTGGTCCGTTCCGAGGCCCCGCTCGTCGGGACCGGCATGGAGCGTCGTGCAGCCATCGACGCCGGTGACGTCATCGTCGCCACCAAGCCCGGTGTCGTGACCGAGGTCTCGGCCGACATGATCGTCGTCGCCAACGACGACGCGACCACGACGAGCTACCGCGCGGCCAAGTTCCGCCGCTCGAACCAGGGCACGTCGTACAACCAGCGCGTCGTCGTCGACGAGGGCGCACGCGTCGAGGTCGGCTCCGTGCTGGCCGACGGCCCGGCGACCGACGAGGGCGAGCTCTCGCTCGGCCGCAACCTGCTGGTCGCGTTCATGTCCTGGGAAGGCCACAACTACGAGGACGCGATCATCCTGTCGCAGCGCCTCGTGCAGGACGACGTCCTGTCCTCGATCCACATCGAGGAGCACGAGGTCGACGCCCGCGACACGAAGCTCGGCCCCGAGGAGATCACGCGGGACATCCCGAACGTCTCCGAGGACGTCCTGGCGGACCTCGACGAGCGCGGAGTCATCCGCATCGGCGCAGAGGTCGGCGCGGGCGACGTGCTCGTCGGCAAGGTCACGCCCAAGGGCGAGACCGAGCTGACCCCCGAGGAGCGCCTGCTGCGCGCCATCTTCGGCGAGAAGGCCCGCGAGGTCCGCGACACGTCGCTCAAGGTTCCCCACGGCGAGTCCGGCACCGTCATCGGCGTCCGCGAGTTCAACCGTGAGGACGGCGACGAGCTGCCCGCCGGCGTCAACCAGCTGGTCCGCGTCTACATCGCGCAGCGACGCAAGATCACGGACGGCGACAAGCTCGCCGGCCGTCACGGCAACAAGGGTGTCATCTCGAAGATCCTCCCGGTCGAGGACATGCCCTTCCTCGAGGACGGCACCCCTGTGGACGTCATCCTCAACCCGCTGGGTGTCCCCGGTCGTATGAACGTCGGCCAGGTCCTCGAGACCCACCTCGGGTGGGTCGCCAAGCAGGGCTGGGACATCTCGCAGACGGACGGCGCAGCAGGCGAGGGCGACCTCTCCTGGAAGGAGCGCCTCCCCGTCGTCGCGGCATCGTCCGAGCCCGGTCGCCCCGTGGCCACCCCGGTCTTCGACGGCCTCGAGGAGGAAGCCCTCACGGGTCTGCTCTCCACGACGCTGCCGAACCGTGACGGCAACCGCATGGTCGGGCGCGACGGCAAGGCCCGTCTGTTCGACGGCCGCTCCGGCGAGCCGTTCCCGGAGCCGGTCTCCGTGGGCTACATGTACATCCTGAAGCTCCACCACCTGGTGGACGACAAGATCCACGCCCGCTCGACCGGTCCGTACTCCATGATCACGCAGCAGCCGCTGGGTGGTAAGGCGCAGTTCGGTGGACAGCGTTTCGGCGAGATGGAGGTGTGGGCGCTCGAGGCTTATGGCGCGGCGTACACCCTCCAGGAGCTGCTGACGATCAAGTCCGACGACGTCCCGGGCCGTGTCAAGGTCTACGAGGCGATCGTCAAGGGCGAGAACATCCCCGACTCGGGCATCCCGGAGTCCTTCAAGGTTCTCCTCAAGGAGATGCAGTCGCTGTGCCTGAACGTCGAGGTGCTCTCCAGCGACGGTGTCTCCATCGAGATGCGTGAGTCGGACGACGACGTGTACCGCGCTGCCGAGGAGCTCGGCATCGACCTCTCGCGTCGCCCCAACGCAGCATCCAGCATCGACGAGATCTGATCTCGGAAGCGGTGGGGGCGTTCGTGACGAACGACCGCCCCCACCGCCACCCGACACTCTGTAGCACCTCCACCGCGCCGGCCGGGACGAACCCCGGACAGGCCGGCAGACGAAGGAAGTAGGACCACCTTGCTCGACGTCAATGTCTTCGACGAGCTGCGTATCGGACTGGCCACGGCAGACGACATCCGTGACTGGTCTCACGGCGAGGTCAAGAAGCCTGAGACCATCAACTACCGCACCCTCAAGCCGGAGAAGGACGGGCTCTTCTGCGAGAAGATCTTCGGTCCCACCCGTGACTGGGAGTGCTACTGCGGCAAGTACAAGCGCGTGCGCTTCAAGGGCATCATCTGCGAGCGCTGCGGCGTCGAGGTGACGCGCTCGAAGGTGCGCCGCGAGCGCATGGGCCACATCGAGCTCGCCGCTCCTGTCACGCACATCTGGTTCTTCAAGGGTGTGCCCTCCCGCCTCGGTTACCTCCTCGACCTCGCGCCGAAGGACCTCGAGAAGGTCATCTACTTCGCCGCGTACATGATCACGTCGGTCGACGTCGAGGGCCGTCAGGAAGACCTCCCCAACCTCCAGAACGAGATCGACCTGGAGAAGAAGGAGATCACGGACCGTCGCGACAACGACATCAACACCCGTGCCCAGAAGCTCGAGGCCGACCTGGCCGCGCTCGAGGCCGAGGGCGCTCGCGCCGACGCCCGCCGCAAGGTCCGCGACTCGGCCGAGCGCGAGATGGCGGCGATCCGCAAGCGTTCCGACGCCGAGCTCGACCGCCTGGACCAGGTCTGGGACCGTTTCAAGAACCTCAAGGTCGCCGACCTCGAGGGCGACGAGATGCTGTACCGCGCCCTCCAGGACCGCTACGGCAACTACTTCGAGGGCTCGATGGGCGCCGCGGCGATCCAGAAGCGTCTCCAGGACTTCGACCTGGCTGCCGAGGCCGACCTCCTGCGCGAGATCATCCGCTCGGGCAAGGGCCAGAAGAAGACCCGTGCGCTCAAGCGCCTCAAGGTCGTCAACGCGTTCCTGACGACCACGAACTCGCCCACGGGCATGGTGCTGGACGCCGTCCCGGTCATCCCGCCGGACCTGCGCCCCATGGTGCAGCTCGACGGTGGCCGCTTCGCGACCTCGGACCTGAACGACCTGTACCGCCGCGTGATCAACCGGAACAACCGCCTCAAGCGTCTTCTCGACCTGGGCGCCCCGGAGATCATCGTCAACAACGAGAAGCGCATGCTGCAGGAAGCTGTGGACTCGCTCTTCGACAACGGCCGTCGTGGTCGCCCGGTCACGGGCCCCGGCAACCGTCCGCTGAAGTCGATCTCCGACATGCTCAAGGGCAAGCAGGGTCGATTCCGTCAGAACCTGCTCGGCAAGCGTGTCGACTACTCGGGCCGTTCGGTCATCGTGGTCGGCCCGCAGCTCAAGCTGCACCAGTGCGGTCTGCCGAAGCAGATGGCCCTCGAGCTCTTCAAGCCCTTCGTGATGAAGCGCCTCGTGGACCTGAACCACGCGCAGAACATCAAGAGCGCCAAGCGCATGGTCGAGCGCGCGCGCCCGGTCGTGTGGGACGTCCTCGAAGAGGTCATCACCGAGCACCCGGTGCTGCTCAACCGTGCACCGACGCTGCACCGTCTCGGTATCCAGGCGTTCGAGCCCCAGCTGGTCGAGGGCAAGGCCATCCACCTGCACCCGCTCGTGTGTGCCGCGTTCAACGCGGACTTCGACGGTGACCAGATGGCCGTGCACCTGCCGCTGTCGGCCGAGGCCCAGGCCGAGGCCCGCATCCTCATGCTCTCGAGCAACAACATCCTGAAGCCGTCGGACGGCCGTCCGGTGACCATGCCCTCGCAGGACATGATCATCGGCCTGTACCACCTGACGAACGACAAGAAGGATGCCAAGGGTGCAGGGCGTGCGTTCAGCTCCGTCGCCGAGGCCATCATGGCCTTCGACGGTGGGACGCTGGACCTGAACGCCGAGGTCAGCATCCGCATGGACGGCCTCGTCTTCGCCGAGGGCGACGCCCCCGAGGCCTTCGTCCCGGGCGAGCCGTTCGTCTTCGCGACGACGCTCGGCCGCGCGCTCTTCAACGAGACGCTCCCCGTCAGCTACGGCTACGTCAACGGGATCGTCGACAAGAAGAAGCTCTCGACGATCGTCAACGAGCTCGCCGAGACCTACCCCAAGGTCGAGGTCGCTGCCTCGCTCGACGCCCTCAAGGAGGCCGGCTTCCGCTGGGCCACCCGTTCGGGTGTCACCATCGCGATCTCCGACGTCGCGACGCCGAGCGAGAAGGCCGCGATCCTGGAGGAGCACGAGGCTCGTGCGCTCAAGGTCCAGCAGGAGTACGAGCGTGGTCTGATCACGGACGACGAGCGCCGTCAGGAGCTCATCGAGATCTGGACCCAGGCCACCGACAAGGTCGCCACCGCGATGCGCGCGAGCTTCCCCGAGCGCAACACCGTCTACACGATGGTCGGCTCGGGTGCTCGTGGTAACTGGATGCAGGTCCGTCAGATCGCCGGTATGCGCGGCCTCGTGGCGAACCCGAAGGGTGAGATCATCCCTCGCCCGATCAAGTCCAACTACCGTGAGGGCCTCTCGGTCCTCGAGTACTTCATCGCGACGCACGGTGCCCGTAAGGGCCTCGCCGACACCGCCCTGCGTACGGCCGACTCGGGTTACCTGACCCGTCGTCTGGTCGACGTGTCGCAGGACGTCATCGTCCGCGAGGAGGACTGCGGCACCGAGCGTGGTCTGACGCTGCCCGTCGGGGAGAAGATCGGCGACCGCCTGGTCCGTCACGACAAGGTCGAGACGAGCATCTACTCCCGCACGCTGGCCTCCGACGTGCAGGACGCCGACGGCAACCTCATCGCCAAGGGTGGTGAGGACGCCGGTGACCTGGTCATCGACGCGCTCCTCGCTGCCGGGATCGACACGGTCAAGGTCCGCTCGGTCCTGACCTGCGAGTCCCGCGTCGGTACGTGCGCCAAGTGCTACGGCCGTTCGCTGGCCACGGGCAAGCTCGTCGACATCGGCGAGGCCGTCGGCATCATCGCGGCCCAGTCGATCGGTGAGCCCGGTACCCAGCTGACGATGCGTACGTTCCACACCGGTGGTGTGGCCTCCGCGGACGACATCACGCAGGGTCTGCCCCGTGTGACCGAGCTCTTCGAGGCACGTACCCCGAAGGGTGAGGGCCCCATCGCGGAGTTCTCGGGTCGGATCACGATCGACGAGGCGGAGCGCACGCGCCGCATCGTCCTGACCCCCGACGACGGCTCGGAAGAGCTCGCCTACCCGGTGACGAAGCGTTCGCGCCTCCTCGTCAGCGACGGCGACCACGTCGAGGTCGGTACCCAGCTGGTCCAGGGTGCGGTCGACCCCAAGAAGGTCCTGCGCATCCTCGGCCCCCGTGCCACCCAGAAGCACCTGGTGGACGAGGTCCAGGAGGTCTACCGCTCCCAGGGCGTGGACATCCACGACAAGCACATCGAGGTCATCGTGCGGCAGATGCTGCGTCGCGTGACCGTGCTGGACTCGGGCGACTCGCAGCTGCTCCCGGGCGAGCTGGCCGAGCGTGGACGTTTCGAGGACCTCAACCGTCGCGCCGTGGCGGAGGGGGGCCAGCCGGCCTCCGGCCGTCCCGAGCTCATGGGGATCACGAAGGCGTCGCTCGCGACCGACTCGTGGCTCTCGGCGGCCTCCTTCCAGGAGACGACGCGCGTCCTCACCGAGGCAGCGATGAGCGGTCGTCGTGACCCGCTCCTCGGCCTCAAGGAGAACGTCATCCTCGGTAAGCTCATCCCGGCCGGTACGGGTCTGCCCCGTTACCGCAACGTCGAGGTCGAGCCCACCGAGCAGGCCAAGACCGAGCTCTACCCGAGCTTCGGCTACGACGAGATCGACTTCCAGGGGCTCGGCATGGGCTCCGGCGAGGCGATCCCGCTCGAGGACCTGGACTTCGGCGACTACCGCTGATCCTGTCCCCGCAGCCCGGCGACGTCTCGTCGTCGGGCCGCGGGGGAGCGAGTAGCACAGGGGGTGGTCGTGGCGC
Organism: Oerskovia enterophila; assembly: GCF_044748475.1. NCBI lineage: Bacteria > Bacillati > Actinomycetota > Actinomycetes > Micrococcales > Cellulomonadaceae > Oerskovia > Oerskovia enterophila. The sequence goes on from NZ_JBIVFZ010000001.1 coordinate 330,911, forward strand.
GTTCGACGCGCCGCGACCACCCCCTCTCGCTTTGACTACCTGCCAACTGGCAGGTATCGTGAATGACCGTGCCCGCGCCGTCGGGCTCGCTGTGGTGTTCTCCAGCGAGCCGATGTGAGTGCGCGAGCATTCCGGTCCCTGTGTTCCTCGGATGATCCGTGGTTCGGGGCCCGGACCATCGAGCCGGTGGTACGTGGCGATTGCGACGCTCTGCGTCGCAGGTGCCGTTTGCCGTCGGCGCCCACAGCCCGTAGACCACCGCCGGGGTTCGCCCCGGTCCAGCTCGAGAAGACACGGAGACGTAGTGCCTACGATCCAGCAGCTCGTCCGCAAGGGGCGGACCTCGAAGGTCGGGAAGTCCAAGACTCCCGCCCTCAAGGGTTCCCCGCAGCGGCGTGGTGTGTGCACGCGTGTGTACACCACCACCCCCAAGAAGCCGAACTCCGCACTGCGCAAGGTCGCACGCGTGAAGCTGTCCTCGCAGGTCGAGGTCACCGCGTACATCCCCGGTGTCGGCCACAACCTCCAGGAGCACTCCATCGTGCTCGTCCGCGGCGGCCGTGTGAAGGACCTCCCCGGTGTCCGCTACAAGATCGTCCGTGGCGCACTCGACACCCAGGGCGTCAAGAACCGCAAGCAGGCTCGCAGCCGCTACGGCGCCAAGAAGGAGAAGAGCTAATGCCTCGTAAGGGCCCCGCCCCGAAGCGGCCGCTCATCGTCGACCCTGTCTACGGTTCCCCGGTCGTCACGCAGCTCATCAACAAGGTCCTCCTGGACGGCAAGAAGTCGACCGCCGAGGCGATCGTCTACGGTGCCCTCGAGGGTGTCCGCGCGAAGACCGACGGCGACCCCGTCGTCGTCCTCAAGCGTGCGCTCGAGAACGTGCGCCCGGCCCTCGAGGTCCGCTCTCGCCGTGTCGGTGGCGCGACCTACCAGGTCCCCGTCGAGGTGCGCCCCACGCGTTCCACGACGCTCGCGCTGCGCTGGCTCACGGACTACTCGCGCGCCCGTCGCGAGAAGACCATGACCGAGCGCCTCATGAACGAGATCCTCGACGCGAGCAACGGCCTCGGTGCCGCGGTCAAGCGTCGCGAGGACATGCACAAGATGGCCGAGTCCAACAAGGCCTTCGCGCACTACCGCTGGTAGTCCGACCGACCGGCCCTGGGGGTTCACCCCCGGGGCCGTCGGCGGGTCCAGCCGGCCTCTCGGTCGAAGCATCGCCCCCGACTCAACCCACACAAAGGGGAAGTACCCGTGGCACACGACGTGCTGACCGACCTGAACAAGGTCCGCAACATCGGCATCATGGCCCACATCGATGCCGGTAAGACCACGACCACCGAGCGCATCCTGTTCTACACCGGGGTGAACTACAAGATCGGTGAGACGCACGACGGCGCGTCGACGACCGACTGGATGGAGCAGGAGAAGGAGCGCGGCATCACGATCACGTCTGCCGCCGTGACCTGCTTCTGGAACAAGAACCAGATCAACATCATCGACACCCCGGGCCACGTGGACTTCACGGTCGAGGTCGAGCGCTCCCTGCGCGTGCTCGACGGCGCTGTTGCTGTCTTCGACGGCAAGGAGGGCGTCGAGCCCCAGTCCGAGACCGTCTGGCGCCAGGCCGACAAGTACAACGTCCCGCGCATCTGCTTCGTCAACAAGATGGACAAGCTCGGCGCGGACTTCTACTTCACGGTCGACACCATCGTGAACCGCCTCAAGGCCAAGCCGCTGGTCATCCAGCTGCCGATCGGCTCGGAGAGCGAGTTCACGGGCGTCGTCGACCTGCTCGAGATGCGCGCGCTCGTCTGGCGCGGCGAGACCAAGATGGGCGAGGCCTACGAGATCGAGGAGATCCCCGCGGACCTCCTCGAGAAGGCCAAGACCTACCGTGCCGAGCTCGTCGAGAACGTCGCCGAGGCCGACGAGGAGCTTCTCGAGAAGTACCTCAACGGTGAAGAGCTGACGATCGCGGAGATCAAGTCCGCGATCCGCAAGCTCACCGTCTCGGGCGAGGCCTTCCCCGTCCTGTGCGGCTCCGCGTTCAAGAACAAGGGCGTCCAGCCCATGCTCGACGCGGTCATCGACTACCTCCCCTCGCCCCTCGACGTGCCGGCCATCAACGGTCACGACGTCAAGGACGAGGAGAAGATCGTCGAGCGCCACCCCGACGCCACGGAGCCCTTCGCGGCCCTGGCGTTCAAGGTCGCCTCGCACCCGTTCTTCGGCAAGCTGACGTACGTCCGCGTCTACTCCGGCCAGGTCACGCCGGGCACCCAGGTGCTCAACGCGACCAAGGGCAAGAAGGAGCGTCTGGGCAAGATCTTCCAGATGCACTCCAACAAGGAGAACGCGGTCGAGCTCGGCAGCGCCGGCCACATCTACGCGTTCATCGGCCTCAAGGACACGACGACCGGTGACACCCTGTGTGACATCGCGAACCCCGTGGTCCTCGAGTCGATGACCTTCCCGGAGCCCGTCATCGACGTGGCCATCGAGCCCAAGACGAAGGCCGACCAGGAGAAGCTCTCGGTCGCCATCCAGAAGCTCGCCGAGGAGGACCCGACCTTCCGCGTCAAGCTCGACGAGGAGACCGGCCAGACCGTCATCGGCGGCATGGGCGAGCTCCACCTCGACATCCTCGTCGACCGCATGCGTCGCGAGTTCAACGTCGAGGCGAACGTCGGCAAGCCGCAGGTCGCGTACCGCGAGACCATCCGCCGCGCGGCGGAGAAGATCGACTACACGCACAAGAAGCAGACCGGTGGTTCGGGTCAGTTCGCCAAGGTGCAGGTCACCTTCGAGCCTCTCGACCTGACCGAGGGCGGCGAGCTCTACGAGTTCAAGAACGCCGTCACCGGTGGTCGCATCCCGCGTGAGTACATCCCGTCGGTCGACGCCGGTATCCAGGCTGCCCTCCAGCTGGGTGTCCTCGCCGGCTTCCCGCTCGTGGGCGTGAAGGCTACGCTCATCGACGGCGCGTACCATGATGTCGACTCCTCGGAGATGGCATTCAAGATTGCCGGCTCGATGGTCCTCAAGGAGGGCGTCAAGCGGGCGGACCCGGTTCTGCTGGAGCCGGTCATGGCGGTCGAGGTGCGTACGCCCGAGGAGTACATGGGCGACGTGATCGGTGACCTCAACTCTCGTCGCGGCATGATCCAGTCCATGGAGGACGCGACGGGTGTCAAGGTCATCCGTGCTCAAGTACCGTTGTCCGAGATGTTCGGGTACATCGGCGACCTGCGGTCCAAGACCCAGGGTCGTGCTGTGTACTCGATGTCATTCGACAGCTATGCCGAGGTCCCTCGGAACGTTGCCGAAGAGATCATCAAGAAGACCCGGGGCGAGTGAGTCCCCACAGGTCGAAGACCCTGTAACAACCATCAACCTGTAGCGACCCGCACGCCCCGCAGATGTCTTGTGCATCTGCATCGTTCGGCACAACTACCCAAGTCCCAGGAGGACCCCAGTGGCGAAGGCCAAGTTCGAGCGGACCAAGCCGCACGTCAATGTCGGCACCATCGGTCACGTCGACCACGGTAAGACGACCCTGACGGCAGCGATCTCCAAGGTGCTGCACGACAAGTACCCGGACGTGAACCCCGAGTTCAAGTTCGACGAGATCGACAAGGCTCCGGAAGAGAAGCAGCGCGGTATCACGATCAACATCGCGCACATCGAGTACGAGACGGAGAAGCGTCACTACGCTCACGTCGACGCTCCCGGGCACGCCGACTACATCAAGAACATGATCACCGGTGCCGCTCAGATGGACGGCGCGATCCTCGTGGTCGCGGCGACCGACGGCCCCATGGCCCAGACGCGTGAGCACGTTCTGCTCGCCCGCCAGGTGGGTGTCCCCTACCTGCTGGTCGCGCTGAACAAGTCCGACATGGTCGAGGACGAGGAAATCCTCGAGCTCGTCGAGATGGAGGTGCGTGAGCTCCTCTCGTCGCAGGGCTTCGACGGCGACGAGGCCCCCGTGGTCCGCGTCTCCGGTCTGAAGGCTCTCGAGGGCGACCCCGAGTGGGTCAAGTCCGTCGAGGCGCTCATGGAGGCCGTGGACGAGAACGTCCCCGAGCCCGTCCGTGAGCTCGACAAGCCCTTCCTCATGCCTGTCGAGGACGTCTTCACGATCACCGGTCGTGGCACCGTCGTCACCGGCAAGGTCGAGCGCGGCACCCTCGCGGTCAACTCCGAGGTCGAGATCGTCGGCATCCGCAACCCGCAGAAGACCACGGTCACGGGTATCGAGACGTTCCACAAGCAGATGGACGAGGCTCAGGCCGGCGACAACACCGGTCTGCTGCTCCGCGGCATCAAGCGCGAGGACGTCGAGCGCGGCCAGGTCGTCGTCAAGCCGGGTTCGATCACCCCGCACACCGACTTCGAGGCTCAGGTCTACATCCTGGGCAAGGACGAAGGTGGGCGTCACAACCCGTTCTACTCGAACTACCGTCCGCAGTTCTACTTCCGCACCACGGACGTCACCGGCGTCATCACGCTGCCCGAGGGCACCGAGATGGTCATGCCTGGTGACAACACCGAGATGACGGTCGCGCTGATCCAGCCGATCGCCATGGAGGAGGGCCTCGGCTTCGCCATCCGTGAGGGCGGCCGTACGGTCGGTTCGGGCCGTGTCACGAAGATCATCAAGTGATCTTCTGACCACCTGATCCACCCCGGCAGCTCCTGAGCCTCGCGCTCGGGGAGCCGGGAAAGATTGACCGAAGGGCCCGGGTACCGCAAGGTACCCGGGCCCTTCGTCGTCCCCGGACGCCTGGCCGGCCGTGCCTGACCCTGACGCCGAGGGTGCGCCGCGACGCCGTCGTCCTCGCGTACTGGTGCCGGCGGGCCTGATGTCGGAGGTCGAGCTGCCAGGGACCGCCCGCGGACGTCGAGTCGCCCGACGAGCCGGTGGGCGTCGTCGCTCCGTGCGGTCGCGGGGGAGAGGGCAGAGCGAGGCTCCATCGAGCGACGCACCGCCGGCCTGGGGTCGTGTCCGGTCGTGCGAGGCGCCTCGAGCGGGGGTGTGCGGGGCGGATCGGCAGGTTCCGGCGGTGTGATCTCCCACCGATCTGGAACCTGGTGGAGGCGTCGCCGCGTCGCATCGATGCAGGTGAGGCGCGCGTGGACGGTCCACGGTTCCCGGTGCCGGGCCGATCGCGGGTGTGAGGGCGGTCACTTCGTCCTGCGAGGCCCGTCCGGGCGGTTACCCTAGAAGGACCGACAAGCCCGCACTGCGCGTGAGCGTGTCGGTCGGAGCGTGGGGACAGTCCCTCTGAGGGCAGAGTCACACGCACCATGATTGGTCTTCCACGGCTTCCTGTGGCAGACTGTTCAGGTTGCCTGTTACGGGTGCGCTCTTTCATGTGTCGAACAGTGTGTTGAACCGCTAAGCATGCGGACCTCGGTATTCCGGGGTTGCCGCGGGTTGAACTCTCTGTCGATACGGATCGAGGACCCCGCGGAGCTCAGGTTCTGCACAGGCTCGACAACGTTGTGAACGGCTGTGACGCCGTCGGGCGCCAGAAGTTGGCCCGATGCGTGAGCGGTTCACATATCCAACGGCCCTGCACCGTTCCTCGGTGCGTGCGCTGGGTAGGTCGCGATAGGCGACACGCCCGAGCGCGGGGGTCGGACAGCTAGCGGTTCGAGAGAGAGAGTCAGACGACGCCATGGCGGGACAGAAGATCCGCATCCGGCTCAAGTCCTACGACCACGAGGTGATTGACAGCTCGGCGCGCAAGATCGTCGACACTGTCACCCGCGCTGGTGCAACGGTCGTGGGCCCGGTGCCGCTGCCGACGGAGAAGAACGTCTTCTGCGTCATCCGGTCGCCTCACAAGTACAAGGACAGCCGCGAGCACTTCGAGATGCGCACGCACAAGCGGCTTATCGACATCATCGATCCCACTCCGAAGGCCGTCGACTCGCTCATGCGTCTCGACCTGCCTGCGGACGTGAACATCGAGATCAAGCTCTGAGGCGGGAGGACAACATGACTACCCCCCAGCAGAACGAGCGGCCCGTCACGGCCGTGCTCGGCACGAAGCTCGGCATGACCCAGCTCTGGGACGAGGCCGGTCGCCTGGTTCCCGTCACGGTCGTTGCCGTGGGCACGAACGTCGTGACCCAGGTCCGTACCGACGAGGTCGACGGCTACAGCGCGGTCCAGCTGGCTGCAGGCCAGATCGACCCGCGCAAGGTCACGAAGCCCCTCAAGGGTCACTTCGAGAAGGCCGGCGTCACGCCGCGCCGTCACGTGACCGAGGTCCGCACGACCAACGCCGGTGAGTACACCCTCGGCCAGGAGATCACCGCGGAGGTCTTCACGGCCGGCGCGAAGGTCGACGTCCAGGGCACCACCAAGGGCAAGGGCACGGCCGGTGTCATGAAGCGTCACGGCTTCCACGGCGCGCCTGCCTCCCACGGTGCACACCGTAACCACCGCAAGCCTGGTTCGATCGGTGGGGCCTCGACCCCGGGTCGAGTCTTCAAGGGCGTGCGCATGGCTGGTCGCATGGGTTTCGACCAGCAGACCACGCAGAACCTGACCGTCCACGCGGTCGACGCAGAGAAGGGTCTGCTGCTCGTCAAGGGCGCAGTGCCCGGCCCCAAGGGCGGCGTCGTCCTCGTGCGTAGCGCCGTGAAGGGAGCATGACACTCATGGCAGCTCTCACTGTTGACGTCCTCGACGCCACGGGCAAGAAGGCCGGCACCGCCGAGCTTCCCGCCGAGGTGTTCGACGTCCAGACGAACGTCCCGCTGATCCACCAGGTTGTCGTCGCGCAGCTCGCTGCAGCCCGTCAGGGCACGCACGACACCAAGAGCCGCGGCGAGGTCCGCGGTGGTGGACGCAAGCCGTACAAGCAGAAGGGCACCGGCCGAGCCCGTCAGGGTTCGACCCGTGCGCCTCAGTTCGCCGGCGGTGGGGTCGTTCACGGCCCGACGCCGCGCGACTACAGCCAGCGCACCCCCAAGAAGATGAAGGCTGCTGCCCTGCGCGGCGCCCTCTCCGACCGGGCTCGTGCAGGCCGTGTCCACGTCGTGTCCGGCTTCGGGATCGACGGCCAGCCGTCGACCAAGGCCGCGATCTCCTCGCTCGCCAACCTCTCTCCCCGCAAGCACGTGCTCGTGGTGCTGGAGCGCGGCGACGAGTTGACGAGCAAGTCCCTCCGCAACGCGGAGCAGGTGCACCTCCTGGTCGCTGACCAGCTGAACACCTACGACGTGCTGGTCTCCGACGACGTGGTCTTCACCGAGGGCGCACTCGCTGCGTTCCTCGCCGGACCCGCCACGGGCTCGTCGGTCAAGGCCGTCGCGTCCGAGTCGGAAGCAGCTGACGAGGCCGAGGAGGCCGCGAAGTGACCGCCGTGACGAAGGACCCCCGCGACATCCTGCTCGCGCCGGTGGTCTCCGAGAAGAGCTACGGGCTCCTCGACGAGGGTAAGTACACCTTCCTCGTGGACCCGCGGGCCAACAAGACCGAGATCAAGATCGCTGTCGAGCAGATCTTCTCGGTCAAGGTTGCCTCCGTGAACACGATCAACCGCAAGGGCAAGACCCGGCGGACGCGTTTCGGACTGGGCAAGCGCAAGGACACCAAGCGTGCGATCATCACCCTCCGCGAGGGCACGATCGACATCTTCGGCGGGCCGGTCGGCTGAGGCCGGACGAGAGCAGATTGAGGACAGATCCCCATGGGAATCCGTAAGTACAAGCCGACGACGCCCGGCCGCCGCGGCTCGAGCGTTGCCGACTTCGTCGAGATCACGCGCTCGCAGCCGGAGAAGTCGCTGGTCCGTCCGCTCACCAAGAGCGGTGGCCGCAACAGCACCGGTCGCATCACCACCCGTCACAAGGGTGGTGGCCACAAGCGCGCATACCGAGTCATCGACTTCCGTCGTCACGACAAGGACGGCGTGCCCGCGAAGGTCGCTCACATCGAGTACGACCCCAACCGCACGGCACGCATCGCGCTCCTGCACTACGCGGACGGCGAGAAGCGCTACATCATCGCGCCGAACAAGCTGAAGCAGGGCGACGTCATCGAGAACGGCGCCGGCGCCGACATCAAGCCCGGCAACAACCTGCCGTTGCGCAACATCCCGACCGGTACGGTCATCCACGCCATCGAGCTCAAGCCCGGTGGCGGCGCGAAGATCGCCCGTTCGGCTGGTGCCTCCGTGCAGCTCGTCGCCAAGGACGGACCCTACGCCCAGCTGCGTATGCCGTCCGGTGAGATCCGCAACGTCGACCTGCGCTGCCGCGCGACGGTCGGCGAGGTGGGCAACGCCGAGCAGTCGAACATCAACTGGGGCAAGGCCGGCCGTATGCGTTGGAAGGGCAAGCGCCCCTCCGTCCGTGGTGTCGCCATGAACCCGATCGACCACCCTCACGGTGGTGGTGAAGGCAAGACCTCCGGTGGACGTCACCCGGTCAGCCCCTGGGGCCAGGCCGAAGGTCGTACCCGCCGTCCCAACAAGCCGAGCGACAAGCTGATCGTGCGTCGTCGCCGTACCGGCAAGAAGCGCTGATAGGAGCCTGACAGATGCCACGCAGCCTGAAGAAGGGCCCCTTCGTCGATGGACACCTTCAGAAGAAGGTGGACGTCCAGAACGAGAAGGGGACCAAGAACGTCATCAAGACCTGGTCCCGTCGGTCGGTCATCACGCCCGACTTCCTCGGTCACACTTTTGCCGTGCACGACGGACGCAAGCACACTCCGGTGTTCGTCACCGAGTCGATGGTTGGCCACAAGCTCGGCGAGTTCGCACCCACCCGGACCTTCCGCGGCCACGTGAAGGACGACAAGAAGGGCCGTCGTCGCTGATCTGCGTGCAGACGCAGATCAAGAGACGACGACTCCGAACGTCATGACGAGACAAGAAGGCAGGACAGCAATGGAAGCCAAGGCGCAGGCGCGGTTCGTCCGTGTCACGCCCCAGAAGGCCCGGCGCGTCGTGGACCTCATCCGTGGCAAGCAGGCCACCGAGGCCGTCGCGGTGCTGAAGTTCGCACCGCAGGCCGCGAGTGAGCCCATCCGCAAGGTCGTGGAGAGCGCGATCGCGAACGCACGGGTGAAGGCCGACCGCGCGAGCGTGGCATTCGACGAGCAGGAGCTCGTCGTTGCCCAGGCGTTCGTGGACGAGGGCCCGACCCTCAAGCGGTTCCGGCCTCGCGCTCAGGGGCGCGCGAGCCAGATCCTCAAGCGGACGAGCCACATCACCGTGGTTCTCGTTCCGCGCGAAGACACGAAGGGAAGGGCCCGATAGTGGGACAGAAGGTTCACCCGCACGGGTACCGCCTCGGCATCACCACCGACCACCGGTCGCGTTGGTTCGCCGACAGCACCAAGCCCGGACAGCGGTACCGCGACTACGTCCGTGAGGACGTCCAGATCCGCAAGCTCATGGCCACGGGCCTCGAGCGTGCCGGCATCTCCAAGGTCGAGATCGAGCGCACCCGCGACCGTGTTCGTGTGGACATCCACACCGCACGTCCGGGCATCGTCATCGGCCGCCGTGGCGCAGAGGCAGACCGCATCCGCGGCGAGCTCGAGAAGCTCACGGGCAAGCAGGTCCAGCTCAACATCCTCGAGGTCAAGAACGCTGAGATCGATGCTCAGCTCGTGGCCCAGGGGATCGCGGAGCAGCTCGCGAGCCGCGTGTCCTTCCGTCGTGCGATGCGCAAGGGCATGCAGTCCGCGCAGCGCGCCGGCGCCAAGGGCATCCGTGTCCAGTGCTCGGGTCGTCTCGGCGGCGCCGAGATGAGCCGCTCGGAGTTCTACCGCGAAGGCCGTGTGCCGCTGCACACGCTCCGCGCGAACATCGACTACGGCTTCTTCGAGGCCCGCACCACCTTCGGCCGTATCGGCGTCAAGGTGTGGATCTACAAGGGCGACATGACCGAGAAGGAGTTCGCTGCGCAGCAGGCGACCGCCGCTCCCCGCCAGGGCCGTGGTGGCCCCCGCGGTGGCGACCGTCCTGACCGTGGTGGAGACCGTCGCGGTGCTGGTCGTCGCAACGAGCGTCCGGCGCAGTCCGAGGCACCTGCAGCTGCAGGGGCGGAGGCACCTGTCGCCGAGAAGGCTCCTGAGTCCGGAACGGAGGCCTGAGCATGCTGATCCCGCGCAGGCTGAAGCACCGCAAGCAGCACCACCCCTCGCGCTCCGGCGCCTCGAAGGGTGGCAACCAGATCGCGTTCGGCGAGTTCGGCATCCAGGCTCTCGAGCCTGCATACGTCACGAACCGCCAGATCGAGGCTGCTCGTATCGCGATGACCCGCCACATCAAGCGAGGCGGAAAGGTCTGGATCAACATCTACCCGGACCGTCCGCTGACCAAGAAGCCGGCGGAGACCCGCATGGGTTCTGGTAAGGGTTCGCCCGAGTGGTGGATCTCCAACGTCAAGCCCGGCCGTATCATCTTCGAGCTGGCCGGTGTACCGGAGCCCCTGGCTCGCGAGGCCATGCGCCGCGCGATCCACAAGCTCCCGATGAAGTGCCGTTTCGTGGTGCGCGAGGGTGGTGGCAACTGATGGCTATCGGAACCAAGGAACTGGGTTCGAGCGAGCTGGACACGTTCGATGACGAGAAGCTCGTCGCCGAGCTGAAGAAGGCCAAGGAGGAGCTTTTCAACCTCCGCTTCCAGTCGGCCACCGGTCAGCTGGAGAGCCACGGTCGCCTGAAGGCCGTGCGTCGCGACATCGCGCGGATCTACACGATCCTGCGTGAGCGCGAGCTCGGTATCCGTACCGCACCGAGCGTGAGTGAGTGAGGCTGGAATGAGCGAGAACGCAACGAACGCCGCACCGGTGACCGAGACGGCCGCTGACCAGCGCGCCAACCGCAAGACGCGGCGCGGCTACGTGGTGAGCGACAAGATGGACAAGACCGTCGTGATCGAGGTCGAGGACCGGGTCAAGCACCCGCTCTACGGCAAGGTCATCCGGCGCACGAGCAAGGTCAAGGTCCACGACGAGCAGAATGCTGCCGGCGTCGGTGACCTCGTCCTTATCATGGAGACCCGCCCGCTGTCCGCGACCAAGCGGTGGCGCCTGGTGGAGATCCTCGAGAAGGCCAAGTAGGCCCTGGGCCTACCAGGTCGTGGGGGGGGGGGGGGCCCCCCCCCCCCCCCCGGGGGGGGGCCCCCCCCGGGGGGGGGCCCCCCCCCCCCGGGGGGGGGGCCCCCCCCCCCGGGGCCCCGG
>NZ_JBIVFZ010000001.1:342143-451007 GCF_044748475.1 Oerskovia enterophila
GGGGGGGTCTACGTTTTATTTTGCTGCCCCCCCCCCCGGGGGCCCCCGCCTGGGGGGGGGGGGGGGGGGGGCGGGGCCCCCCCCCCCGGGGGGGGGGGGGCCCGGGGGGGGGGGCGGGGGGGCCCCCCCCCCCCCCACGACCGGTCTCGGGCCGCACCAAGGTGCGGCAACCAGTAGACAGGGTGGCGGTACCCCGCCGCGCCTGGCCGGTTCACCCGCAAGGGACCCGGCACTGACAGCTATCCGTTCGGCAAGGCTCGCTCGGCGAGAACCAGCTCGACGACAGGAGTTCATTACATGATCCAGCAGGAGTCGCGACTTCGCGTCGCCGACAACACGGGTGCGAAGGAGATTCTCTGCATCCGTGTTCTCGGTGGTTCGGGCCGTCGCTACGCCGGAATCGGCGACGTCATCGTCGCAACCGTCAAGGACGCTATCCCCGGCGGCAACGTGAAGAAGGGCGATGTCGTGAAGGCGGTCATCGTCCGCACCGCCAAGGAGCGCCGTCGTCCGGACGGTTCCTACATCAAGTTTGACGAGAACGCGGCCGTGATCCTCAAGAACGACGGCGAGCCCCGTGGCACGCGCATCTTCGGCCCCGTGGGCCGCGAGCTGCGCGACAAGCGGTTCATGAAGATCATCTCGCTGGCTCCGGAGGTGCTCTGAACATGGCGAAGATCAAGAAGGGCGACCTGGTGGTCGTCATCTCTGGCAAGGACCGCACCCAGCAGGGTCGCGTGCTCGAGGTCCTCACGGACTCCGACCGCGTGATCGTCGAGGGCATCAACCGCGTCACGAAGCACACCAAGGTGGGTCAGTCCCAGCGTGGGACGCGTACCGGTGGCATCGAGGTCGTCGAGGCGCCGATCCACGTGAGCAACGTGATGGTCGTCGACCCGGAGACCAAGAAGGGCACCCGCGTCGGGTACCGCACCGAAGAGGTCGAGCGTGACGGCCGTACGCGTAACGTCCGCGTGCGCGTCGCCAAGCGTTCCGGTAAGGACATCTGATGAGCACTGAACTGCAAGCCCCGGAGATCGCGCGTCTCAAGCAGCGCTACCGCGACGAGATCGTCGCCGGCCTCCTCGAGGAGTTCGGCCACGAGAACGTCAACCAGGTTGCACGACTGACGAAGATCGTCGTCAACATGGGTGTCGGCGACGCGGCCAAGGACTCGAAGCTCATCGAGGGTGCCATCCGCGACCTCTCGGCCATCACCGGCCAGAAGCCGCAGGTCACCAAGGCCCGCAAGTCCATCGCTCAGTTCAAGCTGCGTGAGGGCATGCCGATCGGCGCGCACGTCACGCTGCGCGGCGAGCGCATGTGGGAGTTCCTCGACCGCCTGCTGTCCATCGCGCTGCCGCGTATCCGCGACTTCCGCGGCCTGTCGCCCAAGCAGTTCGACGGACACGGCAACTACACCTTCGGTCTCACGGAGCAGTCGATGTTCCACGAGATCGACCAGGACAAGATCGATCGCGTCCGCGGTATGGACATCACGATCGTGACGACGGCGACGACCGATGACGAGGGCCGCTCCCTGCTGCGCCGTCTCGGCTTCCCCTTCAAGGAGCAGAACTGATATGGCGAAGAAGGCCCTGGTCAACAAGGCAGCCGCAAAGCCTAAGTTCGCGGTTCGCGCCTACACTCGCTGCCAGAAGTGCGGTCGCCCGCACTCCGTGTACCGCAAGTTCGGCCTGTGCCGTATCTGCGTTCGCGAGATGGCACACCGTGGCGAGCTTCCCGGCGTCACCAAGAGCAGCTGGTAACAACTACGTCGTAGGTCTGGCACGGTTCCCCTCGGGGAACCGGCCAGATACCCCGGCGAGGAAGGGCTGAAGCCCAATGACGATGACCGACCCGATCGCAGACATGCTGACCCGTCTGCGTAACGCGAACTCGGCTTACCACGAGACGGTTCAGATGCCGTTCTCGAAGCTGAAGTCGCACATTGCTGAGATCCTGCAGGCCGAGGGCTACATCTCCGGCTGGACCGTCGAGGACGCCCCCGTGGGCAAGTACCTCACGATCCAGCTGAAGTTCGGCCCGAACCGTGAGCGCTCCCTTGCTGGTGTGCGCCGCGTGTCGAAGCCCGGCCTGCGTGTGTACGCGAAGTCGACCAACCTGCCCAAGGTTCTCGGTGGCCTCGGCGTGGCGATCCTGTCCACGTCCTCCGGCCTCCTGACCGACCGTCAGGCAGCCAAGAAGGGCGTGGGCGGAGAAGTCCTCGCCTACGTCTGGTAATCGGAAAGGAGAGATACGCCATGTCTCGTATCGGCAAGATCCCCGTTCCGGTTCCCGCCGGAGTGGATGTCACGATCAGCGGCGCACTGGTGACGGTCAAGGGCCCGAAGGGTTCCTTGGAGCACACCATCCCCGCCCCCATCGAGGTCTCCCAGGACGCCTCCACCCTCGTGGTGACGCGCCCCAACGAAGAGCGCTCGTCGCGCGCTCTGCACGGCCTGACCCGCACGCTTCTCGCAAACCTGGTGACCGGTGTCACCGAGGGCTACGAGAAGAAGCTCGAGATCGTCGGTACCGGTTACCGCGTGACCGCGAAGGGCACTGACCTGGAGTTCGCTCTGGGCTTCAGCCACCCCGTCGTGGTGTCCGCGCCCGCTGGTATCACCTTCGCTGTCGAGTCCCCGACCAAGTTCTCGGTCGCGGGCATCGACAAGCAGCAGGTCGGCGAGGTCGCTGCGAACATCCGCAAGATCCGCAAGCCCGAGCCGTACAAGGGCAAGGGTGTGCGGTACGCCGGCGAGGTCGTCCGCCGCAAGGTCGGAAAGGCTGGTAAGTAACGATGGCTCTCAAGGTTCTCGGCAAGGGCAAGGCGGTCTCGCGCAAGCGCCGCCACCTCCGCCTGCGCAAGAAGATTGCCGGCACGGCTGCTCGTCCCCGCCTCGTGGTGACGCGCTCCGCGCGCCACATCACGGCGCAGATCGTGGACGACACGATCGGCCAGACCGTTGCTTCCGCTTCGACCATCGAGGGCGACCTGCGGTCGCTCGAGGGCGACAAGAGCGCGAAGGCCCGCAAGGTCGGCGAGCTCGTCGCAGAGCGTGCCAAGGCCGCTGGTGTCGACTCGGTCGTCTTCGACCGCGGTGGCAACAAGTACCACGGCCGGGTGGCTGCAGTCGCCGACGGGGCCCGCGAAGGCGGTCTGTCCCTGTGATGATGGCCGAAACCACCACCGTGTACACGGTACGGAAGCAAAGGATTCTCTGATGGCTGCAGGGCAGCGCAGCAGCACCGGCGCCCCTACGGGTGCCGCCAACGAGTCGACCGACCGCAACTCCGGAGGCCGGGGCGACGCTCGTCGCGACGGTCGCCGTGGTGACGGTCGCCGTGGTGACGCCGCCGAGAAGAACGCCTTCGTCGAGCGCGTCGTCACCATCAACCGCGTGTCCAAGGTCGTCAAGGGCGGCCGTCGCTTCAGCTTCACCGCGCTCGTCGTGGTGGGCGATGGCGACGGTACCGTCGGCGTCGGCTACGGCAAGGCGAAGGAAGTTCCCGCGGCGATCGCCAAGGGTGTCGAGGAGGCCAAGAAGAACTTCTTCAAGGTTCCCCGCATCCAGGGCACCATTCCTCACCCCATCCAGGGCGAGGCAGCCGCCGGTGTCGTCTTCCTGCGTCCGGCCGCTCCGGGTACCGGTGTTATCGCCGGTGGTCCGGTGCGCGCCGTGCTGGAGTGCGCGGGCATCCACGACGTCCTGAGCAAGTCGCTCGGTTCGTCCAACGCGATCAACATCGTGCACGCAACGGTCGAGGCCCTGCGCAACCTGGAGCAGCCTGAGGCTGTTGCAGCGCGCCGTGGCCTGCCGCTCGAGGCAGTGGCTCCGGCCGCCCTCCTGCGTGCACGTGCAGCTGGGGTAGGTGCGTGATGGCTCGACTCAAGGTGACCCAGACGAAGTCCGCCATCGGCGGCAAGCAGAATCAGCGCGACACGCTGCGCACTCTGGGCCTCAAGCGGATCGGCGACACCGCCGTGAAGGAGGACCGCCCGGAGATCCGCGGCATGGTCGCAACGGTGGCGCACCTCGTCGCCGTTGAGGAGGTCGAGTGATCATGGCTGAGAAGGCCAAGAAGGAGACCGCGGTCGAGGCTTCGACCGACGCTCCCAAGAAGAAGGCTCCTGCCAAGAAGGCTGCTGTCGCCGAGGCCCCCAAGGCCGAGGCTCAGCAGACCGTCGGCGCTGGTGGCACCCTGAAGGTGCACCACCTCCGTCCGGCCCCCGGCGCCAAGAAGGCCAAGACCCGTGTGGGTCGTGGTGAGGCGTCGAAGGGTAAGACGGCCGGCCGTGGTACCAAGGGCCAGAAGGCTCGTTACCAGGTGCCGGAGCGTTTCGAGGGTGGTCAGATGCCGCTCCACATGCGTCTGCCCAAGCTTCGTGGCTTCAAGAACCCGTTCCGCACGGAGTACCAGGTCGTGAACCTGGACAAGCTCTCCGCGCTGTACCCCGAGGGTGGCTCCGTCACCGTCGAGGACCTGGTCGCCAAGGGAGCCGTCCGCAAGGGCGAGCTCGTCAAGGTGCTCGGCACGGGTGAGATCACCGTCAAGCTCGAGGTCGCGGTCGACGCGCTCTCTGGTTCCGCCAAGGACAAGATCCTTGCGGCCGGTGGCTCCATCTCGGAGAACTGATACGAAGGACAGGGCCGATAGCGCTATGCGCTGTCGGCCCTGTCTGCGTCTAGAGGCGTGGTAGCCGGTACCAGCCTCGCTCGGGGGAACGTAGAATCACTGCCGGTTGTCTCAAATTGCCGTCCATCGCGGCGCAGCGGCTAAGGTGCCCAGTGGCGTCCCGTGCCGGGTGCGTCACATCTCGCCGAACCCCGGCGACACGACATCCCGCCTCGAGCGGGCCAGGAGGATAGGTGCTCAGCGCATTCGCCCGGGCTTTCCGGACACCTGACCTGCGGCGCAAGCTGCTGTTCACGATCGCCATCATGGCGATCTTCCGTGTGGGCTCGTTCATCCCTACCCCCGGCGTGGACTATGCCAACGTCCAGCAGTGCATCGCGGCCCAGGGGCAGAACGACCTCCTCGGAATGGTCAACCTGTTCAGCGGTGGAGCCCTGCTCCAGCTCTCGATCTTCGCGCTCGGCATCATGCCGTACATCACCGCGAGCATCATCGTGCAGCTGCTCCGCGTGGTCATCCCTCACTTCGAGGCTCTGCACAAGGAGGGTCAGTCCGGTACCGCGAAGCTCACGCAGTACACGCGCTACCTGACCATCGCCCTCGCGATCCTGCAGTCCACGACGGTCATCACGACCGCCCGCAGCGGCTTCCTCTTCCCGAACTGCCCGGTCGAGGTCATCCCGAACGACAGCTTCATGACCTCGGCCCTCATGGTCATCACCATGACCGCCGGTACCGGTCTGATCATGTGGCTCGGTGAGCTCATCTCGGAGCGCGGCGTCGGCAACGGCATGTCGCTCCTCATCTTCACCTCGATCGCCGCCAGCTTCCCCACGGCTCTGTGGTCCATCGCAGGTGGCGCCAACGGCGCCGTGAACTTCACCATCATGATCGCGGTCATCATCCTGGTCATCGGGCTCGTCGTCTTCGTCGAGCAGTCCCAGCGCCGTGTGCCCGTGCAGTATGCGAAGCGCATGGTCGGACGCAAGATGTACGGCGGCTCCAGCACCTACATCCCGATCAAGATCAACATGTCGGGTGTCATCCCGGTCATCTTCGCGTCGTCGCTGCTCGCGGTCCCCGGTCTCATCGCCCAGTTCGGCGACGCGACGGCCGGATGGGTCCAGTGGGTCTCGAAGTACCTCGCGGACCCGGCCTCGCCGATCCACATCTCGATCTACGTGCTCCTGATCGTCTTCTTCTGCTTCTTCTACACGGCCATCACGTTCAACCCGGACGAGGTCGCCGACAACATGAAGAAGTACGGCGGCTTCATCCCCGGCATCCGTGCCGGCCGCCCGACGGCGGAGTACCTGGACTACGTCATCACCCGCATCACCTCCGCGGGTGCCATCTACCTCGCGCTCGTTGCGCTCATCCCGACGCTCGTCCTCGTCCTGCTGGGGGTGAGCACGAACATCCCGTTCGGCGGTAGCTCGATCCTCATCGTCGTGGGCGTCGGTCTCGAGACGGTCAAGCAGATCGACTCGCAGCTGCAGCAGCGTCACTACGAAGGGTTCCTCCGTTGACCTCAGAGTTGACTGCCGACGCTCAGCGTTCCGGCACGCGCTCCGCTCGCCTGATCATCATGGGTCCCCAGGGTGCAGGCAAGGGCACCCAGGCAGCTCGCCTGGCGGAGCACTACGGCATCCCTGCGATCTCCACGGGCGACATCTTCCGTGCGAACATCAAGGGCGGCACCGAGCTGGGCCGGCTCGTCCAGGAGTACACCGCAAAGGGTGAGCTCGTCCCGGACTCCGTGACGAACGAGATGGTCCGTGACCGTCTCGCCCAGGACGACGTGGCGCGCGGCTTCATCCTCGACGGCTACCCGCGCAACGCGGCGCAGGTCGTCGAGCTCGACGAGATCCTCGCGGACCTCGGCGTCCGCCTGGACGCCGTCCTCGAGCTCACCGCGGACCGTGACGAGCTCCTGGCTCGTCTGCGCAAGCGTGCGGAGATCGAGGGCCGCGAGGACGACACCGAGGAGGCCATCGCTCGGCGTCTGGACATCTACGCCGAGCAGACGGCTCCGCTGACGTCGGCCTACGCCGAGCGCGGTCTGCTCGCCCAGGTCGACGGCATCGGTGAGATCGACGACGTGACCACGCGTCTCGTCGAGGCGCTCGCGCCTCTCGTCGGCTGACCCGGGACGGTTGGAGCGAGAAGTGTTCGGCCGCGAGAAGATCGAGTACAAGACGGTCGACCAGGTGCGCACCATGCGCCGGGCGGGCCTGGTGGTCGCTGACGCGCTCGCCACGGTCCGCTCGGCGGTGCGTCCCGGCATGACGACCGCAGACCTGGACGCCCTGGCGGCGGCAGTCATCGGTGACGCCGGTGCCACCCCGTCGTTCCTGGGGTACCACGGTTACCCGGCGACGCTCTGCGTCTCGGTGAACGACGAGGTGGTGCACGGCATCCCCGGGACACGCGAGCTCCTCCCGGGCGACGTCGTCTCGGTCGACTGCGGCGCGATCGTCGACGGCTGGCACGGGGACTCCGCGTTCTCGTTCGTGCTGCCGGAGGCGGACGCCGCAGACGTCGCGCTGGTCGAGGCAACCGAACGGGCGCTCTGGGCGGGCATCGCCGCCCTGGCGACCGGCGAACGGCTCGGTGACGTCGGGAACGCGGTCGAGGACTCGATCGAGGCCTCGGCTGCCGCGGACGGCGTCGCGTACGGGATCATCGAGGAGTACGTCGGCCATGGCATCGGTACCTCGATGCACCAGCCGCCGGACGTCCTGAACTACCGGACGCGCGAGCGCGGCCCTCGGCTCAAGCCGGGCATGTGCCTCGCGATCGAGCCCATGGTGACGCGTGGCGAGCGCTTCACGCAGGTTCTCGAGGACGACTGGACGGTCGTCACCGACGACGGTGCTCGTGCTGCTCACTGGGAGCACAGCGTCGCGATCCTCGAGGACGGCATCTGGGTCCTGACGGCCCCTGACGGCGGTGCGGCCAAGCTGGCCGAGCTCGGCGTCACGATCGCCCCGCTCGACGTCTGACGGCCCGGAGAAGGCCTGAATCGAGAAGACGGCCCGTCCTGACCCCTTCCGGTCCGGGGCGGGCCGTCGCTCGTCCGCCGTGCCGGCGGCGCATGCCCGACCCCTGCAGTCCGGGGTGACCGGGTGCACAGCCCCGCGGTTCCCTCGCGGTGATCCATGCCGTAGGATAGTCCGCTGGGTGTAGTCCGCGTTTCCCGTGCGAGTCGAACTGACCGACGACGGGCCGGACCACACACGACGTCCACTCACCGGTCCTCGTAGAGCACGGGTGCGTGGGAAGCAGTTCAGACGAGAGTTAGCGGAGGATATGGCAAAGAAGGACGGTGTCATCGAGATCGAGGGCAGCGTGGTCGAGGCCTTGCCGAACGCGATGTTCCGCGTGGAGCTGGCCAACGGGCACAAGGTTCTGGCTCACATCTCGGGCAAGATGCGACAGCACTACATCCGGATCCTCCCTGAGGACCGGGTGGTGGTGGAGCTGAGCCCGTACGACCTGTCCCGTGGCCGGATCGTCTACCGCTACAAGTAGTCGTCAAGAATCCACCACTCGAAACAACTGCTGCCGCAAGCCTGGGTTCGCCTGCGCGTGCGTGCGGCGGCGGAGGAACAGACTGATGAAGGTCAAGCCCAGCGTCAAGAAGATCTGCGACAAGTGCAAGGTGATCCGCCGGCACGGTCGCGTCATGGTGATCTGCGAGAACCTGCGCCACAAGCAGCGCCAGGGCTGAGTCCCCGGCGCTCCGGCGCACGGTGATCCAGGTCCGCGAGAGCGGACCGGTCGCCGGCACCCTCGGGTGCCAACCAGCGCATCACCACGAACCTCACGGTCGGGCCGCACGGGCCCACTGAGGGGAACCCCCGGCTCGGAGGCCGGGGCCCGCAGCTCCGCGGGAAGATGGTGCGGTAGACCTCCGAACGAAGTACAGAGGAGCCGAAAGGCACATGGCACGTCTTGTCGGCGTCGACCTCCCCCGCGAGAAGCGGCTCGAGATCGCGCTCACCTACATCTACGGCGTCGGCCGTACCCGCGCCCAGCAGACGCTGGCCGCCACCGGGATCTCCCCGGACGTTCGCGTGAAGGACCTCGGTGACACCGAGCTCGTCGCGCTGCGTGACTACCTCGAGGGCAACTACAAGCTCGAGGGTGACCTCCGCCGTGAGGTGGCTGCTGACATTCGCCGCAAGGTCGAGATCGGCTGCTACGAGGGCCTGCGTCACCGCCGCGGCCTGCCCGTCCGCGGGCAGCGCACCAAGACCAACGCGCGTACCCGCAAGGGACCCAAGCGCACCGTGGCCGGCAAGAAGAAGGCCCGCTAAGCAGTAGTCCGTGGGACGCGTGCCGCTCGCCTGAACCTCGAGTTCACCCGCGCAGCGCACGCCGACCCGGTCCGAACACCTCAGACCAGGAGAGAACTCAGAAATGCCTCCCAAGACTCGCGCCACCGCGGCTCGCAAGCCGCGCCGCAAGGACAAGAAGAACGTCCCTCACGGCCAGGCTCACATCAAGAGCACGTTCAACAACACGATCGTGTCGATCACGGACCAGACCGGTGCTGTCATCGCCTGGGCCTCGGCCGGCCACGTCGGCTTCAAGGGCTCGCGCAAGTCGACCCCGTTCGCCGCGCAGCTCGCTGCCGAGTCCGCGGCTCGCCGCGCCCAGGAGCACGGCGTCAAGAAGGTCGACGTCTTCGTCAAGGGCCCGGGCTCCGGTCGCGAGACCGCGATCCGCTCGCTCACGGCGACCGGCCTCGAGGTCGGCTCGATCCAGGACGTGACGCCCCAGGCTCACAACGGCTGCCGCCCCCCGAAGCGTCGCCGCGTCTGATCTTCCGCTTCGCTCGCCGTCGCGCCGCACCCGACCTCGTCGGGTCGGCGCGGCGGCGGGCGCAGCCACCTGGGCGGGTGGACAGAGTCCCGCCCCGGCACAGCGTTGCCCGTGATGCGTCATATGGCGGACGCACACTGAAAGGAACACACCAGTGCTGATCGCACAGCGCCCCACCCTGACCGAAGAGGTCCTCTCGGAGAACCGTTCGCGCTTCTCCATCGAGCCGCTCGAGCCTGGCTTCGGCTACACCCTCGGCAACTCGCTTCGTCGCACGCTGCTCTCGTCCATCCCGGGCGCTGCAGTGACCTCGATCCGTATCGACGGTGTGCTCCACGAGTTCACCACGGTGTCCGGTGTCAAGGAAGACGTCACCGAGATCATCCTCAACATCAAGAACCTCGTGGTCTCCTCGGAGAACGACGAGCCGGTCGTGATGTACCTGCGCAAGCAGGGTGCTGGCGCGGTCACCGCCGCGGACATCGTTCCGCCGGCGGGTGTGGAGGTCCACAACCCGGACCTGCACATCGCCACCCTCAACGACAAGGGCAAGCTCGAGATCGAGCTCACGGTCGAGCGTGGACGTGGCTACGTCTCCGCCAACCAGAACAAGTCCTTCGACGCCGAGATCGGCCGTGTTCCCGTCGACTCGATCTACTCGCCGGTCCTCAAGGTCACGTACAAGGTCGAGGCGACCCGTGTCGAGCAGCGCACCGACTTCGACAAGCTGATCGTCGACGTCGAGACGAAGCAGGCGATCTCCCCGCGCGACGCGCTGGCCTCGGCCGGCAAGACGCTCGTCGAGCTCTTCGGCCTCGCCCGTGAGCTCAACGTCGAGGCCGAGGGCATCGAGATCGGCCCGTCCCCGACGGACGCCGCTCTCGCCGCGGACCTGGCGCTCCCGATCGAGGAGCTCAACCTCACGATCCGTTCGTACAACTGCCTCAAGCGCGAGGGCATCCACCAGGTCGGCGAGCTCGTCGCTCGCAGCGAAGCAGACCTGCTGGACATCCGGAACTTCGGCGCGAAGTCCATCAACGAGGTCAAGGAGAAGCTCGCTGAGCTCGGCCTGAACCTCAAGGACTCGCCGCTGGACTTCGACCCCTCGACGGCCGACTACTACGAGGCCGACGAGGACGAGGCGACGTTCTCCGACGAGCAGCAGCAGTACTGACCTTCCGTGCGAGCGGCTCGGCCGCACGCACGATCCACTTCTAAGGAGCAAGATCAATGCCTACCCCCACCAAGGGTCCGCGGCTCGGCGGTGGCCCGGCTCACGAGCGTCTCATCCTCGCGAACCTGTCCACGGCGCTCTTCGAGCACGGCCGCATCACGACCACCGAGACCAAGGCCAAGCGCCTGCGTCCGCTGGCCGAGCGTCTCATCACGTTCGCGAAGCGCGGTGACCTGTCGGCTCGCCGTCGCGTCATGACCGTCGTTCGCGACAAGTCCGTCGTGCACACGCTCTTCACCGAGATCGCCCCGCAGATGGCGGAGCGCAACGGTGGCTACACGCGCATCACGAAGGTCGGCAACCGCAAGGGCGACAACGCCCCCATGGCCGTCATCGAGCTCGTGACCGAGCCCGTCAGCCCCAAGCAGGCTGTCGTCCGCGAGGCCGAGAAGGCCACGAAGAAGACCAGCAAGCCCAAGGCCGCCAAGGTCGAGGACGCTCCTGTTGTCGAGGACGCTCCCGTCGTCGAGGACGCTCCGGCTTCCAAGGAGGACTGATCTCGCTCCGGCATAGCCGGACGGGTACCTCCTGAAGGGCCCGGCACCATCTGGTGCCGGGCCCTTCGCCATGCCCGACGGCGGAGCGGGCGTCGGGCGGTCATCGTCCCGCGGTCGACGGCGTCAGGCTGCCCCGGCCCGTCCTTCAGCGCGACGACCGAGCACGGGCCTGAGGCGTCGGGACCAACGGGCCTCGACCTCGGTGACCATGAACCGTCCACCGACCGCGTCGCGGGTCCGTTCGTCCTAGATTGGTCGACATGGCTCTCCCGGTGCTGTTCGTCCACGGCTCTCGCACGTCCCGCACCATGT
The DNA here is from genome assembly GCF_044748475.1 of Oerskovia enterophila. Lineage (NCBI taxonomy): Bacteria > Bacillati > Actinomycetota > Actinomycetes > Micrococcales > Cellulomonadaceae > Oerskovia > Oerskovia enterophila. The sequence continues at coordinate 353,658 of NZ_JBIVFZ010000001.1, forward strand.
GGCGTGCGCAGCTCGAGGCCATGGACCGTGCAGGTGTCGTGGCCGTCGCGCCGGACCTGCCGGGCCACGGCCGACGCATCGGCGAGCCGTTCACGCTCGAGGGTGCGGTGGCGACCGTCGCTCGTGCCGTGGACGACCTGGGCGGCCGGGCGCTCGTCGTCGGGCTCTCGCTCGGCGGGTACGTCGGGATCGAGCACCGCGCGCGGTTCCCCGAGCAGGTCGCGGGTCTCGTCGCCGCGAGCTGCTGCACAGTCCCCGGCTCGCCGCTGCGGGGAGCGTGGCGCGTCGCGGCCGACCGGATCGAGAAGCTGCCCGACAACGGCGCGGCGATCAACCAGGCGCTGGTCGACCGGACCCTGCCTGCAGCAGGGATCGTGGACATCGGGGCGGGCGGGTTCGCCCTGACGGCCATGACCGCGATCCTCGACGAGGTGGGCGCCTCGGACCCGCTCACGGCTCTGGCCGCGACCGGCTCGCCGGTGTGGTTCGTCAACGGCCGGTGGGACCACTTCCGCCTCGGCGAGCGCGAGTTCGTGGCGGCGGCCCGGGCGGGAGGGGCCACGGCCGAGCTCGTCGTGATCCCCGGGGCCAAGCACCTCGTGAGCCTGGACCGGCCCGTCGCGTTCAACCGGGCGGTCCTCGAGGCGTACGGGGAGGTCGCGGGGACGGAGTCGCAGCGGACCTGATCCCGCTGCCGGGACCGCCCGGTCCGCTCAGGCCAGGGGCAGGTCCCACGCCCGGGCCCCGCCCACGAGCGCGGCCGAGTTGGGGACGATCACGACGTCGTCGCCGAGCCGTTCGAGCGCGGACGGCGTGATCTGGCGCGAGTTGCCCCCGCCGAGGTAGAGGCGGTCCCACCAGAAGACGGGGCGCAGGCCGTCGACGAGCGCCACGACGCGCCGCGACCACAGCCCGTTCCCGAGCCTGCGTCGCTCGACCTCCCCGATGTACTCGTCGTAGTTGGTCCCGCGTCGTACCGGGGCGTGGGACCACTCGAGGTGGGGTGCGAGGCGCCCTCCGTGGAAGAGCGCGGAACCGAGGCCCGTGCCGAGGGTCAGGACGAGCTCGAGGCCAGACGCTGCGATGACCCCTGCCCCGTGGACCTCGGCGTCGTTGAGGACGAGCGCGGGGATCCCGAGGCGCTCGCTCACGGCGGCCTGGACGTCGAAGCTGGCCCACTGCTCGGCGAGCGCCGGGTCGACCCTGCTCCGCGGGCCCGAGCGCGTGATGTAGTGCGGGGTGTGCACGACGACCCCACGCCGGATCATGCCGGGCATGCCGACCGTGACACGTACGGCGGGGGGCAGGCGGTCGGCGATCTGCGCGATGACGTCGACCAGGAGTGAGGGCGGCAGCGGGTAGGGCGTGGGTACCCGCACCGCGGTCGCGTGCGCGGTCCCCGCGGCGTCGAGCACGTTGGCCTTGATGCCGCCTCCGCCGCAGTCCACCGCGAGGGTGCGCAGGTCGGCGGGGTCGGTCGCGGCGGGACGTTCGGGCATGTCTGCACACTAACGGGCGCTAGCGTAGGTGCACGTGACGAACGAGCAGCCGGTCCGCGTCCGCCTGGACCTCGCCTACCAGGGCACCGCCTTCGCGGGCTGGGCCCGACAGCCCGGTCTGCGGACCGTCGAGGGCGCCCTCGAGGACGGTCTGGGGCAGATCCTTCGCGGTGAACCGCCGCGCCTGACGGTCGCGGGGCGCACCGACGCGGGCGTGCACGCCCGCGGGCAGGTGGCCCACGTCGACCTCCCGCGGGCCGTGTGGGACGCGATGCCGGGCCGGTCGGACCGCGAGCCGGGGGAGGCGCTCGTCGCACGGCTCGGAGGAGTGCTGCCGGGGGACATCGTGGTGCACCGGGCCTCCCGGGCGCCGGAGGGGTTCGACGCGCGCTTCTCGGCCCTCTACCGCAGCTACACGTTCCGGATCGTCGACGACCCGGCCCTGCGCGACCCGCTGCGTCGCGAGTGGGTCCTGTGGAACCGCAAGCCGCTCGACGCGGACGCGATGCACGAGGCGCTGCAGCCCTTGCTCGGTGTGCGCGACTTCGCGGCCTTCTGCAAGCCGCGTCCCGGCGCGACCACGATCCGCGAGCTCCAGCACCTGTCCTGGGAGCGCGCGACCGGCGGCCCCGACGAGGGGCTCGTCGTCGCGCACGTCCGCGCGGACGCCTTCTGCCACAACATGGTCCGGGCGCTCGTCGGGGCGTCGGTCGCCGTGGGGGAGGGGCGCCGCCCCGTCTCGTGGCCGGCCGAGGTCCTGGCGGCGAGACGCCGGGACGCGGGGGCCGGCGTCGTGCCCCCGCACGGCCTGGTCCTCGAGGCCGTCACGTACCCGCCCGACGACGAGCTCGCGGCCCGCGCCGAGCGCGTGCGCGCGGTGCGCATGGACGAGGACGTGTGGGACGCGGGCACCGCGGCACCGGCCGCCGGAGCAGGGGCGTCCCCGAGCTCGTAGCGCCGGTGTCCCGCGCCCCCTGCAGGCCCGCCCCTACGGCTCCTCGACGATGTGGACCGCGGCCTCCTCGGCGCTCGCCGCGGCGCCGTCGATCCCGGCGTCGTCCGCGTACGTGTCGTTGACGCGCCCGTCGAGCGCGTCGGCGTCCGCCACGAGGCGGCCCGAGCGGGTCGTGTCGGGGCGGTCGAGAGGGTCGGTGTCCCAGTCCTCGGGCTCCTCGTCGGCGAGGCGCTGGTCGAGCGACTCGCCGTCCTCCTCGAGCCGTTCGGGGTGGGCGTAGGTCAGGGGTGCGCGCTCGGGTGGTGCGTACCCCTCGTCGAGCACGTCGTCGACGCCGCGGTCGACCAGGGTGTCGTCCCGCTGGAGCTGGTCGGAGTCGCCCTCGGTGCCGAGGGCAGGGTCTGTCCGGGTGGCCGGTGTGTCGTCGCTCATGCCTCCACACTCGCACCGGTGGCGCGTTCGTGCAGCCCACCGGGCGGATCCGGCCTCCTGCGGACTAGGCTCGGACCACGTGCGCCGCAGGACTCCCGGCGGGCGACCGTCCGAGGCGCCTGCGGTCACGTGCGTCCCGTGACGACGCCGTCCTCGACCCACGGGGCGGCCTGAACCAGGAGTCCCCATGGCATCGATCGACGACCTCCTGTCCGCCATCCCTCTCGACCAGCTCGCCGGCAGGCTCGGCGTGGACGAGGCGACCGCCCAACAGGCGGTCACGACCGCGCTCCCCGCGCTGATCGGCGGGCTCCAGGCCAACGCGCAGGACCCGGCCGGGGCCGCGTCGCTCCGCAAGGCCCTCGGGCAGCACTCTCCCTCTCTCGTCGAGGGCGGCGTGAACCTCGACGACGTCGACACGGCCGACGGCGAGAAGATCGTCCGCAACATCTTCGGCTCGAACGAGGAACAGGTGGTCGCGCAGCTCGCGGACAAGAGCGGCACGCAGTCGAACGTCCTGGCCTCGATCCTCCCGGCGCTCGCGCCCATCGCGCTGTCGTTCCTCGCCAAGCAGCTCGGGGGCAAGAGCGAGCAGCCGACCGGGACGCAGGAGGCCGCCGGGGGCGGCGGGATCGGCGACCTGCTGGGCGGGCTCCTGGGTGGCGGTCAGGGGGGCTCGGGCGGCGGTCTCGGGAGCATCCTGGGCGGGCTGGGCGGCCTGCTGGGCGGCGGCAAGCGCTGACCCCTGCCCGACGGCGGAGCGCACCCCGGGCGCACCGGCCCGCCCGGGGTGCGCCTCGCCGTCGGGCGTCGCGAGGGTGTCGCAGGCGAGCCCGCTCGCTGTCCGGGGCCCGGCGCCCGCGGCTGCCCGGGCGGAAAGGAATCGTCATCCGGGGCCTCGGGCAGGGAGGATGAGCCCGTGGGTCACATCGACATCAGCGACATCAGCTACTTCCTGCCCGACGGGCGTCCCCTCCTCGCGGGGGCCACCCTGCGCGTCGCGGACGGGGCCAAGGTCGCGCTCGTCGGACCCAACGGCGCCGGCAAGACGACGCTCCTGCGCATCGTCGCGGGCGACCTGTCGCCGCACGGCGGCACCGTGGGACGCAGCGGCGGGCTCGGCGTCATGCGCCAGTTCGTCGGCCGCATCGACGACGAGCGCACGGTCCGCGACCTGCTCGTCGACCTCGCGCAGCCCTCGATCCGCGACGCCGCGCGCGAGCTCGCCGCGGCAGAGCTCGACATCATGACGGTCGACGACACCCCCTCCCAGATGCGCTACGCCCAGGCGCTCGCCGACTGGGCCGACGCGCGCGGCTACGAGGCCGAGGCCGAGTGGGACAAGGTCACCGACGAGGTCCTGTCCATCCCGTTCGACCAGGCCCAGTTCCGCGAGGTCCGCACGCTGTCGGGCGGCGAGCAGAAGCGCCTGGTCCTCACGGCACTGTTCCGCGGCCCCGAGGAGGTCCTGCTCCTCGACGAGCCCGACAACTACCTCGACGTGCCGACCAAGCGCTGGCTCGAGGAGAAGCTCGCTGCCTCGCCCAAGACCGTGCTGTTCATCAGCCACGACCGCGAGCTCCTGGCGCGCACCGCGACCCAGGTCGCCACCGTGGAGCCCACGGCCGCGGGCGGCACGATCTGGGTGCACGGCGGCGGGTTCGGCACGTACGCCGAGGCGCGGGCCGACCGCCGCCGCCGCCTCGAGGAGCTGCTGCGCCGCTGGGAGGAGGAGCACACCAAGCTCAAGGACCTCGTCAACATGCTCAAGAACAAGTCGGCGTTCAACGACGGGCTCGCGAGCCGCTACCAGGCCGCCCAGACGCGCCTGCGCAAGTTCGAGGAGGCCGGCCCGCCGCAGGTGCTCGCCCACGAGCAGAACGTCAAGGTCCGGCTCACGGGCGGACGCACGGCCAAGCGCGCCGTGACGTGCGAGCGGCTCGAGCTCACGGGCCTCATGGAGCCGTTCGACCTCGAGGTCTTCTTCGGCGAGCGCGTCGCGATCCTGGGGTCCAACGGCTCGGGCAAGTCGCACTTCATGCGCCTGCTGGCGCGGGGTGGGTCGGACCCGGACGTGGAGCACCGGCCGGTCTACGAGTCCGCTGTGGGCGCTGTGGGCGCTGCGGGCACCGCGGGTGCTCCGGGCGACGCGGCCGTGGTCCCGCCCGTCGCGCACACGGGCCGCGCCGTGCTCGGCTCGCGCGTGCGCCCGGGGTGGTTCGCGCAGAACCACGCCCACCCCGAGTTCGAGGGCCGCACGCTCCTCGAGATCCTGCACCGCGGCGACGGTGCGCGCGACGGCATGGGGCGTGAGCCCGCGAGCAAGGCCCTCGACCGCTACGAGCTGGTCGGTCAGGCCGAGCAGCGTTTCGAGACGCTCTCGGGCGGCCAGCAGGCGCGCTTCCAGATCCTGCTCCTCGAGCTCGGGGGAGCCACGCTCCTGCTGCTCGACGAGCCGACCGACAACCTCGACCTGCACTCGGCCGAGGCGCTCGAGGCGGGCCTCCTGGCGTTCGAGGGCACGGTCATGGCCGTCACGCACGACCGGTGGTTCGCGCGCGGCTTCGACCGGTTCGTGGTCTTCGGCTCCGACGGCCGCGTCGTCGAGACCCCCGAGCCCGTGTGGGACGTCGAGCGCGTCAAGCGGCAGCGCTGACCGGCCGACCGGTGGCGCCCCGTCGTCGGGGCGCCCCCCCCCGGTCGCCGGCTCAGGGTCGGTCGGGCGACGGCGAGACATGACGGCGCCGGGACGGGCCCCACGCGAGGACGGGACGCGGTGAGGAAGACCACACGCCCCACGGAGAGCCGATAGCACGGCCTGCGCGGCGCCGTCGGGCTCCTAAAATGGAGCAATGGCTGTCCCCAAGATCGTGCTCTTCTACGCCTTCACACCGCTCGCCGACCCGCGCGCGGTGCAGCTGTGGCAACGCTCGCTCGGGGAGCAGTGGAACCTGACGGGCCGCGTCATCGTCTCCGAGCACGGCATCAACGCCACGCTCGGCGGGACGGTCGAGAACCTCAAGCAGTACGTCAAGACCACCAAGCAGTACCCGGGCTTCGCAGGGATCGACGTCAAGTGGTCGGACGGCACGGGGCGCGACTTCCCCCGCCTGTCCGTCAAGGTCCGGCCCGAGCTCGTGAGCTTCGGGGCCGTCGACGAGATCGCGGTCGACGAGGACGGCGTGGTCGACAGCGGGGTGCGCCTCGCCCCCGAGGCGCTCCACGAGCTGGTCGCCGAGCGTGGCGAGGACGTCGTGTTCTTCGACGGCCGCAACGCGTTCGAGGCCGCGATCGGCAAGTTCCGCGGTGCGGTCGTACCCGACGTCGCGACGACGCGTGACTTCGTCGCGGAGCTCGACTCGGGCGCGTACGACGACCTCAAGGGTCGTCCCGTCGTGACCTACTGCACGGGCGGCGTCCGGTGCGAGGTCCTGTCCTCGCTCATGCTCGCGCGCGGCTTCGAGGAGGTCTACCAGCTCGACGGCGGGATCGTCCGCTACGGCGAGACGTTCGGCGACCAGGGGCTGTGGGAAGGGTCGCTCTACGTGTTCGACGAGCGCATGCACGTCGAGTTCGGCGACGACACGGTCCCGCTCGGCGCGTGCTGCGAGTGCGGCGCGGCGACCGCGAAGTACGAGAACTGCGTCGACCCCGGGTGCCAGACGCTGCGCCTGTTCTGCACCGACTGCGCGGGCCTGGCGCGCACGCTCCAGTGCGACGCCTGTGCCGAACTGCGCCCGGGCGCGTATCCTCGACCTCGGGAAGACGCGATGACCGGTCTCTCCCACGACAACCACCGGGCAACCGCCTGAATCGGCTGTCTGGCACCAGAGCCCGTGCCGTCCGACGAGGCTGATCACACCGAGGTCCTTTTCGCCCTCGGTGTGACGCATCTTGTTTTGACCCTGCATGGGCCGTCCAGGTAGTCTGTTGAGTCGTTGTGCTTCCCCTTCGGTTATCTCGTCACTTGTGCGCCCACTCGCTCCGTGACGTGGACATCCGTCGACCGAAGGCCGAACGACTTGTCGGACGCAGGCTCCTGCGCCGAAGACATCGAAGACACGAAACGAAGGCTACGACCGTGCGTACGTACACCCCGAAGCCCGGCGACGTCCAGCGTGACTGGTACGTCATCGACGCGACCGACGTCGTCCTGGGCCGCCTCGCCACCCACGTGGCGACCCTGCTCCGTGGCAAGCACAAGGCCACCTTCGCGCCTCACGTCGACGGAGGTGACTTCGTCATCGTCATCAACGCCGGCAAGGTCGCCCTCACCGGCAACAAGCGCGAGCAGAAGCTTGCCTACACCCACTCCGGTTACCCGGGTGGTCTTCGGGCGGTCGCCTACAGCGACCTGCTGGAGAAGCACCCCGAGCGTGCTGTGGAGAAGGCCGTCCGCGGCATGATCCCCAAGACCTCGCTCGGCCGCGCCCAGTTCGGCAAGCTCAAGGTCTACGCAGGCTCTGAGCACCCGCACGCCGCGCAGCAGCCGAAGACTTTCGAGATCACCCAGGTCGCGCAGTAGGCTCCGCCTGCTCGTAGACGAGAACTTAGGACGCGAGGACACACCAGTGGCCGAGACCACCGTCGACATCGACGTGCTGGACGAAGAGACTCCCAGCAACTACACCTCTGAGAGCGCAGCCCCCACGGGCCGTGGCCAGAGCATCACCGCCCCCGCGCAGGCCCTGGGCCGTCGCAAGGAGGCCATCGCCCGCGTGCGCCTGGTGCCCGGCACCGGCCAGTGGAAGATCAACGGCCGCACCCTCGAGGGGTACTTCCCCAACAAGGTGCACCAGCAGCTGGTCAACTCCCCGCTGAAGCTGGTCGACGTCGAGGGTCGCTTCGACGTCATCGCCCGCATCAACGGTGGTGGCTCGTCCGGCCAGGCCGGCGCTCTGCGCCTGGGCATCGCCCGTGCGCTGAACGAGATCGACGCCGAGCACAACCGCCCGGCGCTCAAGAAGGCCGGCTTCCTGACCCGCGACGCCCGCGTCGTCGAGCGCAAGAAGGCCGGGCTCAAGAAGGCCCGTAAGGCTCCGCAGTACTCCAAGCGCTGATCCAGCGCTTGCGCACAACGGCCCCGGTGGACATCGTCCACCGGGGCCGTTGTCATTTGTCAGGGATGCTGACGAGCGACCGGACCGGTCGGCTCGCAGCGGGGGCGGTGCGGGCCTCGGTGCCGGTACCGTCCCGTTGAGGGAGGAAAACTCATGGGACGACTGTTCGGCACCGACGGTGTGCGGGGGCTGGCGAACAGGGACGTCACGGCCGAGCTCGCGCTCGGCCTGGGCGTGGCCTCGGCCAACGTGCTGGGACGCACGGGACAACCCGAAGGGCACCGCCCGCGGGCGGTGATCGGCCGCGACCCCCGGGCCTCGGGCGAGTTCCTCGGCGCGGCAGTGACCGCGGGCCTGGCGAGCGCCGGGGTCAACGTGCTCGACGTCGGCGTCCTGCCGACGCCGGCCGTCGCGTTCCTCACGAGCACGCTCGACGTGGACTTCGGCGTCATGATCTCCGCCTCGCACAACCCGATGGCCGACAACGGCATCAAGTTCCTGGCCCGTGGCGGGATCAAGCTCGAGGACTCGCTCGAGGACGAGATCGAGCGTCAGCTCGACACCGTGTGGGACCGTCCGCTCGGGGCCGACGTCGGCCGCGTCCGCACCGACACGGGCAGCGCCGGTGCGGACTACGTCGAGCACCTCATCGGGAGCATCGGCGCCACGGGCGACGCCCTGCCGCTCTCGGGGTTGCGGATCGCCGTGGACTGCGCGAACGGCGCGGCGAGCGACGTGGGACCCGCCGCGCTGCGTGCGGCAGGCGCCGACGTCGTCGTGATGAACGCGAGCCCTGACGGACGCAACATCAACGAGAAGTGCGGCTCGAACCACCCCGAGCAGCTCCAGGCCGTCGTGGTCGCCTCCGAGGCCGACTTCGGGGTCGCGTTCGACGGCGACGCCGACCGTTGCATCGCCGTGGACCACCGTGGCGTGCTCGTCGACGGCGACCAGATCATGGGCGTCCTGGCCCTCGCCGAGAAGGACAAGGGGCGACTGCACGAGGACACGCTCGTCGTCACGGTCATGAGCAACCTCGGACTGATCCTCGCGATGCGCGAGGCCGGTATCCGGACCGTCCAGACGGGCGTGGGCGACCGGTACGTCCTCGAGGAGATGCGTGCCAACGGGTACACCCTGGGCGGCGAGCAGTCGGGCCACATCATCCTGTCGCAGTTCGCGACCACGGGCGACGGCGTCCTCACGGCGCTCCAGCTCGCCGCGCGCATCCAGGAGTCGGGGGCCAAGCTCGCGGACCTCGCGGGTGCCGTGCCCAAGCTGCCGCAGACGCTGCTCAACGTCCCGGGGGTGGACAAGGCGCGTGCCGCGACCGACGAGGTCCTCCAGGAGGCCGTCGCGGCCGCCGAGTCCCGCCTCGGCGAGACGGGCCGTGTGGTCCTGCGCTCGTCGGGCACCGAGCCGCTGGTGCGCGTCATGGTCGAGGCCGCGACGCAGGCCTCTGCCGACGCCGTGGCCGAGTCGCTCGCCGCGGTGGTGCGGGACAGGCTGGCCCTGTGACGGCCGAGAGCCGCGCGCCCGGGTTCACCGGACCCGTCGACGAGGAGCTGCGCGACCAGGTCGCGAGCCATCTCGCACGCCACGAGGACGGCGTGCTGCCGATCGTCCAGGCCGGTCACCCGGTCCTGCGCCGACCCGCGGTGCCCTACACCGGCCAGCTCGGGGACCTGTTCCCCGAGCTGGTCGAGGCCATGCGTCGCACCATGCACGCGGCCCCCGGGGTCGGGCTCGCGGCTCCGCAGGTGGGCCTGGGGATCGCGGTCGCGGTGATCCAGGACGCGGGTGTCTCCGACCCCGAGGACGCGGACCTGCGCGAGCGGCGCCCCCTGCCGTTCCGCGTGCTCGTCAACCCCGCGTACGAGGCCGTGGGGGAGGAGCGTCGGGCGTTCTACGAGGGCTGCCTGAGCGTGAGCGGCTGGCAGGCCGTCGTGGCCCGGCCCCGGACCGTCCGGCTCACCGGCCAGGACGAGGCCGGACGACCCGTGGACGACGTCCTGACGGGCTGGCCCGCGCGGATCGTCCAGCACGAGACCGACCACCTGGGCGGCGGGCTCTACCTCGACCGCGCCGAGCTCCGGTCGCTCGCGTCGAACGACAGCATGATGCGGTTCTGGGGTCAGACCCCGGACCCCTCGGGGGCCGCCGAGGCCCTGGGGTTCGCGCTGCCCTGACGGCTGGCTCCGGCTGGCTCCTGACGGACCTGCCGGGCCGGGCCTGGCCTGGCTGGGCCAGGCCCGGCAGGTCAGTCCCTCGGAAGTGTCACAGCATCCTTCTGGGGGACCTCCCTAGGTGGAGATCTCCCTCCAGAGGATGACGTTCCGGTCTCGGTCGGTGCGGCAGAATCTATCGAGGAAGGTAGGGGTCGAGATCAGGGCAGACTGGGGGGTTTCCCCGATGGTGCCGGCCCCTCGTATCCGTAGGCTGGTCACAGGTGCATCTCCTGTACCTGTGACCAGCCTGGTTCGCCACACCAGCCGACGAACAGAGGACCCGTGATAGAGGCCGTCTCGACCTTCTTGGAGAACCTGGAGACCTGGGTCCTCGCACTCGCGGCGTCCGCATGGATCTACCCCGCCCTGTACGCCTTCGCGACGATCGACGGGTTCTTCCCGCCGATCCCCAGCGAGTCCGTGGTCATCACCCTCGCGGTCGCCGCCAGCGCGTCGGGCAACCCCAACCTCGTGCTCGTCCTGGCCATCGCTGCGGCCGGCGCCTGGACGGGGGACCAGATCGCCTATGCGCTCGGCAGGGGCATCGGTACCGAGCGGATCGGGTTCCTCCGCACGGTCCGCGGCCGCAAGGCCGTCGCCTGGGCAGACCAGGCGCTCAAGGCGCGGGGGGCGGCCTTCATCCTGGCGGCCCGCTACGTCCCCATCGGTCGCGTCGCGGTCAACATGACGGCCGGTGCCGTGGGCTATCCCCGCCGCCGCTTCATGCTCTACTCGGGCCTCGCGGCCGTGACGTGGGCGCTCTACTCGGTCCTCATCGGCCTCGTGGCCGCGCAGTGGCTCGGCCACCAGCCGCTCCTGGCCATGGTCCTCGGCGTGATCCTGGGGGTCCTGTCCGGGGTGGTCGTCGACCGCATCATGAACCGCATGGCCCGCAAGCGTCGCGCAGCCGAGGCTGCGCGAGCCGTCGCTGCCGGGGCAACCCCGCTCCACGGTGCGCCGACCGACCCGGCCGCCGCGCCGTCGTCGGGCACCGAGGGCCTGCAGGACGACGACGGGGCCGCGGTCCGCCGAGCCTGCTGAGATCCCGTTCCACCGCTCGCTCTCGCCGCTCTGAGCGGGCGTGAGCAGACGGCGAGGCCGCGCTGGTGCACCCACGGCGCCTTCCAAGGCCTCGCAGAGGGCGTCCCGGAGCGGCTCAGATCTTGCGCAGGCGCGCCCGCTGGACCGAGTGGTCCGAGCCCTTCGTCAGCACCAGGGTCGCCCGCCCGCGGGTCGGCAGGATGTTCTCCTCGAGGTTCGGCGCGTTGATCGAGTCCCAGATCGACTTGGCCTTCTCGATCGCCTCCTCGTCCGTGAGCGTCGCGTAGCGCTTGAAGTACGACTCGGGACGCGCGAACGCCGTCCTGCGCAGCGAGAGGAACCGGTCCACGTACCACTGGCGGATGTTGCGCGTGCGCGCGTCGACGTAGATCGAGAAGTCGAAGAAGTCGCTCACCGCGACCGTCGACTCGTCGGTCGCGCTGGGCCGTGCAGGCTGCAGGACGTTGAGGCCCTCGACGATCAGGACGTCCGGCTTGCGGACGACCGTCTCGGCCCCCGGGACGATGTCGTAGGTCAGGTGGTCGTAGACCGGGCTGCGGACCTCGGGAGCGCCCGCCTTCACGCGGGACAGGAACCGGATCAGGGCACGGCGGTCGTACGACTCCGGGAAGCCCTTGCGCTCCATGAGGCCGCGGCGCGCGAGCTCGGCGTTCGGGTAGAGGAAACCGTCGGTCGTGATGAGCTCGACGCGCGGGGTCTCGGGCCAGCGCGCGAGCATCTCGCGCAGGATGCGTGACGTCGTCGACTTGCCCACGGCGACCGACCCCGCGACACCGATCACGTACGGCGTGCGTGTCGAGTTCTCCCGCAGGAAGGTCGACGTCGCCTCGTGGAGGCCGCTCGTGGCCGTCACGTACAGGTTGAGGAGCCGGGAGATGGGGCGGTAGATCGCGTCGACCTCGGCCAGGTCGATCGGGTCGCCGAGGCCGCGGAGCTTGACGACGTCGGCGTCCGTCAGCGGCAGCGGCGTCGACTCGGAGAGCTTGCTCCACGCGGCGCGGTCCAGGTCGACGTACGGCGACGCCGTGGTGCGCTCGGGCAGCAGCCCCGCGCCGGGAGAGGCGCCCGGGTCGATCGCAGGGAGACCCTCGCGCGGAGGGACGGGCAGGTCGGAGGGAGGAACCACTCGGATGATTCTGCCGGACGCGCGCGGTGATCGAGAACCGCGAGCCGCCGGACCGCTAACAAAGAACCGCGAGATGTCGCGGTCGAGAGAGCCCGAACCGGTGCCGCTAGACTCCGGAAACATGTGTGGAATCGTGGGTTACGCAGGCCCTCTCGCAACGTCCGGGCGACCCCTGGACGTCGTCCTCGAAGGACTCGGCAGGCTCGAGTACCGCGGCTACGACTCGGCCGGGGTCGCGCTCGTCGCACCCGAGCTGAACCGTGTCGCGACGGCCAAGAAGTCCGGAAAGCTGGTCAAGCTCCTCGACGAGCTCGCCGCCAGACCGCTGCCCGCCGCGTCCGCGGCGATCGGGCACACGCGGTGGGCGACGCACGGCGCGCCCAACGACACCAACGCCCACCCGCACCTCGCGGACGACGGACGGCTCGCGGTCATCCACAACGGGATCGTCGAGAACTTCGCGGTCCTCAAGGAGGAGCTGCTGGCCGACGGCGCCACGTTCCTCTCCGAGACCGACACCGAGGTCGCGGCCCAGCTGCTCGCCCGCGCCTACCGCCGCACGGGCGACCTGACCGAGGCCATGGCCTACGTCGCCCGCCAGCTCGAAGGCACGTTCACCCTGCTCGCGGTCCACGCGGACAGCCCCACCACCGTGGTGGGTGCGCGGCACGACTCTCCGCTCGTCGTCGGGCTCGGCGAGGGCGAGAACTTCCTCGGCTCCGACGTCGCGGCCTTCATCGCCTTCACCAAGGACGCGCTCGAGCTCGGCCAGGACCAGATCGTGACCATCACCCCGGACTCGGTCGAGGTCGTCGACTTCCACGGCAACCCGGCCGAGGCCACGCGCTTCACGGTCGACTGGGACGCCGCCGCCGCGGAGAAGGGTGGCTTCGCCTCCTTCATGGACAAGGAGATCCACGACCAGCCGCAGGCCGTGGGCGACACCCTGCTGGGACGCACCGACGCCGAGGGACGCCTGATCCTCGACGACCTGCGCATCGACGAGGCCGTGCTGCGGACCATCGACAAGATCATCGTCATCGCGTGCGGCACCGCGGCCTACTCGGGGCACGTCGCCAAGTACGCGATCGAGCACTGGTGCCGCATCCCGGTCGAGGTCGAGCTCGCGCACGAGTTCCGCTACCGCGACCCGATCGTGAACGAGAAGACGCTCGTCGTGGCCGTCACGCAGTCCGGCGAGACCATGGACACGCTCATGGCGGTCCGGCACGCGCGTGAGCAGGGCGCCAAGGTCATCTCGATCGTCAACACGCACGGGTCGACCATCCCGCGCGAGTCCGACGCGGTCCTCTACACGCACGCCGGCCCGGAGATCGCGGTCGCCTCGACCAAGGCGTTCCTCTCGCAGATCACCGCGGCGTACCTGCTGGGCCTGTACCTGGCGCAGCTGCGCGGCAACAAGTTCCCCGACGAGATCCGCGAGATCCTCGACGACCTGCGCGAGATGCCGCGCAAGATCCAGACCGTGATCGAGCGCGGCGAGTACGTCAGCGCCGTGGCCCGCTCCATGAAGGACGCGACGTCGGTGCTCTTCCTGGGCCGGCACGTCGGGTTCCCGGTCGCGCTCGAGGGCGCGCTCAAGCTCAAGGAGCTCGCCTACATCCACGCCGAGGGCTTCGCCGCCGGTGAGCTCAAGCACGGGCCCATCGCCCTGATCGACGAGGGGCAGCCGGTCTTCGTCGTCGTGCCCTCGCCGCGCGGGCGCGACTCGCTGCACTCGAAGGTCATCTCCAACATCCAGGAGATCCGGGCCCGCGGGGCCCGGACCCTCGTCATCGCCGAGGACGGCGACGACGCGGTGCTGCCGTTCGCGGACGAGATCTTCTGGATCCCGCAGTCGCCCACGCTGCTCTCGCCGCTCCTGGCGGTCGTCCCGCTGCAGATCTTCGCCATGGCACTGGCCACGGCCAAGGGCCTCGACGTCGACCAGCCGCGCAACCTGGCGAAGTCCGTCACGGTCGAGTAGCCCGTGCGCTGCGCCGGTCCGGACCGAGCACGCAGCCTCACCTGCCAGAAGCCCACCGTGCCCCGGCCCGGTGGGCTTCCGGCGTCCGGGGCCCGTGCCGCACGCCACCGCTTAGGGTGAACGCATGATCATCGGGGTGGGAATCGACGTCGTGGACGTCGCGCGGTTCATGGACACGCTCGGTCGGACGCCGCGCCTGCGCGAGAAGCTGTTCACGCCGGCCGAGCGCGACCTCCCGGCGTCGTCGCTCGCGGCCCGCTTCGCGGCCAAGGAGGCCATCGCCAAGGCGCTCGGGGCGCCCGGCGGCATGAACTGGCAGGATGCCACGGTCCACCGCGTCGTCGGGGGCGCTCCCCAAGTCGAGATCACCGGGACCGTCCAGGCGCGGGCGACCGCGCTCGGGATCACGTCGTTCCACCTGTCGATCTCGCACGACGCCGGGATCGCGTCGGCCATGGTGGTCGCGGAGGGCTGAGGGGTCGTCGCCTCGTCGTGCGCTCCGCCCGGGTGAGGCGGGAGGCCGAGGGGGCTCCGTCGTCGAGCAGGTGGTCGAGTGGCCGCGAGCGGCCGTCGAGCACGAGGTTGCGGTCGTTCTCGACGTCAGAACGAACGCAACCTCGTGCTCGGCACCGGCACCGGCACCGGCACACTGCCACCCGCAGGCACCGGGGCGAGCGGAAGCAGTCAGCCCTGCAGCGCCGGCACGACCTCGCGCTCGAACAGGTCGATCCCGCTGCGGTCGTAGGCCGCCTCCGCGAAGTACGTGATGGCGTACGTCATGCCCGCGCCCTCGAGCTTCTGGAGGGTCTCGACGACCTGCTCGGGGGTGCCCACGAGCGGGCCCGAGCGGAAGTCCCGCACGGTCTGCTCGACCTTGGCCGGGACGGTTTTGGCGTAGTGCTCGCCGATCCAGCGCAGGCGGTCCTCGACGTCGGCCTCGGTCTCGCCGATGACCACGTTGTAGTTGGCCGAGCGCGTGATGTCCTCGAACGGGCGACCGATGCTCTCGCAGTGCCCCCGCAGGACGTCGGACTTGTGCGCGAACCCCTCCAGGGACCCGTCGAAGTTCGTGTACTGGGCGTGCTGCGCGGCGATGCGCAGCGTCTTCTTCTCGCCGCCGCCCGCGATCCACAGCGGGATGCTGGGGGCGCTGCCGCCTCCTGCCCCCACGCCGTCCAGGACCTGGAGCGGCTGCGGGTGGCACAGCGCGCCGTCGACCTGGAAGTACGTGCCGTCGAGCGTCGCGGAGCCTGTGCGCCACATCTGCTCCATGACCTGCACGCCCTCGTCGAGCGCGCCCAGGCGCGCTCCCGCGCCCGGGAAGCCGTAGCCGTAGGCACGCCACTCGTGCTCGTACCAGCCGGCGCCGATACCCATCTCGGTGCGGCCGCCGCTCACGATGTCGACGGTCGCCGCGACCTTGGCGAGGTAGGCCGGGTTGCGGTAGGCCATGCACGTGCACATCTGGCCCAGGCGCACGCGCTCGGTCGACGCCGCGAACGCCGCCATGAGGGTCCAGGCCTCGTGCGTGGCCTCGCCCGTGGGCTCGGGCACGGTGTGGAAGTGGTCGTAGACCCACACCGACTCCCACGCGTGCCGCGCGTCAGAGCCGGGCGCGCCGGTCGTCGCGGTGTCCGCGTGCTGAGCGAGCGACCGCATGGTCTCCCACTGTGCCGAGGGGTCGATGCCGACGAGGTCCTGTCGCCAGCCTTGCGGGATGAAGAGTCCGAATCGCATGGTCGCCAATCTAGCCCGGCCCAGCCCGGGAGCTCGGGCAACGTCCGCACGCGTCGACCGGGCACCCGGCGCTGACGTGCCCGGTCGGCGCGTGCGGATGCCGGGCCCTAGTAGTCGAACCGATCGACCGACGCGATGCGGAAGACCGCGTCCGGCGGCAGGTCCTCGTAGAAGTCGGCGGTCACCGCTGCCGACTGGCTCGGGCCGAGGTTCTCGGCGTAGGCGCTCGCGGTGCCGAGCTGGACGGTTCCGTCGGGGCTCTCGGCGACGATCTCTACGGAGTAGGTCATCTGCACCGTGCTGCTGTTCGTCACGGTGAGCGCGAGCGCCACGCCGCCGTACTCCTGCGCGACCGGAGCCCCGAGCGCGACGTCTCCGCTGAGATCCTTGAAGCCGACGTCCTCGACCGCGGCGACCTTGAGCACCGGCGCCGTCATGCCTCCGCCCATCACGGTGTCGTACGTCGTCGCACCCTCGACGATCGCGTGGACCTTCAGGACGTCGCCCACGGTGACGTCGGTCAGTACCGAGCTGTCGCCGGAGAGCAGCGTGTTGACGTCGAGCTCGAAGGGAGCTGACGGTTGCTCGGCTCCGGTGCTCGCGCGGAACGAGTCCGACCCGGTGGCGGCGTCGAACTGTGTGACCTCGGCGTAGAGGACGATCTTGTCGCCGACGTACCCTTCCGGGTCCTTGGCGATCTGCGCCCAGGCGGCGGCGTCGACCGCTGTGAACGCCGAGAGGTCCATGTCCTGCATCGACTCGCCCTCGGGCGACGTGCCGACCGTGGTGCGGTCCGGGCTCGCGGCGTCCGGAGAGTCGTCGAGGATCGCGACCAGGAGGAGAACACCCGAGACGGTGCCGACGACCGCGAGCACGATGCCCAAGATCGACCGCGTCCTCCCCACGGCGGGCGTCGATCGGCTCGCACGGCGCAGCCCGACGATCCCCAGGACGATCGCAGCGATTCCGGGGAGGAAGAACAGGTTCGCCAGGGCGGCGATGATCCCGGCGGTCAGGCTCAGGGTCGCGGGGGTGTTCTTGGTGGGAGTGGTCCACCCGCTCGGTGACGGCGCTGCACTCTGCCCGGTCCAGCCGTATGGCTCTGTGGTCGCCGAGGGGGCGTTCCCGGAGGGCCACGCCGCACCTGCGTGCCCCGTGTCGTGGTTCATCGCCTCGGTGGAGGTCGGGACGCCCTGGATGACTCCCGGCGGCGGGGGCGGCGACGAGGCTGGCACCCAGGTCCCGTCGGGAGCCAGACGCCAACCGTTGACCACGTCGCCGACGCGGTAGGAGTTCTGCGGGGAATCGGTCACGGCAACCTGCTCACGGAGAGGGACGAAAGTGCCAGAACCGTACTGGCTGGACCGGGACCGGTAGGGCGAATCTCATGCAGCGACCGGGTGAATTCCGGACGGGAGGACCGGAGGCTCTCTCAGCGGGCCGCGCCCGCGCGCGGCATCATGGCCCCATGATCGAAGCGTTCACCGCCGCCCAGGTCCGTGCCGCCGAGGAGCCGTTGCTCGCCCGGGGCGTCCCGCTCATGGAGCGCGCGGCGTTCGCGCTCGCGACGGTCGTCGCGGGCGACCTGCGGCGCACGGCCGCGCGTTGGCGGTCCGCGCGAGCGCGGGGTGCGGGGCCCGACGGCGGTGCGCGCCCCGGGCGCGTGACCGGCACGCGCGTGGTGCTCCTCGTGGGCTCGGGCAACAACGGGGGCGATGCCTTGTTCGCGGGGGCGTACCTGTCCCGGCGCGGGGTCGCGGTCGAAGCGGTCTGCACGAGCGGGCACCCTCATGCCGCAGGTCTGACGGCGCTGAGCCGTGCGGGTGGACGGGTCCTCGACCTGACCGTCCCGACCGGGCCCGCGCGGTGGGGGGACGTCGTCGAGGGCATCCTCTCGGCCGAGGTGGTCGTCGACGGGCTGGTCGGGATCGGGGCGTCGGGGGCGCTGCGGGGGCTGTCAGGGGAGCTGGTCGAGGCGCTCGCGGAGGGGACGTCGGTGCGTGCCGCTCGCGTCGTCCACGCCCCCTGGGTCGTCGCGGTCGACACACCCAGCGGGATCGGGGTCGACGACGGCTCGGTCCCCGGGCCGGTCCTGCGTGCCGACCGGACGGTCACGTTCGGAGCGCCCAAGCCCGGGCTGCTGCTGCCGCCGGCGACGCACCTCGCGGGGCTCGTCACGCCCGTCGACGTGGGCCTCGACGAGCTGGGGACTCCCGCGGTCAGGCGCCTCGAACTCGCCGACGTCGCGCGCCTGTGGCCCGTGCCCGGGGCGAGCGACCAGAAGTACACGCGCGGGGTCCTGGGAGTCGTCGCGGGCACACCGACGTTCCCGGGGGCTGCGGTCCTCGCGGTCACGGCGGCCGTGCGCGCGGGCGCCGGCATGGTGCGCTACCGCGGGCCCGACGACGTCGCGCGCGTCGTCGTCTCGGCTCGCCCCGAGGCGGTGCCCGCCGAGGGCCGGGTCCAGGCGTGGGCGCTCGGGTCAGGGGTCCCGACCGCGGGGGAGCGGTCCGGGCTGCGCGACGGCGCGAGCGAGCGGGACACGGGCTCCGGACCGGACGCCGGCCAGCACGAGCGCATCCGGTACGCGCTCGCGGTGGCGTGCGGCGAGCTGGCGCAGGACGCCTGGGACGCCTCGGCCGGCCCGCGTCCGGCGTGCGTCGTGGACGCCGGTGCGCTGTCGCTGCTGCCCGCGACCTGCCCGCCGTCGGTCGTGCTGACGCCGCACGCGGGCGAGCTCGCGACGCTCCTGCGCGCGCGCGGCGCGGACGTCGACCGGGACGGCGTCGAGGCCGAGCCGCTGCGCTGGGCGCGCACAGCGCACGAGCTCACGGGCGCGACCGTGCTGCTCAAGGGGTCGGCGACCGTGGTGGTCGGACCCGAGGGCGCGTGGTGCCAGGCCGACGGACCGGCCTGGCTCGCGACCGCGGGCGCCGGAGACGTGCTCACGGGGCTCCTGGGCGCTCTTCTGGCCGCGTACGGCGAGCGCGTGGTCCGAGAGCCCGGGCTGGCGGCAGAGCTCGCTGCCGCGGCTGCTACGGTCCACGGGTCGGCCGCTGTGCGGGCCAACCCAGGCGGACCCGTCGCCGCCATGGACGTGGCCGAGGCGGTCCCCGGGGTGGTGGCCGAGCTGCTCCGAGGGTGACGCACCGCCACGCCGACGGTGACGAGAGACGAGGTCGAAGGTGACGCACGTGCAGGTCGAGAGTGACCCGGCGCTGATCGAGGGCGACGTCGCGACGGCGCTCGCGGACCGGTGCGCAGCTCTCGTCGCGCGCGCCCGGCGCGCAGAGCCCGGCGGACGTGTCCGGGTGCTCGTCGGGATCGTCGGCGCACCCGGAGCGGGGAAGTCGACGCTCGCCGGCGACGTCCTCGCCGCGCTCACGCAGCACGCCGCACCCGCGGCCAGCGGGGCCCGGCCGACCCCGTCCACGCAGGGCGTCCGAGCGCCCGGGGTGAGCGCCGTCGTCGTGCCCATGGACGGCTTCCACCTCGCCGACGCCGAGCTCGCCCGCCTGGGCCGCCGGGACCGCAAGGGGGCCCCCGACACGTTCGACGCCCACGGGTACGTCGCGCTCCTCGAACGGCTCCGGTCGCCCCGCGACGGCGTCACGGTCTACGCGCCCGCGTTCGACCGCGAGATCGAGGAGCCCGTCGCGGGGTCGATCCCCGTCGGACCCGACATCGAGCTCGTGCTGACCGAGGGCAACTACCTGCTGCTCGGTGGTGACCAGGACCACGGGCGCTGGACCCCGGTGCGAGCGATCCTCGACGAGACCTGGTTCCTCGAGGTCCCCGAGCACGTCCGCGTCGAGCGCCTCGTGGCCCGGCACGAGCGGCACGGCAAGCCGCCTGCCGCGGCGCGCGCCTGGGCGCTCGGGCCTGACGAGACCAACGCCCGGCTGGTCGCCTCGACGCGGGACCGGGCCGACGTCGTCGTGCACCCCTCGTGACGGCCCGGGGCTGGCGCTCGGGGCGAGCGACTACCGTGGTGGCCGTGCCGACCCCCACGACCCCTCAGGTCCCGCCGCGCCGTCGGCGCATCCCGTTCCAGCCGCTCCCCGTGCGCGACGGCCTCAACGCGACCCGCGTCGTCCTGCCCCCCAACGGTGACGGCAGCGACGGCTCGCCCCGGTGGGACACCGTCCTGGACCACCTCGTCCACCGGTTTCCCGACGACGAGCGGCGTCTGCGGGAGAAGGTCGCCGCGGGAGAGGTCGTCGACCACCTGGGCCGACCGGTCGCGCCCGACACGGCCTTTGCACAGCACGCGCGCGTGTTCCTGTACCGGGACCCGCCCGTGGAGACGCGCGTCCCGTTCGAGATCGAGATCCTGTACCGCGACGACGACCTGGTCGTGGTCGACAAGCCGCACTTCCTCGCGAGCATCCCGCGCGGCGCCTTCATCGCGGAGTCCGCGCTCGTCCGGCTGCGCAGGGACCTCGACCTGCCCGAGCTCTCGCCCGCGCACCGGCTCGACCGCGTGACCGCCGGGGTGCTCGTGCTGACCGTCCGGCCCGAGGTCCGCGGCCCGTACCAGACGCTGTTCGCCGAGCGGCGCGTGACCAAGGTGTACGAGGCCGTCGCGGGCGTCGACCCTGCGCTCGACCTGCCGCGCGTCGTGCGCAGCCGCATCCACAAGGAGCGCGGCGTCATGCGCGCGTCCGAGGTGCCGGGCGAGCCGAACTCCGAGAGCCTCGTGGAGCTCGTGGACACCCGCGAGGACCCGTCCGGGACGGGCGACGGGGGCGACGGGTCCCGCGGTCGCCTGGGCCTCTACCGTCTCACCCCGCACACGGGCAAGACCCACCAGCTCCGGCTGCACATGAACTCGCTGGGCCTGCCGATCCTGCACGACAACTTCTACCCGACGTTCTACGACGTGCGCCCCGACGACTTCGGCCGGCCGCTCCAGCTCGTCTCGCGCTCGATCGAGTTCGTCGACCCGCTCAGCGGGAGACCCCGGCGGTTCGAGACGACGCGGCCCCTGCAGGAGTGGGCGTAGGCCTGGTCCTCAGCAGGCGGCCCTGTCGTCCCCGGCGGGCGGGCCCGTCACCCTCGGCCCACCCATCGGTCACCGCCGGTGAGAGAATCGGTGACCGTGAGCCCCTTCAGCGATCCCCCGCACGGTTCCACCGGCGACACCACCCCCACGCCGTCGGCCACCGGCCCCGTCCCGCCCGCCGACTACTACCCGGCGCGCGCCGTGATCGACCTGGGCGCGATCCGCTCCAACGTCGAGTCGCTCGCGCGGCACGCCGGCACGGCCCAGGTCATGGCGGTCGTCAAGGCCGACGCGTACGGCCACGGCCTGCTGCCCAGCGCCCGCGCGGCGCTCGCGGGCGGGGCCACGTGGCTCGGCACGGCGCAGATCTCGGAGGCGCTCGCGCTGCGCGCCGCGGGCATCGGCCCCGACCAGGCGCGGGTCCTGACCTGGCTCTACGCGCCGGGCGCGCCGCTCAGGGCGCTCGTGGAGGCCGAGATCGACGTCTCGGTCGCCGCACCGTGGGCCCTCGACGAGGTCGCCGCGGCGGCTCGCGCGGCCGGACGCCCCGCCCGCGTGCACCTGAAGATCGACACGGGGCTCGGGCGCAACGGGATCGTTCCCGAGCAGCTCCCGGCCGTGCTCGACGCCGCGCTGCGCGCCGAGTCCGAGGGCGTGCTGCGCGTCGTCGGGATCTGGTCGCACTTCGCCTTCGCGGACGAGCCCGAGCACCCGACCGTCCTGCACCAGGCCGACGTGTTCGACGCCGCGGTGCGCACGACCGAGGCCGCGGGTGCGCAGCTCGAGGTCCGGCACCTCGCGAACTCCGCGGCGACGCTCACCAACCCGCGCGTGCACTACGACCTGGTGCGCCCGGGCCTCGCGGTCTACGGCCTCTCGCCGGTCCCGAGCCTCGGCACGCCCGACGACTACGGGCTGGTCCCGGCCATGACGCTCGAGGCACGGCTCGCGACCGTCAAGCAGGTCGCGGGAGGCCAGGGCGTCTCCTACGCGCACGCCTACACGACGCCCCGGGCGACGAACCTCGGCGTGGTCCCGCTCGGCTACGCCGACGGCATCCCGCGGCACGCCTCGGGCGCCCTGCCCGAGCGGCCCGGTGGCCCCGTGCTGGTTGGCGGGCCGATCGACGAGGCCGGCGGCGTGGACGGCACGGGACGCGTCCTGCACGTGGCCGGCCGCGTCTGCATGGACCAGTTCGTGCTGGACCTGGGCCCCTACGCGTCCGAGCAGGCGGGCGACGTCGTGACGCTGTTCGGGCCCGGCGCGGGCCTGGCCCGCGGGGGAGCCCCGACCGCCGAGGACTGGGCGCTGGCCGCCGGGACCATCAGCTACGAGATCACGACGCGCCTGGGTGCGCGGGTTCCGCGCGTGTACGTCGACGGCGCGGACGAGGGCCCGACGACGGCGCTCGCCTCGGGCGCGTCGGCGACACCGGCGGAGCCCGCCCCCACCGCCTCGCACACCCCCCTTCACCACGACCAGGAGTGGCTGTCATGACCGACCTGACCATCGACCTGCCCGACGCCGACGCGACGCGCGCGTTCGGGCTCGCGCTGGCCCGTGAGCTGCGCGCGGGCGACCTCGTGATGCTCACGGGCGACCTGGGCGCGGGCAAGACGACCCTGACCCAGGGGATCGGCACGGGCCTGGGGGTCCGGGGGCAGGTGGCGTCGCCCACGTTCATCATCGCGCGCGTCCACCCGCCGCTCGCGGACGGGCCGTACCTGGTCCACGTCGACGCCTACCGGCTCGGCTCGCTCGACGAGGTCGAGGCGCTGGACCTCGACGCGAGCCTCGACGAGTCGGTCACGGTCGTCGAGTGGGGCCAGGACCTCGTGGAGTCCCTCGCCGAGGACCGCCTGGAGATCACGATCGAGCGCCCGCGCGGCGGGCTGGGCGTGTCCGTCGCGGGGGGCGAGCCCGACGACGGGCTCGACGCGCCCGAGGCCGGTGTCCGGCACGTGACGGTGCGGGCCGTGGGGGACCGGTGGGCCGACTTCGAGCGGGCCGCGGCCGCGTTGCGCGCGGCCGTCGTCGAGGTAGTCGAGGCGTCGGGGGATCCGGACACCCCGGTGGGCACGGACACGGGCCGACCTGACGCGCAGGCGCTGGCCGCCGACCCGTCCGCGGAAAAGTAGGCTGGGACCGTGGCAGTCCTCGCGCTCGATACGTCAGCCGCCGTCGCGGTCGCCCTCGTCGGGGAAGGCGGTGAACGGCTCGCCGTGCGCTCTGCGGACGAGAGACGTCGGCACGCCGAGACCCTGGCCCCCCTCGTCAGCGAGGTGCTCGCCGAGGCCGGCGTGGACCGGACCGCGCTGACCGCGGTCGTCGCGGGCACCGGTCCGGCTCCGTTCACGGGCCTGCGCGTCGGGCTCGTCACGGCCCGCACGCTCGCGCTCTCGCTCGGGATCCCGGCCCTCGGGGTCTCGGGGCTCGACGCGATCGCGGCGCAGGCCGTGAGCGACCTGGGCCTGACGCCGGGCGACGAGGTCCTCGCGACCGCCGACGCCCGCCGTCGGGAGGTCTACTGGGCGCGCTACCGCGTCGTGGCGCACGAGGGTCCGCACGCGACCCCGGTCGTCGAGCTCGTCGCCGGGCCCGACGTCGGTCCGGCCGCGGGGCTGGCCGACCAGGCCGCGGGCGCCGTCGTCGTGGGCGAAGGGGCCGCGCTGTACCCCGAGCACCTGCCGCTCGCCGAGGACGCGCCCCTCGTACCCGACGCGACGGTCCTCGCGCGGCTCGCGATCGCCCGCCGCGACGCGGGCGTCGAGCAGCCCACCGAGCCGCTGTACCTGCGCCGTCCCGACGTCCAGGAGCCGGCCGCACGCAAGCGGGCGAGCGACGCACCGCCCGCGGCGACCCCGAAGGGGGCCGGGGCGTGAGCGCGCACTACGAGGTCAAGCTCCGGCCGCTGCGGGCTGCGGACCTCCCGCGCGTCGTGCGCCTCGAGCAGGAGCTGTTCGGGTCGAGCGCCTGGACCTACGGCATGCTCGCCGAGGAGCTCGGGGCGCTGGGCCGGTGGTACGTCGCGGCCGAGCCCGTCCGCCTCTACGCGGCAGGCCCCCAGGAGCTCATCGGCTACGCGGGGCTGTGGTTCGACGGCGACGTCACGCAGATCATGACGATCGGCGTGGACCCGCAGTACCAGCACCTCGGCATCGGGTCGGTGCTGCTGACCGCGCTGATCGACCGTTCGCGCCAGGTCGGCGCGAGCGCGGTGCTGCTCGAGGTCCGCGTCGACAACGACGCCGCGCTGGCCATGTACGGCAAGTTCGGGTTCGAGCAGCTCGGCATCCGCAAGCGGTACTACCAGCCCGAGGACGTCGACGCGTACACCATGCGCCTCGAGCTGACCGACGACTCGGCGACGGACGACGCACCCACAGCGGAGATCCGTGACGCAGCGGTGCCCGACGAGCCGGGCGTCGCGTGAGCGCACGCGACGCGGTGCTCGTCCCGGCGCGGGCGCTGCACGACGAGATGGCGGCAGGCACGGGCGACCTGGTCCTGCTCGACGTCCGCTGGGCGCTCGGTGTCACCGACGGCCACGACCAGTACCTCGCAGGGCACCTGCCCGGCGCGGTGTACGTGGACCTCGAGACCGAGCTCGCCGCTCCGCCGTCGCCCGCGCGGGGGCGGCACCCGCTCCCGGACCTCGCCGACCTCGAGGCGGCAGCACGCCGCTGGGGCGTGCGCGCGGGCTCCCGGGTCGTCGCGTACGACGCGGTGGGTGCCACGTCGGCCGCCCGCGTCTGGTGGCTCCTGCGCTGGGCGGGTCTCGCCGACGTCCGCCTCCTCGACGGCGGCCTCGGTGCGTGGACCGGCGCGGGCTTCGCGCTCGAGCAGGGCGAGGTCGTCCCCGCCCCGGGGGACGTCGTCCTGTCGGAGGGGGACCTCCCCACGCTCACGCCCGACGACGCAGCGCACCTGGCGTCGTCGGGCGCGGGACTGCTCCTGGACGCCCGCGCGGGCGAGCGCTTCCGGGGCGAGGTCGAGCCCGTGGACCCGCGTGCGGGGCACGTGCCGGGAGCCGTGAGCGCCCCGACCGTCCAGAACCTGGGGCCCGACGGCCGGTTCCTCGGCGAGGACGCGCTGCGCGAGCGCTTCGAGGCGCTCGGGGTGCGCGCCGACGGTGAGCAGCACGTCGGTGTCTACTGCGGGTCCGGGGTCACGGCCGCGCACGAGGTCGCGGCCCTCGCCACGCTGGGGGTCGACGCCGCGCTCTACGCGGGCTCGTGGTCCCAGTGGTCCAACGACGAGACCCGCCCGGTGGCCACAGGGGCCTGACCGGACGGGTCTCGGGTCGTGCTCGGCACCGCGACGCGCGGGGCGTCGGAGCACGGGTCACGCGGTGCCGTGGGACCTCAGAGGGTCTGCGACGCCTGGTCGAACGTGAGGCGGGTCTGGCGCGGGTAGGTCGCGCCCTCGCCGGCCGGGGTGCCGACGTTGATGACGACGAGCGACTTCCAGCCGTTCTCGCCGAAGAACTCGGCGTCGATGCCGGCCGCGTCGAACCCGCCCATGGGACCGACGTGCAGACCGGCAGCGCGCAGGCCCACGATGAAGTAGCCGACCTGGATCAGCGCGGACGTGCGCGACATCCCGGCGCGCGTCTCCTCACCGGCGGCCTCGAAGTTCTCCTTGGCGCCCTCCATGTGCGGGGCGAGGACGGGGAGGTACTCGTGGAAGTTGGGGTCGGCCGCAGCGACGATGGTCAGCGGCGCGGCGAGGGTCTTGGCCTTGTTGCCGTCCGCCATGTGCTCGACCAGGCGCGCACGGGCCTCGGGGTCACGAACCACGAGGAGGCGCAGCGGGACGGTGTTCATGGCGGTCGGGCCCCAGCGGACCAGGTCGTAGGCGGCCTGGATCTTCTCGTCCGGCACGGCCTCGTCCTCGAACGCGTGGACGGTGCGGGCCTCGCGGAACAGCAGGTCGGCGGTCGAGGCGTCGATCTCGAGCAGGTCGTCGAAGGCGGCGTCGATGGGGGTGAAGGTCTCTGTGCTCATGCCTCGGTCAACAGTTGAAGGATCAATCACTCTTCCCGATCCGGGCCGTGACGTGCGACACAGCGCAGGGGGCTCCCGTCGCACGACGACCCCTGCGGCACGACTACGCTGGGAACCATGGTTTCTGGCGGTACCTCTGACAGCCTCGGCGCCCCCCTCGTCCTCGGCATCGAGTCCTCCTGCGACGAGACGGGGGTCGCGCTCGTGCGCGGTCGCGAGCTCCTCGTGGACGCGGTCGCGAGCTCGATGGACGAGCACGCCCGCTACGGCGGCATCATCCCCGAGGTCGCCTCGCGCGCCCACCTCGAGGCGATGATCCCCACGATCCAGCGCGCGCTGGGCGAGGCGGACGTCGACCTCTCGCAGATCGACGCGATCGCCGTCACGGCGGGTCCCGGGCTCGTGGGCCCGCTCACGATCGGCGCCTCGGCCGCCAAGGCGCTGTCGATCGGCCTGAACAAGCCCCTGTACGGCGTGAACCACGTGATCGGGCATGCCGCGGTCGACGAGCTGGTCCACGGTGAGTTCCCCGAGCGCGTCATGGCGCTCGTGGTCTCGGGCGGGCACTCGTCGCTGCTGCTCGTGGACGACATCGCGACCGACGTGACCGAGCTCGGCTCGACGCTCGACGACGCCGCGGGCGAGGCCTTCGACAAGGTCGGTCGCCTCCTGGGCCTGCCCTACCCCGGCGGGCCCCACGTCGACCGCCTCGCGCGCGAGGGCGACCCGACCGCGATCCGCTTCCCGCGCGGGCTCACCGCGCGCAAGGACCAGGAGAAGCACGCGTACGACTTCTCGTTCTCGGGCCTCAAGACCGCGGTCGCCCGCTGGGTCGAGGCACGCGTCGACAGCGGGCTCGAGGTGCCCCTGAACGACGTCGCGGCCTCGTTCGCCGAGGCCGTCGCGGACGTGCTCACGGCCAAGACCATCGCGGCCTGCCAGCGGCACGGCGTCGAGACGCTCGTGGTCGGGGGCGGGTTCAGCGCCAACTCGCAGCTGCGCGACATGGCCGCGAAGCGCTGCGCAGAGGCGGGGATCGACCTGCGCATCCCGCCCATCCGCTACTGCACCGACAACGGCGCCATGATCGCCGCGCTCGGCTCGGCCGTGGTGCGGGCGGGCGTCGCGCCGTCGGGCCTCGACATCCCCGTCGACTCCTCCATGCCCCTGACGACCGTCACGGTCTGAGCGGATCCGGTGCGGTCGGACCGCACCCGACCCGAGCAGAGCAGGGCGGGCCCGCGTGGCGGATCACGCCGAACGGCGCCGTCCCTCAGCGCGCGGCGCGCAGCACGAACGTGACGTCGCTCGCGTCGTGCGCGGCCGGGTGGCCGTCGTCGTCCTGGACCTCGACGACCTCGAGCCCTGCTGCCCGGGCCAGCTCCCGGAAGCCGTCGCGGGAGTACCAGTGGATGGTCCACACGCGCTCGTCGACCGTGCTCAGCCCGTCCAGGACCCGCTCGTAGCGCAGCGTGCTGCGCTGGACCCGGACGGCCTCGTCGCGTTCCTCGGTGGCGACCCCGACACGCAGGACCGCGCCGTCGTCGCGCGTCGTCTCGCGGGCACGGCCGAGCTGGTCGGCCGGTGTCGGCGACGGGACGAAGAGCGGGACGAGCGCGGTGCCGTCGGGGGTCAGGTGGGTCCGGATGCGGCGCAGCGCGGCGAGGGCGGTGTCGTCGTCCGGCAGCAGGTTGAACGTGGGTCCCGCGAGGAAGATCGAGCGGAAGCTCCGGTCGAGGTCGAGCTCCTCCATGCGCTGGTGGTGCACCACGACGTCGATCCCCTCCCGTGCCGCGAGCTCGCGGCACCGCGCGAGCATGTCGGCCGACGAGTCCACGCCCTCGACGTCGAGGTCGAGCGCGCGCAGCGCGAGGAGCGGGTCCCCGTCCCCGCACCCGAGCTCGAGGGCCGGCTCGCCCGAGTCCAGGACGAAGCGCGCGTAGCGCTCGGGGTCCTCATGACCCGACTTCAGGGGCGAGTAGAGCTCGACGACGAGTCCGGTGTAGAAGTCCGCGGGATCCATGCGCCCATGCTCTCAGCCACCGCCACCGAATTGTCCGGACCCCCGGGCGGGGCGCGCGGGTGGACTTGATACCGTGCCACCTGGCCGACGCGACCGCCGCGGGGGCAGTACGGAGAGCTCATGGACCCCGCCCGACCCGGCCCGGCAGGACCGGCGAACCCGGGCCCGCCGTCGGGGTCGGTGCCCGCGACGCCCGGCAGCGCTGCCGCCGCCTGGCAGAGCGCGCAGGCGTGGCACGCGTACGCACGCACCCAGGCCGGGCCGGCCCAGCAGCACGCCCTGGCAGCCTCGGCGCACTGGTTCGCGGTGCACCGCACGCTCGCCGCCCAGGAGTCCGCGCGAGCCGGCTGGGCGGCGCACCCGACGCCCCCTGCGGTGGCACCGACCGGGCTGGCGCCCGTACCGGGGCCCTCGTCGGCCGCCGGCCCGGCCTGGGGCACGGCCGGTCACCACGGCCCGCCGGCCCTTGCTGCGCCCCCGGGGTACCCGGCCCCCGGCGCGCCGCAGCCCCCGCGCCGCCGAGGTGCCGCGCTCGTCGGGACCTTCGTCGCGCTCGTCGGTTTCCTGGTCCTGGTCGGCATGGTCCTCGGCGTGGTGCGGTCCGTGCAGCAGGGCCTCGCCGAGGTGTTCGACAACCCCGCGCCGACCGTCCCGGCGATCGACGGCTGGGTCGCGCCCGAGCCGGTGCCGGAGCCCGCCACGGACCAGGTCCCCGCGACGGGCGACGTCGACCCGGCTCCGGGCGACCTCACCGCGGACGGGACGGGCCTCCCGCCCGGCGCGGGCATGGAGGAACGATGGAAGCAGGGCGAGTACGCGCTGCCCGTGCCGGACGACCTGCTCACGGCTGCGCCCGGTACCCCCTTCGCGCCCGGTCAGCCCGACCCGACGCGATGGCTCGTCGACCTCAACGCGGCCAACGAGGGCCTGCGCGTGGTGTTCACCGACGACAGCACCTACAACTGCGGCATGGACTGGATCGTCGAGCGCGACATGCGCGAGTCGGGCGTCGCGGGGTGCTACGACCCCGACTACCCGACGACCCTGTTCATGTACTGGGGACCCGAGGCGAGCGCCGCGGCGAAGGAGTTCGTGCTCGCGCACGAGCTCTCGCACCTCATGCAGTGGTGGCACCGGTTCGACGTCGTCCAGTCCGCGGGCGACGCGGGACTGCGGGACGACGAGGACTGGAAGACGGTCGTCGAGTCGGACGCGACCTGCCGCGTCCTGTCCTGGGGCGGCTACTCGCAGGAGGTCGCGGACGGCTCGTCGTCCCCGTGCACGGCCCCCGACTGGTCCGAGGACTGGCTCGCCGAGCAGGCTGCGGCACGCGGGGTCACGATCACGGACTACTGACCGGGCGCACCCGAGGTGCGCTCCGGCGTCGGGCACGTCGCGGCTACAGGGGGCGACCCGCCCGCATCTCCGCGACGAGCGCGCGCACCACGGCGTCCAGCTCGCCGCCGTTGCGCCGCGCCACGGCCCGCTGCCGCTGGTACGACGCGCCACGGCGCAGGATCACGCGGACGTCGTCGAGCTCCTGGAGACAGCCGAGCCGGGCCGCGACGGGCTCGAGCTCGACGAGCAGCTTGGCCACGGCCTCGGTCACGAGCTCCTCGTTGCCCGCCCGGTCGAGGATGATGATCGCGTCCATCCCGTACCGGGCCGAGCGCCACTTGTTCTCCTGGGCGAACCAGGCCGGGATGGTCGGGAGCTCCTTGCCCTGGTCGAGCAGCGTCGAGAGGTGCTCGACCAGGCAGTGGTTGAGCGCCGCGAGCGCGAGGACCTCGGTGAGGTTGGTCGCGCCGTCGCAGATGCGGGTCTCGAGCGTCCCGAACCGGGGCGACGGGCGCAGGTCCCAGCGGACCTCGTCGAACTGGTCGATCACGCCTGTGTGGATCATGTCCCCGACGTAGCCCTCGAGCTGCTCCCAGGTCTCGAACTGGAAGCCCAGGCCGGCCGTCGGCAGCTGCTGGAACATGAGCGCACGGTTCGACGCGTAGCCCGTGTCCTTGCCGCCCCAGAACGGCGACGAGGCCGAGAGCGACTGCAGGTGCGCGAAGTACCCGAGCATGGCGCGCGAGATGGGCAGCACCTTGCTGCGGTCCTCGATCCCGACGTGCACGTGCACGCCGTAGATGAGCATCTGGCGGCCCCACCACTGGGTGCGGTCGATGAGGGTCGCGTAGCGCTGCTTGTCGGTGACCTTCTGCTGCGCCCAGCGCGCGAACGGGTGCGTGCCCGCGCTCATGAGCTCGACGCGCAGCGGGTCGGTCAGGACGCGGATCTCCTCGATCGCGGCCTCGAGGTCGCGGCCGGCGTCGCCGACCGTGCGGCACACCCCGCTCACGACCTCGACCGTGTTGAGCAGCAGCTCCTGGCGGATGTGCGGGTGCTGCGAGCCGTCGGTGGGCTCGACGGCGTCGAGCACGGTCTGGGCGACCTGGCGCAGGTCGCCCGAGTCCTTGTCGACGAGCGCGAGCTCCCACTCGATGCCGACGGACGAACGCTCGGACCGGGCGAAGGGAAGGTGCACCGATCAGCCCCTTTCAGGAGGCGTGGGGGAGTCGAGGATGTTCGTGCCGTCGGGCCGGATCAACGGTTCGACGACCAGGACCTGCTGCGAGCCGGCGATCCGGGTGAGGACGACGGTCGCCTCCGCAGTGCCGCGGAGGTCGAGCTGCTTGCGGAGCTGTTCGGGCACGACGGCCGTGCCCCGCTTCTTGATGGTCAGGCGTCCCACGCCACGCTCGCGCAGGTAGGCCTTGAGCTTCTTGAGGCTGAAGGGCATGACGTCCAGGACGCGGTACCCGGTCGCGAGATCGGCACTGTCGGCGCTGCCGACCGCCGCGTGCGGAGCGGGGGAGTCCGTGGTCACGTAGGCGATGGTCCGGTCGAGCAGGCGCCCGCCCAGCTCCGCTGCGGCCTGGGCGACGAGCCCTGCGCGGATGATCGCGCCGTCGGGCTCGTACAGGTAGTGCCCGACGGCGCCCACGTCGGGGACGAGCTCGTCGTCACCCTGGGAGTGGCGCAGGGTGCGCGACGTGGTGCGGCGCGTGCCGTCGTCGTCCGTGACGGTCCGCAGGACCAGCGCGGTGCGCCCGGGCCCCTCGGGGGCGAGCGGGCCGAACCACAGCGCGGCCTCGACCACGTCGCCGTCGACCGAGACCCACTGCGTCTCGGCGTCGGTCGGCAGGCCCGCGTGCGGGATGCCGGGGCCGACCTTGATGCCGACCGCGGGCACGACCGAGCGCAGGGCCCAGACGTCGTCGAGCGGGGGAGCGTACGAGCGCGGGTCGAAGATCCGGGTGCCCGAGCGGGTGCGGCGCGCGGGGTCGGCGAACACGCCGTCGACGCCTTCGGTGGCCAGGTCGATGCTCAGGCCGTCCGCGTGACGGACCTCCGCCTCGGGGAAGTGGCGCAGGTTGACCGTGGCGATCGACGCCGTGACCTCGTCGATGTCCGTCGCGAGCACGCGCAGACCGGTCCCGGCGAACGTCATGGAGTCCGCACCGATGCCGCACGTCAGGTCGGCGACCTTGGTCACCCCGGCCGCGTGGTACCGCTGCGCGTGGCGCGCGGCGACCACGAGCCGCGTGGCCTGCTCGAGGCCGTCCTGGGTGAAGAGCATGCCGTCGGCGAACGTGTCGAACTTCAGGTGCGCCTTGGCGCGCAGGCGCGACTGGGTGAGAGCCGCCGCGGCGAGCTCCGGGTCGACCCCCTTGGCCCGCAGGCCGGTCGCGAGCACCATGGCCTGCCGCTCGTCGTACGGGGGGAGCGCGTTGAGGAGCGCCCACCCCGTGGGGCTGAGCAGCTTGGTCAGTGCCGACGCGTCCATGCGTCGATCTTTCCACGCCCGGCACGCGTTGGCACTCGCCTTGACCGAGTGCTAATGCGGACCTAGATTGTGCGTAGGACGTTCAGGCCCTCGGGCGTGGACGAACACCAGAGCGACACCCGCCGGTCCGGCACCCGCGACGACGGACGGCAGGCAGCGCTCGACACTCATCCGTTGCAGTTCTCATAGCGAAAGGGGAGGTCCGACGTGTCGGTCCCCATCAAGCCGCTCGAGGACCGGATCGTCGTGAAGGCCCTCGAGGCCGAGACCACGACCGCATCCGGCCTGGTCATTCCGGACACCGCCAAGGAGAAGCCCCAGGAGGGCGAGGTCCTGGCCGTTGGTCCGGGTCGTATCGACGACAACGGCAACCGCGTCCCCTTGGACGTCGTCGTCGGCGACAAGGTCATCTACAGCAAGTACGGCGGCACCGAGGTCAAGTACGGGGGCCAGGAGTACCTGGTGCTCTCCGCGCGCGACATCCTCGCCGTGGTCGTCGCCTGATCATCGGCTGACGGCTGGCAGCTGCCAGCACGAAGGGCCCCGCAACCTCGGTTGCGGGGCCCTTCGTCATGTCAGGGGTCTGCTGGTTCCTCGGAGTGGTGCAGGTCGTGGTGAAGCTGGTCGTGGTGCGGGCCGACCGGGGCGTGGCGACCCGCAGGTCGCGCCCGGGGCCAGGCGGTCAGGCGGTCTTCGAGACCCCGGCCAGGATCGCGGAGCGCTCGTCCTCGCTGAGGCCGCCCCAGACGCCGTACGGCTCGCGGACCTTGAGCGACTGCTCGCGGCACTGCATCAGCACGGGGCACGAGGCGCAGATGGCCTTGGCTGCTTCCGCGCGGCGTCGTCGGGTGGAGCCTCGCTCGCCCTCCGGGTGGAAGAAGAGGGTGTCGTCCGCGTCGCGGCACGAGCCCTGGTACTGCCATTCCCACAGTTCCATCACCGGTCCGGGGAGCCTCGAGATCTCTGTCATGTCGAACAACCTACAAGCGTTGCAGAAGTTGTTCAAGTAGCAGGAGTGGATGAGTTTCTGACCGGCTTTGCCTCTGTGTGCACCGATTCACGGTGAACCTGGCGCGAACTACGGCGTTGTCCACTGTGTGACAGGACACACCTGGCTCGCGGACCGAGACACGCCGCGCCCGAAGTGGCGAGGGGGTGAGCCGGTCGGCAGAATCGGTGCATGACTTCACTCCGGTCCGCCCCGACCCCCGGCGGGCCCCGACGGAAGGTGACCGAGGTTCCTGCACTCGCTGTCGCAGCCGTCGCCAAGAGGTTGGGCGTCGCCCCGGCCACCCTGCGTACCTGGGACCGTCGCTACGGTCTGGGTCCCTCCGAGCACACTGCCGGTTCGCACCGGAGATACACGGCCGACGACGTCGCGCGCCTCGTCATCATGCGTCGCCTCACGCTCGAGGGGGTCGCGCCCGTCGACGCCGCGCGCGCAGCCCTCGACGCCGACGAGGCAGAGCTCGCGCTCGAGAGCAGCCCGGTCGAGCAGACCGCCGCCACCGACGACGACTCCGCCGAGGCCGGGACCGAGGACGAACCGTCGGGTGAGACGCCCGGTGGGGGCCTGCGCCTCCTGCGCGCGGTCCCTCGCGGTGCGGACGACGAACCGGTGCGCGTCGGCGCGATCCGCGCCGCGGGCGTGTCCGACGTGGTCGACGCCGCGATCTCGTTCGACCAGAAGCGGTGCGACAGGCTCCTGCGCATCGCACCCGGTACCGATCCCGGTCAGTGGTGGTCGACCCTCGTGGAGCCCGCGCTCCACCGCATCGCCGAGCGCACGTTCCTCGCCTCGCCGGGGGAGATGCCGGAGGTCGTCTTCAGCAACGCGACCCTGGCCGCGCTGCGCGAGTACACCCAGCAGTCCGAGGCCGCGCTCGTCGCGGGCGGCGGACCTCCGCCCAACCACCCGAGCAGGATGCGGCGGATCGTCCTCATCTTCGCGGCGCCGGGGGAGCAGGTACCGCTCGCGGCCCACGCGCTCGCCGCTGCCCTGGGGGCCCAGGGGGCGATGGCCCGCATCGTGACCGGGTCGGCCACCATGCACCGCTCGCTCGAGCTCGTCGCCATGGTGCGTCCCGCGGCGGTCGCGGTCGTGACGACCCAGCCCCGGCCGGACCTCGACGTCGTGCGGACGGTGCACGAGGCGAACCCCGACCTGCCCATCTTCGTCGGGCTCCAGAACGACGAGGCGGCGACGGGCCTGCCTCTCGCGGCGACCGTCCAACGGGTGCGCAGCTTCACGGGGCTCCTCCACGAGGCGCTCGCCGTCGTCCGGTGACGCGTGGCACCTGCGCACCGGGGCGGGCCTCCCGGCTGTCCGGTGGCGGGACGGCCGGGAATATGTCAGAGGGCCTCGGCGTAGAATCTTGATGTGACCGACTCTCTCGCAGCCCCCGCACACGACCCCTTCGGATTCACCGGACTGACGTACGACGACGTCCTCCTGCTCCCGAACGAGACGGACGTCATCCCGAGCGAGGTCGATACGACCGCGCGGCTGACGCGCGAGATCTCCATGTCCTCGCCGCTGCTCTCGGCCGCGATGGACACGGTCACCGAGTCGCGCATGGCGATCGCGATGGCGCGCCAGGGCGGGATCGGGATCATCCACCGCAACCTGTCGATCGAGGCGCAGGCCAAGGAGGTCGACCTCGTCAAGCGGTCGGAGTCCGGCATGATCACCGACCCGGTCACGGTCGGCCCGGAGGCCACGCTCTCCGAGCTCGACGCCCTGTGCGGTCAGTACCGCGTCTCGGGGCTGCCCGTGGTCGACGAGACCGGCAAGCTCCTGGGCATCATCACCAACAGGGACCTGCGCTTCGTCAACCCCGCGGACTTCGCGGAGCGTCGCGTCTTCGAGATCATGACGCCCATGCCTCTCGTGACGGCCCCGATCGGCATCGCGCGCGACGACGCCGCAGCGCTGCTGGCCAAGCACAAGATCGAGAAGCTCCCCCTCATCGACGCGGAGGGCCGCCTGGGCGGGCTCATCACGGTCAAGGACTTCGTCAAGACCGAGCAGTACCCGGGCGCGACCAAGGACGACGAGGGTCGTCTGCGCGTCGGTGCCGCGATCGGCTTCTTCGGTGACGCCTGGACGCGTGCGACGGCGCTCGCCGAGGCCGGCGTCGACGTCCTCGTCGCGGACACGGCCAACGGGCACGCCCGCCTCCTGCTCGACATGATCCGCAAGCTCAAGGCGGACCCGGCGTTCAAGGACGTCCAGGTCATCGGCGGCAACATCGCGACCCGCGCAGGTGCGCAGGCGCTCGTCGACGCGGGCGCGGACGGCGTGAAGGTCGGCGTCGGGCCGGGCTCGATCTGCACGACCCGCGTCGTCGCGGGCGTCGGCGTCCCGCAGGTCACCGCGATCTACGAGGCCTCGCTCGCGTGCCGCCCGGCAGGCGTCCCGGTCATCGGCGACGGGGGCCTGCAGTACTCGGGCGACATCGCCAAGGCGCTTGTCGCCGGGGCCGACACGGTCATGCTGGGCTCGCTCCTCGCGGGCTGCGACGAGAGCCCTGGCGACCTCGTGTTCGTCAACGGCAAGCAGTACAAGCTCTACCGCGGCATGGGCTCGATCG
The DNA here is from genome assembly GCF_044748475.1 of Oerskovia enterophila. Lineage (NCBI taxonomy): Bacteria > Bacillati > Actinomycetota > Actinomycetes > Micrococcales > Cellulomonadaceae > Oerskovia > Oerskovia enterophila. The sequence continues at coordinate 389,209 of NZ_JBIVFZ010000001.1, forward strand.
GCGCCATGGCCTCGCGCGGCAAGAAGGCGTCCTACTCCAAGGACCGCTACTTCCAGGCGGACGTCGCGAGCGACGACAAGATCGTGCCCGAGGGCATCGAGGGCCAGGTGCCCTACCGCGGCCCGCTCGGTGCGGTCGCCCACCAGCTGGTCGGTGGCCTGCACCAGTCGATGTTCTACGTCGGCGCGCACACCATCCCCCAGCTCCAGGAGCGCGGCAAGTTCGTGCGCATCACGCCGGCCGGGCTCAAGGAGTCGCACCCGCACGACATACAGATGACGGTCGAGGCGCCCAACTACACGGGACGCTGACCCGCTCCTCCCTGACGTCAGAACGGGCGTGACCCCTGGTGGGGGTCACGCCCGTTCCGGCATGCAGAGGCGGTCAGTCGCGGAACGTCTCGATCCGTGCGCCCAGCTCGATGAGGCGCTCCTGGAGCTGCTCGTAGCCGCGCGAGATGATGTCGACGTTGCGGAGCACCGAGGTGCCCTTCGCGGCGAGCATCCCGAGCAGGATCACGACCGCGGGGCGCAGCGCGGGCGGGCAGCTGACCTCGGCGCCCGACCAGTGGGTGGGGCCCGTGATGTCGAGGCGGTGCGAGTCGAGCAGCCGGACGTCGGCCCCGAGCCGGGTCAGGTCCGTCAGGTGGATTGCCCTGCCCTCGTAGACCCAGTCGTGGATGAGCGTGTGGCCGCTCGCGCACGCGGCGATGACCGCGAAGAACGGCAGGTTGTCGATGTTGAGCCCCGGGAACGGCATGGGGTGGATCTTGTCGATCGGGGCGTGCAGCTCGCTCGGGTGGACCGTCACGTCGACGAGGCGCGTGCGTCCGTTGAGTGCGAGGTACTCGGGCGTGAGCGAGTAGCGCAGCCCCATCTCGGAGAGCGTCGCGAGCTCGATCTCCATGAACTCGATGGGCACGCGGGCCACGGTGATCTCCGAGCCGGTCACGATCCCCGCGGTCAGCAGGCTCATGGCCTCGACCGGGTCCTCGGAGACCGCGTACTCGACGTCGGCGTCGATGTCGGTGCGGCCGTGGATGCGCAGGGTCGTGGTGCCGATGCCCTCGATGCGGACCCCGACGAGCTCGAGGTAGAAGCACAGGTCCTGGACCATGTAGTTGGGGCTCGCGTTGCGGATCGTGGTGACGCCGTCGCGCGACGCGGCGGCCATGATCGCGTTCTCCGTGACGGTGTCGCCGCGCTCGGTCAGGACGACCCTCAGGTCCTCCGAGCCGCCCGGGGTCACGAGGGCCTCGTAGTTGCCCGAGGCCGCCGTGACCGACAGCCCGAACGGGCGCAGCGCGATCATGTGCGGCTCGACGGTCCGCGTGCCCAGGTCGCAGCCCCCGGCATAGGGGAGGGCGAACTCGCGCTCGAGGCCCAGGAGCGGGCCCAGGAACATGATGATCGATCGAGTGCGACGAGCCGCGTCGACGTCGATCGAGGCCAGGTCGAGCTGCTCGGGCACGACGATCTCGAGGTCACGGCCGTCGGTCGACCAGGTCGCCTGCACGCCGATGCTGCGCAGGACGTCGACGATGCGGTCGACCTCGACGATGCGGGCGACGCGCCGCAGCGTGGTCCGGCCGCGGTTGAGCAGCGACGCGCAGAGCAGGGCGACGGCCCCGTTCTTCGAGGAGTTGACCTCGATGCGTCCGGACAGCTCGTGCCCGCCGCTGACCCGCAGGTGCGAGTGCTTGGGGGCTCCGAACGTGATGATCTCGGAGTCGAGGGCTGCGCTGATCCGCGCGAGCATGTCGAGGCTCACGTTCTGCGAGCCCTGCTCGATCCGGTGGATCGCGCTCTGGCTGGTGCCGAGCCTCTCGGCGAGCTGAGCCTGGGTCAGGCCCTTGTTCTGGCGCGCGCCGCGGATGAGCGCGGCGACCTGTGCGAGGTGCTGGGGTGCTTCGTCGACCATGGTCATGGACCGACCGTAACTCATGCATGAGATATTGACGCGTCGATCCTGGCGTGTGGCGGCAGTTTCACGAGATCATCACGCCTGGCTCATCTGTTCTATGAGTTCAAGGCGGCGTGTCGCCGCTGGTCAGGACGGCCAGGCGGTGCTGGCTCCCGCCCCGACGTACCCCTGCTGCTGGCGCCAGGAGTTGAAGTTCTCCGCCCAGGCGCGGTGGGCCGTGATCTGGTGACGGTGGAGCGCGTCCAGGTCCTGGTCCACGATCTCCGGGAACGCGCGTGTCATGGCCTCGAGCACGTCGAGGGTCGCCAGGACGTCGACGTCCGCGGTGTGCAGGTTGCCGCCGTCGAACACGCCGTAGTGCGCGCACAGGTCGCCGAGCTTGCGCTTGCCCTTGCGGTAGCGGTCGAGCGAGCGGTCCAGCACGAGCGGGTCGATCACGGGGGTGACCTCGCGTCCCAGGCGCTCGCCGAGCGTCGGCAGGGCGTGCCGCGTGAGCTCGGCGTCGAGCAGCGAGAGGTCGAACGCGGCGTTGAACGCGACGACCGGTACCCCCAGCGCGAGGTCCGCGGCGATGAGCGACGCGATCTCCTCGAGCGCCGGGCCCGGGGCCTCCCCGTGCTCGACCGCGTGCTCGGTCGAGATCCCGTGGATCGCCGCGGCCTCCGCGGGGATGGGGACGCCCGGGTCGATCAGCCACGTCCGTACCTCGGTGCTCTCGCCCGGCACGCGCCGGACGAGGGCCGCGGTCACGATGCGGTCGTTGTGGACGTCCACGCCGGTGGTCTCCGTGTCGAAGCCCAGCAGGGGCCTGGTGGTCCAGCTCATCGTCGTGCTCCTTGCGGTGGTCCTGTGGACGGCGGGCCCGGCCGACTGCGCCGTGCCCGACCTGTCCTGGTCTCTGGTGGTGAGCATGCCAGCGGCCACTGACACGGGCGCCCGCGCGTGGCACGGGCGCGTGCGTGGCGTCCAGGGTGAGGCCGGGCCTCGTCCGGCACCGCGGCAGCCGTCGTCGGCCCGGCCCGTCCGGCGGGCTCCAGGGTGCCCGGGGCTGGACGTGCGGAGTCCACCCGGCGGCACGGGCGGGCGGGGGAGCGGCGTGGGCCGGTATCCTCGTCGGGTGAGCAACGAGATCGAGATCGGTCGTGGCAAGCGCGGACGGCGCGCCTTCTCCTTCGACGACATCGCCGTGGTCCCGTCCCGGCGTACGCGTGACCCGGAGGACGTGTCGGTGGGGTGGCAGATCGACGCCTACCACTTCGACCTGCCGATCCTGGCCGCACCCATGGACTCCGTCATGAGCCCGTCGACCGCGGTCGCCCTGGGCAATGCGGGCGGCCTGGGCGTCCTGGACCTCGAGGGCCTGTGGACGCGCTACGAGAACCCGGAGCCGATCCTCGCGGAGATCGCGACGCTCGACGCCGCGAGCGCGACGCGTCGCATGCAGGAGGTGTACGCCGAGCCCATCAAGGCCGAGCTGATCACCCAGCGACTCAAGGAGATCCGCGCGACGGGCGTCACGGTCGCCGGCGCGCTGTCCCCGCAGCGCACGCAGGAGTTCTACAAGACGGTCGTGGACGCCGGCGTGGACCTGTTCGTCATCCGTGGCACCACGGTCTCGGCCGAGCACGTCTCGGGCAACGCCGAGCCGCTCAACCTCAAGCGCTTCATCTACGAGCTGGACGTCCCCGTGGTCGTCGGTGGCGCCTCGACGTACACCGCGGCCCTGCACCTCATGCGTACGGGTGCCGCGGGCGTCCTCGTCGGGTTCGGGGGCGGCGCGGCGCACACGACGCGCGTGAGCCTCGGCATCCACGCCCCCATGGCGACGGCCGTCGCGGACGTCGCGGCTGCCCGCCGTGACTACCTCGACGAGTCGGGCGGCCGGTACGTGCACGTCATCGCCGACGGCGGCGTGGGCCGCTCGGGCGACCTGGTCAAGGCCGTCGCGTGCGGTGCGGACGCCGTGATGCTGGGTGCCGCCCTGGCGCGCGCCTCCGAGGCTCCCGGGCGTGGTTGGCACTGGGGTTCCGAGGCGCACCACCCGCAGCTTCCCCGCGGCGAGCGCGTGAGCGTCGGCACGGCCGGCACGCTCGACGAGATCCTGTTCGGCCCGGGTCGCCAGGCCGACGGCACGCTCAACCTCGTGGGTGCGCTCAAGCGCGCCATGGCCACGACGGGCTACTCCGACCTCAAGGAGTTCCAGCGCGTCGAGGTCGTCGTCTCGCCGTACCAGCCGCGCTGATGGCTCCGGGCCGCATCCGCGACGGGGTCGCTCTCACGAACGCCCTCGCCGCGGGTGCGCCCGACGCCGCGACCGAGCACCGGGTCGGCGGCGTGGACTTCCGTGAGATCGCCGACGACGACGTCGAGCAGGTCGTCGCCCTGTGGGACGAGTGCGGCCTGGTGCGCCCGTGGAACGACGCCCACCGGGACGTCGCGGACGCGCGGGCCAACCCGACGTCCACCGTCCTGGTCGCGCACGGCGAGGGCGGGGCCGTCGTCGCGACGGCGCTGGCCGGCTACGAGGGGCACCGCGGCTGGATCTACTACGTGGCGGTGGCGCCCGCGCTCCGGGGCGCGGGACTCGGCAGGGACGCCGTCGTGGCGGCCGAGGCGTGGCTCGTGGCAGCCGGTGCCCGCAAGGTGCGGCTCATGGTCCGCACGACCAACGCCCCCGTCCTGGGGTTCTACGAGCAGCTGGGCTACTCCGACGCCGAGTGCACGGTCCTGGGGCGAGACCTCGTCTGAGCCGGACCAGTGCGTCGGGACCGGCGCCGAGCCCGAGCGCGACCGGTCGGCTCGACCGAGCCGACCGGTCGCGCTCCGGTCCGCGCCCCTGGAAGGTGTGCCGTCAGATCGTCGACCAGCCGCCGTCCGACATCAGGAGTGCGCCGTTGACGTTGGCGGAGTCCTCGGACAGCAGCCACGTGATCGAGGCCGCGAGCTGCTCGGCGGTCGCGGGCGCGGGCACGGTCGCCTGCATGATCGGGCCCAGGCGCTGGGCGCCCAGCTCGGAGCGGAACGGCGCCTCGATGTTGGTCGCGACGGCCCCCGGGGCGACGGCGTTGACCCGCACGCCTGCCGGGCCGTAGAAGAGCGCGGTGCTCTTGGTGAGGCCGACGACCGCGTGCTTGGAGGTCGCGTAGGGCGTGCCCGACGCGCCGGCGCGGATGCTGGCCTCGCTCGCGACGTTGACGATCCGTCCGTGGCCGGCCTCGACCATCGCGGGCAGCACGGCGCGCATGAGCTTCATGGGTGCGGTCACGTTGATGCGCAGGACACGCTCCCACAGGGCGTCGTCGATCTCTGCCGTGGGGACGAACGCGTCCATGATCCCGGCGTTGTTGACGAGGCCCGTGATGCGCCCTTCGCCGACCTCGACGATCTGCGCGATCACCGTGTCGTCGGACACGTCGCCCACGACGGTCGTCAGGGGGGCGTCGCCGACCTCTACGCTGAGCGCATCGAGCCGTTCGGCGTCGAGGTCGCTCGCGATGACGCGGGCGCCCTCGGCGAGGAGCCGGGTCGCGGTGGCCTTGCCGATGCCGGAGCCTGCGCCGGTGACGACGACGGTCGCTCCTGCGAAGCGGTTCGGGATGGTCGACGTGGTCATGATGGGGTCCTTCCGCCGGATGGAGGGACCGGGTGCGGCCCCTGCTACCTTTTTAACACTGAGTGCCATAAAGAAATGCCTCGAGGAGATGTGATGTCGGAGACAACCGCGCGCCGAGGTCGGCCGGCCACCGTCGACCGGGACCGGGTGGCGGCCACGGCCCTGCGCCTCTTCACCGACGAGGGGTTCGGCAACGTGACGATGGACGACGTCGCGCAGGCGTGCGGCGTCGGCCGTCGGACCTTGTTCCGCCTGTTCCCCTCCAAGGCCGCGATGGTCTGGGGCGGGTCGGGCGAGGCCCGCGAGACCATCACGGGCGCGCTCGACGCCGCGGGCGACGTCGGGCTGCCCGAGGCCCTCGACGTGGTGCGGGACGCGTTCGTGGCGTCGTCGACCTTCCCGCCCGAGGCGCTCGAGGTCACGCGCCAGCGGCTGTGCCTCATCGCGGCGGACGAGGAGCTCCTCTCCTGGGGCACGTCGAGCATCGGGACCTCGGCCGTCCTGGTCGCGGAGTTCCTGGGCCGGGCCGAGGGGGCCGCGGAGCCCTCGTTGCGCGCCCGGTCGCTGGCCGCGGCGTGCGCCGCGGCGAACTTCGCGGCGCTCGTCTGGTGGGCGCAGCACGCCCCCGAGCGGGACCCGGCCCGGGTCGTCGAGGAAGCGCTCACGCACCTGCTCGACGGCGCGCGCACCTGGGCCGCGCAGGCCTGAGCAGCGGGGGCACCGGCTGCCGGGCCCGCCGCGCCTCCCGGCGCTGCGCCCGGACGGTGAGGCCAGGGGGATTGTGTGAAGGATGTCCTGCGTGGGGGCGGTGACGCGTAACCTGTCACGCATGGCAAGCGAACCAGCCGACGGCGGCCAGGGCGGCAGCGCCGCGATCGACGGACTCATCGACCCCGAGGACCCCTCGGCCACGTACGTCCTGGAGCCCGACGTCGTCGCTCCCCTCGTGGCCCGGATCGTCACCTCCCACACCGCGGGCGACCACCGCTCGCTCCTCCCGTTCACGGGTGCCCCGCTCGCGGCGATCCCCCTGTCTTCGGTCGAGGACGTGGCGGACGCGGTCGGGCGCGCTCGACGTGCGCAGCGCTCGTGGGCGCACACCACGGTCGCCGAGCGCGCGGCCGTGCTCCTGCGCTTCCACGACCTGGTCCTGGAGCGACAGTCCGAGGTCCTGGACCTGCTGCAGATGGAGACCGGCAAGTCGCGGCGCAGCGCGTTCGAGGAGGTCGCGGACATCGCCCAGGTCACGCGGCACTACGGCGTGCGGGCGGGCGCGTACCTCGCGGACCGTCGCGTGGGTGGCATGCTCCCGGTCCTGACCCGGGCCACGGTGCACCGCCGGCCCGTGGGGGTCGTCGGCGCCATCGCTCCCTGGAACTACCCGCTGACGCTCGGTCTCGCCGAGGCCCTGCCCGCGCTCGTGGCGGGCAACGCGGTCGTGCTCAAGCCGGACCCGCAGACGTCCCTGACCGCGCTGTGGGCCGCCGAGCTCCTCGAGGAGGCCGGGCTGCCCGGCGACCTCTTCCTCGTCGTCGCGGGCGGCGGCGACATCGGTGCCGCCCTGACCGGCCACGTCGACCACATCGCCTTCACGGGCTCGACCGCGACGGGGCGCAAGGTCGCCGCACAGGCGGGCGAGCGCCTCATCGGGACCACGCTCGAGCTGGGGGGCAAGAACCCCCTGTACGTCGCGGCGGACGCGCACGTCCCGTCGGCCGCCCAGGGCGCGGTCCGCGCCTGCTTCTCGAACAGCGGCCAGCTGTGCGTCTCGATCGAGCGCCTGATCCTCCACGAGGACATCGCCGAGGAGTTCCTCGACGCGTTCGTCCCGCTCGTGCGCGGGCTCACGCTCGGGACCGCGCTCGACTACTCGGTCGACATGGGCTCGCTCACGTCCCAGGCACAGCTCGACCGTGTGGTCGCGCACGTCGACGACGCCCTGGCGCAGGGCGCGCGGGTGCTGGCAGGCGGTGTCCACCGCGCGGACATCGGCCCCTTCTTCTACGCGCCCACGGTCCTCGACCACGTCCCGCCCACCGCGGACTGCGCCCACGAGGAGACGTTCGGCCCGGTCGTCTCGGTGACCCGCGTGCCCGACGACGCGACCGCGATCCGCGTCATGAACGACTCCGAGTACGGGCTCAGCGCGAGCATCTGGACCCAGGACACGGCCCGTGGGCGCCGCCTCGCGGCGCAGGTCGAGGCCGGCGCCGTCAACATCAACGACGGCTACGCCTCGGCGTTCGGGTCGGTCTCGGCCCCCATGGGCGGATTCAAGTCGTCGGGCCAGGGGCGCAGGCACGGACGCGAGGGCATCGAGGCGCTCACCGAGCCCCAGACGATCGTGGTCCAGCGCGGGGTGTCCCGCGGGCTGAGCTTCGACACGCTGTACGCCCAGCCGGGGGACCGGCCCAGCCGGTTGCTCACGGCCGCGTTCTCGGTCATGAAGAAGCTGCGCCTGCCGTAGCGGCGTCGCACCGGCCGACACCCACGGCAGAGCGCCCGTCCCGTCTCCGGGACGGGCGCTCTGCCGTGGGTGTCAGGGCGTCGCGGAGCGCGACTCCAGGGCGTCGGAGACCGCGGTCTCCTTCGCGCCCAGGTGCACCGGCTCGCGGTGCGTGACGGCGTCCCAGGCCGCCTTGAGCGATGCGGGCACCTCGCGGACGCGGTACATCACGGCCTTCGCGGGCTCGACGCTCGTCGAGGAGACGCCCACACCCACGGCATCGATCCCCGCCCGCGAGCACGAGAACAGGGCGCGCGGCAGGTGGTAGTCCTGCGTCACGACCACGGCCTCGGTGACCCCGAAGATCTCGCGCGCCCGCACGCACGTGTCGTGGGTGTCGAACCCGGCGAAGTCGCGGACGACGTGCTCGGCCGGGACACCCTGCTCCACGAGCCAGTCGAGCATCGCGGTCGGCTCGTCGTACCCCTCGCGGGAGTTGTCGCCGCTCACGAGGACGACCTGGACCTTCCCCTGCTCGTAGAGCTCGCGTGCCGCGTCGAGGCGGCGACGCAGGAAGGTCGACGGCGACCCGTCGGGTCGCAGGCCCGCGCCGAGCACGAGGGCCACGGGGCGGTCGGGCGTCGAGGCGACGCCGGGGCTGACCCGGGACTGACCGCTGACCTGCACCCAGGCGAGCGGAGCCGCGACCACGAGCACGAGCGCGGCAGCGCCGAGCGCGAGCGCGCGCCGACGCCGTCGAGAGGTCGGGACGGGCGGGGCTGTCTGTTCCGTCGACTCCGTCGGTGCCGTGCTCCCCTGCAGTTCGCTCACGCGGGCGAGCCTAGCGGCCGGCCTCGGCTCCGGGGCCTTGCCACCGCGCGCCGCGCGGTCGAGGCCGGGCGGCCCCGAGAGGTCCCGAGATCCCGGGCGGGCGGTCAGACGGCTCCCGGGGCCCCGAGGAGACCCGCGAGCTCGGTCCGGAGGTTCTCCTCGGCGCGCGCGGCCCAGCGTTCGCGCCCGAGCGGCGTCCGGAAGAGCTCCGGCAACGCGAGGAGCTGCTCGAGCACCGCGGCGCGCCCCGTGCGGAAGAGGTCGTCGGGGACGTGCGCGTACTCCGCACGGACCTGGCGCACGTAGCGGGCGTAGCGGTCGGGCATGGCGCCGAGGATCGCGAGGTCCGCGTCGCACACGAGCGCGCCCGCGGTGTCACCGGGGGAGGGGTCGTGGCCCGCGGTGAGCCGGACGAGCCGCGCGACCTCCGCCACGTCGTCGGCCGTGAGGTGCGTGCTGCCTGCGGCGGGGTCCGCGCCCGGGCCGGGCGTCGTCGTCGGGCCGGTGACCAGCGGGCCGAGGCTCGCCACCGCGAGCGCGGCGGACGCCTCCTCGTCGTCGCCCGCGACGCCCTCGTGGACCGCGTCGTGGAACCACAGCGCGAGCTGTGCACGCAGCGACGTGCCCGACGGCGCAGGCTCGCCCGGCGTCGGCACGCCCGGTGAGCGTTCCTCGAGGACCGCGAGCGAGTCGAGCACGTGCACCAGGTGCGAGGGGCCGTGGTAGGCGCGGTGCGGCTCGTGCCACCGGCGCACGAGGTCCGCGCCGACCTCGCGCGCGCCCGGGACGCCCGGCAGGAGCGCGTCCCAGCGGGCCCCGAGCGCGGCGGCCTTCGCGGCCCCGCGCTCGCGCGCAGGGACGCGCAGGCCCGAGGCGCGCAGCCGCACGATGAGCTCGCGGCCCGAGACGTCGTGCGCCCCTGCGGCGACGCAGTCGGCGTGCCGGTCTGCCGGGACGTCGTAGTGGTCGAGGTCGAACGCGCGCCGCCCCAGCCCCAGGCGCTCGGCGAACGCGTGCAGCTCGTCGAGCGAGGAGTCGGACACGAGGTGGGACCAGAGGGTCCCGTGGGCCGGCCAGGTCGGCGGGTCGATGAGAAGAGCCACGCCTCGACCCTAGAGGGTCGAGGCGTGGCTCGGGTCGTGCGCCGGCAGTGCCGTGCCGGCGCACCGTCGTCGTCGGGTGGTGCTCCCTGCCCGACGGCGTCAGCGGGGTGGTGAGGTCAGCTCTCCTCGGCGAGGGTCGGCTCGGACGGGTCGTCGGACGGGACCTCGGGGGCCACCGCCTCGGAGGTTAGCGCAGCCGGCGGGAACGTGACAGGGCGACCCGCCTTCTCGGTCTCCTCGACGACCTCCACGCTCAGGCGGGCGATCGCGAGCTCCTCCATGGTGGGGACGACCATGACGAGCGTGCTCGTCCAGTCGGGCGAGATGACGCGCGGCTCCTTGCTGCGGACCGCGTTGCGCTCGGGGTCGACCGCGATGCCCAGACCTGCGAGCCCCTCGACGACCTGGGCGCGCACGATGTCGTCGTTCTCGCCCACGCCCGCCGTGAAGGCGATCACGTCGATGCGCCCCAGCACGGCCATGTACGCGCCGATATACTTGCGCAGGCGGTGGATGTAGACGTCCAGAGCCAGCCTGGCGTCCTCGTCGCCCGCCGCGATGAGCTCGTGCAGCGCACGGAAGTCGTTCTCCCCCGCGAGGCCCTTGATGCCCGAACGCTTGTTGAACAGGTCGTCGAGCTCGTCGATCGACATGCCCGCGTTGCGCGCGAGGTGGAAGATGACCGCGGGGTCGATGTCCCCGGTGCGGGTCCCCATGACCAGACCCTCGAGCGGCGTCAGGCCCATCGAGGTGTCGACCGCGATCCCGCCGCGCACGGCCGAGGCCGACGCGCCGTTGCCGAGGTGCAGGACGATGATGTTGAGGTCCTGCAGGCGGCGGCCCAGGACGCGCGCGACCTTGCCCGACACGTAGTGGTGGCTCGTGCCGTGGAAGCCGTACCGGCGCACGCCGTACTTCTCCGCGGTCTCCTTCTCGAGCGCGTAGGTCGAGGCGGCCTTCGGCAGCGACGAGAAGAACGCGGTGTCGAACACCGCGACGTGCGGGACGTCGGGCAGGAGCCGGCGCGCGACCGAGATGCCCGTGACGTTGGCCGGGTTGTGCAGCGGTGCGAGGGGCGCCAGGTCGAGGATCTGGCGCTCCACGTCGTCGTCGACCAGGACCGGACGCGAGAACGTCGCGCCGCCGTGCACCACACGGTGCCCCACGGCGTAGACGTTGGCGTCCGCGAGCCGCGGCCCGACCTCGTCGAAGAGCGAGAGCGCGATGCGCAACGCGTCGCCGTGGTCCGCGACGTGCTCCTCGCGCGTCGTCGTGTTCCCCGCGAAGCGGTGCTTGATGACCCCGCTCGACTCGCCGATGCGCTCGATCGTCCCGGCGGCGATGGCCTCGCCGCCCACCGGGTTGACCAGCTGATACTTGAGCGAGGACGAGCCCGAGTTCATCACGAGCACCGAGCCGTGCGCGCCGTACGCCGAGTACGGGTTGGTGCGCTCGTGCTCCGGGAGGACGGTCATGCGGATGCTCCGTTCGTGCTGGACAGGGCGGTCGACCCTGCCTGTGCCTGGATGGCCGTGATGGCCACGGTGTTGACGATGTCCTGGACCAGGGCACCGCGCGAGAGGTCGTTCACGGGCTTGTTGAGGCCCTGCAGGACCGGTCCCACGGCCACCGCGCCGGCCGAGCGCTGCACGGCCTTGTAGGTGTTGTTGCCCGTGTTGAGGTCCGGGAAGATGAAGACGGTCGCCTTGCCGGCCACGTCCGAGCCCGGCATCTTGGAGGCCGCCACCGAGGCGTCCACCGCGGCGTCGTACTGGATGGGGCCCTCGACGAACAGGTCGGGGCGACGGCTGCGGACCAGCTCGGTCGCCGAGCGCACCTTGTCGACGTCGACGCCCGAGCCGGACTCGCCCGTCGAGTAGGACAGCATCGCGACGCGCTGGTCGATCCCGAACTGCAGCGCCGTGGCCGCGGACGAGATGGCGATGTCCGCGAGCTGCGTGTCGGTCGGGTCGGGGTTCACGGCGCAGTCGCCGTAGACCAGGACCCGGTCCTCGAGGCACATGAGGAACACCGACGAGACGACCGAGACGCCCGGGACGGTCTTGATGATCTCGAACGACGGCTTGATGGTGTGCGCCGTGGTGTGCCGGGCGCCCGAGACCATGCCGTCTGCCAGGCCGAGGTGGACCATCATGGTGCCGAAGTAGGACACGTCCGGCACGATCTCGCGTGCCCGCTCGACCGTCATGCCCTTGTGGGCGCGCAGCCGCGTGTACTCCTCGGCGAACCGCTCGACGAGCTCGGGGTCGTGCGGGTCGATCACGGTCGCGGCGTCGATGTCGAGGCCCAGCTCGGTCGCGCGCGCCCGGATCGACTGCTCGTCGCCCAGGATCGTGAGGTCCGCGACCTGACGGCCCAGGAGCGTCGAGGCCGCGCGCAGGATGCGGTCGTCCTCGCCCTCGGGGAGCACGATGTTCTTGCGGTCCGCGCGGGCCCGGGACAGGAGCTCGTACTCGAACATGAGCGGCGTGACGACCTCCGGTCGCGGGACGTCGAGCCCCGCGAGGAGCGCCGCGCCGTCGACGTTCTGCTCGAACAGCGCGAGCGCGGTGTCGACCTTGCGCTGCGACTCCTTGGACACCCGGCCTCGCGCGCGCGACGCGGCGCTCGCCGAGCGGAACGTCCCCAGGTCCGTGCGGATGATCGGCAGGCTCGGGTCGAGGGCCTCCACGAGGCGCCCGGTCGAGTCGGGCGGGTAGAACCCGCCGTTGAGGATGATGCCCGCGAGCGACGGGAAGTTGCGCGCCTGCTGGGCGGCGAGCAGCCCGATGAGGATGTCGCTGCGGTCGCCGGGCGTGATGACCACGGCACCGTCGACCAGCTTGTCGAGCAGGTGCTCGAGCGACATGGCGCCCACGAGCACGTCGAGCACCTCGCGGCCGAGCAGCTCGGGGTCGCCCAGGGCGAGCTCGCCGCCCACGGCCTCCATGAGCGCGGCCACGGTGGGCGCGTTGAGGAACGGGTCCTCGGGGATGGCCCAGCCGGGCAGCGTGCCCGACGACAGCGTGGCCAGCTGGGCGCGCACGTCCTCGATGCTGGCCGGCAGGCAGCGGTTCGCGATGACCGCGATGGGCTGGGCGTGGTTCGAGCGCAGCTCGGACACGCTGACCTCGATGAGGTTCGCGATGGCCTCGGGGGAGCGCTCGCGGCCCGAGACGACCAGGAGCACGGGTGCTCCCAGGTTGGCGGCGATCCGCGCGTTGAACGCGAGCTCGGTCGGTCCCGCGACGTCGGTGTAGTCCGTCCCGACGACGACCACGAAGTCGCACTGCTTGGCGACCTCGTGGTAGCGCGAGACGATCTGCGCGAGCGCGGCCTCGGGGTCGGCGTGGACGTCGTCGTACGTGACGCCCATGGCCTCCTCGTAGGTGAGGTCGACGCCGTCGTGCGCGAGCAGGAGCTCGAGCACGTAGTCGCGGTCCTGCTCGCGTGCGCCGGCGTCGGCCGGAGCGGACCCACCCGGGGCGCCCGCGCCCTCCACGGGGGCCGTGGCCCCCGTGACGGCGCTGGGCGAGGTCCTGGTCACGGGGCGGAAGACCCCGACCCGCTGGACCCTGCGGGTCAGCAGGTCGAGGACTCCCAGGGCGATCGTCGACTTCCCCGTCTCACCCTCGGGTGAGGCGAGGTAGATGGATCGGGCGGTGCTGGTCACTCGTTGTCGCCTCCGGTAGCGGCGGCCGCGTCGTACGCCGGCCCGCCTTCTGCAGTTGCGGTGTCGCCCGCGTCGGGCCACACCCAGTCACGGACCGAGGGGATGTCCTCGCCGTGCTCCCTCGTGTACTGACGAGCCTCGAGACGCGCGTCCACCATCTTCTGGCGCAGCCCGGCCGCCTTCGACCGCAGCGAGGGCACGCGGTCGATCACGTCGATCACCAGGTGGAACCGGTCGAGGTCGTTGAGCATGACCATGTCGAACGGCGTGGTGGTGGTGCCCTCCTCCTTGTAGCCGCGCACGTGGATGTTCTCGTGCCCGTTGCGGCGGTAGGTCAGGCGGTGGATGAGCCACGGGTAGCCGTGGTACGCGAACACGACCGGCTTGTCCGTGGTGAACAGCGTGTCGAAGTCGCGGTCGGAGAGACCGTGCGGGTGCTCCTTCTCGTCCTGCAGGCGCATGAGGTCCACGACGTTGACCACGCGGACCTTGAGCTCGGGCAGGTGCTGGCGCAGCAGGTCTGCCGCGGCCAGGGTCTCGAGCGTGGGGACGTCCCCGGCGCAGCCGAGCACCACGTCGGGGTCCTCGCCCGGGACCTCGGTGCCCGCCCACTCCCAGATGCCCAGGCCGCGCGTGCAGTGCGCCACGGCCTGGTCCATGGTCAGGAAGTTCGGCGCCGGCTGCTTGCCCGCGACCACGACGTTCACGTACTGGCGCGAGCGCAGGCAGTGGTCGTAGGTCGAGAGCAGCGTGTTGGCGTCCGGCGGCAGGTAGACGCGGACGATCTCGGCCTTCTTGTTGACCACGTGGTCGATGAAGCCGGGGTCCTGGTGGCTGAACCCGTTGTGGTCCTGGCGCCACACGTGGCTCGAGAGCAGGTAGTTGAGGCTTGCGATGGGCCGGCGCCACGGGATGTCGTTGGTGACCTTGAGCCACTTGGCGTGCTGGTTGAACATCGAGTCGATGATGTGGATGAAGGCCTCGTAGCACGAGAAGAGCCCGTGGCGCCCCGTGAGGAGGTACCCCTCGAGCCAGCCCTGGCACTGGTGCTCGGAGAGCATCTCCATGACGCGACCCGCGCGCGCGAGGTGCTCGTCGACGTCGGGCCCGAAGAACTCGGCGTTCCACTGCTTGTCCGTGACCTCGTAGACCGCCTGGAGGCGGTTGGACGCGGTCTCGTCGGGTCCGAAGATCCGGAAGTTGTCCGGGTTGAGGCGGACCACGTCGGTGAGCCACTGCCCCAGGACCCTGGTCGCCTCGGAGAGGCCCGCGCCGGGGGCCGTGACCTCGACGCCGTAGTCGCGGAAGTCGGGCAGCCGCAGGTCCTTGAGGAGCAGGCCACCGTTGGTGTGCGGGTTGTCGCTCATGCGCAGCGTGCCGCGCGGGGCGAGCTGCGCGATGTCCGCGTCGAGCCGGCCCTTGTCGTCGAACAGCTCGTGGACCCGGTAGGAGTCGAGCCAGTCCTTGAGGTCCTGGAGGTGCTCGGGGGTGTCGCGCGCGCTCGCGAGCGGCACCTGGTGCGAGCGCCAGGAGTCCTCGGTCTTCTTGCCGTCGATGGACCTGGGTCCCGTCCAGCCCTTGGGCGTGCGGAACACGATCATGGGCCAGAACGGGCGCTCGTCGTTGCCCGCCGCGGCGTCGGCCTTGATCCGCGCGATGTGGTTGAGCACCTCGTCGAGCAGGGTCGCGAACCGGCGGTGCACCTCGTAGTGGTCCTCGCCGTCGAACCCGCCCGAGAAGAAGTAGGGCGTGTGCCCGTAGCCGACCATGAGGTCGTGCAGCTCGTCGTCGCTGATGCGGCCGAGGATCGTCGGGTTCGCGATCTTGTACCCGTTGAGGTGCAGGATCGGCAGCACGACGCCGTCGTTGACCGGGTTGACGAACTTGTTCGAGTGCCAGCTCGTGGCCAGCGGGCCGGTCTCGGCCTCGCCGTCACCCACGACGGCCGCGACCAGGAGGTCCGGGTTGTCGAACGCCGCGCCGTACGCGTGCGAGAGCGCGTAGCCGAGCTCGCCGCCCTCGTGGATCGAGCCGGGCGTCTCCGGGGCCACGTGCGAGGGGATGCCGCCGGGGAACGAGAACTGCCGGAACAGGCGGCGCAGCCCCTCGGTGTCCTGCGTGATGTCGGAGTACACCTCGGAGTACGTGCCCTCGAGGTAGGAGTTCGCGACGAGGCCGGGGCCGCCATGGCCGGGCCCGGTGACGTAGATCGTGGACTGCTCGCGCTCGACGATCGCCCGGTTGAGGTGCGCGTAGAGGAAGTTGAGACCGGGCGTCGTGCCCCAGTGGCCCAGGAGACGGGGCTTCACGTCGTCCCGGTCGAGCGGCTCGCGCAGCAGGGGGTTCGCGAGCAGGTAGATCTGCCCCACCGAGAGGTAGTTGGCCGCCCTCCACCAGCCGTCGACGCGGGCGAGGGTCTCCTCGGAGAGGGGGACGACCTCACCGGATCGCCAAGGTGTTCCTTCTGTCGGACGCGAGGTGGTCGTAGTCATCGCACGCTCCAGCTGTACCGGGGGATGGTGGCCCCTTCATACAACCCCATCGGCTGGGGCGACGCATGGTTTCGGTGGTCCCACGGAGTGTGAGGTGCGCCCGAAACGGCAGAAAAGGACGAAGGTCCCCGACCGGCTGGTCAGGAAGTCCCGATCGGGTCGTCGACGCGGCCGGCAGTGGTGTGGGTCACGTCTCCCCGCACGGATTCTCCGGGGCAACTCGCGCCCGGTTACCGTGGGGGCGTGTCCGACCAGGCCTCCCCTCGCCCAGGCTTCTGGGCCGTCGCCCGCAGCCCCCGCATGATCGGCTTCCTGCTGCTCTTCCTCCTCGCGGCGGGTGTGTGCGGACGGCTCGGGATGTGGCAGCTCGACCGCGCCTACGAGCGTGCCGAGCTCGCCGAGCAGCACGCCCTCGCCGAGGCCGAGGCCGAGGCGGAGGCTCAGGGGCCGGACGGGCTCGGTGAGCTCCTCCGCCCGCAGTCGACGTTCCCGGGCGAGCTCGTGGGGCGCAAGGTCTGGGTCGAGGGCGAGTACGAGGCCGAGGGGCAGCTCCTGGTCGCGGGCCGCGCGCTCGACGGCGAGACGGGCTTCCTCGTCCTGACGCCCCTGCGCGTGTCCGACGACGGGACGGGCGGCGAGTCCTGGGCCGACCTGTCCGGCCCGCCCGTCGTCCCGGTCGTCCGCGGCTGGGTCCCGACGGCGGACGCTGAGGACGACGTGGCCCTCGCCGTACCCTCCGGCCAGGTGCGCGTCACCGCGTACCTCCAGGCCTCCGAGGCCGACGGGATCGGAGGGCTGCCCGAGGGGCAGACCGACTCGATCTCGTCCGCGGCGCTCGCGAACGTGTGGGGCAACCCCATCTACGGCGGCTACCTCGTCCTGATCGACTCCGACCCGTCCCAGCTCGCGGCGTCCGCGGGCGGCCCGCAGGTGCTGCCCCGGCCCACGATCGAGGGCGGCACGGGCGTCAACGTCCAGAACGCGTTCTACGCGCTCCAGTGGTGGATCTTCGGGGCGTTCGCGGTCCTGCTGTGGGTCCGCCTGGTTCGCGACGAGGCGGCCGGTGGTCGCAAGCGCGGCGACGGCGTCTCGAGCGGGATCGCGGGGCTGCCCGACCTGCCGGCCGCGCCGCGGGGGACAGGCGAGGGGCCGGGGGAGACGGCAGGCGAGGCGGCCGGCGAGGCCCCGGACGGCCCCGTCAGGAACCAGAGGGCGTGAGCTCGAGCAGCAGCTCGACGGTCCCGGCGTCCTCGACCGTGACGAAGCCGAGGTTCGGCGCGCTCACGTCGTAGTCGGAGAACGTCACGGGGATGGACCCGCTGACCTGCGCCCCGCCGCCCACGGTCTGGGCGTCGAGGGTCACGGTGACCTCGTGCGAGACGCCCTTGATCGTGAGCGTCCCGGTCGCCTGGACGGTCGCGGTGCCGCTCGACAGGCCCGACAGGTCGACGGGCGAGGTGAGGACGAACGTCGCGGTCGGGTGCGCCGAGGTGTCGAGGATCCCGAGGAACTGTCGGTCGCGGCCCGAGTCGTCGGTCTCGATGGTCGTCATGTCGACCTCGATGCTGGCCGCCGTGAGCGTGCCGGCCTCGATCGTCGCCCCGCCGCGCACGTCGCTCGTGCGACCGACCACGGTCACGTCCTGTCCCGAGAGGACCTCGTCGACGCGGTAGCCGGCCTGCGACCCGGTGTCGACGGCGTAGGTGCCGTCGGCGACGGGGCCCGCGGTGCCTCCGGAGTCGTCCGCGGAGTCCGACGACGCGCTGGGCGCGACCGACGTCAGGGCGAGCGGGGCGGCCTCGGTCCCGGCCTGTGAGCGGGCGTAGACCCAGGTCCCGCCCAGGAGCAGGGCGCCGCAGAGCAGCACGATCCCGATGGTCAGCGCGACGGTCTTCTTCATGGCAGCCCTACTCCCTAGTTGAACGATCAACTAAGCCTTGTCGGGTTACCTGGGGATTGCCTGGGAGCAGGACGTCGCGAGCGCTGTGAACCTGGGTGCGTGCCGTGCCGTGCAGTCAGCGGCGGATGCTGACCACGGTCGTGTTCAGCTTGATGTTCATGGCGCGCTTCTTGACCATCTGGTCCCAGACGTCCTCCCAGCCCTTCTGCCAGGCCGTGACGCCGCTCGCCTCGCCGTCGGGCAGCGCCATGTCCGGCATGACCCACACGAGGCCGTAGTACGCGGGGATCTTGTCGAGATCGCCATAACCCTGCACCTGATAGGCGTACATCAGATAGCCCTTCAATGCGCCCATCTTGTTGTCGTCGAGATACTGCGCGAAGCTCTTCGAGAAGACGCCGTGCGGGTCGCCGACGGGCTTCGAGATCGGCATGACGCCGTCGAAGCTGCCGAAGATCTCGAAGCGCAGAGCGACGTAGATCGCGGCGGCCGCCGCGAGCTCGGCGTAGGCAAGGTCCTGTTCCACCTTGCTGCACGGCCACCCGAAACCAAGATATTGACAGGCGACCATGAGTCCGTAGTCGCTGAAAGCCATGACCGTCTCGTTCGGCGGCGTGCCGACGACAATGCCTCGTTCGGACCCGTGCGCGACGGCCACGCGCGCGTTGCCGACGGTGAACTCGGAGAGCGCCTGCACCATCTCGTCGTATGCCGGCGACAGGTAGCACGTGCCGAGCTCGGCGATCGACGTACCGCCCTGGTCCGGCACCTGCAACGAATGCGTCTTGCCGGCAAATCGATTCGTCTTCTCCAGCAGGGTGATGTTGGTGAAACCCGCGTCGATGAAGCGCTGCGCGAAGAGCAGTCCGCTCACTCCCGCACCGATGACGACGATGGCACTGTCCTTGGCTACCGACAGCAGTGCGGGCTTCGCGTCGAGCAGGAGGTTCAGATACGACCAGCAGTGCAGGACGGACTCGAAGCACGTCGACGCGTGGACGTACACCGTGTCGTTCGCGCCCTGCAGGTCGAGCCATCGCCACGGAGCTCCGGCCTCGAGCGCGCCGGAGAAGAACTGGTTGAAGTATGGCGTCTGCAACGGATTCACGGCGGGGTGGATCTCGCCGTTCTGATTCTCGTCGACCTGCACGATCTCGTACTGGCCGGGCCGGAACGGCCACCAGGAAGGCGGGTCGTCCAGGAATGCCTTTCGCTGGGCGGCGAGGGTGCCGGGACTGGAGTCGCCGTTGATCCCTACCATCTGATATATCGTGACGACGTTGGTCGCGGCGCGGTTCGCGGCAGGAAGGCCCCACTTTTTTGCTGTCTCGTTGCGATACCCCTGCACCAGGCCGGTCTGGGACTCGACGATGTCGGGAGCGAGGATGACGACCCGATCTTGCGCCCTGCGCGGAGAGACGCGCAGACAGGTCGTGTAGAAGGTGAAGCTGCGGAGCGAATTCAGCAGCGCTCGCTCTTGGCGCGTGTAGTCCATGACCGGCTCGAGCTCGCGCGGATCGCAGGCGATCACGAGAAGCGCCGGATTGACGACGACGTGGTTTCCGCCGGTCTGATAGACCAGTTCCATTGACCCCACCTCCGCGCTCACGGTATCACCGGGCTGGGTCCTTGGCGCGAGAAAGCATTCCGGTCAGGTCATGACGGCGACGGTCTTTCGACAGGCCGCAGAATGCTGTCCGTCATGGCGGGCCCAGGTGTTCGGGTCGCTGATGAAATGGACCATTTCCGGCACGCCGGCGTGCAGGGTTGAGCGCGCAGCACAAAGGGGATCAGCCTGAGGCCCCGTGAGTTGCTCGTCCGCCCCGCGAGCTGCCGTCGCGGTGGGAGGCGACTCAGCGCGCTCGCGCGGCTACTCCTGCTGCCAGGAGTGCCAGAGGCGCGCGTAGTCGCCCCCTGCGGCGACGAGCTCCTCGTGCGGCCCGATCTCGGTGATGCGGCCCCCGTCGACGACCGCGACCCGATCGGCGTCGTGCGCGGTGTGCAGGCGGTGCGCGATCGCCACGACCGTACGCCCCTCGAGCACCGCGTTGAGCGAGCGCTCGAGGTGCCGGGCCGCCCGCGGGTCGAGCAGCGAGGTCGCCTCGTCGAGGATCAGCGTGTGCGGGTCGAGCAGCACGAGCCGGGCGAGCGCGACCTGCTGGGCCTGCGCCGGGGTCAGGACGTGGCCGCCCGAGCCGACCTCGGTCGCGAGGCCCTCGGGGAGGGACTCGACCCAGCCGCGGGCGTCGACCGCGGCCAGCGCGGCGAGCAGCTGCTCGTCGTCCGCACCCTCGTCGGCCAGGCGGAGGTTGTCCGCGAGCGAGCCCACGAACACGTGGTGCTCCTGGGTGACCAGGGCGACGTGGCGGCGCAGGTCGTCGAGCGGCAGGTCGACCAGGTCGACACCGCCCACCTGCACCGATCCACCCGTGGGTGGGTGGATGCCCGCGAGCATGCGACCCAGGGTCGACTTGCCCGCGCCCGAGGGGCCGACCACGGCCAGGCGCTCACCGACGCGAAGGTCCAGGTCGATCCCGTGCAGCACGTTGTGCCCCGCGCGGTACGCGTACTCGACGTCTCGCGCCACGACGTGCTCGTCGGTGGGGACCCGGTCCCCGGCCTCGCGGTCGCTGTCGACGAGCTTGACGCCCACGATGCGGGCGAGCGAGGTCGCCGCGACCTGGATCTCGTCGAGCCAGAAGATGAGCTCCCACACGGGCCCCGCGAGCTGGAACGCGTACATCGCGATGGTCGTCACGGCGCCGAGAGTCGCGTGCCCCGTGGAGATCATGTAGCCGCCCCACACGATGACCGCGACGGGCGCGAGGACGAACGTGAAGTCGACCGCGGGGAACAGCACGGTCCGCAGGTTCAGCGTGTACCTCTCGGCGGCGAAGGCCTCGCGCAGGTCCGCCTGGACCCGTGCCCGACGGCGTGCGCCCAGCCGCAGGGCGTCGACCGTCCGGGCGCCCTCGACCGACTCGGTGATGGTGCCGTTGAGTGCCGCGTACGCGGCCGACTCGCGCTGGTACCCGGGCGAGGCCCGGCGCAGGTACCAGCGGGAGACGACGACCATCAGCGGCACGCCGACGAACAGCGAGACCGCGACGAGCGGCGACGTGAGCAGGCTCGCGACGACCGTGAGCAGGATGGTCACGACCGCGACGATCAGGCGCGGGACGCCGAACCGGACGGCGTGCTGGATGCGGTTGACGTCGTTCGTGGTGCGCGCGACGAGGTCGCCCGTGCCCGCGCGCTCGACGGTCGACAGCGGCAGGGTCGTGACGGTCTCGAGGAAGTCCTCGCGGAGCTCGGCGAAGACGGCCTCACCGAAGATCATCGAGGCCTTCTGGGCGTAGCGGATCAGCACGGCCTGGACGATGACCGCGACCACGCCGATCGCGATGACCTGGTTCACGTAGGTGGCCGTGGTGCCCTGGGTGACCGCGTCGACGAGCCGGCCCAGGATCCACGGGCCCGCGAGCCCGGCGACCGCCGCGACGGTGTGCAGGACCGCGAGCCCGATCAGCGTCCCGCGGTGCTCGCGGACCAGGTAGGCGGTGTGCTTGCGGACGGTGGGGCCGTCGGCGATGGGCAGCTTCATGACACGCCCTTCGAGGCGTCGGAGAGCTCGGGGGAGCTCGAGGTCAGGTGGTCGGTCCCGTGCGCGTCCTCGGTGACCTCGCCGGGCGGCGTGGCCGCGGGCTCGTCCATCGAGCGCCCGACGACGGCGCGGTAGCGCGCGGCCTGCTCACCCTGGTGCGCGCCGCGCGGGCGGTGCAGGAGCTCGCGGTGCGTCCCGTGGGTCACGACGCGGCCGTCCTCGACGAACAGGACGTCGTCCACGTGGTCGAGCACGAGCGGGCTCGCGGTCACGACGAGCGTGGTGCGACCGCGCCGGACCTCGGCGAGGCGCTCGGCGATGCGGGCCTCGGTGTGGGCGTCGACCGCGCTCGTAGGCTCGATGAGGATCAGGATCTCCGGGTCGGTGAGGATCGCGCGGGCCAGCGCCACGCGCTGACGCTGGCCGCCGGACAGGGACCGGCCCTTCTCCGGGAGGTCGCCCGCGAGGCCGTCCGGGACCGAGTCCAGGACGTCGTGCGCGTCGGCGATCATGATGGCGCGCATCAGCTCGGCCTCGAGGTTCCCCCCGCGCACGTCGAGCTCCTCGCCGAGCACGCCCGAGAACAGGTGCGGCGTGGCCTCGGCGACGACGATGCGCTCGCGCACCACGTCCTTGTCGAGGTCCGCGAGCCGGACCCCGCCCAGGTGCACGGGCGTGCCCGCCTCCGCGACGTCGTCGAACCGGCCCATGCGCGTGGCGATGCGCGCCGACTCGTCCGGGTCCACGCTCACGAGCGCGACGACCCGGCCGGGTGCGAGCTCGACGCCGCTCGCGTCGTCGACCAGCACCGAGCCCACGGGCGGCGTCGTGGCCGTGCCGGGCGTCGCGCCCGTCGCGGGGACGACCGAGAGGACCTTGATGAGCTTCTTCGCGGCGACGTGCGCGCGCGTCGTGGCCTGGAGCGTCTGGGTCGCGATCTGCAAGGGCCACGACAGGAACGCCGCGTAGCCGTAGAACGCCACGAGCTGCCCCGGGCTGATCTCACCGCGCACCGCGGCGTGCGCGCCCAGGTACAGGACCAGGGCCACGAACAGCCCGGGCAGCAGGACCTGGAGCGCGTCGAGGTAGGACTGCGTCGTCGCGACGCGCACGCCCGTGCGGCGCACGTCCTGCGACTGGGTCCGGTACCGGTCCGTGAAGACCTTCTCGCCGCCGATGCCGCGCAGGATCCGCAGGCCCGAGACGGTGTCCGCGCCGAGCGTCGTGAGCCGGCCCGAGGCCTCGCGCTGGGCGGCCTGGCGCTGCTGGAGCGGCTTGACGAGGAACGCGAGGATGCCCGCGACGACCGGCAGGCCCAGGACGACGACGAGCCCCAGCTGGAACGAGGTGCTCAGCATGATGCCCGCGACGACCGCGTACGCCATGAGCGAGCCCGCGAACCGCGCCGCGATCGCGTAGACCTCGCCCACGCGCAGGGCGTCCGACGCGACGGCCGAGACGACCTCTCCCGTGGGGAGCTCGTCGGTGATGGTGTGCCCCGAACGGGCCACGGTGTCCCCGACGAGCTGCGACGTGGTGAAGGCCGAGCGCAGCCAGTTCTCGATGTCGAAGCGGTGCCCCACCGCGGCGGCGGCCACCTGGACCACGCCGATCCCGAGCATGACCGCGGCCCAGCCCAGCAGGACCGCGCCGAAGCCCTCGCTCAGTCCTTCGTCGAGGGCTCGGCCGAGCACGTAGGGCATGACGGCCTGGCACCCGAACGTGACCATGCCGAGCAGGACGGCGATCGTGAGGATGCCCCACTGGCGGCGGGCGAGCCACCAGAGGAGGGCGCCAGGGCCGGTGAGCGGAGGGGTGCCCGGGTCGGGGAGGGGGAGGGGTCGCACGGTCACTAACATTAGGTGTGGCCACCGACACCGAGCCACGGATTTTCGCACAGCGTAAGGAAACCTTCCCATGACCACGCCCGACCCCGCCGGCACGCAGCAGACCTCCGACGCCGTGGCGCAGGCCCCCACGCAGGAGGTCGTCGACACCGCGGTCCGCAAGGCCCGCGGCGCGCTCGCGCGCTACCGCGTGATGGCTCTCATCACCGGTGTGATGCTCCTGATCCTGTGCGTCGAGATGATCGTCAAGTACGGCGTGGGCGCGTTCGTCGACGTCGACGGCGTGATGCGCTTCGTCGGCTGGATCCCGTTCGCGCACGGGTGGATCTACGTGGTCTACCTCGTCACGGTCCTCGACCTGTGGTCCAAGATGCGCTGGAGCTGGGGCCGCCTGACCAGCATGGTGTTCGCCGGTGTCGTGCCGGTCATGTCCTTCGTCCTGGAGAAGAAGGTCCACCGCGAGGCCGAGGCCAAGCTCGACGCGCTCGTGGAGCAGTACGCACGATGACCTCGCTGCCGCCGCTGGTCGCGCCCTCGACCGAGCCGCTCAGCCCTGAGGAGCTCGCCCGGTACTCGCGGCACCTCGCGCTGCCGGGCATCGGGATCGAGGGCCAGCAGCGGCTGCGCGCCGCGCGCGTCCTGGTCGTGGGCGCGGGCGGGCTGGGCAGCCCCGCGCTGCTCTACCTCGCGGCGGCGGGGGTCGGCACGATCGGGATCGTCGACGACGACCGCGTCGAGGTCTCCAACCTCCAGCGCCAGGTGATCCACGGCGGCTCGGACGTGGGACGGCCCAAGGTCGCCTCCGCGCGGGCCGCGATCGCCGAGGTCAACCCCCACGTGACCGTCCGCCTGCACGAGCAGCGCCTCGACGCGGGCAACGTCCTGGACGTCCTGGCCGGCTACGACCTGGTCCTCGACGGGACCGACAACTTCGCGACCCGCTACCTCGTGGGGGACGCCGCGGAGATCGCGGGCATCCCGTGCGTGTGGGGATCGATCTTCCGGTTCCAGGGCCAGGTGAGCGTCTTCTGGGCGACGCCCCCCGGGGGCGAGGGCGTGGTCTACCGCGACGTGTTCCCCGAGCCGCCGCCCCCCGGCACGGTCCCCGACTGCGCCACGGGCGGTGTGCTCGGCGCCATGTGCGGGACGATCGGCTCGGTCATGGCGACCGAGGCCGTCAAGCTCGTCACGGGCGCGGGTCGTACGCTCCTGGGACGCCTCGCGGTCTACGACTCGCTCGAGCTCACGTGGCGCCACCTCACGGTCCGTGCCGACCCGCAGCGCGAGCCGGTCACGGGCCTGCTGTCCGGGGACCAGGCCTATGAGGCGTTCTGCGGGCTGGCGCCGGTTCCCGCGGGCGCCGGCGCGGCGCGTCCTGCGGTCGCGGGGGGCCTCTTCGAGAGTCTCTCCGGCCCGACGGCGGAGGGGCGCCTCGCGGTCGACCTCGCCGGGGTCCCGGGGGAGTCGGGCGTGCGCGGGCTGCCCGGGGCGGGCACGGTCCTCGGTGCGCCGGTCCGCGGGCCGGGCGTGGCGTCGTCGGGCGCCGTCGGCGCTCCGGCCGGAGCCGGCCCGGCGCCGACGAGCCTGACCCCCCGCGAGCTCGCCGCCCGCCTCGCCGACCCCGACGACGACCTGCTGCTGCTCGACGTGCGCGAGGACTGGGAGACGCAGATCGTCGGGATCGACGGCGCCCGCGTCGTGCCGAGCGGGGTCTACGCCGGGCCGGACGCGCGGGCTGCGCTCGCGGACCTTCCCCGGGACCGGACGGTCGCGGTGCTGTGCAAGGTCGGGGGCCGGTCGGACCGGGTCGCGGGGCTCGCACGAGCGGTGGGCGTGGACGCGCGCAACGTCGAGGGCGGGGTCCTGGCGTGGGTGCGGGACGTCGAGCCGGGGCGCCCGACGTACTGACCGCTCCGCCGAGGTAGAGGCCTGCCGTCGAGGTAGAGGGCCAGAAGCCTCTACCTCGACGAGAAGCCTCTACCTCGGTGAACCGGTCACAGCGCCAGGTCGAGGTTCCCGCCGCCCAGCACCCCGGCCCCCGTGAGACCGGCCGCCGGCCCGGCGCCGCCCGACCCGGTCCGGCCCACCATCCCGTCGACCGGTGAGCTCGCGAGCGCCTGCTCGCGTCGCGGGATGCGGCCCGCGAGCGCGGCGAGACGCCCGGCCTCGACCGCGAGCCGCATGGCCGTGGCCATCCGCACGGGGTCGGCGGCGCGGGTGACCGCGGTCGCCAGGAGAACCCCGTCGCACCCGAGCTCGAGGGCGTGCGCGGCCTCGGACGCGGTCCCGATCCCCGCGTCCAGGATCACGGGCACCCGGGCGGCCGACGCGATGGCCGCGATGTTGCGCGGGTTGAGGATGCCGAGCCCCGACCCGATGGGCGCACCGAGCGGCATGACGGCCGCGCACCCCACGTCCTCGAGGCGGCGCGCGAGGATGGGGTCGTCGTTGGTGTACGGCAGCACCGTGAAGCCGTCGCGGACCAGGGTCTCGGCGGCCTGGACGAGCCCGATCGGGTCGGGCAGGAGCGTCACGTCGTCGGCGATCACCTCGAGCTTGACCCAGTCCGTGCCGCAGGCCTCGCGCGCGAGGTGGGCCGTGAGGACTGCCTCCTTGGCCGAGAAGCAGCCCGCGGTATTGGGCAGGGCGCGGATGCCGAGGCGGTCGAGCAGGCCCCAGATGCCGGTCTCGCCCGCACCCCCGTCGCCGCCCGCGCCACCCGACGGACGCACCCGCGCGACGCGGCGCATCGCGACGGTCGTGAGCGCGGTCCCGGACGCCACGAGGGCGTCCTCGAGCGTCAGCAGGTTGGCCGCGCCGCCCGTGCCCATGACCAGGCGGGAGCCGAGGGGGACGCCCGCGACGACCAGGGAGTCGTCGGGTGCGCGGTCCGTGTCCTGCCTGGTGTCAACCACCCTGCACCGCCGTGACGACCTCGACGCGGTCGCCGTCGCGCAGGGTCGTGGACGACCACGTGCTGCGGGGGAGCACGGCGTCGTCGATCGCGACCGCGACGCCGCGGGGGACGTCCCCGGTGTCCCCGACGAGCTCGGGCAGGAGCGCGGCGACCAGCGCTGCGACGGTCGTGGGGGCGGTGAGCGGGTAGGGCTCGCCGTTGACGAGGGGGCTCGCGGTCGAGCGCGGGTGCACGGTGGTGCCCGCGGGAGGGTTCGTCGGCCGCGCGCCGGTCGTCGTGGACGAGGGAGTCGGGTGGGTCATGTGGTCCTCCGGGAGGTGGGAGCCGAGGTAGAGGTCTGCCGTCGGGGTAGAGGGCCCCACCCCGCTACCTCGACGCGAGCCCTCTATCTCGCGGGGGTAGGGGTGGGCGAGAAGCGCAGGGGGTCGATCGCCGCGACCGCGGGCGGCAGCGGCTGGCCGGTCAGGACCGCGTCGATCGCTGCTCCCGTCACGGGGGCGAGCAGCACGCCGTTGCGGTAGTGGCCCGTGGCGAGGACCAGGCCGGGGACGGTGGTGGGCCCCAGGAACGGCAGGTTGTCGGGCGTGCCCGGGCGCACGCGCGGGGTGACCTCGACGAGGGCCAGCTCGTCGAGCCCGGGCAGCAGGGCGCGCGCGTCGCGCAGGAGCGCGAAGACGCCGCCCGCGGTCGCGCGCCGGTCGTCGGGGTGCTCCTCGCTCGTCGCGCCGACGACGACCTCGCGGTGCCCGTCGGGCCCGGGCGTACGCGGTACGACGTACACCGGACGCCCTTGCACGATCCCGCGCACCACGTGGTCGAGCGTGAACCACGAGGGGGCGTCGAGCCGCAGCGTCTGCCCCTTCACCGGACGGGTCGGGGCGCACACCTCGGGGACGTCCGCGAGCAGGTCCCCCGAGTTCGCACCCGCCGCGAGGACCACGGTCCCCGCGCGGTGCTCGACGCCCGTGTCGTCGAGCGCCCCGGTCACGGGAGAGCCGGGTCCGGACGCGCGCAGCAGCCGGACCGCCCGGCGGCGCACGACGGCGGCGCGCGGGTCCCGCGCGAGGGCCGCGGTCAGCGCGCGGTGCACCGCGCGGGGATCGACCTGATGGTCGCCCGGTGCCCAGAACGCACCGGCCACGCGCGGCCCGACGAGCGGTTCGCGCTCGCGCGCCGCCGCGACCGAGATCTCGGTCGAGTCGAGCCCCCAGGCCTCCTGGAGCGCGCGCACGCGGCGCCCGAGCGCGAGGTCGTCGCCGTCGTAGGCCAGCGTGAGCGTGCCGGTGGGGCGCAGCCCGACGTCGAGCCCCGCGTCCGCCTCGAGCTCGGCCGCGAACGCAGGCCACCGTGCTGCCGAGTCGGCGCCCAGGCGCAGTGCGGTCTCCTCGCCGAAGTCGGCCTCGGTCACGGGCGCGAGCATCCCGGCCGCGGCGTGCGTCGCGCCGTCTCCGGGCGCCGGGTCCAGGACGGTGACGCGCCGACCCGCGCGAGAGGCCCGCCAGGCCGCGGTGAGCCCCACGATGCCGCCGCCCACGACGAGGACGTCCGTGGCGCCGTCGGGCGTGGTGATCGTCCGGTCGCCGGGCGCGGCACGCCCCACGAGGCCCGACGGCGCCGCGCCCCCCGGGCTCCCCTCGCGCCCGGGCGGACGCGCGGGCAGGGCGGGGCGGTCGGTGGACAGGGCTGCGCACATGCGCTCGCTCCCTTCGCTGGCATGACCCAGATCAGGTTCGACGGTCGGCTCTCGCCCTCTCAGCCCCGTGCGGGGCTCCCGTGCTTCGCGGCCACCCTACAACGCACGCCGGCCACGCTCGGGGCGTGCCCACGGGCTGCGCCGCGACCGTGTCCCGGACGGGCCGCGCCTATCCTGGGCGCCGTGACCACTGCTCCGACCGGCGACGCCGAGCCCCGACAGCACACCTCGCCCCAGCGCACCAGCCCCACGGCTCCTGCCGGGCGGGCCCGCCAGGCGGCCGTCGAGCGCCTGCGGGCGGCCCGGCTGTACCTGTGCACCGACGCCCGCGAGGAGCGCGGCGACCTCGAGGACTTCCTGCACGCGGCGCTCGCGGGCGGGGTCGACGTGGTCCAGCTCCGCGACAAGGGGCTCGACGTCGCGCGCGAGGTCGAGCTGCAGGAGGTCGTCGCGCGCGTCGCGACCGAGCACGGGGCGCTGTGGGCGGTCAACGACCGGGCCGACGTCGCCCTCCTGACGGGAGCCCCGGTGGTGCACATGGGTCAGGGCGACCTGCCCGTGCCCGCGGTCCGGTCGCTCCTGGGCGAGAGCCCGCTGCTGGGCCGCTCGACGCACTCGCTCGCCCAGGCCACGGCCGCCGAGGCGGATCCCGAGGTCGACTACTTCTGCGTGGGACCGCTCTGGGCGACGCCGACCAAGCCGGGGCGCGACGCCGTCGGGCTCGACCTGCTGCGACAGGTCGCCGCGACGGCGCCGACCACGCCGTGGTTCGCGATCGGCGGTGTCGACGCCGCGCGGCTCGACGAGGTGCTCGACGCGGGGGCCGAGCGCATCGTCGTGGTGCGTGCGATCACGGGCGCGGCCGACCCCGAGCGGGCCGCTCGCGAGCTGCGCGGACGGCTGCCCGCCTGACGCGCGCAGTGATCCCCGTCGCACGTCGTGGACCGATGCCGGGGATCGGCGCCGAGCCAACTATCCTGGGCTGGTGACACCCACCCCCTCAGCCCCCCGGCCCGTATTGGTCGTCGACTTCGGCGCACAGTACGCCCAGCTGATCGCGCGTCGCGTGCGTGAGGCCAAGGTGTACTCGGAGATCGTCCCCCACACCTTCACCGTCGAGCAGATGCTCGCCAAGAACCCGGCAGCGATCATCCTGTCCGGTGGTCCCTCGTCCGTGTACGCGCAGGGTGCGCCCTTCGTGGACCCCGCGCTGTTCGACGCCGGCGTGCCCGTCCTGGGCATCTGCTACGGCTTCCAGGCCATGGCCAAGGCGCTCGGTGGCACGGTCGCGCAGACCGGCCTCAGCGAGTACGGCGGCACGGCCGTCGAGGTCTGCCAGGCCGGTGCGCTGCTCGCGGGCTCGCCCGACCAGCAGACCGCCTGGATGAGCCACGGCGACGCCGTCCACGCGGCCCCCGAGGGCTTCGAGGTCCTCGCGACCTCGGCCGGCTCCCCGGTCGCAGCGTTCGAGGACACCGGGCGCCGCCTCTACGGCGTGCAGTGGCACCCCGAGGTCAAGCACTCCCCGCTGGGCCAGAAGGCTCTCGAGAACTTCCTGTACCAGGGCGCGGGCCTCGCCGGCGACTGGACCCCGGGCAACGTCATCGCCGACCAGATCGCGCTCATCCGCGAGCAGGTCGGCGACGCGCGCGTCATCTGCGGCCTGTCCGGAGGCGTCGACTCCTCGGTCGCCGCGGCACTCGTCCAGCAGGCCGTGGGCGACCAGCTCACGTGCGTGTTCGTCGACCACGGCCTGCTGCGCGCGGGCGAGGTCGAGCAGGTCGAGCGCGACTTCGTCGCGGCCACGGGCGTCAAGCTCGTCGTCATGGACGAGAAGCAGCGCTTCCTCGCCGCGCTCGCGGGCCACTCGGACCCCGAGACCAAGCGCAAGATCATCGGCCGCGAGTTCATCCGCGCGTTCGAGCAGGCGGCGCGCGACATCGTCGCGGACGCGGGCGATCACGGTGGTGAGGTCAAGTTCCTCGTCCAGGGCACCCTGTACCCGGACGTCGTCGAGTCCGGCGGCGGCGAGGGCACGGCCAACATCAAGAGCCACCACAACGTGGGCGGCCTGCCCGACGACCTGCAGTTCTCGCTCGTCGAGCCGTTGCGGGCCCTGTTCAAGGACGAGGTGCGCGCCGTGGGCCGCGAGCTCGGCGTGCCCGAGGTCATCGTGGCCCGTCAGCCGTTCCCCGGCCCCGGGCTCGGCATCCGCATCGTCGGCGAGGTCACGGCCGAGCGCCTGGAGATCCTGCGCGCAGCGGACGCGATCGCGCGCGAGGAGCTCACGAAGGCCGGCCTGGACGACGAGATCTGGCAGTGCCCCGTGGTGCTCCTGGCCGACGTCCGCTCGGTCGGCGTCCAGGGCGACGGCCGCACCTACGGTCACCCGATCGTGCTGCGCCCCGTCTCCTCGGAGGACGCCATGACCGCGGACTGGACGCGCCTGCCGTACGACGTCCTCGCGATCATCTCGACGCGCATCACGAACGAGGTCAAGGACGTCAACCGCGTCGTGCTCGACGTGACGAGCAAGCCGCCGGGCACCATCGAGTGGGAGTGACCTCCCGCTGAGCCGCGAAGGGCCGGCCGCGCAGAGGAATCTGCGGGGCCGGCCCTTCGGCGTCCCCGAAGGCCTGCGACCGAGGTGACCCTCCACCCACCCGGTACGTTCGTGCGGTACCTTGCCCGTCATGGAACCGCACGCGACTCGTCAGCGCTTCGTCGGAGAGCCCTGATGTTCGGTCGGTCCCGGCGGCCTCAGGTCCCCGCTCCTGACGATCTCGTGGTCTCGAGCGTCGAGGTCCTGGAGAGCGGCCTCGCCGTGACACGGGTCGTCCGGTGGCCGGACGGGTGGACCTACCTCTCCGCGGTCGAGTCCGACGAGTCCCAGCCTGTGGTCGCGCACTTCCACGACGTGCTGGCGATCGATCCTGGGCTCGCGAGGCTCCCGCTCCGCCGAGCACAGCTGGCGATCCGGGCTGCGAGTCACGACAGGGTGGGGCCGTGGACCCTCCTCGGGCCGTACAACACTCGAATCCTGGAGCAGATGCTCGGCGACGGGACGCTCGACCGGAAGCAGGAAGGGATGCTGCGAGACCTTCCGGAGCACGACCGCGGAGGCCATCGACCGGAGCCCGAACGGTGGTCGCTCCGCGACGTCGTCGAGTGGAACGCGCAGCACCCGCAGACCTATCCCGTCCCCGGGGACACGTCGGGGGTGGTCCCGGGACGTCTCGTCAAGCTCGTCTTCGTCCCCGACGCGGGGATCGGCGAGCGCATGTGGGTGCTCGTGACCGAGGTCGAGGGCGATCGCATGGTGGGTCTGCTCGACAACGACCCGGCGGGTATCGCCGGCCTGCTCGCCGGAGACCGCGTCGAGTTCGAGCGTCGACACGTGCTGGAGCTGGAGACCCTGTCCCAGGACTGAGCCTCGGTCGGCCGTGCGGCCGGGAGCTTTCGGCCCCGGTTCTACCCCCGCGCGGCCTTCTCCTCGCGGTACGCCGCCGCCTTCTCGTACGCCTTCTCGACGTCGGCGAGCACGCTCGGCCAGCCGCTCGACGGCCGGACCTCGCGGTTGTGCGCGACGATCCGGTCGAGCAGGCCGTCCTGCGTCACGAGCCGCACGATCTGGTCCGTCATCTCGGCGTCGTCGGCGGCGAGCAGCCCGTCGACGCCGTCCGTGAGCCGCTCGGCCACACCCGACTCCTTGCGGGTCACCACGGCGAGCCCCGCCGCCTGCGCCTCGAGCGCCGCGATGCCGAACGACTCCTGGACCGCCGGTGCCAGGAACACGTCGGCGCGCGAGTAGAGGCGCTTGAGCTCGTGCGCGCCGAGGCGCCCCGGGAGGCTGACCGTCGACGAGAGCCCGTGCTCCTTGACGAACCGTCGGGCCGCGTCGAGCTCGGGTCCCTCGCCCGCGATCGTCGCGAAGAGCGCGTCCTGGGGGAGGCGCTCGACGGCCTGCCGGATCGACTCGAGCAGGGGGAGCACCCGCTTGCGCGGCGCGAACCGGGTCGCGGCGACGACGTGCACGGCCTTGCCCTCGCCGCGCGCGCCCCGCTCGACGCGCGGTACTGCCCACTCGTCGAGGTCGAGCCCGTTGTGCAGGATCTCGACGGGCACGCCCGGCCCCGCGATGCGTCGCAGCGGGGCCGCGGTCAGCTCGCTCACGGCCGACAGCAGGATCGGGAGACGCGACCAGTGCGTGACGCGGTCGAGCGCCGCGAACCAGCGTTCGGCCGAGCCCCACACGCTGTGCACGGTCAGGACCGCGGGCAGGCCGAGGCGCGCGACGGGCTTCAGCGACGCCTGCACGGACGGCGTCAGGACGCCCATGTGCAGGTGCACGACGTCGGGCCGTGACGCGCGCAGGCGGCGCGTCACGTGGTGGGCAGCGCGAGGGTGCACGGGATAGCCACCCGGGATCCGGGCCGCGACGCGGTGGATCGTGACGCCGTCGTGCACCTCGGTGCTCACCCCGTGCTCGCCGCGCGCCGAGGGCGTCGTGGTGATCACCTCGACGACGTGGCCCGCCGCGGCCTGCTGGGCCGCGAGGCGGCTCACCTGGGTCTCGATGCCGCCGAGAAGGGGCAGGTAGCAGTCCGTCACATGGGTGATCCTCACCCCCGGATTCTCCCATCGACTGAGTGTCCGACCTGCCCGTGCGTGCGCCGTTTCGACGTCGAACAGACCTTTCGTCCGGCGGAAACGACGAAACGTCGCTACGTTGACACCAAAGATCCGGCTCGGGGAGGGATACCGCAATGTCCAGCACTGTCACGGTTCGGCCCGCGAAGGGCGTAGGAGTCATCGGACTCCTCAGCGTCATCGCAGGGATCGTCATGATCATCGCGGGTGGTGTCACCTGGGGTGTCGTGTCCTCGCAGCTGTCGGCCGAGGACATCACGGTGTCCGACGACGCGTCGTTCCTCGCGGGGGCCCACGTCAGCGGTCCGTTCTCCGCCTATGCGCAGGCCGAGGTCATCAACAAGCACGCGCTCGAGATGAGCGACGGCCAGACCTACGCCGAGCTCCCGCAGGACGACGAGCGCCGCGCCACGGTCATGAACGCGTCGTTCCTGCGTGCCTCGCTCTTCACGTCGGTCGTCGCGTTCGGCGTCGCTGCCCTCGTGATCGGCCTGGGCATCATGTTCATCCTCATCGGGATCGCGCTCCGCAAGATCGCGAGCGGTCCGGCGGTCGCGGTCGAGACGCCGGGCGGCTACACCTCGGGCGGCGGTCTCTCGTCCGCGGCACCCCCCGCGCACACCCCTGCGCACGCGGCGCCGGCAGCGCCCGTGACGCCCGCCCCGACGACGCCCACGACGCCGGCACCCACGACGCCGGCACCCACGACGCCGCCGGTCACGCCGCCCACCCGCACGTCGACCCACACGGCTCCCGTCGAGGAGCCCAAGAGCCCGGGCGTACCGCCGACCGGTACCGACACGCCTCCCGCAACACCCCCGACGGAGGGCACGCCCCCGCGCTGAGGCACTCTCGCACGGAAGCACGACGGCGGCGCACCGGTCCTTCGACCGGTGCGCCGCCGTCGTGCTCACCTCTTCCGGTGCCGAGTGCATGGTTCGGCTGCGACACGCCGGGCGTGTCGCAGCCGAACCATGCACTCACGCGAGGACGGTCACCGGTGGGCTCGTTCACGGGCGCTGCGCCGGCTGCTCGACACGATCGAGCCGACCACGAGCACCAGGCCCGCGACGCTCAGCAGGGCGATGAGCGCGACGTCCAGGTCGTACGTCGCGCCGAGGGCCAGGGCGAGGATGCCCGCGCCCACCGCGACGATGATGAAGCCCCACACGACCGTGCCCACGCGCAGGCCCCGGTTGCGCGGGTCCTCGCCGGGGACCGCGCTGCTGGGGGCGAGGTTCGCCTTCTGCTGCGCCGTGGTGTTCCACTGCGCGGCCGGGTCGACCGCAGGGGCGGGTGCCGGGGCCGCGGCGGGAGCTGCTGCCGGGACGACCGGCTCGGGCGCAACCGGCGCGTCCTGCACCGGGTAGGCCTGCGTGTGCGTCGGCGCAGCCTCCCAGACGGGCAGTGCCTGAGTCGGGGGAGTCACGGGGAGAGCCTGGGTGGGCTCGGCGGCGGGCAGCGCCTGGGTCGCCTCGGTCCGGAACAGCTCGTCGGCCAGGTCGGCCTCGGACGGAGCGGCCGCCTCCAGGACCTGCGTCGCGTCGGGGTCACCGTCGGCTTCGTCGGCCCCGGCTCGCGCCTCCTCGGTGGCCTCGCTCGGCGTGACCGCGAGCTCGATCGTCGGGTCGACCGGGGGGAGGGCCTGAGTCTCGTCGCTGTCGTCGGACTCGTAGGGGGTCTTCTCGGTGGTCATGATTCCTCCCGGATGGTGACGTCTCCCGCGGCGACGTCGACCTCGAGCAGGAGCACGGGGTCGGCGCCGTCGGAGACGGAGTCGGTGGTGAAGGTGTACGGGCGGGTGTTGACGCCGTTGACGCTGCGGCGCTCGCCGTCGACGGTCCAGGTCGCGTTGCCAGCGAGGACGCGGACCTCGGCCTCGACCGGGACGCCCGAGGGGACGATCACGGTCAGGTCCCCGGCCCGCAGGTCGACGGGGACGACGACGGGGTCCTCGCCGACCGCGCTCAGGTCGAGCCGGCTCAGGTCGACGACGGGGTCGCCGAACGTGAAGGCGAACCCGTTCTCCGCGTCCTCGACCGAGGTGACCGTGTAGGTCGAGTCCGACGCGCGGCCCTGGAGGTTCACGTCGAAGCGGTCGACCGAGCTCCAGCCGGCGATCGGGAGCGCGATGATCGTCGCGACGATCGCGAGGCCACCCAGGGCTCCGCTCGTGCGGCCACGCAGGCCCGAGATCACGACGCCGAGGCCGAGGAGGATGATCGTCGCGCCGATCCACGTGTAGAAGAACGGCACGTCGATCACGTCGCGACGCTCGAGCAGCATGAGGACCGCTGCGCCGAGCAGGCTCACGCCGAGCGTGATCCCGACGATCGCGGTGCCCGGGCCGCGCGGGCGCCGGGCGGCGCGGGCGCGCTGCTCCTCGAGGCGGCGCAGCCGGTCGGCCTCGCGCTGGGCCTGGCGTCGGGCCTGCTCCTGGGCGCGCGCGGCCTGCTGGGCTGCGGCCTGCTGGGCGGCGTAGGCCTGGGGCGGGACGGGCGGGGTGGGGCGCTGGCCCGCATAGCCCTGCGGGGGCAGGGGAGCGGAGGCGGTGTACGCGTGGCCCGACGGCGCCGCGGGGGTCGCGGGGTACGTCACCCCGGGTGCGGCGCCCGGGGCGGGAGCTCCGTACGGGGGGCGTGCCTGCGTGGGCTGGCCGGGGCGGCCGTGCTGCCAGGCGTTCCCCTGGTGGCCCTGCTGGGAGGGCGCGACGCCCGGTCCGAACGGCTGAGCGGGGTAGGGCTGGCCGGGCTGGGCGACCGGCGGGGCCTGCTGCTGCGTGTGCTGGGCCGCGGTGTAGGCGGCGCGCTTGTCGTTGCGACGGTTGACGACCAGCACGATCACGACGACGACCGCGGCGGTCCAGAACAGTCCGTTGAGCCACTCGAGCCCTGCGAAGTGCCACCAGGACGACCAGCCGGTGCTCCAGCTCAGGCCGACGATGGTCGTCGCGGCCGCCCCGAGCATCGCGACGTCGAAGTCGCCGCGGATCGTCTGCTGCAGGTGGATGCGGCCGTCCCGGGACTCGGGGAGAAGGGCCCAAGCGACGCCGTACAGGACGAGGCCGGCTCCCGAGAGGAAGACCGAGACGACGAGGAGACCACGCACGATGAGGGGGTCGATCCCGAACCGGTCGGCGATCCCGCCCGCGACGCCACCGATCCAGCGGTCGTCCGAGCGGGAGATGCCGAGACGTCGGACGGCGTCGAAGAAGCTGTCCATCCCGGTGGACTGGGCCGGCGGGTTCGCGGGCGGACCGTCGGGACCCGCGGGCGCCGGACCGTTCGTCGGGTAGGGCGTCCCGGCGGTCTGCTGGGACGCCCCGGTCGGTGCGGAGCTCCCGGCCGGGGGTTCTGGGGAGGTGTCCTCGGTGTTCATGGCTCCAGCCTGCCGCGCACCTCCGCCGGACGGTATCGGGTGTTCCCCTGAGCCGACCCTGAATCGTGCGCCGCGGGACCCTGATCTTCCGGTCAGGGATGGGACCAAGGGGGCGTTTCGCCCGGTGGGGTCGCCGGGACGTGTGACCATCAGAGGGTGACACAGACCGCGCAACCAGCCAGGCGACTCCCGCTCCGGCGCCCCGAGCAGGGACGCTGGGTCGGTGGTGTGTGCCGAGGGCTGTCGCTGCACCTCGACCTGCCCGTGGGCGCGATGCGCCTCGTGATGGTCCTGCTCGCCCTCGCGGGCGGCGCGGGGATCGTCCTGTACGTCTTCCTCTGGGTCACGGTGCCCGTGGGCGACCCTGCGCAGGCCGCCGACGAAGAGCGCCCCGCCTCGCTCCGACGGATCGCGCCCCGTCTGCAGGGGCGCGTGCGCAAGCTCCCGGTGCGTGACGTCGCGATCGGCGTGGTCCTGCTGAGCGGGGCCGCTGTCCTGCTGGCGGCCCGTGCCGGGGTCGACGTCGAGGTCTCCTGGGTCCTGCCCGTGCTCATCGCGCTCGCGGGGACGGCCCTCGCGTGGTCGCAGCTCGACGCCGCGCAGCGGGGCCGCTGGCTCTCGCGCGCGGGGGGCAGGACGCCCGCCGGGGTCCTGCGGCTCGCGGGCGGTCTGGTCCTCGTCCTGGTCGGGGTCCTGCTCCTGGTGGGTCAGGACTCGACGGCCTCGGACATGGTCCGGGCGACCGTGGCGTCGCTCGCCGTGCTCGCGGGCGCTGCGATCGTGCTCGCCCCGTGGTGGCTGCGGCTCGTGCGCGAGCTCGGCGACGAGCGCGCGGCCCGGGCACGCGAGGCCGAGCGGGCGGACATCGCGGCCCACCTGCACGACTCGGTCCTGCAGACGCTCGCGCTCATCCGGGCCAGCGCCGCCGACGCGGACACCGTCGCGCGCCTCGCGCGGGCCCAGGAGCGCGAGCTGCGCGAGTGGTTGTACAACGACCGACCGGCTCCTGGTACGTCGCTCGCGGCCGAGCTCCGGACGCTCGTGGGCGAGGTCGAGGACCGCCAGAGCTGGCGGCTCGCGGCCGGCGCCGCGAGCACCGCGGGCATGAGCGCTGCGGGGACGGTCGGCGACGGCGGGTCGGCCGGGACGGCCGCGGTCGTGGTCGACGTCGTCGTCGTGGGGGACTGCGTGCCGACCGACGAGACCACGGCGCTCCTCCAGGCCACGCGCGAGGCGCTCGTCAACGCCGTCGCGCACGGGCGTCCGCCCGTCTCGGTCTACCTCGAGGTGTCCGACGACATGGTCGAGGTGTTCGTGCGCGACCGCGGCGACGGGTTCGAGATGAAGGACATCGCCCAGGACCGGTTCGGCGTGCGCGAGTCGATCATCGGGCGAGTGACGCGGCGCGGAGGGCAGGCCGAGGTCGTGTCGCGGCCGGGGTGGGGGACCGAGGTGCGGCTCAAGGTGCCCCGGGCGGCCGAGGCCGAGGGCGAGTCGACGGCCTCGACGGCCGCCACGGGTGCGACCGCACCTAGGATGCCGGGGGAGCCCGACGCGGGCACGACGCCCGTCGGACCGGCCCGGAACGGGGCGCGGCCTGCGCCGACGCCCTTCACGGGACCCGCGCCGCAGCCCGAGCCCATCGCCCGCACGACCCAGGAGCGCACGTGACCACCATCCCGAACCCCGAACCGGCCACGCTCCCGGGCGCGCCCGTCCCGGTCGTGCTCGTCGACGACCACCACATGTTCCGCGCGGGGGTCCGTGCGAGCCTCGACGGGCGCGTGGACATCGTGGGCGAGGCCGACAGCGTCGACGGCGCCGTCGAGGCCATCCGCGCCCTGCGGCCACCGGTCGTCCTGCTCGACGTGCACCTCCCGGGCGGCAACGGCGGAGGCGGGGCCGAGGTCATCACCCGCTGCTCCGACCTCCTGGGCTCCACGCGGTTCCTCGCCCTGTCCGTGTCCGACGCGGCCGAGGACGTCGTGGCGGTCATCCGGGCGGGAGCCCGCGGCTACGTGACCAAGGCGATCTCGGGTCCGGACCTGGCGGGCGCGGTCGTCCAGGTCGCGAGCGGCGACGCGGTCTTCTCGCCGCGGCTCGCGGGGTTCGTGCTCGACGCGTTCGGCACCGGGCAGGCCGACGTCGCGGTCGCCGACGACGAGCTCGACCGGCTCTCGGCCCGCGAGCAGGAGGTCATGCGGCTCATCGCGCGCGGCTACGCCTACCGCGAGGTCGCCTCGGAGCTCTTCATCTCGGTCAAGACGGTCGAGACCCACGTGTCGTCGGTGCTGCGCAAGCTCCAGCTCTCCTCGCGCCACGAGCTCACGCGGTGGGCCGCCGCCCGGCGCCTCCTCTGAGCCCGTCGGTCCGCTCCGGGGACACGCGACGAACCGCGAGATCTGGGCGTATTAGCAGGTGAGAAGCGGTTCGCCGCAGCCAGGTGGGGCGATAGCCTGGAGGGAGCCGGGTGAAGCCCTCCGGCCCGACGAAAAGGACCTCCGACGTGACGTACGTGATTGCTCAGCCTTGTGTGGACGTGAAGGACAAGGCGTGCATCGAGGAGTGTCCGGTGGACTGCATCTACGAGGGCAAGCGGTCGTTGTACATCCATCCTGACGAGTGTGTGGACTGTGGTGCGTGCGAGCCGGTGTGTCCGGTGGAGGCGATCTACTACGAGGACGACGTGCCCTCGGAGTGGAGCGACTACTACCGGGCGAACGTGGAGTTCTTCGATGACCTGGGGTCGCCGGGTGGTGCGGCGAAGATGGGCATGATCGAGAAGGACGACCCGATGATCGCTGCCCTGGCCCCCCAGGCCTGAGCGCAGCCACTCCCGAACCCCGAGGGGCCCGTCATCCTGCGGATGACGGGCCCCTCGACGTTCTCGCGTTCTCCGGGCGACCCGGCCTGCTCGAGCGGGTCCCCGGCCGACCGCGGGCCTCAGTCCAGCCCGGCCGCCCGCCAAGCGGGGCTGACGCGGACCACGTCCCCGATCACGGTCACGGCCGGGGCGCGGACCCCGGCGGCCGCGGCGACGTCGGCGATGGTCTCGAGCGTGCCGACGGTCGAGCGCTGGCGCGGGCCGTAGCCGTCCTCGACCACGGCGACCGGCGTCCGCGGTGACCGCCCGGAGGCCACGAGGGCCGCGGCCGAGTCGCGCAGCCGCGAGACACCCATGAGGAGGATCACGGTGTGGTCGGCCGCCGCCGGGACCTTGCCGATGTCCTCGTGCCCGGTCAGCACCGTGAACCCGCGCGACCAGCCGCGGTGCGTGACCGGGATCCCGACCGCAGCGGGCACCGAGACCGCGCTCGTGACGCCCGGCACGACCTCGACGGGGATGCCGTGCTCCTCGCACGCGATGAGCTCCTCGCCCCCGCGCCCGAACACGTACGGGTCGCCGCCCTTGAGTCGTACGACGCGGCGCCCGGCGAGCGCGTGCTCGACCAGCAGCGCGTTGATCTCGTCCTGCGGGACCGGGTGGAACCCCGGCGTCTTGCCGACGTCGACGATCACGACGTCGTCCCCGAGCTCGTCGAGCAGGGCACGCGGGCCCAGCCGGTCGGTGACCACGACGTCGGCCTGCGCGAGCAGCCGCCGCCCGCGCGCCGTGATGAGCCCGGCGTCGCCGGGGCCGCCGCCGACCAGGGCGACCGTCCCGACGCCGCCCGCGCCCGGGCGGACCTGACGCAGGGGGAGCTCGCCCGTCGCGAGCAGGGCGTCGATCGCGTCACGGATGCGCTGCGCCCGTCGCGGGTCGCGCCCCGCGTTGACGGCCACGGTGATCTTGGTGCTGTTGGTGCTGTTGGTGCTGTCGGTGCTCGGCGCGTCTGCCGCGGCCGACGTACCGGCCGACGAGCCGCCCACCGTGACCCGTGCGACCGCGGGCACCCAGGCGGTCCCGGCCTCGGCGTCGCCCGCGTTCACGCAGAAGATGCGCAGCGCCTCGGCCTCGGCCGCGACCTGCGCGTCGACCTCGGGCGATCCCGTCGCGGTGTGCACGAGCCACGCGCCCTCGAGGTCGCCCGGGCGGAACGCACGCGCGTCCCACCCGACCACGGGCCCGGGCGCGCCGGACCCGTCGAGGGGACGCGCGCCGTCGGGCAGGCGAGCCGCGCTGCCGGGCCCGGGGAGGGCGACCAGCGCCGCCAGGTCCTCGCAGACCTCGGGAGCCACGACGCGCACGTGCGCGCCCGCACCCACGAGGGACCGCGCGCGCCTCGCGGCCACGGGCCCACCGCCCACGACGACGACCGGACGGCCCGCGATCCGCAGGCCGAGAGGGTAGAGCTCAGAGTTCATGCGCCCATCATCGCCCGAGAGCGGCCGAAGCCAGCTCACGCCGGCGCAGCAGCCACCCCGAGCCCTTGCTCGTGGACGTCTCGGGAGCCAGGCCGCGGCGACGCAGCATGGTCTTCTCGACCGGAGCGAAGAACAGCAGCTCGATGACCATGCCGACCACGAGGATCAGCAGGATCGCGGTGAAGACGAGCGCCATGTCGGACAGCTCGCGCCCCTGCTGGAGGAACGCGCCCAGGCCGAACCCGATCCCCCCGCCGACCGCGATGATCTCCGCGGCCATGAGCGAGCGCCACGAGAACGCCCAGCCCTGCTTGAGGCCCGCGAGGTAGCCGGGGAACGCCGCGGGCAGGATCACGTCCTTGATCATCTGGAAGCGGCCCGCGCCCAGGACCTGGCCCACGCGCCGGTACAGCGGCGGCACCTGGTCCACGCCGGACACGATCCCGTTGATGATCGACGGGACCGCGCCCATGAGGATCACGAAGTACACCGTGGCGTCCGACAGCCCGAACCAGATGATGCCCGCGGGCACCCAGGCGACCGACGGCAGCACCTGCAGGCCCGTGATGATGGGCCCGAACGACACCCGCACCCAGCGCACGCGCGCCACGAGGATGCCCAGCGGGGTACCGATCGCGACGGCTGCGAGGAAGCCCAGGACACCGCGCGAGAGGCTCGTGCCGAGCGCTTGCCAGAGCGTGCCGCTCGCGGCGGCCCGGGTCACGGCCTCCCAGACCTGGGTGGGGCCGGGCAGGTTGTAGATGGGCTGGACCTCGAGCCACACCAGCACCTGCCAGACCGCGAGCAGGATCGCGATCGCGAGCACGGGCGGGTACACGGCCTGGAAGACCGTGGACCACCGGCTCGCGGTGGGCGCGACGCTCGTCTGGAGGGCGTCGAGCCCCGCCTCGATGTCGCCCACGTCCTTGGCGTGCCCGACGGCGGCGCTCGCCTCGCGGGGCGTGCTCACCTCGTCCTGGGGCCGGGTGGTGGGACTCTCGGCCGGGCCGGCGCCGGAGCGGGCCTCGTCGCGCGGGGTCAGGGTCTCAGACGGCATGGCGGCGGATCTCCTCACGGAGGTCGTTGGTGATCTCGGTCGCGAGGCGCGACGCGGCGGCGGCCTCGATGCTGCGTTGCTCGTTCGCGCCGTACACGTCGACGTCCCACTCGCGCACGATGCGTCCGGGGCGTGACGACATGAGCAGCACGCGCTGCCCGAGCCGTACGGCCTCGCGGACGTTGTGCGTGATGAAGACGATGGTGCGCCCGGTCTGCTCCCAGACGCGCTCGAGCTCGTCGTGGAGCAGGTCGCGCGTGATCGCGTCGAGCGCGGCGAAGGGCTCGTCCATGAGCAGGACGTCCCGTTCCTGGGCGAGCGAGCGGGCGAGCGCGACGCGCTGGCGCATGCCGCCCGAGAGCTCGTGGACGCGCTTGTCGCCCGAGCCGTCGAGCCGGACGAGCGAGAGCAGCTCGGCGGCCCGCTCACGGCGCTCCGCGCGCGGGACGCCGCGGAACTTCAGCGCGAGCTCGATGTTGCGGCTCGCGGTGAGCCAGGGGAACAGCGCGGACTCCTGGAACATCAGGGCCGCGCCGCCCCCGGCGACCTCCACGTCCCCCGTGGTCGGGCGCTCCAGACCCGCGACGATGTTGAGCAGCGTCGACTTGCCGCAGCCCGAGGCTCCGAGCAGGCAGACGAACTCGCCCTGCGCGATGTCCAGGTCGATCCCCTCGAGCACCGGGGCGCCCGCCGGGGAGAACCGCTTGGACACGCCGCGCAGGCGGACGCCGGTCGTGGGGCCGGTGCCCTCGTCGAGAGGGGTGCCGGCCGGGGAGCCCGTGCGGGCGGGGGACGTGGTGGTCATGGTGCTACTCCTTGCCGAGACCGGCGGCAGAGACGGTCGGCTGACCGGCCTCCGTCAGCACCTTGTTGAGGAGGCTCAGGTCGTAGATGCCGTTCAGGTCCGCCTCGGTGGTGGTCCCGGCGGTCACGCCGTCCTCGAGCAAGGTGTTGAGCGTGCCCGCGAGCGGGTCCGTCGTGAAGGTGATGTTGGTGAAGGCGCGGTCCAGGACGGCGTCCGACAGGGGCTTGCCGGCGATCTTCTCGATCTCGCCGTTGACGAGCGTCTTGGCCTCGTCGGGGTTGGCGTCGAGCCAGTCGATCGCCGCGACCTCGCCGCGCAGGAGCGCCTCGACCGTCTCCGGGTGCTCCTCGAGGAAGTCGGTGCGGACGATCAGGTGCGTGGTGA
Source organism: Oerskovia enterophila (assembly GCF_044748475.1). NCBI lineage: Bacteria > Bacillati > Actinomycetota > Actinomycetes > Micrococcales > Cellulomonadaceae > Oerskovia > Oerskovia enterophila. Next base: position 431,830 of record NZ_JBIVFZ010000001.1, read on the forward strand.
GGAACTGGCCGTCGTCCCACAGGTCCTTCTCGTCGACCAGGACGTGCGCACCGGCGTCGAGCACGAGGCGCGAGGCCCAGGGCTCGGGCAGCCAGCCGCCGTCGAGCTCGCCGTTCTGGAACAGCGTGAGGGTCTGGGCGTTCTCGGTCGGGGTGACCGCGACGTCCCCGCCGCCCTGGATGTCGTTCTCCAGGCCGTTCTCGGTGAGCCAGGCGCGCAGCGCGACGTCCTGGGTCCCGCCGAGCTGGGGCGAGGCGATCTTGGTGCCCTTGAGGTCGGCGGCCGTGTCGATCCCGTCGCGCACGACGAGCTGCGCGCCGCCCGACGTGGAGCCCGCGATGATGCGCACGGCCTCGCCGTTCGACTTCACGAAGTTGTTGATCGCGGGGTTGGGGCCGATGAACGTGGCGTCGATGGCCCCCGCGTTGAGGGCCTCGATCGCGGCGGGGCCGGCGTTGAAGACCTGGGTCGTGAGCGTGGTGTCACCCAGCGCCTCCTCGAACTGGCCCCCCGCGACCCCGACGAGCGCGGGGGCGTGGGTGACGTTCGCGAAGTAGCCGAGGCGCAGCTCGTCGGCCGGGCCGGAGGACGCGGCGGGGCTGTCGGCGGCGTCGGACGTGCCCGTCGAGCAGGCGGCGAGCAGGAGCAGGGGCGCGACGGCGAGCGCCGCGACCGCGGAGCGGGTGCGGGCGAAGCGGTGTCGTGACGTGCCGGCTCGGGTGAGGCGGGTCGGGCGGGACGACGTGTTCATGGAGTTTCCTTCGGGATGGTCGGTGGTTGCCTGGCGGTGGACGTGTCGTGTCCCGGCAGCGCCGATCCATGCAGTACGCGATCCGAGGGCCCGGTGGTCCGGGCCCGACCTGCGGTGGTCGGGGGACCTCAGATCGCGTACTGCACGGGACGCTGCGAAGGACATCGCACGGCCGCCAGAGCGTCTCCGACCATTCCTGCTGCGAGGGTGCCGCCGTCCTGACCGTCGATCAGGAGGAAGGCACCGGTGCGACGCGAGGTGATGTACTCCTCGGCCGCGACGGGGGAGGCCAGGCGCAGCGTGACGCGCCCGATGTCGTTGAGGTCGAGCGCCTCGGCGGGCTCGAGCTCGGCCGTGTCGAGGTTCAGGCGCCCGACGACGTCGCGCACCACGGCCTGCACGGTGCGGGTCGTGTGCTTGAGCAGGACGCGGGTGCCGGGGCGCAGCGTCTTGTCGCTGAGCCACGCGACGGTGCCCTCGACGTCCTGCGTGACCTGCGGGGCGTCGGCCGCGGCCGCGATGAGGTCACCGCGGGCGATGTCGATCTCGTCCGCGAGGCGGATCGTGACCGACTGGGGGGCGAAGGCCTCGGCGAGCGTGCCGTCGGCCGTGTCGATGCCCTCGACCGTGCTCCTCTTCCCGCTGGGCAGGACCACGATCTCGTCGCCCACGCGGACGACGCCCGAGGCGATCTGACCGGCGTACCCGCGGTAGTCGCGGAACCGCTCCTCGAGCGCCGCACCCTGGGGGCGCAGGACGACCTGGACGGGGAACCGGAACGCCTCGGTGTCCGGGGTCTCGGCCGGGGGGAGCTCCTCGAGCAGGTCGAGCAGGCTCGGTCCGTCGTACCAGGGGGTCTTGCCCTCGGGGCCGCCCGAGCGGTCGACGACGTTGACGCCCTCGAGCGCCGAGACGGGCAGCGTGAGGATGTGGGCGACGCCGAGCGAGGCCGCGGCCTCGCGGATCTGGTCGGCGAGCTCCTCGTAGCGCTCCTGGCTGTAGTCGACGAGGTCGATCTTGTTGACGGCCACGATCACGTGCGGGACGCGCAGGAGGCTCGCGACCGCGAGGTGGCGGCGCGTCTGCTCGAGCAGGCCCTTGCGGGCGTCGATGAGCAGCACGACGACGTCGGCCGTCGAGGCGCCCGTGACGGTGTTGCGCGTGTACTGCACGTGCCCGGGGCAGTCGGCCAGGATGAACGAGCGCTTGGCGGTCGCGAAGTAGCGGTAGGCGACGTCGATCGTGATGCCCTGCTCGCGCTCGGCGCGCAGGCCGTCGGTCAGCAGCGCGAGGTCGGCCGTCGCGAGGCCGCGGTCGCGCGAGACGCGTTCGACGGCGTCGAGCTGGTCCGCGAGCACGGACTTGGAGTCGAACAGCAGGCGGCCGACGAGCGTCGACTTCCCGTCGTCGACGGATCCGGCGGTCGCGAGGCGCAGCAGCGTGCTCGTGGGGAGCACGGGCGACTCGTCCGTGGTCTCGGTGGGCGAGGCGCCCTCGGCGGGCAGCGGGTGCGTGGTGGCGGCGCTCACTAGAAGTACCCCTCCTTCTTGCGGTCTTCCATGGCGGCTTCGGAGATCCGGTCGTCGGCGCGCGTCGCGCCGCGCTCGGTGATGCGGGTCGCAGCGACCTCGGTGATGACGTCGTCGACCGTGTAGGAGTCGGACTCGACCGCGCCCGTGCACGACATGTCGCCCACGGTCCGGTAGCGCACGGTCTCGGTACGCACGTCCGCGGCCTCGGCGTCGTTGCGGGGCTGGGAGTACGGCCCGACGGCGAGCAGCATGCCGTCGCGCTCGAAGACCTCTCGCTCGTGCGCGTAGTACAGGCTGGGCAGGTCGATCTTCTCGGCGGCGATGTAGCGCCAGATGTCGAGCTCGGTCCAGTTGCTCAGGGGGAACGCGCGGACGTGCTCGCCCGGGCGGTGGCGGCCGTTGTACAGGTTCCACAGCTCGGGGCGCTGGTTGCGCGGGTCCCACTGCCCGAACTCGTCGCGCAGCGAGATGACGCGCTCCTTGGCGCGCGCCTTCTCCTCGTCGCGGCGGCCGCCACCGAACACGGCGTCGAACTTGTGCCCCGTGATGGCGTCGAGCAGGGGCTGGGTCTGGAGCGGGTTGCGTGTGCCGTCGGCACGTTCGAGCAGGCGGCCGTCGTCGAGGTAGTCCTGGACGCTCGCGACCTCGAGGCGGGCGCCGAGGCGGGCGACCGTCGCGTCGCGGTAGGCGAGCACCTCGGGGAAGTTGTGGCCCGTGTCGACGTGCAGCAGCGGGAACGGCACGGGGGCGGGCCAGAACGCCTTGGTCGCCAGGTGCAGCATGACGACCGAGTCCTTGCCGCCGCTGAAGAGCAGCACGGGGCGCTCGAACTCCGCGACGACCTCGCGGATGATGTGGATGGCCTCGGACTCGAGGGACTCGAGCTGGGTCAGGCGGTACGTCTGGGCGGTATCCGCTGGGGAAGCCACTGGGGCGGTCACGGCGTCGCTCTTCTCGTCGGTGTGCGTGGGGGGTGCGGTCGCGGTGGTCGGTGCGGTCGGCAGGGACGCCGCCGTGGTCGTGGTGGGCGCGCTCATACGTGGAGCCCGCACTCGGTCTTGTCGAGCCCCGACCAGCGGCCCGCGCGCGGGTCCTCGCCGGGGGCGACCCGCCGCGTGCAGGGCGCGCAGCCGATCGAGGGGTACCCGTCGTTGAGAAGCGGGTTGAGGACCACCTGGTGGTCGGCCGCGTAGCCGAGCAGGTCGTCGAACGACCACGCGGCGAGCGGGTTGATCTTGACCAGCCCGTTCTTCTCGTCCCAGGTCACGAGCGGGGTGCTCGTGCGGGTCGGTGCCTCGTCGCGGCGCACGCCCGTGACCCAGACCTCGTACCCGCCGAGCGTGCGGGTCAGGGGCTCGACCTTGCGCATCGCGCAGCACGCGGCGGGGTCGCGCGACCAGAGGTCCTTGCCGTGCGCCTCGTCCTGCTGGGCCACGGTGAGCTGCGGCAGGACGTCGACGATCGTGACCTCCATCTGCTGCTCGACGGCGTCGCGCGTCCCCGTGGTCTCGGGGAAGTGGTAGCCGGTCTCGAGGAACAGGACGTCGACCCAGGGTGCCTGCTGCGCGACGACGTGCGGCAGGACCGCGTCGGCCATGGAGCACGCGACGGCGATCGAGTCCCCGAACTCGCGCACGGCCCACGCGACGACCTGCTCGGCGGTCGCCTCGGGGTGGTCGCTGTCGACGACGCCGGGCGTACCGCGCCCGTGGAGCTCGGCCTGGCCGCGCTCGACGATCGCGCGCAGCTCGTCGGCAGACCGCTTGGGGCGGGCGTCCTGTGCCCGGCGGGCCGCGTGCGCGGCCTTGGACGCCGTGCGCGCCTCGGCGCGCGCCTTGGCGGCGGCTCGCAGCGCGGCGAGCGGGTCGTTGCCCGTCGTGGCGACCGGGACGCCCGACGGCGTCGCGCCCGTCGCGTCGAGGGCGCCGCTCGGGGTCGTGGTCGTCCCGCTCATCGCAGCGACTCCTCGTCCGCACGGTGCGCCCACTGGGCGAAGGTCTCGGTGCCGTCCTTCTCCTTCTCGAACTGGCGCACGACGCGCTCGACGTACTCGGGCAGGTCGTCGTTGGTGACCTTGAGGCCACGGACCGTGCGACCCATGCCCGCCTCGGCTCGGTCGTCGGAGGCGAGCCCGCCACCGAGGTGCACCTGGAAGCCGGGGACCTGGTTGCCCTCGTCGTCCAGCACGAGCTGACCCTTGAGACCGATGTCCGCGGTCTGGATGCGGGCGCACGAGTTGGGGCAGCCGTTGATGTGCAGCGAGAGCGGCTTCATCGCGGAGAGGTCGCCCAGGCGCTTCTCGAGGTCGTCGATCGCGCGGCTCGCCGAGGCCTTGGTCTCGACGATCGCGAGCTTGCAGTACTCGATGCCCGTGCACGCGATGGTGCTGCGGCGGAAGGGGCTCGGGTTCGCGTCGAGGCCCTGCTCCTTGAGCCCCGAGACGACGCGCTCGAGGTGCTCGTCGGGGACGTCGAGCACGAGCAGCTTCTGGTGGGGAGTGAACCGCACGCGCTGCGATCCGGCCGACTCGGCGAGGTCCGCGACGGCCGCGAGGATGCTGCCCGAGACCCGACCCACGTACGGGGCCGCGCCGACGTAGTTGAGGCCGTCCTTCTGCTTGTGCACGCCCACGTGGTCGCCCGGCTGGTTGGGCTGCGGGGCGGGCGGGCCGTCCGGGAGCGCGTAGCCCAGGTACTCGGTCTCGAGGACCTCGCGGAACTTCGCGGGCCCCCAGTCCGCGAGCAGGAACTTCAGGCGCGCCTTGTTGCGCAGCCGGCGGTACCCGTAGTCGCGGAAGATCTGGACCACTCCGTGCCACACGTCGGCGACCTGCTCCTCGGTCACGAACGCGCCGAGGCGCTCGCCCAGGCGGGGGTTCGCGGACAGGCCTCCGCCGACCCACAGGTCGAACCCGACGCCCAGCTCGGGGTGCTCGAGCGCGACGAACCCGACGTCGTTGATCTCGTGGACCACGTCCTGGGACGGGTGGCCCGTGACGGCGGTCTTGAACTTGCGGGGAAGGTTCGCGAGCTCGGGGACGCCGATGTACTTGTCGGTGATCTCCTTGATGACGCGGGCGGGGTCGATCAGCTCGTCGGCCGCGATCCCGGCCACGGGGCTGCCGAGCACGACGCGCGGCACGTCGCCGCAGGCCTCGGTGGTCTGCAGCCCCACGGACTCGAGCCGGCGCCAGATCTCCGGGACGTTCTCGACCTCGACCCAGTGGAGCTGGATGTTCTGGCGGTCGGTGATGTCGGCGCTGTCGCGGCCGAAGTCGCGCGAGATGTCCGCGATGACCCGGAGCTGCTCGGTGCTGACCGCGCCGCCGTCGATGCGCACGCGGAGCATGAAGTACTTGTCCTCGAGCTCGTGCGGCTCGAGCTGGGCCGTGCGCCCGCCGTCGATCCCGGGCTTGCGCTGCGTGTAGAGGCCCCACCAGCGGAAGCGGCCGTGCAGGTCGTCCCCCGAGATCGAGTCGAAGCCCTCGCGCGAGTAGACCTCCTCGATGCGTTGCCGCACCGAGAGCCCGCCGTCCTCCTGCTTCCACTTCTCGTTGCCGTTGAGCGGCTCCTTGCCGTCGACGGCCCACTGGCCGTTGGGCCTGGCGACGCGTGCGGGGCGGGCCGGGCGCGCGGGGGGAGCGGCGCCGTCGGGCGTCTGCGCGGTGGTTCCAGCGGCCGTTCCGGCGGGGGCGTCCGCCGGGGTGGCCGGGCTGCTGCCGGCCGACCGGTCGGCGACGGGGGTCGCCTCGGTGGTGGTGTGCGGCGGCGTCATCGTGCTCCTCATGGGGGGACATGGGCACACGGGGCCAGAGGTCTCAGCGCGACGAGGGGAGTGGCTGAGGGCCGACCACGCGCGCCCTCGGCTCAGAAAGATGGCGAGCGGTCGGCGAGGACGGCTCGGGCTGAGTCAGGCGCGGGTCAACAACAACAGCAGAAGCTGTTGCGGGCGCACGCCGTCGACTCGTGACGTGCCGTCACGAGGAGGAGGTGCGCTGCCGTGGTCATGGCGGGAACGCTACAGAGGCCGCGACCGTATGGGTAGCCCCTGTCCGCATGGTGGATGGGTGTCTCAGACTTCGGCCCCCGGGGCCGAGCAGGGCCGGGGTGCCGACGGCCCTGCTCGGTGCGCGCGTCAGGTGGTCGGCGGCGGCCCGGCGAGGCCGGACCGCCTATCGCGCACGGACGCCGCCGCGGATGCCGCCGTGGTCGCCGCGCGCGGCGTCCGGACGCCGGACGGCACGCCAGAGCGTGACCCACTGATCGGCGGTGAGGTCTCGGGGGAGGGCGGTCGCGGCCCGGTGCGAGGCGAGCCAGGCGCGCACCGCGTCGTCCAGCAGGCCGCGTCGCCGCAGGACGTCGCACAGGCCCCTCCCTCGGCCCGTGAAGACCTCTGCCACGAACCGCTGGTAGGCGGCGCGCTCGCTCGCGGGCAGGGAGCTGCGGCGGGAGATGCTCAGCAGGCCCCCGTCGGTCGACGGTGCCGGGCGGAACGCTCGCGCCGGGACGCGGGCGCACAGGTCGAACGAGTACCAGGGCCACCACTGCGCGGTCAGCATGGTCGCACCGCCGACGCCTGCGCGTCGTCGGGCCACCTCCCACTGCACGAGCAGCACGGCCCGGGACCAGGCGGGCTCGTCGAGGAGCCTGCGCAGGATCGCGGTCGTCAGGTGGAACGGGACGTTGCCGACCACCACGTGGGGCTCGGCAGGATGGGGGGACCGGAGGTAGTCGGCGTGCCGGACCTCGACCGTCCGTGGCAGCCGACGACGCAGGCGTCGCACCTGGCGCTCGTCGATCTCGACCGCGACGACCGGGCGGCCGAGGCGCGCGAGCGGGACGGTGATCGCTCCGTCCCCCGCGCCGATCTCGAGGATCGGGCCCGAGGTCCGGGCGACGAGGTCGACCATCTGCCGCGGGACGCGGGGGTCGGTGAGAAAGTTCTGGCCGTTCTCGTGCCGGCCGTCGGACGGGAGGTGCTCAAGATGGCGCAACGTGGGGCTCCGCAGGGCGTGGAGGGCGCCGGGCAGCACGAGGTGACCGCTCCGGCAGGGACCGGGCGGCGGAGCCGAGGGGAGAGGGTCCGCCGCTAGGAGCGGCGAAGGCGGGCGTAGAACGCGCAGGACGCGCCGAAGGCTGACATAGGGCGACCGTACGGCGGTCCCGCGCTGAGCTGCCAGGGTTTTTTGGGGGCGCGTCTTGGCGTGCGGCGACACGCGGAGATTTTTCCGACAGTCGCGTCAGCAAACTAGGATGGAGCCATGGAAATCGTCTACAACGTGTTCGCGGTCCTGCACTTCGTCGGCTGGGCCATCGTCCTCGGCGGCTACTTCGTGTCGCTCAGGTCCGCGGCGCTCAACAAGGGCGTCTTCCACGGTGCTGCGACGGCTGCCGTCGCGGGCATCCTCATGGTCGGCGTGGCCGAGATGAGCGGCATGTGGGACGACGGCGGGCCGAGCATGGTCAAGATCGGCATCAAGCTGGTCATCGCCGTGATCATCGCCGTCCTCGCGTTCGTCGGCGTGCGCCAGGGTGACAAGATCTCGCCTGCGCTCAAGCACTCGATCGGCGGCCTCACGCTCGTCAACATCATCGTGGCCGTCTTCGTCTGACGTCTTGCGGCGCGCACGGCGCGCCGGCACGGGACCAGGCCTCCGGCGGATCGACCGCCGGGGGCCTTCGTCGTGCGAAGGTTGGCCCCGTGAGCATCGCTGGAGAGATCGTCGTCGGGCTGGTGATCCTGGTCGGGCTGGCCGGGATCGTCGTGCAGGTGCTGCCGGGGAACACGCTCGTGGGTGGGGCGATCCTCGTCTGGGCGATCATGACGGGCGGCACCACGGCCTGGGTGTGCTTCGCGGTCGCTGCCACGTTCATCGTGGCGGCCGAGGGCGGGCAGCTCCTGCTCGCGGGACGGCACATGCGCCGGGCGGACGTGCCCTGGTCGACGCTCGCCTGGGGCGGGCTCCTGGGCGTCGTCGGCTTCTTCGTGATCCCCGTGGTCGGACTGTTCATCGGGTTCGTGCTCGCGGTGTTCGTCGCCGAGCTGCTGCGCCGTCGCGACCGCCGGGCGGCCTGGCGGGCCACGGTCGCCGCGCTCCAGGCGACCGGCATCACGATCGTGGTCCAGCTCCTGGGCGGACTGCTCGCGACGGCGGCGTGGGGTGTGGGGCTCGCGCTGACGTGAGCCGCGGGGGCCTCGCGGTGCCGAGCACGAGGTTGCGGTCGCAATGAGCTGCAGGACGACCGCAACGTCGTTCTCGGCAACTCCTCGGCAGGTTCGCGTCGGCCCCCAGAGGCTCAGGCCTCGAGCCGCGCCCGCAGCCGGTACTCCAGGCCCACGCGCACGGTCGGCCACTCGGCGGCCGTGACGGAGTAGACGGCCGTGTCCCGCAGCGTGCCGTCGTACCCGATCTGGTGGCTGCGCAGCACGCCGTCGAGCTTGGCACCCAGGCGCTCGATCGCGGAGCGGGACTCCCGGTTGTGGAAGTGCGTGCGGAACTCGACCGCGATCGCGTCGAGGTCGTCGAACGCGTGCGCGAGCAGCAGGAGCTTGGCGGCGGGGTTCGCGCCCGTGCCCTGGGCGCCCGCCCGCTGCCAGGTCGCGCCGATCTCGACCCGGCGGTTGAGCGGGTCGATCCCGAGGAACGTCGTGACGCCCAGCACCTGGTCGTCGGCGTTGCGGACCACGACCCAGGGGTTCGCCGTCCCCGCCTCGCGGGCCGCGACCTTGTCCTGGATGTACACCGCCATCTCCTCGGGGGTCGGGACCGAGGTGTACCAGCGGTTCCACAGCTCGCCGTCGCGCACGGCCTCGACCAGCGCGTCGTGGTGGTCCGGGCGCAGCGGGACGAGGCGCACGAGGGGGCCGGTCAGGGTCACTGGTTCGGTGAAGGCGTTCACGCCTCGGACACTATCGGGCGGGGGGCCCGGCTGGTCCCGGGGACCTGATCGTGGTCGGCGGGTGGTCGCGTGCCGAGAAGGGGCCGCGGTCGCCCTCAGCGCTGCAACGGCCCCGATCTCGCGCCCGGGCCGCCTCGCCGGGCCGGTCGACCTCGCTCCCTCTCAGCCGACCGAGATCTCCGTCACGTAGAGCACGTTGCCGTCGAGGTCGCGCATCGAGAACATGGGCGGCACGCCGTCCCAGCGGAGCAGCTCCTCGACGCGCACGCCGCGGGCGCCGAGCGTCGCGTGGTCGGCCGCGGCGTCCGAGGTCGCGAGGCGGATACCCGTGTCGACGCCAGCGGTCTGGTCCGGGCCGGCCGCGACGAGCGCGACCGAGACCGCTGCGCCCGGTGGGGCGACCTCGATCCAGCGGAAGCCCTCCTGCAGGTCGCCGTCCATGCGGACCTCGAAGCCCAGGGTGTCGCGGTAGAACGCGAGCGCGGCGTCCTGGTCGTCGACCGGGACCGCGACCGTGTGCAGTCCTGTGAAGTGGGTCGTCGTCATGATTTCCTCCCTCGCTGCGGTGCGCCTTCGGGCGAGGGCGTCGTCGGTAGGACCGCGTGGCCGCCGCGAAGTCATCGGTCGTGGGCCCGCGGCGTCGGGGGGAGGCGGACGCGCGAGTCCTGGTGCCGGTGGCGGCACGGACCTCGATGCCGGAAGTGTCGGTGCCCGCGCCTACCCTTGGAGGGCTATGACATCGCTCTTCGAGAACCTGCCGCTGCCCGGATTCGACCTCGCGTCCCTCGGGGACTCGTCGCGCCTGCCGTCCACCGCGCCGCGGTGGGACGAGGCGCCCGACGGCGGAGGTTCCGCCCGCGCGGGCACGCGCCCCGCGCGCGGCTCGTCGGGGTCGGGCGGCGCTGGTGCGCACGACGAGGACGGGCACCGCTCGGGCGGGTTCTCGCACATCGATCCCGAGTCGCTCCTCGACGGGCTCAACCCGGAGCAGCGCGAGGCCGTCGTGCACTCGGGCAGCCCTCTGCTCATCGTCGCGGGGGCCGGCTCGGGCAAGACGCGCGTGCTCACGCACCGCATCGCCTACCTGCTCGCGACGGGGCGTGCCCGGCCGGGCGAGATCCTCGCGATCACCTTCACCAACAAGGCTGCGGCGGAGATGCGCGAGCGCGTCGAGTCGCTCATCGGCCCGGCGGCCAAGTACATGTGGGTCTCGACGTTCCACTCGGCGTGCGTGCGGATCCTGCGCAAGGAGGCCTCGGCGCTCGGGCTCAAGTCGAGCTTCTCGATCTACGACGCGGCGGACTCCCAGCGACTCATCACGCTGGTCAGCCGCGAGCTCAACCTGGACGTGAAGAAGTACCCCGCGCGGACGCTGTCCAACAAGATCTCGGACCTCAAGAACGAGCTGATCGACCCCGAGCGCTACGCGCGGGAGAGCGGCGCGTCGGCTGCCGACGGCGCTCCCGGTGATCACGCCCCCGCCAACGCGTTCGACCAGGTCCTGTCCGACGTCTACACGCGTTACCAGGCCCGCCTCGCGCAGGCCCACGCGCTCGACTTCGACGACATCATCATGACCACGGTCAACCTCCTCCAGGCGTTCCCTGCGGTCGCGGAGCACTACCGCCGCCGGTTCCGGCACGTGCTGGTCGACGAGTACCAGGACACCAACCACGCGCAGTACGTGCTGGTGCGCGAGCTCGCGGGGGCCTCGGCCCCCGCGCCGGAGGACGGCGAGGGCACGTGGGCGCCGGGCACCGTCCCCCCCGGGGAGCTCACGGTCGTCGGTGACGCCGACCAGTCGATCTACGCGTTCCGCGGTGCGACCATCCGCAACATCCTCGAGTTCGAGGCCGACTACCCGAACGCGCGCACCATCCTGCTCGAGCAGAACTACCGCTCGACGCAGAACATCCTCTCGGCCGCGAACGCCGTGATCTCGCGCAACATCGACCGCAAGCCCAAGCGCCTGTGGACCGACGCGGGGGCGGGCGTCAAGATCATCGGTTACGTCGCGGACAACGAGCACGAGGAAGCGCGCTTCATCGCCGAGGAGATCGACCGCCTCGGCGACTCGGACGGCGTGCGCCCGGGCGACGTCGCGATCTTCTACCGGACCAACGCCCAGTCCCGTGCGCTCGAGGAGGTGCTCATCCGCGTCGGCCTGCCGTACAAGGTCGTCGGTGGCACGCGCTTCTACGAGCGGCGTGAGATCAAGGACGCGATCGCCTACCTGCGCGCCATCGCGAACCCCGACGACGACGTGAACCTGCGACGCATCCTCAACGTGCCCAAGCGCGGGCTCGGCGACCGCGCAGAGGCGCTCGTCGCGGCGTTCGCCGAGCGCGAGCGCATCTCGTTCGCCGCGTCGCTCGACCGCGCCGAGGAGATCCCGGGCATGACGACCCGGACCCTCAACCCGCTGCGCACCTTCCGCGAGCTGTTCCACGGGCTCCTCGACCTGTACGCCACCGGGGCGACGCCCGCGGAGATCCTCGGTGCGGTCCTCGACCGCTCGGGCTACCTCGCCGAGCTCCGTGCGAGCGAGGACCCGCAGGACGGTTCGCGCGTCGAGAACCTCGCCGAGCTGCACGCGGTGGCCAGCGAGTTCACCGAGCTCGAGCCCGAGGGCGACCTCACGGACTTCCTGGAGCGGGTCTCGCTCGTCGCGGACTCGGACCAGATCCCGTCGAGCGACGACGAGGGGCACGAGGGCAAGCCCGTCGTGGACCCCGGCGTCGTGACCCTCATGACGCTCCACACGGCCAAGGGCCTCGAGTTCCCCGTCGTGTTCCTCAGCGGCATGGAGGACGGCACGTTCCCGCACATGCGCTCGCTGCACGACGACAGCGAGCTCGCCGAGGAGCGCCGGCTCGCGTACGTGGGCATCACGCGCGCCCGGGAGCGGCTCTACATCTCGCGCTCCGCGGTGCGTTCGGCGTGGGGCATGGCCAACGAGTTCCCGCCCAGCCGCTTCCTGGACGAGATCCCCGAGGACCTGTGGGACTGGCGCCGCAGGGAGTCGTCCATGGCGACCCTGCGCGGGCCTGGCGGGTACACGGGCGGGTGGGGCTCGTCGTCGGGCGGTTCGCGAGGCGGCTCGGGCACCGGCTACGGCTCCGGGGGTTCGGGCTCGCGCAACGGCGCGGTGCGCATGCGCTCGGTCACGCCCAACCCGGACGGCCCCAAGTTCGGCTCGGCGACGCCGCGCAAGGAGGGGGACATCCCCTCGCTCGCGATCGGCGACAAGGTCACGCACGACGCCTACGGGCTCGGCACGGTCGTCGCGGTCGAGGGCGCGGGCACCAACGCGGTCGCCAAGATCGACTTCGGCGCGGACGGCACCAAGCGGCTCCTGCTGCGGTTCTCGCCCGTCACCAAGCTGTAGGCACCCGCCCGTCTCCGTGCCCGACGGCGTCGCTCACCTTCCGGGGTGAGCGACGCCGTCGGGCATCACCTCCCTGCGCCCGGCACTGGGCGCGCCGCGCGCTGCCCCGGGACGCCCGAGGTGTGGCCAAGGAGACAGCGCCACGGTCGCGGTTCGGACTGCCTCGTCTAGGTCCCCGCGTGTCGCCGGGCTACCCTGTGATGGGATGTCTCGATGTCGAGACATCGGTAGGCCGGTCAGGCAGTCAGATGGAAGGACGACACAGGGTGGACCTGTTCGAATACCAGGCGCGCGACATCTTCGAGAAGCACGGGGTTCCCGTGCTGGGCGGCGTGGTTGCCACGACCCCCGAAGAGGCTCGCGAGGGCGCTGAGAAGCTCGGTGGCGGGACCGTGGTCGTCAAGGCCCAGGTCAAGGTCGGCGGTCGCGGCAAGGCGGGCGGCGTCAAGCTCGCCCACTCGCCCGAGGAGACGGCCGAGAAGGCGTCCGAGATCCTCGGCATGGACATCAAGGGCCACACGGTCCACCGCGTCATGATCGCGGAGGGCGCGAAGATCGCCGAGGAGTTCTACTTCTCGGTGCTCCTCGACCGGGCCAACCGCTCGTACCTCGCCATGGCGAGCGTCGAGGGCGGCATGGAGATCGAGGTCCTCGCGGTCGAGCGCCCCGAGGCGCTCGCCAAGGTCGCGGTGGACCCGACCGTCGGCATCGACCAGGCCAAGGCCGACGAGATCGTCGCCGCCGCCGGGTTCGCCGACGACATCAAGGCGCAGGTCGCCGACGTCATCCAGAAGCTGTGGACCGTCTACAAGGAGGAGGACGCGACCCTGGTCGAGGTCAACCCCCTGGTCCGCACCGAGGACGGCTCGATCGTCGCTCTCGACGGCAAGGTGACCCTCGACGAGAACGCGGGCTTCCGCCACGCCGACCACGAGGCGCTCGAGGACAAGGACGCGGCCGACCCTCTCGAGGCCAAGGCCAAGGAGAACGACCTCAACTACGTCAAGCTCGATGGCCAGGTCGGCATCATCGGCAACGGTGCGGGGCTCGTCATGAGCACGCTCGACGTCGTCGCCTACGCGGGTGAGCAGCACGGCGGGGTCAAGCCCGCCAACTTCCTCGACATCGGCGGCGGCGCGTCCGCGGCCGTCATGGCCGCGGGCCTGGACGTCATCCTCAACGACGAGCAGGTCAAGAGCGTGTTCGTGAACGTCTTCGGTGGCATCACGGCGTGCGACGAGGTCGCCAACGGCATCGTCCAGGCGCTCGCGATCCTCGGTGACGAGGCGAACAAGCCGCTCGTCGTCCGCCTGGACGGCAACAACGTCGAGGAGGGGCGCGCGATCCTCGCTGAGGCGAACCACCCGCTCGTCACCCTGGCCGAGACGATGGACGGCGGCGCCGACAAGGCTGCCGAGCTGGCCAACGCCGCTTCCTGACCCGAGACCCGAGAGAGAAAACAGACAGACATGGCAATCTTCATCAACGAGGACTCCAAGGTCATCGTCCAGGGCATGACGGGTTCGGAGGGCCAGAAGCACACGACGCGCATGCTGGCCTCCGGCACCAACATCGTGGGTGGCGTGAACCCGCGCAAGGCCGGCACCTCGGTCGCCTTCCCGAAGGGCGACGGAACGGTTGACGTCCCCGTCTTCGGGTCCGTCGCCGAGGCGATCGCCGCCACGGGCGCCGACGTCTCCGTGATCTTCGTGCCCCCGGCGTTCACCAAGTCGGCGGTCGTCGAGTCCATCGAGGCCGGCATGCCGCTGACCGTCATCATCACCGAGGGCGTCCCGGTCGCGGACTCCGCGGAGTTCTTCACCCTGGCCGAGGCCAAGGGCGTCCGCCTCATCGGCCCCAACTGCCCGGGCATCATCAGCCCCGGGAAGTCGAACGTCGGGATCATCCCGGCCGACATCACGGGCCCCGGCAAGATCGGGCTCGTCTCGAAGTCCGGCACGCTGACCTACCAGATGATGTACGAGCTGCGTGACTTCGGGTTCTCGACCGCGATCGGCATCGGCGGCGACCCCATCATCGGCACCACGCACATCGACGCCCTCGCGGCGTTCGAGGCGGACCCCGACACCGAGGCGATCGTCATGATCGGCGAGATCGGTGGCGACGCCGAGGAGCGTGCCGCGGCGTACATCCAGGCGCACGTGACCAAGCCGGTCGTCGGCTACGTCGCGGGCTTCACGGCTCCCGAGGGCAAGACGATGGGCCACGCAGGCGCCATCGTCTCGGGCTCGTCGGGCACCGCACAGGCCAAGAAGGAGGCCCTCGAGGCCGCGGGCGTCAAGGTCGGCAAGACGCCGTCCGAGACCGCCGCTCTCATGCGCGAGATCCTCTCCTGACCTCGCACGCCTGAGCAGCACCATCCGACGGCGTCCGGCCTTGAGGCCGGGCGCCGTCGGCGTACCCTGAGGGCCCCGCTCCTGGGCGGGTCTCGGGCGCGCCGCACGACGTGCCCCACGACGCCCGACCGATCGACGACGATGGAGACCATGACCACGCCGACCCAGTCCGCCGCTGCCCGGCGCGGGACGCCCCGCACGCTCGAGGAGCCCGTCGGGGGCCCACGGCGCCCGCTCGAGGCCCCTCGGCGCTGGGTCTCCGGTCTCGTCGCAGCGCTCCAGGCGCTCGCGCTCTCGCTCGCCGTCGTGATCCTGCCGGCCGTCGCGGCGTTCCTCGCGTCCTCGGCAGGTCCGGCCGACGACGGCACGGGCTGGGGGCAGTCGGTGTCGGTCGCGGCCGGGCTGTGGCTGCTCGCGCACGGGGTCCCGCTGGCCGCCGCGGGGACGACGGTGACGCTCGTCCCGCTGGGGCTCACGGCCCTGGCGCTCTTCACGTGCTACGCCTCGGCGCGGCGCTCGGCGCACACCGCCTGGTCCGCGTGGGCCGTGGGCGTGGGCGTGTACGCGCTCATGACCCTGGGGATCGCGCTGCTGTCCGGCTCGGCGCCGGGCTGGGACGTCCTGTTCGCCCCGCTGGGTGGTGCGGTCGTCGCCGCCCTCGGGCTGGGAGCCGGGATCCTCGCGCGCCCCGACGCGCCCCGGATCGGCGAGCTGACCGCGGTCCTGGACCCCTACGTCCCGCCGGTCGTCCGGCTGGGCGCGCGCGCGGGCCTGCTGGGCGTCGCCCTGCTCGTGGGGCTCTCGAGCGTCGTGCTGGGCGTCTGGGTCGTGGCCGGGCGTGCGACCGCAGCCGACATCATCACGGGGCTCGCCCCCGGTGCGGTGGGCGGCCTGATCCTCGCCGTCGCCCAGCTCATGGTCGTGCCGAACCTGGTGCTGTGGGTGAGCTCGTGGCTCGCCGGTCCCGGCTTCGTGGTCGGCGACGGCAGCAGCTTCACGACCGCGGCCTCCGACCCCGGCGCGCTGCCCGCGGTCCCGCTCCTGGGGGCGCTGCCGGGAGCCGAGTGGACGACGGTCCTCGCCTCGTTCTCCCCGGTGCTCGTGGTGGTCATGGGCCTGGTCGCCGGGGCGTTCGTGTGGCGCCGGTGCGGAGGGCTCGACGCCCGCTGGACCGACCTGGGGCTCGCAGTCCTGGGTGTCGCCCTGGCCTCAGGACTGCTCGTGGTGACGCTGCAGGTCGCGGCGGGTGGCGCCGTCGGGCCCGGACGCATGGCGCACGTGGGGGCGCCGCCCCTGCTCTCCGGCGGGCTCGTCGCGGCGGAGATCGCCGGGGGAGCGGCGCTCGCCCTGGTCTGGGGCAAGGCGGCCGTGACCGAGCGGGTGCGCCACCGCCACGACGAGGAGCCCGAAGACGGGGCGCACCCCGGCGACTGAGATCGCCCGGGGCGCGGCGTCGAGGGTCTACCGGGTACGGCCTACCGGCCGAGCTGGTCCTTGGTCCACTGCTCGCGCGCCTGCTCGTACTGGACCGCGCACTCCTGTTGCGCCGCGACCGTGATCGCGCCGTCGAGGCAGGCCTGGTTGTCCATCTCGATGTCCCACATCGCGAGGCCGCCGATCATCGACAGCGACATGGTCACCGTCAGGCCCAGGCCGACGGCGACCGCGGGCAGCAGCGCCCCGCCGAGCCGGGCACGCCAGACCGCACGCAGCGCGCGCACGCCGAACACGATGGTCACGACCGCGAAGAACAGGCTCGCGACCCGCCAGGGGAAGGCCAGCGAGCTCGTGACGAGGGTGACGAGCATGAGCAGCCCGAAGTGCAGCACCTGGCGCGTCGTGGCGCGCAGCTGCTCGGGGTCGACCTGTGCGAGCGGGTCGGGCTTGCCCGGACCGCCGGGGCCCTGAGGAGCGCCGGGTCCGCCGGGTCCGCCCGGGCGGCCTTGACCGGGAGGCGGGCCCTGCTGCGGGCCCCGAGGGGCGCCGGGAGGTCCCTGCACCGGGGGAGGGGTGGGCTGTCGCGCCTCGTCGGTCGGCTTCTGGGCGCCGGGACGTGGGGGCGCGTACGGGTTGCCCATGGGCAGCTCCTCGGTGCTTCGCGGATGGCACGGGAGGGGGCCGGTGCTCGTCCCGGGGCCCGGAGGACGCGGAGCAGACCGGCGCCTCTCCGGCGCGGACTAGGGTGGTGCCTGGCTATTCTCCCGCATTCTCCCCCCACCGCAGACGCCCTTGAGGAGCACCGTGCGCACACCTTCCGGTCAGCCCATCGACACGACGAGCGCGGCGCGCGTCGTCGTCCTGGTCTCAGGGGCGGGGAGCAACCTCGCGGCGCTGCTCGCGGCGCACGAGGACCCCGCCTACGGGGCGCGGGTCGTGGGCGTCGTCACGGACAAGCCGGGTGCAGGGGCGCTCGACCTGGCGCGCGAGGCGGGGGTCGCGTCGGTCGTGGTCGCACCGGGTGACTTCGCGGACCGCGACGCGTGGAACGACGGCGTCGCGGAGGCCGTGGCGGTCTTCTCGCCCGGCCTGGTGGTCCTCGCGGGCTTCATGCGCATCCTCAGCCCGGCGTTCGTGGACCGGTTCGCGGGCCGGACCATCAACACGCACCCCGCGCTGCTGCCCTCGTTCCCCGGCGCGCACGGCGTGCGCGACGCGCTCGCGTACGGCGTCAAGGTCACGGGCTGCACGGTCCACGTGGTCGACAACGGTGTGGACACGGGGCCGATCATCGCGCAGGCGACCGTGGCGGTCGAGGACGCCGACGACGAGTCCACGCTGCACGAGCGCATCAAGGTCGCCGAGCGGGCGCTGCTGGTCGAGACGGTTGGTCGCGCGGCGCGCGAGGGCTTGCGGGTCGAGGGGCGCCGGGCGCTGCTGGGCTGAGGGCCTCCACGGGGCTGCGCCGCTAGTGAGCGACCCGGGGGTTTGAAGAGCGCGCCTGCCGAGAGTTCGTCGTGCCGAGCTCAGCTGACGGGGCCCGGGCGCGCCCGCTGCACCGGGCGCTTCTTCCTCGATCCCGACGGCGCGGTACGCAACGGGTCCACCGGATCTGAAGCTCGGACCCTTGACTTGCCTCGTGATCAACGAGTACGTTGATCAACGTAACCGTTGATCACGACGAGCAGGCCGACATGACCCTCCTGGACGACCCGCACGACGACACCGACGCCGCCCTCGACCGCGCGTTCCTCGCGCTGGCCGACCCGGTCCGCCGGAGCATCGTCGCCACGCTGTCCAGGGGACCGGCCACGGTCAACGAGCTCGCCGCACCCTTCCCCATCACGAAGCAGGCCGTGTCCCGGCACATCCAGGTCCTCGAGACCGCGGGTCTCATCACCCGTACCCGGGACGGCCAACGACGACCCTGCCACCTCGACCCCGCCGCGCTCGAACGGCTCACGGCATGGATCGACGAGTACCGGCTCACCGCGGAGCGGCAGTACCGCCGGCTCGACGCCCTCCTCGGGCGACTCCAGGCGACGTCGTCGGACCCATCGAAGGAGCAGTCATGAGCAGCAAGCACCCCACGACCGTCACAGCCCCTCCGGGGACGCCCTTCATCGAGATCGTCCGCGACGTCGACGCACCGCGCCCCCTCGTGTTCCGGGCCTACACCGACCCCGCCCTGGTCACGCAGTGGCTCGGTCCGCGCCGCTACGAGATGGTCCTCGACCACTGGGACGCCCGGACGGGCGGCTCGTGGGCCTACGTGCACCGCGCAGGCGAGGAGGAGTACGGGTTCTTCGGCGCGTTCCACTCGGTCGTCCCGGACACGAGCGCCGTCCAGACGTTCGAGTTCGCGGGCGCACCCGGTCACGTGAGCCTCGACACCGTCTCGTTCGAGGACCTTCCCAACGGCGGGACCAGGATCGTCACGCGCTCGGTCCACCAGTCGGTCGAGGCCCGCGACGCCATGGTCGGCTCGGGCATGGCCGACGGCATGAGCGAGGGCTTCGAACGTCTCGACGAGCTGCTGGCCTCGGACGCCGTCGCCTGAGACCCGGCGGTCGCCGGTCTCCGTCCGTCGAGACTGTGGGGTGACCCGCTGGTCGCTGGGGCCGCCGGCGCTGGCCGTGCCTGACATGTGGCGGTCGTCGGCCACCGCCCGTCGGTTGCCGGGATCGCTGAGAACCGTCCGGGAATCGGGCGCCTCCGCGAGATGCGGCCAGTGGGGGTCGAAATGCGGTTTCCGGCCCCCATGAGCCGCATCTCGCGGGCGGAGACCGTGGGGGACCCGGATGCCCGAGGCGG
>NZ_JBIVFZ010000001.1:451105-593282 GCF_044748475.1 Oerskovia enterophila
GTGTGGCGCCGTCGGGCCGACCTGGCGGTACCCCCGCCTGCCTCGTCCGCTCGGGAGCGTGCGTTCCGTCGAGATGCGGCCAGCGGGGGTCGAAATGCGGTTTCCGGCCCCCATGAGCCGCATCTCGCGGGCGGAGACCGTGGGGGACCCGGATGCCCGAGGCGTGTGGCGCCGTCGGGCCGACCTGGCGGTACCCCCGCCTGCCTCGTCCGCTCGGGAGCGTGCGTTCCGTCGAGATGCGGCCAGCGGGGGTCGAAACGCGGATTCCGACCCCCACGAGCCGCATCTCGCGGGCGGCGACCGGAGGGGACCCGGACGCCTGAGGCGTGTGGCGCCGTCGGGCCGACGCGGCATGCCGCCCTGCCCGCTCCGCGCGGCGCCGCACCACCCACCCAGCCCCGCTCCGCCCCGCGCCGCCCACCCGCCCCCCAGCCCGCCGCGAACCGGGCACGGTAAGATCGGAGGCGGCCGCGACTGGCGAGGGTGGGAACGACCACCGGGGAGCGTCCGATCGACCTGTTGGTGCGTCGTCCGCCTGGGCGCCTGGGTGACCGGTATCTTCCCGCGACCCGCTGACGACCCACAGGAGCACTCCGATGTCCGCAAGTTCCCCTGCCTCCCCCGCCTCCGGCACCGTCCAGATCGCCGACGACGCCCAGCGTCCCGTGCGCCGCGCACTGCTGAGCGTCTACGACAAGACCGGCCTGGTCGAGCTCGCCACGGCTCTGCACGCCGCGGGCGTCGAGCTCGTCTCGACCGGCTCGACCGCGTCAACCGTCGCCGCCGCCGGCATCCCCGTGACCAAGGTCGAGGAGCTCACGGGCTTCCCCGAGTGCCTCGAGGGTCGCGTCAAGACGCTGCACCCGCGTGTGCACGCCGGGATCCTCGCGGACACCCGCAAGGCGGACCACCTCGAGCAGCTTGCTCAGCTCGAGATCGCACCGTTCGAGCTCGTGGTCGTCAACCTGTACCCGTTCGCGGACACGGTCGCGTCGGGCGCCGGTCCGGACGCCGTGATCGAGCAGATCGACATCGGCGGCCCCTCGATGGTCCGCGCCGCGGCGAAGAACCACCCGAGCGTGGCCGTCGTCGTCGACCCGGCCGCCTACGGCGACGTGATCGCCGCGGTCCAGGCGGGCGGCTTCACGTACGCGCAGCGCAAGCTCCTCGCGGCGCAGGCGTTCGTGCACACCGCGACCTACGACGTCGCGGTGGCGTCCTGGATGAGCAGCGTCGTCGCGCCCACGGACACGCTCCAGACCGAGGCGGGCCCGGTCTCGACCGGCTTCCCCGCATGGGTCGGCGCCACCTGGGACCGCTCCGACGTGCTGCGCTACGGCGAGAACCCGCACCAGCGCGCCGCGCTCTACACCAACGGGCACGGCGCCTCGGGCCTCGCGCAGGCGACCCAGCTCCACGGCAAGGCCATGAGCTACAACAACTACGTCGACGCGGACGCCGCGTGGCGCGCCGCGCACGACCACGGCGACGCCCCGACGGTCGCGATCATCAAGCACGCCAACCCGTGCGGCGTCGCGGTCGGCACCGACGTGGCAGACGCGCACGCCAAGGCGCACGCGACCGACCCGGTCTCCGCGTTCGGCGGGGTCATCGCGACCAACGCCGTGGTGACCGCGGCTGCGGCCGAGCAGATCGCTGGAGTCTTCACCGAGGTCGTCGTGGCCCCGGGCTACGAGCCCGAGGCGCTCGAGATCCTCTCGCGCAAGAAGAACATCCGTCTGCTCCAGGTCGACGGCGCCCCGAGCGCCGGCGTCGAGATCCGCCCCATCTCGGGTGGTCTGCTCATGCAGCAGGTCGACCGCCTGGACGCCGCGACCGAGAACGGTGGCGACAGCCCCGAGTCGTGGACCCTCGCGACGGGCGAGGCCGCCGACGCCGAGACGCTCGCGGACCTCGCTTTCGCGTGGCGTGCGGTGCGTGCCGCGAAGTCGAACGCGATCCTGCTCGCCAAGGGTGGAGCCGCGGTCGGCATCGGCATGGGCCAGGTCAACCGCGTCGACTCGTGCCGCCTGTCGGTCGAGCGCGCCAACACGCTCGGTGCCGAGGGCGAGGAGCGTGCGCGCGGCTCGGTCGCAGCGTCCGACGCGTTCTTCCCCTTCGCCGACGGCCTGCAGGTCCTGCTCGACGCGGGCGTCAAGGCCGTCGTGCAGCCCGGGGGCTCGGTCCGTGACGACGAGGTCATCGCGGCCGCGCAGGCCGCAGGCGTCACGCTGTACCTGACGGGCACGCGCCACTTCGCGCACTGACCCGTCCCGTTGACGACCACGCGGTCGTCGGGCCCTGACCGGGCGCGGCGACCGCGCGGCCGTGCAGCGACACCGCACCGTTCGACTCCCGGAGGGGCAGCTCGATCGCCCCACACCCCCAGGAGTCCGTCATGAGCACCCCCCTCACCGTCGTCGCTGCGCTGCGTTCGCCCCGGCTCCTGCGCACCGAGGTCCTGGGCGGCCTCGTCGTCGCGCTGGCCCTGATCCCCGAGGCGATCTCGTTCTCGATCATCGCGGGCGTGGACCCGCGCGTGGGGCTCTTCGCGTCGTTCACCATGGCGGTGTCCATCGCGTTCCTGGGCGGGCGCCCCGCGATGATCTCGGCCGCGACCGGGGCCGTGGCCCTCGTGATCGCGCCGGTGATGCGCGAGCACGGGTTCGACCACCTCGTCGCGACGGTCCTGCTCGCGGGGATGATCCAGATGGTGCTGGCCCTGCTCGGGGTCGTGAGGCTGCTGCGGTTCATCCCCCGCTCGGTCATGGTCGGGTTCGTCAACGCGCTCGCGATCCTCGTGGCGCTGGCCCAGCTCCCGCAGCTCGTCGCCGTCCCGTGGCTCGTCTACCCGCTGGTCGCGGCGGGGATCGCGATCATCGTCGGGCTCCCGCGATGGACGACGGTCGTCCCCGCCCCGCTGGTCGCGATCGTCGCCCTCACGGCCGCGGTGGTCCTGTCCGGGGCGCACGTCCCGACGGTCGGCGACCAGGGCGCGCTGCCCGACTCGTTGCCGTCGCTCTTCTGGCCCGACGTCCCCTGGACCCTCGAGACGCTGCGCACCATCGCGCCCTACGCGCTGGGCATGGCGCTCGTCGGGCTGCTCGAGTCGCTCATGACGGCCAAGCTCGTCGACGAGATCACCGACACGGGGTCGAGCAGGACGCGCGAGGCCTGGGGGCAGGGCGGTGCGAACATCGTCACGGGTCTCTTCGGCGGCATGGGTGGCTGCGCGATGATCGGGCAGACCATGATCAACGTCAAGGTCTCGGGCGCGCGCACCCGGTTGTCGACGTTCCTGGCCGGGGTCTTCCTCCTGGTGCTCGTCGTGGCCCTGGGCGACCTGGTGGCCCTCATCCCCATGGCAGCGCTCGTCGCGGTCATGCTCATGGTGTGCGTCGCGACGTTCGACTGGCACTCGGTCCGGCCCAGCACGCTGCGGCGCATGCCCTGGAGCGAGACGGCCGTCATGCTCGTCACGGTCGTCGTGACGGTCGTGACGCACAACCTCGCGTTCGGCGTGGTGAGCGGCGTCCTGGTCGCGATGATCGCGTTCGCGCGGAGGGTCGCGCACCTGACGCAGGTCACGAGCGAGGACGGGCCCGACGGCGAGCGCACCTACCGCGTGACGGGCGCCCTGTTCTTCGCGTCGTCGAACGACCTGGTGCACCAGTTCGCGTACGCGACCGACCCGGACGACGTCACGATCGACCTGAGCGGCGCGCACGTGTGGGACGCGTCGAGCGTCGCGACGCTCGACGCGGTCAGCACCAGGTACGCGTCGCTCGGCAAGAACCTGACCCTCGTGGGGCTCAACGAGGACAGCGCCCGGCGGCACGCGCGGCTCGGCGGTCGCCTGGGCTGAGAGCCTGGCACCTGCGGCCGCCGCTCCGTCAGACGACCGCGTCGCGCAGCCTGCGCGACGGGTCCGTCGCGACCTCGACGTCGACGTGCAGCGCCACGTCGCGGTTCATGAGCTTGCGCACCTGGCCCACCTCGCGCGGGGAGTCGACCACGAGGACCGCGCGCACGGTCGCGAGCCGGTGCCCTTCGGCGTTGGTGCGGTGCGCGCCCGCGACGGTCTCGAGGTACAGCGCGATCCAGCCCTCGTGGCCCGACCCGCCGCCGCTCGGGTCGCCGCGGTAGACGACCTCGTGGAAGGGCGAGGGTGTGCCGAACAGCGCGATGTCGTGCCCGAGCTGCTGCGAGAAGACGTACGGCGCGTGCTGGGGGACCGGGGCGAGCCCGAGCAGCTCGCGGACGGGCTGGGGCTCGGCGGGCATCTCGTCGACGCCCAGGAGGGCGCGGACGGTCGGTTCGGGGTCGTGCAGCGCGGCGGACCAGTGCCCGCCGGGCACGGGGCCGAACACCGCGTTGTCGCGCGTCGCGCAGTCCCCGACCGCGTACAGGCGCCGCAGCGCCTTGAGGGGCAGGTGCCCCGAGGTGCCCGACGGCGACGCGACGGTCGGGGGAGCCACCCGCCCCGCGCTGTTGACGCGGATCGAGCCGCGCGGGTCGAGCGGGAGCGTGCCCTTGAGCCATGCGGTCGCGGGGCGTGCGCCGACAGCCGCGAGCACGAGGTCGCCCTCGACCCGCGACCCGTCGGCGAGCACCACGGCCCGGGCTCCCACCTCGGTGACCTGCGCGCCGGTGAGGAGGCGCGCGCCGGCGTCGGCGTACCAGTGGACCAGGTGGGCGCCGACCTCGGCGCCGAGCTGTCGCTCGAGCGGGGTCTGCGCGGCCTCGAGCACCGTGACGTCGCAGCCGGCCTTCGCGGCGACCCCGGCGACCTCCGCGCCGATCCAGCCCGCGCCGATCGAGACCAGGCGCGTGCCGGGCGTGAGCCGCTCGCGCAGGCGCGCGGCGTCGTCGGCCGTGTGCAGCGTGAGCGCGGCCTCCCAGCCGGGCGGGCGCACGGGCTCGGAGCCCAGGGCGAGGACCGCGACGTCGGCCGTGACGCGCCGACCCGACCGGGTCGTGACCGCGACCTCCTCGGTGCCGGGCTCGAGGTCGACCGCCGGGTCGTCGAGCAGCAGCTCGTCGGCGAGCGTGCTGACGTCGACCCCGATCTCCCCGGTCAGCCAGGCGGGCCCGGGCCGGGACAGGAGCTCCTTGGACAAGGGTGGGCGGTCGTAGGGAGGGACTCCCTCCGCGCCGAGCAGCGTCACGCGCCCCGTGAAGCCGTGGGTCCGCAGCGCGGCGACGGTCTGCGCGCCGGCGAGGCCCGCGCCCACGACGACGACGGACCCGGCCGCAGGGCGCCGGGAGTGCGGCAGGACATCGGTGGTGACTGGTGAGGGCACGGTCACCACCGTAGTCGGCGGTAGGCTCGGAACCGTGAACTGGTGGGCAGCGTGAGCGACGTCACCGCGCGTGGGCGCGGACCGCACAACGACCCCTCGACGCAGCATCGGCCGGCCGCCGCCCCTGCGTGGCACCGTCTCGACGGTGCGCCCGAGGCGTCGGACGAGGAACGACCGCTCCCCGTCGGGCCGCTCGCGGGCATCCCCCGGGTGAGCGCCGGGAACGGTGCGGGGGGAGTGCAGCCTGCGGAGCAGACGACCGTGGTCGTCACGCCGGCGCCCCAGAGAAACCTGGCGATGTGGCTCGTGTTCGCGGGCGTCCTGCTCGCGGTCGCGGTGACGCTGCTGGCCGGCGCCCGGGCAGGGGTCTTCGTCATCGTCGGGATCCTGGTCGTCGGTGCGGGGGTCCGCGCGTTCCTGCCCGGCCCCGGACCCGTGGGGCTGACGGTCCGCACCCGCTGGACCGACGTGATCATGTACCTCGCGACCGCCACCGTGATGGGTGCCCTCGCGGTCACGGTCCCCAACATCTGAGACGAGACGACGAGGCCCGGTCCGCTGCGGCGGACCGGGCCTCGTCGTGCGGGCGGTGGTTCGGGTCAGGCCTTGGGGGCCGTGCCGTCCTCGTCCGTCGAGTCCTTGCCGGTTCCGGCCTCGGGGACCTCGGTCTCGGTGACCTCGGTGACCTCGACCTCGGTGACCTCGACGGTCTCCACGGCCTCGGGAACCTCGACGGCGGGCGAGGCCGCCTCCTCGGCGACCACGGCGGCGGTCGCGGCGGGGGTGCCGGTCAGGTCGGTCTCCTCCTCGACCACGAAGACCTCGTCCTCGGCCAGGAGGTCGTCCTGGACCGGGGCGAAGGCGAACGCGCGGTAGAACAGGGCCGCGATGGCCGCGCCGACGAGCGGGGCGACGATGAAGAGCCAGAGCTGGCTCAGGGCCCACGAGTCGGAGAAGATCGCTGCTGCGATCGAGCGCGCCGGGTTGAGCGAACCGTTGGTGAACGGCGCAGCGATGAGGAGCAGGGCTGCGAGCGACAGGCCGATCGCGGTCGGTGCGAGCTTCGAGTTGGAGCGCTTGTCGGTGACGCCGAGGATCACGCCGACGAAGATGGCCGTGACGACGACCTCGACGAGGAACGCCGAGAACCACTCGAACGAGAACGCGCCGCCGGTGCTCGCCGCGAGGGGCGAGTGCTCGCCGAACCCGTTGGCCGTGCCGGAGATGAAGGCCTGCTTGGTCGCGTCGGCGATCACCTGGTTCTGCTGGAGGATCGGGAGCGCTGCGCTGGGGAGCGTCGCGAAGAGGATCAGCGAGGCGATGATGCCGCCGACGATCTGGGCGAGCCAGTAGGGGAGGACGTCGCGCCATGCGGTACGCCCACCGATCGCGGCGCCGAGCGTCACGGCCGGGTTGAAGTGCCCGCCCGACACGTGGCCCACGGCCGCGATCGCCGCGAGGAGCGCGATGCCGCCCGCGAGCGCGACCGGCAGGACCAGCCCGGCGCCCGTGAAGCGGCCGTAGAGCGCGACCCCGAGGATCGAGAGGACGAGGAAGAACGTACCGAAGGCTTCGGCGCCGAGCCGGGCGAGCAGGCTGGGCCCGACGACGACCGTCGCCTCTTCGACGACCACTGCGTCGGGTGCTGAAGTGTCCTGGGACATGATGTTCCTGTCTCGTGTGCGTGAGGAGTCCGGGAAGGCCGGACCTTCGGGATGAACAGCCGACGTCGGTGCAGAACCGGCATCTCGGTGGCATCCTGCCACCGATCTCTGGGAGTTCGCTGATGAGAACGTGACCAGTCTCACCTGCTGAACTCGAGTGCGCCAGAGGGCGGGCCGAAGGCGCGAGGGCGCGAACCGCCGTCGGGCAGGGGGCTGAGGCTCCCGGGGGCCCGCGCGCACCCCCGCGGGCCCGAGCGGAAAGTATCTTGATGTCGAGAAGTCGAGTACCCTGGTCGGCGGTCAGCATCGACGGTTCGCGCGCGGAGCCCCGGCACCCGCCGGGCGGCAGCGGGCGGCCTCAGGTTCCCCTCGCAGAGTTGGAGTTACCCCCGCATGGGCAAGATCAAGGTCGTCAATCCGGTCGTCGAGCTCGACGGTGACGAGATGACGCGCATCATCTGGCAGTTCATCAAGGACCGCCTCATCTACCCCTACCTCGACATCGACCTCAAGTACTACGACCTGTCGATCGAGAACCGCGACGCCACCGACGACCAGGTGACGATCGACGCCGCGAACGCGATCAAGCAGTACAACGTGGGCGTCAAGTGCGCGACCATCACCCCCGACGAGGCACGCGTCGAGGAGTTCGGCCTGAAGAAGATGTGGGTCTCCCCGAACGGGACCATCCGCAACATCCTCGGTGGCGTCGTCTTCCGCGAGCCCATCATCATCTCCAACATCCCGCGCCTGGTGCCGGGCTGGAACAAGCCGATCATCATCGGCCGTCACGCGCACGGCGACCAGTACAAGGCGACCAACTTCAAGGTCCCCGGTGCCGGCACCCTGACGCTCACCTACACGCCTGCCGACGGCTCCGAAGAGATCAAGACCGAGGTCGTCACGTACGGTGACGACGGCGGCGTGGCCATGGGCATGTACAACTTCAACGACTCGATCAAGGACTTCGCGCGCGCCTCGTTCGCGTACGGCCTGCAGCGGAACTACCCGGTGTACCTGTCGACCAAGAACACGATCCTCAAGGCCTACGACGGCCAGTTCAAGGACCTGTTCCAGGAGGTCTTCGACGCCGAGTTCGCCGAGGCGTTCGCCGAGAAGGGCCTCACGTACGAGCACCGCCTCATCGACGACATGGTCGCCTCGGCCATGAAGTGGGAGGGCGGCTACGTCTGGGCCTGCAAGAACTACGACGGCGACGTCCAGTCCGACACCGTCGCGCAGGGCTTCGGCTCGCTCGGCCTCATGACGTCGGTCCTCATGACCCCCGACGGCAAGACCGTCGAGGCCGAGGCCGCGCACGGCACCGTGACGCGTCACTACCGCCAGCACCAGCAGGGCAAGCCGACGTCGACCAACCCGATCGCGTCGATCTTCGCCTGGACCCGTGGCCTCATGCACCGCGGCAAGATCGACGGCACCCCCGAGGTCACGGCGTTCGCCGAGACGCTCGAGGACGTCGTCATCAAGACCGTCGAGTCCGGCAAGATGACCAAGGACCTCGCGCTCCTGGTCGGCCCGGACCAGGAATGGCTGACGACCGAGGACTTCCTCGCGGCGCTCGACGAGAACCTGGCCGCACGCCTGGCCTGATCCTCGTCCCCGCACGCCCGACGGCGCCGCTCACCTCCCGGGGTGAGCGGCGCCGTCGGGCGTTCGCGACGCCCGAGGAACGGGCAGCGCAGGGGCCCGGGACCGGCCCGCGCGTCCCGCGCGCAGGGCGCTCAGGGGTGTGACGGACGCCCCATCCGCAGGGCGTGCGAGTACCCCTGGGGAGCGCCCGGACGTTGTGACAGAGTGTGGACATGACAACTCCCGTGAACGTGACCGTGACCGGAGCCGCTGGTCAGATCGGTTACGCCCTGCTGTTCCGCATCGCCGCAGGCCAGCTCCTCGGACCGGACGTGCCCGTCCGCCTGCGACTCCTCGAGATCCCCCAGGGGGTGAAGGCCGCAGAAGGCACCGCGATGGAGCTCGACGACTGCGCCTTCCCGCTGCTCGCCGGGATCGACATCTTCGACGACCCGCGCGCCGGTTTCGAGGGGGCCAACGTCGGCCTGCTCGTGGGTGCGCGTCCCCGCGGTCCGGGCATGGAGCGCGGTGACCTCCTCGAGGCGAACGGTGGCATCTTCAAGCCCCAGGGCGAGGCGATCAACGCCGGTGCGGCCGACGACATCCGCGTGCTCGTCGTCGGGAACCCGGCGAACACCAACGCGCTCATCGCGGCGTCGAACGCGCCCGACGTGCCGAAGGACCGCTTCACGGCCATGACGCGGCTCGACCACAACCGGGCGCTGACGCAGGTCGCCAAGCGCGCGGGCGTGCCCGTCGCCGAGGTCCGTAAGGTCAGCATCTGGGGCAACCACTCGGCCACGCAGTACCCGGACATCTTCCATGCCGACGTCGCGGGCCGCCCGGGCGCCGAGCTCGCAGCCGACTCCGCCTGGCTCACGGGCGAGTTCATCCCGACCGTCGCCAAGCGCGGCGCCGCGATCATTGACGCGCGGGGCGCGTCGTCGGCCGCCTCGGCCGCGAACGCCGCGATCGACCACGTGTTCGACTGGGTCAACGGCACGCCCGAGGGCGACTGGACGAGCGCGGGCATCGTGTCCGACGGGTCGTACGGCGTCCCCGAGGGCCTCATGGCTTCGTTCCCCGTGGTCTCGCGGGGCGGGACGTGGGAGATCGTCCAGGGGCTCGAGATCTCGGACTTCTCGCGCGAGCGGATCGACGCCTCGGTCGCCGAGCTCGTCGAGGAGCGCGACGCGGTGCGGGGCCTCGGCCTCATCTGAGCGACGAGGGTCGGCGCCCGGGAGCACCGGGCGTCGGCTCTCTGCGCGGCGGGTCCCTGCTGGCCGGTCCGGCGGGTCCGTGGGGCCGGAAAATGCCTGCGTGCACGTCGTACCCCCGCCATAGGATCGGCTGGCCATGACCGATGCACCCACCGGCTCTCCGACCGGCCCAGACCCCGCTCCTTCCTCCCTCTCCGTCACCTCGACGGACCCCGCCCGCCGCCTGGACTGGCGGCGGCTGCGCGGGCCGCAGGCCGTCTTCGCGCTCGCCGCGCTGACCGTCGGGGCGGTCGGCGCTGCGTTCGGCACGGTCGTCGCAGGATGGCTCGCAGCGGACCCGACGACGGCCACGCTCCAGCTCCTGGCCGTGTGCATCGTCAGCGCGGCGCTGCTCGACACGATCGGCCAGGTCGTCTGGGCCGGGGTCGTGGACCGGGCCGAGGGCCGACTGCGCGGCGACCTGCTCGCCGCGGCGCTGCACCAGCCGCTCGCCACGCTCACCGAGCAGGCCGTGGGCGAGGTGCTCGACCGGGTCGACGACGACACCCACGCGGTCGGCACGCTCGTGCGCCGCCAGGCCTGGGGAGCGGGCCGCACGCTCGTCGGCGTGATTCCCATGTGGATCGTCGCCGGGTTGACCTGGTGGCCCGCCTGGATCCTCTTCCCCGTGCTCGGACTGGTCGCCGCGCTGATCGTGCGCCCCATGCTCGGCGAGATCGCGCGCCGCAAGGTGGTCGAGGAAGCGGCCTGGACGGACCATGCGGCCGTGTTCGAGGAGGCGGTCGCGGCACGCGACGACCTGCGCACGAGCCTGGGCCAGTCGTTCGCGGTGCGACGGCTCGCCGAGCGGTCGGCCCAGGTCCACCGACGCTTCGAGGCGGTCCTGTCGGTCGAGTCGCGCATGCTCCGCCGGGCCGGGCTCGTGCTCGCGTCGCTGCTCGCGGGCGTGGCCGTCGCGGGGGCCGCGCTCGCCGCGGACGGCGAGCTGGGCGTCGACCGGCTCGTCACCCTGTTCCTGGTCACCTCGATGTTCGTGGGTCAGACCGACAACCTGGTCCACCACCTCCCGGACATCCAGGAGGGGCTCGGGGCGCTCACGCGCATCCGCCAGATGCTCTCGGTCCCGCCCGAGCCGGCGGGCGGGCGCCCCGTCCCGGACGGGCCCGTAGGCATCGAGCTCCGGGACCTGCACTTCTCGTACGCCGAGGGCACCTTCGCCCTGGCCGGCGTGAGCCTGCACGTGCCCGCGGGCGCGACCGTGGCGCTCGTGGGCCGCACGGGCTCGGGCAAGTCGACGCTCGCGTCGCTGCTGTCGCGGGCGGTCGAGCCGCCCCGGGGCGCGGTGCTCCTCGGCGGCGTGGACGTGCGAGACCTCGACCTGCAGGCGCTGCGCGCCGCGGTCGGGGTCGTGACCCAGCGGACCGAGATCCTCGCGGGCACGCTCGCGGAGAACGTCGCGCTCTTCGCCGACGTGCCGCGGTCGGCCATCGAGGACGCGGTGCGCGAGCTGCGTCTCGACGAGTGGGTCGCCGGCCTGCCGGACGGTCTGGACACGTTGCTCGGACCGGGCGGGACGTCGCTGTCGGCGGGCGAGGAGCAGCTCGTCGCGTTCGCCCGCCTGCTCGTGCGGGACGTCCAGGTCGTGGTCCTCGACGAGGCCACGGCACGCATGGACCCCCTGACCGAGGCCCGCGTCGTGTCGGCGTCGGAGCGGTTGCTCGCGGGGCGCACGGGCGTGCTCGTCGCGCACCGGCTCACGACGATCGAGCGCGCCGGACTGATCGCGGTGCTCGACCGGGGTCGCGTCGTCCAGCAGGGTGTGCGGGCCACGCTCGCGCGCGTCGCGGGCCCCTATCGCGACCTGCTGGAGGCGAGCGTCGCGCAGGGGGGCTCACCGGACGTCGCGCTCGTCGACCGGGGGAGCGAGGGTCGCGAGGACGCTGGGGCCGTCGGGCTCGCCCCTGCCGGCGCGGACGGCGAGGTGGTCTCGGCCGTGGTCGAGGCGGTCGCCGAGACGTCCGGGGCGGACGGGGTGCCCGGCTCGTCGGACGAGGCCGTCGGCGGCCGGCGTCGGCGCGGCGTCCCGCCGACCCTGGCGGACCCGGGCGAAGGCCCCAGCCTCGCGCGCGGCGTGCTGCACGCGCTGTTCGTGCGGCCGGCGTGGGGTGTCGTGGGAGCCGTGCTGTTCCTGGTGGCGAGCCTCGTGTCGGCGCAGGGGGCAGTGACCGGCTTCCTCTGGGGCCACGCGGTCCAGGGGCTCGACGAGGGCTTCCCCGCGGCGCTGCTCGTCCCGTTCGCGGTGCTCCTGGTGGTCGCGCCCCTGTGCCTCGCACGGGCCCTGTACGTCTACCCCCGCTGGTGGATCGAGGTCCTGCTGCGAGTGCGCATGTCGGTCATGACGGGCCAGACGCGCCAGCACCGGCTCTCGGCCACACCCCCGGGCGAGGTCGTGGCGCGCGCCATGGACGCCGACCGGTTCGTGCGGTACGCCGACCGCTGGGTGGACCTCGTCAACGGCCTCGTCATCGCCGGTGTCACGGCGCTGCTGAGCCGGTCGTGGCTCGCCGGGGCCGTGCTGCTCGCGGTCATGGTCGTCTCGGCCGCCGCGTCGACGCTCGGGCGTCCCATCGCGGGCCGCTCGGCGACGCGATCGTCGGCCGCGCGCGCCCGGTTCGGGCGGGCCCTGGTCTCGGCGCTCGACTCGGCGCGCTCGGTCAAGCTCGCCGCCCGGACGCCCCAGGTGCACGCGCACCTGCACGAGGTCGACGCGGGCCGCGTGCGCGCAGCGGTCTTCGAGCACCGCGTGCAGGCCGCGCTCGACGGCGTGCCGCTCGTCATGATCCAGCTCGGCGTCGTCGCGGCCTGGGCCGGGCTCCTCACCGGGACGTGGGACCTCGCGACCGCGCTCCTGGTCGCGAACGCGGTCAACGGCTTCGGCTGGTTCGGGGTCGTCGCCGGGGCGGTCGTGACGGAGGCTCCCGGGACTCGTTCGTGGCAGCGTGCGACGAGCCGCTTCGCGGCCGGGGCGGACCTCATGGACCTGCCTCGCGGGGTCGACCTCCTCACGGGCGAGGCGCCCACGCCCGCCCCGGGCCCGCGTCAGGCGCTCGAGCTCCTGGAGCTCGCGGGGGTGAGCGCGCTGCACGACGACGGCACGATCGGCGTGCACGGCGTCGACCTGAGCGTGGAGCGCGGCGAGCTCGTCCTCCTGCTCGGCCAGGTCGGGTCGGGCAAGTCGAGCCTGCTCGCGGCGCTCGCGGGGCTCATGGAGCACACGGGCGACATCCGGTGGAACGGGACGGACGTCGAGGACGCCCAGACCTTCCTGCGCCCGGGGCAGGTCGCGCACGTCGCGCAGGTCCCGCGCGTCCTGTCGGGGACGTTCGCGGACAACGTGCGGCTCGGGCACGAGCGCGAGGTCCACGGCCCGGTCGCGGCCGCGCGCCTCGAACGCGACGTGGTCGAGGCGGGCGGTCACGAGGCGCTCGTGGGGCACCGAGGGGTCCGTCTCTCGGGCGGCCAGGTGCAGCGGCTCGCGCTCGCCCGCGCGCTCGCGACCGACGCGGAGCTGCTCCTGGCCGACGACGTGTCGAGCGCTCTCGACGCCGCGACGGAGATCGAGCTGTGGTCGTCGCTCCGTGAGCGGGGGACCACGGTGATCGGTTCGACCTCGAAGCGTGCGGCGCTGGCCCGCGCGGACCGCGTCGTGGTGCTCCACGAGGGTGCCGTCGCGGAGGTCGGGCCCTGGAGCGACCTGGCGCCACGCTGGAGCCACCTCGCGGGCTGACGTCATCGAGAACCGTGGCCCGGCCGGGCAGCGATCACGCTTCCGGGCCGGGCTTCGTGCTGTCCAGGGTCGTCCCCGTCGTGGAGGCCACGGGTTCGGCGTGCCGACATGCGGTTGCACCCTTGCTGCAACTTTCAGCAACGACTACAGTCTGGGTCAGCCGGCGTCGGGGAGCGCCCGGCTCGGGAGACCACGTGGAGCGCAGGGGCTCGGTCACCCGGCGGTGCGTACGCACGTCCGACTCCCCGGTCGACAAGGGAGTCCTCATGGCATCACCCCGCCCCAGGCGGTCGTCCAGACCGCGCCGCGCCACAGCGTCCCTCGCGGCGCTGTCCGTCGGGCTCACCGGGCTGACAGGCTTCACGGCCGTCGCCAACGCGGCGACCGGCCCCGCGGCAACCGCGACGGACGCAGCTCGCACCTTCGCGCTCGTCGGCAGCCTCCAGGACGAGGCCGGCTGCGCAGCCGACTGGGACCCGGCCTGCGCGGCGACCGAGCTCGCACCGACCGGCACCGACGGCCTCTACGCGGCCGACTTCACGGTGCCCGCGGGCACCTACGAGTACAAGGTCGCTGTGAACGATACGTGGGACGAGGCCTACGGCCTGAACGGCGGGGCGGACAACATCCCGCTCGTCGTCGGCGGTCCCACGACGCTGCGCTTCACGTTCGACGACGTCGCCAAGCGCGTCTCGCTCGCGCCCGTCGGGCTCGGGGGAGCCTACGACGAGGCGACCGACGCGCCGATCGTGACCCCGCCGGTCCGGCAGGCGGGCTCGGACGAGCAGTTCTACTTCGTCATGACCGACCGCTTCGCGGACGGCGACCCGACCAACAACGAGGCCGGCATCGAGGGTGGCGCGCTGCACTCGGGCTACGACCCCACGGACAAGGGTTTCTACCAGGGTGGCGACATCCAGGGCCTGCGCGACCAGCTCGACTACATCGACGGGCTCGGGACCACCGCGATCTGGCTGACCCCGTCGTTCAAGAACAACCCGGTCCAGGGCGAGGGGGAGAACGCCTCGGCGGGCTACCACGGCTACTGGGTCACCGACTTCACGCAGATCGACCCGCACCTCGGCACCAACGCCGAGCTCGAGGCACTGATCGACGAGGCCCACGCCAAGGGCATCAAGGTCTACTTCGACATCATCACCAACCACACGGCCGACCTGATCGACAACGAGCAGAAGCAGTACTCGTACGTCGACCAGGCGACCTCGCCGTACAAGGACGCCGCAGGCACCGCGTTCGACCCGGCCGACCACGCGGGCAAGGACACGTTCCCCGCGATGGACGCCGCGACGTCGTTCCCCTACACGCCCGTGGTGGCCGAGGACGCGAAGGACGCCAAGGTCCCCGCGTGGCTCAACGACACGACGCTCTACCACAACCGCGGCAACTCGACGTGGTCCGGCGAGTCCGTGACCTACGGCGACTTCGACGGCCTGGACGACCTCATGACCGAGAACCCGCGCGTCGTCGACGGGTTCGTCGACGTCTACCAGGGCTGGGTCGACCTCGGTATCGACGGCTTCCGCATCGACACGGTCAAGCACGTCAACTTCGAGTTCTGGGAGACCTGGACGACCGAGGTCCTCGACTACGCCCACTCGAAGGGCAAGGACGACTTCTTCATGTTCGGCGAGATCTACGACGCCGACGCCGCCAAGCTCTCGCCCTACGTGCGCAAGACGGACATGAACTCCGTTCTCGACTTCGCGTTCCAGTCCTCGGCCGCGAGCTTCGCGAGCGGCAACAGCGCCAAGGGGCTGTCCCAGCTCTTCGCGAGCGACGACATGTACACGACGCCAGACTCCTCGGCGTCGGCGCTGCCCACGTTCCTCGGCAACCACGACATGGGCCGCATCGGGTACCTGCTGCAGACCACGGGCGACGCGCAGCGTCGTGACGAGCTCGCGCACGACCTCATGTACCTCACGCGCGGCCAGCCGGTCGTCTACTACGGCGACGAGCAGGGCTTCGCGGGTGCGGGCGACGGCAAGGACAAGAACGCGCGGCAGTCGCTGTTCGCGACCCAGGTCGACGAGTACGCGGACCAGAAGCTGATCACGGGCGAGACCGCCGGCAGCCAGGACCGCTACGACACCACGTCGCCGCTCTACACCCACATCGCCGAGCTCTCCGCGCTGCGCTCCGAGAACCCGGCGCTCGCGCAGGGCGCCCAGATCGAGCGCTACACGGACTCGGGCGCGGGCGTCTACGCGTTCTCGCGCGTGGACCGCACCGAGAAGATCGAGCACCTCGTGGGGCTGAACAACTCGGCCGCGGCCAAGACGGTCAGCTTCACCACGCTCACGCCCGGCGCGACGTACGCGCCGCTCTACGGCGGCGGCGACGCGGTCACGGCCGGTACCGACGGCACCGTCTCGCTCACGGTCCCGGCCCTCGGCTCGGTCGTGCTCAAGGCGGACCGCACCGTGGGCGTCGAGTCCACGGGGGACGTCTCGGTGGCCGTACCGGCCGCGGGGGCGGGCCTCACCGGGGTCGCCCCGGTCGCCGCGGACGTCGACGACGCCGCGTGGTCCGAGACCAGCTTCGCCTGGCGCGTCGTCGGGTCGGACGAGTGGCAGGGTCTCGGCACGGCCGAGGACACCTCGCCGCGCGTCTTCCACGACGTGAGCGACCTGGCCAAGGGCACGCTCGTCGAGTACCGCGCCGTGACGGTCGACGCCGACGGCGACCGCGCCGCGGCCTCGACGTTCGCGAGCGTGGGCAACTCCGTGAGCGGTGACGAGGACGTCGAACCTCCGACGGACATCGACCTCGTGACGGTCGCCGGGAGCCACAACTCCGAGATGGGTTGCGCGGGCGACTGGGCCCCCGGCTGCGAGGCGGCCAAGCTCACCAAGCGTGCCGACGGCGTCTACGCGGGCACGTTCGACATCCCGGCGGGTACCTACGAGTACAAGGTCGCGATCAACGGGTCCTGGGACCTCAACTACGGTGTCGGCGGTGCGAAGGACGGTGCCAACGCGACGTACACGACCGCGGGTGGCCCCGTGACGTTCTACTGGGACCCGGTCTCGCACGACTTCTCGAGCACCGCGCAGGGCCCGATCGTCACGGTCGCGGGCTCGTTCCAGGACCAGCTCGGCTGCTCGGCCGCCTGGTCTCCGGACTGCCTGGGCTCGTGGCTCCGTGACCCTGACGGTGACGGGGTCTACACGCTCACGACGTCCGCGCTCGCCACGGGCGCGTATGAGGGCAAGGTCGCGCACGGTCTGAGCTGGGCCGAGAACTACGGCGTCGGCGGCGTCAAGGACGGTCAGAACTACTCGTTCAGCGCGTCCGAGGGCAAGTCCGTCACGTTCTCCTACGTCCTCGCGACGCACGTGCTCACGATCGAGGTCGCGGACCCGCCGCTGCCCGGGACGGGCCAGCAGGCCGCGCACTGGGTGGGCAAGGACCTGGTCGCCTGGCCGCGCGAGCTTCTCGCGGGTGCCGACCCGGCGACGCTGGGCTGGACGCTCCACACGGCGCCCACGGGCGGCCTGAGCGTCGCCGACGGCGCAGTAGTCGCCCCGGAGGGGGCGTCGACCCTGGGGTTGGCCTACGACCCGGCCGGCCTGCCCGACGACGTCGCGGCGGACTTCCCGGCCCTCGCCGACGCGGTGGCCCTGCGGGTCACGGACGCCGACGGCGAGCCGATCTCCGTGGACGCGGCGACCGCCGCGCTCACGGGGCAGCTCCTCCTCGCCCAGCGGGGCGGCACCGCGGCAGACGCTCCGCTCACCGCGGCGACCGGCGTCCAGCTCCCCGGAGTCCTGGACGACCTGTTCGCCGAGGGCGCCGCGGACCGTACGCTCGGTGCGAGCATCTACACCAACGGCAAGTGGGCGTCGTTCGCGCTGTGGGCACCCACGGCCAAGAAGGTCACGCTCCTCGCGTGGCCCGGTACCGGCGACGCCGCAGACCTGAAGAACGAGGACGCCCGGCGGTTCCCCGCCGAGCGTCAGTCGGACGGGACGTGGACGGTCGACGGCAAGGACGCCGACAAGAAGTTCGGCTGGGTCGGTGCTCGGTACCTCTACGAGGTCGAGGTCTTCGTCCCGTCGACCGGCAAGGTCGAGACCAACGTCGTGACCGACCCGTACTCGCTGGGGCTCACGCTCAACTCGACGCACTCGGTCGTCGTCGACCTCGACGCGAAGGACACCCAGCCGAAGGTCTGGAAGGACACGCCGGCTCCCGTCGTGGAGCGGGCCGTCGACCAGACGATCTACGAGCTGCACGTGCGGGACTTCTCGATCGCCGACACCACGGTGCCGGTGGCCAAGCGTGGTACCTACCTCGCGTTCGGTGAGAAGGCCTCGGCCGGCATGACGCACCTCGCCGAGCTGGCCGACGCCGGCCTGACGACGGTGCACCTGCTGCCGACGTTCGACATCGCGACGATTGAAGAGGACCGGGCAGAGCAGTCGGTGACCGGTGACCTGAGCGGCTTCGCCGCGGACGGCACCGAGCAGCAGGCGGCCGTGGCCGCGATCCAGGGCACGGACGGCTTCAACTGGGGCTACGACCCGCTGCACTTCTCGACGGCGGAGGGCTCGTACGCCGTCGACGCCGAGGGCTCGGCGCGTGCCGCGGAGTTCCGGACCATGGTCGGGTCCCTGCACCAGACCGGCCTCCAGGTCGTGCTCGACCAGGTGTTCAACCACACCGCGGCCAGCGGTCAGGACGCCAAGAGCGTCCTGGACAAGGTCGTACCCGGCTACTACCACCGTCAGGACACGACGACCGGCGCGGTCGAGACCAGCACGTGCTGCCAGAACCTCGCGACCGAGCACGCCATGACCGGCAAGCTCATGGTCGACTCGGTCGTCACGTGGGCCCGCGACTACAAGGTCGACGGCTTCCGCTTCGACCTCATGGGGCACCACTCGAAGCAGAACATGCTCGACGTCCGGGCCGCGCTCGACGAGCTCACGCTGACGAAGGACGGCGTGGACGGCAAGGCCGTGTACCTGTACGGCGAGGGCTGGAACTTCGGGGAGGTCGCCGACAACGCGCTGTTCGAGCAGGCCACGCAGGGCCAGCTCGGCGGCACGGGCATCGGGACGTTCTCCGACCGCCTGCGCGACGCGGTCCACGGCGGGTCTCCCGTCGACGGGGCCTCGACCTTCACGCAGGGGTTCGGCACGGGCCTCGCGACCGACCCGAACGGGCAGCCTGCCCGGGCGGGGGAGCCGGGGACCGTGAACGACGGCTCGGCCGACGAGCTCGCAGCGCTGGGCCACGAGACGGACCTGGTCCGCCTGGGCCTCGCGGGCAACCTGCGCAGCTTCACGTTCACGACGTCGACCGGCGAGGCGCTGCGCGGCGACCAGATCGACTACCGGGGTGCGCCCGCGGGCTACGCGGACTCGCCCGAGGAGATCATCAGCTACGTCGACGCGCACGACAACGAGACGCTGTTCGACCTGCTGACCCTCAAGCTGCCGGCGGACACGTCGATGGCCGACCGGGTGCGCATGAACAACGTCTCGCTCGCCACCACGGCCCTCTCGCAGACGCCTTCGCTGTGGCATGCGGGCACCGACCTGCTGCGTTCCAAGTCGCTCGACCGCAACAGCTACGACTCGGGCGACTGGTACAACGCGATCGACTGGACCGGGACCGACAACGGGTTCGGCAAGGGGCTGCCGCTCGAGGCCGACAACGGCGAGAAGTGGCCGCTCATGGCGCCCCTGCTCGCCAACCCTGCGCTCAAGCCCGGCGAGCAGGACATCGCGACGGCGTCGGCCGACGCGGCCGACCTGCTGCGGCTGCGCTCCTCGACGGACCTGTTCCGCCTGGGCAGCGCGGACCTCATCAACCAGAAGGTCACGTTCCCCGACGCGGGGACCGGCCAGACGCCCGGTGTGATCGTCATGAGCATCGACGACACGGTGGGCCCGGACACGGACAAGGAGCTCGACGGCGCGCTCGTCGTCTTCAACGCCTCGCCCGAGCCGGTCACGCAGACGGTCGCGGGGCTGGCGGGACGCGAGTACGCGCTCTCACCCGTCCAGGCCGACGGGGCCGACCCCGTCGTCAAGACGACCACGTGGGACACGGCGACCGGGACGGTCACCGTCCCGGCGCGCTCGGTCGCGGTGCTCGTCGAGCCGAGGGCCGGGAAGGTCGAGCTCACGACCTCGGCGCGCACCCAGTGCGTCGCGGGACGGGCGACCGTGACGGTCGTCGCGGTGAACGCGGGACCGGTCCCGGCCGCGGTCACGGTCGAGACGCCGTTCGGCACCAAGACCTTCACGGGGGTCCTGCCCGGCAAGAGCGCCCAGCAGACGTTCGCGACGCGTCAGGCGCAGATCCCCGCCGCGACGTCGAAGGTCACGGGCACGGCGACGATCGGCGGCAAGGAGGTCCGGACGGTCTACGACGTGTCGTACGGGGCACGCGACTGCTCCTAGCCTCCCCACAGATCCGCTGAGTGCGGAGTAGTTGCATCCCACGCCTGGCGTACGGTGCAACTGCTCCGCACTCAGCGGTGTCGCGCAGGTCAGACCGCGTCGAGACGCGCCCGGACCTCCGGGTCGAGGCCCAGGTCCGCCGCGCCGAGCAGCTCGTCGAGCTGGGCGAGGTTGCTGGGTCCGATCACGGGGATCACCGGCACGGGACCGCCGAGCAGCCATGCGAGCGCGACCTGGTTCGGCGTCGCGCCGACCTGCCGCGCGACCTCGTGCAGCACGCGCCGCCGCTCGAGCGAGGTCGGGTGCCCGTAGCCCTCCCACAGCTCCTTGTCGTCGCGCACCATGGCGCCCTGCAGGAGCGGGGAGTAGGCCGTGACCGCGAGCGGGGGGCGCTCGTCGCTCCCGGTCGAGCGCGCGTAGTCGAGCAGCTCGGGCGACGCCCAGTTGTGCCGGTCGGGGTCGGGAGTCGGGTAGAGGTAGCTCAGCTGCTCCTGGACCACCCCGTAGGGCGCGACCCCCTGCCGCAGCGCCTCCTCGCGCGCCTCGACCACGCGCCACAGCGCGACGTTCGAGATCCCCGAGATCCCCACGACCCCCTCGGCCTGGAGCTTGCCGAACGTCCCGACGGTCTCCGCGAGCGGGGTGTCGAGGTCGTCGACGTGCCCGTAGAGCACGTCCAGGTGGTCGACCCCGAGGTGTCGCAGACTCTCGTGCGCCTCCCAGGTGATCGTCTCCGCGGCCAGGCCCTGGTAGTTGGTCGGGGGAGTGCTGGACAGGGGCAGCGTGCGGTCCTTCTGGGCCGCGCCGAGCTTGGTCGCGATGCGGACCTGGTCGCGCACGCCGCGGCTCACGAGCCAGCGAGCGAGCAGGTCCTCGCTGTCGCGCCCGTGCCCTCCGGCCCAGAGGCTGTAGTTGTTGGCCGTGTCGAGGAAGGTCCCTCCGGCCTCGAGGTAGCGGTCGAGGATGGCGAACGAGGTCTCCTCGTCCGTCCTGGTGCCCATGAGCATGGTGCCGAGGCAGAGCGTGCTGACGTCGAACGACGTGCGGCCGTCGCCGAGGGTGCGGTAGCGCATCGTGGTCTCCCATGAGGGGTGCGGCGGGTTGACGCTCTCCACGCTAGGAGCCGAGCGGCCTGGGTGTACGGTCCATTGACATGGCATCGGACCAGACCAATCTGCCGCCCGGTCGCGCCCCGAGGACCACGGTCTCGCGGAGCACTGGCGCAGGCCCGACGGCGGCGCTCGCCTGGGAGACGATCCTCGACCTGGGCGACGGGCCGGAACCGCTCCACGCCCGGCTCGGCGCCGCGGTGCGGGTCGCCGTCCTCTCGGGAAGGGTCCCGCCCGGAGCAGCCCTGCCGCCGAGCCGGGTTCTCGCCGAGACGCTCGGCGTCTCGCGCTGGGTCGTGACCGAGGCCTACGGCCAGCTCGTCGCCGAGGGCTTCCTCGAGTCCCGGACCGGGTCGGGCACGAGGGTGCCGCTCGCGGCCGGGACCGCCCCTCCGCCGCGGGCCGCCGTGCAGGGGCCCGTCGAGCCCCACCGCCGTGCCGGCCGTCCCGACCTCCCGGGCGGCCTGGCCGATCCCCTGTCC
The DNA here is from genome assembly GCF_044748475.1 of Oerskovia enterophila. Taxonomy (NCBI): domain Bacteria; kingdom Bacillati; phylum Actinomycetota; class Actinomycetes; order Micrococcales; family Cellulomonadaceae; genus Oerskovia; species Oerskovia enterophila. The sequence goes on from NZ_JBIVFZ010000001.1 coordinate 472,698, forward strand.
GCAGCCGGCGCCGGGACGGGAGCAACGTCGTCGGGCGCGGAAGGCGTTCCCGTCCCACGAGCCCGCCTCGACCTGGCACCCGGCGTGCCCGACCTGCGGCACGTACCGCGCACGGCCTGGGTCCGCGCGCTGCGCGAAGCCCTCGCCGTGGCTCCCGACGCCGACCTCGCCGCGCCCGACCCGACCGGTCACCACACGACCCGGGCGGCGCTCGCGGCCTACCTCGCCCGCGCCCGGCACGTGCGGGCAGGGGCGGGCGACGTCGTCGTGACCCACGGCGCGGACGACGCGATGCGGCGGATCGCCGCCGCGCTGCACCGGGCAGGGCACCGGGCCCTCCTCGTCGAGGACCCGAGCTGGTCGCGTCTGCGCGAGACCGCCGCGGCCGCCGGGCTCACGCCCGTGCCCGTCCTGGTCGACGACGACGGGATCGACGTCGAGGCGCTCCTCGCCGCGTCGCGCCGGACCGGGGCGCGGGCCGCGCTCGTGACTCCCGCGCACCAGTTCCCCACGGGCTCCGCGCTCTCCCCGGGGCGCCGCGAGGCGCTCGTGCGCTGGGCGCGGGACGTCGACGGCGTGCTCGTCGAGGACGACTACGACGCCGAGTTCCGCTACGACCGGCGGCCCGTCGCGGCCGTGCAGGGGCTCGCGCCCGACCGTGTCATGCTCCTGGGCTCGCTCAGCAAGACGATGTCCCCCGGGTTCGGGCTGGGGTGGGCCGTCCTGCCGCCCGGGTGGCTCGGCAAGGTCGTCGACCGGGGAGGGGCCGGTCCGTCAACGATCGATCAGCTCACGCTCACCCGGTTCCTGGTCTCGGGAGCGTACGAGCGGCATCTGCGCGCCTCGCGGGGACGGTTCAGGCGCCGCCGCGAAGCGCTGGTCGCCGCGCTCGGTGCCGCGCTGCCGGGGGCGAACGTCACGGGGATCGCCGCGGGCATGCACGCCGTGGTCGAGCTCCCGCCAGGCGTCGTGGCCGCGGACGTGGTGCGCGAGGCGGCGCTGCGCGAGGTGTCGGTCGCGGCGATCGAGCGGTACCGGGCGACGGCCGCGCCCGCGCGCGAGGGCGAGCGCGACCGGCTCGTCGTCGGATACGGCAACCTCGCGGACGCCCGTGTCGAGGAGGCGGTGGCGCGGCTCGCGGCCGCGGTGCGGGCCGCGAGGCCCTAGGGTGCGTTCCCCCACAGACGATGACCTGCTCCACCGCTCGATGTACGTTCATCCCTGAACCCGCCCAAGGCGCGCCTACCCGGTAAGGCGCGTCCTGCCTGCAGCTGCTGAGGGTGGCTGCCCGTTCGAGCCGGGCCGGGTCCGAGAGGGGCCCTCGCGCTGCAGGCGTGATGGGCCCCTCGTCTCCCCTGCCTGGTAGCGTGCCGAGCCGTGACGACCGATCCCACCCCGAGCCCCGTGACCTTCCGGACCGCCCGCCGCGACGACCTCGCCCGCGTCGTCGAGCTCATCGCCGACGACGCGATCGCCGCCCGCCGCACGGGCGAGCTGGGGGACGAGCACCTCGCCGCCTTCGCCGCGATCGACGCGGACCCGAACAACGAGCTCGTCGTCGCCGACGTGGGCGGCGAGGTCATGGGGGTCATGCAGCTGACGTTCGTCCCGGGCATCTCGCGGCGCGGAGCGACCCGGCTGCTCGTCGAGGCCGTGCGGGTCGACTCGCGGCTGCGGGGCCAGGGGATCGGGCGCGCGATGATGGCGTGGGCGCACGAGCGCGGCCGTGAGCGCGGGGCGTCGCTCGCGCAGCTCACGTCCGACAAGGCGCGCGAGGACGCGCACCGGTTCTACCGCTCGCTGGGGTACGCGCAGTCGCACGAGGGGTTCAAGCTGCCGCTCTGAGGCAGCGGGCGGTGGGCGGCAGACGGCGGCTGCCGGACGAGTGTCCGCGCCCCCAGTGCCCGCGCGTGCCGGTCAGCGCAACGAGCCGCGCTCGTCCACCAGGTACGTCGGCGTGCCGAGGAACACGTCACGCGTCACCGGCCCGCAGGCGACGTTGACGGTGTCCTGCCAGTACGACCAGTCCTGCATCCCCGCGAGGCTCGAGAAGCGGTAGTTGATCTGCCAGCGCACCCACTCGCCCGGGGCGAGACGGACCGCGGGCGGCCGGCGTGGCCGAGGCGGGATCGCGTGCCACTCCGGGACGGGAACGAAGACGGTCAGCAGACCGTCGCGCACGCGCAGGGAGACCGTCTCCGCGGTCGCCGGACCGCCGATCGACTCGACCGGTCGAAAGCCGTGCTCCTCGTGCATCTCGACCGCGTGCACGAGGGGCGCCGACCCGGCCGGGAGCCGGAACGCGACGGGCGTCGCGTTCCGCACGGTCGCCGCGTCGCCGCCGCGCGAACGCTTGGTCCACCGGGTCGTGACGACCTGGAGCGTGGCCTGCGGGGGGATGGTCACGGGAGCCGCGCGGACCGGTCCGTCAGCGGAAGACGATCGTCCGGTGCCCGTCGAGCAGCACGCGGTGCTCGGCGTGCCAGCGCACGGCCCGTGCGAGCGTGCGGCGCTCGACGTCCTCGCCCAGCGCCACGAGGTCCTCGACGGCGCGCGAGTGGTCGACGCGCTCGACGTCCTGCTCGATGATCGGCCCCTCGTCGAGGTCGCCCGTGACGTAGTGCGACGTGGCGCCGATGAGCTTGACGCCGCGGTCGTGCGCCTGGGCGTAGGGGCGGGCGCCCTTGAAGCTCGGCAGGAACGAGTGGTGGATGTTGATGACCTGGCCCGACAGGTCCCGGCACAGGTCGTCCGAGAGGATCTGCATGTAGCGCGCGAGGACGACGAGCTCGACGTCGAGCTCGGCCACGAGCTCGCGCAGCCGGTCCTCGGCAGCGCCCTTGGTGTCGCGCGTGACGGGCACGTGGTGGAACGGCTTGCCGTAGAACGCGGCGATGTCCTCGAGGTCGCGGTGGTTGCCCACGACGCCCACGACCTCGATGGGCATGCCCTGCGAGCGCTCGCGGTAGAGCAGGTCGACGAGGCAGTGCGCGGCCTTGGAGACCATGACGAGCGTGCGCACGCGGCGCCCGACGACGTCGAGGTTCCAGGTCATGTCGAACGCCTCGATCACGGGCGCGAGCGCGGTCTCGAGCTCGTCGCGCGACGCGGTCGACTCGACCTGGACGCGCATGAAGAACAGCCCGGACAACGGGTCGCCGAACTGCTGCGACTCGGTGATGTTGCCGCCGTGCTCGGCGAGGGTCCCCGCGACGGCGTGCACGATCCCCGGACCGTCCGGGCAGGACAGCGTGAGGACCCAGTGGGTGGGCGTGGGCGCAGGAGCGCTCGACAGGGGAGTGCTGGACACGGTCCCAGGGTAGCCGCGATGGGGGCTGAGACGGGCACGGTTCCACCCGCGGACAAGCACGTCGGCCCTGCCGGGATCTGACACGATGGGACCATGACCGACACGCCGATGACCATGGACCTCGTCACGGACGAGCACGCGGGGGAGCTCCTCACGCTTCGCCGGGCAGCGTTCGTCACCGAGGCACAGCTCTACGGGGACCCCAACATCCCCCCGCTGACCCAGACGCTCGCGGAGCTCAAGACGGACCTGGCGACCCCGGGCGTCATCACGCTCGGTGCGTGGCAGGGGCCGCGCCTGGTCGGTTCGGTGCGCGTGGAGATCGAGGGCGGCAAGGCCACGCTCGGTCGCCTGGCGGTCGCCCCCGACCTGCAGGGCCGCGGGATCGGCACGCAGATGCTCTTCGCGGTGCTGCCGCACCTGCCCGAGGAGACCACGGAGATCTGGGTCTTCACGGGCAAGGACTCCAAGCAGAACCTCGAGCTCTACACGCGCCACGGCTACGAGGAGCAGTACGACAAGGCCGCGGGCGACCTCACCTACACGTACCTGCGCCGCATCCTGGGCGAGGCCGAGGCGCGCAACGCGAGCGACGCCGTCGGGCAGGACTGACCCACCGGTACGCACGAGGCGCGTCCCCCGACCTGGGGGACGCGCCTCGCTGCGTCCCGGCCGCGCACCGCGGCGGGTGCCCGACGGCGGAGCGCCCGCCGCGCGGGCACGTCCCGCGGTGCGCGGGACGGTTCGGGCGACGACGAACTCAGGGCGAGGCGACCCACCACTTCTGGTTGGCCGTCCCGGCACAGCCCCAGAGCTGGACGGGGGACCCGTCGGTCGTGCTGAAGTCGGTGACGTCGACGCACCTGTCCGCCTGCGGGTTGACCAGGTCGTTGCTCGCGGTGAGCACGAACTGCTGGGCAGGGTCGCCCGAGCACGGCGCGGTCTGGACCTTCGCGCCGTCCTCGCGCGCACCCCACGCGACGTCGAGGCAGCGCCCGAGCGTGCGGACCGTGCCGTCGGGCTCGAACGTCCACTGCTGGTGGGCGGCGTCCGAGCACGTGCGGACCTGGACCGGCACCCCCGGGGCGGCGTCTCCCCAGGGCAGCTCGAGGCACTTCCCGCCCAGCCCCACGAGCCGGCCCGTCGAGGCGACCGGCGCCGTCCCGGGTCCGTCGGTCTCGTCCCACGCGTAGGCCCGGACGTAGTCGACGACCATCTGCGCGGGCAGCGTCGTGCTCTCGTCGGGCGACCCGGGCCAGTCGCCGCCGATCGCGAGGTTGAGCAGCAGGAAGAACGGGTCGTCGAACACCCAGGCGCCGCCCCCGGTGTCGTCGGGGGTCTTGTGCGAGTACGCCGTGCCGTCGACGTACCAGGTGATCGCGTCGGGCCCCCAGTCGACCGTGAAGGTGTGGAAGTCGTCGGCGACCTGCTCGCCGCCGGAGAGCGTGAACGACTCGTGCACCGCGTCCGCTCCCGAGTACCCGGGACCGTGCAGGCTTCCCCACACCGTGCCCGGCTCCTTGCCGACGTTCTCCATGACGTCGATCTCGCCGCTCGCGGGCCAGGGCTCGGTCGTGAAGATGTCCTGCCCGAGCATCCAGAACGCGGGCCACGTGCCCTGCCCGCCCGGGATCTTGATCCGCGCCTCGAAGCGCCCGTGCTGCTGGGCGAAGCGGTCGGCCGTGATGAGGCGCGCCGACGTGTACTCGCAGCGACCGTAGTGGCACTGGTGGTCGGCCGGGTTCTCCCGACGGGCCGTGATGACGAGGTGCCCGGCGCCGTCGGTCGAGGCGTTGCTCGGGCTGTCGGTGTAGTACTGGCGCTCGTCGTTGCCCCAGCCGCTGCCTCCGGTCTCGAGGCGCCAGCGCGCAGGGTCCGGCGGGGCGCCGGGAGCGCCGTCGAACTCGTCCGACCACGTCAGGGGGCCGGGCGGTGCGCCCATGGTCGGGGCGGCGCTCGCGGTCCGGGCGGCGGGGGGCCCGACGGCCGCGGCCCCGAGCGTGCCGAGGACCGCGAGCGCGATCACGACCGTGAACAGGCGGCTGGGGTGCGTGGACCGGTGCATGGTCACTCCTCGCAGGTCGAGACGTCCTCGGCGTAGCGCAGCCACGACGGGAGGTCGGCGACGAACGCGTCGCGCACGTCGGTGGCACCCGCCGCGCGCCAGTCGACGTCGTCGTCGATCTCGATCTCGTACTTGTCCCACTCGAACCAGTTGACCATCTTGAGCTGCGGGAACCGCTCGTGGGTCTCGGGCGAGAAGACCTGGCGCCACCAGGCGCGCTTGATGTCGAGCTCGGCCGCACCGCCGCGCGAGGGCGTGTAGATCGCCGCGGTCTCGGGCACCGCGACCGGGTGGCCGTGCTCGACGCCGTACACGGTGTAGAAGTCCGGGACGGCGGCGTCGTCCCCGGCCGTGCCGACGTACGTGCCCGTCAGCATCGCGAGGAACTTGCCGTCCTCGGGGACCTCGTTGTTGCCCCACGGGCGCTGGTTGCCCCAGTGGTAGAGCGAGACCCCGACCCAGTCCACGGCGTCGTCCCCCGGGAAGTACGGGAGGTAGCTGTCGTCGGCCATGGTGACCGTGCCGTCGCCGTCGGTGTCGAGCGCCGCGTAGTCGGCCGACCCGGGGAGCGCGGCGAACTGCCCGCCCGTGAAGGGATAGCCGCCCCCGTAGTTGGGGGCCCACATCATGGCCGTACCCGGTGCCTGGTCGTGGACCGCCGCGGCGACCCGCCGGAACGTCTCGACGTACGCCGTGGGCTGCTGGCCCCACGCGTACCACGAGCCGTTCATCTCGTGCGCGAACCGCAGCACGACCGCGACCCCCTGCTGGTTGACCTCGCGCAGGTCGTGGGCGAGCGTCGCGATCACCTCGTCGCTCATGGCGGCGAGCCCCGCGTGCGGCTCGAGGGTCAGCAGCAGCACGCCGCCGTTGGCCTTCATCTGGGTGACCGCGCTGACCGTGTGCTCCCAGGTCGCGCGGTCGTAGGGGACGTCGGAGAACTGGACCGCGACGGCCGGGGCGTGACCCAGGTACGTCCGGTGCTCCTCGAGCGTCTCGGACGCCCAGTCGAGATTGACCCCGAGCAGGGTGCCGTCGGCCGGGACGACCTGTGCGGCGTCGGCCGTGCACGTCTCGGGGGCGGGAGGCGCCGTGTCCTCGGCCGGACCCGCGACCGCGAAGCCCGCGCCGACCGCTCCCACGCCCAGGAACATGATCATGACGGGCGTCACGAGGCCGGGCCGACGCCTGCGACCGCCGGTGCCCGGGAGGTAGAACGTCATCAGGAGGCCCGGGAGGCGAGGAGACCTCGAGCCTCGTCGTGACCGCCGTAGACGCGCGCCACGGCATCGAGGCCCAGGGCCGTGAAGGCGTGCTGGACGGCGGTCGAGGCGCCGAAGATCCGCAGATCCCCGCCGCGCGAGCGGACCACGCGCAACAGGTCCAGCAGGCCGGCGATCCCGGACGGCGAGACGCCGTCGACCCCCGAGACGTCGAGGAGGACGAGCACCGGGCCGTCGGCGACAGCCGTGGCGACAGGGCCGCGCAGGGACAGGACGGCGGCGGCGTCGAGCCGACCGCCGGACGGGAGGTCGATGCTCGTGACGGGGTGGGTCAGGGTGAGGTCGGGTGCGCTGACGATGGTGGCCATGGCGAGCTCCTGGGTACGTGGCGGACGGTGAGGTCGAGCGGGAGATCCGTCGGGTCGAGGAGGGAGGAGAGCTCAGCGCCGTTGCTGTCGTTGCTGTCGAGCCCGTCGCTCACGGCCTGGGCCGCGAGGAGCGCGACGGACGGGGGAGTGGGGTCCACGACGGAGTCGCCGGGCCCGGTGTACCGCGCTGCGCGCAGCGCGGCGGACAGGAGGGCGAGGTCGACCGCGACCCAGCCCAGGGTCAGGTAGGTCGCCGGGGCCGAGGCCTCGCCGACGAGCATGCGGGCGACCCCGACCGCGGAGGCCACGATCAGGACGACCGCGGCCACGACCTGGGGGAGCACGTGCCGGTAGCCCGTGCCCGTCGCCTGCTTGGTCTTGGACGTGACCGAGAACGCGACGTGCCGCCCGAGGAACACCGCCGACGCGCCGGAGAGCGTCGCCGCGATCCAGGTGGGGAACAGCGCGAACGACATCTGCTGCCCGCGCCACAGCCCGCGGCTGCCCCTGCCGGAGAGCTGGAAGAGGAGCTGGCAGGCCACGAAGAACGGGATGAAGTGGAGGAAGAACAACGTGGGGTCGGCGTGCAGCGGGAAGATCCCGGCCGTCAGGAACAGCACCGGCGCCGAGAGGTAGACCAGGGCGGCGAAGCCGCTCAGGTAGCTCGTCATGGTGCCCAGGTACATGAGCCGCTGGGCGAGCGTGAGCCCGCGGACCATGAGCGGGTTGTCGCGGAAGAAGACCTGCATCGACCCGGTCGCCCAGCGCAGGCGCTGCGAGAGCGCGGTGCCCACGTCCTCGGGTGCGAGACCGCGGACCAGCACCTCGTGGTGGTAGACGCTCGTCCAGCCCATCGCGTGCAGGTGCATGGCCGTGGCCATGTCCTCGGTGATGGTCGTCGTGTCGAGCGGGTTGATGGTCAAGGCCTGGTCGGTGCGGGCGACGTCGACCAGCTCGAGGACGCCGTCGAGCTCGCCCAGCAGCTCTCCCGCGACGTCCTCGGGGAGAGCGGGGGTTGGCGCGAGCGCGGCGGTGAAGGCCGAGCGCAGCTCCGAGGTGATCTCGGTCAGGACGTCGCCCCGGCGGAACTGCCCTTCGGCCCGGCGGACCGCGGCTAGCGCCTGCTCGGCCACGGGCATGGCCGTGGGCTCACGGACCGCGAGCTGGCTCAGGAGGTCCTGGAGGCGAGACCGGCCGGCCCGCAGCGCGGCCCGCATGCTGCCGCGCGCGTCCCGGCTGAACCGGGTCAGCCCGAGCGCCATGAGCGCCTCGCGCCGCAGGACCGCGTTCGACCCGCAGAAGAACGCGGCCCCCCACCCGTCCTTGCCCTGCTGGATGGGGCCGTAGAAGAGCTCGGCCTGGGTGCCCAGGGGGTCGCTCGGGGGGACGTTCCAGAAATGCTGGGGTGTCTGGACGAACGCGACCTCCTCGTCGTCGAAGTACCCCAGGACGCGGTCGATGAACCGCGGCTCGGGGACCTGGTCGGCGTCGAGGATCGCGACGAGGTCGCCGCTCGTGCGGAACAGCGCGTTGTTGACGTTGCCCGCCTTGGCGAAGCGGGGACGCCCCTCCCACTCGGGGCCGCGGGTGATGTAACCGATCCCCACGCGCGAGGCCGCGACCTCGAGCTCGGACCGGTTGCCGTCGTCGAGGATCCACGTCGTGTGCGGGTACGTCATGTCCCGGGCGGCGATCGCGGTGCGCAGCACCAGGTCCACGGGCTCGTTGTAGGTCGTGACGAACACGTCGACGCTCAGGCCTTCGGGAGCCGGGGGAGCCGGCGCGCGACGCCTCGCGTTCCACATGGTCAGGGCATAGAGGACGGTCTCGCCGAGGCTGTACGTCTCGGCCAGGACAAGGGGGACCGCGATCCACCAGGCGTCCCAGGCCACGGTCCCCGACCACCGCCACCCGATGTAGACGAGTCCGAACGCCACCGCGACCACGGCCAGGAGCCGTACCGCTGCGAGCCTGCTGCTTCCCATGCGTACCTCCGCCGGACGACGAGACCAGGTCGGGTCGTCGTGCGACGCAGGACGCGCACGGCGGCTCGAGAGCGGCGGCGGCGATGACGTCGGGACGGGCAGAGACACCCCTGCGTGCCTGTCACGACGACGGGTGGTCCGGTGCGTCCGGGCCTCCTGCGGTGTCGTGCTCCGAACGTAGGGGCAACGGTGGCCGGCACGGAAGCACCTCGGTGCGCCTTTCGTAGCGGATGTCCGTTATGCGTCCACATCTCCACAGGTCGGCAACCCGGTGGTAACGCCCCGTCACGCGGGCTGACGTCCCGTTCACGGGGGTGTCACGTGCGGCGCACGCGGTCGCGAGGCGTCCGTGCGCCTCGCGCGCCCTGCGCGGCGTGCGCGCCCTGCACCGCCAGCACGGCCCGACGGCGCCACGCACGTCGCGGCGAGCGGTCCGGTGGGTCGGGGGGCGGGCGGGAACGAGGGGGCCGGCGGGGGGAAACACCGGGCGGAGCAGCGCTCAGAGGCCCGGGCGCCCTGGTCGCCGGGCGCTGCGCGGCGCCGTGCTCTCAGGCCAGGCGGGCGCTGCGGCGCGGGGTCGTCATGGCGCCCGTGATCGCGGCGATGATCTCCTCGTAGCTCGTGCCCGGTCCCGAGAAGCTGCCGTTGTTGCGCCCGTGGCGCAGCACCTCGATCCGGTCCGCGACCGCGCGCACGTCGGTCATGTTGTGGCTGATGAGGATCACGGCGTGGCCCAGGTCGCGCAGGCGCTCGATGTGGGTCAGGACCTCGGCCGTCTGCGACACCGACAGCGAGGCCGTGGGCTCGTCGAGCACCACGATGCGCGGGTCCCCGAGGAGCGTGCGGGCGATCGCGACGCTCTGGCGCTGCCCACCCGACAGGTCGGAGACGAGCGTGCGCACCGAGGGGATGCGGGACGTGAGGTCGCGCAGGATGCGCCGCGCGTTCTCCTCCATCGCGGCCTCGTCGAGCCGCGGACCCTTGTGGAGCTCTCGCCCGAGGTACAGGTTCGAGACCACGTCGAGGTTGTCGCACAGCGCGAGGTCCTGGAAGACGGTCGCGATGCCCAGCGCGTGCGCCGCGGCCGGGGACGGGATGGTGACCGGGACGCCGTCGGACTCGATGATGCCCGCGTCCGGGGTCAGCACGCCCGCGATGACCTTGGCGAGCGTCGACTTGCCCGCGGCGTTGTCGCCCACGAGCGCGACGACCTCGCCTCGTCGCACCTCGAGGTCGATGCCTTCGAGCGCGCGGACCGCGCCGAAGGACTTGTCGATGCCGTGCAACGACAGTGCGGGGAGGGCGGAGGTGCTGCTCACGTCGTGTCACCTGTTCGTGCTCGGGCGCCCGAGGGCGTCGGGGGGCCGACCACGTCGTCGTGGTGCGGCGGTCGTGCGGTCCCGCGCGGCGCGCGGGTCGTCGTCGGTCGGGTGGTGGGACTCATCCGGTCGCCCCCGACCGGCTCGTGCCACCGGGGTCCGGAGGCGTCGACAGCCCGACCGGGCCCGGGGCGCCGGGAGCCAGGCGGACGTCGCTCGCGACGTCGGTCGACTGGAGCGCGAGCGCGAGCGCACCCATGACCTCGGCCTGAGGGCCGAGCTCGCTCAGCACGACCTCGACGGGCGCGATCGTGTTGGGCACGAGGTGCCGGCGGACGGCGTCGCGCAGGGGGCCCGCGAGGATCTCGCCGGTCTCGGCGAGCTCGCCCCCCACGACGATGACCTGCGGGTTCATGGCGCTCGCGAGCGTGGCGACCGCGATGCCGATGCGGTCGCCCGCGTCGGCCACGACGCGGCTGCAGCCCGGGTCGCCGGCCAGCGCCCGGGAGATGACGTCGCGCAGCGTGAGGTCGCCGTGGCTCGAGCGCAGCAGGGCGAGGAGCGCGTCGGAGCCGACGATCGTCTCGAGGCACCCGCGGTTGCCGCAGCGGCAGATGGGACCCGCGGGGTCGACCTGGACGTGCCCGATCTCGCCGGCCGTGCCCGCGTAGCCGCGGTGGACGTTCCCGTTGATCACGACCCCCGCCCCGGTCCCGTACGAGACCCGGACGAACACGGAGTCGCGGACGGCCCGGGCCGCGCCGAGCTCGGCCTCGGCGAGCGCTGCGAGGTTCGCGTCGTTGTCCACCACGACGGGGCGGGCGAGCCGCTTGGACATGACCTGGCCGACGTGCAGGTCGTCCCAGCCGCGCATGATGCCGCGCACCGAGATCATCCCGGTCGAGATGTCGACCGGGGCGGGCAGGGCCATGCCGACCGTGAGGAGCTCGTCGGTCGAGGCACCGACGCGTTCGAGGAGGTCCATGACGAGGAGCGCGGCGCGGTCCAGGCCCGTGTCGACGCGGTGGTCGACGGGCAGGGGCATCTGCTGCTCGGCCACGATCGTGCGGCCGAAGTCTCCGAGCGCGACCTTGAGGTGGCGGTGGCCGAACTGGATGCCGGCCACGAGACCGAGCTGGCGCGCGAGGGTCACCTTGAGGGCGCGACGCCCGGAGCGCGAGGTGGGTCGGGTGTCGACGACCCCTGCCTGGGTCAGCTCCTTGACGATGGTCGAGACCGTCGCCGTCGAGAGTCCCGTCGCTTCGGCGAGCTCGACCTGGGTGAGCCCGCCGTAGCGCTTCACCGCATCCACGATGCGTGTTCGGTTCGCTTCTCGGAGTGAGGTCTGCGAGCCGGGCGTGGACCGGTCGTTGTTCACAGGAAGGAGCGTACACGCTCCCGAGGGCCGCAGAAGTGAGGCAGGACGGGGATTCTGCGGGTGCCCAGGGGTGGTACCGCTTGCACCGTGAGTTCGAGTCTCGAACACAATTAGGTCACGAACTGATTACTGCGCTTGACGCTCGAACTCAAGGGTGGCTAGTTTCACTGCAGTGCCGACCGAGGCCACGCGGATTCCCTCCGCGGCTCGGAGGCATCCCGGGTCTCACAGCTGAGGCCCGCCCCCTGGTTCGAAGACGAAAGGGAATGACGATGACGTCTATGCGCAAGGCGGTCGCCGCAGCTGCCGGGATGACGCTGCTGTTCGGTGCTCTCACGGCCTGCAGCTCGGAGCGTGCGGGAGAAGAGTCCGGTGGTGGCGAGACGGGGACCGACACGCCCCTGATCGGTATCGCGATGCCCACCCGCAGCCTCGAGCGGTGGAACAACGACGGCGCCCACCTCGAGGAGCTCCTCGGCGGCGCGGGCTACGAGACCACGCTCCAGTACGCGGACAACAAGGTCGACCAGCAGATCACGCAGCTGCAGAACATGATCAACCAGGGTGCGGACGTCCTCGTCATCGCCTCGATCGACGGCACGGCCCTGGGCCCCGTCCTCGACGCCGCGGCCAAGGAGGAGATCCCGGTCATCGCCTACGACCGTCTGATCAACGACTCCGAGCACGTCGACTACTACGCGACGTTCGACAACGAGAAGGTCGGCACGCTCCAGGGCGAGTTCATCGCCGAGCAGCTCGGTCTGGCCGGCGGCGCCGGCCCGTTCAACCTCGAGCCCTTCGCCGGGTCGCCCGACGACAACAACGCCCGCTTCTTCTTCAAGGGAGCCTGGGACGTCCTGAGCCCATACGTCGAGAAGGGCCAGCTCGTCGTCCCCTCGGGCAAGGCGCCCGCCACGGTCGACGACTGGACCACGATCGGCATCCAGGGCTGGGAGTCCGCCAAGGCCCAGTCCGAGATGGAGAACCGTCTCAACTCGTTCTACACCGACAAGAAGGTCGACGTCGTCCTGTCGCCCAACGACTCGCTCGCGCTCGGCATCGAGCAGGCGCTCGAGGGCGGCGGCTACACCCCGGGCGACGCCTGGCCGCTCGTCACGGGTCAGGACGCCGACGAGGCCAACGTCAAGAACATGCTCGCGGGCAAGCAGGCGATGACGGTCTGGAAGGACACCCGCACGCTCGGTGACCAGGTCGCCACCATGGTCCAGCAGATCATCGACGGCGAGGAGGTCGAGGTCAACGACACCACGACCTACGACAACGGCGTGAAGGTCGTGCCGTCGTACCTGCTCGACCCGCAGGTCGTCACGCCGGACAACGTCCAGTCGTCGCTCGTCGACTCCGGCTTCTACACGGCCGAGAAGCTCGGCCTCTGACCGGTCCGCGCCGTGCCCGGCCCCGGGACCCACGTCCGGGGCCGGGCACGGCGCGCCCGAGGTGAGCAGGACGAGCGACGAGGTGGCGCGGTCGGCCGACGGCCGCGCGCACCGTCGACAGGAACGGACGAGTGAGGAGCTGACCCATGGCCAGCGAGAGCAACATCCTCGAGATGCGGGGGATCACCAAGGAGTTCCCCGGTGTCAAGGCCTTGCAGGACGTCACGCTGGACGTGCGTCGGGGCGAGGTCCACGCGATCTGCGGGGAGAACGGGGCCGGCAAGTCGACCCTGATGAAGGTGCTGTCGGGCGTCTACCCGCACGGCACCTACGAGGGCACGATCGTCATGGACGGCGAGACGTGCGAGTTCCGGACCATCCGGGACAGCGAGGCCCGCGGGATCGTGATCATCCACCAGGAGCTGGCGCTCGTGCCGCACCTGTCGATCGCGGAGAACATCTTCCTCGGCAACGAGAAGGCCTCCGCGGGGATCGTCGACTGGCACCGCACCACGAGCGAGGCCGCCGCGCTGCTCGAGCGCGTGGGGCTCTGGGAGAACCCCGCGACCAAGGCCATGGACATCGGGGTCGGCAAGCAGCAGCTCGTCGAGATCGCCAAGGCGCTGTCCAAGCGCGTGGACCTGCTCATCCTCGACGAGCCCACCGCGGCGCTCAACGACGAGGACAGCGCCCACCTGCTCAAGCTGATCGACGAGTTCCGCAGCCACGGGATCACCTGCATCATCATCTCCCACAAGCTCAACGAGATCGCTGCGATCGCCGACCGCGTGACGATCATCCGCGACGGCGCGACGATCGAGACGCTCGACCTGCACGGCGCCGAGCCCGTGACCGAGGACCGCATCATCCGCGGCATGGTCGGGCGCTCGCTCGACAGCCGCTTCCCGGACCACGAGCCGACCATCGGCGAGGAGGTCCTGCGCATCGAGGACTGGACGGTCCACCACCCGATCGACACCGACCGCGTCGTCGTCGACCACGCGAACCTGCACGTGCGGGCGGGCGAGATCGTCGGCATGGCCGGCCTCATGGGCGCAGGGCGCACCGAGCTCGCGATGAGCGTGTTCGGCCACTCGTACGGCTCCAGGATCTCCGGCAGCGTCTACAAGAACGGGACCCTCGTCCGCACGCGCAGCGTCAAGGAGGCCATCGCCCACGGGCTGGCCTACGCGACCGAGGACCGCAAGCGGTACGGGCTCAACCTCATCCAGACCATCCGCGAGAACATCTCGGCCTCGGCGCTGGGCAAGGTCTCGCGCTGGGGCGTCGTCGACTCGCAGGCCGAGACCCAGGTCGCCGAGCGCTACCGCACCGACTTCCGGATCAAGGCCCCGACGGTCGAGGCCGTCGTCGGGAAGCTCTCGGGCGGCAACCAGCAGAAGGTCGTCCTGTCGAAGTGGGTCTACTCCGACCCCGACGTCCTGATCCTCGACGAGCCGACCCGCGGCATCGACGTGGGCGCCAAGTACGAGATCTACGCGATCATCAACGCGCTCGCCGACGCCGGCAAGGCCGTCGTCGTCATCTCCTCCGAGCTCCCCGAGCTCATCGGCCTGTGCGACCGTGTCTACGCGATGAGCCAGGGCCGGATCACCGGGGAGGTCGCGCGCGCCGACGCCACCCAAGAAGCACTGATGCACTACATGACCATGGACAAGGGAGTCACCGTCCGATGAACGCCGTCAGGGAATACCTCGGCCGCAACGTCCGCCAGTACGGCATCGTCGCGGCACTGCTCGTGATCGTCCTGCTGTTCCAGGTCCTCACGGACGGACGACTGCTCTACCCGAACAACGTCGCGAGCCTCATCCAGCAGAACGCCTACGTGATGATCCTCGCGATCGGCATGGTCATGGTGATCGTCGCGGGGCACATCGACCTCTCGGTCGGCTCGGTCGTCGCGTTCGTGGGCGGCCTGTGCGCCATCATGATGAGCCAGTGGGACCTGCCGTGGCTCCTCGCCGTGGTCCTGTCCCTCGGGGTCGGGGCGCTCGTGGGGATGTGGCAGGGCTTCTGGGTCGCGTACGTCGGCATCCCCGCGTTCATCGTGACGCTCGCGGGCATGCTCATCTTCCGTGGCCTGGCGATCGTCCTGGTCGGCACCACGGTCGCGGGCCTGCCGAGCGGGTTCATCGCGATCAGCAACGGCTCGGTGCCCAACTGGTTCGGGTTCGTCGGGAACCTCGACGTCGTGACCCTCGTGATCGGCGCGATCGGGATCGTGGCCTTCGCGATCGCCCAGTGGCGCTCGCGGACCTCGTTGCGTCGCCACGAGCTCGCGGTCGAGCCGCTGCCCGCGTTCGTCGTCAAGATCGTCCTGGCCGCGGTGCTCATCGGTGTCGTCACGTACTGGCTCTCGCTCAGCTCGGGCGGCACGCCGATCGTCCTGCTCATCGTGGGCATCCTCATCATCGCGTACTCGTTCGTGCTCAACCGCAGCGTGTTCGGTCGGCACGTCTACGCGATCGGCGGGAACCGGCACGCCGCGGTCCTGTCGGGCGTCAACTCGCGCCGAGTCGACTTCGGCATCTTCGTCAACATGGGTGTCCTGGCTGCGGTCGCGGCCGTCATCACGACCTCGCGCGCCGGGGCCGGCGTGGCCGCTGCGGGCATGAACTACGAGCTCGACGCGATCGCCGCGTGCTTCATCGGCGGCACCGCGGTCGCGGGTGGCGTGGGACGCGTGTCCGGAGCCATGATCGGTGCGCTCATCATGGGCGTCCTCAACATGGGGCTGTCGATCATGGCGGTCGACGCCGCCTGGCAGCAGGCGATCAAGGGCCTGGTCCTGCTCCTCGCGGTCGCGTTCGACCTGCTGAGCAAGAGGCGCGCCGCACTCTCCTGATCCGTCGTGGGGGAGTCGCGGTGGGGGGACGTCAGGACGGGCGCACACCCGTCCTGACGTGACCGGACCAGCGGGGTGCGTGCGGCGAGAGCCGCGCGCACCCCGCTGTGCCGTGCCCGGACGCCCGACGGCGGAGCGCGCCACGGGCGCGTGGGCGTCGGACCTGCCCGCCGGGGGCGAGGCCACGACTGCCGAGGGCGGCACGACCACCTGACGGGCGCTCCGCCGTCGGGCCTGAGCCTGCCGCGACGAGACCGGGACCCGGCGTGATGCGGACCACCTGCCGCCGCCCACCGACGTGGGCTAGGATCGTGCACGTCGCGACTGGCGCACCCGCGCCCCGCACGCCGCCCTCCGGGGAGGCCGCGGGACGGACGGGGATGGTGGATCACCACCGGGGAGCGGCATGCTGTGTAGACGACGGGTCGTTCGCCTGGGCCCCGGGTCGCCCCCTGTGGGGACGTGCCCGGATAGAGCACGCCTCCCCACGAGACCGTCATCCGCAGACAGAACCCAAGGAGACGCATGAGCGCCCAGCCGGACAACGTCCTGAACCAGTCCCTGCTCGAGGTCGACCCGGAGATCGCCGCGGTCCTCGACGGGGAGCTCGCACGCCAGCGCGACACCCTCGAGATGATCGCGTCGGAGAACTTCGTGCCGCGCGCCGTCCTGCAGGCGCAGGGCTCCGTCCTGACGAACAAGTACGCCGAGGGCTACCCGGGCCGCCGCTACTACGGGGGCTGCGAGCAGGTCGACGTCGCCGAGAACCTCGCGATCGCGCGCGCCAAGTCGCTGTTCGGCGCCGAGCACGCCAACGTCCAGCCCCACTCGGGCGCGACCGCCAACGCGGCCGTGCTGCACGCCCTCATCAACAAGGGCGACAAGATCCTCGGCCTCGAGCTGGCGCACGGCGGCCACCTCACGCACGGCATGAAGATCAACTTCTCGGGCAAGCTGTACGACGTCTCCGCGTACGGCGTGGACCCGCAGTCGTACCGCATCGAGATGGACGAGGTCCGCAAGACGGCCCTCGAGACCCGCCCCGACGTGATCATCGCCGGCTGGTCCGCGTACCCGCGCCACATCGACTTCGCGGCGTTCCGCGAGATCGCGGACGAGGTCGGCGCCAAGCTCTGGGTCGACATGGCGCACTTCGCCGGGCTCGTCGCCGCGGGTCTGCACCCGTCCCCGGTGCCCTACGCCGACGTCGTGTCCTCGACGGTCCACAAGACCATCGGCGGCCCCCGCTCGGGCTTCATCCTGTCCAAGGAGGAGTTCGCCAAGAAGATCGACTCCGCCGTGTTCCCGGGCCAGCAGGGCGGCCCGCTCATGCACGTCGTCGCCGCGAAGGCCGTGTCCTTCAAGATCGCCGGCTCCGACGCGTTCAAGGACCGTCAGGAGCGCACGCTGCGCGGCGCGAGCATCATCGCGGACCGCCTGGCCCAGCCCGACGTCGCCGAGAAGGGCGTGTCCGTCCTGACGGGCGGCACCGACGTCCACCTGGTGCTCGTGGACCTGCGCCACTCGGAGCTCGACGGCCAGCAGGCCGAGGACCTCCTGCACGCCGTGGGCATCACCGTGAACCGCAACGCCGTGCCGTTCGACCCGCGTCCCCCGCGCGTCACGTCGGGCCTGCGCATCGGTACGCCCGCGCTCGCGACGCGTGGCTTCGGCGACGAGGAGTTCACCGAGGTCGCCGAGATCATCGCGGCCACGCTCAAGGCCGGTGCGGGCGCCGACGTCGAGGGCCTGAGCGCTCGCGTGCGCAAGCTGACGGCGGACTTCCCGCTGTACCCGGGTCTGTCGCAGTAGTCACCCGTGAGCCGCTGGGTGCGGAGCACTTGTCGCTGATCCGCCCGATCCGCGACGAGCACTCCGCACCCAGCGGCCTGTTCGTCCCCGCCAGACCCTGAGGAGCCCCATGACCGCGCAGATCCTGGACGGCAAGGCCACGGCCGCCGCCATCAAGTCCGAGCTCAAGACCCGCCTCGCCGGCCTCGCCGAGCGGGGCGTCGTGCCGGGACTCGGCACGCTCCTGGTCGGCGACGACCCCGGTTCGCAGTGGTACGTCGCGGGCAAGCACCGCGACTGCGCAGAGATCGGGCTGTCCTCGATCCGTGAGGACCTGCCCGCCGAGGCCACGCAGGAGGAGATCGAGGCCGCGGTCCGCCGCCTCAACGACGACCCCGCGTGCACGGGCTACATCGTGCAGCTCCCGCTGCCGAAGGGCATCGACACCAACCGCGTGCTCGAGCTCATCGACCCCGACAAGGACGCCGACGGGCTGCACCCGACCAACCTCGGCCGCCTCGTGCTGCGCGTCAACGAGGAGGTCACCTCGCCGCTGCCCTGCACGCCGCGCGGCATCATCGAGCTCATCGAGCGCCACGGGATCTCGCTCGTGGGCAAGGAGGTCGTGGTCGTGGGCCGCGGCGTGACCGTGGGCCGCTCGATCGGCCTGCTCCTCACGCGCCGTGCGGTCAACGCGACCGTGACCCTCACGCACACGGGCACCCAGGACCTGGCCTCGCTCGTCCGACGGGCCGACGTCGTCGTGGCCGCCGCGGGCGTCAAGGGCATCATCACGCACGACATGGTCAAGCCGGGCGCCGTCGTGATCGACGTGGGCGTCTCGCGCGAGGTCGACGAGGAGACCGGCAAGAGCCGCGTCGTCGGTGACGCCGACCCGGCCGTCGCCGAGGTCGCGGGCTGGATCTCCCCGAACCCGGGCGGCGTCGGGCCCATGACGCGCGCGATGCTCCTCGCCAACGTCGTCGACTCGGCCGAGCGTGCTGCGGGGATCACCGCCTGAGCCTGCGGTTCCTCGGGCACGTCGGGACGGGCGCGACCTGCGGGTCGAGCCCGTCCTGTCTTTTCTGACGCCCTGTCGTGCTGCGCGCCCGAGCAGGACTAGTGTTCCGCCATGACCCCCGCGTCCCGGGCAGGGGGCGACGACGGCATCGTGGCCGTCGTCCCCGCCCCCCTCGTCGTCCCCCGTCCCGTGCGCCGCGCGCGCTGGAGCGCCACGGCCGCCTACGCGGCGCAGGGCTTCGGCTTCGCCGTGATGCTGACCAACGTCCCCACGTACGAGCGCTACCTGGGCATCGGCCCCGACGTCATCACGCTCGTGATCCTCGGGGTCTGCGTGTGCGCGGGGACGGGCAGCGCGCTGTCCGGGTGGTTCGCCGCCCGGTTCGGGTCGGCGCGCGTCGTGACCGGTGGGCTCCTGGTGGCAGCCGCCGGGATCCTCGCGGTCGGGCTGAGCGCGGGGGCCGGGCTGCTCGCGACGTTCTTCCTCGCGTTCGCGGTGTACGGCGTGGCGCTCGGGTCGGTCGACGCCTCGACGTCGATGCAGGGCATCGACGTGCAGCGCGCCTACGGGCGCAGCCTCATCGCGTCGTTCTTCGCGGCCAACGCCGCGGGCGGAGTCGTCGGGTCGCTCGCGGTGTCGGGGGCGGCGGGGCTGGGGATCGCGCTGCCCGTGTCCTTGGCGCTGGTCGCGGCGGTCGTGGCGGTCACGGTGCTCGTGCTGCGGGCCGGGCTGCTCTCGCGGACCGCGGCGGTCGCGGTCGCGGGGGCTCCGGGTCCGGCCGGGGGCGGCGTGCGCGCGCTGCCCGACGGCGCCGGTCCCGTCACCGGGACGGGCGGCGGGCCCGGGGGCGTCGGCGAGAGCGACGGGCCTGGCGGCGCGGTGGTTCCCGCCGTGGAGAGGGCTCGTGGCGCGACGGGCATGGTCGGGGCGGGGACCGTGATCGTGCTCGGCCTCGCGATGCTGGCCTTCCCGGTCGCGGACTCCGCGGTCTCGAGCTGGGGCGCGACCTTCCTGCAGGACGTGCTCGGGGCGAGCGCCGTCGTCGGGCCGCTGGGGTTCGGCGCCTACCAGGCGACGCTGATCTGCTCGCGGCTCCTGGGGGACCGCGCGGTCGAGCGCTGGGGGCGCGTGCGCGTCGTGGCTCTCGGCGGTTCGGTGGGGGTCGTGGGGCTCGGGCTCGTCGCGGTCTCGCCGGTGTGGCCGCTCGCGGTCCTCGGGTTCGCGGCGACCGGGCTGGGGCTCGGGGTCGTGGCTCCCATGGCGTTCTCGGCCGCGGGCGACCGGGCCGCCGAGTCGGTCGCGGCGGTGCGGGTCGGGGTGCGGACCGGGGTGCGGGTCGACGGGCCGGACGCGGAGGTGCCGACGGGGGCGCGGGCGGACGAGGGTGCCCGGGCGGCTGATGCTGCTCGGGCGGGGTCCGGTCACGACCTCGGGGGAGGAGGGCGCGGCGCGGTGACCGACGGTACTGCGGCCGACGGTACTGCGGCCGATGGTGCCGCCGCTGACGTGGTCGGAGCTGCTCCGACCGTCGAGGAAGCGACCGACCGTGCCGTGGCCCGGCTCAACGTGTTCACCTACGTCGGTGCCGTGCTCGGTGGGGCGATGACGGGGGTCTTCGCGACGACCGACGCGCTGCGGCTGGGGTTCGGGCTGCTGGCCGTGCTGGCGCTCGCGACGGTCGTGCTCGCGGGGCGCTTCCGTGAGGCGGTGCTTCCCGCCAGTCCTCCAGTGCGAGGGTGATGGTGCGCTGGTCCAGGCAGAGCCAGCGGGCTGGCACGGCAGGCAGGACTTGCGGGGCTGGCGGGGCGAGCGACGGGGCGACGGTCCACGGGTCGCGGGCACGGATGAGTTGTCAGAACTGGGCCGGTGGATGGCCCGGTGTGGTTCTGACAACTTGGCGTCGCGGGGTTTGCGGGCTGGCGGGGCGAGCGACGGGGTGATGGTCAACGGGTCGCGGGCACGGATGAGTTGTCAGAACTGGGCCGGCGGGTGGCCCGGTGTGGTTCTGACAACTTGGCGTCGCCGGGTCGCGGGCTGCGCGCGGCGGGTGCCGCGGATGAGTTGTCAGAACTGGGCCGGTGGATGGCCCGGTGTGGTTCTGACGACGTGGCGCAGGGGTCGTGACGAGCGTCTCGCGTCCCCGTTTTCGCCCGTGTGGGTGGCGTGGGGTTTGATGGCCGGGTGCTGACGATCGCTACTGCCAATGTGAACGGGATCCGCGCCGCCTACCGTCGAGGGATGGACGCCTGGGTCGCCTCGCGCACCCCGGACGTCATGCTCCTCCAGGAGGTCCGCGCGCCTGACGAGATCCTGAACGAGCTCCTGGGCGAGGGCTGGCACATCGCCCACCAGGCGTGCGACATCAAGGGTCGGGCAGGTGTCGCGGTGGCGTCGCGACTGCCCGTGACGGCCGTGCGGATCGGTCTGGGCAAGGGGGAGCCGGAGCCGCCCGTGGACACGGGCCGCTGGGTCGAGGCGGACCTCGAGCTGCCCTCCAGCGAGAAGCTCACGGTCGTCTCGACCTACATCCACTCCGGTACGGCCGGCACGCCCAAGATGGACGAGAAGTACGCCTACCTGGAGAAGGTCACCGAGCGCCTGCGGGAGCTCTCGGCCGCGGGGGGCCTCGTCGTCGTGGCAGGTGACCTGAACATCGCGCACAAGAACGTCGACATCAAGAACTGGAAGGGCAACCAGAAGTCCGCGGGCTTCCTGCCCGAGGAGCGGGCCTACCTCGACACCTGGTTCGACGACCTGGGGTTCGTGGACCTCGGGCGGCGTCACGGTGGCGAGGGGCCCGGCCCGTTCACCTGGTGGTCCTGGCGCGGTCAAGCCTTCGTCAACGACTCGGGCTGGCGCATCGACTATCAGCTCGCGTCCCCGGCCCTGGCCGAGCACGCGGTCAAGGTCGAGGTCGACCGCGCCGACGACTACGAGAGCCGCTGGAGCGACCACGCCGCACTGGTCGCGACGTACGACCTCTGACCCCGGCGCGCCCGGGGTCAGTCGTGGGCCGGGACCGGCAGCTCGGTCATGCGTGACAGCGGCGACAGGAGGACCGGCAGCGCGCCCAGCGTCATGACGACGGCCCCGATCCAGAGCGCTGGAGCCACGCCCCACACGGTCCCGATCCACCCGCCGAGCAGCCCGCCGATCGGGATGGGGCCCCACACGATGAATCGGGCCGAGGCGTTCATGCGGCCCAGCAGCGCGGGCGGGCACAGGCGCTGACGGAAGCTCACCTGCGCGACGTTGTAGACGACGACCGCCAGGTTGAACACGAAGCCTCCGACCACGAGCACCACGGGGACCAGCGTGGACCCTGCGCCCGTGACCGCCACGACGGCCGCGGCGGGCGTGATGGCGTAGGACAGGCCGGTGAACACCGCCGAGGCGGGGATGATCCGTGCTGGACCGACCCAGCGGGCGGCGCGGTCGGCCAGGACCGCGCCGAGGAGGCCGCCCGCGGCGCTCGCCGAGAGCACGACGCCGTAGGTCGCGGTCCCGACGTCGAGCGTGCGCAGGGCGAAGATGACCACGACCGCGTTGCCGATCGCCCCACCCAGGTTGCTGAGCGACGTGCAGGCGAGGATCCGCCGGAGCAACGGTTCGCTCGCGACGAAGCGCAGCCCCTCGGCGATCTCGGTGCGCAGCGGGCGTCGCGACGCGGGGTCGGGCAGGTCCTCGCGGTGGCCGATCCGCGCCATCGCGAACGCGCTGGCCAGGTACGTGCCGACGGTCGCGACCAGCACGAGGGGAGCGGACAGCACGCGCAGCGCGACCCCGCCGATCGCGGGGCCGGCGATCATCGCGACGGACTGGGTCGCCTGGAGCTTGGAGTTGCCCTCGACGACGTGGTCGAGCCCGACGAGGCCGGGCACGTAGCTCTGGTGCGCGACGTCGAAGAAGAGGCTGAAGGTGCTGATGACCACGGCGGCTCCGATGAGCAGCGCCATGCTCGCGTTCCCCGTGAGGGCCGCGACGACCACGACCGAGAGGATCGTCGCGCGGGCGAGGTCGGCCGCGACGAGCACGCGGCGCTTGCGCATGCGGTCGACCCACGCCCCGGCCGGCAGGCTGAGGAGCAGGAACGCCGCGGTCTCCGCCGCGTTGAGGGCACCCATCTGCCACTCGGTCGCGTGCAGGTGGGACACGGCGAAGATCGGAAGGACGAAGCCCGTGAGCTGCGCGCCGAGCTGCCCCAGCGCGTCTCCGCCCCACAGGTAGCGGAAGTCGCGGTGGTGGATCAGGCTGCGCGGGGACGCGGCGGTGCGCACCTGCGGTTCGTCGGACGTCATGCGGAACAGCGTGCTGCAAGTGATTGAGAAATGTCAATCAGTTAACCTGTGGGGGTGACCCCGGACCGCACAGCCCCCTCCGCAGAGCAGGAACCCGCGACCGGACCCGTCGCCGCAACCACGGGCCGCGGTGCCCACGCGCCGACGGCCGACCTGCCGACGGCAGGCGACTCGGCCGCCGAGCGGGACGCCGATGCGCGCGCGCTCGCGTCGACCCTGCGGGTGCGGATCCTGCGCATCTGCCTCGACGAGCCGCGGACCAACAAGGAGATCGCCAAGCTCCTCGGCAAGAATCCGGCGACGACGCTCCATCACGTCCGGACGCTCGTGGCGCGAGGGTTCTTGGCCGCGCAGCCCGCGCGCACCGGTGCGCGCGGGGCGCGAGAGGTGCCGTACCTGGCGACGGGGCGGTCGTGGACCGCCGACCTGGGACCCGGCGGGCAGCAGGTGCTGCTCGACGCCTTCCTCGAGGAGCTGTCGGCGGCCGACCCGGCGAGCGTCGACATGGGGCGACTCGGGCTGCGGCTCGATGCTGAAGGCCGCGAGGAGCTCTCGCGACGCCTCAACGAGGTGCTCGAGGACTTCCGGCAGCGCGAGCCGGCGGCTGACGGCGAGCCGTGGTCGGTGTTCGTCGCCATCCACCACGACACGAGCCGAGACCCGCGCTGAGTGCATGATCCTGCAGTGACTCGCCGGGTGTGTCGTTGCGGAATCACGCACTCGGCGCGCAGGGCCGATCTCACCCTCGATCTGTCTAACAACTTGCAACTTTTGGTTGACAGCAAGCAAAAGCCTCCCTAGGGTCCGAGAAGTCATCGCTGACCCGTCTTCAAGGAGGAAGATCTCCAGTGCGAATCCCCTCACGCCATCGAAGAGGCCTCTCCGGCCTGCTCGGGGCCTCTCTGCTCGTCCCCCTCGCCTTCGTCGGGACGCTTCCATCCGCTCAGGCTGCCGAGACCGAGATGGAGCCCGGCGTCACGCTGCGGACCTTCCAGCTCGCGCAGGACCCCGGCTCGGTGTGCACCCTCAAGTCGGGAACCACGCCCAACGTCGACAAGCTCATGCCGACGATCGACTGGAGCACCCCGGAGCAGTTCGGTGCGTCCGACCGCTTCATCTCCCACGCCTTGGCGACGCTCACGGTGCCTGCTGACGGCGAGTACTCGTTCCGTGTGACGAACGACGACGGCGCTCTGGTCTACATCGACGACCAGCTCGTGCTCGAGAACGACGGCCCGAACGACTCGACCTCGGTCGAGGGCGCGATCACCCTGACCGCGGGCACTCACGACCTGCGCGTCGAGTACTACGAGGGGACGGACAAGCAGCGCCTGATGCTCGCGTGGAAGCCCCCCGGAGCCACGTCGTTCGTGGTCGTCCCCACGTCGGTGCTGAGCACCGAGGCCAACGTCGTGCGCGTGACCGCGCCCGGCAACAAGTACTGCGAGGGTGCGACGGACACCTCGGGCGACGGCCTGCGCCTGGACACCGTCAACCCGAACTACGAGCTCGTCGACCTGCGTCCTGCGGGCTTCGAGCCCAAGGTCTCGGGCCTCGCGTTCACCCCGGACGAGAAGCTGGCCGTGGTGACCACGGGTGACGTGAGCTCCGGTGGCTGGCGGCCCAACCCGACGTCGGGCGAGGTGTACCTCCTCGACGGCGTGATCGACGCGACCGGCCCCGAGGACGTCACGGTGACGAAGGTCGCCGACCAGCTCCTCAACCCCATGGGCATCGAGGTCATCGAGGACTCGATCTTCGTCTCCGAGCGGTACCAGCTCACGCAGCTCACCGACCCGGACGGCGACGGCTTCTACGACACGCACACCAAGATCGCCGGGTGGCCCGACGGCGGCAACTTCCACGAGTTCGCGTTCGGCCTGATCCACGACGAGAACTACTTCTACGTCAACCTCTCGGTCGCGATCGACAACGGTGGCGCGACGACCACCCCGCAGCCTGCAGCCAACCGTGGCACGTCGATCAAGATCGACCGCGCAACGGGTGAGGTCACCTACGTCGCGGGCGGCCTGCGCACCCCGAACGGGATCGGCTTCGGCCCCGAGGGTGCGATCTTCGGGACGGACAACCAGGGCGCGTGGCTCCCTGCGAACAAGCTCGTCCACATCGAGCAGGACAAGTTCTTCAACCACTTCACGACCCCTGCCGGGAAGTTCGACGCGAACCCTGTGTCACAGCCCGCGCTGTGGCTCCCGCAGAACGAGATCGCCAACTCCCCGGGCAACCCGATCCTCGTCGAGGACGGCGAGTTCGCCGGGCAGATGCTCCTCGGTGACGTCACCTACGGCGGACTCCAGCGCGCGTTCCTCGAGAAGGTCGACGGAGAGTTCCAGGGTGCGGTCTTCCGCCACACCGCGGGTCTCGAGGTCGGCGCCAACCGTGTCATCACGGGCCCCGACGGCGCGCTGTACGTCGGCGGCACGGGCGAGGGCGGCAACTGGGGCGAGTCCGGCAAGCTGCGTTTCGGCCTGCAGAAGCTCTCCCCGGTCAACGAGGACTCGTTCGACATGAAGGAGATGCGCGTCGTCGAGGGCGGGTTCGAGATCGAGTACACCGACCCGGTGTCCGACGCCGTCGTGGCGAAGCTGGCCGACGCCTACGCGCTCAAGCAGTGGCGCTACGTGCCGACGCAGCAGTACGGCGGACCCAAGGTCGACGAGTCGCCGCTGTTCGTCACCGACGCCACGGTGTCCGAGGACCGGACGACGGTCACGCTCAAGGTCGACGGTCTCAAGCCCGGCCACGTCGTGCACCTGCGTTCGCCGCGCCCGTTCGCCTCGGACGAGGGCGCCGAGCTCCTGAGCACCGAGGCCTGGTACACGCTCAACTCGCTGCCGGGCTACGTCGCCCCGGCAGACCGCGGCTGGTACGAGGCCGAGGAGGCGCAGCCGCTCGGCAGCTCGAGCCTCGGCTCGGACCACAGCAACTACTCCGGCTCCGGCTTCGCCGCCGGGATGCAGAACGTCGGCTCTGGCCGCACGTTCGCCGTGACGGTTCCCGAGGCGGGCACCTACCCGCTCAACCTGCGCTACGCGAACGGCATCCACCCGTACACCGAGCTGCGCGCCAAGGACGTCTCGCTCTACGTCAACGGTCAGAAGGTCGGTCCGTGGACCCTCCCCACGACGGGCGACTGGAAGGTGTGGGACACGATCACGCGTGACGTCGACCTTGCCGCGGGACACAACACGATCACCCTCAAGTACGACCAGGGCGACCAGGGCAACGTGAACCTGGACGTGCTGTCGATCGGGCAGAACCCCGACATCTGCTCCCCGGCCGACGTCGAGGACGGTTACCGCGGCATCTTCGACGGCACGCTCGCGAGCCTGGCCGACTGGAAGCTCGCGGGCTCCGGGACGTTCGGCCGCCAGGACGACTGCTCGATCCGCACCAACGGTGGCATGGGTCTGCTCTGGTACACGGCCCAGGAGCTCGAGGAGTACTCGCTCAAGCTCGACTGGAAGCTCGTCAAGGACGACAACGGCGGCGTGTTCGTCGGATTCCCGAACCCGGGCAACGACCCGTGGGTCGCGGTCAACCAGGGCTACGAGATCCAGATCGACGCGAGCGACGCGGCCGACCGCACCACGGGAGCGATCTACACGTTCCAGGGCGCTGACGCAGCGGCAGTGACCGCGGCGCTCAAGCCCGTGGGGCAGTGGAACGCGTACGACATCCGCGTCGAGGGAGACCGCATCCGGATCTACCTCAACGACGTGCTCGTCAACGACTTCACGAGCACCGACCCGGCGCGCGACCTGTCGAGCGGCTTCATCGGCATCCAGAACCACGGCGCCGGTGAGACGGTCTCCTACCGGAACATCCGCGTCAAGGACCTGGGCGCCGAGCCCGAGCCCGAGCTCGCGGTGTCCGTGACCGTCCAGCCCAAGTGCGTGGCAGGCAAGGTCACGCTCAACGTGCGTGCCGTCAACGACGACACGGTGCCCGTCGACGTCGTGCTCAGCACGCCGTTCGGCAAGAAGACCATGACCGGCGTCCTGCCGGGCAAGTCGGCCCAGCAGACGTTCGCGACGCGCTCGACCTCGATCGAGGCCGGGACCGCGACCGTGACGGCGACTTCCGGAGGCAAGGAGGTCGTGGTCGAGACGACCTACGACGCGTCGAGCTGCGGCTGACGCGTGACCGGGCGGCGGCAGGCATGACCGGCCGCCGCCCGGTGGGGTCGGCAGCAAGCGACCCCGCGCCAGGTGCATGATGCGGCGGCGACTCGCCCGGCGGGACGCCGCCGCATCGTGCACTCTGCGCAGCGAGACCGCGCACCACCCGGTATCTCCCCCGCACGACCGCCGCACCGCAGGTTTGCCCTCGTCGTGCGGCGTCTGTCACCATCTGCCGGGGCGTCGACGACGACGCTCCGTCTGTCGTCGAGAGGTAGTCGACCATGCTCGCGCACCTCGGTCGGGTCACGGTCCGTCTCCGAGCTCTCGTCCTGGCCCTGTGGGTCACGCTCGCTCTGCTGGGGGCGGTGATCGGCGGCGGGGTCTTCGACCGCACGACCGCGGTCGACAGCCTGCCCGCCGGTGCGCCCGCCGCGCAGGCGCAGGCGCTGCTCGACGAGCTCGACCCGCAGGGGCAGACGCTCACGGCCGTCGTCGGCGGCGTCGACTTCTTCACTCCGTCTCTCCTCGAGAGCGGGTACCGCGTCATGCAGGAGGTCCGTGAGATCCCCGGGGTCCTGGAGGTCACGGACGCGTTCACGTCGGGCGGCCTGATCTCGGACGACGGGCTCAGCTCGCTCGTCGTGGTCGAGCTCGAGCTCGACCTCTCGGACGAGCAGGCCCTCGAGGTCGGGGACCGCGTGGTGGCGGTCCTACAGACGATCGACGCGCCCGAGGTCGTCGTGGGCGGCGAGCTCATGGCCGAGCGGACGTTCGCCGACATCGCCACGGCCGACGCGGTCGTGGGCGAGTCGGTCGCCCTCGTGGTGCTGTGCGTGGTCCTCGTGCTCGTGCTCGGCGGCCTGCGTGCAGGGTTGTTGCCCGTCGCCGCTGCGCTCGCGTCGATCGCGGCCTCTCTCCTGGCGCTGAGCGCCCTGGCCGGCGTGGTCCCCGTGAGCGAGTTCGCGGTCAACGTGGTGACCCTCCTGGGCCTGGGCCTGGCCGTCGACTACAGCCTCCTGGTCGTCGTGCGGTTCCGGGAGGAGCGCGACCGGTCTCCCGGGGCCACGCTCGAGGAGCTGATGGCCAGGACGGTGTCGACCGCAGGACGGGCGGTCCTCGTGTCGGGGCTGGCCGTCGCGTCGGCGCTCACGGGGCTGCTCGTGCTCGCCGACCCGCTGCTCGCGAGCATGGCGCTGGGCGGTCTGCTCGTGGTCGGTCTGACGACGGTCGCGGGGATCACGCTCGTGCCGGCCCTGGTCGCGGTGCTGCACGCGTCGATCCCCGCCCCGCGGACCCGGACCTGGGCACGCCGACGGACGAGGACGGGGGCCGGTCTCCTCGCGCGGTCGGCGTCGTTCGCCCAGCGCCGGCCGGTTGCGGTCACGCTCGGCTCGGCGGCCGTGCTCCTGCTTCTGAGCGCCCCGCTGGCCTCGCTCACGCTGGGGAGCTCGGATGCGCGGTCGCTCCCGCCGGGCACGCAGGAGCGGGTCGCGCAGGAGAAGGTCGAGCAGGACTTCGACGTCCTGGGGGTCCAGCCCGTCACTCTCCTCCTGGGGGCCTCCGTCGAGGACCCGCAGGTCCGGTCGCTGCTCGACGCGGTCTACGGGCTGCCGGGCGTCGAGGACGTCCAGCACCTGGAGGACTTCCCGCCCGACGTGACGGTCGCGGAGGTGACCCCCGACGGCACGGCCACGGGCGAGGAGGCGCAGTCCGTGGTCCGGTACGTCCGAGGGCTCGACGTGCCGTTCTCGGTGCAGGTCGCAGGCCCGGCGGCCGAGCTCGTCGACGCGACCCAGCAGGCGCGGGACCGGCTCCCGTGGGCGTTCGCCGCGGTCGTGCTGCCCGCCATGCTCCTGCTGGGCTGGCTCACCCGGTCGGTCGTGGTCCCGCTCAAGGCGCTGGTCCTGAACCTGCTCGCGCTGACCGCGTCGCTCGGGGTGCTCGTCGCGGTCTTCCAGTGGGGCTGGGGCGCACGGTTCCTGGGCTTCGAGCCCACGGGCACGATCGACGCCACGAGTCCCGCGCTGCTGTTCGTCTTCCTGTTCGGCCTGTCGATGGACTACGAGGTGTTCCTCCTCGCCCGCATCTCGGAGGAGTGGCGTCGACGGACCGGGGACGACCGCCGCGCGAACGACCGGGCGGTCCTCGCGGGCGTCGTGGCGTCGGGTCCTGTCATCACGGTCGCGGCCGTGTCGATCGGGATCGTGTTCGCGGGCTTCGCGCTGGGCGACCTCGTGGCGATGAAGGAGATCGGTGTGGGGATGGCCGTCGCGGTCCTGCTCGACGTCACGATCGTCCGCGGCCTGCTGCTCCCGGCCTCGATGTCGCTCCTGGGACGCTGGAACTGGTGGTTCCCGGGCGGGCGGAGGGGCCCAGGCCGCGGCGTCGAGCCGGACGGGGCGCGCGGCGAGGAGCCCTCGCCGCGCACCCTCGTGGGCAGCGGTGCGTCAGCAGGCGCCGGCCGGGGCTGACGGGACGGCCAGGAGGAACCCGGGCGCCCCGAGGCCCGCGCGGGCGAAGGCGCCGGCCACGGCGTCCGCGACCGCGGAGGCACGCTCGGCCGGGACCAGCGCGATCGCGGACCCCCCGAACCCGCCGCCCGTCATGCGGGCTCCCAGCGCGCCGGCGTCGCGTGCGGCCTCGACCGCGACGTCAAGCTCGGTCGCGGAGACCTCGTAGTCGTCGCGCAGGGACGCGTGGGACGCGTCCATGAGCGGCCCGACGTCGGAGGCTCGCCCCGCGCGCAGCAGCGACACCAGGTCCTGGGTCCGGGCGATCTCGGTCACGACGTGACGCACGCGGCGGCGCGAGACGTCGTCGGGCAGCCGGTCGAGCGCCGCGGCGAGGGCTTCGGCGGCCGCGGCCTCGCGGGCCGCCGCGTCTCCCTCGGCAGCGCCGGCAGCGATGACCGAGTCCGCGAGCTCGCGCAGGTTCGCGAGCCCCAGGGTCGCGGCGGCCGCCTCGCACGTCGCACGTCGCTGCGCGTACTGGCCGTCGACCAGCGCGTGCTCGGCCCGGGTGTCGATCACGAGCAGCGCGAGCCCCTCGGCCGCGAGGTCGAACGGGATCTGCTCGACGGCGTCGACTGGGTCGAGCCCCGGCCGGCAGTCGAGGAGCAGCGCGTGGCCCGGGGCGCAGCGCAGCGAGGCCGACTGGTCCATGCCGCCCGTCGGGGCGCCCGCGACCTCGTTCTCGGCGCGGATCGCGGCGGCTGCGAGCGTCGCCCGCCCGGCGTCGGTGGCCGCGAGACCCAGGCCGGCGACGTCGTCGATCCCGACCGCGACCGAGCACTCGAGCGCGGCCGACGACGACAGGCCCGCGCCGTAGGGCACGCACGAGTCGACCACGGCGTCGAAGCCACGGATGGTCTCGGCCGAACCACCGGTCGCCTCGAGGTGCTGCCCGAGCGCCCAGGCGACCCCGGCCACGTACGCGGCCCAGCCGGTCACGGCTCCGGGCGCGACGTCCGCGAGCCGCCCGGTCCACGCGGCGCCGGGCTCCTGGGCCGAGGCGAGACGCACGACCGAGTCGGTCCGGGGGCACAGCGCGACGTACGTGCGGTGGGGGAGCGCGATGGGCAGGCACAGCCCGGCGTTGTAGTCGGTGTGCTCGCCGATGATGTTGACGCGCCCCGGCGCGGCGTAGACGCGGACCTCGGGGGCACCGTCCGCCTCGTCCCCGCCTTCCGTGCCGTCCGCGGGGTACGCGGCCGCGAAGGCCTGCCGGACGCGGTCCGCACCGACGTCGTCGGGCCAGGACTCGACCCACTGTGCCGCCGGGGCCGGGGCGAGCGCCTGCAGGCGCGCCGCGATCCGCTCGGGGGTCGTGTCGCTGACCCACGCGCCCATGCCCGACTCCGAGCCCGCGAGGTACTTGAGCTTGCCCGGTGCGCGCAGCACCGAGAAGACCTGCAGGTGAAGGCGCGAGAGCTCGCGCCCCTCCCGCACCGGGGCCTGGTGCCAGGCAGCGATGTAGGGCAGGGGGACGGGCGCGCCGTCGGGCCCCTCGAAGAACAGGTCGAGGCGGCGCAGGAGCTCGAGGTAGGCGACCGCGAGGTCGTCGCGCTCGGCGTCGGTGAGCGCGGGGAGGTCGGGCACGTCCCGGCGCGGCGTGACGTGCACCTCGACGGGCCACCGGGCCGCGAAGGGCACGTAGGCGACCCAGTGCTCGGTCTCCAGGACGATCCGGCGGCCGTCCGCGAGCTCGGCGTCGAGGACGTCGCGCAGCAGGTTGCCGCCCGTGCGCTCGTGGTGCGCGCGGGCCTGCTCGAGCATCGCGCGGGTCGCGGGCGTGATGTACGGGTAGCCGTAGATCTGGCCGTGCGGGTGGTGCAGGGTGACGCCGATCTCCTGGCCGCGGTTCTCGAAGCAGAAGACCTGCTCGACGCCGGGCTCGCGTCCGAGGGCCTCGGTGCGGTCGGCCCACGCGTCGATGATGGTGCGCACGCGCTGCGGGGGCAGCGCGCCGAACGACGAGGAGTGGTCGCTCGAGAAGACGATGACCTCGCAGCGGCCCGACGCCGGAGCGCGGGTCTCGAGGGTCCCCTCGCCCTCGAGCGCTCCTTCGACGTCGGAGACGCCCGGCACGAACTGCAGCGACGGGAAGCGGTTCTCGAAGACCACGACGTCGTAGTCGGTGTCCGGGACCTCGCCGTCCGAGTAGGCCGCGCCGGGGCGGGCCGGACACAGCGGGCACGAGTCCGCAGCGGGCAGGAACGTGCGGTTCATGCGGTGCGCGGCCATCGGGATCCAGTCGCCCGAGAGCGGGTCGAGGCGCATCTCGGGGCCCGTGTAGGGGTGCTCGTGCCCGTCGGGGCCGGTCACGGCGGCGAACCGGTCGCCCAGCGGCCGGGGGTCGTCGAGCCGACGCGTGAGCTCGCCCGCGACGTACGCGGGCGAGTCGTCGAAGTAGACGAGCTCGCGGCCGTCGGCCAGGCGGGTCGGGGTGCGGCGCAGGTGCTGGTTCATCGGGAGGTACGACCGTCCTGGGGTGCGGGGGTGGGTGGGGTTCGGGTGGGCTGTGACTGCGGGGCCGGCGGACCATCGGGCGGAGAGGCGACCACGAGCTGCTCGACGACGTCGCGCGCGGCCTCCTGGTCGGAGGCCGGCAGGGCGTCGTCGGTCACGAGCACGTCGACCTGGTCGAGCCGTGCGAAGACGCTCAGGCCCGTGGTGCGCCACTTGGTGTGGTCGGCGAGCACGACGGTGCGTCCCGCGATCGCGACGAGGGCGCGGTCGGTCGCGGCCTCGTCGAGGTTGGGCGTCGTCAGCCCCGCCTCGACGCTCACGCCGTGCGCGCCCAGGAAGGTCTGGTCGACGCGCAGGCTCGCGAGCGCGGCCTCGGTGAGGGGACCGACCAGGGCGTCCGACGGCGTGCGCGACCCGCCCGTGAGCACGGTCTCGAGCTGTGGGTCGCCCGCGCGGTACAGGGCCTCGGCGACCGGGAGCGAGTTGGTCACGACGGTCAGGGGGCGCAGCCGCGAGTCTGCGGCGATCTCGACCGCGAGCAGGTGCGTCGTGGTGCCTGCCGACAGGGCGATCGAGGAGCCGGGGGAGACGAGGCGGACGGCGGCACGGGCGATCGCGCGCTTCTCGTCGAGAGCGAGCGCGCTCTTGGCCTCGAACCCGGGCTCGTGCGACGTGGCCTGCGGGGAGACCGCGCCTCCGTGGACCTTGCGGAGCAGTCCCTGCTCGGCGAGCTCGAGGAGGTCGCGGCGCACGGTCATGTCCGAGACGCCGAGCTCCTGGGTCAGGTCGGCGATCCGGACGGCACCGTGGTCGCGGAGCCCCGCGAGGATGCGTTCGTGGCGCTGGGAGGCGAGCATGCTGCCATGGTGACACATTCGAACAGAAAGCAACAAGAGCCAACATGTCCGGGACGGAGGCGGGGCGTATCTCTAGGTTCGGCGGGTGGGCGAACCGGTGACGGCGGACGGCGAACGGGCCGTGCCCGGCACGTTCCGTGGCGCACGACGGCCGTCCACCCCGCGAGGTGGACGGCCGTCGTGGGGAGACGAACGCTAGATCCCTCCCCGCAGTGCGGCGATCGGCTCGATCGCCGCCGCCTTGAGCGCCGGATAGGTCCCGGCGAGGAGCCCGATCACGCCACCGAGGAGCGCCGAGCCGATCGCGACCCAGATGTCCAGGATGGGTGTCCAGTCCTGGACGACCGAGACGATCACCACGGTGAACACCCCGAGCGACGCACCCACCAGTCCGCCGAGGAGGCCGATCACGACGGACTCCACCACGAACTGCCCGGCGATGTCCCGCTTGGTCGCACCGAGCGCGCGCCGGAGCCCGATCTCCCCGACCCGTTCCATGACCGACAGCAGCGTCACGTTCGCGATCCCGAGACCACCGACGAGCAGCGCGATCCCGCCCAGGGCGAGGAAGATCGCGTTGATGTCAGCCTGGACGTTCTCCTGGAGCGAGGAACCGCTCGCCGGTACCTGGGCTTTGAAGGACTCGGGTGAGTTGGGGTCGAGGGCGACGGGCCCCTGCTCGGCGACCAGGGAACCGGCACCCGTCTCGATGTGGATCTGCAGCTCCTCGGGCGCGCCCACGAGGAAGTCCTGCCTTGCGGTGCCGACCGGGAGCACCACCGCGTCGAGGAGGTCCGTGCGTCTCTTCACGTCGCCGAAGACCCCGATGACGGTGTAGGCGTCGTCGCCGATGAAGATCGACGGCTGGCTGTCGATACGGTTGATCCCGAGCTGCTCGGCGGCGCGCTCACCGAGCACCACGACCCGGTCGTTGCGGGCATCGTGGCCGCCGTCGAAGAAGCGTCCGACCACGACCTGCCCCCGCACGGCATCGAGGAGACCGGCGGAGCCCGCGACGACCGCAGGGCTCGTCCTGTCGGCGACCGACGGGTCGTTGACCGGAACGGCCGTGACCCGCCGGCCCTCGACGTCGACCGGAGCGGCGAGCCCCGCAGCGACGACCCCGTTGATCTGGGTGACGCGCTCCGCGCCGTCCCACGGGATGCGGCCCTTCGGGCGTGCGTCGTCCCCGTTGCCGGCCTTGGCCGGGGTGATGACGACCTGGGTCGCGGCCACGGCATCGAACTGGCGGCTGATCTGGCCTGCGGCGGTCTGCGCGAGACCGACCGTGATCACGACCGACGCGATACCGAGGACCGTGCCGAGGATCGTCAGGACCAGGCGCCCGGGCCGGGCTCCGATCCCGTGCGCGGCCTCGGCGAAGAGGTCGCGAGCGTTGAACCGGTCGCGCGCCCGACCTCGGTGGACCCGCTGCTTCGACGTCCGTCGGCCGCTCGTCGGTGCGTCGCCCGTCGGGTCCTGCGTCGCCCGACCAGACAGACGGGCCTTCAACGCCTCGAACGCCCTCATCGGTCGAGCTCCGTGAGTCGACCGTCGGCGATCCGCACCCGGCGCTGTGCCCGGGCGGAGACAGCCGGGTCGTGGGTGATGACCACGAGCGTGAGCCCGTCCGCGTGCAGCTCGTCGAACAGCTCCATGATCTCGACCGAGTTGGTCGAGTCCAGGTTGCCCGTCGGCTCGTCGGCGAGGAGCAGGTGCGGGCTCGCGACGACAGCACGGGCGACAGCGACGCGCTGGCGCTCCCCGCCCGAGAGCGTGGTCGGCGTGAAGTCGACGCGGTGCGACAGGTGGACCCTGTCCAGCGCGGCCCGCGCACGCTCCTGCCGTTCACCCCTCGGTACTCCGCTGTACAGCGTCGCGAGGAGGACGTTGTCGAGCACCGTGCGGTGCGGCAGCAGGTGGAAGGACTGGAAGACGAAGCCGATCCGGCCGCCCCGCAGGGCCGAACGCACCGACTCGGACGCGCGCCCGGTCGCCACGCCGTCGAGCAGGTAGTCCCCGGACGTGGGCCGGTCCAGGAGACCCAGGAGGTTCAGGAGCGTCGACTTGCCCGAGCCGGACGGGCCGATGATCGACACGTAGTCGCCCGGTTCGATCCGCAGGTTCACCGACGTCAGGGCGTCCACGACGGGCGGCCCGGGAAAGCTCCGCGTCACGTCCACGAGCTCGACGACCGCCGGAGGGGTGTCAGCCGAGACGGTGCCGCGACCCGCCCCGACCTGGTCGTCCGCAGGGGCCGACAGGGTGTCCGGACCACCGTCGAGGACGCTCGCGGGGGGACCGGCCGACCCGTTCAGGCCGAGCCAGTCGACGTCCCCGGTCACTTGCCGACCACCACCTTGTCACCGGGCTCGAGGGGGTCGTCGGACGAGACGATCTCGACGAACCCACCGGCAGCGAGGCCGGTCTTGACCGGCACGAGGTCGGTCGCCCGGTCCTTGCCCGTGCCCTTGTTCGGGGAGGCGGCGTCGCCGCGCAGGACCTCGACCCGAGACTCGCCGCCCGGCCCGGCGGTCAGCGCCGCGAGCGGTACGGCGAGCACCTCTCCGGCCGTCGAGCTCACCGGGATCGTGAGGCGGAGGTTGCTCCCCTGCAAGAGGGTGATCTGCTCCGGCGTCAGCGCGTCCGGTGCGAGCGAGACCGTGAAGCGGGCGCCCTTCTTGGCCTCGGCGCTCGACTCCTTTCCCTCGCCGTCTGCCTTGCGGGCCTCGACCGACGTCACGGTCGCCGTCCCCTCCGTGTCGTCCGGCAGGGTGAAGGTCGCCTTGGCTCCGGCTGTGAGGAGCTCGGCGTCGGAGGCACCGGCCGAGGCCTCGATGACGAGCGTCGCCCCGGAGACCGCCATCACAGGGCCCGAGATCGTCGCGCCGCGCTCCACGAGCACCTCGTCGACGCGTCGCGGCAGGCCGGAGAGGAAGAGCACCTCGCTCGCAGGCAGCGCGGTCAGCGTCTGCGTGCGGGCCTCGCCCAGCGCTTTCTTGGCGTCGTCCACCTGGCGTTGCGCCCTGGTGACCGCGGCGGTCTGTGCCGCGACGTCTTTCGGCTTGTCGAGCGCAGCCCGCTGCGCCCGCGCGAGCGTCAGCGCGTCCTGCGCGCCCGCGACGTCTCCTGGCTGGGGCGGCGTCCCGGGCTCGGCTGCGGGGTCCGTCGTCCCGTCCTGTGCGGCGGCCAGGTTCCTCTCGGCCCCCCGCACGGCGTTGTCCGCCTCGAGCTTCTCGACCTCGGTCGCGCCTCCCCTCGATGTCGAGAGGTCTGCGCGAGCTGAGGTGAGCGCGTCCTCGGCGTCCTTGACCCCCTGGGTCGCGGCCTCCACACCGTCCTTCGCCTCGTCGCCGCTCGACGGCGAGGGATACCCGACGTTCGCGTAGAGCTTGTCGACCGCGGCCGCCGTCGCGGCGTCGTAGACGTTGCTGTCGGCCTTGCCCGGGTCGATCCCGACCGCGGTGAGGGCCGCCTTGAGCTGGACGACGTCCGGGCCCGAGACCCCCACGCGCAGCGTCCGGTAGGCGGGGAGCTCGCCGGGCAGGACGATGACCGGGCGCCCCGAGACCTCCAGGGCGATCGACGTCTGGCCGAGTTCGGCACCGAGCGCCGGGACCTGCCCGGTCACGACCGCGGGGCCGCCGAGGTCCGCGGTCTCGACCTTCACCTGGACGGCGTCGTCGTACTTGACGTCCCCCCGCAGCGTCACGTCGTTCGCGATGACCTTCTTCTCGACCGGGACGGTGATGAGCCCGGCGTCGGGGGCCTGGGCATCTGCGGCAGCCTGCGCGGGGGAGACGATCAGGCGGCTCACGACGATGCCTGCCAGCAGGCTCAGGACGGCGATCCCAGCGACGAGCCAGATGAGGCGGTGGCCCCGCAGCCCGGTCCCCGGCGTTGCCGCGAGGGTCGCCTCACCGACCGCCTGCCCCTCGATCTCGGTCGCCTGCGCGCCGGTGCCGCGACCACGGGAGCGCGAGAGCTTCACTTGGCGAACTCCTCGTAGGCGGCGGTGATGCGGTCCAGCAGGTCCTTGTTCTCCTCGACGAACGTCTTCTCGAGCTCGAACTGGACGGTGCGCCGGACGTCCCCGTACCCGACCTCTTCCTGGCAGTCGTAGTCAGCCACCGCCGTGCTCCTCTCCTCGTCCTGCAGCGTGGCGAGCCGCTCTTCGGTCTCGGCCTGCTCCGCCTCGCTGGGCCCGTCGGGGGTCTGGTTGTCGTACAGCGAGTTGGACGCCTCCATGAAGTAGTCCGTGGCCGCCTGGGGGCTCGCGTGGTCGAACCCGGCGTCCGCCATGCAGTCGGACCACTTCGCGTTGGCCTCGGACAGCTTCGGGGACTTCTCGACGTCCTTGTAGAGCTTGGTGCTG
Source organism: Oerskovia enterophila (assembly GCF_044748475.1). Taxonomy (NCBI): domain Bacteria; kingdom Bacillati; phylum Actinomycetota; class Actinomycetes; order Micrococcales; family Cellulomonadaceae; genus Oerskovia; species Oerskovia enterophila. Next base: position 510,063 of record NZ_JBIVFZ010000001.1, read on the forward strand.
GCTTCGTTGAACGCGGTCATGTCCTCGGACTCCCACAGCTCCTGCTCGCCGCCGCTCGCCTCGTTCTGAGCCGCTCCCCAGCAGCCCATCTGTGACGTCTCCAGGGGCGGCATCTCACCGTTCTCGTCCGGTTCCACGGCGAACATGTCGCCGTGCAGTGCGGTGTAGTAGGCATTCATCTCGGTCTCGGACATCGACGCGAGATACTCCTGGTTGGGGTCGACGTACGAGTCCATCTCGGCCTGCTCCTCCTCGGTCGGCTCCTGGTAGATGGTCATGCCGTAGCCGTACTCGGCGGCGTACTTCTCCGGGTCGTGCTCCTCGTCGAAGGTGACGACGTTGGCGCTCTGGTCGACCGGGATGTACTCGAAGCCCTGCTCGACCATGCATGCGGCGACGAGCTCCTCGGCCTTGCGGTTCTGCTCCTCGTACTTCTTCTGCTGGGCCTCGCTGTCGAGGTCGCCGCTGATGGACTCGTAGAACGCGGTCAGCGGACTGTCCTCGTCGGCTGCGGGCGCGTCAGCGCCTCCGCAGGCCGCGAGGAGAAGCACCCCGGTGAGGCCGAGTGCCGTGATCGCGGCGGGCCGTGTCGAGGGTCGACGCATGCTGCTTTCCTTCGTTCGGTGGGAAGTGGTGGGTTGACGTGCGGGGAGGGACGCCTCGTCGGACGAGCTCATGGTGTGTCCCAGCCGGAGACCTTCTCGAACTGGGCGACCGCCTGCTCGACGAGCTCCCGGTTCTCCACGAGGAAGTCCGCCTCGAGGTCGTGGCGGACCTGCTGCTGCTGCGCGTCGTAGTCGATCTCGGTGCGGCACGCGAAGTCTGCCGTCGCGGTCGCCAGCTCTCGCTGCTGCAGCGCGGCGTATGCGGGGTTCTCCAGCGTTGCGCTCTCGACGGTCGGGAAGTCCGTGCTGAGCTCCGTGACGATCGACTGCATGGCGTCGTCGGGGTGGCTGAAGCCGAAGATCCCGGCGTCGGACATGCAGTCGGCCCACTGCTCGTGGGTGGCCGCGAGCCGCGGGTCGTCGGCGACCCGGACGTCGATCTGCGCCATGGAGGCCTGCAGGGCCTCGAGCTCCGGGGTGAACAGGAACGAGGCGGGGTCGGGTCCGACCTCGTCCTCGGCGATCGCCCGGCACCCCCGGTCCTCGGGGTCGACGCTCTTCCGGACGTCCTCGGTGCCGGTCGCGGGGTCGCCGCCCCACAGGGCCGAGTCGTACGCCGCCTTCTCTGCGGAGGACATCGCATCGACGAGATCCTGCTGCGGGTCTCCCTGCTCCTCGAGCAACCGTTCGCCCTCAGTGATCTCCTCGGCTCGACCGGGGGAGTCAGTCACGCCATAGCCGTACTCGGCGACGTACTCGGGAGTGCCTTGCTGCGGGGCTCCGTCGACGTCGGCGACGGTGACGACCGGTAGGTCGGGTACGTAGTCGAACCCCTGGGCCTTCATGCAGTCCGCGATGGCGTCCTCGTGCCTCGTCACCCAGGCGATCTGGGAGTTCTCCTCGAGGAAGGTGTCGAACCTCGCGAACAGCGTGAGGTCGAGAGGCGATTTCTCGCTCTCCTGTGCCGTGCACGCGGCGAGCGACAGTCCGGCGAGGAGCGCGAGGACCAGGGCCCTCGCGGGGGCTCGACGGGCGCGCCCGGGCGCGGACGGCTGGGTGGATGACGGTACGTTCATGCGGTGTCCCCCCTAGGACATTCGTGTCGACACTGCGCGCGGCCTCGACCGCGGTGGTTCGTCGGGCTCCCGGGTGGGCGTGCGCAGCTCTGCGGCACGCCCACCCAGGAGCGTCGGGTCAGTAGCGGATGGCGTCGATCACCTTGACCCGGACCGCGACGAGCGCGGGGATCAGCCCGGCGAGCGCACCGACGCTCACCGCGGCGACCATGCCCGTGACGGCGGCCGAGACCGGGAAGCCGGGACGGTCCTGGACCGTCGAGCCCATGAGCGTGTCGAGCGGGACGTTGTGCAGGATCACGACCGCGAGCGAGACGCCCACGACCCCGGCCACGACCGTGGCGACGACGCTCTCCATGAGCACCGAGAAGAAGACCCGGCCGGACGAGGCGCCGAAGCTGCGTCGGATGCCGATCTCACGGATCCGGTACCGGACGGTCACGAGCGCGATGTTGACGAGCCCCAGCCCGCCGAGCAGCAGGGCGATCGCACTGACCCCGAGGATGACCCACTTGGTCGCGCCGTCGATCATGCTCATGTCGGGGCTGTCCATGCGGCTGACGTCGACCTGCGTCCCGGGGATCGCGCCCGTCAGGTCGCGGCGGACGGCCTCGGTGAGCACGTCGACCGTGTCCGGGGGGACCCAGAGCTCGAGCGACGGCACGCCGGAGCTCATGAGCGCCTCGGGGGAGGCCCACCGCAGGTGGGACTCCACGAGCATGTAGGCGGACGGGCCTTCGCCGGGCCAGCTGTCCGGGTAGGAGCCGACGACCGTCGCCAGGACCGGGTTCTCGCCCCCGATCACGATGGTCGGGTGGTCCTCGATGCGCTGGCCGAGGGTATCGAGGAACGACTGGTTGACCACGAGGGCGGGGGACAGGTTCTCCTCGTCGGCCTCGGTGAACCACCGGCCGCCGTCTACCACGAACCGGTGCATGGTCGCCCAGTCGGCGCTGACGGCGTTGGTCTGGGCCTGGAGGGTCCCGCCGGGGAAACGGAACGGGGTCTGGGTCCACATGACCATGGACGAGTACTCGACCTCGTACCGGGCCACGATGTCGTCGTACGCCGCGACGTACTCCTCGATCCCCGGCATCTCCTGTCCCGTCGGGTACGCACTGACGTTGAGCGTCGCGGGGCGCCCGCTCCATCGCTCGTTGGACTCGGCCGAGACCTGGCGCAGCATGTCGCCGGCCGCGGTGATGGTCGTGATGGCACAGACCGCCACGGCCACGCCGATCAGGGCCAGCAGCACGCGGAGCTTGTGGACCCGCAGCTCGTCCCAGGCTTCCGCCAGGGCTCCGAAGAATCCGGTCACGAGGCCACCACCGAGTCGCCGAAGAGGTCGTCGAGCGAGTCGCCCGCGCCGGAGGGCGTGCGGCCCCCGGCAACGTCGGCGAGGGGCGCGGCCGACGCCACCGTGCCCAGCGGGACGGCGACGTGCTCGGCCTGGTGGTCCTCGCCGTCGGGCACGTGCTCCATGGCCGTGCCCAGCCCGTCGAGCGAACCCGCGCTGCGGGCGCCGATCGCGATGGGCGCGAGGACGCCCTCCGCGAGGCGGAAGTGGCGCTTGGCGCGCGAGGCGACCGCGAGGTCGTGGGTGATGGCGATGAGAGCGGACCCGTTCTCCTGGGCGATCGTGTCGAGCAGGTCCATGACCTCGCCGCCCGTGTCGACGTCGAGCGCGCCCGTGGGCTCGTCGGCGAGGATCACGCGGGGGCCGCGGACGAGCGCGCGGGCGATGGCCACGCGCTGCTGCTCGCCGCCCGAGAGCTTCTCGGGCATGGTGTCGAGACGGTCGCCCAGGCCCACGCGCTCGAGCATCTCGGCGGCGAGCGTCTTGCGGTTCCAGAACTGCTTGCCCTGCGCGTAGAGCAGGGGCGCGGCGACGTTCTCCAGCGCGGTGCGCGCCTGGAGCAGGTTGAACTGCTGGAACACGAAACCGAAGTCCGCCCCGCGCCGGCGCGCGCGGACCCGGCCGGACAGGCGGCCGATCGGGACGCCGTCGAGCAGGAACTCGCCGGCCGTGGGCGTGTCCAGCAAGCCCAGGATGTTCAGGAGGGTCGACTTGCCGGTCCCCGAACGCCCGACGATCGAGACGTGCTCGCCCGCGTCGACCGTGAGGTCGATCCCGCGCAGGATCTCCAGGATCCGGTCGTCGGGCAGGCGGACCGACCGGGTCACGCCGTGCAGCTCGAGCAGGCTCATCCGGCCGAGCCCCCGTACATCATGCCCTCGTCGACCGGCGCGACGTCCTGGCCGGGCACGAACTCGAGGACCAGGTCGCCCTCGGCGAGCCCCTCGACGATCTGCACCTGCGTGCCGTCGGTGATGCCGAGCTTCACGGCCTTCTCGGTGTTCGTGCCGTCCTCGGCCACGACCCACACGTTGCCCGTCTCGACCGAGCCCTGGACCGCGGTGATGGGGACCAGCAGGGCGTCCTCGGCCGAGCCCGCGGTCACCTCGAGCTTGGCGGCCAGTCCCGCGAACACGACCGTGCCTGCCGGGACGGCGCACGTGATCGACGCCGAGGGCGTCGCGCCGGGCTCGGTGCCCGGCTCCTCGGTGCCCGCCGCCGGGGCGGCTGCCGCCGTGCCCATGCGCAGCGCGGTGCAGGTGAACGGGGCGGGGCCCCCCGTGACCGTGACCGTCGCCTCGGTGGGGATCGTCAGGAGACGGAACTGCTGCTCGGGGAGCATGGACGCGGTCACCGACAAGGTCCCGGGGGACACCGAGGCGAACGTCTCGCCGACGCTCACCTCCTGGTCCTTGATCGCGGTGAACGTCGCGACGGTCCCGGCCGAGCTGGCCTTCATGGTGGTCCGGGTGACCTTGGGCTTGCGCTCGGTCACCTTCTCCTCGCCCGTCTCCTTGTTCGTGGTGACGAGAGGGTCCTGAGGTGTCTCGAGCGTGACCTCGAGGAGCGGGGCACCGGCCTCGACGACGTCACCGACCTTGGCGTGCACGGCGGTGACCTTGCCGACCTGGGTCACCTTCTCCTGGCCGGCAGGGTCCGCGACGACCGAGCCCGTGAGGGTCACGGTGTTGGTGATGGGGCCCTTGGCGACCTCCACCTGCGGAAGGGTCACGACGGCCGACGGGAACTCGGCGTCGCCCGCCGCCTGGGGGGCCGACTTGAACGCGATCACCACCAGGGTCACCGCGATCACCGCCCAGATCACGAGACGAAGGGTAGGAAAGATGATCCGGCGTGTGACGCCCACGGCAGGTCTCCAGGTGAAATCCGATGAGCCGACAGCTCAAGGTCCAGGCATGCTCTGGGAAGACTAGGGGGTGGGCGAGCGCCCACGTATCCACCTCAGGTATGAGATGGATGCGCGAAAGATCACGATCAGGTCAGGTTCCTGCCGTGATGTCTGCCTGCGTCCCCCTGGACAACCCTCATTGGTCGCACTTCTGACAAACGATCTGCGCACCATACACCGGTCGAGACGAGGGGTGTCCAGACGTCCGGTCGCCGTTTCGCGGAGCGTGCCGCGAGGGCAGCCGTCCCGTGTCGCGGGACGGCCGTCCGGCAGCCGGAGCGCGCGGTCGGCCGGAGGTCCGACGACGACGGGCCCGGTCCGTGCGGACCGGGCCCGTGCGCGCAGGGTGTGCTCTCGGGTGCGCTGCGACCTAGACGGGCGAGAGCCCGAGGCGGCGGCCCGCGAGCCCCCGGCTGCGCGTCGCGAGGTGCGTCGCGACCTGGCGCAGCGCGACCGCGGCCGGCGACGAGGGGTTCGTCAGCACGACAGGCGTACCGGCGTCACCGGCCTCGCGCAGGGTCACGTCGAGCGGGACCTGCCCGAGGAGCTCGACGGGGCTGCCCGTCGCCTTCGACAGGTTCTCGGCGACCCTCGCCCCGCCGCCGGACCCGAACAGCTCGAGCCGGGACCCGTCCGGCTGCTCGAGCCACGACATGTTCTCGACGACGCCGAGCACGCCCTGCTGCGTCTGCGTCGCGATCGACCCCGCGCGCTCGGCGACCTCCGCGGCAGCGACCTGCGGCGTGGTGACCACCACGATCTCGCTCGACGGCAGGAGCTGGGCGACCGAGATCGCGATGTCGCCCGTGCCCGGCGGCAGGTCGAGCAGGAGCACGTCCAGGTCGCCCCAGTAGACGTCCGCGAGGAACTGCTGGAGCGCACGGTGCAGCATGGGACCGCGCCAGATCACGGGCTGACCCTGAGGCACGAACATGCCGATCGAGACGACCTTGACCCCGTGCGCGACGGGCGGCAGCAGCATGTTGTCCACGCGCGTCGGAGCCCGGTCCACGCCCAGCATGCGCGGGATCGAGAAACCGTAGATGTCGGCGTCGACCACGCCCACGTTGAGGCCGTCCGCGGCGAGCGCGACCGCGAGGTTGGCTGTCACCGACGACTTGCCCACGCCGCCCTTGCCCGAGGCGATCGCGTAGACCTTGGTCAACGAGTCCGGTTTGGCGAAGGGGATCTCGGGCTCGCCGACGCCCCCGCGCAGCATGGTGCGCAGCGCCGTCCGCTGCTCGGCGCTCATGACGCCCAGGTCGACGTCGACCTTCCCGACGCCCGCCACGGTCTGCGCGGCGGCCGTGACGTCCTTGACCAGGGTCGACTTCATGGGGCAGCCCGCGACCGTCAGGTCGATGCCGACCACGACGTGCGCACCCCCCGCGGTAGCCGCGTCGATGCTCACGTCGACCGAGCGCACCATCCCCAGCTCGGTCACGGGGCGCCGGATCTCCGGGTCCATGACCTGGGTCAGAGCCGTCCGGACGAGGTCCTCGAGTGCATCGGTCGTGGGTGTTGCGGAGCCGCCAGCCATGGCCCCATCCTAAGCGGGCGTCTAGCGTTCGAGGATGGACGCCCTCGCCTCGATCGCCCGTGACTCGGCACTCTTCCTCGACGCCGTCCGCGCGGCACGGCCGGACGCCCGCGTACCGGCCTGTCCCGAGTGGGGCGCGGCGGACCTGACGTACCACCTGGCCGAGGTGCAGGACTTCTGGAGCGCCGTCGTCGGGCCCGCGGAAGGGCGCGGGCTCGACGGCGACGACGTGCGCACGCTCCCGCGGCCCGACGACGACGCGGCCCTGCCGACGCTCGCCGCCGAGGCCACCGCCAGGCTGCTCGCCGCGCTCGCGGGCCGTGACCCCGCCGAGCCGTGCTGGTCGTGGCACGACGCGGGCCGCACCGTCGGGTGGGTCGCTCGCCGACAGGCGCACGAGGCGCTCGTCCACCGGGTGGACGCCGAGCAGACCGCCGGCCGGGACGTCACGAGCGCCGACCCCGAGGTGGCCGCGGACGGGGTCGACGAGATCCTGCGCGTGCTGGTCGACGGCATCCCCGAGTGGGCGACCTTCACCCCCGACGGGAGCACGGTCGCTGTCGCGGTCGACGGTCCCGGCGAGACGCCCCGCTCGTGGGAGCTCGCGTTCGGGCGCCTCACGGGCACCGGGCCCGAGTCGGGCACCGCGTACGACCTCGACTCGGCGCAGCTCGTGGACCTGCCGGGATCGACGACCACGCAGGTCTCGGGCGCCGCGTGGGACCTCGACCTGTGGCTCTGGGGACGCGGAGAGCGGGACGGTCTGGTCGTCCGCGGGGACGCGGCGCTCGCGGACCGCCTGCGCGCGGTCGCGGGGCAGGAGACGCAGTAGACGCCCGTCCGCTCGCGTCGGGGCGGACCTGACCTGCAGGCGGCGGGATCACCGCACGACCGGTCGCGTCAGCGCGGCTCGGGCGGGGCGTCCGCGCGACGGGCTCCCCCCGAGGTCCGGCGTGCGTCGCGCGTCCCGCTCCGCGGTGGCTGCGCGGTCCGGGGGAGCGGCGAGTCGAGCCCCGGGCGCTCCGCCCCGTCGGCGCGGGCGGCCTCCGCGCGCTCGGTCTCCTTCTCGTCGAGCTCCTCGAGCAGGTTGCGGATCTCGGAGCGGACGAAGTCGCGCGTCGCGACCTCGCTCAGCGCGATACGCAGGGCCGCCATCTCCCGTGCGAGGTACTCGGTGTCCGCGAGGTTGCGCTCGCCGCGCTGGCGGTCCTGCTCGGCGCTCACGCGGTCGCGGTCCGTCTGGCGGTTCTGCGCGAGCAGGATGAGCGGTGCCGAGTAGGACGCCTGGAGCGAGAGCATCAGGGTCAGCGCCGTGAAGCCCAGCGCGGCGGAGTCGAACCGCAGGGACTCGGGTCCCCACGTGTTGAACCCGAGCCACAGGAGGCAGAAGACCGTCATGTAGAGCAGGAACCGCGGGGTGCCCATGAAGCGGGCGATGCCCTCGGAGATCTTGCCGAACGCGTCCTGCTCGACCCGCACGCGGGGCAGCAGGGTGCGGCGCGCGGCCTTGGGGGTGTCGAGGCGCTCAGCCACGGTGACCTCCTCGGCGGACGGGGAACGCGGACGACGCGGGGGTCTGGGTGCCCAGGCTCGTCTCCTCGGACTCGTCGTCGGTCTCGCGCCAGTCGTCCGGGAGCATGTGGTCGAGCACGTCGTCGACGCTGATGGCGCCCAGCAGGCGCTTCTCGTCGTCGAGCACGGGCAGTGCCAGCAGGTCGTAGGCCGCGAGCAGACGCGTGACGCGCCCGAGCGGCGCGTCGGGGCGCACCCACTCGATGTCCGAGTCGAGCACCGACCCGACCGAGACGTGCGGTGGTTCTCGCAGGAGCTTCTGGAAGTGGACGATGCCGAGGAAGCGGCCCGTGGGGGTCTCGAGCGGCGGGCGCACGACGAACACCATCGCGGCGAGCGCCGGGGGCACGTCCTTGCGGCGGATCTGGGCGAGCGCCGTGGCGATCGTGGTCTCGGGGCCCAGGATCACGGGCTCGGTCGTCATGAGACCGCCCGCGGTGTCCTCGCCGTAGGCGAGCAGGCGGCGCACGTCGCGCGCCTCCTCGGGCTCCATGAGCTCGAGGAGCTCGGCGGCCTGCTCCTGCGGGAGCTCGTGGAGGAGGTCGGCGGCGTCGTCGGGCTGCATGGCCTCCAGGACGTCGGCGGCGCGGTCGGTGTCGAGGCCGGAGAGGATCGCGACCTGGTCGTCCTCGGGGAGCTCCTCCAGGACGTCGGCGAGACGCTCGTTGTCGAGGGCCGTGGCGACCTCGAGGCGGCGCGTGTCGCCCAGGTCGTGCAGGACGTCGGCGAGGTCGGCGGGCTTGAGGTCGTCGTAGGCCGCGAGCAGGCGGGCGGCACCCTGGGTCTCGGGCGTGCCGGCGAGCCCCGTGACGGCGCCGATCTCGACGACGAACGCGTCGCCCCGCCGCCGGATGCCGAGCGCGTTGGGGGTCGTGTGACGGCGCACGAAGAGCTGGTTGACGAGCCAGTCGCCCGTGCGCTGCTTCTCGATCGAGAGGTCCTCGACGGTCGCGGAACCCGACCCGTCGACGAACTGCACGGTGCGGTCGAGGAGCTCGCTGACCGCGAGGGTCTCCATGGCGCGCTGCTCGAAGCGGCGCATGTTGACGAGACCGGTGCTGATGACCTGCCCGGCGTCGATGCTCGTGACGCGGGTCAGGGGCAGGAACACGCGCCGTCGCCCGGGGACCTCGACCACGAGGCCCACCGCGCGGGGAGCCCCCTTGGGGCGGAGGAGGACGACGACGTCGCGCACGCGTCCGACCTGGTCACCGAGGGGATCGAACACCGCCGTACCGGCCAGGCGCGCGACGAAGACGCGGGTAGTTGCACTCACGTCGCAAGACTACGCACCGCCCGTCGGGGTGGCGCCCCGACGGGCCGGACGGCGCGGGCGGGCCGGGGAACCCGCGGACCGTGGCCAAGTCGTGACCTGATTTCTCGCGGAGACCACTGGACTAGACGAGTGCAACCTGCTTGAATCTGGAACCAACGAGGCGCAATCGATCATGATCTGTCATCCTTGGTGACGGAACGTGACGGAGCCCTCATCGCGGCAGAGCACCCTGCCGCGACACAGCTCGAGCAACACCTCAATGCAATGAAGCGGAGGAAGTACTCATGAAGAACCCGATCCGGCTCGTCAGCATGACGATCGTCGCGGGCCTCGCCCTCTCGGCGTGCGGCTTCGGCGGCGACAGCGGCAGCGACAGCACGGCGGCCGACGGCGCCACGACCCTGAACCTCCTGGTTCCCACCTACTCCGACCAGACGAAGTCGCTCTGGGAGGACGTGATCAAGGGCTTCGAGGCAGAGAACACGGACATCGACGTCAAGCTCGAGGTCCAGTCCTGGGACAACATCAACGACGTGGTCCGGACCAAGGTCCAGTCGAACCAGGCCCCCGACATCCTCAACATCGACGCCTTCGCCGGGTTCGTCGAGGACGACCTGCTCTACTCGGCCGACGAGGTCCTCTCGCCCGACACCGTCGCGGACTTCCAGGAGTCCTTCGTCGAGAACGCCTCGATCGACGGCACGCAGTACGGCCTGCCGCTCATCGCCTCGGCCCGCACCATGTTCTACAACAAGGACATCTTCGAGAAGGCGGGCGTCACGGCGCCTCCCACCACGTGGGACGAGCTCGAGGCCGCCGCGACCAAGATCTCGGCGCTGGGCGACGTGTACGGCTACGGCCTGCCGCTCGGCTCGGAAGAGGCCCAGGCCGAGGCCGGCATCTGGTTCTTCGGCGGCGGTGGCGGCTACGGCGACGCGTCGGAGATCACGGTCGACACCCCCGAGAACCTCGAGGCGACCCAGTTCTTCCAGAAGCTCGCCACGAGCGGCCTCACGCAGCCCGACGCCGGTGCGTCCGACCGCACGCCCCTCATCGACACGTTCATCCAGGGCAAGATCGGCATGATCGTCGGCCTGCCGCCCACGATCGGTCAGATCGCCGAGAAGAACCCCGACCTGAACTACGGCACCGCGCCGATCGCCACCAAGGACGGCTCGCCCGTGACGCTTGGCGTCGCCGACCACCTGATGGCCTTCAAGAACGACGGCAAGAAGCAGGACGCGATCAAGAAGTTCCTCGACTACTACTACACGCCCGACGTGTACGTGCCGTGGGTCGACGCCGAGGGCTTCATCCCCGTGACGAAGTCCGGCTCGGAGGAGCTCGCGACCAAGGAGTCCATCGCGCCGTTCCTCGCTCTCCTGCCCGACGCGCAGTTCTACCCGTCGACGAATCCGAAGTGGTCGGCCACCCAGGGCGCGATCCAGTCGCTCATCGGCCAGGTCGCGCAGGGCAAGGACGCAGCGGCGGTCCTCCAGGAGATCCAGGCCAAGGGCGACTCCTGACCCCGGACCGGTAACTGCCCGTCCAGCAGTCCCTGGTCCCCGCGGCACGGCCAGCGCGACCGGCCCGTGCCGCGGGGACCAGGGACCCGGCACCGAAGGACCTCGATGAGCTCGACCACCACCACCGCCCCGGCGCCCGCCGCCGGTTCACCCGAGCGGCCGCGCCGCTCGTTCCGGGAGCTGCTCTCCGCGCTTCCCTGGATCGGCCCCAGCCTCGCGCTGATCATCCTGATCGTCCTGTTCCCTGCGGGGTACATGGTCTTCAGCTCGACCCGTGACATCTCGCAGTCGGGCATCGACCGGGGGAGCGCCGGGTTCCAGAACTACCTGGACGTCTTCGCGATCCCCGCGCTGCCTCGCGTGCTCGCGAACACCGCGGTGTGGGTCGTCGCCGTCGTCGCCCTCACGGTCGTCCTGTCGCTCGCGCTGTCCAACTTCCTCAACAAGCAGTTCCCCGGCCGGCAGATCGTCCGTCTCGCGGTCATCGTGCCGTGGGCCGCGAGCGTCGTGATGACCACGACCGTCGTCTACTACGGGCTCCAGCCCAACTACGGCATCATCAACCAGTTCCTGGCGGACGTGGGCATCCTCGACAGCCCGGACTTCGGCTTCACCAAGAACGCGACGTCCGCGTTCGTCGTCGCGATCGTCGTCGCGGTGTTCGTCTCGCTGCCCTTCACCACGTACACGCTCCTCGCGGGGCTCCAGTCGATCCCGAGCGACGTGGTCGAGGCGGCACGCATGGACGGCGCCTCGCACCGGCAGGTCTACTTCTCGATCATCCTGCCGCAGCTCAAGCCCGCTCTCGCGGTCGCCGCGATCATCAACATCATCAACGTCTTCAACTCGCTGCCGATCCTGCGCCTCATGACGGGATCGATCCCGGGATACGACGCGGACACCACGACCACGCTCATCTTCAAGCTCATCCAGTCCGACCGCGCGGTCGACCAGGCGAGCGCGCTGTCGGTCGTGAACTTCGTGATCGTGATCGCGGTCATCGCGCTCTACATGCGCATCGTCAAGCCGATGAAGGGAGTGGACGAGTGAGCAACGGAGTCCTGACGCGCGAGCCGGACGCTCGCCCCGCGCAGCTCCTCAAGAAGCCGTCGAGGTATGCGACCGGGGGCCCCGGCTCGGGCGGGTCGATCCCCGGACGGGTCGTCGCGGGCATCCTCGTGACGCTGCTCTTCCTGCTGCCCTACGGCATCATGCTGTTCGGCTCGCTCAAGAGCCGGGCGGAGATCCTGCGGATCCCGCCGACGTACTTCCCCGAGCAGTGGCACCCCGACAACTACGTCACCATGTGGTCCACCCCGGAGACGCCGCTCCCGCAGAACCTCGTCTCCACGATCGTCATCTCGGTCGCGGCGACGGTCCTGGTCCTGATCGTGGCCCTGCCGGCCGCGTACTTCACGGCACGCTTCCGGTTCCCGGGGCGCATGGCCTTCCTGTTCCTCGTGCTGGTCACGCAGATGCTCCAGCCCGCAGTGCTCGTCGCGGGCCTCTTCCGGCAGTTCCTCGCGTTCGGGATCGTCGACACCTGGCTCGCGATGATCCTGGTCAACGCGGCCTTCAACCTGGCGTTCGCGGTGTGGATCATGCACAGCTTCTTCGCGAGCGTCCCGCAGGAGATCGACGAGGCCGCGCAGATCGACGGGGCGGGGCGGTGGGCGACGCTGTTCCGCATCAACCTGCCGTTGGTCTGGCCCGGTATCGTGACGGCGATCATCTTCACCTTCGTCGCTGCGTGGAACGAGTTCGCCGCCAGCCTCGTCATTCTCTCGACGGCCGGCAACCAGCCGCTGTCCGTGGCGCTGACGAAGTTCGTGGGTCAGTACGACTCGGCGTGGCAGTACGTGTTCGGCGTCTCGATCGTCGCCATCGTGCCTGTCATCATCCTCTTCGCGATCATCGAGAAGCGTCTCGTCGGAGGTCTGACCGCAGGGAGCATCAAGTGACACGCATCGAGGACGCGACCCACGAGCTCGGCGCCGCCGAGCCGTCGGGCGGACTCAGCAAGTCGGTCCGCTGGGAGCGCATGCTCGCGCTCCTGGCGGACCGCCGCCGGCTCTCCGTCACCGAGGTGGCAGAGCTGTTCGGCACCTCGGAGTCGACCGTGCGCCGGGACTTCGACCAGATGGCGGACCGGCAGCTCGCGCACCGCACCCACGGGGGGATCGTGGCGGCCTCGGTCGCCTACGGGCTTCCCGGCCGGTACGGCAAGCAGCTCGACGACCGTCAGCGCCTCGCGGAGGCGGCGGCCCACCTGGTCACGCAACGCCACGCTGACCAGGCCGTCATCGGGTTCAACGGCGGGCGCACCACGACCCTGGTCGCCAAGGCGCTCGGCGAGCTCTCCGACCAGGGGTCCGAGCACGCGGCCCGCAACGGCGAGCACGTCTACACGATCGTGACGAGCGCGCTCAACATCGCCGCCGAGCTGGTCCTGCGCCCGCAGCTGCGCACGGTCTGCCTGGGCGGCACGGCGCGCGCCCAGTCCTACGAGCTGACGGGCCCCTTGGCCGTGAGCATGGCGCGCACCCTGTGGCTCGACGTGCTCGTGCTCGGCATGGTCGGCATCGACGCCCAGGCGGGCCTCACGTGCGGCGACCCCGACGAGGCCGGGGTCACGTCCGCGCTCGTCGAGCACTCGCGCCACGTGATCGCCGTCGGGACCTCCGACAAGGTCGGCGAGCGCTCGTTCGCGCAGATCTGCGACATCTCCCGGATCACCACGCTCGTGACCGACTCGGGAGCGACCGAGGAACAGCTCGCCCCCCTGCGGGACGCAGGCGTCGAGGTCATCGTCGTCTAGGACGAGCCTCCGCCGCTCCCGCCACACACGTCCGCACCACGACGGACGCCGGACCGCGCCGACCGCGCGACCCGGTGGCCACACCAGAAGGGTTTGACATCACCATGAGCACCTCCCACGTCAGCGTCGAGATCGCGAGCCAGCCCCAGGTCTGGCGCGAGGCGGCCCGCCTCGCGGCCGAGAGCGCCGCTGTCCTCCCGCAGCCCGGCGAGCGCGTCGCGATCGTCGGCTGCGGCACGTCCTGGTTCATCGCCCAGGCCTACGCGGCCCGCCGCGAGGAGCTGGGTCAGGGGGTCACGGACGCGTTCGCCGGCAGCGAGTACCCGGTGGGCCGTGAGTACGACCGCGTGGTGGCGATCACCCGTTCCGGGACGACCACCGAGATCCTGCACCTCCTCGAGGTGCTCGACGGCAAGCAGCGGACCCTCGCGATCGTCGGTGACCCGACCTCGCCCGGTGCGGGCGCCGCGGACGACGTGGTCGTGATGCCCTTCGCCGACGAGCAGTCCGTGGTCCAGACCCGGTTCGCGACGGCCGCGCTCACGCTCCTGCGTGCCGGACTCGGCGACGACATCGAGGCGCTCGCGACCGCAGCCGAGGAGGTCGTGGGCTGGGAGGTCCCCGAGGCAGTCCTGGCTCGCACCCAGTTCACGTTCCTGGGGCGCGGCATGGCCGTGGGGCTCGCGAACGAGGCGGGGCTCAAGATGCGCGAGGCGTCGCTCGCCTGGGCCGAGGCGTATCCGGCCATGGACTACCGCCACGGTCCCATCAGCATCTCCGACGAGACGAGCGCCGTGATCCTGCTCGGCGCCGAGGTCCCGGGCCTGGTCGACGACATCGAGCGCACGGGGGCCCTCGTGGTGCGCTTCGACGAGGACGCGCAGCTCACGCTCGTGCGCTGCCAGCTCCTGTCTGTCGCGAACGCCGAGCGCAAGGGCCTGGACCCCGACGCCCCGCGTCACCTGACGCGCTCGATCATCCTGGAGGACTCCGCATCATGATGGTCGGGGAAGAGCAGCTCGCCTTCCCCGTCGTCCCGGACCTCTCGCCGTCGTCCCGTGGAGGGGCGGCGGCGGGAGCGACGGGGGCAGGCCTGCGCCCGGCGGTGATCGCGCTCGACGTCGGCGGGACCGACATCAAGTCCGTGCTCGTCGCGCGCGGCACCGACCCGGACGGGCTCGACGAGATCCTCGTCGAGCGGGTCACCCCCACCCGGGCGGCCGAGGGCCCCGAGGCCTCGCTCGCCGCGGTCCTGGCGGCCGTCGAGGCCTTGCGCGCCGAGGTCCCTGCGGGCTACCAGGTCCGGGGCGTGGGGCTCGCGGTGCCGGGCACGGTCGACGAGGGGGCGGGCCTCGTGGTGAGCGCCGAGAACCTCGACTGGGTCGACCTGCCGCTGCGGCAGGTCGTCACGGACGCGACGGGCCTGCCCGTCGGGTTCGGCCACGACGTGCGCGCGGGCGGGCTCGCGGAGGCCCGCCTGGGCGCGGGTCGCGGGGCGCCCGACCACGCCTACGTGTCGATCGGCACGGGCATCGCCGCGGCGGTCGTGCTGCGCGGCGAGGTGTACGTGGGGCGCGGGTATGCGGGCGAGATCGGGCACGGTGGCGCGCACGGCGGGGCGCCGTGCCCGTGCGGCGGCACCGGGTGCGCGGAGACGTTCGCGTCGGCCGCGGGCATGGCGCGCAGCTATCGCGAGCTCACGGGCGCGACGACCGACGAGGTGCCCGGCTCCGCCGAGGTCCTGGCGCGCGCCCACGCGGGCGACGCCGTGGCCCGCGAGGTCTGGGACCGCGCGGTCGACCGCCTCGGCGAGCTCGTCGCCGAGATGGTCCGTGTCCTGGCGCTGCCCGTCGTGGTGATCGGTGGAGGGCTCGTGCGCGCGGGCGACGACCTCATGGTCCCGCTCGACGCCGCGGTGCGCTCGTACCTCACGATCCACCCGGCGCCCCGGCTCGTCCCGGCCACGCTGGGACCGGCGGCCGGCACGTACGGTGCGACGGTCCTCGCGTGGGACGCCGTGAGCGCGGCCGCGCTGGAGTCGCTGTGACGGGCCCCGGGCAGGTCCGCGTCCTGTGCCTCACGCCCAACCCGGCGTGGGACGTCACGTACGGGGTCGACCGCCTGGACCCGGGCGAGGCGCTGCGCGTCCGGTCGGTCGCCGCCCGCGCGGGCGGCAAGGGGGTCAACGTCGCGCGCGTCGTGCGCGCGCTGGGCGGGGACTCGGTCGCGGTCGCCCCCGTGGGTGGCCTCCTCGCACCGGCGTTCGCGGCGGACCTCGAGGCCGCGGGCCAGCCCGCGTCTCTCGTGCCGGTCGCGGGCGCGCTGCGGCAGGCGGTCGCGGTCGTCCCCGAGCACGCGGGGCCCGACGACGGAGGTCACCCCACGGTCCTCAACGAGCCGGGGGCCGTGCTCAGCGAGGAGGAGTGGGGGCTGCTCGTCCGCACCGCGGTCGGCCTCACGGCGGACCGCCCGGTCGTGACGATCTCCGGCTCGCTCCCACCGGGCACGACGCAGGCCCGGTTCACCGACCTGGTGCGCTCGCTGCGCGAGGCCGGCTGCCCGGTCCACGCCGACGTCTCGGGGCCGGGCCTGCTCTGGGCCGCCGAGGCGGGCGCCGACCTGATCAAGCCCAACCGGGCCGAGCTCGCCGAGGCGACCGGGACGCACGACCTGACCCAGGGCGTGGCCGCGCTGCAGGCGCTGGGCGCGCGGGACGTCGTCGTGACCGACGGCGAGAAGGGGCTCGCGGCGTTCGCGCCGGGCTCCACGGCCCCTGCGGCGCGGGCCCGGCTCGACGCCCCCGTGCACGGCAACCCGACGGGCGCCGGTGACGCGGCCATGGCGGCGCTCGCGGTGAGCGTCGGCCGGCCCTGGGCCGAGCGCCTGGCCCTGACCGTCGCCACGTCGGCCGCAGCGGTGCTGCAGCCGGTCGCGGGCGAGGTCGACCCCGAGGACGTGCGGCTGCTCGCCGCCCGCGTCCTGACCGAGAACGTGAACGACACCCCGAGAACCACGGAGGACTGAATGCCGCTCGTCACCGCCAGCCAGCTGATCGACCGAGCCCGCGCCGAGCGCCGGGGGGTCGGCGCCTTCAACGTGATCCAGGTCGAGCACGCCGAGGCCTTCGTGGCCGCGGCCGCACGCGCCGGCACGGGCGTCGTCCTGCAGATCAGCCAGAACGCCGCGAAGTACCACGGCGGGCTCGAGCCGATCGCGCTCGCGACGCTCGCGATCGCCCGTGCGTCGAGCGCACCCGTCGTGGTGCACCTGGACCACGCCGAGGACCGCGCCCTCGTGAGCGAGGCCATCGAGCTGGGCATGGGCTCGGTCATGTACGACGGTTCGGCCCTCGACTACGAGGCGAACGTCGAGGCGACCGCCGACGTCGTGCGCGAGGCCCACGCCCGCGGGGTCTTCGTCGAGGCCGAGCTCGGCAAGGTCGGGGGCAAGGACGGGGTGCACGCCCCGGGCGTGCGCACCGACCCGACCGAGGCCGTCGCGTTCGTCGCCGCGACCGGCGTCGACGCGCTCGCGGTCGCGGTCGGCTCGTCGCACGCCATGACCGATCGCACGGCCTCGCTCGACTTCGAACGGATCGCCGAGCTGCGGGCGGTCGTGCCGGTGCCCCTCGTGCTGCACGGGTCCTCGGGCGTCGCCGACGCCGACCTCACGCGTGCCGTCGAGGAGGGGATGACCAAGATCAACATCTCGACCCACCTCAACAACACCCTGACGCGGGCGCTGCGCACCTATCTCGAGCAGAACCCGACCGTCGTCGACCCGCGCAAGTACCTCGGTGCGGGCCGCGACGCGATGCGCGACGAGGTCGTGCGGCTGCTGGGTGTCCTGAACGCGGCCTGACGGGGTTCTCCCGGGAGGCCGAGGGGCGTCGTCGGGGGAGAGGGTGCCGGCCCTCTCCCCCGACGTCCGCCCTCTGCCCCGGTGATACCCCCTGAGTGAACGCCCTCGCCTCCTGCCGACTTGTACGGGAGACTGGGCAGATGAGCATGACTCGTCCCAATTCCGCGCCCAAGGTCCCGACGCCGCCGAGCGGGGAGCAGATCGCGTCCTACGCGACCTACCTCGAGGCGCAGAAGGCCGTCGACTACCTCTCCGACAACAAGTTCGCCGTCGAGTACGTGACCATCGTCGGCACCGACCTGCGCATGGTCGAGCGCGTCATGGGCCGCCTCACGTACGGTCGGGTGGCGCTCGCGGGCCTCGCGTCCGGTGCGTGGTTCGGCCTGTTCGTGGGCCTGCTGCTCTACATGTTCAACAGCGGCGGCGGCCTGATGCTCGCGGCGATCGGACTGGGTGCGGGCTTCGGCCTGCTGTTCTCGGTGCTGTCGTACTCGCTCACGGGCGGCAAGCGTGACTTCACCTCGTCGAGCCAGATCGTCGCCTCGTCGTACTCGCTGCTGTGCCTCGCGGAGCGCGCGGGCGACGCACGCCGCCTCCTGTCCCAGATGCCCGACGGCGCCGCGGCCATCGCGCGCCAGGTCCCGCCGGTCGCGGGTCCGCCCGCGCAGCCGGGCCAGTGGGGCCAGGCTCCCGGCCAGCAGCCGGGGCAGACGTGGGGGACACAGCAGCCGACGGCCCCGCACACTCCGGCTCCCGTCGCGACGCCGGTCCAGCCGGCCGACGCGCCGGCCCAGCCGGCACCTCCGGTCAGGACGCCCGACCCGCGCTGGACCACGCCCTCGGGCGCGCCGCGCTACGGGGCCATGCGCAGCGACCTCACGCCGCCCGCTCCTGCCGACGGCGCGCCCGCCGAGGGGCACCCCGCCCCGGCGACCGAAGCCCAGGCTGCCGCCGACGGCGCGACCGACGAGACGTCGTCGGGCACGCGGTAGGTCCCCGGGCTCGCCCGGAGGCGTGGCTATCCGATCCAGGCGGGCGAGACCGGCTCGCCGGGGCCGTCCGGTGAGGTCGGGGTAGCCAGCCCGCCGGCGAGGCCGGTGACGACGAACTCGGCGCCCGACCCGGTGCCGACCTGACGGGGCACGTCGGCGCGCAGGACCACGGTGTCGCCGACCGACAGGTCGACGGTCTCGTCGTCGACGACGACCGTCGCCGTACCGTCGAGCAGGTGCCACGCCTGCTCGACGTCGAACGTGTGGCGGGGCCCGCGCTGGCCGGCGCGCATGGAGACGCGCCACAGGCTCACCGTCGTGGTGCCACCCTGCGTGGGGGAGGCCAGCGTCGTCATCGAGGCGTTGGGCGTCTCGGTGACGCGGGTGTCCGTGCGGGCGATCTTGATGTCAGGCATGTCGACTCCCTAGATGGACAACGTTGTTGTCCTTCAAAGGAACCATGCCCGTGCGATATCGTCAACCATGTTGTCTAGATGGAGGTGTGTCGGTGAGCGAACCCGGATGGCGCGTCGTCCTGCTCCTCGCCGGTGCGTTCCGCGGCAGCATCGATGCGCTCCACAGCGAGCTCGCCGAGCAGGGGCATCCCGAGGCGCGGCCGCTGCACGGGTTCGCGCTCCAGGCGATCGGGCCCGACGGCTGCACGATCAACGAGCTGGGCCAGCGCCTCGGCGTCTCGAAGCAGGCGGCGGCCAAGACCGCGGTGGGCCTCGAGAAGGTCGGCTACGTCGTCCGGGACTCCGTGCCGGGGGACCGCCGAGCGGTGCTGCTCCGCCGGACGTCCCGCGCCGAGGAGTTCCTGGCGGCCAGCGCGGCAGGCTTCGAACGCGTCATGGACGGGTGGCGGCGCACGCTCGGTGACGCCCGCTTCGACGCGCTGGTCGAGGCCCTCGCCGACGTGGCCGACGAACGACCTGTCGGGGACCTGCCCGGCTGGCTCTCGCAGCGCTCCTCGACCCCGGACGAGCGGCCGAGGGCCTGACGGACAGCACCGACGGGCCAGCTGTCAGAAGGTGGCCGGGGCATACCCCGGCCACCTTCTGACAACTCAGCGGGGCTCAGTCGCGGGCTGCCCGCTCGGCCGCGGCCTTCGCGGCGTCCCGCTCGCGCTTGCGTGCCTCCTTGAGGCGCTTCTCGGCCTCGCGCACGGCCTTCTCGGCCTCGCGACGAGCCTTGGACGCCTCCTTGACCCTGGCGTCGCGCGCATAGAGCTCGGCGGCCTCGCGCTCCTCGTGCGGGGGGAGCGGGGACTCGGCGCGCTCGGCGGGCGTCCGCTCGACGTAGACCCCGATCCCGTCGAGGACCCGCTCGAGGCCGAACACGACGTCGTCGACCCCGTCGTCCTCGCTCAGGTAGGCGCCCGAGGCGACCACGGGGTGCAGGTACGGGAAGCGCTCGGGCGTCACCAGCTCGGAGAAGACCTCGGCGTACGCGGCCCCGCTCACGTCGCGCCCTCCCGGGTCCTGCCGGGCCCCGCGCAGCTCGCGCTGGATCCGGGCGGCGCTCTGCGCGTAGCTCGTGACGAGCATGATCATCGCGAGCTTGTCGGCGTCGGACAGCGAGGTGTCGTGCATCGCGCGCAGGCCCAGGTCGACGAACCGGAGGTTGTTGGGCGTGAGCGGGACCCCCTGGACCGCGACGTCGAGGAACCACGGGTGGGCCTCGTAGACCGCGAGCGACGCGAGCGCGAACTCGCGCAGCCCGCGCCGCCACGTGGGCCCGTCGCCTGCGGGGATCCGCCCCTCCAGGACCGCGGTGAGCTCGGGGTGCGCGCCCGAGGGAAGGTCGATGTCCATCGCCTGCTCCTGCATGAGGAGCAGCAGGTCGTCCTTGCTCGTGACATAGCGGTACAGCGACATGGTCGTGTACCCCAGGGCCGCCGCGAGCTTGCTCATCGAGAGCGCCCCGAGCCCCTCGGCGTCGGCGATCTCGATGGCCTGCTCGACGATCCGCTCGATGCTCAGCTCGCGACGAGGGCCGCGCTGCGGGTTCTCGGCCACGCCCCACGCCAGGGCGATGGCGTGGGGCAGGCCGGGATCGGTGGTGTCCGTCATGGGTACATCATCGCTGCTCCGGTCGTGATCGCCGCCCGGGCGGAGACGGGCGGAAACGCGTCGGCCGCACGGGTCGAGCGCCCTCAGTGCGCCGTCCGGCGCCGGTAGAGGATCGACGCCGCGGCGCACGAGACCGCGAACATGCCCACGAGCCACGCGAGCGCCGGCCCGAGCTGCCCCGCGGTCGATGTCCCCGAGAGCAGCGCGCGCAACGTCTCGATGATGGGTGTGAACGGCTGGTGCATCGCGAAGCCGTGCAGCCACGTCGGCATGGTCTCGACCGGCACGAACCCGCTCGACAGGTACGGCACGAACAGGAAGAACATGTTGAAGCTCGCCGCGGCGTCGACGCTCAGGACCAGGCCGGCGAGGCAGCTCAGCCACGTGAACGCGAGGACCATGAGGGCGAGGTAGCCCGCGACGCCCACCCAGCCGCCCAGGTCGGCCCCGGGACTGAAACCGAGCGCGACGGCCACGAGCAGGACGAGCGTGGCCGACACGAGGTTGCGGACCGTGCTGGCCAGGACGTGCGCCCACAGGACCGAGGGGCCGAAGATCGGCAGGGTCTTGAAGCGGTTGATCGTGCCGCTCGTCATGTCCTGGGCCACCGAGAGCGCGGCCGTCGCCGAGCCGAAGCCCAGGCACAGGACCAGGATCCCGGGCACGACGTAGTCGACGTAGCTCCCGTCGTCCTCGATCGCCCCGCCGAACACGATGACGAACACGAGCATGATGAGGACGGGCAGCATGAGGGCCGTGACCAGCCCGTCGACGCTGCGCAGCGTGCGCCGCAGCTCGCGGCCCGTCATGGCCGAGACGTCGCGCAGCGCGGTCGCGGGGGACTGGCCGACGCGGGCCGGGGCCGTGTGAGAGGGGCGTCCCGGTGCGGGGCGCCGCGTGGTGGTCGGTGCCGTGGTGCTCATCGCAGGCCTGCCTTCGTCGTCGCGGGGGAGACCGCGGGGTGGGTGGGGGCGGCCGGGGTGGTCGAGGTGCCCTGTGCCGGGATCGTGGCCCGCGCGGCGCGTGATCCCGTGAGGGCGAGGAACACGTCGTCGAGCGAGGGCTTGACCACGGACACGCCCGTCACGGGGATGCCGCGCTCGTCGGCCCGCGCCAGGACGTCGCGGACCGTGCGGAGCGGGTCCGTCGTCGGGACCAGCGCCGCGAGGTCCTTCTCGTCGACCTCGGAGATCTCGAGGCCGATCTGCTGGACGGACGCGAGCGCGTGGGAGTCCTCGACGTCGACCCGTACGTGCTGGCCGGGGACGAGGGCCTTGAGCTCGCTCGCGGTCCCGCGGGCGACGATCCGTCCGCCGTCGAGCACCGCGATGGTGTCGGCGAGCCGGTCCGCCTCCTCGAGGTACTGGGTCGTGAGCAGGACCGTGATGCCGTCGGCCGCGAGCTCGCGGACCACGTCCCAGAGCTCGGAACGAGACTGCGGGTCCAGACCGGTGGTCGGCTCGTCGAGGATCAGGACCTGGGGGCTCGCGACCAGGCTGATCGCGAGGTCGAGACGCCGGCGCATGCCGCCCGAGTACGTCTCGACGCGGCGCCGGGCGGCGTCCGTGAGGTCGAAGCGGTCGAGGAGCTCGGCCGTGCGGGCCCTGACGGCTGCTCGCGGCAGGTGCGCGAGCGTGGCCATCATCGCGAGGTTCTCCTCGCCCGTCTGGAACTCGTCGACCGAGGCGTACTGGCCCGTGAGCGCGATGACCTCGCGGACCCGCGCGGCCTGGCGGACGACGTCGTGCCCCGCGATGGTCGCGGTCCCGGCGTCGGGGCGGACGAGGGTCGTGAGGATGTTGACGGCGGTCGTCTTGCCCGCGCCGTTGGGTCCGAGGAGGGCGAAGATCTCGCCTCGTCGGACGGACAGGTCCACGCCCTGCAGGACGGCGTGGGATCCGTAGGACCTCGTGAGTCCCCGGACGTCGATCATCGGGTCGGGCATCGCTACCTCCGTGTGCATCGCAGACTGTTGTGTACCTCCTACACTGTGTAGACCATACGCACTGTGTGTGACGTACACAAGAGGTGGATTTCTGGTGACCCGCGCACGGACGGCCGGGTACCGTGACGGCATGCAGCCCGCCACTCATCAGGCCGAGTTCCGAGACGCCCGCCTCGTCGAGGTCTACGACGCCCAGAACACCTGGGGTCCGGACGACGACTACTTCCTCGCCCGCGCGGCCGAGGGCCCGGGCGGGCGGGTGCTCGACCTCGGGTGCGGCACGGGTCGGCTGACCGTGGCGCTCGCGGACGCCGGGCACGAGGTGACGGGCATCGACCCCGCGGGCGCCTCTCTCGACGCGGCCCGGCGACGTCCCGGTGGTGAGGCCGTGACCTGGGTCCACGGGACGTCCGCCGACGCGCCCGCGGACGCGTTCGACGTCGCCCTCATGACGAGCCACGTGGCCCAGTTCTTCGTCGCCGACGACGAGTGGGCGGTCGTCCTTGCCGACCTCCGGAAGGCCCTCGTGCCGGGCGGTCTCCTCGTCTTCGACACCCGCGACCCCCGTGCCCGTGGCTGGGAGGCGTGGCACGCCCCCGACGACCGTGACCCGGTGACGCTGAGCGACGGGCGCGTCGTGCAGACCTGGAGCGAGGTCACGGGCGAGCGTGACGGCGTCGTCGACTTCACGCTCGGCTACGAGATGCCCGAGGGGGACGAGCTCACGAGCACCGCGACACTGCGGTTCCGTGCCGAGGACGTGGTGCGCCGGAGCGTCGAGGCGGTGGGCTTCGCCGTCGAGCAGGTCGACGGCGGGTGGGGGCGCGAGGCCGTCGGAGAGGGGGCCGGCGAGCTGCTCGTCGTCGCGCGCGCCGTCTGAGCCGCGGGGCGTCGACGCCGTACCGGGGTCGGACGCGTGCGGCCCGCGACGCTGGGGCGTCAGAAGGGGGCCGGGGTGTACCCCGGCCCCCTTCCGACAGCCTGGCCGTGCTCAGTCGCGCAGCGAGGCCATCCATGCCTCGATGTCCTCGGGGCGGCGGGGGAGCGCCGCCGAGAGGTTCTCGTTGCCGTCCTGCGTGATCAGGACGTCGTCCTCGATGCGGATGCCGATCCCGCGGTACTCCTCGGGGACCGTCAGGTCGTCGCTCTTGAAGTACAGGCCCGGCTCGATCGTGAAGACCATGCCGGGCTCCAGGACGCCGTCGACGTACAGGTCGCGGCGTGCCTGCGCGCAGTCGTGCACGTCGAGGCCCAGGTGGTGGCTCGTGCCGTGCACCATCCAGCGGCGGTGGAACTGGCCCTCGGGGGCGAGGGACTCCTCGGCGGTCGCGGGCAGCAGGCCCCACTCGGCGAGGCGCTCGGCGATGACCTCCATCGCGGCCGCGTGGATGTCGCGGAAGCGGGCCCCGGGGACGGCGACCGCGAAGGCCGCGTCGGCGGCGTCGAGCACCGCGGTGTAGATGCGGCGCTGGACGTCGGTGTAGGTGCCGTCGACGGGCAGCGTGCGCGTGACGTCGGCCGTGTAGAGCGAGTCGACCTCGACGCCGGCGTCGAGCAGCACGAGCTCGCCCGTGCGGACCTGGCCGTCGTTGCGGATCCAGTGGAGCGTCGTGGCGTGCTCGCCCGCGGCGGCGATGGTCTCGTAGCCGACCGTGTTGCCCTCGAGGCGGGCGTGCGCGTCGAACGTCGTCTCGATGACGCGCTCGCCGCGGCGGTGCCCGGTCGCGCGCGGCAGGTTGCGCACGACCTCCGCGAAGCCCGCGATCGTCGCGTCGACGGCCTCGCGCATGTGCGCGACCTCGAGCGCGTCCTTGACCAGGCGCAGCTCGGAGGCGGCCTCGACGAGCGTGGCGTCCGCGGCGGCGTCGTCGGCCTGGCCGTTCTCGAGGCGGATGGCCTCGACGAGGGCCTCGATGGTCTCGTCCGCCCCGGTCACGACGAGCAGCACGACGTGCTCGCCGACGTCCTTGGCGAGCGCGTCGCGCAGCTCGTCGACGTGCGCGGCCTCGATCCCGGTGAGGGTCGTGACGTCCTCGAGGCTGGGGCGGGCCCCGACCCAGAACTCGCCGTAGCGCGAGTCGGCGTAGAACTCGTCGGTGTCGCGCGCCGCGAGGGGGCGCACGTAGAGGACGGCGTGGTGGTTCGAGCCGTCGTCGCCCGTGCCGGGCTCGACGGGGTGCAGGACCAGGACCGCGTCGGGCTCCTGGTCGGTGCCGAGTCCCGTGAGGTGCGCGAACGCCGAGTGCGGGCGGAACCGGTAGTCGGTGTCGTTCGAGCGGACCTTGAGCGGGCCGGCGGGGATCACGAGGCGCGCACCCGCGAAGCCTGCGGACAGCTCGGCGCGGCGGGCGGCGGTGTACGGGGCGGCGGCGCCGGCCTCGACGTCGCTGCTCGCGCGCGGCGCCCAGCCGCTCGTGATGAACGCCTTGAAGGCCTCGGAGTCGGGCCGGTGCGACCGGTTGTCGTTCCGGGCGGCGATCTCCTGCTCGGACTCCGCGGCCGGGGCGCTGACGGGGGTGGTGTCGTTGCTCATGGCCACCAGTCTCCCATCGGTCGCTGGGAGGGCGCGTGCGGCCCGACGGCGGAGCATCCCTCGGGCGCAGAGGTGCCGTGGCGTGCGGAGCGCCCGGGCGGCGCTCGGGTGTGCTCCGGATGCTCTCGGGGAGCGCGTGCGGCCCGACGGCGGAGCATCCGTCGGGCGCAGAGGTGGCGTGACGCGTGGCGCACCCCGGACGGCGCTCGGGTGTGCTCCGGATGCTCTCGGGGAGCGCGTGCGGCCGTCGAGCAGCCCTGCCGCAGCAAAAGATGACTGCGCTGTCATTCTTAATTGACAGCGCAGTCATTCGCGGGAATGCTGGGCCGCGGACGCTCGTCGTCCGGCACCGGTGCCAGCCGCTCTCGCGACCCCACGTCGTCGTCGGACGGGCGCCGGACCGCGCACCGGTGCGCGCCGGACGAGGCCTGAGCGTCGTGGGCATCGCTGCCCGCTCGGACGTCGAAGAGGACGAACACACATGAGACGATCACGACTCGCCACGCTCTCCGCGGGGCTCGCGCTGCTGATCGGGGCGGGTATCGCCTCCCCGGTCGCCGCAGTTCCGCAGGACCGGTCTGAACCGCGCCCGCCCGTGGACCACTCCCTCGAGGTGAACCCCTTCGTCGGGACGGAGAGCGAGGGCAACGCCTACCCCGGCGCCACGGTCCCGTTCGGCATGGTCCAGCTCAGCCCGGACAACTCCAACTCCTACGCCTCGACCTCCTACAGCAAGAACGCCGGGCGGGTCTGGGGCTTCAGCCACCGGCACGTCAACAGCGCAGGCTGCCCCGCGGCGGGCGAGCTGCTCGTGACCCCGGACACCACCGCGGCCCCGCGCACGGCCCGGACCCCCATCGCGATCAAGGACCAGGCGAGCACCGAGAAGGCGGTCGCCGGCTTCTACGAGGTCACGCTCGCCAACGACGTGCACGCAGAGCTCACCGCGACCACCCGCGTGGGTGCGCACCGGTACACGTTCCCGGCCTCGAGCACGTCGCACCTGTCGTTCAACGTCGGGCAGACGCTGCGCGACGCGGGCGCCAGCTCGGTCACGTGGGTCGACGACCACACGCTCGAGGGCTGGGTCGACAACGGCGGCTTCTGCGGCGGCACGCCCGCCAAGCAGCGCTACTTCTTCAGCGCCACGTTCGACCGCCCCGTGTCCTCGTCGGGCACGTGGGGCACCACCGGCGCCTACACCGCGGGCTCGACCACGAGCCAGGTCACGACGGGCCGCAACGGCGCCGTCGCGGTGTTCGACACGACCACGGACCGCGACGTCGAGGTGAGCGTGGGCGTGTCCTTCGTGAGCGTCGACGGCGCTCGCGGCAACCGTGAGGCCGAGGCCGTGCGCGACGGCGTCCAGGTCGGGTTCGACGAGATCCGCGAGGAGGCGCGCGACGCCTGGAACACCGAGCTGGGCCGCGTCGACATCGAGGCCTCGCCCGAGAAGCGCACGATCTTCTACACCCAGCTCTACAAGACGCTGCTGTCCCCGACGATCGGCAACGACGTCGACGGCCGGTACCGCGGCATGGACCTCGAGGAGCACCAGGCCGACGGCTGGGACTACTACCAGAACTTCTCGCTCTGGGACACGTACCGCACCCAGGCGACGCTGCACGCCCTGCTGCTCCCCGAGCGCGCCGAGGACATCGTCCGCTCGATGTATCAGCACCGCGTCGAGGGCGGCTGGCTGCCCCGCTGGTCGCTGGGCGCGCTCGAGACCAACATCATGGCCGGCGACCCGGTCACGCCGTGGCTCGCGGAGAACTTTGCCATGGGCACCGTGCCCGACGACATCTCGGACGAGCTCTGGGGCTACCTCGTGGAGAACGCCACGACGGCCCCGCCTGCCGGCGTCGCGTCGGTGGGTCGCCAGAGCGCGGCCTTCTACAACGAGAACGGCCACATCCCGTTCTACCCCGAGAACGAGGGCGGCCTGGGCGGGCAGTACGAGGAGTACCGTCACGGCGGCTCGTCGACGCTCGAGTTCGCGCTGTCCGACGCGGGCCTGGGGGCGGCTGCTCAGCGCCTCGGCAAGACCGAGGACGCCGAGGCCTTCCTCGCCAAGGGCCGCAACTGGCAGACGCTGTGGAACCCGGACGTCCAGCTCTCGGGCGGTTTCCAGGGCATGGTCAACGCCAAGCGCCCCGACGGTACGTTCGTCACTCTCCCCGAGCTGACCGACGTCACGCGCACGGGCTTCCACGAGGGTGTCCCGTGGCAGTACCAGTGGATGGTCCCGCAGGACGTCACGGGTCTGGCCGAGGCGATGGGTGGTGAGGACGCGTTCGTCGAGCGTCTCGACTACTACTTCGACATGCCGGCGCTCGCCGCGAAGCCGGGCGTCTCGCCCTCGACGTGGGCGCGCGGTGGCAGCTCGTACTACCAGACGATCCGCTACAACCCGGGCAACGAGCCGACGATCACCAACGCGTGGCTCTACGGGTACGTCGGGCAGCCGTGGAAGACGAACGACGTGCTGGCCGCGAACCTCAACCGGTTCCCGAACACGCCGGGCGGGGGCGTCGGCAACGACGACCTGGGCACCCTGGCCGCCTGGTACGTCATGGCCGCGCTCGGGTTCGAGCCCGTCCTGCCGGGCTCGGGCATGCTCGCGCTCAACGCGCCCAAGGTCCAGTCCGCGACCGTCACGACCGACGCGGGCACGACGTTCGCCATCTCGGCCGAGGGGGCCAACGAGGACCTGCCGAGCTACGTCTCGGGCGTCACGCTCGACGGCGCCGAGCACACGGCCGCGTGGATGGACGCCTCGGCGATCCAGGACGGCGGCACGCTCGAGTTCGACCTGGCCGACTCGAGCGCGGGCCTCACGTGGGGCACGGCGCCCGCGGACCGCATCCCGAGCCTGTCGGCGCCGCTCCCGCCGCTGCCCGTCGAGGTCTCCGCGACGGCTCGCTGCGTGGGCAAGAACGTCCAGGTCTCGGTCAAGGCCACGAGCTCGGCCGACACCGCGGTCGACGTCGTCCTGGCGACGCCGTTCGGGACGAAGTCGTTCCACGGGCTGCAGCCCGGCAAGAGCGCCGCGCAGACGTTCAACGCGCGCTCGGGCTCGGTCGAGGCCGGGACGGCGAGCGTCACGGTGACGCTCCCGGGCGCCGAGCCGCGCACGGTGGAGGTCGCCTACCCGGCGACGTCCTGCGGCTGACGCCGGCCCGCACGTGCCGGTGCGGGAGGTGAGCAGGTAGCAGGAAGAAGGCCCCAGGTGCCCGACGGCGGTTCTCGCCTCGGGTGCCTGGGGCCTTGTCGGTCCTGGGTCGTTACGGCCCGGGGTCGCCGGGCGTGGCGCTCAGGACGGTCGTGTCACGCGGCCGCGCCGACCGGCTCGAGGCGTCGAGCGGGGGACCAGCGGCTCGTGAGGTCGCCCAGCGCCCGCGAGAGCGCGTCGTTGAACGCGTCGGGGGCGTCGAGGTTGACGTCGTGGCCCGCGCGCGGCACGACCACGAGGGCTGTGTCGGGGGCCGAGTCGAGGTAGCGCTTCTCGTCGAGGCGCAGGTGGTCGCGCTGGCCGTTGATGAGCCAGACCGGCACCTTGGCGGCGCGGAGGTCGGCGCGCGAGGAGCGGCCCGCGAGCTCGTGCAGCACGTCGGTCACGACCTGCCACGCGGGCCGGCCGGGGAGCCGCGGGTCGGCGAACGTGCCGGCCCCGGTGAGCTGGGCCGAGGCGCGTGCTCCACCCGGCAGCGACCTGCCGGCGCGCAGCACGTCCTGGACGCGGCCCAGCGCGCGACGGGTCGCGGTGCCCGCAGCGTCCACGAGGCTCGCGGCCTCGCGGAAGAGCGCGACGGGCTTGCCGCGCGGGTCGGCGCTGCACGCGCACGCCACGACGCCCGCGAGCCGGTCGGGGTGGCTCGCCGCGTACGCGAGCGACGTGTAGCCGCCGAGCGACATCCCGACCACGACGACGGGGACGTCGTCGGGGAAGGACGCGACGGCGTCGTCCAGGATCGCGAAGGCCCGTGCGAGCGTGAACCGCTCGTCGCTGCGCTCGCCGTGCCCCGGCAGGTCGACCGCGACCGCGAGGTGGCCCGCCTCGCGCACGTGGGCGAGCTGACGCCCCCAGATCGCGTTCGAGGTGCGCACGCCGTGCACGAACACGACGGCGGCAGGGGTCCCGGCCGAGGACGCCTGCGCGAGGCTCGGGAGGAGATCGATCGACGGGTCGGACGGGAAGACGGAGGCCTGGGGAGAGGGCTGGCTGTTTCGCATCGCTTCGGATGCTGCCAGCGTCACCTGGGAGCAGTGCGAAAGCCCCGGGAGCCTCGCGTGAACGTCCTGTGCGGGCCTTGGGACGAGGCCGTCAGCCGATCGCCTGCTCGAGGACGAGCGCGGTGCCTATCAGGATCATCGCGACGCCCGAGACCCGTGTCACGACCCGCGACGCCCCGGGACGGGAGCGCAGGACGTGCCGTGCCCCGAACGCCACGAGCAGGTAGACCACGGCGCAGCCGACCATGTGCACCGCGCCCAGCGCCGCGATCTGCGCGCCGACGGGCCAGCGCCCCGCCGGGTCGGTGAACTGCGGGAGCAGCGCCAGGAACAGCAGGAGGACCTTGGGGTTGAGCCCGCTCGTCCCGAGGCCCTTCGCGGCCTGGCGCACCCAGGACCCCGCGACGTGATCCCCCTCCGTGATGGGACCACCCGGGCGGGCGAGCATGGTCACGCCGAGCCAGGCGATGTACGCGGCGCCCAGCATCGTCAGGACCGTGAGCAGGGCCGGCGAACGGGACACCAGGACGCCGACCCCGGCCGCGACGACCAGCGCGGCCGCGAGGTGGCCGGCCAGCATCCCGCCCACCGCGGGCAGGACCGACCGGTGGCGCAGGCCGGCGGTGATCGCGTACGCCCAGTCGGCCCCGGGGGTGACGACGAAGACGAGCGACACCGCCCAGAACGCGGCGATCGTGGCGACGGGCATCATTCCTCCAAGGGCGTGGGCGCCGACGTCCGGCGCGGGAGCAACGTTAGGTCGGAACGAGGCAAAAGTGCTTCCAACTTCTTGCTCTGATTCGTGCTCGGATGGAAGGATCTCGTGCATGGACGACATCGACCGGCAGATCCTTGCCGAGCTGCAGCAGGACGGCCGGCTCACGCTCACCGAGCTCGCCGAACGGGTGCGCCTCAGCGTCTCGCCGTGCCACCGGCGGCTGCGGGCGCTCGAGCGGTCCGGGGTCATCAGCGGCTACCGCGCGCACCTCGACGCGGCCTCGGTCGGGCTGACCTTCGAGGCGCTCCTGTTCGTGACCATGCAGTCCGCGACGAGGGACACGCTCGAGGCGTTCGAGACCGCGGTCGTCGAGGTCCCGAACGTCCTGCAGGCCCAACGGCTCTTCGGCGACCCCGACTATCTCCTGCGCGTCGTCGCGAGCGACCTGCAGGGGTTCCAGGTGCTCTACGACGAGCGGCTCTCGACCCTGCCCGGCGTGATGCGCCTCAGCTCGACGCTCGTCATGAAGAGCGTCGTGGAGGACAGGGCCCTGCCTCTCTAGGCGGCCTCGCGGTGCCGTGCGGCACGCAGGCCGCAGCAGACCCGCCGGACCCGTCCGCCTCGGTGAGCGCCGCCGTCGGGCCCTCCCGGCGGGCCTCGACGTGCGCGCTCACTATCCTGAGGGGGTGCTCATCGACCTCCACACCCACTCCACGGCGTCCGACGGGACCGACGCCCCGGCGCAGGTCGTCGAGGACGCAGCCGCCGCAGGCCTCGACGTCGTGGCCCTCACCGACCACGACACGACGGCCGGCTGGGCCGACGCCGCGGACGCCGCCACCCGCAGCGGCATCGCCCTCGTGCGCGGTGCGGAGATCTCGGCCCGCTCGGGGCACGTTTCGGTCCACCTGCTGAGCTACCTGCACGACCCCACGCACCCCGACCTGCTGGCCGAGACCGAGCGCACGCGCGTCGACCGCGTCTCGCGGGCCCGGCGCATGGTCGAGCGGATCGGCGAGGACTACCCGCTGACGTGGGAAGATGTCCTGTCGCAGACCGAGGAGGGGACCACGATCGGGCGCCCGCACATCGCGGACGCCCTGGTGGCCACCGGCCACGTCAGCGACCGTTCGGCGGCATTCGCCACGATCCTGCACCCCGGCACGGGCTACTACGTGCCGCACTACGCCCCTGACGTCCTGGACGCCGTGCGCGCGGTGCGCGCAGCGGGCGGGGTGCCCGTCTTCGCCCACCCGGGCGCCGACGGGCGAGGGCGCGTGGTGCCGGACGCGGTCATCGAGCAGATGGCCGACGCAGGACTGCTGGGGCTCGAGGTGCACCACCGCGACCACAGCGCACAGCAGGTTGCCCGTCTCGAGGACATCGCCCACACCCTGGGCCTCTTCGTGACGGGTTCGAGCGACTACCACGGAGCCGGCAAACCGAACCGGCTCGGCGAGAACACGACAGCACCACGAGTGCTGGAGACGATCGAGGAGCTAGGCACGTTGGACGTGATCCGATGACGGCGCGGGCGGTGATGTCGTGAACGACATCATGGACCTCCGCCTCTTCACCGAGGTGTTCATCACGCTGTTCGTGATCATGGACCCTCCCGGGACGGTACCGATCTTCCTGGGCCTGACGAGCGCCATGGGCGCCAAGCAGCGCAACCAGGCCGCCAGGACGGCGATCCTCGTCGCGTTCGGCGTGATCGTGTCGTTCGCGGTGTTCGGCCAGCAGATCCTCAACTACATGGGCATCTCCCTCCCGGCGCTCAAGGCGTCCGGCGGGCTCCTGCTGCTGCTGGTCGCCATGGAGCTGCTGACGGGGAAGATGGAGGAGCCGACGCCGTCGGGCAACAAGGGCGTCAACGTCGCCCTGGTCCCGCTCGGCACGCCGCTCCTCGCGGGCCCCGGTGCGATCGTCGCGACCATGGTGTTCGTCCAGCGAGCCGACGGGTCCGCCGCGGACTGGGTCGCGATCGCGGCGGGCGTCGTCGCGGTCCACCTCACGCTCTTCCTGGCGATGCGCTTCGCGAACGTCATCCACCGGGTCCTGGGCGACTCGGGCACGATCCTCGTGACCCGCATCGCAGGGCTGCTGCTCGCGGCCATCGCGGTGCAGCTCGTCGCGGACGCCGTCACGGCGTTCGTCCAGGCGGCCAGCTGACGCCCGGCCGACCCTAGCGCCCCGACGCCCGCGAGACCTCCTGGTCTCGCGGGCGTTCTCATGCCCGACGACGTCGCGCACCGCCGCGCGGCCGCTGCGGGCCGCGTCGGGGAGGCGGGGCATCTGGGGTATTGCCCTCTCCCACGTCGCGAGCGCGCTGGAGTGCGCTCGCTGGGCGGAGGGGGCAGGAACGTGGACGACGACGAGCACGCGCGCTGGGGCCTCGGCTGGCAGCCGACGCGCTCGACCTTTGCGCGGAACTGCTCGATCGCGCCCGATCCACGCCTCTCTCGCCTGAGGCCGAGCAGGCTCCCAGCGACGGGACTGGGGAGCCCCCGGAGGGTGGCGGAGGGTGATCTATGACCTGGGGGACCTGGTCGGCGAGGTGATCGGGAACGAGTTTGGGCGAAGGCCTGAGGAGGCGACTGCGCGAGAGGCGGGCGCGCCGCCTGCGCGCTCAAGGCAGGGCGCAGGCGTCGGTGAGGGTCGGCGCCGGGACTGTTGAGGGTCTTCGTGCGCGATGGCGCACGGCCGACTGGGAGGTCCGGCCGGGGGCGCTGGTCTGCCGCAAGGCCCTGCTCCGGATCGACGCGACGCGAGCGCAGGGCGTTGGAGCAATCGCGCTCGCGGCCTCGGCGAGCGCGGTGGTGGCGACGGGGGTCCACCGCCGGTGGAGCGTGAGGCGATCGTCGAGGTCGTCCATGAGCAGGGCACGCAGGCGACCGCGAGGAGGCAGTCCCTCGGGAGGCGCTGGTCGTGAGAGTCTCCTTGCGGCCCAGGACGAGAGGAAGACCACATGATGGAGATCGACCCAGAGGTCGACGCGGCGTACATCACGCTGCAGCCCATCGGCGACGGCGACGCGGTGCAGCAGATCGTCGTGGACGACGCGCGGCTGCACGGCGAGGTCGTGCTTGACCTCGACGCGAACGGACGACTGCTGGGGATCGAGCTGATCGGCTACCGCGGCATGCTGGACGGCGGTGACGGTGACGGTGAGGACGGCGACCAGGGCGGTGACCGCTGACCCCGGGCCGTCCGCTGAACAAGCCGCGTCGGTCGCTTCGGCGGCGCCCGCTGAGGCGCCCGTTCCTCGCGCCGGATGTCACCGTTCTCTGGTGAACGCGCGCCCGACCGTTCGCGCTCCTCTCCTCCCTCGCCCCGCTGGTCACCAGATGACCAGGGCCTCCTTGGCGCAGGCGAAGCGTCGGCTGGAAGCGTCGGTCGTCGACGAGGCGCCTGACGGAACCGTGGCGTGGTTGGAGGCCGGCGAGGAGGAGTGGGTCGTCGGCAGGAGCAGCTACGGTGACCGCGAACACGGCTTCAACGGCCTGCGAGGGGAGCGCTCATGACCGGCTCGTCCTTCTGGGCGGCGATCGACGCTCTCGGCGGTGACCTCTCGGAGACCGAGCAGGCATTCGTTGATGAGGTCCAACGGATGTCCCCTGCGGAGATCACCGCCTTCGTCGAAGAGTTCCGCAGGGTCGAAGCGTCGCTCGCCGCCGTCGAGGTCTGGGACCCGGTCCTCGGTGTCGCCCTCGACGGGGACGCCCGGGAGCTGGCCGTCGTCCGGTTGATCGCCGGCGGGCCCGACATCGTGGCGGGCGCCGTGGCATCGGGGCGGGCGGTGGTCG
This sequence comes from Oerskovia enterophila, assembly GCF_044748475.1. Taxonomy (NCBI): domain Bacteria; kingdom Bacillati; phylum Actinomycetota; class Actinomycetes; order Micrococcales; family Cellulomonadaceae; genus Oerskovia; species Oerskovia enterophila. The sequence goes on from NZ_JBIVFZ010000001.1 coordinate 543,905, forward strand.
AGCTGGGACCGGAGGGTGACGGCGCCGAGGATGTCCTCGACATCATCTCGATGGCGTACGAGCAGGCGACCGGCCTCGCGTTCGCCCCGCCGGAGGGCGAGCCCCGCCCGGGAGAGGTCGGCGCCCAGATGATCGAGCCTCGCTGGTGGGTCCTTCGCTCGCGAGCGCACCGGGGTGCGGCGGCAGCCTGCCGGGAGATCGAGCAGAGCCAGGACCTCAGGGAGCACCTGCTCAGTCACGAGTGTCCGAACGAGCTCTTCATGGTCGTCGAGGCGACGACCAGTGATCGCAACGCGCACGTCGTGCTGCAGGGCAGCCGGATCCTGGCGTTCTTCGACGCACCACTCTCGCGCGGCTCGGCAGCCGACGGGCGCCGAGAGGTCGCCCGCTGCTACGACGTGCTCCGGGATCGGTACGGCTTGCCAGACGTCCTGGGGTCACTCCCGCCCGATTCGTTACCGCATCGAGACGGCTGACCCGCGTCGTCGAGCCCAGGGACGCCCCTAGGGTGGACGGCAAGGGGAAGGCGCGGCCTTCTTCGGTCATGAGTTACGAAGGAGTGCTGATGAACTCGGTAGGTCGCCGTCGACCCGCCGCTCTCACCACGGGGGGCGTCGCCACGGTCCTCGCCGCGACGCTGCTCACGGGCTGCACGGCCGAGGAGAGCACGGTCCCGTCGATCGGCCTGGGGCTCGTCCCCGTGCCGGCGGACGTGAGCGTCGACGAGGGCGAGGAGTTCACGCTCACGGCCGACTCGACGATCGCCCTGGTCACCCCCGAGGACCTGGCGCCCGAGGTCTACCAGGTGGGCGAAGAGCTCGCCGAGCGCCTCGGGACCGCGACCGGTTTCGACCTGCCGCTCGGCCCGGCGGTCGACGGTGCCGTGGGCGAGATCCGCCTCGAGCTCGTGCTGGACACCGAGGTCGTCTGGGAGCGGGACGGCCTGCTCGACGACACGGGCGTCGACGCCTACGAGCTCACGGTCGACGACGAGCAGATCGTCCTGACCGCCGCGACGCCCCCCGGTCTGTTCCGGGGCGCGCAGACGCTCCGACAGCTCTTCCCCGCGCAGATCGATGCGACGACGGTCCAGAAGGAGCCGGCGGGCGGGTGGACGGCACCTGCCGTGACCATCACCGACGAGCCCCGGTTCGCCTACCGCGGCGCGATGCTCGACGTCGCGCGCCGCTTCTACCCGGTCGAGTCCGTCAAGCGGTTCATCGACCACGCGTCGACGTACAAGCTCAACGCGCTCCACCTGCACCTGACGGACGACCAGGGGTGGCGCATCGCGGTCGACGCCCTGCCCGAACTCACCGAGGTCGGCTCCACCACGCAGGAGGGGTGGGAGCCCGGGACGGGGGACGGTGAGCGCTGGTACTACACCGCGGACGAGTACGCGGAGATCGTCGCGTACGCGCGCGACAAGTACATGACGGTCGTCCCGGAGATCGACGGGCCGGGGCACACCCTCGCGGCGCAGGCGTCGCTCGGCTCGCTCACCTGCGACGGCGTCCCGACCCCGCTGTACTGGGGCCCCGAGGTCAACAACCCGATCGTCTGCGCGAGCGACGAGAACATGGGTGACGTCCGGGCCTACCTCCAGACGGTCCTCGCCTCGGTCGCGGGGCAGAACCCCGGCCCGTACCTGCACCTGGGCGGCGACGAGGCGCCCAGCCCGCCCGGCTGGTACCAGAGCTACGCCGAGGCCGCGAACGAGATCGCGACCAGCCACGGCAAGACCGTGATCGGCTGGCACCAGTGGGGGGCGTCCGAGGCGCTCCCGCCCGGCGCGCTGATCCAGTACTGGGGCGTGGGGGAGCGGCTGCGCCCGGTCATCGGCGGGGAGGCGACGAACGCCGACCTGGTCGACGTCCAGGCCGCGCTCGACAAGGGCGCCCGGCTCATCATGTCGCCCGCCGACCGCACGTACCTCGACATGAAGTACGACGAGGACACCCCGTACGGCCTCGAGTGGGCCTCGCGCATCACGCTCGAGGAGGCGTACGACTGGGACCCCGCGACCGAGCTCACCTCACCTGACGGCCAGAGCGCCATGGCGGACGAGTCCGACGTGGCGGGCGTCGAGGTGCTGCTGTGGTCCGACCGCTCCTACCCCGACAGCCTCGCGGGCCTGCCGACGAGCACCGACGTGTTCGTGCCCGTCGACCAGTACGCCGACTTCATGCTCTTCCCGCGACTGCCGGCGACGGCCGAGGTCGCGTGGTCGGAGCAGGCCGACCGTAGCTATCCGGACTTCCGTGACCGGCTCGTCCAGGTGTCCCCGCGCTGGACCGCGGCGGGCATCGGGTGGAACCAGGTCGCCGACGTGGACTGGGCCCCTTGAAGGAGTGAGGGGCCGCACCCGCCTCGGCTGACGGCGTCCCGCCAGGACCTACCAGGCCCCAGGGTCGGGCTCGGCCGCGGCGAACGTGACCCGTCCGTCGTCGGACACGACGAGGCCCGGGTTGTGGGCGACCTCCCAGCGGAACCCGTCCGGGTCCGCGAAGTACCCCGAGTAGCCGCCCCAGGCGCGCACCTGCGCGTGCACGACGACTGAGCCTCCTGCGGCGAGCGCGCTCGCCAGGACGTCGTCCACCTCGGCGGGCGAGCCGACGTTGTGCGAGAGCGCGACGGGCGTCACGGGCTCGGGACCGTGGTGCCCCTCGTGGATGCCGGGACCGGCCTCTTCGAGGAGGTCGGCCCGGCGCCACAGCGACAGCAGCAGGCCGTGACCGACCTGGAGGAAGACGACCTCGCCCAGCACCTCGTTGACGGGTGCCCAGCCCAGCCCGTCGACGTAGAAGGCGCGTGCCCGGGCGACGTCGCGCACCCCCAGGGTGATCAGGCTGACGCGAGGTTCCATGGATCCACGCTAGCCCCGACCCGCCGGGCACGCCGCCGCTGCGCCCGCGCGCATGACGGTTCCCGGGACGACGGCGGGCCGCCGCTCCGAGGAGCGACGGCCCGCCGTCGGTGTCGTGCGTCGAGGGTCACTCGGCCGGAGCCGGCGCCCCCGTGGTGCCGGCGCCCGAGCCGCCGCCGTGCGTGCGGCGACGGTTGCGCTGGCGGCGCGGACGCGACGGAGCGCCGTCCGCGGACGCCCCGGCGGCCGGAGCCTCGGCGCGCGGAGCCTGCTCCGCACCCGTGGAGACGGCCGATGCCGAGGAACGCTGCGCGCCCTCGGAGCTGCGGCCACCCTCGCGTCCACCGGACCGGCCGGCGTCGCGCGAGCTGCTGCGACCGCTGTCGCGGCCACCCGACCGACCGGCGTCGCGCGAGCCCGAGCGGCCCGCGTCGCGGCCTGCGTCGCGACCGCCGCGCGCGGACGACGGCGAGCCGCCGCGCTTGCCGGTCTCGCCCAGGTCCTCGAGCTTCTCGGCGTCCAGGCCCGCGCGGGTCTGCGCGGACTTGGGCAGTCGGCCCTTGGTGCCCTCGGGGATGTTGAGGTCCGAGTACAGGTGCGGGGAGGTCGAGTACGTCTCGACGGGCTCCGGGATGTTCAGGTCCAGGGCCTTGTTGATGAGCGACCAGCGGGGCACGTCGTCCCAGTCGACGAACGTGACGGCCGTGCCCTTGTTGCCCGCGCGGCCGGTACGGCCCGTGCGGTGCAGGTAGGTCTTCTCGTCCTCGGGGCACTGGTAGTTCACGACGTGCGTGACGTCGTCGACGTCGATGCCACGAGCCGCGACGTCGGTCGCGACGAGCACGTCGATCTTGCCCGAGCGGAAGGCGCGCAGCGCCTGCTCGCGGGCGCCCTGGCCCAGGTCGCCGTGGATCGCACCCGAGGCGAAGCCGCGGTCGGCGAGCTCGTCGGCGACCTTGGCGGCCGTGCGCTTGGTGCGCGCGAACACGATCGTCAGGCCGCGGCCCTCGGACTGGAGGATGCGCGCGAGGACCTCGACCTTGTCGAGCGCGTGCGCGCGGTAGACGACCTGCTTGATGTTCTTGACGGTCTGGCCGCCGTCGTCCGGGTCGTTGGCCCGGATGTGCGTCGGCTGCGTCATGTAGCGGCGGGCCATCGAGACGACCGCGCCCGGCATGGTCGCCGAGAACAGCATGGTGTGGCGGGCCGCGGGCGTGCGCGAGAGGAGCTTCTCGACGTCGGGCAGGAAGCCCAGGTCGAGCATCTCGTCGGCCTCGTCGAGCACGACGCAGCGAGCGCGCGTGAGGTTGAGGTGCCCCTGGTTCATGAGGTCGATCATGCGACCGGGGGTGCCGACGACGACCTCGACGCCCGCGTTGAGCGTCGCGATCTGCGGCTCGTACGCACGGCCGCCGTAGAGCTGGATGATGCGGACGCTGCGCTTGGCCGAGGCGGCCTCGAGGTCGCCGGCGACCTGGACCGCGAGCTCACGGGTCGGCACGATGACGAGGGCCTGCGGCTTGCCCGGTGCGGGGAGCTGGTCGAAGCCCTCCTCGCCCGGGGCGATGACGCGGTGCAGCAGCGGCACGCCGAAGCCCAGCGTCTTGCCGGTACCGGTCTTGGCCTGGCCGATGATGTCGTGCCCCGACATCGCGACGGGCAGGGTCATGGCCTGGATGGGGAACGGGTGGGTGATACCGGCGTCGGCCAGCGCCTCGACGATCTCCGGGCGGACACCGAAGTCCGCGAAGGAGACGTCCTTGGCCTGGACGCTCGACGAGAGCGTGCCCTGTGCGTCGTCGACAGGGGCCTCGGCAGGGGTGAGGTCGAGCTCGGTGGGCTCGACAGGTGTTTCGGTGGTGGTCACTGGTGCCTCGTGGTTCTGATGTCTGGCGCGAGGCCCCGCACGTGCGTGATCGACCCGACGGTTGGCGGGTCCACGATGCTCCGGGAAGATCCCAGGCAGGTACGGTCTCTCGCGCCTAGTGGCCGGCAGCCGATCGTGGGTATTCGCCGCGAAGACGTCGTCGGGGGTCGTCGGCCGTGAGGCGCGAACCCCGGTTCCGCCCGCGCGCACCGACCGAGGTCGGCGTCGTGCAGTGTCGTTCGCAAGTCTTTCGGCACGGGGTGGGGCTCACGAGCACCCACCGGGGACCGGGGATTCGGACGACCGGGCAACCGATGTACCCCCCCATACTATCGGACGGCACCCGTCAAGCCGATCATTGCCCGTCATGTCGCGTCCCACGACGGGGGACGCTCGGCGCGACTCGACTATCCTGACCCGATGAGCGAGCCGCAGCACCACGACCCGTCCGTCGCTACCGAGAAGCTCGCCACGGACCGTGACGCGGTCGGTCTGCTGGGCCTCATCGCCTACACCGAGCTCGCGACCTTCGGCCGTCTCGCGGCCGACGCGGCGCACGCTCCGACCCTCGCGCAGCGCCACCAGCTCTCGCGCCACGCGGGCAAGATGCTCGCGCGCCACGAGCGCGTCCTCGAGCGCATCGCCGACCTGGGCGCCGACCCCGAGGCCGAGATGGGCGCGTTCGACGGCATCTTCGACGACTTCGAGGCGCGGACGCCGTCGAGCACCTGGTGGGAGGGCGTGCTCAAGGGGTACGTCGGTCACGGTGTCGCCGACGACTTCTGCCGCCTCGCCGCGGACGGGCTCGACGACGAGTCGCGCGACCTGGTCCTCGAGATCCTCTCGGACGGCGTCGACTCCGAGCGTTCGGCCACCGTCATCGCGGACGCCGCGGCGGCAGACCCCGTGCTCGCGTCGCGGCTCGCCCTGTGGGGACGGCGGCTCGTGGGCGAGGCGCTCGGGCTGGTGCAGACGCTGCTCTCCGAGCGTGAGGGGCTGAGCAGGCTCCTCGCGGACGGCGCGGGGCACCGCACCGAGGCGGGGACCCCGGGAGCCGCGGACGCGACGGGGACGGCCGCTGACCGCCAGGCGTGGGTCTTCTCGCAGCTCACGGCGGAGCACACGCGCAGGATGGGGCGGTTGGGCCTCGCGGCCTGAGCGGTCCGGGACAGCCTCGCGGCCTGAGCGGTCCGGGACAGCCTCGCGGCCTGAGCGGGTGGTGCACGGCCTCGCGGCCTGAGCACCTCAGGACGTCGCGACGTACGACGAGGGCGGTGCCTCGGCCGACCGGCCGGGGCACCGCCCTCGTTCTGCGTGAGCTCTCAGAGGGAGCCGAAGCCCACCCGACGCTGCTCCTCGGTACCGATCTCCACGTAGCCGATCGACGACGTCGGGACGATGACGCGGCGACCGCGCGAGTCGAGCAGCTCGAGTGCCGGACCGCCCGCCAGGGCGGCCGAGACGGCGGCGGCGACGGCCTCCGTGGTCTCCTCCGTCTCGATCACGAGCTCGCGGGCCAAGTTCTGCACACCGATGGTGACTTCCACGTGATTCTCCTTCGCGAGCGTCGCCCGCGGGTGATCCCGCCGGCCACTGGTCGACAACTCCTCCGATACTAACGAGATTCCCGAGGGCCTCGGGTGCTCCCGCGCTGGTGAGGGCGCGCGCGGGCCCTGCTGAGGGCCTACCGCGGCCCCGATCCTCAGGCGTCGCGGCGGAGCATCCCGTGGACGCCTCGCCAGGCGAGCGCGGGCAGCAGGCGGGTGAGCTCGGCGGTCGTCACGTCGCTCTCGGCGCGGACGGCCTCGGTCGCCGCGGTCCGGGCGATCGCGGTGCAGGTCCGGGCGACCACGAGCGCCTCTTGCCCGGTGAGCGACGTGAGCCGGCCGAGCACCTCGGCGAACTCGCGCGCGTTGACCTCGTCGGGTTCGAGCACGCGGGCCCGGACACCGGGGTCGCGCATGACGTCGGACTCGAACAGGAGCCCGGCCGACGGCCCGGCCGACCGCGCGTAGTCGACGTAGGCCCGCACGATCCCCTCGATCACGGCGAGCCCGTCGACCGCGAGGGCGTCGAGGTCCTCGGACGACGTGCCGGGGGCCGCGGAGCGGAAGGGCGCCAGGACGGCGCGCACCGAGCGGACCAGCGCAGCACCCTGCTCGTCGACCAGGGCCATGTAGAGGTCGAGCTTGGACGGGAAGTGCCGGTAGAGCACGGGCTTGCTGACCCCGGCGCCGTCCGCGATGTCGTCCATGGTGATGTGGTGGTAGCCGTGGTCGGAGAACAGACGCTCGGCGACGGCGAGCAGCTGCGCGCGCCGTTCGTCCCGCGGCATGCGCACGGCGATGGACCGTGTGGTTCTCGACTTCTCTGCGACCCCCGACATGCGGCGATAGTACGGGCCGCGGCGTCGGGCCGTGACGGGCGGTGCGATCATGGACACGTGATGCCCCCGGAAGCCCCCCACGACGGATCGAGGGGACGCCCGGAGGGGTCCCCGCAGTGGCATGAAGGTGCAGGCCAGGCCCCGTTCTCGCGCCCGACGGCGCCGCGCACCTCGCGCAGGTCGCGCGCCCGGGCGCGTCTGGGACGGGTCCGCAGGCGCGGGATGCGTCGCGGTCCTGCTCTCGTCCTCGCGTCGGTCGGGCTGCTGGCCGGGCTCGGGGCCGGGGGGCTCGGTGCGGGGTCGCTCCTGCCGGGAGCACCCGGTGCCACCGACGTCGCGGTGGCGGACGGTGCGTCGGAAGCCCCGGTGAGCGGCGCCGTCGGGCAGGCGGTCGACGAGGCCCCCGCGGCTCCCGAGAACCGGGGCGAGGACGTCGCGAGCCGGTCCGTCCGCGACCCCCAGCTGGGGCTCGACGGGCCCGGGTCGCTCCCGCTCGTGCTCGAACGGGAGGTCGAGGCGGGGTCGGGCCTGGTCGGGACCGAGGTGGTGCCGGACCTCGGCGGCGCGCTCGTGGTCGTGCCCGCGGAGGTCGCCGCGCCGGGGGCCGGGACGGTCAAGACCGTGCGGATCGAGGTCGAGGCGGGGCTGCCCGTGGACGGCGAGACGTTCGCCGCGGCCGTCATGGCGACCCTCAACGACCCACGGGGCTGGGGGCCGGTCGACGGTGTGACGTTCGCCCGGACGGGGGGCGACGCGAGCATCCGCGTGGTCCTGGCGAGCCCGGTGACGACCGACCGGATGTGCGCCCCGCTCAAGACCGGCGGGACGTACTCGTGCGGTGTGACGGGTGCGGCGATCCTCAACTTCTCGCGCTGGGTCGAGGGAGCCTCGGACTTCGACGGCGACATGGGGCTCTACCGGCACTATCTGGTGAACCACGAGGTCGGGCACGTGCTGGGCCACCGGCACGTGAGCTGCCCCGCGCCCGGGACGCTCGCCCCCGTCATGGTGCAGCAGTCGATGTCGACCGAGGGCTGCCTGCCCAACGGGTGGCCGACGCTCGGGTAGCCGGGCGGGGTGTCGTCCGGGGCACCTTCCGGGCAGCGGCCGGGGCGCCGTCCGCGAGCCCGGGGCGGGCTCGGGGCGGGCTCGGGCGAGGCCCTCGCCGGGTGCGCCGGAGTGTGGGTGGCTCGTGATGAGATCTTCCCGTGCTGCACCACCCGGACCTCCGCCTCGTCCTGCCGGACACCGCCTCCACGGCGCCCGTCCGGCTCGACGCGACCCAGCGGGCCGCGCTCGACGCGGCGCGCACGGAACCGGCGACCCTGGTCGTCGGGGCTCCCGGGACGGGCAAGACGACCGTGGCCATCGAGGTCGCCGCGCAGGCGCTGAGCGAGGGCGTCGACCCGGCACGCGTCCTGGTGGTCGCGGCGTCCCGACGCTCGGCGGCAGAGGTGCGGGACAGGCTGTCGGCGCGCGCGGACCGGACGGTCAGCGCGCCCATGGTGCGCACGGCCGCGGCCGCGGCCTTCGCGGTCCTGCGTGCGCGCGCGGCAGCGATCGGCGAGCCGCCGCCCACGCTCATCTCCGGTCCCGAGCAGGACCTCCTCCTGGCCGAGCTCCTCGCGGGGCACCTCGACGGGGACGGCGTGCCGCTGCGGTTGCCGGACGGTCTGCCGGAGGAGGTGCTGGCCCTGCGCGGCCTGCGTCAGGAGCTGCGCGACCTGCTGATGCGCGCGGCCGAGCGCGGCCTGACCCCCGCTGACCTCGACGACCTGGGTGCGGCGCACGAGCGCCCCGAGTGGCGGACCGCCGCGCAGGTCTACCAGGAGTACCTCGACGTGACGGCGCTGCGCGTCGGTACCCCGGACCTGGGCGCGCGCTACGACCCGGCGGTCGTGGTCGACGAGGCCGCGGAGGCACTGCTCGCCTGGGAGGACGAGGTCACGGGCGCGCCGCGGCCCACGTGGGACGTGGTCGTCGTGGACGACTACCAGGAGGCCACGATCGCGACCGCGCGCTTCCTGCGCGTGGTGCACGACGCGGGTGCGCGTCTCGTGCTCCTGGCGGACCCGGACACCGCGGTCCAGACCTTCCGTGGCGCGAGCCCGGGGCTGGTCGGTCGCGCCGGCGCGCCCGTGCGTCGGCGGGCAGTGACGGGCGAGTTCGACGCGCGCGTCGAGGTCCTCGGGACGGCCTGGCGTCAGGAGGTCGCGCTACGCGACGTCACCCGGACCGTGACGACCCAGATCGGCACGGTCGCGGGGGCGGTCCACCGTGGGGCCGGGGCCTCGCCGGCTCCCGTCCCCGAGGGCGGGGCGCCCCGCGGGGCGTCGGTCGCGCTGCTCGGCAGCGGCGCGGAGGAGGCCGCGTACGTGGCCCGTGAGCTGCGCGCCGAGCACCTGCTGCACGGCACGCCCTGGGGGCGCATGGCCGTGGTGTGCCGCGCGGGGTCGCAGCTCGCGACCCTCCGGCGCGCGCTCATCGCGGCGTCGGTGCCCGTCGGCATCCTCGGCTCGGACGTCCCGCTGCGCGAGGAGCCCGCGGTCACTCCGCTGCTCGCGATCATGCGCGTCGCGGTGGGCCTGCCTCCGGCCGGGTACTCGCGGGGGCTGGACGGCGTGCGCGGCACGGCCGGGATCGACGACGCGGTGACCCGCGACGTGGGCGACCCTGCCGAGACCCTGATCGAACGGGAGCCGCCGGTTCCCAGCACGACCTTCGACGAGCTGGACCCCGTGACGGCGGCCGCGCTCGTGACCTCGCCCGTGGGCGGGCTGGACGTGGTCGCGCTGCGTCGCCTGCGCCGGGCGCTGCGGGCCGAGGAGCTCGGGTCGGGCGGCGGGCGCACGTCGGACGCCCTCCTGGTCGAGGTCCTGCTCGACGCGTCGCGCGCCGCGACGCTGCCCGCGAGCGTGCGTCGCGGTGCCGTGGCGGTCGCTCGGGTGATCGCCGCCGGACGGGAGGCCACGCTCGCCCCCGACGCGACCGCACAGACCGTGCTCTGGGCGATCTGGAGCGCGACCGGGCTCTCGGACCGTTGGCGCGACGCCGCGCTGGGCGGTGGAGCGGTCGGCGCGCGCGCCGACCGCGACCTCGACGCGGTCCTCGCGCTCTTCCGCGCCGCGGAGACGTTCGTCGACCGCATGCCGGGCGCTCCGCCGTCGGCGTTCGTGGAGTACCTCGAGTCCCAGGACCTCCCCGCGGACTCGCTCGCGGCCCGGGCCGCCGGGACTGACTCCGTCGCGGCGCTCACGCCCGCCGGGGCGGCGGGGCGCGAGTGGGACGTCGTGGTCGTGGCCGGCGTCCAGGACGGCGTGTGGCCGGACCTACGCCTGCGCGACTCCCTGCTCGGGTCGGAGGCGCTCGTCGAGCTCCTCGCGGGGCGCTCGCAGGACGCGCACGGCCTGGGACCCGACGCTCGGCGGGCCGTCCTGACCGACGAGCTGCGCTCGTTCGCGGTCGCGACCTCGCGTGCGTCACGTCGTCTGCTCGTCACGGCCGTGAGCGACGTCGACGAGGTGCCCTCACCGTTCGTCGACCTCGTGTGCCCGCCCGCGGGGCCCGACGACGCCGCCCAGGGGGCGGGTGGTGTGCCTCAGGACGGTGGCGACGGGGACGGGCCGGTGCTCCCCGAGGAGGAGCGGGACCCGCGCCGCGTCCAGGTCGGTCAGCCCCTCGATCTGCGCGGGCTCGTGGCCTCGGCGCGCAGCCTGCTCGTGGAGGAGATGGTGCGCGGGGACGGCTCGACGCGAGACGTGGGGGACCCAGGCGACCCCGTGCGACCCGAGGCCCTCGCCGAGCTGCTCGCCGACCTGGCGCTCGCGGGCGTGGGCGAGGCCCGGCCGGAGTCCTGGTACGGCGTGAACCCCGTCTCGAGCACCGACCCCTTGTGGGGCCCCGAGGACACGGTCATGATCTCGCCGTCCAAGGTCGAGTCGGTGAGCAGGTGCGCGCTGCGCTGGGCCGTGGAGAGCGCGGGAGGCACGGCCCCCGACGCGACGGCCCAGTCGCTCGGCAACCTGGTCCACTCGATCGCGCAGGAGGCGCCGCGCGGCACGCACTCCGAGCTCGCGGCCGAGCTGGACCGCCGCTGGCCCGAGCTCGCGCTCACGCCGGGCTGGCCCACGACCCAGACGCGCCACAAGGCCGAGGACATGGTCGGTCGGCTCGCGGGGTACCTGCAGGCCTCGGGCGAGCCCTTGCTCGTCGAGGCGCCGTTCGAGCTGGAGATCGGCCGTGCCGTGCTGCGCGGGGTCATCGACCGGGTGGAGGACGCCGGTGACGGCGCGGTGCGCGTCGCGGACCTCAAGACGGGCAAGACCAAACCGTCGGTCACGGAGGCCGTGACCAATCCCCAGCTCGGCACCTACCAGCTTGCCGTCGAGGGCGGTGCGCTCGACCTGCCCGAGGGCACGCGCAGCGCGGGCGCGCAGCTCGTGTTCGTCGGCGATGGCAAGGACGCCGGGCTGCGGACCCAGCCGGCGCTGGAGCCCGAGCCCGACGGGACGAGCTGGGCGCGCGAGCTCGTCGAGGACGTCGCGGACACCATGGCCGACTCGGTGTTCACGGCCCGGGAGAACAAGCTGTGCTCGGTGTGCCCCGTGCGCCGGTCCTGCCCCCTGATGACGGAAGGCCGCCAGGTGATCGCATGAGCGCCGAGTCGCTGTTCGACGAGCTCGACCTCGGGACGGTCGGAGTCCCGGCCGGGGCCGGCGGGGAGGGCGCGCGCGAGCTGCCCGAGCCACGCTTCTCGGCCGTGCGGATCGCAGAGATGCTGGGTCGTCCTCGGCCCACCGACGAGCAGGTCGCGGTGATCGAGGCGCCCCTCGCGCCGCTGCTCGTCGTCGCCGGGGCCGGGTCGGGCAAGACCGAGACCATGGCCGCGCGCGTGGTGTGGCTCATCGCGAACGAGTGGGTCGCCAAGGAGGCCGTGCTCGGGCTGACGTTCACGCGCAAGGCGGCGGGCGAGCTCGCCGAGCGCGTGCAGTCGCGCCTCCTGCAGCTCGATCGCGCCCTGGGCAACGACGGTGCGGCGCTGTCGATGCTGGACCGGCCCGCGATCTCGACCTACAACTCGTACGCCGCCTCGCTCGTGGGGGACCACGCGTTGCGGATCGGGATCGAGCCCGGCGCGCGGCTGCTCTCGGAGGCCAGCCAGTGGCAGCTCGCGGCCGAGGTCGTCGAGAGCTGGGCCGGCGACCTCCAGACCGAGGCGGCGTTCTCCACGGTCGTCGGCGCGGTGCTGTCGCTGTCCGGTGCGCTGAGCGAGCACCTGCTGAGCCCCGACGAGGCCCGCGCGGGCATCACGGGCATCGTCGACTCGATCCTCGCGACGCCTCTCGGCGGCAGGCGCACCGAGCACTACGCCGAGGTCAAGAGGCTCCTGGGCTCGCTCGGTGAGCGCCACCGGCTGCTCGACGTGGTCGAGGCCTACCAGGAGCGCAAGCGGACCTCGGACTCGCTCGACTTCGGGGACCAGGTCGCGATCGCGGCTCGGCTCGCCCGGACCGTGCCCACGGTGGGAGCAGGGGAGCGGGCGCGGTACGGGGTCGTGCTGCTCGACGAGTACCAGGACACGTCGTACGCACAGGTCGAGCTCCTGTGCGCGCTGTTCGGCGGACATCCGGTCACGGCCGTGGGCGACCCGAACCAGTCGATCTACGGCTGGCGCGGCGCGAGCGCGTCGGGCCTCGCGCGGTTCCCCGAGCGGTTCCGCGCGACGGGCCCCGGCAGCACGGGCGCCCCCGCCGACGTGCAGTACCTCAGCACGTCCTGGCGCAACGACCGGGCCGTGCTGGCGGCGGCCAACGTCACGGCCGCGCCGCTGCGCGAGGGGGCCACGCGTGTGCCCGTGCCGCAGCTCGACGAACGCCCGGGGGCCGGGGGCGGTGTGGTGACCGGCGTCTACGCCGCGACGCTCGAGGAGGAGGCCGCGGCGGTCGCGGACTTCGTCGCCGAACGCTGGCGCCCGCGCACTCGCCGTCAGGAACGCGTGACCGCGGCCGTGCTGTGCCGTGCGCGCTCGCAGTTCCTCGCGATGGAGGTCGCGCTGCGGGCCAAGGGCCTGCCGGTCGAGGTCGTCGGCCTGGGCGGCCTGCTCTCGACCCCCGAGGTCGTGGACCTCGTCGCCCTGCTCGAGGTCGCGCACGACCCGTCGCGCGGCGACTCGCTCATGCGCATCCTCACGGGGCCGCGCCTCAACCTGGGCGCGGCGGACCTGCACGCGCTGAGCAGCTGGGCGGCAGACCTGGCGCGCCGGGACGCGGCGCGCCGCCCGTCGACGGGCGCCTCGGGCGGTCCCGGCGGTCTGTCGGGCGCCCTCGCGTCCGACGGCGCCGCACCCGATGGTCCGTCCGGTGCGGCGGGGGAGGGCGAGCTGCCCGGCGTCGCCGAGGACGGGACGCTCACCGTGGTCGAGGGAGACGTGGTCGACCACCGGTCGATCGTCGACGCGCTCGACGACCTGCCCGCGCCCGGACGCGCTGCCCGGGACGGGCGCGAGCTCACCGAGGAGGGGCACGCGCGGCTGGCCGCGCTGTCCACGGTCCTGCGCGACCTGCGCGGGCAGACGTACCTGTCCTTGCCGGAGCTCGTCACGCAGGCCGAGCGGGCGCTCGGCCTCGACATCGAGGTGACCACCGCGGCGACGCTCGCGGCGGGCGGGTTCGGCGAGGAGGTCGGCGACCGGGGACGCGCGCACCTCGACGCGTTCCGTGACGTCGCCGCGACGTTCTCGCAGTCGGCGGACCTGCCGACGCTCGGCGCCTTCCTCGCGTGGCTCGGCACGGCCGGCTCCCAGGAGCGGGGTCTCGACCTGCCCGTGCGCGAGCCGGACCCCGACGCGGTGCAGATCATCACGGTGCACGCTTCGAAGGGCCTGGAGTGGGACGTCGTCGCGGTGCCGGGCATGGTCGACGGGATCTTCCCCAACACCGCGGTGGGGGACAAGGGGCCGACCGACAGCGGCTGGTTCACGGGGCTGGGCAACCTCCCGTACCCGTTGCGCGGTGACGCGGAGGACCTGCCCGTCTTCCACTTCGAGGTCGCGGAGGACGCCAAGGACCTCGACGGGCGCCGCAAGGAGTTCCTCGCGGCGAGCGGTGAGCACCAGGTCGACGAGGAGCGTCGGCTCGCGTACGTGGCGTTCACGCGCGCCCGCGCCGAGCTGCTGCTGGCCGGGTCGTGGTGGCGCGACGCGACCAAGCCCCGCACGCCCTCGCCGTTCCTCGTGGAGCTGGCCGAGGCCGGCATCATCAGCGACGCCGACTGGGCCGGCATGCCCGCGAAGGACGAGACCAACCCGCGCGACGAGCTGGTCCACGAGAAGGACTGGCCGCGCGGGGAGCCGGGAGCTGGCGCGAGGGAAACAGCCACGCCCAGTGAGACGGCCGCTCCACCGGCCGAGCCGCGCGCCCGAGCGGTCGTGCGGGCCGCCGCGGACCGGGTCCGGGGACGGATCGACGCACGCGCCTCGCTCGGGGCTGTCAACGGTGCTGACGCGGGCGTCGGCTCAGGTCCGGGCTCGTTGGCGGACGGGCATGCCCCCCTGCTCGACGCGTCGGGCACGGACCTGCACGAGCTCGCGCGCATCCTGCTCGAGGAGCGCGACCGCCGCGACGCCCGCAGCAGCGAGATCTCGTTCCCCGCGCACATCTCGGCATCGGGGCTCGTGCGTCTGGCCGCGGACCGGGGCGAGTACGCGCTGCACCTGCGGCGCCCGGTGCCCGCGCAACCCACGGTGCATGCGCGTCGCGGCACGCAGTTCCACCTGTGGGCCGAGCAGTACTTCACGTCGTCGTCGTTGCTCGACGTCGACGACCTGCCGGGGGCCGACGACGAGGACATCTCCCCGGACCTGGACCTCGAGGCGCTCCAGCAGACGTTCCTCGCCTCGGAGTGGGCGGGGCGCACGCCGATCGCCGTGGAGGTCGACGTCGAGACCCCCGTGGGCGGCATCATGTTCCGTTCGCGTATCGACGCCGTCTTTCCCGAGAGCCCCGAGCACGCTGGCGGGGCGAGGGACGCCGTCGTCGTCGTGGACTGGAAGACGGGCAAGGCCCCGCGCGACGCCGAGGCCCGGCGCACGCGCGAGGTCCAGCTCGCGGTGTACCGGCTCGCGTGGTCGCGCTGGTCCGGGCTGCCGGTCGAGAAGGTCAACGCCGCGTTCTACTACCTGGGATCGGACGAGACGGTGCGCCCCGAGCGGCTGCTCGACGCGGCCGAGCTGGAGGCGCTCGTGGCGGGGCACGGCGCCTGAGCGCACCGCCCTCCGGCTAGCCCTCGTCGTCCCCGCTCGTGACCTCGTCCAGGTCCAGGAGCATGTCCACGGCGTCGGCGACCACGTCGTCGAGCCCGTGCCGCACCCCGTGCAGCAGCCAGCGCGCCAGGGCCAGCTCGCCCGCGAGCAGCGCACGGTCCGTCAGGTGCGGGTCGGTGAGCTCGGTGCGGCGCAGCTGGTAGGCCTCCATGATCGAGTCGATCGCCTCGGGCGGGGCCGCCACGAGCAGCCACGCGAGGTCGTCGGCGGGGTCGGCCACGCGCGCCTCGGCCCAGTCGGTCACGGCGACGACGCGCCCGCGCGCGACGAGCACCTGGCCCGCGCCGAGGTCCCCGTGGACGACGACGGGCTGGTACTTCCACAGCGACACGTCCTCGAGCGCGGCCTCCCAGCGGCGCAGGAGCCGGGCGGGCACCCTGCCGGTCTTCGCGGCCTCGTCGACCTCGGCGAGGCGGCGGTCGCGGTACTCGGCGGCCGTGTAGACGGGCAGGCCCGCGTTCTCGACGACGGACTGCGGCAGCTCGTGCACCGCGGCAAGCACACGCCCCAGGTCCGCGGCGAGCCCCGGGCCCGGGCGCAGGGTGTCGAGGTCGAGCGGGACGCCGCCGTACCGGTGGTGCACCACGGCGCGTCCGCCCTCGGGCAGCAGGGCGTAGCCCAGCACGTCGGGGACGGTGAAGGACAGGACGCCCGTCGTCACGTAGTGGCGCAGCGAGTCCAGCAGGGCCGTCTCGGCCTCGAGGGCGGCGCCGGCCGCGAGCGTGCGAGGAGCGCGGACGACCCATTCCTGCCCGTCGCCGTCGGTGACGATCGCGACGTCGTCGTCCCCTGTCGCCTCGGACGGTCGCACGGACCGGACGTCGAGGCCGGGGACGGCTGCGGTCGCGAGCGCGGCGAGGGTGAGAGGTGAGCGTGGCACGCGTCCACGGTAGTCGGTGCGCAGCGACGGGCCGCCCTCGGCGGCAGGTGTGTCCGCGACGCGAGCCGCGCCGTGTGCGCTGCGAGCGCCGCGCGTCCCGCGTGACCTACGGTCGACAGGTGACCGACCAGACCTCGCCCGCAACCCCCGTCCCGAACCCGCAGCCCTCGGCGGGAGCTGTCGAGCGCCCCAGCGCGTTCGCCGCGCACCTGCCGCTCGCCCGCTCCGCGCTCGACCGTGCGGCGCACCGCCGCACCGAGGAGGGCCTGTTCGCGACGCTGCGTGCCGACCCCTCGACCCGTGTGGTCCTGCTGCACCGCGGACGGCTCGCGACCGGACCGGGCGGGCTCGCGCTCGCCACCCCTCAGGACGTCGCCGCCGTTCCCGAGCCCCACGCGGCCACGGGTGACCACAGCAACACGCCGCGCTGGGTCTTCCTGGGCGAGGACGCGCCGTCGGGCACGTCCTTCCTGGCCCTCCTCCTGCCCGACGACGCGGACGACCTCGACCTCGACATCGAGGGCGTGGACCCCTCGGGTCCGCTGTCCGTCCTGGTACGGGCGCACGAGTGGGCCGGGCTGCGCGAGCTGGCCTCGCGCCTCGGCCCGCGCGACACGGGGCTCGCGACCGAGGCCGTGGCTCTCGCGGCATGGCACGCGGCCAACGAGCGCTGCCCGCGCTGCGGCGAGCCGACCGTCCCCGTCGCGTCGGGCTGGGTGCGGCGCTGCGTGGCGCAGGACATCGAGCACTACCCGCGGACGGACCCGGCGGTCATCATGGCGGTCGTCGACCCGGGCGCGGGGCCCGGCCAGGACCGGCTCCTGCTGGGCCACGCCGCGCACTGGCCCGAGGGACGCTTCTCGACGCTCGCGGGCTACGTCGAGCCGGGCGAGGGGCTCGAGCAGGCCGTGCGGCGCGAGGTCGCGGAGGAGGTCGGCGTCCAGGTGGGCGAGGTCGTCTACCGGGCGAGCCAGCCGTGGCCGTTCCCGGCCTCGCTCATGCTGGGCTTCACGGCCACGGCGCTCACGACGGACATCCGGCCCGACGGCGAGGAGGTCACCGACGCGCGCTGGTTCACCCGGGCGCAGCTTGTCCGGGCCACGGAGAGCGGGGAGGTGAAGCTGCCGAGCCGTTCCTCGATCGCGCGGGCGCTCGTCGAGGAGTGGTTCGGGGGTCCGCTCGCGGGGGACTGACGTGCCACAGGGGCGTCCAGGGTGCTCGACGGGCCGATCCTCGATGCCCTGCCTACGGTGGACGCACCGGCTCGTCCACCCTGAGGAGTGAGCATGAACCCGTCGATCAGCGTTCTCTTCCGTGCGATCCCGTTGGCGATGGGGGCGGTGTGCCTCGCGTTCGGGCTCTACGTCCTGTCGGGCGGTGACGACGCGAACCACTTCGTCGCAGGTCACGTCAACGTGGCCCTGACCGCGATCTGCATCGCGCTGTTCACGACCGCCGCGACGATCATCCGCCAGCTCGTCCACCGGTACGGCAGGGTCTGGGAGATCGTCCTGCCCGTGCTCGGATACGCGGTGGCCATCGCGACCATGATCTGGGGCATCACGATCATCGGTCGGGGCGACGAGCCGCAGTTCATCGTGGCCGGGCACGTGATGCTCGGCATCGGTTTCATCGCGGGGTGCGTGAGCACCGTGGCCACGGCGTCGACCAAGTTCGTGCTCATCCAGAAGAGCGCGGCCCTTCCCGTCGGAGGCGGTGCACCGGACGGCGCCTACTCACGCGGGGCGGGAACCGTGCTGATCGCGATCCCCGCTCTGTTCGCGGTGGCCGGTCTCATCGTCGCGGTGACGCTCTACGCGCGCGGCGGCAATGCGGCCCTGGTCGCGGGCAACGTCATGGTCGGCCTGTCGCTCGTCTGTTCCGCGCTCGTCGCGCTCGTCGCGAGCATCGTGCGCCAGGTCCGCAACGAGTTCGGCGACGCCGAGCGCTACCGCTGGACGTGGTGGGTCGTCGCGATGGGAACCATCAACGTCGCCCTGGGCCTCGTGGTGCTCTTCAGTTCGGACGACCCGTCGCGCCTGGCCCCCGGCACCGTGCTGATCGGCCTGGGGCTCATCTGCTTCAGCATCCTGTCCAAGGTGCTTCTGCTCGCGCTCGTGTGGCGCCAGGTCTTCGCGCTCGCCAACCGGATCCCCATCATCCCCGTGGCCACGGCGCTCGCGTGCCTGTTCTTCGCGGCGTTCCTCTTCGAGGCGACCATGACCGAGCCGGGCTTCTTCGTCGGCGCGCACGTCCTGGTCGGGCTCGGTGCGGTCTGCTTCACGCTCTTCTCGATCGTGTCGATCCTCGAGGCGGGGACCTCGAAGTAGCCGGTCAGCCGGGCACGTGCGGGCTGCGCGTGCGCGCGACCGCGACCGCGGGCTGCGCGAGCACGATCCGAGCACGGCAGAAGGCCCCGGACTCCTGTCCAAGGCCTTCTGCGACGACGACGTGCCGCGTGGTGCGCGACAGCACCTCGTCCGGGAGCGGGGAGGTCAGGCCGCGAGGCGCTCCTTGACCTGGGCGAGCGACGGGTTGGTCGCCGCGGTGCCGTCCGGGAAGACGACGGTCGGCACGGTCTGGTTGCCACCGTTGACCTGCTCGACGTAGGCCGCGCTCTCGGGGTGCTCCTCGATGTTGACCTCGGTGTACCCGATGCCCGCGGAGTCGAGCTGGGTCTTCAGGCGACGGCAGTAGCCGCACCAGCTCGTCGAGTACATGACGATCGATCCGGCGTCGGGGGTGGTCGGGGCCGTGGCCATCGGTGCTCCTTCGTTCGCGGGGCCCGGGCGTGCGCGCGGGCCGGCAACCGCGCCGGGCACAGGACCCGGGTGCTGCCGTCGTGGGCAACGTCCGCGGGGGTGCGGTTGTTCCCTCTCGTGGGAAGGGAGTCCGTGGTGCGAGTGTCCGACGCGGGGAGCGCCGGTACGCAGCCGCGCCGGCGTCAGCGTCGCTCGGCGAGGTCGGTGACCTCCTCGAACGGGGCCTCCAGGCCGAGCGCGGCGTCTCCGCCTGTGGCCCCGGCCTCGATCACGACCGCGACGACGTCCGTGGTCGCCCAGGTCTGATGGACCTCGCCCCGCTCCCAGACGACCGCTTCGCCGCTCCGCAGGGCGAGCCTCACCTGCTCGGCGCCCGTGCCCGAGGACACGACAGCCTGGCCCGCGACGAGCGCGAAGACCTGCGGCGCCGTGGCGGGATGCTCACCCAACGTCCCACCCGCACCGAGGCGGGCGACGTTCACGTGCGTCCGCTCGGAGTGCTCGACGAACGGGAGGAGCGTCATGTCGACGCCCGAGCTGCCGAACCGGTCGATCGTGTGCTGGGGAAGGCGGAAGATGCGCATCGGTCGATTGTGGCAGCGCAGGCACGACCCACCCCGGTCGCTCGTTCCCTGCCACGCCCGACGACGACCCCACCCTGTGGAGAGTGGCGTCCGGTGTGGGCGGCGGCTGAGAGAATCGACGTGATGCCGAACGAGTCAGCGGACCAGATCCTCGAAGCCCTCGACCCCGACCAGCGTGATGTCGCCCTCGCGCTGCACGGGCCCGTCTGCGTGCTCGCGGGTGCGGGCACGGGAAAGACGCGAGCCATCACGCACCGCATCGCCTACGGCGTGCGGACGGGCGTGTACACGCCCACGAGCGTGCTCGCCGTGACGTTCACGGCGCGTGCCGCGGGCGAGATGCGCACGCGTCTGCGCGAGCTCGGTGCCACCGGCGTCCAGGCCCGGACGTTCCACGCTGCCGCGCTGCGCCAGCTCAGCTACTTCTGGCCCAAGGTCGTGGGCGGTGCCCCACCCCGCATCCTCGAGTACAAGGCGGCCGTGGTCGGCGAGTCCGCCCGCAGGCTGGGCCTCGGCGTGGACCGGATCGCGGTCCGCGACCTGTCGTCGGAGGTCGAGTGGGCCAAGGTCTCGCTCGTCACGGCGGACGACTACGTGAAGGCGTGCGCGGCGATCGACCGCCCGGCGCCCGCGGGGTACGACCACCAGACGGTGGCTCGCCTCATCGCCTCGTACGAGGAGGTCAAGACCGAGCGCTCGGTCATCGACTTCGAGGACGTCCTGCTCATGCTCGGAGACATGCTCTCGTCGCAGGGCGCCATGGCGGACGAGGTCCGGCGCCAGTACCGCCACTTCGTGGTCGACGAGTACCAGGACGTCTCCCCGCTCCAGCAGTTCGTCCTCGACCAGTGGCTCGGGGGACGCAAGGAGCTGTGCGTCGTGGGCGACCCGTCGCAGACCATCTACTCGTTCACGGGCGCCACGCCCCACCACCTCCTCACCTTCCCCACCAAGTACCCGGGTGCCCAGGTCGTCAAGCTCGTCCGGGACTACAGGTCCACGCCCCAGGTCGTGACGCTCGCGAACCAGCTCCTGGCGCGCGCGGGACGCCGCGGGGGAGCGCACCAGGCCCTCGAGCTCATCGCCCAGCGACCGTCGGGCCCACCCGTCGCGTACGTGGCCTACGACGACGACGAGGCCGAGGCCAAGGGCGTCGCCGCGCAGATCGGGCGTCTCCTGGCAGCGGGGACGCGCGCGAGCGAGATCGCTATCCTCTACCGCACCAACGCCCAGTCGGAAGGGTTCGAGCAGGCGCTCGCGGACGCGGGCATCGCGTACCTGGTCCGTGGGGGCGAGCGCTTCTTCCAGCGCAAGGAGGTGCGTGACGCGATCGTGCTGCTGCGCGGCGCCGCCCGTTCTGCGGACCCGGCGGTCCCCATGCCGGAGACGGTCCGTGACGTGCTCATGTCGGCCGGGTGGGCCTCCGAGCCGCCGTCCGCGCGAGGAGCTGCCCGCGAGCGCTGGGAGTCCATGCAGGCCCTGGTGGCCCTGGCCGACGACGTCGCGCGCGTCGCTCCCGAGGACGCGCCCCCCACGGTGGCGTCGTTCGTCGCGGAGCTCGACGAGCGCGCCTCGGCCCAGCACGCACCCACGGTCGAGGGCGTCACGCTCGCCTCGCTGCACGCGGCCAAGGGGCTCGAGTGGGACGCGGTGTTCCTCGCCGGCATGAGCGAGGGGCTCATGCCCATCTCGCTCGCGGAGACGGACGAGGCCGTGGCCGAGGAACGGCGCCTGCTCTACGTGGGCATCACACGTGCCCGCGAGCACCTGCAGGTCTCGTTCGGCCGCTCCCGCAACCCCGGTGGGCGGGCCACACGACGACGCACGCGGTTCCTCGACGGTCTGTGGCCCGACGACGAGCAGTCCCGCGCACCTCGACGGAGCCGCGCCAACCAGAACAAGGTGCAGCTCACGGGCGAGTACGACCGCGCGCTGTTCGAGCAGCTGCGCGAGTGGCGGCTGTCGGTCGCGCAGGAGACGGACAAGCCGGCGTTCACGATCCTCGTGGACACCACGCTCGCGGCGATCGCCGAGACCCGCCCCTCCTCGGTGCCGGACCTCGCGAAGATCAACGGGATCGGCCCGGCCAAGATCGAGAAGTACGGCGAGACCCTGCTGGACATCGTGGCGCGATCCGGGTCCTGACCTGGGGTCGGGCGGCCCCCGCGGAGCCACCCGAAAAACTCGTCGAGAAGAATCTCGTTAAATAAGTTGTGCCCCCTTCCGAGGGCGGCATATGGTTCAGGAGTCCTTGTAGGAGAGGCGCGCGCCGAGAGGCGAGCGCTCGACGGAGATTGGAGGTGGGTGAGCATGGTGAACCAGATCCTGACGACGAACCCGACACATGTGTCGGCCGATCCGACCAACCGCGCACGACGCGGCGGATCCCTCGTCATCCGCCCCGCGCCCGACTCCGCACTGAGGACGTCGCCGGTCTAGTCACCGGCAGCACCCTTCTCAGGCCGCGGAGTCCACCTGGACCCGCGGCCTTCGTGTTTCTCCGAATGCGATCGTCTTCCCGGTCAGCCGTCCACCATCCCGGACGTGACGACCATCTGCGGGTCCTGTGACAAAGAAGTTCACACGCAAACAGGACATCACTGGAGGACATCGTGCGGCTCACCGCGCTGCTCGACAACATCACTGCCCAGGGCGGATCCGGCCCCTGGACTCCCCATCAGCCCCTCTCCACCCCCCTCGGTTCGTCCGACGCGGCCGAGTTCGACCGGCTCCTCGCCGGCCTTCTGCCGTGCCGGACGAACGACCCCGAGCTCTGGTTCGCCGAGCAGTCGACCCAGGTCGAGCAGGCCAAGGCCCTGTGCCAGTCGTGCCCGCTCGTCGCGGGCTGCCTGGCCGGCGCCCTCGAGCGCCAGGAGCCGTGGGGCGTCTGGGGCGGCGAGGTCTTCGTCGACGGGGCCGTCGTCGCCCGCAAGCGTGGGCGTGGACGGCCGAGCAAGGCCGAGGTCCTCGCCCGTCAGGCCGAGGAGGCGGCTGCCCGCGAGGCAGCCGAGTCCGTCTCGGCGTCATCGGCGGCCTGACATGGCCGCCGCACCCGTCAGGCTCGAGCACCCGCACCGCGGGTGGTTCACCACCTCGCGCAGCCTCGGCACCGCATCGGGAACAGCGATCTCGATGCAGGCCGTGGCTGCGCGGGGCGTCAGCCCGTCGAGGTGCACGAGCACCTGGCTTGCGGCGATCGCCGAGCCGACTGCTGCCAGCGTGGTCTCCTCGACGTCGAGGACCTCGCGCTGAGGATCCCGGAGCTGGTCCGCGAGCTGCGGCCACTGCGGGTCGAGGTCGGCACGATGCCCCTCGACGCACCGGACGCACGGCGTCCGCCCCGGTCGGACGAAGGGTCCGACCACCACGTCAGCCTCTCGTACCACGACCGGTAGGTGCGGGGTCCCGTCACCCGTGAGCCGCCCGTACCTGTCGGGGCGCAGCACGCGACGCTCGACCACCACGACCACGTCCGGCCGCCGCCCGTGGGGCGAGACCCACCGCGCGGCGTCGACCGCCCGGGCCTGCACCTGCGGCGCAAGGTCCGTGAGGAGCCGCGCGGCGGCCTCGCGGCGCGGCAGCCCCACGTCCCGCGGACGGTAGCCGCCGAGCCCGACGTCGGTCGCCTGGACCGGTGCGACGTCGTCGAGCAGGAGGGTTCCCACCCCTGCCGTGGCGAGGACGACCGCCGTCCCGACCCCCAATCTCCCCAGGCCCTCGATCGCGACGCTCGTGCTCGCTCGTCGGGACAGCGTCGCGTGCCCCGCCGCGTCGGGACGCAGGAGCGAGAGCGTCGCCGCGTCGGCCGCGCCGCGCGCGGGGGCGGCGACGTCCTCGCGCACGTCGTCCGCCCGCCCGACGACGAGGAGCGCCTCGCGCAGGTGGCGCAGGATCACGCGCTGCCGCTCGTGCGGTATGGCGCGGACCTCGGCCGGGGCGTGCAGGAGCGGGCGGGCCGAGCGGCCGTGGTCGAGGAGCCAGGTCTCCTCGTCCTCGCTCAGGCCGCTCAGGAGCACGCTCCACCGGTCGTCGGTGCCGTACTGCAGCTCACCCGGGCCGCGGCGCAGCACGATCGTCCCCGGCCGCAGCCGGACGGGGAACAGGGGTGCGTCGACCATGGGCGTCTCCTCGGCTGAGGGCTCCCGGGGATGCTCCGTCGGAGCCTGCGTCGTCCACACTGCCAGCGACAGGCACCTCGTGGAGGTTGTCCACAGCCGCGTGGGCGGAGGTCGTCACACCCGCGGCTCGCAGCCAACGCTTGACCGTTTCTCGACGGTTTCTCGCACACGTGTCGCAGAATCGTCGGCGTGGTCTATGGCATATGTCACGATGAACCACTACGGTCTGTGCCGTGGCCTACGAAGCCGAGCGAGGTACCCAGGGTGGTGCCGAGACGTACGTCGAGGTGCGCCGGAGCCGTCGTCGCAAGAGCACGGTGAGCGCCTACCGCGACGGGGAACGCACCATCGTGTCGATCCCCGCGCGGTTCACGCGAGCCCAGGAACGCGAGTGGGTGCAGCGGATGCTGGACCGGCTCGCGGACAAGGAACGACGGCGCAGGCCTTCCGACGCCGAGCTCGTCGCGCGCGCCACGGAGCTCTCGGCCAAGTACCTCGACGGGCGGGCGCACCCCACGAGCGTGCGCTGGTCCGGCAACCAGGGCAGACGCTGGGGCTCGTGCACGCTGATCGACGGCAGCATCCGGATCTCTACGCGTGTCCAGGGCATGCCCGAGTGGGTCCTGGACTACGTGCTGCTGCACGAGCTCGCGCACCTGCTGCACGCGGGCCACGGCCCCGGGTTCTGGGCGCTGCTCGAGTCCTACCCCCGGACGGAGCGCGCCAAGGGCTTCCTCGAGGGGGTCTCGTTCACGCGCGACGGCGGCACCCCCGAGTCGCCCGACGAGGACAAGGTGGCCCCGCCGCACGTCGAGATCGAGGCGCACCCCCCGCTCCCGCAGGACGACGCCGCACCGGAGCCCGCCCCGCGCGCGACGCCCGACCGGCACGCCGTGCCGGCCGGACGAGGCGCGCAGGCCCCCGCGAGGGAGTCCGCGCGCTAGGTGCGCGGGGAGCCGTCGGGCTCGGCCTCGGTGTCGCCGGTCGAGCCGTCGGCCTCGTTGAAGATGTCCGCGAGGGCCTTGTCGAGGTCGGTCTGCTCGGCCTGGACCTCGGCGCGCCGCGACTGGTAGCCGGACGGGTCGTCGAGGTCGAGCGGGCTGGGCAGCAGGTCCGGGTGGTCCCACACCGCGTCGCGGGCGTCGGCGCCGCCCTGGACCGCGATGAGCGCCCACAGGGTCGCGGCGTCGCGCGACCGGCGGGGGCGCAGCTCGAGCCCCACGAGCGTCGAGAAGATCTGCTCGGCCGGGCCGCCCGCGGCCCGCCGACGGCGCAGCATCTCGCGCAGCGGCACGGCGTGAGGCAGGTGGGGGAGCGCAGCCTGTGCGCTGACCTCGTCGACCCAGCCCTCGACCAGCGCCAGGGCGGTCTCGAGGCGCAGCAGCGTGGCCTCCTGCTCGGGGGTGTTCTGGAGCCCGAACACCCCGCCCGACAGCGCGCTCTGGAGAGCGCTCGTGTCGGTCACGTCGATGTCGGAGAGCTGGGACTCGAGCGCGTCGAGGTCGATCGTGATGCCCCGTGCGTAGGCCTCGACCAGCCCGAGCAGGTGCCCGCGGAGCCAGCTCACGTGCGTGAAGAGGCGTGCGTGCGCGGCCTCGCGCAGCGCGAGGAAGAGGCGGACCTCCTCGAGGGGGGCGTCGAGCCCCTCGGCGAAAGCCGCGACGTTCGTGGGGAGCAGGGCGGTGGCGGGCTCGGGGAGCAGCGGCAGCCCGATGTCCGTCACACCGAAGACCTCGCGCGACATGGTCCCCGTCGCCTGCCCGATCTGCATGCCGAAGACCGCGGAACCGAGCCGGCGCATCATCTGCGCGGGGTCGAAGTCCGCACCGAGCGCGCCCGCAGGCAGCCCGGGGATGCCGAACGAGAGCGCGTCCGGCCCGTCGCCGCCACCCGGGAGCTGGTCGCGCAGGACCGTGGACAGCGCGTCGGCGACCGAGGACGCGACCGGGGCGGCGAGCGCGTTCCATGCGGGGAGCGTCTTCTCGACCCACTCCGACCGGCTCCACGCGTACCGCTTGCCCCCCGCGGGAGGGAGGTCCGTCACGGCGTCGAGCCACAGCTCGGCGACCGACAGGGCCTCGGTCGCCGACCGCACCTGGGCCGGCGTGAGCGAGGGATCGCCCTCCGCGACGGCCACCTGGCGGGCGATGTCGTGCGCGACGTCGGTGTTCACCGGGCCGTTGCCCGAGCTCGCGAGGAGCCGCTGCACCTGGGCGAGCACGTGCTTCATCGCGGCAGGATCGTTGCTCAGGCCGCTGCCGGCGGCGAGCGCCGCCGGGTCGAGGCCGCGTGCGCGCAGCTCGCGCAGGGCCTCGTCGGCGTCCGCGCCGAACATGGAACGCAGGAGCTCTTCCCACTGCGCGTCGGGCTGGTCGCCCGCGCCGGAGGTGAACTCGTCGGGCGGTTGGCTGCTCATCGGGGTCTCCTCGGGATAGCGTCAGGAATCACCGTAACCACAATCTGTGACCAGCAAGGGGGCGCGAGGCATGTCGGAGGGCTCGGTTCGCTCACGGCGCAGCGCGTCGGAGGCCGGGACGCCCGGCGCGTCGAGCGCGCCCGGGGACGACGACGGCCGGGCGAGCGGCGCCGTCGGGCAGGGGGACGACCCGGCGACGGACGCCGGGTCGGACGGCCAGGACGGGCGGCCGGGCGCCGACGACGCGACCGTGGTCGTGGGCGAGGGGCGCGTCGCGGCACTCGTACGGGAGGCCCTCGGCGGGCGCGGCCCCGAGCGGGCGCCGGCCGAGTCCAACGACCTGGCCGCGCCGTGGGTCGAGGGTGCGCGGACCGTGGTCGTGGTCGCCCCCGCGGGAGAGTTCGGGATCAGGGCGCTCAAGGGCGAGACCCGCCGCGCGTTCCTCGTCGAGCAGGCGCGTCGCGTCGCCCGGGCGGCGGCTGCGCACGGCGTGCGCCAGGTCGTGGCCGTCACGTCCGCGATGGTGCACGGCGCGAGCGCCGACCGGCCCGTCGTCGAGGACGCCGAGCCCGTCTCGCCCGACGCCGCGGGCTTCGTCGCGGACCTCGTCGCGTTCGAGGAGGCGCTGGCCGACGAGCTGGACCTCGTCGACGAGCCCGTGCTGCTCGCGGTCCTGCGTCCCGCGGTCGTCGTCGGACCCGAGGTCGACACCATCCTCACGCGTCACTTCGAGGCCCCTCGCCTGCTCGTGGTCAAGGGCAGCGAACGCCCCTGGCAGCTCGTGCACACCGACGACCTCGCGTCGGCGGTCCGCCTCGTCGCCGCCGAGGGACGGTCCGGGGCGTTCACGGTCGGGGCGCTCGACGAGCACGGCGAGCCCGACGTCGTCACGCCCGCCGAGCTGGTCGAGCGCACGGGGCTCGCGACCGTGAGCCTGCCCGCGGCGACCGCGTTCGGCGCCGCCGAGCGCCTGCACCGTGTGGGCGTGCTGCCGTCGCCCGCGAGCGACATGGCGTTCGTGGTGCACCCGTGGACCGTCTCCGCGCACGGACTGCACGAGGCAGGCTGGGCTCCTGCGTGGTCGAGCGCCGAGTGCGTCGACGTGCTCATGGACGGCGTCCGGGGCCGGATCGCGGTGGGTGGCCGCCGCGTGGGTGGCCGGGACGCCGCGGCGCTGGGTGCCGCGGGAGCGGCGGTCGCGCTCCTGGGGACGGCCGCGATCTGGCGGCAGGCCCGACGGCGGTGAGCTGCCTCGCGCGGTGACCTCGCCCCGGGTGCGGCTCTCGTCGGGAGCTCCACGCGAGGTGAGAGGGCTCGCGGCGTGCGCGACGTCGTCGGGCGCTGGCAGGAACCTCCCGGCCCGCCGCCAGCGAACCTTCAGGATTCTCGGGGATGATAGCGACGTGACAGAACCGCTCGCCCCCCGAGACCCGCACGAGCCCGCGCCCGGTCCCGACCCGTTCGGACCGCCGCCCGAGGACGACTACACGCCTCCTCCCGTGACGCGCCGCTCGCTCACGCTCGGGATCTCGTTGCTGGCCACGACCCTGCTGGTCGCGGGCCTCGCGGTCATGCCCGCGCCCTACGTGGTGCGCTCGCCCGGTCCCACGCAGGACACGCTCGGCGAGCAGAACGACCGCGAGCTCATCCAGATCGAGGGTGCCGAGACGTTCGACTCCACGGGCGAGCTCCTCCTGACCACCGTGTCGGTCGCGGGCGGTCCCGGGTACCCCGCGAACCTCTTCCAGGTGATCGAGGGCTGGGCCCAGCGTTCGCGGTCCGTGCGCCCCGTCGAGGAGACGTTCCCGCGCAACGTGACCCAGGAGCAGACGGCCGAGGAGAGCCAGGCCGAGATGCTGTCGTCGCAGGAGACCGCGACCGTGGCCGCGCTCACCGAGCTCGGCTACGAGGTGCCCGCGACCCTCACGATCCAGGGTGCGGCGAAGGACACGGGCGCGGCCGGCGTCGTCGAGGAGGGGGACGTCATCACGTCGGCCAACGGCAAGGACGTCGTGACCTACCAGGACCTCATCGACGAGCTCGCGACCGTGACCCCGGGCGAGGACGTGGTGCTGGGCGTCGACCGTGGCGGCGAGGCCGTGGACCTCACGATCACGACCCAGGAGGCCGACGGCAAGGCGATCCTCGGAGTCTTCATCGACCCCGACTTCGAGCTGCCGATCGACGTGAAGATCCAGATCGACGACATCGGTGGCCCCTCGGCGGGCACTATGTTCGCGCTCGGGATCATCGACCAGCTCACGCCCGAGGACGAGGCCGACGGCAACGTCATCGCGGGCACCGGGACCATGAGCGTCGAGGGGAACGTCGGTCCCATCGGCGGGATCCAGCAGAAGCTGTACGGCGCCGAGCGCGACGGCGCGACCTGGTTCCTGGCCCCCGAGTCGAACTGTGACGAGGTCGTCGGGAACGTGCCCGAGGGGCTGAACGTCGTCAAGATCGCGACCCTCGAGGACGCGCGCGACGCGATGGTCGCGATCGGCGCGGGCGAGGGCGCGAGCCTGCCGACGTGCACCTCGTGACCGGGGCGCACTGACGGCCGACGGCGGGGCCGGACGACCATGGTCGTCCGGCCCCGCCGTCCTTGTCCGTGCTCCGTGCGGGGGTGGCGCGCAGCAGCTCGACGAGCCAGGTGGCTACTCGAACGTGGCGCGCAGCGCCTCGATGAGCCCGGGGACCAGGTCCGGCCCGAACGCCACGTCGTTCCCGTCGTCGTTGGCCCGGGTGCGCACCGCGCACCACGGGGTGCCGTCGCGCAGCACGCCGACCGCGAGGCGCACGTCCTGGCGGTCCGGGTGCGAGGACAGGTAGGCGAGCGCGGCCGCGGGGTCGGTCGGCAGGCCCTCCTCGGCCGAGGGCGGCAGGATGACGCGCTCGGCGACGATCGCCGCGCCGTCGACCGTCGACGGCCACGACAGCGTGCCGAGCAGCTCCTCGAGCGTCTCGGCGTCCGGCAGGCCCTCCTGCTCGACCGAGACCAGGTGGTCGGGGATCCCCCGCGCCGCGGTCACGACCTCGGGCGGGAGCTGGTCGGCCAGGCCCGGGTTGGCGGCGATCGCGTCGGCCGTGCGCACGAGCGCGAACACGCGCGGGGGAGAGTCCCAGCCGTCGGCCGCGACGTGCGCCTCGACGTCGCGCACGGCGTCGGCGAGCGCGAGCTGGGCGAGAGGGACGATCGGCGCGGGGGCGTCGTCGGGCACCCCCGTGGGGGCGGGTGCGGTGGGGTCGGCGGGCTGGTCGGGGGCCGGGGAGGTCGTGTCGGGCATGGCACCAGCATGTCAGGCCCGACGTCGTCGGCGCAGTCGGCGGGTCCGGTCCAGGGTCCTGTGGGAACCTGGAACCGCTGCGGGCCGTTGACGGAATGGACGGCCTGTGGCCGGACCCTGTCAGGGCTGTGGACCACCTGTGGATGCGGGCGGTCGGCGCGAGCGACGGGGACCGGTGCAGACGCCCGACGACCTGACGCTCGACCGAACGCAAAGAGGTAAGCCCACCGTGTCATTCGCCGCAGCGCCACGACGCCCCGCAGGGCGCGAGGCCGGCTCCAAACGACGACGTAGCCCGCTCGGCATTGCCGTCGCAGTCGTGGCCGCCCTCGTCCTCCTGCTGTTCCTGCTCGCCCAGTTCTGGACCGAGGTCCTCTGGTTCACCCAGCTCGGCTTCCAGGACGTCCTGTGGACCGAGTGGGGGACCCGTGCGGCGCTGTTCGTCGGCGGCTTCCTGGTGATGGGAGGGCTCGTCTTCCTGTCCCTGTCGCTCGCCTACCGGTCACGCCCCATCTACGCGCCCTCGACGCCCGAGCAGGCGACGCTCGACCAGTACCGCGAGGCCGTCGAGCCGCTGCGCAAGGTCGTGACCGTCGCGGGGCCCGCCATCATCGGGTTCTTCGCCGGAGCGGCGGCGTCCTCGCAGTGGAGCACGGTCCTGCTGGCGATGAACTCGGTGCCCTTCGGCACCGACGACCCGCAGTACGGGATGGACATCTCGTTCTTCGTGTTCACGCTGCCCGTGCTGCGGTTCGTGGTCGGGTTCCTCATGGCCGCGGTGATCATCGCGGGCATCGGGGCGCTCGCGACGCACTACCTGTACGGCGGGCTGCGGATCGGTGCGGGGGCCGGCAACGGGCCCCGCACCACCAAGGCCGCGCGCGTGCAGCTCTCCGTGACGGCTGCGGTCCTCATGCTCCTCATCGGTGCGAACTACTGGCTCGACCGCTACTCGCTGCTGACCTCGACGGGTGACAAGTTCGACGGCGCCTCGTACGCCGACGTCAACGCCGTGATCCCCTCGAAGGCGATCCTGACCGGTGTCGCGATCCTCGTGGCGCTGCTGTTCGTGCTCACGGCGATCCGTGGGAACTGGCGCCTGCCCGCGATCGGGGTCGGCCTCATGGTGGTCTCCGCGATCGCGATCGGCGGCATCTACCCGGCCGTGGTCCAGCGCTTCCAGGTCGCGCCGAACGCCCAGGAGTTCGAGGCCGAGTACATCCAGCGCAACATCGACGCGACCAAGACCGCGTTCGGGCTCGACGACGTCGAGGCAGCGAACTACGACGCGAAGACCCAGGCCGAGGCCGGCGCCCTGCGCGCGGACGCCGACACGACCGCGTCGATCCGACTGCTCGACCCGCAGATCGTCAGCCCGACGTTCCGCCAGCTCCAGCAGAACAAGCAGTACTACAACTTCCAGGAGACCCTCTCGGTCGACCGGTACATGATCGACGGCGAGAGCCGTGACACCGTGATCGCGGTCCGCGAGCTCAACCTCGCCGGTCTGGGTGCGAGCCAGCGCAACTGGGTCAACGACCACACCGTGTACACGCACGGCTACGGCGTCGTCGCGGCGTACGGCAACCAGATCGGCCCGGGCGGGCAGCCGGCCTTCTACGAGGGGGACATCCCCTCGGTGGGGTCGCTGCCCGAGTACGAGCCGCGCATCTACTTCAGCCCGGACTCGACCCAGTACTCGATCGTCGGAGCCCCCGAGGGCACCCAGCCGTGGGAGTTCGACTACCCGGACGACGAGGCCGGTGGCCAGGTCAACAACACGTTCGGCGCCGAGGACGGGGCCGTCGCGGGTCCCAGCGTGGGCTCGTTCGGCACCAAGCTGCTCTACGCCCTCAAGTTCGGCTCCGAGCAGATCCTGTTCTCCGACCGTGTCACGGCCGACTCGCAGATCGTGTACGACCGCTCGCCGCGCGACCGCGTCGCCAAGGTCGCCCCCTACCTGACGCTCGACGGCAAGGTCTACCCGGCCGTCGTCGACGGGCGCGTGAAGTGGATCGTCGACGGCTACACCACGACGAACAGCTACCCGTACTCGGCGTCGCAGCCCCTCGACGAGGCGACGCAGGACACCCTGACGGTCAACTCGCAGTCGGTCGCGGCCCTCGCGCCGCAGCAGGTCAACTACATCCGCAACTCGGTCAAGGCCACCGTCGACGCGTACGACGGCTCCGTGGACCTGTACGCGTGGGACACCGAGGACCCCGTCCTCAAGGCGTGGGACAACGTGTTCCCGACCTCGCTCCAGCCGATCTCCGAGATCAGCGGCGACCTCATGAGCCACCTGCGCTACCCCGAGGACATGTTCAAGGTCCAGCGCTCGCTGCTCACGAGCTACCACGTCGACGACGCACGCGAGTTCTTCTCGGGCCAGGACTTCTGGAACGTGCCGCGCGACCCCACGGTGCGCGGGGCCGGCACCAAGCCGTTCCAGCCGCCGTACTACCTGACGCTCCAGATGCCCGGTCAGGAGGCGCCGGCGTTCTCGCTCATGACGACGTTCATCCCGGGCGGCAACTCCGACCGAGAGATCCTCACGGGCTTCCTCGCGGTCGACGCCGAGGCCGGGAGCACGGCCGGCGTGAAGTCGGAGAGCTACGGGAAGCTCAGGCTGCTCGAGCTGCCGCGCAACGCCACGGTCCCCGGACCGGGCCAGGTGCAGAACACGTTCGACTCGGACCCCACGGTCTCCAACGAGCTGAACATCCTCAGCCGCGGCAACTCGACGGTCATCCACGGCAACCTGCTCACGCTTCCCGTGGGCGGCGGGCTGCTCTACGTGCAGCCCGTGTACGTCCAGGCGTCCGAAGGCACCAAGTTCCCGCTGCTGCGCAAGGTGCTGGTCAACTTCGGTGACCAGGTCGGGTTCGCGGACACGCTCGACGAAGCCCTCAACCAGGTCTTCGGGGGCGAGTCCGGTGCGGACGCGGGTGATGCCGGGGGCGAGGTCCTGCCGGAGGTCCCGACGGACGGGGAGACCACCCCGCCGGCCGAGGGTACCGATCCCGGCACGGGCACCACGCCGGACACCGGCACCGAGAACCCCGAGGCGCGCGCCCAGCTCGACCAGGCGCTCCAGGCCGCCAGCCAGGCGATCAAGGACGGTCAGGCCGCCCTCGCCGAGGGTGACTTCGCGGCGTACGGCGAGTCGCAGGAACGCCTGCAGACCGCGCTCGAGTCGGCGATCGCCGCAGAGCAGCAGCTGGGGGACACCGCGACGCCGTGACACGACGCCCCGCACGGGGCGAGCGAGCGGCGGCCACCCGTCGAGGTGAGCAGCACGACGACGGAGCGTCGCTCCTGATCCGAGAGGGTCGGGGGCGGCGCTCCGTCGTGTCTGCGGGAGCCGCCTCCCCGGTCGAGGGCGACGGGCTCGGACGTCGAGGGTGACCGACACGCGCGACCGGACGGCACGGTTTGTCATTTCTGGTACGGCAGGCAAGCATTGGGCCTCATGACCAGTGCAACCGTTTGCAGCAACGCTTACATCGTCGAGGGGGCGCTCGGCGCACTGCCGACGGTCGCGCTCATCCATCCGAGCGGCGCGGAGCTCGTCGTCGCCCTCCGCGGTGCGACCGCGCTGGCCTGGCGTGCGCCGTGGGGCGGGCGCGAAGTGCGCGACCTCCTCGACGGGTACGAGGCCGAGTCCGAGCTGCTCGCGCAGGAGGCGACGCGCTCGGGGCTCATGTTCCCGTTCGCCAACCGCATCGCCGCGGGGGCCTACACGTTCGACGGCGCCACGCACCATGTCCCGCCCGCACCGGGAGAGATCGGTACCCTCCACGGCTTCGTCCGGCTCCAGGACTGGGACGTCGTGCCCGACGCCGACGTCGACGGTCCCGCCAACGGTGCGGTCTCGGTGACGCTCGCGACGTGCGTCCGGGCGACCGACGTCGCAGGCTACCCGTTCGACCTCGAGACGAGGATCCGCTTCGAGCTGACCGAGCAGACCCTCGACGTCACCTGGTCCTACCGCAACGTAGGGCAGGTCGCGGCGCCGGTCACGGCTGGTTGGCACCCGTACTTCCGCATCCCGGGCCACGCCACGATCGACGCCCTGGAGCTGCACGTGCCGGCGCGGGCGACCGTCGCGACGGATGCGCGCCTCATCCCGCTCGACGGCGAGGCGGCCCGGGAGGTGCGTGGCGTCGTCGGGCCGCTGGGGCTCGCCGGGACCGCGCTCGACACCGCGTTCACCGACCTGGTGCCCGACACGGACGGCCGGGTCCGCACGCGTGTTCTCGACCCGGCGACCGGCGCGGGGGTCGAGGTGTGGCAGGAGCGCGGCAACATGCACGTCTACACGGGCGACGGGCTGGGCGGCCGGGCGCGGACGTCGATCGCGCTCGAACCCGTCGAGAGCCTGACGAACGCATTCAACCGCCCCGACTGCGCGCAGCAGGTCCGGCTCGAGCCGGGGGAGGGGCGCGAGTTCCGCTTCGGTGCCCGGGTGGTCGCGCCGCGCGAGGGGTGAACGGGGGGCCGGGGTGCCCGATTTGGCGCCTCGGCCCATCTCCCGTAAGGTTGTGTTTACCGACGCGGGGTGGAGCAGCTCGGTAGCTCGCTGGGCTCATAACCCAGAGGTCGCAGGTTCAAATCCTGCCCCCGCTACAAAGGAAGGCCCGGTTCAGCAGAAATGCTGCACCGGGCCTTCGTCATGCGTGGGGTATGGCGCACCCGTCTGGCGCCCGACCCGCTGGTCGGCCCGTCGAGGCCTGCCCTTTTCGCCGGTCGGCCCGCTCGGCTCGGCGAGGCTCCCGCGGAGTCCTTGCGTCGCGTTGCGCGCCCGGATCAGTTGTCAGAGCTGGCCCGGGCTCGACCCCGGGCCAGCTCTGACAACTGATCGGGCTGGTTACGGTGCGGCTCGCGAACGGGTGCGCGCCGCCGTGGCCTCGCCACCCGGCCCGTTGCCGGCCCAGTGGCCCAGTGGCCCAGTGGCCGTTCGTCGTCCGCCTGCCAGGGGCCACGTCGTCCGAGGTGTGACGTGGCCGACAGGCAATCAGGTAGGAGTGCAGGCCGAAGATCGCGTAGAGTGGTGTTTACCGACGCGGGGTGGAGCAGCTCGGTAGCTCGCTGGGCTCATAACCCAGAGGTCGCAGGTTCAAATCCTGCCCCCGCTACAAAGGAAGGCCCGGTTCAGCAGAAATGCTGAACCGGGCCTTCGTCATTTCCCGGGTTGCACGGTCCTGCATGGCGCCGTGTGCCCCGGATAAGTTGTCAGAGCTGGCCCGGGCTCGACCCCGGGCCAGCTCTGACAACCGATCGCGACGTGTCAGTCGGCGAGCGTGAAGCCCGTGGTCCACTGGGTCGCACCCGAGCCGGCGAGCGTCATCTGGACGAAGCCGAGGGCCTCGAGCTCGCGAGCGCGCTTGAGCGAGCCGGCGTCGACGCCCTTGAGCCCACCTGCACGGACCAGCTCGACGAGCGTGCTCTTGGCGTCGTTGTCGTCGCCCGCGACGAGGACGGTCGCGGCCTGGTCGGCGACCTGCCCGCTCGCGAGGGTCGAGGCGAAGTTGGTGTTGAACGCCTTGAGGACCTTGGCGGTCGGGGCGAGCGCGGCGATCTCTGCGGCGGCCGAGGAGTCGGCGGGCACGACGAGCGAGTCGAACGTGGCGAAGTCGACGGGGTTGGTCGGGTCGACGAGGACCTTGCCGTCGAGGCGGCCGGCGTACTGCGCGAGGACCTCGGGCACCGCGGGGAAGGGGAGGGCGAGGACCACGAGGTCGCCCGTGATCTCGTCACCCACGACGCCCGAGGTGAACGAGTCGCCCGAGCCGAGTGCTGCGGCCTTCTCGGCGTCGCGCGCCAGGACCTGGACCTGTGCGCCGGCGTCGAGGCCGATGCGCGCCACGCCTGCTGCGATGTTCCCTGCGCCGATGATCGTGATGCTGGTCATGAAGTCCTCCGGGGCTGCGACGTCGGCCCGAGCCGGCGTGATTGGTTGTTGATACAACTAACGTAGGCCTGCTTAGTTGTCGTGTCAACCATCTTCGGTAGACTGGGTCCATGACCGACGACGTGCGATGGCTCTCCCCCCGCGAGCTGCGGACCTGGATGCGCCTCCAGGCCGTCTCCGAGCTCCTCCCGGGCGTGCTCGACGCCCAGCTCCAGCGCGACGCGCACCTGACCCACTTCGAGTACCTCGTGCTCGCGATGCTCTCCGAGGCCCAGGACCGCACGCTGCGCATGACGGACCTCGCGCTCAAGACCAACGCGACCCTGCCGCGCCTGTCCCACGTCGTGAAGCGGCTCGAGGGGCGCGGCTACGTGGAGCGCACGCCCTGCCCCGAGGACCGCCGGGCCACGCTCGCGGTCCTGACCGACGCAGGGTGGGACAAGGTCGTCGCGACCGCACCCGGCCATGTCGGCACGGTGCGCGAGCACATCATCGACCGCCTCACCCCGGAGCAGGTCGAGCAGCTCGACGGGATCGCCCGGGCGATCCTCGAGTCCCTCGACACCGAGGGGCGGCTCGACGCGCTCCACCTCCCGGAGGACTGACGCGCGGTGTGATGCGCCCCACCGTCTCACCGGACGTCCCGCCTATGTCTCACCGCGTGGGACCGGCGTAGAGTCGACCTCCGGCGAGTCCCGGCAGCACGCGTCACCCGCGGCGGCCCGGTACCGCCTCGTCACCCTCCTGACCCCGGAAGGTCCTCATGCGCCGCCTGAACGCCGTGCTGCCCGTCGCAGCCGTCTCGACCGCCCTGCTCCTCGCGGGCTGCTCGTCCGACTCGTCGACCGACGCCGGTCCGTCCGGCGCAGCGACCCCCACGTGCGAGCCGGGCGCCCTGCCCACGCACACCGACGGCAAGCTGACCGTCGCCGCGGGCGAGGCCTACTCGCCCTGGTACATCGGTGAGCACGACAGCGGCGAGGGCTTCGAGTCCGCGCTCGTCTACGAGGTCGCCGACCGGCTCGGGTACGCCGCGGACGACGTCGAGTGGGAGCTCGTGACGTTCGAGCAGATCGTCAGCCCCAGCATCAAGGAGTTCGACTTCGCGGCCTGGCAGACGTCCATCTCGGACGAGCGCCGCAAGGCCGTCGACTTCTCGAGCCCCTACCTCACGACGCGCCAGGGCGTGATCGTGCAGGAGGCAGGCCCGTACGCCTCGGCCACGACGCTCGACGAGCTCAAGGACCTGCGCATCGGCGTCACGGCCGCCCAGACGAGCCTCACGCTCGCCAAGGCTGCGTTCGGCGACGACGCGAACCTCGTCCCGTTCAACGGTGCGGGTGACGGCATGACGGCGCTGCAGTCGGGCACGATCGACGTCATGATCATGGACGTCGACCAGGGCGTCGCGGCCTCGACCGAGTACTTCCCCGACTCCGTGGTCGTCGGCACGCTGCCGGACCAGGGCACGGTCGAGCAGTACGGCCTGGTCCTCGACCTCAACTCGACGCTCACCGAGTGCGTCTCGGCCGCGGTCGACGCGCTCGAGGCCGACGGCACGCTCGCCGAGCTGCGCACGACCTGGCTCAAGTCGGACGACATCCCCGAGCTGGGCTGAGATGAGCGAGGGCGCGTCGGGCGCCGCGCCGCAGGACGGCCCCGTGCCCGACGACGGCGCTCGCCCCGCGAGCGCGGGCTGGACCCCGTCGCCCCTCGCCCGGGCGAGGGAGTCCTACCGGCGTGCGCGCCGCCGTCGGGCCGCGTGGGTGTCCGTCCTCTCGACCGTGGTGGTCGTCGCGGTCCTGTACGTCGTGGTGACCACGGCCCCCGGGTGGGAGCGCACGCGCGACGCGTTCTTCTCCCCGCAGAGCGCCTGGGACTCGCTGCCCGCGATCGCCGAGGGGCTGTGGCTCAACCTGCGGGTGTGGGTCGTGGCGTCGGTCGTCGGGATGGTGCTCGGCATGACGCTCGCCGTGATCCGCACGAGCCGCATCCCGGCCCTGTTCCCGCTGCGCGCGTTCGCGGTCGCGTACGTCGACGTGTTCCGCGGCGTGCCGCTGCTGCTGGTCCTGCTGCTCGTCGGGTTCGGCCTGCCGGCGCTGCGGCTCGAGTGGCTGCCGACGTCGGGGGCGTTCCTCGGTGCGCTCGCGATCATCCTCACGTACACGGCGTACCTGGCCGAGGTGTTCCGGGCCGGGATCGAGTCGGTGCACCCGTCGCAGGTCTCCGCGGCGCGCTCGCTCGGCCTCACGCGTGCCCAGACGACCCGCAGGGTCGTCCTGCCGCAGGCCGTGCGGCACGTGACCGCCCCGCTCGCGAGCAACCTCGTCTCGCTCCAGAAGGACTCGGGGCTCATCTCGATCCTGGGTGCCGTGGACGCGATCCGGGCCGCGCAGATCGCGGCCTCGGGCAGCTACAACTTCACGCCCTACGTCGTGGCGGGCGTCCTGTTCCTGCTGGTCTCGATCCCGCTCACGCGTGTGGTCGACGTCTACTCGGCGCGCCAGGGCTGGCGCGGGTCGCTCGCGACCGTGAGCGGTGCGGGGGCCATCCGATGAGCCACCTGCTGTCCCTGCGCGGGATCCGCAAGACGTACGGCGAGCGCCTGGTGCTCGACGGGATCGACCTCGACGTCGACGAGCACCGCTGCGTCGTGCTCGTCGGGGCGTCGGGCTCGGGCAAGTCGACGCTGCTGCGCGTCGTGAACCTCCTGGAGGAGATCGACGACGGCGAGATCCTGCTCGACGGCCAGGACGTCGCCGACCCGCGTCTGGACGCGAACGTCGTCCGGGCGCGCATGGGCCTGGTCTTCCAGTCCTACAACCTGTTCCCGCACATGAAGGTCATGGACAACGTGACCCTCGCCCCGCGCCTCGTGCACAAGCGGGGTCGCGCGGAGGCCGAGGCGGCGGCCGAGGCCATGCTGCGCCGGGTCGGCCTCGCGCACCGCATGACGGCCTACCCCGACCAGCTCAGCGGGGGAGAGCAGCAGCGGGCCGCGATCGCGCGCGCGCTCGTGTCCTCGCCCGAGCTCCTGCTGCTCGACGAGGTCACCTCGGCGCTCGACCCCGAGCTCGTGGGCGAGGTCCTCGACCTGCTCGCGGACCTGCGTGCCGAGGGCGTGACGATGCTCGTCGCGACCCACGAGATGGGCTTCGCGCGCGAGGTCGCCGACGAGGTCTGCTTCCTGCACCAGGGGCGCGTGCACGAGCGCGGCACGCCCGAGCAGGTCCTCGGCGACCCGCAGCGCGAGCGGACACGGGAGTTCCTGCGCCGGCTGCGCTGACCGGGGCACGGCGGCCCCTGCGGGATCCGTGGCTTCCGCCGGGCGGTGCGCGCCCTTTCGTGCGCGGCCCGCGGCGCGCATGATGGAAGCAGGTTCCTCAACGAGGAGGCACGACATGTTGGCAGCGGTGGGAGACAGGATCATCCGGGCCTCGGGGGTGGTGGGCGGCGCCGTGCGGGACGGCATGGTCGTCGAGGTCCAGCACGAGGACGGTTCGCCGCCCTTCCTGGTCGAGTGGGCCGACACGGGCGAACGGACCCTGGTCTACCCGGGGCCGGACACCCTCGTCCGCGCCCCGGTGGAGGGGGCCGTCGCGCACGAGGTCACGGTCCCGGTGCACTCGAAGTCCTGGCACGTCCAGGTCAGCCTCGTGGAGAGCGAGGGACGCACGACGGCGGAGGCCATCCTGGTCGGGGACGTCCCGTCCGAGCTCCACGCCGTGGGCAGGGCTCGGAAGGACCCCGGGGACGCCGAGATCGAGGCGATCGGCGACCACGTCGCCGCGGCGCGTGCGCTGCGCGCGCTCGCCGACCGGCTGCTCGGCCTCGCGGAGTCGGAGATCGAGGGCTCCACGGGGGTGCCTGCGTACGTGCACCACTGAGCTGAGGCGCGGCAGGCCGGGACCGGTGACGACCGACCCACGTCGGTCGGTGATCGCACGCCGTGAGCAGCGCCTGGCCAGACGGGAGGGCGGCGCGATGAACAGCAGCGCCGGCGCAGGCCCGCGCTTCGTCGCCACGGGCGTCGCCTCGCTGCTGACCGCGATCCTCGGGGTCTGGCAGTAGTGGCAGACGCGTCCGACGCTGCGGTCCGCGCCGTCGTGCACGGTCACGTGCAGGGCGTCGGCTTCCGCTGGGCCACCGCACGCCGGGCGGCCGAGCTGGGCCTCGCGTGCGAGGCCCAGAACCTGCCCGACGGGACCGTGCTCGTCACGGCCCGTGGAGCGGTGTCCGCGGTCGACGCCCTGGTCGCCTGGTTGCGCAGCGACCGGACGCCGGGCCGGGTGACGGGCGTCGACGTGCGGCCGGTGTGATGCTGGGGCACATGACCTCCGCACCGGGCGGCCCTGCCACGCCGCGAGCCACCGACCTCGTCCCGCCCGACGCCCACGTGTTCGGGAACCCCGACGCCCCCGTGACGATCGTCGAGTTCGGCGACTTCGAGTGCCCCTACTGCCACGACGCGGCGCCCGCGCTGCGATCGGTCGTCGAGGAGTCCGGCGGGCAGGTGCGCCTGGTCTTCCGCCACTTCCCGCTCTTCGAGGTGCACCCGTACGCGCTCACGGCGGCGCTCGCGGCCGAGGCGGCGGGGGAGCAGGGCCGGTTCTGGGACATGCACGACCTCCTGTTCGCGCACCAGGACCGGCTCGACGACACGGCCCTCGCGCACTGGGCGCAGAAGCTCGGGCTCGACGGTGCGAGCGTGGTCGGCGACGCGGCGCAGCGGCACGGCGACGTCGTCGAGCGTGACTACCTGGCCGGGGCCGCGCTCGGGGTGCGCGGGACGCCCACGGTGTACGTCGACGGCGAGAGGTACCGCGGGCGCGTGACCGAGGACGGCCTGCGTGCCGCGGTCGCCGCCGCGCTGGCCGCCGCGGGTCAGGGCGCCTGAGGGGTCCCGTCCTCCGGAGCAGGCAGTGACGGCGCCCCCGCGGCGCCGGGGGCAGCGGGCTCGTCCCGGTCCTGGGGCTCACGGGGAGGTGCCGAGTCGTCCGGCCCGGTCCCACCGGCGGCCGGTTCGCCCACGGGGCGGGTCGGGATCAGCCGCGCGAAGAAGAGCGCGAGCAGGGCCACGACCGCGAGGACCGCGAGGCTCGCCCGGAGCCCTGTGATGCGCGCGGCCTCGTTCTCGGCCGTGATCGCGGCGACCTCGTCGTCGGGCAGGCCCGCGGCCGTGAGCGCCTCCTCGACCTGGGCGTCGGAGATGAAGGGGACCCCGCCCGCGAGCTCGACCTGGGCCGTCGCGGCGACCTCGGCGCGGACCGCCGGGTTGTCCGCGACCCCCTGGAGGAACGTGGCCGTGAGGCCCGCGATGAGCACCGACCCGGCGAGCGCGGTGCCGAGCGAGGCCCCCAGGTTCGTCAGGGTGTTCTGCAGCCCGCCGACGTCGCCGCTCTGCTCGTCGGGCACGGCCGAGACCGTCACGGCCCCGAGCTGCGAGGCCAGCGCCCCCACGCCGAGCCCGGCGAGGGCCAGGGGAACCGTGACCACCTCGGCGCCGGCCCCCACCTCGAGCCCGGCCAGCAGGCTCACGATCCCCGCGAGCAGCGAGGCGACGCCCCAGCGGACGACCGTGCGCGGCGAGGCGCGCGGGAAGAAGCGCGGGATCCCGACCGCGGCGATCAGGAGCGTCACGGACAGCGGCAGCAGGCGGATGCCCGTGTCGAGCGCGGACATCCCCAGTGCGACCGACAGGTACAGGGGGACCGTGAAGAACAGCCCGGCCTGGAGCAGGAACTGGAAGAAGAACATCGTCAGGCCGCCGTTGAGCTGCGCGTTGCGAAGCATGTCGGGCCGCACGAGGGGCTCCTTGCCCGCCGCGACGACGCGGTGCTCCCACGCGAAGAACAGCCGCACGACCAGCAGCCCCGCGAGGATCAGCCAGATGGTCGGGGACAGCCCGATCCACGAGGGTCCGCCGGGTCGCGTCTGGACCCAGCCCCACTCGCCCGAGCGCAGCACGCCGAACACCGCGACGCCCAGGCCGATCGCCGAGAGCGCCGCGCCGACCAGGTCGAGCCGGAACCTCGGGCCGAGCGGGGCGTCGGCGATCTTGCGCGTGAGCAGCAGGATCACGGCCACGATCACGACCTCGCCCGCGAACACGTAGCGCCACGTCCAGTACGTCGTGACGAGCCCGCCGATGAGCGGGCCGGCCGCCACGGCGATGGCGCCCGCCGAGGCCACGAGACCGTAGGCGCGCGGTCGGTCGGGGGCGGCGAAGTTCGAGGCGACGAGCGCCACGATCGCGGGCATGATGAGCGCCGCGCCGATCCCCTCCAGGAAGGACCAGCCGAAGATCAGGACGCCGAGGTTCGGTGCCAGGGCGGTCGTGAAGGACCCGCACGCGTAGATCACGCAGCCGATCACGAAGGCCCGACGGCGTCCGATCAGCCCGCCGATCTTGCCACCAGGGATCATGAGCGTGGCCATGACGAGCGTGTAGAGCGTGATCGCGGTCTGGATGCCGGTCACGGTGGTGCCCACGTCGTGCGCGACCTGGGCGATCGACACGTTCATGACCGAGCTGTCGAGCGTCATGACGAACTGGCCCGAGGCGAGCGTCAGCAGGACGATGCCCGTGGCGCGCTCAGCGGTGCGTGGCACGGTCTGCTCTGGTGCTGCGCGAGCCCATGGTCGCCCCTGTCGTCTGCGTCGCGGCAGCGGGTCGTCGGCGGCCCGCTGAGAGTCTCAGTGTGTCGCCCGGGGGGCGGACGGGCCACCGCACGACGGGCGTCGTGACCGGTCGGTGGCCAGGAGGTCTACGCGTCGGCGTCCTGCGCGGCCTCGGGCGCCCGCCACGGTCTCGGGGGCAGCCCGGGCGGCGGTCCGGGGGACTCGGGCGAGCACAGCGGCAGCCGCTCGCCCAGGATGCGCAGCGTCACGGAGCCCGCGACCGCGGCGACCAGCGAGCCCGCGAGGATCCCGATCTTGGCCTGCTCGACCAGAGCCTCGTCGTCGAACGCGAGCTCGGCGATGAACAGCGAGATGGTGAACCCGATCCCGGCGAGCATCGCGCCGCCCAGCAGGTGCGAGTAGCGCACGCGCCCGGGCAGGTCGCCCAGGCCGAGACGCAGCGCGAGGGCCGAGGCGCCGAAGATCCCGACGGCGTTGCCCACCACGAGCGCGACCGCGACGCCGATCGTCAGCCGGGACGTCATCGCGGCCGACAACGACTCGGCGTCGAGCTGCACGCCCGCGTTGGCCAGGCCGAACACGGGGACCACGACGTACGCGCTCCACGGGTGCAGGACGCGCTGGAGCCGGTCGCTCGCGGGGACCGCTGCGCGCGCGGCGAGCTCGGTCAGGTGCTCGCGCTCCGCGGTCGTCTCCTCGCGCAGCCGCTGGGCGTACCCCGGGACGTCGTCGACCTGGTCGCGTCGCGACCGGCGCGACGGGATGAGCAGCCCGACGAGCACGCCCGCGAGCGTCGCGTGGACGCCCGAGGAGTACACCGCGAGCCACAGGGCCACGCCCACGCCCACGTAGGGCGCGAGGCGCCAGACACCGAGCCAGCGCATCACGAGGAGCGCGACCACGAGCACGCCCGCGATGCCCAGCCCGGGCAGCCACACGCCGTCGTTGTAGAAGACGGCCATCACCGTGATGGCCCCGATGTCGTCGACGACCGCGAGCGTCAGCAGGAACAGCCGGAGCCGGTCGGGGCAGCGCGGGCCGAACAGCGCGAGGACCCCCACGAGGAACGCGGTGTCGGTCGACATGACCACGCCCCAGCCGTGCTGCGCGTCGGTGCCCGCGTTGAACGCCAGGTAGATCAGCGCGGGCACCAGGAGGCCGCCCAGCGCGCCGAGCGCGGGGACCGCGACCGTCCGGCGGTTGCGGAGCTCGCCGCTCGTGACCTCGCGGTTGATCTCGAGGCCGATCACCAGGAAGAAGATCGCCATCGCGGCGTCGTTGACCCAGTGGTGCAGGTCCATGTCGAGCGACCAGTCGCCGAGGTGCATGCCGGCCGTGGTGGACCACAGGTCCTCGTACGCGGCAGA
This sequence comes from Oerskovia enterophila, assembly GCF_044748475.1. Classification (NCBI taxonomy): domain Bacteria; kingdom Bacillati; phylum Actinomycetota; class Actinomycetes; order Micrococcales; family Cellulomonadaceae; genus Oerskovia; species Oerskovia enterophila. The sequence goes on from NZ_JBIVFZ010000001.1 coordinate 587,314, forward strand.
CCACGGCGAGTTCGCCCACACGAGCGCGATCACGGTCGCCGCGAGGAGGAGCACCGCGCCGCCCGCCTCGGTCGCCAGGAACTGCCGGACGGCCGGGGCGACCGGACGCACGGGGAAGCGCAGGGGCGGCCCCGGGCGCTGGTCGAGCGTGGGGAGGAGCGGGCGCCCGCCGGGCTGGGTCGGCGGGACCGGGGGAGTGGACGTCACCGCTCCAAGGTCGCAGCGCGCGGCGCCGGACGCAACGGGTGTCCGGAACCGTGCGGGCCGCCTGCGCGGGGCGTCCGTGCCTCGCGTCCCTCGCTGCTAGCGTCGACCGATGGATACCTCTGACACGCACGCCGCGCACCTCGAGAGAGCCGTTGCCGTCGCCGTCGCGAACGTCGCCGCCGACGGGGGGCCGTTCGGCGCGTTGCTCGTGACCTCGGACGGACAGGTCTTCGAGGGCGCCAACCGCGTGACCTCGACCAACGACCCGACTGCTCATGCGGAGGTCGTCGCGATCCGAGCGGCCTGCGCCGCCCTGGGGACGTTCGACCTTCGAGGGTCGGTGCTCTACGCGAGCTGCGAGCCGTGCCCCATGTGCCTGGCGGCAGGCCTCTGGGCACGGGTCGACGCGATCTGGTTCGCGGCCGACCGAGGAGACGCGGCACGCGCAGGGTTCGACGACGCCACGTTCTACGAGTTCTTCGCGGAGGCTCCTGAGGACCGTTCGCCGCCCGTCCGGCGGCAGCGCACCGCATCGTCGGGCGAGCCGTTCGACGCCTGGCGCGCGCTCGACTCTCACACCGGCTACTGAGCCCGCTGGGCGTTCGTGCTCGCGGCAGCCCGGTCGTGACAGGCTGGGGCAAGGTGGCCCTGGGCGGGGCCCGGACGAGGAGCAGAAGTGACAGCAGAGCGGGTTGCGCCGAGCACCGAGGGATCGAGCGGCCCGACGACGGGGCTCGCCTTCGGTGCAGAGACGGCACCGGCGGAGAGTCCACCGTCGGCGACGGGCGTGGTGCGGGTGAGCGTCGAGCAGCACCGTCGCGAGGTCGAGGCGCTCCTGGGCCCCGCGTTCGCCGGTCGCGGCACCGAGCGCGTGACGATCGCCGACGCGCTCGACCGGGTGCTCGCGACCGACCTGCACGCACCGTCTCCCCTGCCCGGGTTCCGCAGCTCCCAGATGGACGGGTACGCGGTGCGGTCCGTGGACGTCTCAGGCGCGACCGAGGGGGGCCCTGTGCTGCTGCCCGTCGTCGCGGAGATCCCCGCGGGGCCGGGCGTGCCCGCCCCGCTCGCCGCGCGGACCGCGGCCCGGATCATGACCGGAGCCGTCGTGCCCGAGGGGAGCGACGCCGTCGTGCCCGTCGAGGACACCGACGCCGCGCGCTTCGGTGCACGCACGGCCGGGGCCACGCGAGGGACCCTCGGGGACCAGGTCGGCGTGCTGGCGCCGCGCAGGTTCGGAGAGTTCGTGCGTGACGTCGGGTCCGACGTCGGCGCAGGCGACGTGGTCCTGCCCGCCGGGACGCTCCTGGGACCGCAGCACCTGGCCGCGGCCGCGTCGTGCGGGGTGGCCGAGCTCGACGTCGTGGCGTGCGTACGCGTTGCGGTCGTCTCGACCGGGACCGAGGTCGTCGAGCCCGGGCAGGTCGCGGTCCCCGGGCAGGTCTACGACGCGAACCTCACCGGGCTCTCGGCCGCGGCACGGCGGGCCGGAGCCGTCGTGACCCTGGCCGAGCGCACGGGGGACGACCCTGCCGAGCTGTCGTCCGTGCTCGCACGGGCCGCGCAGGAGGCGGACCTGATCCTCACGTCGGGCGGTGTGAGCCAGGGGGCGTACGAGGTCGTCAAGGACACCCTGGGGGACGGGGTGACCTTCCGTCCTGTCGCGATGCAGCCCGGCGGGCCGCAGGGCTTCGGCACCGTCCACGGGACGCCGGTCCTGACCTTCCCGGGCAACCCGGTCAGCGCCCAGGTCTCGTTCGTGGTGTTCGCGCGCGACGTCCTCGAACGCGCGGCGGGGCGCCCGCCCCGCGACCGCGAGACCCGCAGGACCGTCGAGGTGATCGTCTCGCCGCCGGGCAAGCGGCAGATGCTGCGGGGGCGCACGGGACCGGACGGGAGCGTCACGGTCGTCGGCGGCGCGGGATCGCATCTCGTGGCGACCATGGCCGCGGCCGACGTGCTCATCGAGGTGCCCGAGGGCGTCGGGCGCGTCGCGGCGGGCGAGCAGGTACGGGTCGTGAGGCTGTGAGCGGGTTGGACGGGACGACCGAGGGAGAACCGACGGTGACGCACGACGAGAAGCAGCACGAGGGTGTGCCGGTCACCGACGGGCGGGGAATCGGGCAGCCGGGAATCGACGGGCGGGGCGGTGCCGCGGCGCGCGACGTGTCGCGCGTGACGAGGGACGTGCTCGACGAGGTCGTGGTGCGGTCCGTGGAAGGCGCGGTGTCCTCGCGCGAGTGCGGCGCCGTCGTGACCTTCCGCGGGGTCGTGCGGGACGTCGACGGCGGGCGCGACGTCACGGGCCTCGACTACGAGGCGCACCCCGACGCGACCGAGGTGCTCCGGCGGTGCTGCGCGGCCGTCTCCGCGGAGACGGGCCTGCGCGTCGCGGCCGTCCACCGGTACGGCGTGCTGACGATCGGGGACGTCGCGCTCGTCGCGAGCGTCGCCTCGGGGCACCGGGCCGAGGCGTTCGCGGCCTGCTCGCTGCTCGTCGAGCGCATCAAGGCCGAGGTACCCATCTGGAAGCGCCAGCACTTCACCGACGGCGACTCGGAGTGGGTCGGGCTGTAGGCGTCTTGGACCGGGAGGGGGCAGCCGCCCGCCCGGTCAGACGCGCGGGTTGTCCTTGAGGAGGCCGAACCCGATGCCGACGAGGGCGCCCAGGATCAGGCCGGGGCCGGCGAGCAGGAGCGTGCCCGCCACGGTGCCGATCAGGGTGCCCAGCACGGTGCTGGGTCCCGCGGTGAGGCGGCTCGGGCCGGGGCGGTGGACCGGGAGGGCGTCGGTCCGGGGAGCGGGCTCGGGAGTGGTGCTGGTGTCGCTGGGAAGTTCGAGGAGTGCCACCCCTCCATGGTAGGTCTGGAGGGCCCTTCCGGCCGGGTGCCGCGAGGGTCGCCGGGGCGGATCACCCGATGACCTTGGACACGTTCTGCGCGGCTCGTCGACGTGCTGGTCGAGGCGCGTCGCCCGACGCACCCAGCGGGTGCTCAGCCGCCGATCGCGCCCATGCTGCGCTCGGTGCGCGCGAAGGCCTCGGGGTCGCCTGCCGGGCCGCCGATCGCCCCCGCGTCGGGGGCCCCGCGATCGAGACCGTGCGCGAACGGCTTGGCCCACATGGCTGCCTGCCAGGCCGCGGCGATCTGCGCGTCGGACGCGCCGTCGTCGGGCACGTGCGTGCGCGACGCTGCCCGGGAGCCCGCGTCGTGACCCGACCGCAGGAGAGCGCGCAGGTCGACCTCCTCGTTGCCGAACAGGCACGAGCGCACGGTCCCCTCCGCGGTGAGCCGGGTCCGGTCGCAGTCCCCGCAGAACGAGCGCGTGACCGAGGCGATGATCCCGACGGTCGCCGGCCCGCCGTCGACGGCCCACTCCTCGGCGGGGGCCGAAGGGTCCTCGCGGCCCACGGGCGTCAGGTCGAAGCGGGCACCCAGGACGTCGAGCAGACGTTCGGCCGAGACGAGCTGGTCGCGGTCCCAGTTCTGGTCCGCGTCGAGCGGCATCTGCTCGATGAACCGCAGCCGGCACCCGTGCTCCACGGCCCACGCGAGCAGCTCGGCCGCGCCCGCGAGGGTCTCGGGCATGAGGACCGCGTTGAGCTTGACGGGCGACAGGCCCGCGTCGAGCGCGGCCTGGATCCCCGCGAGCACCTGGGGGAGCCGGTCGCGCCGCGTGAGCTCGGCGAAGTGCCGGCGGTCGATGCTGTCGAGCGACACGTTGACGCGGTCCAGCCCGGCATCCACGAGCTCGCCGACGCGCTTGTCGAGGCCGATCGCGTTGGTCGTCATCGAGATCCGCACGCCCGGTGCGGCGGCGCGTGAGCGGCGCACGATCTCGGCGAGGTCGGGGCGCATGAGCGGCTCGCCGCCCGTGAACCGCACGTCGCGGATGCCCAGGCGGTAGCCGATCCCCACGAGGCGCCCGATCTCGGCCGGGGTCAGCAGGTCCTTGCGGGGGATCGCGGGGAGCCCCTCGGCGGGCATGCAGTAGGTGCAGCGCAGCGAGCACTTCTCGGTCACCGAGACGCGCAGGTCGTGGGCGACGCGACCGTAGCGGTCGACGAGCGCCTCGGTGTCCGGGCGTCCCAGGGTGCTCGGCGCCCCGGAGGAGCGCACGCGGGGCAGGCCGAGCGCGACGGCAGTCATGGTCGCGAGTCTACGCAGCGGCGGGAGGTCGGGCGGGGTCTGCCCAGTGCTGAGTGCGTGATTCGGCTGGGACTCGCCGGGCGTGTCGCAGCGCGATCATGCACTCGGCGGGACGGCCGCGCGAACAAGCGGTGACGGGTCAGCGCGCGGACCGGGCGTCGTACGCCTCCTGGGCGGCGACCACCTGCGGGACCGCGCCCTCGAGGACGTCGATGAGGTCGACGAGCTTGTCGGCGACGACCCGCCCGAGGTCGGTGAGCGAGTACTCGACGTGCGGGGGGATGGTCGCGCGGACCTCGCGCACGACCAGCCCGTCGCGCTCGAGCCCCTGGAGCGTCTGGGCGAGCATCTTCTCGCTCACGCCGTCGATGCGTCGACGCAGCGCGTTGAAGCGCACGGCGCCGTCCCGCAGCCCGGCGACGGTCAGCACTCCCCAGCGGCCCGTCACGGCCTCGAGCGCGTGGCGGGACGTGCAGCCGCGCTGGAACACGTCCGCGAGCATCTCGTCGGACGGTCCCGTGGTCTCGGGGGCGGGCTGGAGGTCTGTCACGAGGACAGCCTAGCGCGCAGGCGGTTCGTGAGCACTGTGATGTATGCCGCACTGCTGAAAGGATTGCACTTACGAAAAGTTAGTGCCAGGCTGTCGCGGTACCCACCACCCCTTCAGGAGGACCCCATGATCGCCGTCACCGCCGCCACCGGACGCCTCGGACACCTCGTCGTCGACTCGCTCCTCGAGCGCGGCGTCGCCCCCGAGCAGATCGTCGCCGCCGTCCGCACGCCGGCCAGGGCCGCCGACCTCGCCGAGCGTGGCGTCGTCGTCCGCGAGGCCGACTACTCGCGCCCCGAGACCCTCGGGACCGCTCTCGAGGGCGTCGACGTCGTCCTCCTCGTCTCGGGCTCCGAGGTGGGTCAGCGTGTCCAGCAGCACGCGAACGTGGTCGAGGCCGCCCGGGCCGCGGGCGTCCGCCACCTCGTCTACACCAGCGCGCCGCAGGCCACCACGTCCGCGCTGGTCCTGGCCCCCGAGCACAAGGCGACCGAGGAGCTCGTCGCGGCCTCGGGCCTGCCCGCCACGATCCTGCGCAACGGCTGGTACACCGAGAACTACGTCGGCAACGTCGAGCAGGCGCGCGAGACCGGCGTCGTGCTCGGCAGCGTGGGCGACGGGCGCGTCGCGTCCGCGAGCCGCAAGGACTACGCCGAGGCGGCGGCCGTGGTCCTCGCCGCGGCCAACGACGACGCGGCCTACGAGGGCGGCGTCCACGAGCTCTCGGGCGACGTCGCGTGGGACTACCTGTTCCTCGCCGCGACCATCGCGGAGATCGTCGGTCGCGAGGTCGTCTACCAGGACGTGACCCCCGAGGTGCACACCCAGGTCCTGCTCGACGCGGGCCTCGACGAGGGGACCGCGGGCTTCGTGGTCGCGCTCGACGGCAACACGCGCGACGGTCTGCTCGCGGCGACGTCGGGCGAGCTCGCGCGCCTCATCGGGCGCCCGACGACGCCGCTCGCCGAGGGCCTGCGGGCTGCGGTGGGCGTGACGTCGGCCGCGTGACGACTGACTCCCGCTGAGTGCGTGGTTGTGCCGCGACGCGCCCGGCGTGTCGCGGC
>NZ_JBIVFZ010000001.1:593292-707188 GCF_044748475.1 Oerskovia enterophila
GGGGGGGGGGGGGGGGTGGGCGGGCGCCCCCCCCCGGGGGGCGGGGGGGGGGGGGGGGGGGGCCCCCCCCCCCCCCGGGGCGCCCCCCCCACAACCACGCACTCGACGCCGACGGGCGGGCGCCGGGAACACCTCAGGCTTCCATTTAGTTTAACCTTCAACTATTCTGGAGGACAGAGGTCGGGACCCGGCCCTGGACGGAGGACATCATGACTGACCGAACGAACAGCCCCGCGGAGACCGCTTCTCGCCTGCCCGGCACCGACGCCACCGCCTTCGCGACCAAGGACCTGCTGTCCGCGGAGACCTCGATGGACGCCGTGACGCTGCACGTCGCGGACCTCGACCTCATGACCCGCTACTACCGGGACGCGCTCTCCCTGGCTGTGCTGACGCCGTCGGACGCCCTGCTCGCGGCGATCCCCGGCGCCGGGGCCGGCTCGCGCGACGAGACCGTGGTCCTCGGGCGCGGCGCGACCCCGCTCGTGGTCCTGCGCCGCGGCAAGGACCTGCCCCGCGCACGCCGCGGCGAGGCGGGCCTGTTCCACACGGCCCTGCTGTTCGACGACGCGCCCGCGCTCGCCGCAGCCGTCGCCTCGGTCGCGCGCACCGCGCCCAGCACGTTCGTCGGCAGCGGCGACCACCTGGTCTCCGAGGCGTTCTACTTCACCGACCCCGAGGGCAACGGCGTCGAGCTCTACCACGACCGCCCGCGCGAGACCTGGAGCTGGCAGGACGGCCAGGTCGCGATGGACACGCTCTACATCGACCCCAACGCGTTCATGCAGGAGCACCTCACCGACGCGGCGCTCGAGCGCGCGCTCTCGACCGACGTCGTCGGGCCGGACGACACCGTGGTGGGGCACGTGCACCTCCAGGTGGGCGACATCCCCACGGCCCGCGCGTTCTACGTCGACACCCTGGGCTTCGAGGCCACGGCCTCGCTGCCGAGCGCGCTGTTCGTCTCGGCGGGCGGGTATCACCACCACATGGCCATGAACACCTGGAACAGCCAGGGGGCGGGGCCGCGCGCCTCGACGCTTGGACTGGGGCAGGTCGCGATCTCGGTGCCCTCCGAGGACGACGTCACGGCGCTCGTCGACCGGCTGTCCCGGCGCGGGATCCAGATGCGTCACGACGGCGCGACGCTGCGGTTCGACGACCCGTGGAAGAACCTCATCGAGGTCGCGGTGCGCTGAGGCGCGCTCGCCCCCCCGCTGGGTGCGGCTCGTGCGGTGCGCGCCCGGCGCGGGCTCGCACGAGCCCCGCACCCAGCGGACCCCGTGTCAGCCCTTGGTGGCCTCGGCCTCGCCGCGTGTGATGCCCAGACGCTTGGCGAACAGCCTGCGCTGCACGAGCCACCCGGCGAGCGCGAGCGCGGCCCACGCCAGGAACGACACGACCTGCTCCCAGCCCGGGGACGGGTCGCGCAGGAACCCCAGGGTGTCGGGGGAGACGCGGCCGAGGCCGCCCAGCACGATGCCCGCACCACCGATCGTCGTGAGCCACAGCAGGGCCCGGCGCCGGTACTTGTCGGCGAGGAAGCCGCAGGCCGCCGCGACCGCGATGACGATGATCGCCGCGAGGACCCAGTTGCCCGAGTCGCCCGAGACCGTGCCGTAGAGCTTGGCGCCGATCACGGCGCCCGTCACGATCCCGATGAAGAACGACGCGAGCTTGAACACGAACGCCACGGCGATCCAGGCGACGAGCCCGCCCAGGACCCCGAGCAGCAGCGCGGTGGACTGGCTCGCCCCGAACAGGTCGCCGAGCATCCAGCCGAGGCCGAACCCGGAGGCGATCACCGCCAGGTGGACCGAGCCGATGCCGAAGAAGCACAGCAGCAGGCCGACGGCGACGATGACGAGACCTGCGACGACCGGGTCCATGAGACCTCCTGGCGTGAGGTGGGGCTAGTGCTTGGCCTTGATGACCAGCACGGGAGCGTGGGCGTCGAGCAGGACGCGCTGCGTGGTGCTGCCGAGCAGGAACTTGCCGACGGGGGAGCGCTTGCGCGAGCCGATCACGACGAGGCTCGCGGTCAGGCGCTCGGCCTCGTCGAGGATCGCGTCCGCAGGGTCGACGCGCGACTCGCGGTAGGTGACGCTCGCCGCGGGGGTGCCCGCGGGGAGGGCGTCGAGCAGGTGCGCCAGGTCGGGCGGGAGGGGCGGGTCGTCCTGCGGCGGGCCCTCGAGCGGGGTCAGGACGAAGATCGCCAGCGGAAGGTCTCGGCGGACCGCCTCGGCGGCTCCGGCATGCAGGGCCGCCTCACCCTGTGGCGAGTCGTTGTAGGCCACAAGAACGGTCATCGCCGTTGTGCTCCTCGTTCGTCGTGCCCGGATCAGCGGGCAGATCGCGTGTGCCCTCGCACTCTCTCACACCCCGGGGGTGCGCGCAGGGAGCGTGGGAGCGCGTCGCCAGTCCGGATGCCCGACGGCGCCGCGGGCCGCGCGGCGCTCGAGCCTCGTCGCGGGCTCCCCGACGGGAAGCGGGTGGCGCCGGACGTCCCGTCGCAGGTCAGGCGTTCGCGTCGAGCGCGTCAGGGAGGCTCAGTGACGAGGGCAGGAGCGGCGGGGCCACGGAGCGGACGATCCGGGCGAGCTCACGGTGCCGGTCCGGTCCCATGCGGTCGGCCGGTGCCGTGACGGACAGTGCGGCGACGGCCTGTCCAGCACGCAGCAGCGGCACGGCGAGGCAGCTGATCCCTGGCTCGTTCTCCTCGGTCTCGGTCGCATAGCCGTCGGCCCGGGCGGCGGTCAGCGTGTCCCAGAGCGAGTCCGCGGTGATCGTCGTGGGGCCCGTGTCGCCGGTCGCGGCGGCGTACCAGGACATGGCCGAGCGATCGGTGGTCCGGAATGCGAGGAGCGCCCGTCCGAGCGCGGTCGTCGCGGCGGGGCGGCGTCGTCCGATCGCCGACCAGACCCTGACCGCCCGTGCCGGCTCGACCTTGTCGAGGTAGACGATCTCCGGGCCCGACAGGACGCCCAGGTGGATGAGCTCGCCCGACGCCTCGCACACGGCCGTGAGAGCCGGTCCCAGGAGCGCCGGCAGGTTCTCCTCGCCCAGGAACGTGTCGCCGAGCGCGGTCGCGGCAGGGCCCAGCCGGTAGCTGCCCGTCGCGGGGTCCTGGTCCGCGTAGCCGCGGAAGCGCAGGGCCGACAGGGTGCGGTGCAGCGAGGTCTTGTTGAGGCCCAGCTCGGCCGCGAGCGAGCCCAGGGTGAGCCCGCCCGGCCCGGCGGCCGCGAGCCGTTCGAGGGCGAGCAGGGCCTTGTCGACCGAGCCGAGCGGGCTGCTCGCGGCGGCGTGGTCTGCCGGTGCGTGGTCCGCCGGGGAGTCGGCGCGCGGGGTCTCGGTGCTCGGGCGGGCTACCACGCGGGCGCGCCGCTCACGTAGAGTGATTTCGTATTCCAGAACATCCGTTCACTATAACGAAACGCGAGGCCTCATGTCACCCGCTGCGCCCCCGACCGACCTCGACCAGCTCTTCGCCACGGTGCGGGTCGTGCCCGTGGTCGTCGTGGAGGACGAGGCCCAGGCGCTCGCCCTCGGAGCCGCTCTCCTGGACGGCGGCCTGCCCATCGCCGAGATCACCTTCCGCACCGCCGGTGCCCGCGCAGCGATCGCCGCCGTCACGCGCGAGCTGCCCGAGCTCGTGACGGGGGCCGGCACGGTCGTCAACGCCGACCAGGTCGACCAGGCCGTCGACGCCGGTGCGCGCTTCCTGGTCTCGCCCGGGCTGAGCGCCGACGTCGTGCGCCGAGCGCAGCACCACGGCCTGCCGATCTTCCCGGGCGTCGCGACGCCGTCGGACATCATGGCCGCCCTGGCGCTGGGGCTCGACGTCGTGAAGTTCTTCCCCGCCGCGATCAACGGGGGAGTGCCCGCGATCAAGGCGCTGTCCGCGCCGTTCCCCGGCCTGCGGTTCGTCCCCACGGGTGGTGTGAGCGCGGCCAACGCGACCGAGTACCTCTCGGTGCCCTCCGTCCTGGCCGTGGGCGGCTCGTGGATGGTCGAGAAGTCCCTCGTGGAGGCTGGAGACTTCGCCGAGATCGCGCGCCGCTCGGCGCAGGCCGTCGCCCTCGCGGCGTCGCTCGCGCCCGCAGTTCCCACCGTCTCTCCGGCGCCCGTCGCCGGAGACCCCGCCGTTGCCGCCGCAGGAAAGTGAGCTGACATGACCGACACGACCACCCTTCCCGCGGGCGCCCCCCTGGAGCTGCGCCCGGCCGCGGACTGCACCTACGACGTCGTCTCCCTGGGCGAGGTCATGCTGCGCCTGGACCCGGGCGAGCGACGCATCAAGACGACCCGCTCGTTCGACGCGTGGGAGGGCGGAGGCGAGTACAACGTCGCGCGCGGTCTGCGCCGCTGCTTCGGTCTGCGCGGCGCGATCGTCACGGCGCTCGCGGACAACGAGGTCGGCCGCCTGGTCGAGGACCTCATGCTCACGGGCGGCCTCGACACGAGCTACGTGCAGTGGGTCCCGTACGACGGGATCGGTCGCACGGTCCGCAACGGGCTCAACTTCACCGAGCGCGGATACGGCGTGCGCGGCGCGGTGGGCGTGAGCGACCGCGGCAACACCGCGATCGCCCAGATGCGGCCCGAGGACGTGGACTGGGACGAGCTGTTCGGTCGGGGCGTGCGCTGGCTGCACACGGGCGGGATCTTCGCCGCGCTGTCCGCGTCGTCCGCGGACGTCGCCGAGGCCGCGATGCAGGCCGCGCGCAAGCACGGCACCGTCGTGTCCTACGACCTCAACTACCGTCCCTCGCTGTGGCAGGGCATCGGCGGGCCTGCGCGTGCGCAGGAGGTCAACCGCCACCTCGCGCAGTACGTCGACGTCATGATCGGCAACGAGGAGGACTTCACCGCGAGCCTCGGGTTCGAGATCGAGGGCGTGGACGAGAACCTGACGGACCTCGACACCGCGGCTTTCCGCGCCATGATCGAGACCGCCGCAGCCGCGTACCCGAACTTCCAGGTCATCGGCACCACGCTGCGGGCCGTGCGCTCGGCCACGCGCAACGACTGGGGGGCCATCGCGTGGTCCCGGGTCCAGGGCTTCGCCGAGGCCACGCACCGCGCCGACCTCGAGATCCTCGACCGCGTGGGCGGGGGAGACTCGTTCGCCTCGGGCCTCGCGTACGGGCTCATGGAGCTCGGCTCGATCCAGGAGGCCGTCGAGTACGGCGCGGCCCACGGGGCGATCGCGATGACCACGCCGGGCGACACGTCGACGGCGTCGCTCGCCGAGGTCCGCAAGCTCGCCTCGGGCGGGAGCGCGCGCGTGCAGCGCTGACCGTGCTCGTCGAGATGCGGCGAACGGGGGTCCGGGAGCGTTCCGGGCCCCCGTTCGCCGCATCTCGGGGTGGCTGGGGGCGGCCCCGGGGGGCGTCGCGCTCGCACTTCGCCCGGTCGCCGTTCGTCGGCGGCGCGCCGTCCCCATCCCGAGCGGTGCCCGGAGGTCGCGGCTAGGGTGGACGAGGACGGACAGATCGGACACGGTGCGTCGGGAGCCTCCGTGGCCCGACGCACACGAGGAGGTTCACGTGGTGCAGCGTGGTGAGGTGCCGTTGGGCCGCCTCCCGCGTCGCACGGTCGACGCGCCGTCCGACATCGCCCGAGCGGTCGAGCACGCGCGCATCCTGCGCGGGGCCGGGGACCCCACCGGCGCGGCCCGCGTGCTCGACAGGGCGTTCGACGCCGAGGGCGTCAGGACCCGCACCGTGTCCGAGCGCCTGCGCTTCCGGGCGCTCGTCCTGCGGGCGGACCTCGCGCTCCAGCTGCACGACGACGTCGCGGCCGCCCGGTTCCTCGCAGGCGCCGAGGCGCTGCCCCTGCTCGCGGACGCGCTCGCGGCGCTCGACGACGACCTGCACCTGGCGGAAGAGCTGCGCGAGCGTCTCGACGTCGACTGACGCTCGACGTCGACTGCTGCTCGACGTCGACTGCGCCGCTGCCCTGAGCCCGCCCGGTGGGTCTCGACGGAGGCTTCCCTTCCCACGGCTTCGTTGTCAGAACTGGGCCGGGGGATAGCCAGGTGTGGTTCTGACAACTCATCGGGGCGGCGCGAGTTCGCGGCGACCCCGGCGTGACGTGGTGACGTCGTCGACATGGCGGTGCACGACGCGGAGCGGCGAGGCGGTGGCGCAGCGTGGACTAGTTGTCAGAACTGGGCCGGGGGATAGCCAGGTGTGGTTCTGACAACTCATCCGTGCGGGCGCGTCCCCCACGCCGCCCCCAACCCCTCCCGTCAGGGTTGCGTCAACACCCGCGGCACCCCCGTCAAGAACCCGTCAACGTCCCGCCCCACGCCGTCCCGCACGGCATAGACCTGGGGTGTGCGCAGGAGCTGCGCACCGGCACGGCGCCTCCCCGCCGACCACGGCACCTGTCCGCGGTCCCCGAGATCCGCCCGCCGCACGACGTTCGAAGGCAGAACTCAGATGGCCGACCTGGCCTACATCCTGCTGACCGTGGTGTTCTTCACCGCCGTCGGCCTCGTGGCCCGCCGCCACGGCTCCTCCGGGGGGTCCACGTCATGACGGTCCTCGACTGGGTCGGGCTCGGTGCCGTCGTGGTGCTGCTCGGCTACCTGTTCGTCGCCCTCCTCCGCAGCGACAAGGTCCGGTGAGCGCGACCGTGCTGACCCAGACCAGCGTGCTGACCCAGACCGCAGCCACCCAGGTGACGCAGGCGCCCGGCGTGTGGCTCGCCGTCGGGCAGCTCGTCCTGCTGCTCCTCGCGCTCGCCGCCGTGCACGCCCCGCTCGGCGCCTACATGGCACGTGTCTTCACCTCGCCCCGGCACCTGCGGGTCGAGCGGGCCGGGTACCGGCTCATGCGCGTCGACCCCGACGCCGAGCAGAAGTGGAGCACCTACCTGCTCTCGCTCCTCGGCTTCTCGATGGCCTCGCTCCTTCTCCTCTACGGGATCGCCCGCCTCCAGCAGCACCTGCCGATGAAACTCGGCTTCGCCGCGTTCGACCCGGCCGGCGCCTGGAACACCGCGGTCTCGTTCGTCGCCAACACGAACTGGCAGTGGTACTCGGGCGAGGCCGCCGCGGGGCACCTGCTCCAGATGAGCGGGCTCGCGGTGCAGAACTTCGTGTCCGCGGCCGTCGGGATCTCGGTCGCGGTCGCCCTGATCCGCGGCTTCGTACGCTCGGGCACCGACGGGCGCGTCGGCAACTTCTGGTCCGACCTGACCCGCACGTGCGTGCGCATCCTGCTGCCCCTGGCGTTCGTGGGCGCGATCGTGCTGCTCGCGACGGGTGTCATCCAGAACTTCGACGCGCACACCGCGATCGACACGGTCGCGGGCGGCACGCAGCATGTGCTCGGCGGCCCCGTCGCCTCGCAGGAGGTCATCAAGGAGCTCGGCACCAACGGCGGCGGGTTCTTCAACGCCAACTCGGCGCACCCGCTCGAGAACCCCACCCCGTTCTCCAACCTGTTCGAGATCTTCCTGATCCTCGTGATCCCGTTCACCCTGCCCCGCACGTTCGGCCTCATGGTCGGCGACAAGCGCCAGGGCTGGGCGATCCTCGGGGCCATGGGCGCGCTGTGGTTCGTCGCGGTCGCGCTCATCACCTGGGCCGAGATGGCCGGCCCCGGTGCCGCCCCGCTCGCCGCGGGCGGCGCCATGGAGGGCAAGGAGACCCGCTTCGGCCTCGCCGCGAGCGCGCTGTTCGCCGCGTCGACCACGGGCACCTCCACGGGCGCGGTGAACGCCATGCACGACTCCCTGACCGCGCCGGGCGGCGGCGTCACGATGTTCACCATGATGCTCGGCGAGATCGCGCCGGGCGGCGTGGGCTCGGGCCTGTACGGGATGCTCATGCTCGCGATCGTCGCGGTGTTCGTCTCCGGGCTCATGGTCGGGCGCACGCCCGAGTACCTCGGCAAGAAGATCGGGCGCCAGGAGATCACGCTCGTCGCGCTCTACATCCTCACGGTCCCGTTCCTCGTGCTCGTCGGGACGGCCCTGGCGATCGCGCTGCCTGCCGGGCAGGCAGGCATCCAGGAGGCCGGCCCGCACGGGCTCTCCGAGGTCCTGTACGCCATCACGTCCGCGGCCAACAACAACGGCTCGGCGTTCGGCGGCCTCACGTCCGGCACGCCCTTCTACAACACTGCGCTCGGCATCGCGATGCTCGCCGGCCGCTTCATCCCCATGGCCCTCGTCCTGGCGCTCGCCGGACGCTTCGCCTCCCAGAAGACGGTCCCCGCCACCGCGGGCACCCTCCCGACGCACCAGCCCCTCTTCGTGGGCGTCTTGGGAACCGTCGCCCTGGTCGTCGTCGGGCTCACCTTCGTCCCCGTGCTGTCGCTCGGTCCCATCGTGGAGTCGCTCTCATGAATCGTTCCTCTTCCGTCGCTCCCTCCGGGCGCGTCCCCGCGGGGGGCGGGGCGGGTCTTCCAGAGGACCTCGTTCCTCGGTCCTCCGCCAGACCCGCCACGACCCGCCCCACCCCCCGCGGGGATGCGCCTGCTGGTGTATCCGATGCGGTGTTGCTTCCTGTCGCTCCAGGCTCGGACGGTGCTGTCGAGGAAGGTGCTGCCGGTGCTGCCCCTGCCTCCTCCGGTCGCAAGCCCGGGCCCGGGCGCGGCGCCTCGCTCTCGTGGGCGCAGGTCCGGGCCGCGCTGCCCGGTGCGTTCCGCAAGCTCGACCCGCGCGAGCTGGTCGCCTCTCCCGTGCTGTTCGTCGTCGAGCTCGGCGCCGTGGCCACGACGGCGCTCGCGGCGTTCGAGCCCAGCGTCTTCGCGTGGGCCATCGCGCTCTGGCTGTGGGCGACCGTGCTGTTCGCGACGCTCGCCGAGTCGGTCGCGGAGAGCCGGGGCAAGGCGCAGGCGTCGAGCCTGCGCGCGACCCAGCAGCAGACGACCGCGCGGCGTGTCATGGCTCCGTCCGACACCCTGGCGACCGGGACGGGCCTCGCGAGCTGCCCGACGGCGGAGGTCCCCTCCTCGACGCTCGCCGTCGGGGACGTGGTGGTCGTCCGGGCGGGCGAGATCGTCCCCGGTGACGGCGACGTCATCGAGGGGGTCGCGTCGGTCGACGAGTCCGCGATCACGGGCGAGTCGGCCCCGGTGATCCGTGAGTCGGGCGGTGACCGGTCGGCGGTCACGGGCGGGACCGTCGTCCTGTCGGACACGATCGTCGTGCGGATCACCGCGCCCGCTGGCCACACGTTCGTCGACCGGATGATCGCGCTCGTCGAGGGGTCGGAGCGCCAGCGCACGCCCAACGAGATCGCGCTCAACATCCTCCTGACCTCGCTCACGATCATCTTCCTGCTGGCGGTCGTGACGCTGCAGCCGTTCGCGGTGTACTCGGGGTCCAAGCAGTCGATGATCGTCCTCATCTCGCTGCTCGTGTGCCTCATCCCCACGACCATCGGGGCGCTGCTGTCGGCGATCGGCATCGCGGGCATGGACCGTCTCGTCCAGCGCAACGTGCTCGCGATGTCGGGCCGCGCGGTCGAGGCCGCGGGCGACGTCGACGTCCTGCTGCTCGACAAGACAGGCACCATCACGTACGGCAACCGGCAGGCGGCCGACCTCCTCGCGGTCGGCGACGTCACGACGGCGCAGCTCGCCGAGGCCGCCCGGCTCTCCTCGCTCGCGGACGAGACGCCCGAGGGCAAGAGCATCGTGGTGCTGGTCCGTGAGCGGTACGGGCTGGGTGACGCGCACGCCGACCAGACGGAGGCCCTCGCCGGGGCCGAGATGGTGCCCTTCTCCGCCCACACGCGCATGAGCGGGATCGACCTGCCCCTGCCCGACGGGCGGGTGCGCCGCATCCGCAAGGGGGCCGGCAGCGCGGTCCAGCGCTGGGTCCACTCGACCGGTGTCCGGACGAGCAGCGGGCCCGGCGCCACCGTCGCCGAGCAGCTCGCAGCCCACGTCGACGCCGTGAGCTCCTCGGGCGGCACGCCGCTCGTCGTGGCCGAGCAGGTCGGCGAGGGGCCCGCGCGCGTCCTGGGCGTCGTCCACCTCAAGGACGTCGTCAAGGCGGGCATGCGCGAACGGTTCGACGAGCTGCGCGCCATGGGCATCCGCACCGTCATGGTCACGGGCGACAACGCCGTGACCGCTCGGGCCATCGCCGCGGAGGCAGGCGTCGACGACGTCCTGGCCGAGGCGACGCCCGAGGACAAGCTCGCGCTCATCCGGCGCGAGCAGGCCGGCGGGCGGCTCGTGGCCATGGCGGGCGACGGCACCAACGACGCGCCCGCCCTGGCCCAGGCCGACGTGGGCGTCGCGATGAACACCGGGACCACCGCCGCCAAGGAGGCGGGCAACATGGTGGACCTCGACTCCGACCCGACCAAGCTCATCGAGATCGTCGAGATCGGCAAGCAGCTCCTCATCACGCGCGGGGCACTGACGACCTTCTCGATCGCCAACGACATCGCGAAGTACTTCGCGATCCTGCCCGCGATGTTCATGGTCGTGTTCCCGCAGCTCGCGGTGCTCAACGTCATGCGCCTGTCGAGCCCCGAGTCGGCCATCCTGTCGGCCGTCGTGTTCAACGCGCTCATCATCCTGGTGCTCATCCCGCTCTCGCTCAAGGGCGTGCGGTACCGGCCGTCGTCGGCGTCCGCGATGCTGCGCCGCAACCTCCTGGTCTACGGCGTGGGTGGGCTCGTGGCCCCGTTCGTCGGGATCAAGCTCATCGACCTCGTGATCTCCCTCATCCCCGGGATTGGCTGACATGCCTGGAACTCTGACCACCCCCGCGGGCGTCCCCGGACGCCCCGCACCCCTCGCGCGCCCCTCGGCCTCGGCCGGCGCCGCCTCGCTGTTCCGCCAGACGCTCGCGGGCCTGCGCGTCCTGCTCGTCCTGACCGTGCTCCTGGGCGTGGCCTACCCGCTCGCGGTATGGGGCGTCGGGCAGCTCGCCCTGCCCTGGCAGGCGAACGGCTCGCTCGTGCGCAGCGACGGCACGCACGCCACGTCCCTCGCCGACACGGGCGCGGACGGCGCGCCCGTCGTGGGGTCCGCGCTGATCGGGCAGGACTTCGCCGCGGCCGACGACGCCGAGCGCTGGTTCCACGGGCGGCCCTCGGCCGCGGGCGACGGGTACGACACGCTCGCGTCCGCGGGCACCAACCTCGGGCCTCTGAACCCCGAGCTGGTCGCGTCGATCGACGAGCGCCGGGCGGCGCTGGCCGACCTGAACGGCGTGGACCCCGCGTCGCTGCCCGCCGACGCGCTCACGGCATCGGCCTCGGGGCTCGACCCGCAGATCAGTCCTGCGTACGCGGCCTTGCAGGTCGCGCGGGTCGCCGAGGCGAGGGGCCTGGACGAGGCCGTCGTCGCGGACCTCGTGGCCCAGCACACCGCCGGGCGGGACCTCGGCGTCCTGGGCGAACCGCGTGTCAACGTGCTCGAGCTCAACCTCGCGCTCGAGAACTCGGAGAAGATGAACCCATGACGACGAGCGCGAGGCCCTCCGCCGTGGACCGGACGGCGCGGGTGCCCCGTGCCTGAGGGACGCGGCGGCCACGAGGCCGCAGGGTCCGGGAGCCCCCAGGAGGGGCGCCCGGACCCCGGCGCGTCCCCGGGCGGGGAAGGGCAGGTGGGTCGAGGGGCAGGGGGGCCCGACGGCGCCGCTCGCCGTCCCGGGCTGCTCACCGTGTACCTCGGAGCCGCGCCGGGCGTGGGCAAGACGTACGCGATGCTCGGCGAGGCGCACCGGCGCAGGTCGCGTGGCACGGACGTGGTCGTCGGCCTGGTCGAGACGCACGGGCGCGCCGCGACGATCACGCAGATCGGTGACCTCGAGGTCGTGCCGCGGCGCGTCGTGAGCCACCGGGACGTCGAGCTGACCGAGCTCGACGTCGAGGCCGTGCTCGCCCGCGACCCCCAGGTCGTCCTGGTCGACGAGCTCGCGCACACCAACGCACCCGGCTCGCGCCACCGCAAGCGCTGGCAGGACGTGCAGGACCTCCTGGCGGCGGGCATCGACGTGGTGACCACCGTCAACGTGCAGCACCTCGAGTCGCTCACCGCGGACGTCGAGGCCATCACGGGCGTGCGCCAGCGCGAGACCGTGCCCGACCAGGTGGTGCGCGACGCCGACCAGATCCAGCTCGTGGACCTGTCGCCGCAGGCGCTGCGGCGCCGGCTCGCGCACGGCAACGTCTACCGGGCCGAGCAGATCGACGCCTCGCTGTCGTCGTACTTCCGCACGGGCAACCTCACGGCCCTGCGCGAGCTCGCGCTGCTGTGGCTCGCCGACCGAGTCGACGACGCCCTGACCCGGTACCGGGCAGACCACGCGATCTCGGGCACGTGGCCGGCGCGCGAGCGCATCGTCGTCGCGGTCACGGGCGGCCCCGAGGGCGAGACGCTGCTGCGCCGCGGCGCCCGGATCGCCCAGCGCGCGGCCGGCTCCGAGCTCGTCGCGGTCCACGTCCTGGCGACCGACGGGCTGCCCAGCGCGCCGCCCGCGGCCATCGCGGCCTCGCGCGAGCTCGTCGAGTCGCTCGGCGGGACGTTCCACACGGTCGTGGGCGAGGACGTCGCCTCGGCGATCGTCGACTTCGCGCAAGGGGTCAACGCGACCATGATCGTGGTGGGCGTCTCGAGGCACTCGCGCTGGCGCGAGGCACTCCTGGGGTCCTCGAGCGCCGAGATCGCCCGCCTGGCCGGGACGATCGACGTCCACCTCGTGACGCACGAGAAGGCGCGCGCGGGCAGGCTGCTGCGCGGCCGGTGGTCGGCGCTGTCCCGACCGCGCCGGACCGCCGGGTGGGCGCTCGCGTTCGTGGTGCCCGCCGTGCTGACCGGGATCTTCTGGCTCCTGCGCGACGTCGTCTCGCTCTCGACCGAGCTCATGCTGTTCCTCGCCGGGTCGGTGGCCGTCGCGCTCGTGGGCGGGCTGTGGCCCGCCGTGGCCGCAGCCGTCGTCTCGTTCCTGTGCCTCAACTGGTTCTTCACGCCCCCGACCGGGTTCCTCACCGTCCAGGACCCCGAGAACCTCCTTGCGCTCCTCGTGTTCGTCCTGGTCGCCGCGGCCGTCGCGTCGGTCGTGGACCTCGCCGCTCGCCGAACCGCGCAGGCCTACAGGGCGCGGGCAGAGGCCTCGACGCTCGCGGCGCTGTCGCGCTCGGTGCTCTCGGGCGAGGACACCGCGCAGGCCATCGTCACGCGGCTCGCCGAGACGTTCGGACTGTCGAGGGTCGAGCTCGAGACGCGGGCGGGGGAGCGCGGGCCCTGGCGCACGGTCGCGAGCACGGGCCGGGTCGAGGGGGACGTACGCCTTCCCGAGGGCGACGGGGGTTTCGCCGAGGGCGACCTGACCCCCGCCAAGGGTGACGGGCGCACCGGGGCGCGCTCCGCCGTCGGGCACCTGGACGACGCCGAGCGGACAGAGCTGCGCGTCGACGACTCGCACCGGCTGTCACTGTGGGGGCGGGCCCTGCCTGCGAGCGACCGTCAGGTCCTCGAGGCGTTCGCGGCCCAGGCCGGGCTCGTCCTGGAGTACCGGCGCCTGCGCGAGCAGGCTGCCCAGGCCGCGGTCCTCGAGGAGGCCGACGCGACGCGCACCGCGCTGCTCGCGGCCGTCTCGCACGACCTGCGCACCCCGCTCGCCTCGATCCGCACGGCCGTCGACGGCCTCGCGTCCCCCGACGTGCACCTCGACGCCGAGGACACCGACGCGCTCACCCGCACCATCCAGGACTCGACCGGGCGCCTCGAGAAGCTCATCGACAACCTGCTCGACCTGTCCCGGCTCCAGACCGGGAGCGTGCGGCCCGTGCTGCGAGCGGCGTCGGTCGACGAGATCGTGCCGCTCGCGATCGAGCCCTACGGGCCCGGCGTCGTGCGCCTCGACGTGCCCGACGACCTGCCGCTCGTGCGCACCGACCCCGGGCTGCTCGAGCGTGCGGTCGCGAACCTCACGTCGAACGCGGTGCGGCACAGCCCGCCGGGCGAGCCCGTGCGGATCACGGCCTCGGCCGGGCCCCGGGAGATCGAGCTGCGGATCGTCGACACGGGCCGGGGCCTGTCGGACGAGTCCAAGGTCCGCATGTTCGAGCCCTTCCAACGGCTCGGCGACACGACCGGGGAGGGCCTGGGCCTGGGGCTCGCGGTCGCGGACGGGCTGGCGCGGGCAGTGGGTGCGAGCATCACGCCGGAGGACACGCCCGGCGGCGGCCTGACCATGGTGGTCACCGTGCCGCGCGAGGCACGGGAGGATGACGACGTGAGCACGGACGGCACAGGCAGGCGCAGAGGCGTTGGTACAGGCACGGCGGACGGCGGCACCCGCGACACGAGCAGCACGAGCGAGACGGGCGAGGTGCGCGGATGAGCGGCGAAGGCAACCGGGTGCTCGTCGTCGACGACGACGCGGGGCTCGTGCGCGCGCTCGCGATCAACCTGCGCGCGCACGGCTGGGACGTCACGGTCGCCATGACCGGGACCGAGGCCCTCGACGCGGCCGCGAGCGCGCGCCCCGACGTGATCCTGCTCGACCTGGGCCTGCCGGACCTCTCGGGGTTCGAGGTCATCGAGGGCATCCGCGGGTGGAGCGCGGTGCCGATCGTGGTGCTCTCGGCGCGTCAGCTCGGCGACGACAAGGTCGACGCGCTCGACGCGGGCGCCGACGACTACGTGACCAAGCCGTTCGCCATGAACGAGCTGCTCGCGCGGCTGCGGGCCGCGGTGCGCCGCGCCCAGCCCGCCGAGGTGTCGGAGCCCGTCGTGGAGGCGGGCGACCTGCGGATCGACCTGGCTCGGCGCCGTGTGCTTCGGGCCGGGCAGGAGGTCCGGCTGAGCCCCACGGAGTGGTCGCTGCTCGAGGTGCTCGTGCGTCACCGGGGCCGCATGGTGGGGCGGCTCCAGCTCCTGCACGACGTGTGGGGGCCGGCGTACTCGGCCGAGACGAACTACCTGCGCGTCTACACCGCGCAGCTGCGGCGCAAGCTCGAGGACGACCCCGCGAACCCCCGGCACATCATCACCCAGCCGGGCATGGGCTACCTCTTCGAGGTCTGACCCGCCGTCCTGCCCTGTGGCTCGTGCCTTTCCGGCGCGCGCGGGAACCCCCGCGGCGCGCCGACCGTTGTGCGTTCGACCCGACGAAGGAGACCCGTCATGCTGTGCCCTCTCGATCAGACCGTGCTCGTGATGTCCGACCGCAAGGGAGTGGAGATCGACTACTGCCCCACCTGCCGCGGCGTGTGGCTCGACCGGGGTGAGCTCGACAAGATCATCGACCGCAGCCTCGAGGCAGAGATCGCCGCCGAGGCAGGCGGCCCGGCGGCAGCGGCGGCTCCGCGTGCTGCGACGCCACCGCCCGTGCAGTACCCCCCGACCCAGCAGCTGCCGGTCCCGCCGCCGGCGCCCTACGGCTACGCGGACGACCGTCGCCGGGACGAGTACCGCGGCGACGACCGGCGTCGCGACGAGTACCGGGGCGACGACCGGTACCGCAGCCCGGAGCAGTACCGCAGCGACGACCCGCGCTACCGCAAGCGCAAGAAGAAGGAGTCCTGGCTCGAGGACCTCTTCGACTTCTGAGCCACGCACGGCGCCGTCCCTCCCCGGGGCGGCGCCGTCGTCGTGCGTCCCTGGAACTCTGTACCCTCTCCACCTGCTGGCTCCTCCTGACCTCCGGATCGGATCGACATGGCTGTTCTCGACACGTTCTCCCTCGCCGGCCGCACGGCGCTCGTCACGGGCGCGAGCCGCGGGATCGGGCGCGGGCTCGCGCATGCGCTGGGGGAGGCGGGGGCCCAGGTCGCGCTGACGGCGACGACGCTCGAGGCCGCGCAGGCGGCGGCAGACGAGCTGCGGGCGCTGGGGGTCGCGGCGCACGGCTACGAGCTCGACGTCACGGACCGCGAGCAGGTCGACGACGTCGTGGCGCAGGTCGGGCGCGAGGGCGGCGGCGTCGACGTGCTCGTCAACAACGCGGGGATCTCGATCGGGGGAGCGGCCCTCGAGATCGAGGACGACGTGTGGCACCGGACGCTCGCGACGAACCTCGACGGTGTCTGGTACTGCTCGCGGGCCGTGGCCCGGCAGATGGTCACGGACGGTCGAGGCGGGGCGATCGTCAACGTGGGGTCGATGTCCGCGCAGATCGTCAACCGCCCGCGGTGGCAGCCCGCGTACCTGGCGTCGAAGGCCGCGGTGCACCAGCTGACCAAGGGGCTCGCGGCGGAGTGGGCACCGCACGGGATCCGGGTCAACGCGATCGCGCCCGGGTACATCCTGACCGAGGCGTCACCCGTGGACCAGCCCGAGTACTACGACGACTGCGTGGCTCCCGCCGCGATGAAGCGGTGGGGTACCCCCGCCGAGCTGGGGCCGGTCGTGGTCATGCTCGCGAGCGAGGCGTCGAGCTTCATGACGGGGGCCGTCGTGACGGTCGACGGCGGGTACACGCTCTTCTGATCGGTGACATGTCGGCGGGCGGCCTCGCGGTCGCCCGCTCGGACTCCGCTCCTCTTCTGGGATATGAATCGCAAAACAAAAAGGGTGAACCTTCTACTTCTGCTTGACGGTTGTCAGAAGTCTCCCTAGGGTCGGGCGTGCACCGGGACCCCCTCACCGTGGGGGCCGGACCGAGGCCAGGGCCCACGACGCCGTGGGCCGCGGGGTCGGTCACGCAGCTCGTGTGCAGTCATGCTCGTCCGTCCGACCTCGCGTGCCTGCCATCGCGCGAGGTCACCGGTGCGAGCGCGCAGGGATTCAACGACGAATACCTGACCGCCACCGGCCCCCACGACCGGTCCGGCGGGCAGAGGAGAGGGAGAACCATGACGCAGGACACCGCCGCCCCCGACGGACTGCTGAAGCGACAGATCTCGCGCCGGTCGATGCTGGCAGGAACGGTCGCGAGCCTCGTGGCGCCCACGGCGCTCGGCCTCGGCGCGGCTCCCGCCGCGGCGCACGGCAACGGGAACGGGAACCACGGCAAGCCCGACAAGGACAAGGGCAAGCCGGACAAGAACAAGGTCCGCCGCCTGACGATGTACGCCGAGGCGCTGCCCGTCGGCCTCGTCGGCTACGGCCTCGAGCCCGGCAAGGCCACGGTCCCCGGCCCGACCCTCGAGATGTGGGAGGGCGAGACCTTCGAGATCACCCTGGTCAACACCACGGACAAGCGGCTCTCGCTGCACGCGCACGGTGTGAGCTACAGCTACGACTCCGACGGCAGCCCGCTCAACGCGTCGTTCAACGAGCCCGGCCAGTCACGGACCTACGTGTGGCGCACCCACGCCGCCTACACGACCAAGGGCGGTCAGTGGATGCCCGGGAGCGCGGGCTACTGGCACTACCACGACCACGCGCTGGGGACCGATCACGGCACCGAGGGCGTCAAGGTCGGCATGTACGGCGCGCTGATCGTCCGGCGCAAGGGCGACGTCCTGCCCGACCGCACGTACACGGTCGCCTTCAACGGCATGTCGATCAACAACCAGGTCGCGCCGAACGTGCCGGTGTTCGAGGCGAACGAGGGCGAGCGGGTCGAGTTCGTGGCGATCGGCCACGGCAACGCGTTCCACACCTTCCACCTGCACGCGCACCGGTGGGCGAACAACCGTACGGGATACCTCAGCGGCCCCAACGACCCGACCCAGGTCGTCGACACGCGCGACCTCAACCCCGGCGACTCGTTCGGGTTCCAGGTGATCGCGGGCGAGAAGGTCGGCCCCGGCGCGTGGATGGTCCACTGCCACGTGCAGTCCCACTCGGACATGGGCATGGGCGGGATCTTCCTGGTCGCGAACAAGGACGGCAGCGTGCCCGAGCATGCGCAGGCCGCGCTCCACCGCTACCAGGGGCACGCGCACCCGTAGCCCGGGCGCACCCACGGAACGACGGACCAGGACCGGCGGGGCCTCGAGGCCCCGCCGGTCCTGGTCCGTCGTAGGAGCCGCCCGCGGGTCGACGGTCGACGGTCGCCCGGCGGGCAGCCGGCGGGCCCTCGCCCCGCGACACCTAGACTCGGTCCTCGTGCGCCAGGTTCTCAAGCAGTGGGTCGATCCGTTCATCGTGGCGCTCGTCGCGACCATGGTCCTGGGGCTCGTGGTCCCGGTCCCCGCAGAGGCCCAGCGCGTCGTGGACGCGGTCGCGGACGTCGCGGTCGCCGTCCTCTTCCTGGTCTACGGCATGCGCCTGTCGACCACCGAGGTGTGGGCGGGTCTCAAGAACGTCCGCCTCCAGGGCGGCATCCTCGCCTCGACCTACGTCGTCTTCCCGCTCGTCGGCCTCGCGGTCTCCTGGGCCGTGACCCCGCTCGTCGGCGCGCCGCTCGCGGCGGGCATCCTCTTCCTGTCGTTGCTGCCCTCGACCGTCCAGTCGTCCGTGGCGTTCACGTCGGTCGCGCGCGGGAACGTCGCCGGGGCGATCTGCGGCGCCACGGTCTCGAACGTCGTGGGCATGGTCGTGACGCCGCTGCTGGTCCTGTGGTTCATGTCGTCGAGCGGCGCGACGGGTGGGCTGAGCGGCCTGCGTGACGTCCTGGTACACCTGCTCGCCCCGTTCGTCGTGGGCCAGCTCCTGCAGCCGTTCGTCGGCCGGTGGGTCCGGGCCCGGCGGTGGCTCACGCTGTCCGTGGACCGCGGCACGATCCTGATCGTGGTCTTCGGTGCGGTCGCCGCTGCGACGAGCGCGGGGGTGTGGGCCGGGATCTCGGCGTGGACGATCGTCGCGCTCGTCGGGATCAGCGCCCTGATCCTGGTGGTCATGCTCGCTGTCACGTGGTGGGGCGGGGCC
Source organism: Oerskovia enterophila (assembly GCF_044748475.1). Classification (NCBI taxonomy): domain Bacteria; kingdom Bacillati; phylum Actinomycetota; class Actinomycetes; order Micrococcales; family Cellulomonadaceae; genus Oerskovia; species Oerskovia enterophila. The sequence continues at coordinate 612,039 of NZ_JBIVFZ010000001.1, forward strand.
GGGCTGCGGCTCGGCGTGGAGGACCGCATCGCGCTGCTCATGTGCGGGTCCAAGAAGAGCCTGGCCACGGGGCTGCCCATGGCCGCCGTGCTCTTCCCGGTCGCGGTCGCGGGCACCGTGGCGGTGCCCGTGATCGTCTTCCACCAGCTCCAGCTCATCGTGTGCGCGGTGCTCGCGCGGCGCCTCGCGCTGCGCGACGCGGCCTGAGGGCTGGGCCGGCCGGGCCGTGGGACGGCCCGCGGGGAGCGGGCCGTCCAGGCAGTCCCCGGTCGAGGGGCCGGACGCCGCGCCCGCCGCGGTGCGTCCGCTCTCATCCGCCCGACGGCGTCACGCGCCCCAGCCGGCGAAGCGCCCCACGGCGACGAACACGGCGAGCAGCAGCAGGAGGGCGTTGACCGGCACGGACTGCTTCTCGCCGAGGCGCGCGTGCAGGGGGATCGCGCCGATCTGCGTGATCGCGAGGCCGGTCGCGGCGATCGGGGTCAGGATCGGGGCGATGCCCGTGACGATCGGGAGGATCAGGCCGATCGCGCCGAGCAGCTCGAGCGCCCCGAGCACGCGCACGGCCGTGAGGCGCTCGGGCGTGACCCAGCGCATCTGCTCCATCAGCTTGCCGGCCGGGGTCGTGAGCTTCATGAAGCCCGCGCCGGCGAAGGCGACGGCGAGCAGTCCAGCGGCGATCCAGAGGGCGACGTTCATGTGATTCCTTCGAGGTCGGTGGCGCGACGTGCGCCACGGTGGAGAGGGCCACGAGTAACTGCCCGTCTGGTCAGTCACCTTTTGTGCCGGAGGACATCATGGGTAACCTGAAGGAGGTCTACAAAAGGCACACCGGTGTTCCCGGTGGGTCAGGAAACGGAGAGTCCATGACCACGACGGCCACGGGCGCCCATCAGGAGCCGGTCCCCGACGCCTTACAGGTGCCGGTCCCCGACGCCTTACAGGTGCCGGTCCCCGACGGTGGCGGCTGCGGCGCCGACCACGCGACCAGCGAGGTCCGGCGCGTGCTCGACCGGGTCGGCGACAAGTGGAGCGTCCTCATCCTCGGTACGCTCTCGGGTGGTCCGTTGCGGTTCACCGAGCTCCTGCACGGGATCAGCGGCATCTCCCAGCGGATGCTCACGCTCAACCTGCGCCAGCTCGAGCGGGACGGGCTCGTGAGCAGGACGGTCCACGCGGTCGTCCCGCCGCGGGTCGACTACGAGCTCACGGACCTGGGGCGCACGCTGCTGCCGCCGGTGCTCGCGCTGGTCCAGTGGGCGATGGAGAACACCGACGAGATCCAGGGGCACCGCGAGGGCTTCGACGCGCAGGCCGCGGGCGGTCAGGCGTGACGTCGGTCGGGTGGACGAGCCGGGCGACGTGATCGCTCAGCGAGGCGACGTGCGGTACGCGTCGTCTCGACCCCGGGGCCGGGCGTCCCCGCGGCGGCTCCTCAGCCCGCCGCGACCTGGTCGCGGATCTGACGCTTGGCGCGCAGCAGGATGCCCGTCATGCCGTTGAGGCGCAGGGGGCTCACCGCGTTGGTCAGCCCGATCGTGAACGGGTAGTCGTCGGGCACCGCGAGGGCCTGCTCGGGCGTCAGCCCCTCGAGCCCCTGGGCCAGGATCGAGGCGAACCCGCGGGTCGTGGGGGCCTCGGCCGGGGCGGTCGCGTAGAGGTGGACGCCGTCGGCCTCGACCTCGGCGAACGCGCGCACGGGGGACTGGCACTCCTCGACGCGCTCGAGCAGCCCCGGGGCGTTCTGGTAGCGCGCGGGCAGGTCCGGCAGCTCGCGCGAGAACTCGAGCAGGAGCTGGAGCCGGTCACGCTCGCCGAGCGCGAGGAAGTCGTCGCGGATCTCGGCGAGGACCGGGGGCAGCTCGGTCGTGGCGTCGTCAGTCATCCGTCGATCCTCCCACCCGAGGGCGCGGAGCGGCAGCCCGCGCCCGCCCTGCGGACGGGCTCACCGTGATGCTTCCGGAAGATCGCCCACGCTCGCCGCGCACCGCCCGACGGCCGTGGATACGTTGGGCCCGAGCGCGCCGACCCTCGGCGCCGAGGGACGGAGCGTCATGGGAAAGCTGTCGAACGATCTGCGCACGCTGAGCCAGGAGGCGTACCTCTATCTCTACCCGCTCGTGACGATGGACCTGACGCGTCGCCAGGGCACCAACGTGGAGGCGGGGGTCCGCCCGGGGTTCGGGCCGCCCAACACGTTCCACCACCTGCGCGCGTTCCCGCCCGCCGACTTCCGGGCGGTCGTCCGCCCGAACTTCGACACCCTCTACGCGAACCTGTGGCTCGACCTGACCGACGGCCCGGTGCTGCTGCACGTCCCGGACACCGACGACCGCTACTACATGCTGCCCCTCCTGGACATGTGGACCGACGTCTTCGCGACGATCGGCAAGCGCACCACCGGGACGGGTGCTGGCGACTACCTGGTCGTGGGGCCCGACTACGAGGGCGACCTCACCGAGTTCTACGACGACCTGCCCGAGGAGGTCGCGCTGATCGTCGCGCCGACCCCGCACGTGTGGGCCATCGGTCGCATCCAGACCAACGGCCCCGCGGACTACCCGGCCGTGCACGCGGTGCAGGACGGCATGAGCGTGCGCGCGCTGGGTGATCGCCCGCCGTTCGTGATCGACCCCACCGCGGACACGCGGACCGAGCCGCTGCGGCAGGTCGAGGCCCTCAGCGCGGTCGACTTCTTCACCTACGCGACCCGCCTGCTCGACACCAACCCGCCGCACCCCACGGACTTCTCGGTCCTGGCTCGCATCGGTTCGCTGGGCATCGTCCCGGGCGACGAGTTCGACCCCGGCCAGTTCGACGAGGCCGAGATCGTCGAGATCGAGGCGGGCGCAGCGAGCGCGCGCGAGCTGCTGGCGCAGTCCCAGCCGACGCTGGGGATCACAGCCAACGGGTGGTCGCTCTTCCGGGAGCCGATGGGCGTCTACGGCAACTACTACCTCCAGCGAGCCTTCGTCACCCTCGTGGGTCTGGGAGCGAACCCGGTCGAGGACGCGATCTACCCGATGCTCGTCACGGACGCGGACGGTGAGCCCGTGAACGGCGACCACGACTACGTGCTGCACTTCGAGGCCGACCAGCTCCCGCCCGCAGCGGCCTTCTGGTCGGTCACCATGTACGACGCCGAGGGCTTCCAGGTCGCCAACGCCCTGGACCGGTTCGCGATCGGGGACCGGGACGACCTGCGCTACGGCCCCGACGGGTCGCTCGACCTGTATCTCCAGCACGAGAGCCCCGGGGCGGACCGTGAGTCGAACTGGCTCCCGGCCCCGCGGGGACCCGTGGGCGTGACCATGCGGCTCTACGCGCCGCTGCCCGAGGCGCTCGACGGCCGCTGGGTCCCGCCGGTCGTGCGCAAGGCCTGAACGGAGGCGCCGGGCAGGCGAGCGGCCAGGTCGTGCCGTCTCCCCGGCGTCCGGCCGTGAGAACGCGAGATGCCCGACGGCGGTGGGCCGGGTGCGCGACCCGGCCCACCGCCGTCGGGCATCAGGAGGGTGCCCCGCGCGGGGCGTCACCTCAGAGGCGCGCGGGGACCTCGCCCGGCTCGGCGCCCTTGACGATCGGGACGCGGACCGCGTTGCCCCACTCGGTCCACGAGCCGTCGTAGTTGCGGACCTTGTCGAAGCCCAGCAGGTACGTCAGCGCGAACCACGTGTGGCTCGAGCGCTCGCCGATGCGGCAGTACGTGATGACGTCGTCGTCGGTCGACAGTCCCAGGCCGCCGTCCTGGTAGATCGCCTCGAGCTCCTCGCGCGACTTGTACGTGCCGTCCTCGGCGACCGCGGTCGCCCACGGGACGTTGCGCGCCGTGGGGATGTGACCGCCGCGCAGCACGCCCTCCTCGGGGTAGTCCGGGATGTGCAGGCGCTCGCCCGTGAACTCCTGGGGCGAACGGATGTCGACGAGCGGGCCGTTGCCCAGGTGAGCGAGCACGTCCTCCTTGAAGGCACGGATCGTCTCGTCGTCGCGCTCGACCACGGGGTACTCGACGGGCTCGGGCGTGGGGACGTCGGTCGTGGTCTCGCGGCCCTCGGCGATCCACTTGCCGCGCCCGCCGTCGAGGAGACGGACGTCCTCGTGGCCGAACAGCGTGAAGACCCACGCCGAGTACGCGGCCCACCAGTTGTTCTTGTCGCCGTACAGGACGACCGTGGTGTCGCGCGAGATGCCCTTGGAGCCCAGGAGCTGGGCGAAGCCCTTGCCGTCGAGGTAGTCGCGCAGGTCGGGGTCGTTGAGGTCGGTGTGCCAGTCGACCTTGACCGCGCCCGGGATGTGCCCGGTCTCGTAGAGCAGCACGTCCTCGTCGGACTCGACGACGACCACGTTCTCGTCGTGCAGGTGCTCGGCGAGCCAGTCCGTGGAGACGAGGCGGTCGGGGTGGGCGTAGGCGGCGATCTTCTCGGTCGTGTCGAGGGGAGCGGACATGGTGTCCTCCTGAGGGCTCATGGGCTGGCAGAGGCGGGTGGCGGAGATGCACGCAGGACGGCGCAGGCGGGGTCGAGCGGAGCGTGCCGGCGCGGTGGGTACCGCTCGGGCACGTTCGTCACTCTAGGAACGCTGTCCACGGACCGGAAGGCCCGTCGCACATGCTGAGACAGTGTTACCCGGGGGAGAGCAGCGCCGCGGGCGGCCGGGAGGGCGGCCCGTCAGTCCCGCGCGATGGGAGCGGTCACCGCGCCCGTGAGCGAGACCAGGTCGGAGGGCGCCAGGCCGACGTCGAGCCCCCGGCGCCCGCCCGAGACGTAGACCGCGTCGAACGCGAGCGCCGACTCGTCGATCACGGTCCGCAGCCGCTGGCGCTGGCCGAGCGGCGAGATGCCGCCCACGACGTACCCGGTCGCGCGCTCGGCCGCGGCCTGCTCGGCCATCGCGGCCTTCTTGCCGCCGGCCGCGTGCGCGAGCGCCTTGAGGTCGAGCTTGCGGTCCACGGGCACGACGCCCACGACGAGCGTCCCGTCGACCGAGGTGACCAGGGTCTTGAACACCTGCTCGGCCGGGATGCCGATCGCCGCGGCGGCCTCGAGCCCGTAGCTCAGGTCGGAGGACGGGTCGTGCTCGTAGGGGTGCACGGTGTGCGGGACGCCGGCCTTCTCGAGCGCGACGAGCGCGGGCGTGCCGGCGTGGGACGACTTCTGCTTCTTGGCCACAGGGAGATTGTGCCCCTAGGTGCGGGTCTCCGGCCGCGGCGAAGGAGCGGAGGCGGGCTCCGGCCGCGTCGCCGAGTCCTCCACGAAGCGCGGGCGGCACGCGAACCAGCCGGCGATCACTCCGGGGACGGCGGTCGCGGCGAGCGCGAGGAGCGGGACCGACCACGAACCGGTCGCCTCGCGGAGGAGACCCAGGCCGAGCGGGCCGAAGCAGGCCAGGCCGTAGCCGATTCCTTGGACGAAGCCGGACACCGCCGAGGCGGACTCCGGGGTCCTGGTCCGACGGTTGATCAGCGTCATGCAGAGCGGGAACGTGCTCACCCCGATGCCCAGCGCGCACACCCAGAGCAGCGTGCCGTCGAGCGGGGACAGGATCAGGCCCAGGTATCCGACGGTCAGGACGACCGAGCACGCGACGACCACGACGAAGGGGTTCGCCATGCGCGTGGCGACGTGCGGGACCACCAGGGCGGCGGCCACGCCCCAGGCCGAGTACAGGGCGATCATGGAGCCGCCCAGGGCCGGGCTCCCGCCCGCGTCGGTGAGCACGGCCGGCACCCAGGTGATGATGCCGTAGTTGGACAGTGCCATCATCGCGAACAGGACGACCAGGCCCCAGGCGGTCGACGACCGGCTGATCCTCGGCCTCGCGCCGGTCGTCGCCGGCGCCTGGGGGCGGTGGTGGTCGGCGGGCAGCCTGGATGCCAGGACGAGCCAGACCACTGCGGCGAGCGCGGCCGGGACCGCCCAGACTCCAACCGAGAGCCGCCAGCTCGTCGCCTCCGCCACCGGGACGGCCAGCAGCGGGGCGACGAACTGGCCCGTCTGCATCAGGAGCAGGTAGAGCGAGGTCCACAGGGCGATCCGGTCGGGGAACCAGGCCTTCACCAGGGGGACGATCACGACGTTCGCGGCGCCGATCCCGGCCAGGGCCAGCACGGTCGACAGCACGAGCGCGAGGGGCGTCGGAGAGTAGGCGCGCACCAGGAGCGAGAGCGCCGTCAGGCCCAGCGCCACCGTGGCCGTGCGCTCGAGCCCGAACCTCCTCGTCACGACCGGGGCGAGGAAGCCGAAGACGGCGAACGACGCCGCGGGCACGGTCCCGAGCAGGCCTGCCAGGGCCACGCCGAACCCGAGGTCCGCTCCGATGATCTCGAGGAGCGGGGTGAATCCGGTCACGGCCGTCCGGAGGTTGACCGCCGTCAGCGCGACGGCAAGGCCGGCCCACACGGTCAGGCGTCCGCGGCGGACCGGGATGCGCGCTGGAGAGAGTGTCGTCACGCTAAACTCCACGATGAGATCGGTGAATGATGGGATCATGGGATGAATTCTGGTGAGTCTGACACACGGCGGCCCGTGCGTCGAGCAGGCCTGATCGACCAGGCCGTCGAGCGCTTCCGCGAAGAGGTGGTCTCCGGCCGCTGGCCGGTCGGCGAGCGGATCCCGACCGAAGCCGATCTGGTGTCGGAGTTCGGGGTCGGGCGGAACACGGTCCGCGAGGCGATCCAGTCGCTGGTGCACGGAGGACTGCTGCGCCGTGAGCAGGGCCGGGGCACCTTCGTCATCTCCAGCTCCGAGCTGACGGGCACGCTCGAACGGCAGCTCGCCGGGGGATCCCGTCGTCACTACCTGGAGCTGCGCCGTGCCCTGGACAGCACCGCGGCCTCGCTCGCCGCATCGAGTCGCTCGGAGGCCGACGTCGAGCTGCTGCGCGAGCTGCGCGACCGACGGGAAGAGGTCTGGTCGACCGGCGATCGCGACCTTCGGGCCAGTGCTGACCTCGCCCTGCACCGCGCGATCGTGGCGGCGACGCACAACCCGCTCTACCTGCAGCTCTACTCCAGCATGCTCGACGTCTTCGCGGTCCACATGCGCGACGAGGAGCGCGAGGGCGACGACGAGGAGGCGGCCCACCGCCGCCACCACGAGCTGGTCGAGGCGATCGCCGACGGTGACCCCGACCGTGCGGCGGCGATGGTCGCCGCCATCTTCGGGCCGTTCATGCGCTGAACCGCGACGCCGGCTCCCGCTAGACGTTCACGTCGACGAGCGACCCGATCCCGTACGTCACGGCCATGGCGATCGCCCCGCCGAGGACCGTGCGGATCGTCGCGCGCCGGGTCGGGGACCGTCCCAGCCTCGCGCTGCCCCAGCCCGTGAGGACCAGGGCCAGGACGACCGCGACGAACGTCACGGGGATCCGGGCCGCGGTGGGGGCCAGGAGGATGGCGGCCAGGGGGAGCAGCCCGCCCACGGTGAACGAGACGATCGAGGCGAGCGCGGCCTCCCAGGGGGACGTGAGGTCGTCGGGGTCGATGTTGAGCTCGGCGTCCGCGTGAGCCGCGAGCGGGTCGTGAGCCGTGAGCTGGACGGCGACCTCGTGCGCGAGCTCGGGTGTCAGTCCCTTGGCCCGGTAGATCCCGGCGAGCTCCGCGAGCTCCTCGTCGGGCATGGTTGCGAGCTCCTGGCGCTCCTTGGCGAGCATGGCCTCCTCGGTGTCGCGCTGCGTGCTCACCGAGACGTACTCGCCCGCGGCCATCGACAGGGCTCCGGCGAGCAGGGCCGCGGCGCCCGCGGTCGCGATGACGGGGATCGACGTGCTGGTGGCGGCGACGCCCACGACCACGCCCGCGGTCGACACGATCCCGTCGTTCGCGCCGAGCACCCCGGCCCGCAGGCGATTGAGCCGTGCGCCCGTGCCCTCGCTCCGGTGCTGCTCTCCCTCGTGCGGTGTCGTCTCCTGGTCCCGTGCGCTCATGAGGCCACGGTAGGGCGGGGGAGCGAGCCTGTCGTGGCGGGCCACGACGTGCTCGCGTCCGCCTCGCGTCCCGGGCTGCCGTGCGTGTGACCTGCACCTCAGGCCTGCGAGGACCTTCGTCCCTGGCCGATCGGTGCTCGTCCTGAGAGGCTCGAGGTGGCAGAGGTGACCGCCGGCAGGGGATGCGTCAGGGGCGCATCGGAAGCAGGGAGAACGCACATGAGCATCGACGACCCCCGAATCGAACGGATCCTCGCGGCCGCGTCCCGGGCCCCCAGCGTGCACAACACCCAGCCGTGGTCCGTCCACGTGCACGGCACGACGCTCGACGTGCGCGCCGACGACTCGCGCCGGCTGACGCACGCCGACCCTGCGGGCCGCGAGATGTTCATCAGCTGCGGAGCGTTCCTCGCGAACCTGCGCGTCGCGGCACGCCGCGAGTCCTTCCGTCCGGTGCTGACGCTGCTGCCCGACGACGCCGACCCCGCCCTGGTCGCCCGCGTCGACCTGGTCCCGGGTGTCCTGCCCGACGCCGACGAGCTGGACCTCGCGGTCGCGATCGAGCGCCGCGCGACGTCCCGTGTGCCGTTCGAGGACCAGCCGCTCGACGCCGACGTGGTCGACGACCTCGACAAGGCCGCGACGTCCGAGGGGGCGCGGTTCGTGACGCTCGCCCCCCAGGCCCCCGAGCGGACGGTCCTGCTGGACCTCGTGCGCGAGGCCGAGGAGGCCGCCGGCATGGATCACACGGGCCGGGTCGAGCAGGCGCGCTGGGTCACGAGCGACCCCGACCGGCTCGACGGGATCCCGGTCGCGGCGCTCGGTCCCGCGAGCGACGACGCGCTGGCCCCCGTGCGGCACTTCGGCGGCGACTCCACGAGCGACCGGGCCGCGTTCGAGCACCGTTCGACGCTCGCGGTCCTCACGACCCCGGGCGACTCCGTGCGCGACTGGCTCGTTGCCGGCCAGGCGCTCGAGCGTGTCCTGCTGACCGCGACGACCTACTTCGTGCACGCCTCGTTCGCGACGACCGTCCTCGAGAACCCGACCACGCGGGCCGCGCTCGCAGCGGCGCTCGACGCCGGGGCGCCGCAGATGGTGCTGCGGCTGGGGTACAGCGCGACGTCTCCGCGGACGCCCCGCCGCCCGGCCGACGACGTGCTCCGGTAGGTCGCGTCAGATCGTCCCGACCGCCACGACGCTCAGCACCACGGCGCCGGCCTCGTCGCTCGCCGCGAGGTCGACGACGGCGCTGATCGCCCAGTCGTGGTCGCCGGCCGGGTCGTCGAGCACCTGGCGGACGAACCACGTGCCGGGCTCGACGCGCTCGCCGTCGGGGCGCACGCCGTTCTCGACGATCTGCACGAGGGCCGACGACCGTGCTGCGGCGTCCACGCCGATCGCGTCGTTGCCGTGCAGGTCGAACATCGGGTCGAGGGCGTCGGCCCACGCGTCGCCGTCCCAGCCGCTCGCCTTGTCGAGCGCCTCGAGCGCGTCGTAGTTCTCGCGCGCCGCGAGCTCGACCCGGCGGAACAGGGCGTTGCGGACCAGGACGCGGAACGAGCGCGGGTTGCCCGTGACGGGCCGGACCGGCGCCTCGGCGCCCGTTCCGGACAGCGGGCCGTCGCCGAGGTGGGGGTCGACGTCGTCGCCTGCGCTCACGTCAGGGTTGGCCAGGCGCTCCCACTCGTCGAGCAGCGACGAGTCGGTGCCACGTACCAGCTCGCCCAGCCACTCCGTGATGTCCTGGACCTCCTCGGTGCGGTGCTCCTCGGAGACCGTCTGGCGCATCGAGCGGTACGCGTCGGCGAGGTAGCGCAGCACGACGCCCTCGGTGCGGTCCAGGCCGTACACCGAGACGAACTCTCCGAAGGTCATGGCCCGCTCGACCATGTCGCGCACGACCGACTTGGGTGAGAGCTCGGCGTCGGAGACCCACGGGTTCGAGTGCTTGTACGTGACGAACGCAGGCTCGAGCAGGTCTGCGAGGGGCTTGGGCCACGTGATGGTCTCGAGCAGCGCCATGCGCTCCTCGTACTCGTACCCCTCGGCCTTCATGGCCGCGACGGCCTCGCCGCGGGCGCGGTGCTGCTGCGCGACGAGCACCTGGCGCGGGTCGGACAGCGTGGCCTCCAGGACCGAGACGACGTCGAGCGCGTGCGTGGGGGACTCGACGTCGAGCAGGTCGAGCGCCGCGAGCGCGAACGGCGACAAGGGCTGGTTGAGCGCGAACTCGCGCGGCAGATCGACCGTGAGGCGCACCGTGGGGCGCTGCCCGCTCGGGTACGTCGGGTCGGGCACGCGCACGCGCTCGACGATGCCCGCGACGCGCAGCGACCGGTAGATGCGGAACACCTGGCGCACGTGGCGCTCGCGCTGGGCCTCGGTGTCGTGGTTGGCCGTGAGCAGGTGCTTCATGGCTCGGACCGGGTCTTCGCCCTTGTCACCGCGCGCGAGCACGTTGAGCACCATGGCGTGGTTGACCGTGAAGTGGCTGGTCAGGGCCTCGGGGTCGGCGTCGCGCAGGCGCTCGAACGTCGCGTCGGTCCAGTTGACCGCTCCCGCCGGCGCCTTCTTGCGCACGATCTTCTTGAGCTTCTTGGGGTCGTCCCCGGCCTTGGCGAGCAGCTTGCGGTTCTCGATCACGTGCTCGGGGGCCATGACGAGGACCTCGCCGAGCGTGTCGTAGCCCGCCCGGCCCGCGCGGCCCGCGATCTGGTGGAACTCGCGCGCCGTGAGGTGGCGCATGCGCTCGCCGTCGAACTTCACGAGGCTCGTCATGAGGACCGTGCGGATGGGGACGTTGATGCCGACGCCCAGGGTGTCGGTGCCGCACACGACCTTGAGCAGCCCGGCCTGGGTCAGGCGCTCGACCACGCGACGGTACTTGGGCAGCATGCCCGCGTGGTGCACGCCCACGCCGTGGCGCAGGAACTTGCTGAGCGTCTTGCCGAACCCCGAGGTGAATCGGAAGTCGCCCAGCTCGGCCGCGATCGCGTCCTTCTCGGAGCGGCTCGCGACGTTGATGCTCAGCAGGGCCTGGGCGCGGTCCACCGCGTCCTTCTGCGTGAAGTGCACGACGTAGACCGGCGCGCGGTGCGTCGTGACGAGCTCTTCGAGGACCTCGTTGAGCGGCTCGACGACGTAGCTGAACGTCAGCGGCACGGGACGCTCGGCGCTCGTGACCTCGGCGACGGGGCGTCCCGTGCGGGTCTCGAGGTCCTCGGTGAACGTCGAGGTGTCGCCCAGGGTCGCGGACATGAGGACGAACTGCGCCTGGGGCAGCTCGAGGAGGGGGACCTGCCAGGCCCAGCCGCGCTGGGGGTCCGCGTAGTAGTGGAACTCGTCCATGACGACCTGCGCGACGTCCGCGTCGGCGCCGTCGCGCAGCGCGATGTTCGCGAGGATCTCCGCGGTGCAGCAGATGATCGGCGCGGTCGGGTTGACCGACGAGTCGCCCGTCATCATGCCGACGTTCGCGGAGCCGAACACCGCGACGAGCGCGAAGAACTTCTCGCTCACGAGCGCCTTGAGCGGAGCCGTGTAGTAGCTGCGGCCGGGGACTCCCGCGCGGTGCGCGGCGAGGGCCGCGTAGTGCGCGCCGACCGCGACGAGCGACTTCCCCGAGCCCGTGGGCGTGGCCAGGATGACGTGCGCGCCCGAGAAGATCTCGATGACGGCCTCGTCCTGGTGGGCGTAGAGGTCGATCCCCGTCTCGGTGGCCCACTCGGTGAACCCTTCGTAGAGGGCGTCAGGGTCCGGGGTACCCGAGCCGTCCGGTGCCGGCAGGTGACGAACCAGGCCGGGCTCGGGACGGGTGGTGGGGGTCGTGGTGCTCATCGTGGCCATTGTCGCAGAGCGGGCGCCGGGCGGTGGGCCGCGCTGCGCCTGCCCGCGGGTGCCGTCCTCGGTGCGTCGCAGGGCTGTCGTCCGACCTGGCGGCAACCTTATGGCTCCTGTGGACAGCGCTGTCATGCCATGCAAAGGTGCAGAACGCCCAGCACTGACGCTGGGTACACCGAGCAGCCCGCGCCGTGGTGGGCAGGAGGGCGAGCCGTATGACTCCTCGTCAGCACGCGACAACTCGTTCGAAGCAGCACCGTCGGAGCCCGATCCCGTCGACCGCCCTGGCGCTCGCGCTCCTCGTGGGGGCCGCGCCCGCAGCGACCGCGATCCCGGCCGCGGGCGCGGCGCCGGCCGCCGCCCCGACGGCGGTCCAGGCCGAGGTCGGCCCCGTGGACCAACCCCTCGTCTCCTACGTCAACCCGTTCATCGGGACCAAGGACGACGGGAACACCTACCCCGGGGCGAGCGTCCCGTTCGGCATGGTGCAGTTCTCGCCCGACAACGGCCACAACGTCGGGTACGACTACGGGCGCGACCGCATCCGAGGCTTCTCGCTCGTGCACCTCTCGGGGGTCGGGTGCGGGCTGGGCGGGACGCTTCCGGTCCTGCCCACGACAGGCGACGTCACCTCGACCGACTACGGGCAGTACGCCCTGAAGTACTCGCACGACGACGAGGAGGCCTCGCCCGGGTACTACCGCGTAGGGCTCCAGGCGTCGGCGGGCACGATCGACGCCGAGCTCACGGCCGGAGAGCACACCGCGGTCCAGCGCTACACGTTCCCGTCGACCGACAAGGCGAACGTGCTGATCAACACCGGGCAGGCCCTCAACCGGGTCACCGGGTCGACCGTGACCGTGATCGACGACCGCACGGTCGAGACGACCATCACCCAGCGCGGCTTCTGCCAGGACACGCAGCCCTTCACGATCCACACGCGCACGACCTTCGACCGCCCCTTCACGACCTACGGCACCTGGCAGGGCGGCGCCGTCACGGCGGGCGCGGCGACCGCCACGGGCGACGGCCGCGTGGGCGCCTACCTCCGGTTCGACACCACGGGCGGCGACCTCGACGTCGAGGCGACCACCTCGATGAGCTACGTCGACGCGGCCGGGGCGGCCGCGAACCTCGACGCCGAGGCGGGCACGTTCGACGAGGCTCGCACCGCCGCGACCGCGGCATGGGAGGAGCGGCTCGGGTCGGTCGCCGTCCAGCGCGGCGCCGAGGACGACCTGCGCACGTTCTACTCCTCGCTCTACCGGAGCTTCCTGGCCCCCAACACGGGCACCGACGTCGACGGGCGCTACCGCGGCTGGGACCAGGAGGTCCACGTCGCCGAGGACTTCACGTACTACCAGAACTTCTCGCTGTGGGACACGTACCGCACGCAGCAGCAGCTGCTCGCGCTGCTCGCCCCGCAGGAGTCGCAGGACATGGCGCTGTCCGTGGTCCGCGCCGCGGAGCAGGGCGGCTGGCTGCCGCGCTGGGGGTACGGCACGGTCGAGACCAACATCATGACGGGCGACCCGGCCACGCCCTTCCTCGTGAGCGCATGGAGCCAGGGGCTGCTCGCGGGGCACGAGGAGGAGGCCTACGCGGTCCTCCAGCAGAGCGCCGACAACATGGCCCCCGCCGACTCCCCGTTCAACGGGCGCGCGGGCAACGACACGTACCTGGCGAGCGGGTTCGTCCCGCACGAGCCAGGACGTTCGGGCAAGCCCGGTGACTACGACCTGCAGCACGGCGGTTCGGCCACGCTCGAGTACGCGCTCTCGGACGCGATGCTCGCGACCATGGCACGGGGCCTCGGCCATGACGAGGACGCCGACCGCTACGCTGCGCGCGGCCAGAACTACCGTTCGGTGTTCGACCCGCGCACCGGGGCCTTCCGCGCCCGCAACGCCGACGGCCTGTTCGTGGGCGACCCCGACCCGGCCAAGAGCGACGGGTTCCACGAGGGCACCGCCGTCCAGTACCAGTGGCTCGTCCAGCAGGACGTCCCGGGCCTCGTCGACCTGATCGGCGGCACGGCCGCCGCCAACGAGGCGCTCGACGCGTTCTTCGCCTACGACCAGCTGCTCGTGGACCCCGAGAAGACGGCCCGCGAGGTGTGGGTCAACGGCACCTACTCCTACTACGACCAGGACACCTACAACCCCAACAACGAGCCCAACCTCCACGCGCCGTACGTGTACCTGTGGACCGGGCAGCCGTGGAAGACCAACGACGTGGTCCGCGCGGCCCTGACCCTCTTCACCGACGGCCCCGACGGCGTCACGGGCAACGACGACCTGGGCACCATGTCCGCGTGGCACGTCCTGTCGGGGCTCGGGATCTACCCGATCGTGCCCGGCACGGACACGTGGGGCCTCTCGACGCCCCTGTTCGACGACGTCCGGATCGACCTCGACGAGTCGTTCTACCCTCGTAGCGAGCTGCACATCACCGCCCCGGGGACGTCGACCGAGAACCGCTACACGGCCTCGGTCACCGCAGGGGCCACCGCGGTGGACCGCGCCTACCTCACGGGCCCGGAGCTGACCGCGGCGGGCACCTTGTCGTTCACCACGAGCGCCGAGCACACCGCGTGGGCCACGGGGTCCGACGCCGCGCCGGGCGCGGTCGACCGGGTCGACGCCGAGGTGAGCCGCCTGTTCGCGGGCCTCTCGACCGCGCACCCGGTCATCCGGCCGGGCGCGACGGTCGACCTGGTGGCGAGCGTCGTCGCGCAGGGCCCGGGTACCGTCTCGGGCGAGATCCAGGTGACCGGGAGCGACGCCGTCCAGGTCCAGGACGGCTCGGGCCCGTGGTCCGTCGTCTCGGACGGCCTGCCTGCCACGAGCGAGATCCCGCTGAGGCTCTCGGCCGCGCCGGGCGTCGCGCCCGGCGCGTACCCCGTCACGGTCGTCGTGACGGACGCCGCGGGGCACGAGGTCTCCCGCGAGGTGACCGTCGTCGTCGCGCAGGAGTCGTGGCTGCGCAGCAGCTTCGACAACGCCGGGATCGGCGACGCCGGTGCGGCCAACGCGAACTTCGACGGGCAGGGGGCCTACCTGCTGCGCGACCTGCTCGCCGAGCAGGGCGCGGTCCAGGGCGTGCCGGGACTCGTCCCGGGCACGCAGCTGGGCTACGTGCTCGCGGCCGAGGAGCCGGGTGCGCCCGACAACGTCCGCGCGAACGGTCAGGTGCTCGACGTCCGCGCGAGCATCGGCACGGCACGCCAGGTCTCGCTCGTCGGCTCGAGCAACAACGGCACGCACGGGGGCGACCTGGTCCTGGGCTTCACGGACGGCACGAGCCAGACGTCGCGCGTCGAGCTGAGCGACTGGTGCACGGGGTCGCCCGTGGCCGGCAACATCCTCGTCGCCAAGGCAGGGGCACGAGGCAGTGGCACGGGGACGCAGCGCATCGGCTGCGGCCTGTACGCCACGGCTCCGGTCGCCGTCCCCGAGGGCAAGGCCCTCGCGACGATCACCCTGCCGCGCGCGACCAACATGCACGTGTTCGCGGTGGCGAGCGATGCGGTGGTGGTGGCTCCTGAGTTCGACGTGGTGGTCTCGGCGAGGACGCAGTGCGTGGCGGGGCGTGTGGTGGTCTCGGTGCGTGCGGTGAGCGGTGAGGACCTGCCGGTGGACGTGAAGGTGTCCTCGGTGTTCGGGTCCAGGTCGTTCGTGGGGCTGGCGCCGGGCAAGAGTGCGTCGGCGTCGTTCGCGACGCGTTCGGGCGCGGTCGAGGCCGGCCAGGTCACGGTCGTGGTCTCCCAGGACGGTCGCTCGCAGGAGGTCGTGGCCTCCTACGACGCCACCACCTGCGACTGACCCACCACGTGCCCGCCCGGGGAGAGGGAACCCCGGGCGGGCCCGTCGGCGCGCCCCGCCCGACGCGCAGGACACGGGCGGGCGCGCCTCGGTCCGCCGGTGCGACCGGCGTACCGCAGCAGCACGTCACGAGGTCAGGGACGACCAACGAGGGAGCAGAGCGTGAGAACAGCACGAGGCAGGACACGAAGGGTCGTCGCGGCACTCGCCGCGGCAGCCGTCGCGGGCGCGGGGCTCGTGGGCGGGGCGGCGGCCGCCGCCCCGGCGGCGCCGGCGGTCGGGGCGTCCGACGCCGGGCTCGTGGCCGACCCGGTCGACCTGGTCGACCCGATGGTCGGTACGGGCCAGGCGAACGGCGTCGTCGGGGAGATCAACAACTTCCCCGGACCGTCGATGCCGTTCGGCATGATGCAGCTCTCGCCCGACACCCAGGTGTCGGTCGGGAACGGCGACCGGGCGTACGCGGGGTACCGGTACTCGCACCAGGCGATCCGCGGGTTCTCGATGAACCACGCGTCGGCGGGGTGCTGGGTGTTCGGCGACGTCCCCATCCTGCCGGTCGCGGGGGACGTGGGCAGTGCGCCGTGGGACCGCAAGGAGGAGTTCTCGCACGACCAGGAGAGTGCCGAGGTGGGCCGGTACGCCGTGACCCTCAAGAGCTCGGGCATCGAGGCCGAGCTGTCGGCCGCGACGCGCTCGGGGGGCATGACGTTCGAGTACCCGCAGACAGGTGACGCGCAGGTCATCGTCAACCCGGGCGGCTCGCTCGGCACGGTCTTCGGGTCCACGGTCGAGGTCACCGGCAGCCGCACCGTCACGGGCTCGGTGTCGAGCGGCGGGTTCTGCGGCAAGGGCAACCGCTACACGCTCTACTACGCGGTCGAGTTCGACCAGGACTTCTCGTCGTTCGGCACCTGGGAGGGCACGACCCTCACGACGGGTGACCGCTCGGCGCAGGGCCGCCGCGCGGGAGCGTGGACGACGTTCGCGCCGGGATCGACGGTCCAGGCCAAGGTCGCGATGTCGTACGTGAGCGTCGAGGGCGCGCAGGCCAACCTCGCGGCCGAGATCCCGGGCTGGGACTTCGACGCTGTCCGCGACGACAACCGTGCGGCCTGGTCCGACCTGCTGGGCAAGGTCCAGGTCGCGGGCGAGGACGCGGACGACAAGACCATGTTCTACACCTCGCTCTACCACTCGATGATGCACCCCAACACGTTCGACGACGTCGACGGGCGCTACGTCGGGTTCGACCAGCAGATCCACCAGGTCGCCGACGGCCGCACCCGGTACGCCAACTTCTCGGACTGGGACACGTACCGTTCGCTCGGTGCGCTCCAGGCGGTGCTCGCTCCTGAGCGCGCCTCGGACATGGCGCAGTCGCTCGTGAGCTCGGCCGTCGAGGGGGGCTGGCTCCCGCGCTGGCCCGTCGCCAACGGGTACACGGGGCAGATGACGGGCGACAGCTCGGTGCCGCTCATCGCGAGCATGTACGCGTTCGGTGCGCGAGACTTCGACGCCGAGACGGCGCTCGAGTACATGGTCAAGGGCGCCACGACCGAGGGCCGGACCCCGAGCGGGTACGTCCAGCGGCACGGGATCGGGACCTACCTCGAGCGCGGGTACGCCCCGCAGACCGAGGAGTTCCGGGGCGACCACCGCGTGGTCGGGGCGTCCATCACGCTCGAGTGGTCGGTCGCGGACTTCGCGATCGGTCGTCTCGCGGGGGCTCTGGGCCAGGACGAGACCGCGGCCGAGTACCAGGCGCGCGGCCAGTACTGGCAGAACATCTTCGACCCGAGCACGAGCACGGTCGCGGCCCGCAACGCGGACGGCTCGTTCGTGGTCCCGGACGGCAGCGGCGGGTTCGGGCAGGAGGGGTTCGACGAGGGCAACGCCGAGCAGTACACGTGGCTCGTCCCGCAGAACGTCGCGGCGCTGACCGAGGGGCTGGGCGGTCGGGAGGCCGTGGCCGAGCGCCTCGACCGGTTCACCACGACCCACAACTCGGGTCCCAACGAGCCCCGGCTCTGGATCGGCAACGAGCCGAACTTCGGTGTGCCGTGGCTGTACGACTACGTGGGTCAGCCCTGGCGAACGACCGAGCTGGTCGACGAGATCACCGCGACCCTGTTCTCCCCGACACCGGACGGGAAGCCGGGCAACGACGACCTGGGCGCGCAGGCGGGCTGGTACGTCTGGGCCGCCGCGGGCCTGTACCCCACGACGCCCGGGACCGACGTCCTGGCGATCAACACCCCGCGGTTCGACCGGGTCGTGATCGACCTCGGCGACGGCAAGACGCTCGACCTGCGGGCGCCCGGCGCGTCGACGGGCCAGCGGTACATCACGGGCATGACGGTCGACGGGCAGCCCTGGGACAGGACCTACCTGCCCGAAGGACTGATCCACGAGGGTGGTGTGGTCGAGCTGGCCTTGTCGGCCGAGCGCGACACGACCTGGGGCACGTCGCCCGAGGCCTCGCCACCGTCGTTCCGCGAGGGCGAGCAGGGGCTCGTCGCGAACGCGGGGAGCGCGCTCGTCTCGGTGGCTCCGGGCGGCACGGCGACGTCGCCGGTCGACGCCCAGCTCTTCGGGGACCTCGACGCCCAGGTCACGGTCGCGGTCGACGCGCCCGCGGACATCACGGTCACGGGCGAGACCCTCGTGCCCGACGGCGCAGGTCACCTGCGCGGTGACCTCACCTTCGCGGTGGGTCAGGACGTGCCCGAGGGCTTCTACGACGTCGAGGTCACGCTCACGGCCGGAGGCACCGAGAGGCGTGTGCCGGTCACGGTGCGGGTCGCGGCCGAGGGCAGCCTGTTCGCGGCGTTCGACACGGTCGGGAGCGCGAGCCAGGCCCAGCGGGCAGGTGCCAACTTCGACGGTGCGGGGAACTCGTTCTCGCGCGAGGCGCTCGCGCAGGCGGGGCTCACGCCGGGCTCGGCGCACGACGTCGGCGGCCTGCCGTTCGTCTGGCCCTCCTCGCCCGAGGGCCGACCGGACTCGCTCACGCTCGACGGCGAGACGATCGTCCTGCCGGCACCGAGCGCGGGCTTCTCGCTCGTCGGGGCTGCGACCAACGGGACCCAGCAGGGCCAGGCGACCGTGACGTTCCAGGACGGGACCACGGCCACGACGACCGTCGGGTTCGGCGACTGGGTCCTGCCGAGCGCGGACGGGAGCCCCGTCCTGGGGAACGCGGTGGTCGCGCGCATGGACCGCCGCAACGGGGACAAGGACAGCGCGTTCGTGTTCTCCACGGCCCCCTACGTGGCTCCCGAGGGGAAGAAGATCGTCTCGATCACCTTCCCGCGGAACAAGGATCTGCACGTGTTCGCGGTGGCGAGCGATGCGGTGGTGGTGGGGCCGGTGTTCGACGTGGTGGTCTCGGCCAGGGCGCAGTGCGTGGCGGGGCGTGTGGTGGTCTCGGTGCGTGCGGTGAGCGCGGAGGAGCGCCCGGTGGACGTGAAGGTGTCCTCGGCGTTCGGCAGCAGGTCGTTCGTGGGGCTGGCGCCGGGCAAGAGTGCGTCGGCGTCGTTCGCGACGCGTTCGGGCGCGGTCGAGGCGGGGCAGGTCACGGTCGTGGTCTCCCAGGACGGGCGGTCGCAGGAGGTCGTGGCGTCCTACGACGCCACCACCTGCGGCTGACCCACGAGCCGGGGAGGTGCTGGTCCGGACGCGTCCCGGACCAGCACCTCCCCTCGTCGTCCGCGGGGGCCGGGCCCCGACGGGACCCGCTGGTCTCGCCGGGACCCACGGGAGGTCCCGTGGCAGTCTGGGCGGATGGTGACCGACCGGCGCGCGGACGCGCCCCGCTTCCACCCCGAGACCGCGGCCGAGTGGCGCGCGTGGCTCGTCGAGCACCACGACGACGAGGTCCCCGGGGTCTGGGTCGTGCAGTGGCGGCGGGCCAGCGGTCGCGCCCCGATCGACTACGACGCGCTCATCGAGGAGGCGCTGAGCTTCGGCTGGATCGACGGGACCGTGCAGACGATCGACGACGACCGCTCGATGATGTGGCTCACACGCCGGCGCCCCGGCAGCCGCTGGACGCGCCTGAGCAAGGAGCGGGTCGCGCGGGCCGAGACGGACGGGAGGATGACCGACGCGGGGCGCGCGGTCGTCGAGGCCGCGCAGGCCGACGGTTCCTGGACGAGGTACGACGACGCCGAGGCGCTGATCGTCCCCGACGACCTGGCCTCGGCGTTCGCCGCCGTGCCGCCTGCCCGGGAGCACTGGGACGCCTTCCCGCCCGGGGTGCGCCGACTCGTCCTCGGCTGGATCGCGGACGCCCGGCGGGCGCCGACCCGCGCCGCCCGGATCGCCGAGACCGCGCAGAAGGCCCAGCGCGGCGAGCGCGCGCGCGAGCAGCCGCGCTGAGTGCCCGTCGCGACAAGGACCACCGCGAGAGGTTAGCGTCCTGCGGACGGCAGAACCGCCGTCGGGCTGGAGGAACCCCATGGACGTCCTGCAAGAGGCGCTGATCGACCCGGTCAGCAACTTCCTGTACTCCTACGTCCTGATCTACGTCCTCATCGGCGCGGGCATCTACTTCACGGTGCGCACGCGCGCCGTCCAGGTCCGGATGTTCGGGCTCATGTTCCGGCTGGTCGGCGGCTCGACCGGCGCGGCCGAGGGCGGCATCTCGTCGTTCCAGGCCTTCTGCGTGGGTCTCGCCTCGCGCGTGGGCACGGGCAACATCGCGGGCGTCGCGATCGCGCTGACGCTCGGCGGGCCGGGCGCGATCTTCTGGATGTGGTGCGTCGCGCTCATCGGCATGGCTACGGCGTTCGTCGAGGCGACCCTGGGGCAGATCTTCAAGGTCCGTGCCGACGACGGCTCCTTCCGCGGCGGCCCCGCGTACTACATCCAGCGCGGACTGGGCTCGCGACGCTGGGGGATCGTGTTCGCGATCCTGCTGATCTTCGCGTTCGGCTTCGCGTTCAACATGGTGCAGGCCAACACGATCAGCGAGGCCCTGGACAACGGGCACGCCGTCTCGCCGGGCTGGACCGCGGTCTTCCTCATGATCCTCGCAGCGCCCGTGCTGTTCGGCGGGGTCAAGCGCGTCGCGAAGGTCGCGGGTGTCGTGCTGCCGATCATGGCGGGCATCTACGTCCTGCTCGCGGCCACGATCATCCTCATGAACCTCGGCGCCGTGCCGGGCGTGGTCCGGCAGATCGTCGAGGGCGCGTTCGGGCTCGACCAGGCCGTCGCGGGCACGGCCGGGGGGATCCTCGCGGCGCTGCTCAACGGGGTCAAGCGTGGCCTGTTCTCGAACGAGGCCGGCATGGGCAGCGCACCGAACGCGGCCGCGACCGCGACGGTCTCGCACCCCGCCAAGCAGGGCTTGATCCAGTCGCTCGGCGTGTTCGTCGACACGATCGTGGTGTGCTCGGCGACGGCCTTCATCATCCTCATGGCGGGACCCGAGGTGTTCGACCCGGGGAGCACGACCGACGCGGCAGGGGCCTCGCTCACGCAGGAGGCCGTCGCGGCCCAGCTCGGGTCGTGGACCGTGTGGCCCATGACGATCCTGGTGTTCGTCTTCGCGTTCTCCTCGGTGCTCGGCAACTACTCGTACGCCGAGGTCAACCTGACGTTCCTCGGCATCCGCGCCAAGGCGCTCACCGCGCTGCGCACGCTCGTGCTCGCGGCGATCGGGATCGGGTCGCTCGTCGAGCTCGAGGCCGTGTGGGCGGTCGCGGACGTCGCCATGGCGCTCATGGCCCTCGTGAACCTGGTCGCGATCACGCTGCTGGGCCGGTGGGCCTTCGGGGCGCTCAAGGACTTCGAGCGCCTGCGGGCGAGCGGGGCGGGCGACCGGTTCGTCGGGGTCGGGAACCCCGACCTGCCCGGGGACGTGCCGGGCGACGTGTGGGCGCCGGTTCAGCAGGACTCGAAGGCGTAGCCCGGGTCGTCGGGCGTCGAGAGCGCGCGGTCGCGTCCCACGACCGAGACCCCGCGCGCGCACGCGTCGGCGAGGCGGGCGGAGAGGTCCGGCTCGTCGTCGTACTCGATCTCCAGGACGCGCGTGCCGTAGGCGGCGGCGTAGTCGCCGCACTCGTCGTGGACGGCGCAGTCCTCGGCGACCACGAAGTCGAAGCCGAGCGCTGGACCGTCCTCGCCCAGCTCGACCGTGTTCTTCTGCCCGATCGCGAGCCCTCGCGCGTGCGCGCGGTCGATCAGCAGCGCGGCCAGGGCGAGGTTGTCGTCGCGCGTGAGCGCCCCCGACGACCGGGTGAACGAGTCCAGGTTGTCGGGCTCGACCGCGTCGAACCCGGCGTCCGCGCACGCGTCCAGCTGTGCGCCGACGACCTGCGCGATCTCGCGGCGCGCGGTGTCGGTCGAGGTGTCGAGGAGCAGCTCGTCGGGCCAGCCGAGGTCGGCGACGGGTTCGCCGTCGTCGTCGCGCAGGACCAGGTCGGGGTGGTCGCGCAGCCAGGTCTCGTTCTCGCCGGGCTGGGTCTGGAACCCGTTGACGTAGCAGACGTCGTAGCCCGCGCCCGCGGGGGAGTCGGTGACGTCGCGGACGACGACGGTCACGCCGTCGGGCGGCGGGTAGGCCCCGCCCAGCTGGTAGTCGAGCCCGGCCCCGGCGGGCGGGGGAGCGGGTGCCGCGCCCTCCTGCCCGACGGCGTCGCTCACCGAGGTGGTCGGCTCGAGGTCGTCACGGGCCGAGGTGGGCGCGGGCGCCGGAGCGGTGCACCCGGCGAGGAGCGCGAGGGTGAGGGCCGAGAGGGCGAGCGGGAGCGCGGAGCGGGTCGGGAGCACGGGACCATGCTCGCACCGCGCACCCGTGCGCAGGTGTCCCGCGAGGCACGGCCGGCCGACCCCCGCAGAACGCGGGAGCCGGCCGGCCGAGGTGCAACCGACCGGTGTCAGCCGATCTTCGTCGTGAACCCCGCGGTCGTGCCGGCGAACTCGACGGAGTCGGTCGGGGTGAGCGTCGCGGTGACCTGGACGGTCGCACCGCTCACGCCGAAGGGCAGCGACTGGGGCAGCGTGACCGTCGTCGTGGCACCCTTCGCGACGGGGACGCTCGCGGTCGTCAGGAATATCCCCGAGACGACCGTGACCTCGACCGTCCCGGCCACGGACGCGTTGGCGGTCACGCGCGGCTTGGCGCCCGTGCGCAGCGAGGACGCGGCGAGCTTGAGCGTCGTCGGCGCCTTGGTCACGGTCACGGTGCTCACGGCCGAGGTCGTCGAGGACTTCCCGGCCGTGGCGACCACGCGGTAGCGGTGCTGGTCGGTCGTGGCCGAGACCTTCTTGAGCAGGAGGTTCTTCGACGTCGCACCGGCGATGTCGGTCCACGCGTCGGTGCCCGCAGCGGCGGTCTGCCACTGGTAGGCGACGCGGGGAGCGGGCGTGGCCGTCGAGGTCGAGACGGCAGTCGAGGAGATCGTCACGTTCTTGCCCGACTCGACCGTGGTGGCGGCGGCGGGCTGCGTCGTGAACGTCACCTCGCTCGGGACGGCGACGCCGGCCTCGGTGACCCACTTGGTGCCGTCGTCGCGCTTGGTGACCGTGAACTCGTCGTAGACCGCGCCCACGGGAAGGTCGGTGCTCGCGCCCGCGACCTTCTCGGCGATGTAGGACTTGTAGGTCAGGGTGTCCGCCGTGACGTCGACGACCTGGTAGGTCGTGATCTTCTCGCCGCGCAGCACCTGGGTCGCGCCGTTGTTGGTCCAGACGTTCTTGTCGGGGGCCGCGAGGTCGTAGTGCTTGGCTCCCGAGTTGGACACGATGTAGACGGGGCCGTCGGTCACGCCCTCGGTGTCGGTGCGGTCCTCGTCGTTGTAGCCGCGCGCGTAGGTGTGGTCGTGACCCATCATGACGAGGTCGATGTCGTGCTCCTGGAACACGGGGACCCAGTACTTGCGCAGCACGGGTTCGTCACGGCCCGACGACGTCGAGTAGACGGGCTGGTGGAAGGTCACGACGTTCCACTTCGACGGGCTCTCGGTGAGCACGGTGTCGAGCCACGCGGCCTGGAACTGGGTCCAGAGCTCGGCGACCTTGGCCTGCGGGCAGTCGGTGCCGGTGCACGCGGGCAGCGCGTCGGGCGTGAGGAACGCGGTGTCGCGGGTCGCGTTGATCGTGATGAAGCGCATGCCCTGGTAGTCGGTGAAGTACACGGTCTCGGCCGCGAACTCGCTCCAGTGCGCGAAGTAGGCGGCGTACTGGCGGGCCACGGGGGTGTCGCCCACGGCGAGCTGTGCGAGCTCGCCGACGGTCTCGGTCGTGGGGTTGTTGAGCGGGTACTCGAAGTTCGCCTTCCAGGCGGCGAGCTTCTTGTCGCCCGAGTACTCGTGGTTGCCGGGGGCGGCCATGACGTTGCTGGTCGCCGCGGCGTCCTCCATGCCCTTGAACCAGTTGACCCACTGGGTCTCGTTGCTCGCCGAGTCGATCAGGTCGCCCGCGTGGACCGAGCCGATCGCGTCGGGGGCCGTGGCCTGCGCCTGGGCGACGACCTTGGGCCAGGTGCTGTCGAGGCCGATCTGCGCGTCGCCGTAGTAGATGAAGGAGAAGTCCGTCTCGGCCGGGTCGGCCGTCCCGAAGGTCTTCCACCCGGTCCATGCGCCGGGCACGCCGACGCGGTAGGAGTACTCGGTCGCGGGCTTGAGGCCGGGCACGGTCACCGAGAAGTGCTGCTTGGCGTTGCCGTTGACGGCGCCAGCGGCGTAGGCGCGCAGCGTGCGGGTCGCGCCGCCGGAGGCAGGCCGGATCTCGACCTGTCCCGTGGTGTCGGCCTCGCTGCCCGCGAGCCACGAGATCGACTGCGAGGTCTCGGGCGTCTCGGTCGGGGTGAGAATGACGCGGGTCGGCGGGGCGACCACGACCGGGGCGTCCTCGGCGACCGGCGTGAGCGAGGTCAGGTCGAAGTAGACGTCCGAGCTCGACGCGCGGTCCTGGTAGAGCGCGACCGCGATCGTGTTGGTCCCGTCGAGCAGGGCCTCGGGGTCGAGGTCGAACGAGGCCGCGACCGGGTCGGAGGCGCCCGAGCCCGCGTACTGCAGGTTCGTCGTCGTGCTCGTGACACGCTCGTCGTGGAAGCCGGCGACCTTGGCGCCGTTGACGTAGACGACCAGCCCGTCGTCGTAGACGACGTTGCCGACGACCTTCTCGAGCTCGTCCGCCGTGTCGGCGTCGAACTCGAACGTCGAGCGGAAGAAGAACGTGGGGACGTCGGTCGTGGTCCCCTCGATGTACTGGGTCAGTAGGGTCGTGGGGGTGTGCGGCCCGACGGCCGCGAGCTTGCCGCCCTTGGCCCCGAACGACCCCTTGGCCGACTTCCACGCCGAGGCGTCGTAGGCGGGCTGGGTCCACGACAGCAGGTTCTCGGGCGTGCCCGGGTCCGTGTTGTCGTCGAGGTACTTCCAGGTGGTGTCCGCCGTGGTGAGCAGCGGTGCGGCGGGTGCGGTCGCCGCGGAGGCGTCCTGGGTGGGGGTGGCGGCGAGCACGAGCCCGCCGACCAGGGTGAGGAGGGCGAGCGCGGGCACGCTTCTCCGCACCGGGCGGACAGGGGTGTCCATCGTCTGCGTCATGTCAGTCCTTCGTCCGGTCCCGCGCGCGAGCGCGGCAGCTGGGCGGCGCGACCTTGGCGCCATCCCGATCCCACCTGACCCGGGTGGCTACGGGGTGAGCCGACGATGAACGCGAAACGTCCGCTTCGTGCCCATTCCCTGCCCGACGGCGTGGCGCGCCTCGCGCGTGGCGGTGCGCCCCGTCGTCGGGCAGGGGAGGGGGGGAGCGTCTCAGCCCAGGTCCCAGAGCAGCCGGTAGTAGGCGATCCGTTCCTCGTCCGGTTCGATGCCGTAGGCGTCGTAGACGATCCGGTCGTAGCCGGGCCCGTAGTTCCACTCGGTGCTCCAGGCCGCGACGGCCAGGTCGGCCCAGCGGTCGGCGACTCCCAGCGAGCCGAGGTCGACGTGCGCGGCGAACGACCCGTCGGTGTGCACGAGCGTGTTGGGTGCGCACGCGTCGCCGTGGCACACGACGAGGCGGTCCACGGGCGGCGCGAGGTCGAGCCGGGCGCGGGCCTCGGTGACCGTGAGCGCTGCGTGCTCGGGGAACCACTCGGTGGGGCCTTCGCCGTCGGCGATCCGTTCGTCGGCGTGCGCGACACGCTCCTCGACGCTCCAGGTGAAGGGGCAGCCCTCGACGGGCAGGGCGTCGTGCAGGACGCGGAGCCCGTTGCCGATCGCGGCTGCCGCGGTGGCAGGCTCGGCGACCCAGCGCGGGTCGACGGCCGAGGCCGCGTCGATGGCCTCGGTCACGAGCCAGGTGCCCAGCTCGTCCTGCCCGGCGTCCAGCACATGGGGCACGGCGGTGTGCTGCGACCCCCACGCGAGCCGCTCTGCCTCGGCGAGGAGGTCGATCTCGGGTGTGCCCGCGGCGACCCACTTGACGTACCGGTCCGTGCCACCTGTGCCACCTGTGCCGCTCGTGCCCCAGCGGAACGTGAGCCCGCCGAGGTTGTTCCGCCACACCGGGACGAGGTCGCCGCCCCCGGCGGCGTCGACGAGAGAGCGGACGGCGGGTGGCACGGGCACAGGGCCGGTCGGGATCATGGCAAGGGGCGGACGCGACATGCCCTGATCCTGCCAGGACCCGCCCCGTGCCTCATGACTCGCCGGGCTTCGGTGGTGAGGGAGCCCGGGGAGGGTCGGCCCCCGGTGGTGCAGGTACCCAGGGTGGGATGTGTTTTCTGCGTAGCCACCACAATTGTGGTGGCTACGCAGAAAACACTCCCCACCCCCTGGAATGCGGAACAGCCCGGCGCGCCTCGCCGGTGGTCTTCGGGGAGCACGAGCGATGCGGACGAGCGAGTGAGCCCGTCAGGCTGGACTGATCTCGAGCCGTGAGGGTTCGGGAAGCTCGGTCGGCCTGTCGTCGCTGACCCCGACCCATTCGATGCCGCCGAGCTCGCCGTCGATCAGATAGAGGAACAGGCTGTCGAAGGAGCCGGCCACGGTCGCGTTCACCATGACACGCATCCCGGTGCCGGGCCGGAAATCGATCGAGGGGCAGCCGCAACCGCACGTGCCGGACACCACGGTGCGCCGGGCTGCACGGCGAAGCTCGGCAGCCCCATCCACGTCGACGGACAGCAGAGCGTCGAGCACGCTGCGCTCGCGGTCCGTGAGAGGCCTGGTCATGCGGGCAACTGTCGCACGGCTCCGGCTCCGGCTCTCGACGGGACGACACGGGCTCGTGATGTCCCTCCGCTCAGCAGGCGCTCGCAGGCCTCGAGCAGCCGGGAGCGCAGCACGGCCGAGCGCTCGGCGAACCCGCGCTGCAGCCGCACGTACTCGGCCTTCCCCTCGGGCGTCTCGATCGCCACGGGCGCCTCGCCGTAGGACGAGACGTCGTAGGGGCTCGCCCTCATGTCGACCCAGCGGATGTCCCGAGCGAGCTCGAACGCGTCGAGCACCAGACCGCTCGGCACCGCGGGGGACAGCTTGGTCGCCCACTTGTAGAGGTCCATGTTCGCGTGCAGGCAGCCCGGTTGCTCGAGCGCCGGCTGAGTCTCCCGGGTGGGCTGCAGCCGGTTGAGGCTCACGGCCTCCGGGGTGAAGAAGCGGAACGCGTCGAAGTGCGAGCACCGGACCGGGTGCGACGCGACGACCTCGTCCGTCCCCTGCGCCCCGAGCCGCAGCGGCAGCGGGTGGCGGTGGTCACGCCCTTCGGCGTGGTCGCGGTAGACCATGGCCCACTCGTGCAGCCCGAAGCACCCGAGCGTCGCCGGGCGCGACGCCGTAGCAGCGAGCAGCTCGCGCGCGTAGCGCACGGTGTCGCCCCGGTCGGCGAGGAACGCCTCGACGTCGAGGCTCACCCGGCCGGCCGCGTCGGCCCGGTGCCACCGCCAGTCCGCACGCTCGGCGAGAAGGGGAGCGACGTCGTCGGGCGTGAGCCCACCGGAGGGCGAGAGCACGACGCCCGCACCCGGGTGCCAGCGGCGCAGCTGAGCCGGGCGCGTGGGGTAGTAGGTGAAGAGGAAGTCCTCGACCGCGTGCTTCTCGCCCTGGGCCTTGCGCTCGCGCCAGCCCGCGGTCAGGGCGTCGGCACGCGTGGCATGCGCCGCAGCGAGCGGGAGCCACGTGTCGCTGCCCAGGACCTGCCCGACGGCGCCGCGCACCTCGGGCGCGACGGCGCGGTCGGAGACGTCGAGGGAGGGCATGGTCCCAGGGTAGGCGGCTCGGCGAGCGAAGTTCACCCCGCCAGCAGGAGCGGAAGGGCGCGAGGACGAGGTCAGCCCCGGAGCGTCGAGTACGACTCGGTCATCTTCTCGACGGCTCCCTGAGCAGGGGGCACGCCGGTCGCGCCACGGCTCAGGACGCGGCCGGCCCCTCCTGCGCGCCGGGCTCTTCCCCTGCGGGCACCTGCTGCCACGGCCACCGGCCCGTGATCTCGAGCTCGAGCGAGAAGCTGAGGAACGTCCGGATGAGGACGATCGCCGCGAGCACCCCGACGCTCTCGAGCGTCGGGGTGATGGCGACCGTCCGGATGATGTCGGCCGCGACCAGCAGCTCGAGCCCGAGCAGGATCGACCTGCCGAGGCGGCGCCGGAACAACCGGTAGACGTTGCCCTCGTGGCGCCGGGTCACCGACAGGAACGTCGCGTACAGGGCGCCGACCACGATCGCGGCGACCCCTGCGGCGTCGACCACCTTGCCGACGACCTCGATCACCTCGGCGAACGTCATGAGCCGAGCCTAGGACGGAACGGCCCGGCGGGCCGGGCGAGAGCGTCGGGGGAGCGCCGGGGTGCACCGGGGCGTCCCGGTCGACCGCGTCAGGCCGGCAGCGGTGCACGGAGCCTCGACCTCACGAGGGGGTCGGCAGCGTGAGGATCTCGGCCCCCTCGTCGGTGATCGCGATCGTGTGCTCGCTGTGTGCGGTCCGGCAGCCCGTCGCACTGCGGAGCGTCCATCCGTCCGCATCGGTGACGAGCTCCGCGGTGTCCTCCATGACCCACGGTTCCAGCGCGAGCAGCAGGCCGGGGCGCAACCGGTACCCCCGGCCGGGACGTCCCGTGTTCGCGACGTGAGGGTCCTGGTGCATGGTCGACCCGATCCCGTGCCCACCGAACTCGGTGTTGATCGGGTACCCCGCCTCGCCGAGGACCGAGCCGATGGCGTGCGAGATGTCACCGACACGGGCCCCGGGCCGCGCGGCCGCGACACCGGCGGCCAGGGCCCGTTCGGTCGCCCCGATGAGCGCGACGCTCTCGGGAGGTTCCGAGCCCCCCACGACGAAGCTGAGGGCGGAGTCCGCAGCGACCCCGCCCAGCGACACGGCGAGGTCGAGCGTCAGCAGGTCGCCGTCGGCGAGCGTGTAGTCGTGCGGCATCCCGTGCAGCACGGCGTCGTTGACGGCCGTGCACACGTAGTGGCCGAACGGTCCCCGCCCGAACGACGGGGCGTAGTCGACGTAGCAGGACTGTGCTCCCGCCTCGGTGATCATGGCCTGCGCCCACCGGTCGACGTCCAGGAGGTTCGTGCCGACGGTGCTGCGGGCCTTGAGGGTCTGCAGGACGTGGGCGACCAGGGCGCCCGTCTCGCGTGCCTGGGCGAGCTCGGTGGGGTTCAGGATCTCGATCATGGAGTGCCTCTCTCGTGTTTCCGATAACTATACCGGTCATATCATCCCGGTACTAGAATCGGCACCATGGTCAGGTTGCCCCTCACAACAGCCGAGGTCGAGCGCGGACAGCGTCTCGGCGCCCTCCTGCGTCGGGCCAGGGGGGATCGCTCGATGCTCGAGGTAGCGCTCGACGCCCGCGTCTCGCCCGAGACCCTCCGGAAGATCGAGACGGGCCGGGTCGCGACCCCTGCCTTCCCGACCGTCGCTGCGATCGCCGACGTCCTCGGCCTCTCGCTCGACGCCGTCTGGGCCGAGGTCACCCAGGCGGAACCTGGCGCTCAGGGGACCGGAGCGCGCGAGGGCGCGCGCGAACGGTGGGCCTCCTAGGCGTCAGGCCGTACCTACTCGGACGCGTCGAGGAACGACTGGGCCAGGCGCTTCGGTGCCCGCGCCAGCCACGCGTCCTCGACGAGCTCCTCGAGCTCGGGGACCGCGACCAGGTCGAGGCGAGCCAGGACGATCGGGTAGCCCGCGAAGTGGGCCGTCGTGAAGAACGTGCCGGGCTCGTCGCCCACGAGGGCGAGCTTCTCGCCCTCGTGGGCGACGTAGAACGCGAGGGGAGCGGCATCCGGCGCCAGGTCGCCCAGCTCGTCGAGGTCCCGACGGCGCAGCGGCCTCTCCCACACGAAGTTCCGGCCGTGCACGGCCCACTCGCGCGGCCGGTGCTCCTCGGTGTCGGGGAGGACCGACGCGACCCGACCGACGTCGTCCCAGGTGGCCATGCCTCCGACGCTACGCCTGCCGGGCCCGGAAGTCAGAGCGTCGACCTCGCCGCGGTGTCGTCCTTCTCGGTGGCCCCGGGGGCGACGCTCTCGATGAGCACCACGAGCGTCTGGTTGATGCGCTCGAGCTGGCGCAGCACGACGTCCTCGCTGCGTGTCGTGGGCCCGGTCGGGTCGTAGTCGGCGCTGACGTCGAGGTTCTCCTCGACCTTGGTCGGGAGCCTGTCGGCGAGCGCGGCGCGGAGGGCGCCGATGTTGTGGCTCGTGGTGCGGCGCAGGTTCTCCCAGTCCTCGGACGTGAGGTCGCTCCCCGCCTCGATCATGCGTTCGACCGCGTGCGCGAGATGGCGGGTGTAGTAGGTCAGGGACCAGACGGCTGTGAGGCGACCCTCGATGCCGTCGACCTCGAGCGAGCCCGACGTCCGACGCAGCGGCGCGGCCGTGGCGTTGACCTGCCGGACGTCCTTGTTGATGAGCAGGAGCCGCTTGTCGATGGCCTTCCTCGAGATCTTGCTCCCGCCCTCGAGCCGCTCGAGGCCCGCGACGATCACGATCTCGATGTCCGTGACCAGCTGGGTGATGTCCTTGTTGAGCTTGGTGCGCGTGTGCGTCGGGAAGACGAACCACGCGACGAGCAGAGCGACCGCGGCCCCGAAGAGCGTCTCCAGGATCCTGATCTCGAGCGCCTGCGTGGTGAGCCGTCCGAGGAACTCGTACAGGAGCGCGAAGATCATGGTGGTCCAGAAGTTCGACACCGCGGGTGAGACCGGCCGGTAGTACGTCGACGCGAACACCGCGATGGCCAGCAGCGGCACGATGATCGCGGGGTCTGCTCCTGTCCAGATCGCGATGCCGAAGCCCACGGCTGCACCGACGACGGTGCCCGCGATGCGCTGGGCGCCCTTGACGAACGTCTCGCCGTCGGTGCCGCCCAGCACCTGGTACGCCGCGAGCGTCGCCCAGTACTGGTGGGTCGCAGACACGGCCTCGCCGACGCCGAGCGCCGCGCCTGTCGCCACGGCGACCTGTGCGGCCCGTCTCGTCATGGGCGACAGGGGCTTCTTCCCGTCCGTCGGTGGTACGGACGTCGCCAGCTCGTCGAGGCCCGCGTCGTCGACCTGCGCGTCGTCGGGATCGACCGTGGTGAGCGGGGGTGCGTCGGGGTCGAGGCCCGCGGTCTCGGCCGTCCGGAGCACGTCGGCCGCGCGGTAGAGCTCGTTGGCGGCCTGGTAGAGCAGACGGGCTGCCGGGGGCCAGTCCGCCGGCGGGCGATCGTCCTGCCAGGGTGCGAGGTGGGGTGTGGTGGGGGTCGGCGCGGAGCCGTCGAGCGGCCGGGCCGCGATCTCCGCGAGGTGGGCCTGCAGCAGCTCGAGCCGTCCCGCGAGCCGGCCCCGGAGCTCGAGAGGGATCGCGGTACCCGTGACGTTGCGAGCCGCCGTCTTGAGGTTGACCGCGGCGAGCTCGGTGTCGAACACGTGCAGGCGCAGCTCGGCGCTGCGGGCAGGATCGAGGCCCGTCGCGTTCTCCTCGCCGGTCAGCTGGCCCGCGAGGAACGCGGCCCCACGGTGCAGCTCGCGCATGTCGAGGCTCACACGCTTGCGGATGTCGGGGTCCCAGCGCGCCCAGGACACGGCGTCGATGAGGGAGTCCATCGAGGCCACCAGGCGCTGCCCGAAGCCTTCGATGCCACCCTGCAGCACCTTGCGGGGGCGCTCGGGGAGGATCACGTAGTTCAGGAGGAACGCCCAGGCGATCGCGAGCGCGGCCGCGGTCACGTACAGGAGCACGTCGGAGAGGTGCAGGCGCAGGATGAGCGCGAAGTAGTACGCCACGAACGTGACCTGGCCCAGGGCGCCCCAGCGTGGCCCGAACCGGCCGAGCCACACCCCGAGCGTCGCGACGGACACCACGAGCACCGCGGTCCAGGCCGGGGAGTCGGAGACCAGCGCGCCGAGCGCGACCACGAGGCTGATCGGCACGATCAGCAGGATGCTGGTGATCTTGCGCCCGCGCAGCGTCTTGTCGACCGAGATGCCGGTGCTGAGCATGGCCACGAACCCGCCGAACATCGCGGGTTGCATCCCGTCGCGCCCCGTGGCCTCGAACAGGAAGTACAAGGAGACGACGGCGGCGCTCGCCGCGAGCACGGAACGTCCGGCCGCGCGGAGGCGCGCGTAGCCGGGGTCGACGAGCGAGACGTGCTGGTCGACGAAGGTCTCCCAGCGCGAGAGCCGGCTGCGAGCGCCGCGGTCGCGGGGGCCGAGCGCCTCGACGACAGGGCCCGGGACGTCCTCCTCGAGGTTCTGGAGCGCCAGCGCGTCGTCGCTGTGCAGGATCGAGATCGGCTTGTCGGTGACGATGATCGGCTGGTAGTCCAGGTCCTGGCTGACCGCGAGCGTGATCTGCTGGGCGCGGTAGGCGAAGGGCAGCCACTCGGTGTAGCGACGGTAGGAGTCGTCGAGGTCGATGAGCGGCTCGATCGCCGCGAGCTCCGCCATGTCGCGCTCCAGGTCCACGAAGCGCGTGACCCACTCGTCCCGCCGGCCGCGGTGCCGCTTCTCCTGCGCGAGGCGCGCGAACTCCTCGGCGCTCACGATCTCCGGGACGTCGACGCTCGACCAGCGCAGCCTCTTCTGCAGATACTCCCCGAACTCCAGGAACTGGAACGAGAGGGGTATCAGGTCCGGTTCGGTCGACGCGGTGTGCCCGGTCGGCAGGCCCCAGCGGAGGGCGCCGAGGGTGCCGCCCAGCATCCGGATCGCGTACGGGAGAGCGAACTGGTCGCGCCCGCTCTGGAAGTAGTAGGCAGCGTGGTGGAGCCGGATCCCGTCCGTGTAGCTCGAGAACGTGCTCGCGATCCCGTCGAGGTGCCCGTCGAGGCCGGTGGGCTGCCCCTGCTGGAAGTACGGGGCGAGGCTCGCGACGGCCGAGCCGGCGCCCCGCTCGGCACTGAAGAACTGTGCCGACAGAGCGCGCAGGTCGCGGATCACGTCGTAGACCCCGAGGAGGAAGGTCAGGATCA
The DNA here is from genome assembly GCF_044748475.1 of Oerskovia enterophila. Taxonomy (NCBI): domain Bacteria; kingdom Bacillati; phylum Actinomycetota; class Actinomycetes; order Micrococcales; family Cellulomonadaceae; genus Oerskovia; species Oerskovia enterophila. The sequence continues at coordinate 645,029 of NZ_JBIVFZ010000001.1, forward strand.
GCGAGACGAGGACGACGCCGGTGAGCGTCTCCGCGATGCTCAGGAAGCGCAGCACGTCCGTCTCGGCGGTCAGGGACGATCCGCCGACCGTCGAGAGCTGCGCGGCGCTGAAGTACATCGCGTTGAAGAAGTCGAGGCTCGCCCCGGTGCCCGACACCGAGAACGCCGTCTTGGTCATCTGGCCGTAGTAGATCAGCCCGAACCCGAGGATCACCCCGAACAGCCAGGCGATCACCGTGATCATGATCTGCAGCCCCGTGACCTGGCGCAGCGCGAGGGGGCGCCACCGCCTGGACATCCGGCGTGTGACGCGACGCAGCAACCGCCACTGACCCGACGCGAGCGGCCCGGCGATGAATCCCGACTCGTCGTAGTTCAGCGCGGTGAGGAAGACGTCGAGCAGGACGAGACCAAGAATGACGATTCCGAGGACGAGCCACACGGTTTCCACGCGTTCAGGCTATACGGGGCGTTCCGTTCCGGCCCGACAGGAATGTCCGGGCGCCTCGGCGTGATCGTTTCGGGTGAATTGTGATGACGATCTGTTGCGACGACGTCGCATCTAGGTCGGGATTAACGGGCGATAAAACGCCTGCTCAGAGCCCTTTCTCTCCTCGGGTTGCAGTCCCGTGCGCCCCGCGTAGGGTCGATGACATCAGACGCGAAGACCGATGGCTTCCGGCTGCCGGTCGCACCCCGAAAGGTCGTGCAGGCAATGAATCTCACCCCACGAGAAATCGACAAGCTGTATGTGTACCAAGTGGCAGATCTCGCGCGGAAGCGTCGTGAGCGTGGTACCAAGCTGAACCTCAGCGAGGCACAGGCGTTGATCTCGGAAGCAATTCTCGAGGCCGCACGGGACGGAAAGTCAGTGGCCGAGTGCATGGAGCTCGGGAAGAAGGTCGTCGCCGAGAAGGACTGCATGCCGGGCGTGCGCGAGAGGCTCTCCCTTCTCCAGGTCGAGGCGACGTTCGTCGACGGCAGCAAGCTGGTCTCGTGTCACGACCCCGTGGCGGCCTGACATATGTCGGCAGGGGCACACGACGAAGCGCGGCTGGTCGTCGTCGGGGGGCACGAGAGCGACGACGGGGTTGACCTCGGATTCTTCCGGGACGCACTGCCCGGTGCGGTCGTCTCGCCGGCGGGGCGCGTCCTGCACAACACGGTGAGTGCACTGCTCACCTCCGGGGACACACCGGTCGCGGTACTGCCCATGACGTTCGGTAGGAACCCGACGATGGTCGCGGACGTGGCCAAGACCCTCAAGTGGCTGAGCACGGGGGACGGTGCGGGCCGAGTGGTCCTGTGCGACGACTTCGGGACGATCGACCACCTGATCGCGTGGCTCCGCAAGGCCGCTACCGAGACGGCCAAGCGCCGCCCCGGGGCGGCCCTCGTGATCACGGCCCGGGCGTCGAACCCGTTCGACGATGCGGACCTGTACCGCGTGGCGCACCTGGTGCGGACGCACGGGGCGGGACTCGAGGTCGAGGTCGCATGCGTCGAGGAGGACGGCGACGTCGCGGACGCGGTGCGTCGTGCCCGGCTGCTGGGCTCGGAGGAGTCCGTCGTGGTCCCGGCCGGATTCGCCAGGACCAGCTCCGCGCCGTGGGGGAGCGGTGAGCTCGCGAGGGCCAGGTTCTACGGTCCGCTCATGTCGGAGCAGGCGATCCTCCAGGTCGTCCGGCAGCGGCTCGCTGCCGCCGAGCACAGCCTGAGCCACGGGCACGACGGCATCGAGACAGGTTTGCTCGCCGACCACGGTCACGGGTACGCGCACTCCCACGCGTTCGAGGAGAGCCAGGGCGGTCATGCCCACCCGCATCCCCACCCGCATCCCCATCCGCACCCGCACCCGCACGGCGGAGGGGAGCCCACGCACGCCCCGGCTAACACCGCGCACGGGCACGACAGCAAGCATCACGAGGCACCTGCAGCCCACGGCGCCTCCAACGACGAGGTACTCACACATCGTCACTGAGCGGTCGCCGAGACCGTCTGGTCACTGCGTCGGCAGGCAGCACCCCGACGCGAACAGCAGCAAGTGGAGGGAAGAACGATGCTAGGTAGCCCCAAGTACCACCACACCGACGAGGACATCGAGATCAACGCGGGCCGGGAGACGGTGACGCTCAAGGTGAGCAACACCGGTGACCGCGCGGTACAGATCGGTTCGCACTTCCACTTCTTCGAGGTGAACCGTGCCCTGCTCTTCGAGCGGGAGAAGGCATACGGGATGCACCTGGACATCCCCGCCGGCACCGGCGTGCGCATCGAGCCGGGCGACACCCGAGAGGTCACGCTGACGGCCTACTCCGGTTCCCGTCACCTCGTCGGCTTCAACAACCTGGTCGACGGCGGGCTCGACTCGGGTCAGACCCGGATCGACTCGCTCGCGCGGATGACCGAGGGACAGTTCAAGGACGGCAAGCCGGCAGCGCGGACCACCGGAGCTGCGAAGAAGGGGAAGAAGTAATGGCCATCATCTCCCGCAAGCAGTACACGGACCTGTTCGGTCCGACCACCGGTGACAAGGTGCACCTCGCCGACTCGAACCTCGTGATCGAGATCGAGAAGGACTACAACGAGGGTCACTACGGCGACGAGGTCGTCTACGGCGGTGGGAAGAGCGCCCGTGACGGCATGGCCGCCGACCCGCAGGCCACCAGTGCTCAGGGTGCGCTCGACCTGGTCATCACCAACGCCATCATCCTCGACCCCGTCCTCGGCGTGATCAAGGGCGACATCGGCGTCAAGGACGGCAAGATCGCCGGTATCGGCAAGTCGGGCAACCCTCATCTGCAGAGCGGCGTCGACCCGCGGCTGGTGGTCGGCGCCACGACCGAGGTTCTTGCCGGTGAGCACTGCATCGCGACCGCCGGGGCGATCGACTCCCACGTGCACTACATCTCGCCGCAGCAGGCGCAGGCTGCTCTGTCGAACGGCATCACGACGCTGTTCGGTGGCGGCACGGGGCCGACCGACGCGACGAACGGCGTCACCACGACGCCCGGCGCATGGCACCTGCACCGCATGATCCAGGCCGCGGAAGAGATGCCCGTCAACATGGGCTTCCACGGCAAGGGGAACGGGTCCCTGCCCGCTGCGCTCGTGGAGCAGATCGAGGCCGGAGCCTCGTCGCTCAAGGTGCACGAGGACTGGGGCGCCACCCCGGCGGTGATCCGGAACGCGCTGACGGTGGCCGACGAGTTCGACGTCCAGGTCTCGATCCACACCGACAGCCTCAACGAGGCGGGCTTCGTCGAGGACACGATCTCGGCGATCGACGGCCGGACGATCCACACCTACCACACCGAGGGGGCGGGCGGTGGGCACGCGCCGGACATCATGAAGGCCGCGGGCTTCCCGAACGTGCTGCCGTCCTCGACCAACCCGACGCTGCCGTACACCGTGAACTCGGTCGACGAGCTCCTCGACATGGTCATGGTGTGCCACCACCTGTCGCACGACATCCCGGAGGACGTCGCGTTCGCCGACTCGCGTGTCCGTGCCGAGACGATCTCGGCCGAGACCGTGCTCCACGACGAGGGCGTCCTGTCGATGTTCTCGTCCGACTCCCAGGCCATGGGGCGTATCGGTGAGTCGGTGACACGTGCCTTCCAGACCGCCCACCACAACAAGGCGGTGCGCGGCCCGCTGCCCGAGGAGACCGGGGACAACGACAACTTCCGTGTCCTGCGCTACCTGGCGAAGGTGACGATCAACCCGGCGATCACGCAGGGCGTCTCCGACTACGTCGGCTCGCTCGAGCCCGGCAAGATGGCCGACATCGTGCTGTGGCCCGTGGACTCGTTCGCCGCGAAGCCCAAGGTCGTCGTCAAGGGCGGTCTCATCAACTGGGCCCTCATGGGCGACCCGAACGCGTCGCTGCCCACGCCCCAGCCCGTGTACTACCGGCCGATGTTCGGCGCGTTCGGGCAGGCACTGCAGAAGACCCGCATCACGTTCATGTCCCAGGCCGCGATCGACAAGGGCGTCCCGGAGCAGCTCGGCCTGAAGAGCCAGGTCCTGCCCGTGCGCCGCTGCCGGGGGATCGGCAAGGAGCACATGGTCCGCAACGACGTCGCACCCGTGATCGAGGTCGACCCGGAGACGTACAAGGTGACGTTCGACGGGAAGCCCGCGCACATCGAGCCGGCCGAGTCCCTGCCCATGACCCAGCTCTTCTTCCTCGCCTGAGGATGGTCATGATCGAGACGGCCCGGACGAGGACCGACGTGAGTGCCCTCCTCGTCAGCCTCCAGCTGTCGGACTCGGCCTTCCCGAGCGGCTTCTACACGATGTCGCACGGGTTGGAAGGGTTCAGCCAGGCGCGCCTGGTCGACCGCGGAGACGTCGAGGGGCTGCTCACCGGTCTGTTGCTGCACTCCGTGGGCCCGGGCGACGCGACAGCGCTCGCCCGGGCCCACGAGGCGGCGATGGACGCCGACTGGGACCGGGTCCAGGAGGTGGACCAGATGCTCTTCGCCTCGAAGCTCAACGCCGAGATGCGCAAGGCCTCGGTCCGCAGCGGGCACCAGCTCACCGACATCGCCCGTGAGGCGATCGGAGGGCCCGAGCTCGAGGAGTGGGGGCGACGGATCACGGCCAAGGAGACGCCGGGATGTCAGCCCGTCGCGACCGCGGTCGCGTACGCCGGCACCCGCGTGAGCACCGAGCAGGCGGTGGCGTCGGACATGTTCGCGTTCGCGGTGAGCTTCGTGGGTGCGGCGCTGCGCCTGCGTCTCACGGACCACCGGCACGCACAGGTGGTCCTGCACGCCGTCGGGCCGGTCATCGAGGCCGCGACGGCCGATGCGGTGACGCGAGACCTGACGGACATGGGTGGGTGCGTGCCTCTCGCCGACGTGATGTCGGCACAGCACGAGCGTGCCGAGGCGCGGTTGTTCGCCAGCTGAGCGGTGCCCGCGAGGAACCGTGGACAGGGCGTCGGACGAGACGTAGACAAGAGATACAGGCAGACGAGAAAGACGAGGCAGTCGAATGAGCGAGAACGTCCTGAGGATCGGCATCGGCGGACCGGTGGGTTCGGGCAAGACCGCTCTCACGGAGGCGCTGGTGCCCAAGCTGTTCGCGGCCGGGCGTCAGCCGGCCGTCATCACCAACGACATCTACACGCAGGAGGATGCGCAGCACGTGCGACGCGAGCTCGCGGGGATCCTCGACCCCGAGCGGGTCGTGGGCGTCGAGACGGGGGCGTGCCCGCACACCGCGGTGCGCGACGACCCGACCATGAACCTCGCGGCGGGCGCGGAGATGCTCGAGAAGTTCCCCGAGGTCGACACGCTGATCTACGAGTCGGGGGGCGACAACCTGACGCTCACCTTCTCGCCCTCGCTCGCGGACGTGTTCATCTTCGTGCTGGACACCTCGGAGGGCGAGAAGATGCCCCGCAAGAGGGGTCCGGGTATCACGGAGTCGGACATCCTGGTGATCAACAAGATCGACATCGCGCAGTACGTGCGGACCGACCTCGGGGTCATGGAGTCGGACGCGCGACGGGTCCGCGACGGCAAGCCCGTCGTGCTCACCAACTCGCTGACGGGGCAGGGGCTCGACGAGCTGTACGAGCAGATCTTCACGCTGTGGAACGGCCGACGAAGCGCGCTCGTCGGATGAGTGCGGAGCTCGTGACCGACGTGCCGGAAGCGGCACCCCTGCACGCGGTGCCCGGCGAGCCGACCGGCTCGCCGGGACCCGCGGGCCCTCGAGGGGACTCGTGGGCGAGCGCGGACGCCTACGGCGGCTATCGCCTCCAGCCCCCGCACTACGAGCCGGACCGTGTCCCGCGGGAGGTCCTGCAGCACGGCAGCACCCTGGACACGCTGGCGACGGGCAGTCCGGGCAAGGTGGGGCTCCTCGAGATCGAGTTCGGCAAGAACGAACGTGGCACCGAGGTGGTCCACCACTACCAGAAGTCGCCGCTCCAGATCATGCGTCCGCTGTACTACGACCCGCTGCGCCCCGACATGCCGTACACGTACCTCATGTCGACGGGCGGGGGCATCCTCCAGGGTGACCGGCTCCGGACGGACCTCACGTTCGGTCCGGGGACGTCCGCGCACGTCACGACGTCGGCGCACACCAAGGTGTACCGGATGGAGCACGACTACGCGGTCGCCCAGACCAACATCGAGGTCGGTGCGGGCGCGTATGCGGAGTACCTGCCTGATCCCGCGATCCCGTTCGCCGACTCGCGGCTCTACCAGCGGACGCGGGTCACGCTCGACGAGTCGGCCACGCTCGTGGCGGGGGAGACGGTCTTCGCGGGCCGGCTGGCACGGGACGAGCGGCACCGGTACACGGTCTTCGCCTCGGACTTCGAGGTCCGACGACCGGACGGGAAGATCGTCGCGCTCGACCGCGTGCGGCTCACGCCCGAGGACGGGCGGACCGGTGGCCTCGCGGTGCTCGGCGACAGGGACGTGCTGTCGATGCTCTACGTCCTCACGCCCCTGGCCCCTGCGGCCCAGCTCGCCGACCTGCTGCACTCGGTGCTCGCCGAACGGTTCGAGGAGGACCTGTTCCTCGGCGTGAGCGCCCTGCCGGGGGACACGGGCGTCTGGGTGCGGATCGTCGGGGACGACACCGAGGCGGTGGCCCACGCGAACACCGCGGCCTGGCAGGCGGTGCGCCTGCTCCTCACGGGGGTCGAGGCTCCGCTGATCCGGAAGAGCTGAGGTCCCATGAACGCCAAGGCCTCGTCCCTCCTGACCCAGGACGCCCCCGCCCCACCGACCGCTCGACCCGACACCCGACCAGCAAGGAGATGACATGTCAGCGACGAACGCAACGACAGCACCTTCGAACGCGGCGGCGGTGACGGCCGGTTCCCTGGCCCACGGCCTGTCGCAGATCTTCTTCCAGAAGAACGTCTGGACGGGTCTGCTGATCCTCGCGGCCTTCGTGGTCGCGGACTGGCGCATGGCCCTGCTGGTCGTCGTCGGGACGGTCGCCTCGACGGCCGCGGGCTACCTGATGAAGGTCGGCGCGGACAACGTCGAGATGGGCCTGCAGGGCTTCTGCGGCGCACTGGTCGGTGCCGCGGTGTTCGCGGCGATGGGCGGCGACCAGGCGTGGTCGTACGTCGTCGCGCTCATCGGTGGCCTGCTGTGCGCCCCGGTGACGTGGTTCTTCGTGTGGCTGTTCGGTACCGAGCCGCTCAAGCGGTTCGCGCTGCCCGCCACCACGGCCCCGTTCTGCACGGTCGCCGGGATCATGTACGTCACCACCACGAGCCTGCACGTCTCCTCGGCCGGCACGCACGTGGCCGACGACACCACGACGGCCTTCTTCCGCTCGTTGCTGACCAACGTGTCGGAGGTCGTGCTGGTCAACAGCCTGTGGGGCGGCGCGCTGATCCTGCTGGGACTGTTCGTCGCCTCGTGGAAGGTGGGCCTCGCGGCCGTCATGGGCAGCGTCGTCGGGAGCCTGTGCGCCCTGGCGTTCGGCGAGAACCTGCAGAACACGGCCAACGGGCTCGAGGGCTACTCGGGCGTCCTGACGGCGATCGCGCTCGCGGTGGTCTTCCTGCGCAGCACGACCGCGTCCTGGGTCTACGCGCTGATCGGCACGGTCGCGACGGCCGCGGTCACGCTCCTGATGCACGACCTCACGAGCGGCCCGGTCTACACGTGGCCCTACATCCTCACCACGTGGGTGTTCCTGATCATCGCGGCGTTCGTCCCGGCGCTCAAGCGGTCCTGAGCGGCGTTCTCACAGCACGCACGGCCTGACGGCGGCGCTCCCCGAGAAGGGGAGCGCCGCCGTCGGGCGTGACGGGAGTTCTCGCACCTGCCCGACGGCGACGGATGGGCTCCTCAGAGCGAGGCGCCCCAGCGATAGCCCACGTAGGCGAGCGCGACGCACACGACGAGGATGCCGATCGAGTAGGCGAACGCCGTCCCGTAGCGCTTCTGCTTGATGAGCTGGACGGCCTCGTAGCTCGCGGTGCTGAACGTCGTATAGCCGCCCAGGAAGCCCGTGCCGATCACGGCGCTGACGTCGGTCGAGGCGATCTTGCTCACGACCAGTCCGGTCAGGACGCCCAGGACGAGCGAGCCCGACATGTTGATGATCGCGGTGGGCCAGGGGAAGGCCGACTTGACCTTCGAGCGGATCAGCCCGTCGACCACGAAGCGCGTCCCGGCTCCCAGACCACCGGCGATCGCGAGGAGGAGGAAGATGCCGAGCGTCATCGCGCCGTCCCCTCGTCGCTGGTCTGCTTCTGGGCGTTGACCTTGGTCGCCACGACGATCCCCGCGAACGTCGCGACCGCACCGATCAGCACGGTCGCCAGGACGTAGACGAGGGCCAGGTCGACGCGCGACTTGTCGAGCAGGATCGCGGTGTCGGTCGCGAGCGAGCTGTACGTCGTGAAGCCGCCGCAGAAGCCGGTCCCGAGGAGCAGCTTGAGCCGGGGCCCACGCGGGTCGCCCGGCAGGCGGCGGGCCACGGCCTCGTAGAGGTAGCCCAGCAGGAACGCCCCGACGATGTTGACGATCGGGATCGCGATGGGCAGCTGGTCGATGTCGGGGACCGCGAGCGAGACGCCCTCGCGCCCCGCGGCGCCGAACGCTCCTCCGATCATGACGAGACCGATCGAGGCCCAGCGCAGGTAGCTGGGCCTCGTCGCCGCGGCCATCAGCGCGTCACCCAGGGCAGCGGAGACTCGACCCTGGGGGGCCGGGCCGGGACGACCACCACGGGCCGGTTCTGCCGGTGCGCGAGGTGGACCGCGATCGAGCGGTTGAAGAACTCCTGGACGCCCCCGCCGAACCCGCGCTCGTGCGTGCCCACGACGATCATCGCCGCGTCGACCGTCTCGGCGAGGTGGGCCAGCGCATCGGCGGTGTCCCCGACCAGGAGCCTCGTGCTCCAGCGCACACCGCTCGGGTCGAGCACCGCGGCGAGACGGGCCGCGAGCGCAGGGTCGAACTCGTCCTCGCGCTCGTCGTGGTAGTCCGGGTCGATCGGGGCCGACGTCACCGCCCCGGCCGAGTCCTCCGACACCGCGAAGCGACCGGCGTTCACGTGCGCGCAGATCAGCTCGGTGCCGAACTGCGTCGCGAAGCGGGCCGCGTCGTGGAGGATGTGGTCGGGTTGCCCGGGGGCAACGCCGAGGACGACTGGTTGCGGGTCGAGCCCCGTGTTCTCTCCCATGCTTCGAGGGTAGGTCGGAAGCGGAGGGCATGCCCGAGGAGGTGCTGCGGGCGCAGGATCGAGAGCGGACCGCGTCCCGGCGAGCGGTCGTGTCCTCCCAGGTGCTGGTTCTTCGGCACAATGGGGCCCGCCGCGGGGCAGTCGACCGGCCGCGGCGCCAGGCAGGGGTGGTGCCGCCTCTCGTGATCGACCTTCCTCCGAGGAGATACATGTCAGACCAGTCCCGCAGCGCTGCCCCGGGCAGCACGCTCGACCGGGGCGCTCCCGCTCCAGCGGCCCCGTCCGCGCCCGCAGCGCCGAGCCTGGCGCCCCTCGCAGCCGTGCTGCTCGTGGTGCTCGCCGTCCCGCTGTGCTTCCTCCCAGCGCTCCGGGTCCTCGCCGTGGTCCCGGCGGTCGTCGCGGTCGGGCTGGCCGTCGTCGGCATGGTCCAGGAGCGCCGGTCGGCGGGCGGCCGGCAGGTGCTCGCGGTCGCCGCCGCCGTCGGGGGGCTGGTCGTGCTGGTCGTCGCGGTGACGCTGCTCGTCGCGGGGAACGGGACGCCCCCCGCTCGCGCGGGGGTGGGTGACGAACCGTCCGCAGGTGGCGTGCTCGACGAGCAGGAGCCCGCACCGACTTCGACGGGACTCCCGGTCGAGCCCCCGGCGGCGACGGGCGACACGGCCCTCGTGCTCGGCACCGGCGTCGTGGTCCCCGAGTACCTCGCACTCACGGCCGCCGATCCCACGGGGCACCTGAGCGACGACGGCACGCGCGCCGAGGACGCCGGGCTGCCCGTGACGATCACCAACCTCGACGAGGAGGAGCACGTGCTGGCCTTCGAGATCCACGCGCTGGACGCCGCGGGCGACGTGCTCCTGTGGGGCGCCGCGACCGAGGTCGTGGTGCCCCCGGGCGAGAGCGCCCAGCTCCAGGTGTTCGACTTCGACAAGCCGTCGGCCCTGGCCGCCCTGGAGCGCGCCGTGACGTTCCGGGTCAGCAGCCTCTACGTCGACGTCGAAGCGCCCTTCGCGTCCTGACCTAGAACGGCGCCACCTTGCGGGCCGGCGGGAAGATCGCGTCGAGGGCCGCGAGGTCGTCGGCCGACGGGACCCAGGCGCCGGCCTGGGCGTTCTGGGCGACCTGCTCGGGCCGGGTCGCTCCCGCGATCACGCTCGACACCTGCGGCTGGGCCAGCAGCCACCCGAACGCGACCTCGACCTCGGTCACGCCGCGCTCGCGCGCGAACGTGTGGAGCGCCTTCAGTGCCTGCCAGGGCGCGGACTCGAGGAGGTGCGGCTTGCTGTGGACCAGGCGGCCGTCGTCGGGCCCCGTGCCGTCCGCGTACTTGCCCGTCAGCAGGCCGTTCGCGAGCGGGAAGAACGGCAGCACGCCCAGCCCGTACGCCTTCGCGGCGGGCAGGACCTCGAGCTCGGCCTCGCGGTCGATCAGGTTGTACTGGTTCTGCGCCGACACGAAGCGGACGGTGCCCGCCAGGCGCGCCTGGTACTCGGCGTCGGCGATCTGCCACCCCGCACGGTTCGAGTGCCCCACGTAGCGGACCTTGCCCGCGCGGACCAGGTCGTCGAGCGCGGACAGCGTCTCCTCGACGGGCGTGCGCTTGTCCGGCGTGTGGAACTGGTAGAGGTCGATCCAGTCGGTCCCGAGGCGCCGCAGCGACGCCTCGACGGCCTTGACGACGTACCGGCGCGAGCCGCGTGCCCGGAAGTCCTCGCCGTTCGCGCCGTGCATGGGCATGCCGAACTTGGTCGCGACCACCACGTCGTCGCGGCGGCTGCCCAGCGCCTTGCCGAGCAGCTCCTCGCTCAGGCCGGGGCGGGCGCCGTAGACGTCTGCGACGTCGAAGAACGTGATGCCCGCGTCGAGCGCGGCGTCGATCAGGGCCGTCGCCCCCTCGAGGGTCTCGGTCGCGGTGCGCGGGCGGCCCAGGTTGTTGCAGCCCAGGCCGACCGCGGAGACCGCGAGGCCGGACGAGCCGAGGCGACGGACCTCGGGGCGGACAGGGGCGGTGGGTGAAGACGTCGTCATGCGCCCGACTGTACGTCGCCTCGCGGGGTGGGCGGCGCCGTCGGGCCGTCGTCCCGGCTGGTGGGATCCGGTGCCGGTGCCGCGGGGATCGATGCCGCACGCCCGGCCACCCAGCCCACGAACCGTTCGAGCGGACCGCGCCCCAGCGCCCAGCGCCACACCGTCGCGAAGACCAGGCTCGCCACGACGAGCAGCGCGAGCTCGCCGTTGCCGGTCGCGCTCATGAGCTGGTCCTCCCACGCCCAGATCGCGAGGACCTGCAGGCAGTACACCGTCAGTGCCATGGACCCCACGGCCGCGAGCGGGGCCAGGACGCGCAGCACCGCACGGCTCGATCCCAGCAGGAGGCACAGGCCCAGGACCGCGAGCGCGAACCCACCCGATCCCAGGACCTCCAAGGTCGTGTTCGTGTGCGGCCCCGCGAGCCACAGGTACTCGGGCGTCGGCAGGGGAGCGGACCACGGCAGCGGCTCGGGCTGGTAGACGCCCGACGCGTCCGCGGCCTGCTGCTCGATCAGTGCCGTCGGGCCGCTCCCCGCGAGCACCGCCGTCAGCCAGCTGCCCGTGACGAGCGCCGACGCCATGTAGGCGACGAACGACGTCACGAGGCCGCCCCCGAGCAACGACACCTGCAGACGGCGCGAGGCCAGGTCGAGCCGCCCGACCGCGAGCCCCGCGAGCACGAACGCCATCCACACGAGGGCCGGGTACGTGCCCGTCAGGAGGAAGTCCGTCAGAGCGCCCGAGCCGTCCATCGGCAGCCAGAGCTCGGCCCGCAGCATGATCTCGGGCCACCAGTACGCGACCGGTGGGCCCAGGACCGCCACGACCAGCGCGAGACCCGCGAGCCGCGGCGGCGGCCACCGCAGGAACGGCAGCGCCAGGACGAAGTACGCCGCGTAGAAGCCCAGGATCAGCGCGACCGGGGTGCCCAGCAGATCGAGCAGTCCCGCGAGCGCGAGGAGCAGGACGGCCCGCACCAGGATGCGCGTGCGCGCCTGGAGCGCCGGGACCCCCGTCAGCGGGGTGCGACGCCCCGAGACCAGCGCGAGCGAGACGCCCGCGATCACCGCGAACAGGATCGAGGACCGTCCGTGCACCAGGGAGAGCCAGCCCTCCCCGGTCGAGAAGTCGTCCGACGTGACGCCCACGTGCGCCGCGAACATCCCGAGGATCGCGAGCCCGCGCGCCAGGTCCACCCCGGGGACGCGGTCTCCCGCGGGCAGGAGAAGGTCGGCGTGCCGCCGCCAGAACCCGCCCGACGGCGTCGCGAGGCTCGGGAGGGACAGGTCGGCCGCGGGGGTGGTCACGGGAGAATCCTGCCCCCCGGAGCCGGCTCGCACGTGCAGGACGCACCGGCCGCGGGGGCGCCCGACCGGGCCTCGCGACGACGCGCGACCCGCACCCCGACCCTCCACCGCCCATGATGTGAGAACGGGGCTGTGGGAACCGTGGAAGCGTTCTACCGTGCAAGCATGACCCACACCCCCACGCCGGACCAGGACGTCACCGTCGACGCCTCGCCCGACACCCACGCACCCGATGCCCCCACCGGGGCCCTGGGCAGCACTCCCAGCATGGAGTCCGAGTCGTACACCCACGGCCACCACGAGTCCGTCCTGCGTTCGCACCGGTGGCGCACCGCGGAGAACTCCGCCGGGTTCCTCCTGCCGCACCTGCGCCCCGACCACTCGATCCTCGACGTCGGCTGCGGTCCCGCGACCGTGACCGTCGACCTCGCGCGGCACGTGCCCGGAGGCACCGTGATCGGTGTCGACGCCTCGGCCGCGGTGCTCGACAGCGCCCGTGAGCTCGCCGCCGGCTCAGGACTGAGCAACGTCTCGTTCCAGCAGGCCAACGCCTACGAGCTGCCGTTCGCGGACGACACGTTCGACGTCGTGTTCGCCCACCAGCTCCTCCAGCACCTCTCCGACCCGCTCGCCGCGCTGCGCGAGATGAAGCGCGTCGCCAAGCCGGGCGGCCTCGTCGCCGTGCGCGACGCCGACTACGCCGCCATGACCTGGTACCCCGAGTCCGCGGGCCTCACCGAGTGGAACGAGCTCTACCACGAGGTCACGCACGCCTACGGCTACCAGGCCGACGCAGGCCGTCGCCTCCTCGCCTGGGTCCAGGAGGCCGGGTTCGACCCCGCCGGGATCGTGCCGTCCGCCGGCGTCTGGTGCTACTCGACCCCCACCGACCGCGCCTGGTGGGGCGGCCTGTGGGCCGAGCGCTGCATCGCCTCCAACTTCGCCGTCCAGGCCAAGGAGTCGGCGCTCGCGGACGACGTCGCCCTCGAGCAGCTCGCGCAGGAGTGGCTGCGCTGGGCCGAGGAGCCTGCCGGATGGTTCGCCGTCCTCAACGGCGAGGTGCTCGCCCGGGCCTAGCGCCGCCGTCGGGCCTCGCCGCTGCGACGGACACGCTGACGAACCGCAGGCGCGACGCGCCGCACGCACCAGCACGACCACCACGAGAAGGCCGCGGACCCCCGCCCAGGGGACCGCGGCCTTCTCGTCGGTAGGCTGGGCTCGTGCGCATCGCCAGATTCACCACCGGAGAAGACCCCCGCTACGCCCTCGTGCAGGAGGAGGCGGGCAAGACCTATCTCGCCGTCCTCAACGGCGACCCCCTCTACATGCCCGTCCTGCCGACGGGCGAACGGATCGAGCTCGGGGACGGCGTCCGCCTCCTCGCGCCCGTGATCCCGCGCTCCAAGGTGGTCGCGGTCGGCCGCAACTACGCGGCCCACGCCGCGGAGATGGGCAACGACGTCCCGACGTCGCCGCTCATCTTCTTCAAGCCCAACACCTCGGTCGTGGGTCCGGACGACCCCATCGTGCTGCCCGACTTCTCGGAGGAGGTCAGCTACGAGGCCGAGCTCGCGGTCGTGATCGGCCGCATGGCCAAGGACGTGAGCCCCGAGCACGCCGCGTCGTACATCCTGGGCTACACGATCGCGAACGACGTGACCGCACGCGACGCCCAGCGCACCGACGGCCAGTGGGCCCGCGCCAAGGGCTTCGACTCGGCCTGCCCGCTCGGCCCGTGGATCGACACCGACCTCGACATCGACGACGTCGCGGTGCGCTCGCGCGTCAACGGCGAGATCCGCCAGGACGGCCGCACGCGCGACATGATCTTCGACATCCCCTACCTGGTGTCGTACATCTCCGAGGCGTTCACGCTGCTCCCGGGCGACGTCATCCTCACGGGCACGCCCGCGGGCGTGGGCCGCATCGAGGCGGGCGACCGCGTCGAGTGCGAGGTCGAGGGCCTGGGCGTGCTGGCGAACCCGGTGGTCCGCCGCAACTGACCGTCGTGGGGGCGGAGGGCCGCCGTTCCTCGCGGGACGGCGGCCCTCTCTCGGCCCACGACGGGCGTCGACCCGGTCGAGCGCCCCGGGTCAGGCGGCCCGTGCCGCCTCGAGCAGCCGGTCCTCGCACCAGCGCTGCGCGTCCTCGAACGTCGTGAGCTCCTGGTCGACCCCGGGCAGCAACCCGCGCTCGAACGGGTCGACCACCACGACGTGCACGCCCTGCCCCTGCAGGCGTGCGACGAGCCCGCGCAGGAGCTGGGCCCCGAGCGTCACGACGCGCGAGGTGCGGTGCAGGTCGAGGATCAGCCATCGTTCGCCGCTCGGCAGGGGCGAGGGGAGCTCGTCGACCGAGCGCAGGATGGTCTCGGCGGCCGCGAACTCGACCGTGCCCTGGACTGCCCGCACCGAGATCGCCGAGCCCAGGTCGCGGAGCCGGCGGAGCTGGGAGGGCGTGCGGTGCGCGAGCTGGCGCAGCCGGTCGGCGCGCGTGCTCCGGTAGAGCGTCGGCACGTCGCGGTCGGGGCGGTGCATGAGGTGCAGGTCGAACTGCCGCGAGATCTCCTGCGCGGCCGCGACCGAGCGGACGCTGTTGCCGCGCGCGTCGAGCGGCGGGCTGAACAGGCCCAGGCCGAACTGCCCCACGCCCACCGACACGAGCCCGCCCGAGACCCCGCTCTTGGCCGGCAGTCCCGCCCGCAGCAGCCACTCGCCCGCGTAGTCGTACATGCCGCTCGTGGCCATGACGGCCAGGACCCACTCGGTCACGACCTCGTCGACCACGCGCTCGCCCGTGACCGGGTTGACGCCCCCGTTCGCGAGCGTCGCCGACATCACCGCGAGGTCGCGGGCCGTGACCAGGACCGAGCACTGGCGGAAGTACGTGTCGAGCGTGGCCTCGACGTCCGCGGTGAGCGAGCCGGCGCTGTGCATGAGGTAGGCGATCGCGCGGTTGCGGTCTCCCGTCTCGGACTCGCTCACGTAGACGCGCCCGTCGACGTCGAGCGGGCGACCCGCGAACGCGCCGAGCAGGTCGAGGATGCGCGCGAAGCGCTCCTCCTCGGAGGCCCCGCGGACCAGGGACGTCGTGACGATCGCGCCCGCGTTGACCATGGGGTTGGGCGGGCGCCCCGTGGCGGGGTCCAGGCGGATCGAGTTGAACCCCTCGCCGCTCGGCTCGGCACCCACGTGCTCGAGGACCTCGGCGAGCCCCCGGTCCATGAGGGCCAGCGCGAACACGAACGGCTTGGACAGCGACTGGATGGTGAAGGGGGTGTCGGCGTCGCCCGCGGTGTAGATGCTGCCCGTGACTCCTGCGAGGGCCACGCCGAACAGCGAGCGGTCGGCCGTGGCGAGCTCGGGGATGTACGTCGCGACCGTGCCCTCGTCGAGGTCGCGGAACGCCTCGTGGACCGCGGCGAGCGCGTCGGCGATGAGCTCGCTCGCACCGGTGCGGCCCGGGTCGGGCGGGGACTGCGAGGAGGAGGGCATGTACGCGATTGTGCCCGCGGGGCGTGCTCGGTGCCCGGCGACGGGCCGCGCACGGTCCCCGGGACCCAGCGGCGATAGGCTGTGGGACGTGATCCCTGCACCTGGTTCCTCGCCCGTCCGCGTCCGCTTCTGCCCGTCGCCCACCGGTACGCCGCACGTCGGCCTCATCCGCACGGCGCTGTTCAACTGGGCGTACGCCCGGCACGTGGGCGGGACGTTCGTCTTCCGCATCGAGGACACCGACGCCGCGCGCGACTCCGAGGAGAGCTACCAGCAACTCCTCGAGGCGCTGCGCTGGCTCGGCATGGACTGGGACGAGGGAGTCGAGGTCGGCGGCCCGCACGAGCCCTACCGCCAGTCGCAGCGCGGTGACATCTACCAGGACGTCATCCGCCGGCTCGTCGAGGGCGGCTACGCGTACGAGTCCTTCTCGACGCCCGAGGAGATCGAGGCGCGCAACGTCGCGGCCGGTCGCCCCAAGGCCATGGGCTACGACGGGTTCGACCGCACGCTGACCGACGAGCAGAAGGCGGCGTTCCGCGCCGAGGGCCGCGAGCCCGTGCTGCGCATGCGCATGCCGGACACGGACGTGGCGTTCACGGACCTGGTGCGCGGCGAGATCTCGTTCGGTGCGGGCTCGGTCCCGGACTACGTGATCGTGCGCGGCAACGGCCAGCCCCTGTACACGCTGGTCAACCCGGTCGACGACGCCCTGATGGGCATCACGCACGTGCTGCGCGGCGAGGACCTGCTGTCCTCGACGCCGCGCCAGGTCGTGCTGTACCGCGCGCTGCTCGAGCTGGGCGTCGCGCACGTCATGCCCCAGTTCGGCCACCTGCCGTACGTCATGGGCGAGGGCAACAAGAAGCTCTCCAAGCGCGACCCCGAGTCGAACCTGTTCCTGCACAAGGAGCGCGGCTTCACGCCCGAGGGGCTGCTCAACTACCTCGCGCTGCTGGGCTGGAGCATCTCCGCGGACAACGACATCTTCTCGGTCGAGGAGATGGTCGCGGCGTTCGACGTCGCCGACGTCAACCCGAACCCGGCCCGCTTCGACCTGAAGAAGGCCGAGGCCATCAACGCGACGCACCTGCGCATGCTGGCCCCCGAGGACTTCCGCGACCGCCTGGTCCCGTACCTGCACCAGGGCGGGTTCGTCCCGGCCGACTCGTTCGCGGACCTCTCGGCCGAGCACCAGGCGCTCGTCACGGCGGGCGCACCGCTCGTGCAGGAGCGCATGGTCCTGCTCGGCGAGGCCAAGGGCATGCTCGGCTTCCTGTTCGTGGCCGACGACGCGGTGCCCGTCGAGGACGAGGCGCGCGCTGCGCTGCGCGAGGAGGCCCCGGCCGTGCTCGACGCCGCGATCCGCGTGCTCGACGCCCTGGCCGACTTCTCGACGGACCCGATCCAGGAGGCGCTCAAGGCCGTCCTGGTCGAGGAGATGGGCATCAAGCCCCGCTTCGCGTTCACGCCGCTGCGCGTGGCCGTGACGGGTCGCCGCGTGTCGCCGCCGCTGTTCGAGTCGATGGAGATCCTCGGCAAGGAGTCCACCCTGGCGCGTCTGCGGGCGCTGCGCGCGTCGCTGTGACCGCGTCCGAGCCGTCGCCCGGCGCAGTGCTGCCCTCGCTCCCCGACGGTGTCGCTCCCCTCGCGGGGGACGTGGCGCCCGGCGGTGCTGTCGACGGTGTGGACGGTGTCCTGTTCGACGTCGACGACACGCTCGTCGACACCCGCGGCGCGTTCGCGCTCGCGATCGACGCGGTGTGCGCGGTGTACCTGCCCCACCTGCCGGTCGAGCGGTACGGCGAGGTCCTCGCGCTCTGGCGGAGCGACCCGCACGGCTGGTACCGCGCGTACACGCGCGGCGAGCTGACGTTCGACGGGCAGCGCATGCTGCGTGCGAACGAGCTGCAGGAGACGTTCGGCGGTGCGGTCCTCGACGAGGACGGGTACGCGGCGTGGAAGACGGTCTTCTGGGGCACGTTCGAGGAGAGCTGGCGCGCGCACGAAGACGCCGCACCGGTCCTCGGGCGGCTCGCCGCCGCAGGGGTCAAGGTGGGCGCGCTCTCCAACGCGTCGGTCGCGCTCCAGACGGACAAGCTGGCCCGGTCGGGGCTCTCGGACGTGCCCATGCTCGTGGGCGTCGACACCCTGGGCTTCGGCAAGCCGGACCCGCGGGTCTTCCTCGAGGCGTGCGCGCGCCTGGGCACGGACCCGGCGCGCACGGTCTACGTGGGCGACGAGCTCGACGTCGACGCGCGGGCCGCGGCCACCGCAGGTCTGACGGGCGTGTGGATCGACCGCCCCGGCACCCGGCGTGGTGGCCCGCACGAGGAGGACCCCGAGGCCGCGCGCGCGGCGGGGGTGCACGTCGTGGCGACGCTCGACGAGGTCGGCGACCTGGTGCTCGCGGGGCGCTGACCGGTCGGGCCCCTGCCGCTGTCACCGGTCCGGCACACGGCTGTGGGCTTGCCGGTCGCGAGGTAGAACGTGCTGCGTGAGGTAGTGCGCGGCGCGTCCTACCTCGCGCAGCACGTTCTATCTCGCGGTGAGGTTGATCGCTGGCCCGTGACCTACCGCACGGTCCTCGAGCGCGGCGCTCCGGCGCTCCCGGCCGCGACCGCCGCGATGCGTCTGGCCGCCGCCGAGAGCTCGGTGCCGTCTTTCCAGACCACCCGCAGCCGCCGTGAGAGGTCGAGACCGGGCACCTGGATCTCTGCGAGCGTGCCGCGAGCAAGGTCGTCCGCGACCGTCAGCCGGGACAGCACGGCGACCGCGCCGCCGTACTGCACCGCGGTCTTGAGCGACGCGGTCGAGCCCAGGTAGGGCAGGTGGTCGGGGAGGCGGGCGCCGGCCGCCACGAGCGACTTCTCGAGCGTCTCGCGTGTTCCCGAGCCGCGCTCGCGGACGACGAGCCCACCGGTCACCAGCTCATCGACCGTCGCGGTGCGCCGTCGCCGCCCGGCCCACGGGTGCGTCGCCGCGACGACCACGACCAGCTCGTCGTGGGCCAGGGTGCGGCTGTGCAGCCCGCGCCGCAGGGTCGAGCTCTCGATGAAGCCGAGCTCGGCGTCGTCCGACAGCACGAGCTCCATGACGCTGCGGGAGTTGCGCACGAGCAGCTCGACGTCGGGGGAGGCGGGCCCTCGGGCGGCCACCGACGGGCCGCGCTGCTCCGACGAGCCGCCCGGTCTCGACGCCGGACCGGTCGCCGCTCCGGCCCCGGGCGCCGGGGTCAGTCCGTCGAGCGCGAGCGTCGCGAGCCAGCGAGGGGCGAGGTACTCGGCGATCGTCAGGCTGGCCGCCAGGCGGATCCGGGCCGAGGGGGCCTCGCGCAGCGCCGCGGCCGAGGTCTCGAAGCGGTCCGAGGCGTCGATGACCTCGCGGGCCCAGGTCGCGGTCGCGCGCCCGGTCTCGGTGAGGCGGGCGCCGCGCGTCGAGCGTGCGACGAGCTCGAGCCCCAGGTGCTTCTCGAGGCGCCGCATGCCGGCCGAGGCGCTGGGCTGGGAGATGCCCAGCGCTCGTGCGGCGGCGCTGATCGAGCCGTGGCTGTCGGTCGCGACGAGCAGCTCCAGGAGGCCCAGCGACGTCCGGTCCCGGCGCGGGGGAGGGGTGTTCGGGAGGTGCTGCGGGGCGGTCTCGGCCATAGCTTCATCCTATGGCTCGGTCGCCAGGTAGGCCTTCCGGCGCCGTTCTCGTCGCGGCACGGTGGAAGCATGACCCCCACGACCGACCTCGACACCCCCACCCCGGACGTCGACCCCGCCGCCCGCCGGCCCACCACGCCCGGCCCCGCCCCCTCGGCCGTGGCCGCCGCTCCGGCCCCCTGGATCCGCCGCGCAGCCCCAGGGCTCGCCCTCTGCGCGCTCGCGACCGTCGTCGCCTACCTCCTCGCCCAGGTGGTCCCGCTCTCGCCCCTCGTGCTGTCCCTGCTCGTCGGGGCCGTCGTCGGCTCGGTGCTCGGAAGCCTGCGCCGCGTGCACGGGGCGAGCGACGCCGTCGGGCGGACGACGCGTGCCGGGCGGTGGGCGGACGCCCTCACCGCCCGGACCCAGGAGGGGACGCGGTGGACCGCGATGCGCGTCCTGCGCGCGGGCGTGGTCCTGCTGGGGCTCCAGCTCTCGCTGCCCGAGGTCCTCGCGCTCGGTTGGCGCGGCCTCGCGGTCGTGGCGATCACGGTCGCCGTGACCTTCAGCGCGACGCTCGCCCTGGGGCGGGCGCTGCGCGTCCCGCGCGTGACGTCGCTGCTCGTCGCGACAGGGTTCTCGATCTGCGGCGCGGCCGCTATCTCGGCCATGCAGGGCGTGGTCGGGGGAGGCGACGACGACGAGTCGCGCCGCGAGGCCGACGACGCCGTGGCGACGGCCCTCGCGCTCGTGACGATCTTCGGGTCGCTCGCGATCTTCGTCCTGCCGTGGCTCGCCGGGCTGCTCGGGCTCGCCGACGACCGCGCGGGGCTCTGGATCGGGGCGAGCGTCCAGGAGGTCGCCCAGGTCGTGACCGCAGGAGGTGCGATCTCCGCCGCGGCGCTCGCGACCGCGACCGTGAGCAAGCTGGCCCGGGTCGTGCTGCTCGCGCCGCTCGTCGCGGGTGCCGGGGTGCTGCGGGCGCGTCGGGAGCGCGTGGCGCGCCCTGCGGACGTCGAGGCCGCCACGGGGGCCCGTGCGGCCCGCAGGACGCCACCCGTGCCCCTGTTCGTCGTGGGCTTCCTCGTGGCCGTGCTGGTGCGCAGCACGGGCCTGCTGCCCGCGTCCGTCGTGGAGGTGACGACCGTGGTCACGACGTTGCTCTTCACCGCCGCGATGTTCGCGATGGGCCTCGGGGTCGACGTCGCGCACCTGGTCCGCACGGGCCGGCGCGCGCTCGTGCTCGGGACGGCCTCGGCCGCGGTCGTGACCGGAACCTCGCTCGTGGCGGTGCTGGCGCTGACCTGAGCCTCCTCGCGCACGGTGGAGGAAGGTTCGACGCTTGCTCTACCGGACCGTCGCGTCCCAGCGCCAGCGGGTGCGGCGCGCGAGGCCGGGCAGCTCGCTGCGGCCCGTCGCCCACACGAGGACCTCGGTCGCGGGGAGGCCGCGCGTCGCGTCCGGCAGGTCGGGGAAGAGCCGCGTCAGCACCCGTGCGCTGAGCCCCTCGGGCAGGGAGGGGGCGACGCCCGTGAGCCCTTCGAGGATGTCGCGCCCGTGCACGAGGATCTCGACGATCCCCATGGCCGCGAACCCCTGCGGGTCCGAGAGTCCGTACGGGTGGTAAGCGCGGGCCGAGTCCGGACGCGCGACCACCTGGGCCGCGAGCAGCTCACCGCTCGCGCGGAGCACCTCGGCCATCCCGGCTGGGCCGGCCTCGCGCTTGACGTGCGCGATCTCGTCCTCACCCTTGGGGCCGGCGAGCGGCAGGTAGTCGAGCAGGGGGAGTCCCGCGACCTGGAGCGCGTAGGCCAGGAGGTCGTCGACGACGTGCTCGGCCGTCGCCCAGCACGACCACCGCACGGGCCCTGCCTGCGCGTCGAACGCGGCGTCCGGATGGTGTGCCACGCCGTCGGCGAGCCAGCGCGCCGCGGCACGGACGTCGTCGGGCGTGACGGGAGCCGGTACGAGACGGACCGGCGAGAGGTCGGCGTCCTCGGGCTGCGCGCTCACTCGTCGACCATGCCCGCGTCGGCACCGAGGACACGGTCCGCGCGCCAGCACTCGGCCCGGTAGGGGAGGTCGATCTCGGTGAGCCCCGCGAGCGCGGGGTGCGTCGCCGCGAGGTGGTCGACGGCGTCGAGCAGCTCGTCGCGCTCGGCAGGAGGCAGCGTGAGCAGGTGGCTCCGGGTCGCGGCGAGCGTGCGCAGGCCCGCGGCGGGGAGGCGGTCCACCCAGGGGAAGGTCGCGTGCATGAGCGGCGTGAAGGCCTCGTCGACCCCGTCGAGCGACGGCGTGCGGTGGACGGGCTCGAGCGAGTCGCCGCGGTGGATGATCTCGGTGAACTGCTCGACCCAGTCGACCGTGTGGTCGCGGACGTTCCAGACGACGCCGAGCCGCCCACCGGGGCGCAGCACGCGTGCGATCTCCGGGACGGCGGTCGCGACGTCGAACCAGTGCCAGGCCTGGGCCACGAGGACCGCGTCGACGCTCCCGTCCTCGAGCGGGATGCGTTCGGCCGTGCCAGGCAGCACGTGGGCGCCGGGCACGGCGTCCTGGAGCTGGGCGCGCATGCCGTCGGAGGGCTCGACCGCGGTCACGTGGAGGCCGCGGGCGACCAGCTTCTCGGTGAGCTTGCCGGTCCCGGCCGCGAGGTCGAGCACGTGGCGGGCCCCGGCGGGCAGCATCCAGTCGATCGCGGCGTCGGGGTAGGAGGGGCGGACGGCCCGGTAGTCGCCGGCGCCCGCGCCGAACGAGGACGCGCGTTCCGCGTGGGACGCGCGCGGGATGCTGGGGGACGACGGCTCGGGAGGCGCTGCGGTGCTCATGTCTTCGACGGTGCCACGTCGGGAGGGCGTGGTCCACCGTTTCCGAGCGGTTGCGTGCGACGTGTCGGACGCGGCGGTGCCCGACGGCGGCACGTCCGTTCCGGACGGAGGCTCACCGCGGGTGCGGGAGGGATCGGGCAGGGGCTGACAGGGCAACCGAGGGCGATTTGGCCGGACCGGGACTCTCCGGTAATGTTTTCTCTCGGTGAGGCGCTCACCCGAAGCCCGGGAACGGGAAGAGGACGCGGCGCTGATACCTCCTTGGGGTATGGTGTAATTGGCAACACAACGGTTTCTGGTACCGTCATTCTAGGTTCGAGTCCTGGTACCCCAGCGCAGAGCAAGTAGCGCATCGCGTCGGTCAAACCGACACGAATCGTGCAGTACAGTTCTCAACGGCACGGCGCCCCTCGGGGTGACGAGCTTAGGCCCCCATCGTCTAGCGGCCTAGGACGCCGCCCTCTCACGGCGGTAACACGGGTTCAAATCCCGTTGGGGGTACGTAGTACGAGGCCTGGCCATCGTCAGATGACCGGGCCTCGATGACGCTCGATCACTCTTCGGAGTGTGAGAGCGGTCCAGGCCCCCATCGTCTAGCGGCCTAGGACGCCGCCCTCTCACGGCGGTAACACGGGTTCAAATCCCGTTGGGGGTACCAGCGCAAAGCCCGATCATCGAGAAGATGGTCGGGCTTTCGTCGTTCGTGGGCCAGGGCAGTCTGCCGATGGGCGACATCTCGGTGGTGCTAGGTTCCTGTGATGTTCGTCGAGACGGCCTGCAGGGTCTGCGGATGGTCCGATCCGGCGCTCCCGGAAGACCTGTGGCGCGGGGGGACTCCTCTCCACGTGATCTGCGACTGCTGCGGTTCCGAGAGCGGGGTCGAGGACATCTCCTGGCGCACCGCGCTGCGGGCCCGGAAGGCGTGGCTCGATGCGGGGGCGCAGTGGTTCGCGCCCGAGGAACGGCCGGCCGACTGGGACCTGACCGCTCAGCTCGTGCGTCTCAGGAGCCGATGACCGCCGGTTCTGCGGTGAGGTCCGTCACGCCCTCCGCAGGCTCGTCGCCGAGCAGCCAGTCCAGGGCGTCACGGGCCGTCCATGCGCCCGCGTGCCGCTCGGCGAGCCGGGAGGCACCGGCGACGTCGACCCCGAGCGTGACGAGCGGTGGCTCGACGTACCCGTCGGCGCGGGTCTGCCCCAGCCCGACGTTCGCTGCCAGCGAGTTGCACAGGCAGGACCGGCCGACGGTGTCCGCTGCATCGCCGCCCTTGCGCTCGTACATGTGGACCGGCTCGGCGGGGCACCGGTACGCGACCTTGCCGTCGTCCTTCTGCACGGGGGTGCGCAGGTAGCCCAGGTCGCACAGCCGGGGACGGGCGGCGGTGAGGCCGGCGTCGGCGAGCGTGCCGGGGAGCTGCGCGACCTTGAACGGGAACCCCGTGGGTGACGTGAGGGCCTCGGTCCGGACGTCGAGCGTCCCGTCGCGCAACCGGGCCAGGACGTCGTCGCGCAGCACGGGGTCGAGTCCCGACTCGGTCGCGAGCGCGAAGAGGCTCCCGACCTGGACGCCGGCCGCTCCCGCCTCACGGGCGGCGACGAGCGCCTCGGGCGACCCCTGCGCGCCCGCGATCCAGAAGGGAAGCCCCAGGGCCGCGACCTTCGAGAGATCGGCCTGGTCGCGGGGACCGAACACGGGCTGGCCGACCTCGTCGAGGGTCAGGCGTCCGCGGGGAGGCGCGTTGTGACCGCCTGCTGGAGGCCCCTCGACGACGAACCCGTCCGGGCGGGTGCGGTCCTCGCGCACCAGGTGCTCGGCCAGGGCATGAGCCGAGACGATCGCGAGGAACGTCGGCCGGGACACGGCCGGCAGCGACTCTCCGAGGAGCGCCTCGGGATCGAAGTCGACCGTGTGGTTGCTCCCTCCGACGACCGTCACCGGGAACTCGACGTGCTCGTGCTCGGCGAGCTGGTCGAGCAGGTGCGGGACGTCCCGGGGGATCCCGGCCCCCGTGACGACGTAGTCGGCGCCCGCGAGCATCGACCCGTAGGCCGCGGCGGGGGCCGCCATCTGGATCTTCTCGAGGAAGTTGATCCCGACGCGCCCGTCGTGCCCCTCCTTGGCGAGCCACACCTCGACGAAGCTGCCCAGGACCATGAGCTCCTGCGCGAGCCGGGTCTGACGGAGCGCGAGGCGTGGCACCGGGGCGTAGGGCTGGCCCGCGCTGCGCCCCTCGGGGCGGAAGTAGCGTGAGAGGACCCGCTGCGCGAACCGGGGGACCGGGAAGGCAGCGAGGGCTCGGCGGACCGCGCCGTCGCGGTCGCCGTTCTGCAGCCTGCGCGCCAGCACCAGGTCGAGGGCCGTGCCGGACACGAGGCCGAGCTGCCCCGCGTGGGCGACCGCGGACGCGAGTCGCCAGGACGAGACCGCCATGCCCATCCCGCCCTGGATGACCCGCGGGAGCGGCGGGCACGACGACGGGACGGTCAAGGAAAGCGTGGTCACAGGTGGACCCTTCTCATGCCTGGTGCGAGCGCTGCCGCCACCGCCGAGCGGGTGGTTACTGCACCGTAGGTTGTGGGGCGGCGCGCAGCCAGGGTCCAAGGACCCGAAGGTTCGGGGACATCGACGAGACGCACCGCCGCAGTGGCGACGGTGCGGCGTCTCCCGAGGTCAGACCGGCGGCGGAGGGACCGGGGGCTCGGTGCGCCGCACGGGCGAATCGGTGCGGTGGTCGATCCGCACGAACGCCGCACGGTCCTCGTCCGAGACCTCCCAGGCCGGACCGTCCGCCTCGCCGTCGGTGCCGTCTGGGAGGTCCGCTGGAGGGGGCGGGGGGACGGGTGGTGCCATGACCGGCCGGTCGGTCCCGGCGAGGCGTGGCGCGCTCCCGCGGGGCGCCACGAAGAGGTGCCCCTGGCCGTCCTTCTGCATCGACCGCACGGCGACGGGCTGCGTCGCGGCCGCCGCCGGGTCCCGTTCCGGCCCGACGCTCGTCGGCGCCCACGCGAGGTGCGCCGAGGCGGGCGGAGGAGGTGGCGGTGGTGGGGGAGCCGGGGTCGCGGGTCCCGACGTCGGGGGACCGGGCTGCTGCTGGCCGGCAGGTCCGCCGGCGCTGCCCGAGCCGTTCTGACCGTTCGCGGCGCCCGGTCCGCCTCGACCGCCCGGGATGAAGATCGTGTCGCACAGCTTGCGGTACGTCGCGTCGGGCTTGGCGACCCAGTTGATGCGGCTCATCGCCTGGTCCTGCCCCGCGGACTCGAGGATGAACTGCCCGTACCCGAGCACGCGACCCACGATCGAGCGGCTGTAGCTCATGTCGGTGACCTTGCCGAGGGGCATCATCGCGACCTTGTGCGTCACGAGCCCGAACATCAGCAGCATGCGCTTGTCGGTCGCGACGAACCACTCGTTGCGCCAGTCCAGGACCTTCCACAGCAGCCGCACCGCGACCGCGAGCCAGACCCACCAGAGCATGAGGGCCCCGTCGCCCACGGTCGGTCCGGAGGCGCTCACGAGCCACGCGACGACGAGGAACGCGGCGAAGGTCGTGGCGACCGGCTCGGCGAGCTTGCCCCAGTGGGCCCGTGTGGCGAGCACGACGCGTTCGCCGGGAAGGATGTAGCGGCGCAGGTGACGCGCGCTCAGACGCGGAGGGCGCCCGGGCGCCTCCACCTCCAGCTGCTCGCGCGCCATGGCGTCGACTACTCGATGAGGGACTGGACGAACTGTCCGAAGCTCGCGAACGCGCCCATGATGACGTCCCAGATCGCCTGGACGATGTCGGCGGCGCGGTCGGGGCTCTTGATGACCGCGTAGAGCAGGAAGACGATGACGACCCACATCAGGATGGTCTTGGCCTTGCCGGGCATCGTGTGGTCCTCACGTGGTCGTCGATCGGGGCGGTGGTGCTCTGCTCGACATGGTGACCAGAGCAGACCGGGCGCCGTCGGAGGCGCGCCGACGACGAGTCTAGCGTTTCGCCCGAATCGGTCGTGGGTCCCGTGTCAGGACAAGGTCGCACAGAGGGCGCGGAGCGCCGGACATGGCGGCACAGAGGGCGCGGAGCGCCGGACGGGCGCGGTCAGCCAGGCTCAGCGGCCGGTGCGAGCGTGGCGGCCAGAACCAGCCATCCCTCGTCTGTGCGCACCCAGAGCCGCGTGTAGACCAACCGCGCGGAGACCGCGGTGCCGCCCTGGACCGCCTCCACGGCGGCGACCAGCCTGGTCACTCCGCTCGCGACGTCCTCCTGGACGTCCAGCGACTCTTCCTCCAGGCGGGTGATCTGCAGCGACCCCGAGCGGTAGCTCTCCAGGTCGTCCTCCTTGGAGAAGACGGACCCGTCCGGGCCGGCGCCGACGCACCGAGGGTGCAGCAGCGCCTCCAGCGCGTCGACGTCGCCGGCGCGCTGGGCGGCTTGGAGCGCGTGCTCGGCAGCGAGAAGGCTCATCGCCCGAGTCTACGCACCGGAACCTGCCCCGGGGGCGGGCGCTGATGGGTGCGGCGAGGACCGGCAGGAACGCCAGTCAGGAACGCCGAGGGGCGGGCGCCTCGCGGCGCCCGCCCCTCGGTCAGGGTCGGTGGACGGTCACTCGCCAGCGCGGCGGAGGACCTCGGTCAGGCGGTTGGCCGCGGCGACGACGGAGCCCGAGTGCAGACGGCCCGGCTGGCGCGTCAGGCGCTCGACCGGTCCCGAGATCGAGACCGCGGCGACGATCCGCCCCGACGGTCCGCGCACGGGCGCCGACACCGAGGCGACCCCGAGCTCGCGCTCCGAGACGGACTGTGCCCAGCCGCGCCGTCGGACCCCCGAGAGGATCGTGGCCGTGAAGACGGCCTCGCGCAGGCCGCGGTGCAGGCGGTCCGGCTCCTCCCAGGCGAGCAGCACCTGGGCGGCCGAGCCCGCGCCCATCGTGAGGGTCGCCCCCACGGGGATAGAGTCACGGAGTCCGACCGGGCGTTCTGCCGCGGCGACGCAGATGCGATGGTCGCCCTGGCGGCGGTAGAGCTGGGCGCTCTCGCCCGTGTGGTCGCGCAGCGCAGTGAGAACCGGGTTGGCGGCGGCGAGCAGGCGGTCCTCGCCTGCTGCGGTCGCGAGCTCGTTCAGGCGCGGTCCGAGGACGAAACGGCCCTGCATGTCGCGAGCCACCATGCGGTGGTGCTCGAGCGCGACAGCGAGGCGATGAGCCGTCGGACGGGCGAGTCCGGTGGCGGTGACGAGCTGGGCCAAAGTGGCTGGTCCGGACTCCAGAGCGCCCAGAACGGACGCCGCCTTGTCCAGCACGCCGACTCCGCTAGAATTGTCCATAGGTCGATATTGACGTCTCGCACAGTGAGATGCAAGTTAGCGTGTGTCGGTGTCGCCGAAGGACCGGGAAGATCACCCGGACCACGACCGAGTTGTACCCCCCGATCGTCGCCCACGGCCCCCGCGTGAGCGACCACCGCAGGACACAGGTAGGAGAAACCAACATGGCCGGCACGCTGGCGGAGAAGGTCTGGGACGCGCACCTGGTGCGACGTGGCACCGACGGGTCGCCCGACCTCCTCTACATCGATCTGCACCTCATCCACGAGGTCACCAGTCCGCAGGCCTTCGAGGGCCTGCGTCTCGCCGGCCGGCAGGTGCGCCGCACCGACCTGACGATCGCGACCGAGGACCACAACACCCCCACGCTCGACATCGACCTGCCGATCGCGGACCTCACGAGCCGCACCCAGATCGACACGCTGCGCAACAACGCCAAGGAGTTCGGCGTGCGCATCCACTCGCTCGGTGACGCGGACCAGGGCATCGTGCACCAGGTCGGTCCTCAGCTCGGGCTCACCATGCCCGGCCTGACGGTCGTGTGCGGCGACTCGCACACCTCGACCCACGGTGCGTTCGGGGCCCTCGCGTTCGGCATCGGGACCTCGGAGGTCGAGCACGTGCTCGCGACCCAGACCCTGCCGCTCGCGCCCTTCAAGACCATGGCGATCACGGTCAACGGCGAGCTGCCCCCGGGCGCGACGAGCAAGGACATCATCCTCGCGATCATCGCGAAGATCGGCACGGGTGGCGGCCAGGGCTACGTCCTGGAGTACCGCGGCGAGGCCATCCGCAAGCTGACCATGGAAGCTCGCATGACGGTCTGCAACATGTCGATCGAGGCGGGCGCGCGTGCCGGCATGATCGCACCGGACGAGACCACGTTCGAGTACCTCAAGGGCCGTCCGCACGCGCCCGAGGGCGCCGACTGGGACGCCGCGGTCGAGTACTGGAAGACGCTCAAGACCGACGACGACGCCACGTTCGACGAGGAGGTCGTGCTCGAGGCGGCCGACCTCGAGCCGTTCATCACCTGGGGCACCAACCCCGGTCAGGGCCTGCCCCTGTCCGCGAACGTCCCCGTCCCGGCGGAGATCGCCGACGAGAACGAGCGCGTCGCCGCCGAGCGTGCGATCGAGTACATGGGCCTGACCCCGGGTGCTCCGCTGCGCGACATCGCGATCGACACGGTCTTCATCGGCTCGTGCACCAACGGCCGCATCGAGGACCTGCGCTCGGTCGCCAAGGTCGTCCAGGGCAAGAAGAAGGCCGACTCGCTGCGCGTGCTCGTCGTGCCCGCGTCGGCCCGTGTCCGCCTCCAGGCGGAGGCCGAGGGGCTCGACCAGATCTTCCTCGACTTCGGTGCCGAGTGGCGCAACGCCGGCTGTTCCATGTGCCTGGGCATGAACCCCGACCAGCTTGCCCCCGGCGAGCGCTCGGCCTCCACGTCCAACCGCAACTTCGAGGGTCGCCAGGGCAAGGGCGGACGCACCCACCTGGTCTCGCCGCTCGTCGCGGCCGCGACGGCCATCCGCGGGACCCTGTCCTCGCTGGCCGACCTGGACCTGCCGGCCGACGTCGACATCACGTCGTTCGACGGCACGCCGCTCGCGCCGCTCGACCCGCGCGTCCCGCTGCAGGTCTGACACCGGGATCCGGCGCCCCACGCGGGGCGCCGCCCGGCAGGCCCCCTGACGACCGACTCATCGAGGAAGCAGAAGCATCATGGAGAAGTTCACCACCCACACCGGTGTCGGTGTCCCGCTGCGCCGCAGCAACGTCGACACGGACCAGATCATCCCCGCCGTCTACCTCAAGCGCGTGACGCGCACGGGCTTCGAGGACGCGCTGTTCGCGGCGTGGCGCGGGGACCCCGCATTCATCCTGAACCAGCCCGCGTACTCGTCGGGCTCCGTGCTGGTCGCTGGCCCGGACTTCGGCACCGGCTCGTCGCGCGAGCACGCCGTGTGGGCCCTCAAGGACTATGGCTTCAAGGTCGTCCTGGCCTCGCGCTTCGCGGACATCTTCCGCGGCAACTCGGGCAAGCAGGGCCTCGTCGCGGGCATCGTCGCGCAGGAGGACATCGAGCTGCTGTGGAAGGTCCTCGAGACCAAGCCCGGCACCGAGGTCACGGTCGACCTGGTCGAGCGCACCGCGACGGCAGACGACGTCGTGGTCCGTTTCCAGATCGACGACTACACGCGCTGGCGCCTCATGGAGGGGCTCGACGACATCGGTCTGACCCTCCAGCACGAGGCCGACATCACGGCGTTCGAGCAGACGCGCGCGTCGTGGCGCCCCAAGACGCTGCCGGCGAAGCACCTGCCGACGGTCGACATCGAGGCGGCTCGCCCGTCCG
This sequence comes from Oerskovia enterophila, assembly GCF_044748475.1. Lineage (NCBI taxonomy): Bacteria > Bacillati > Actinomycetota > Actinomycetes > Micrococcales > Cellulomonadaceae > Oerskovia > Oerskovia enterophila. Next base: position 675,159 of record NZ_JBIVFZ010000001.1, read on the forward strand.
CGTGACCTGACGGTCGCGAACGGTTCGCACGGCCCGACGGCGCCGCTCCCCTGGGTGGGGAGCGGCGCCGTCGGCGTGTGCGGGGCGAGGGCGACGGGCCGCACCGCGAGGGTGACCGGGGCCGTCGCCGACGGTGACGAACGCGCCCGCCGAGGGTGACACCTACGGGCGCGGCGGTCCCTGGCGGATCCTCGCGAGCTGCGACTCGGCGGTGACCTTGGACGGGTCCCAGCCGGCCTCGATCCACCACGTCGCGCCCGCGGCCTCGAGCGCCCGCGCGTCCTGCGCTGCGGCGTCGAGGTCGGTCACGAAGTCCCGCTGGACCACGAGCTCGAACGGACCGGCCGACGGGTCGCGGTGCTCGGCGACCCAGGTCGCGACCTCGCGCGTCTCGTCGGGTGTGAGTGAGTCCATGCCGCGGTCGCCCCGGAGCTGGACCGTCACGCCGTCCCAGCGGACTGCGCGGCTCATCGACTTCTCGCTCGGGAACACCCCCACGGGCCACACGGGGATGCGCCCGTTGACGGGCTGCGGTGAGATCGTCATCTCGCCCGTCGAGATGTGCTTCCCGTCGAACGAGAACGCCTCGCCCGACCAGGAACGCTCGAGGAAGGCCAGGACGTCGTCGAGCAGCTCGGCGCGTTCGCGCAGCGACGTGAGCTGGCCGGGGACGGCGCTGAAGCCCGCGTCGTCGAGCACCCCGACCCCGGCGGGCAGCACGAGCCGCCCGCCCGAGAGGTGGTCGACCGTCAGGGCCTGGCGCGCGAGCTCCCACGGGCGCCGACGCGGCAGCGCGAACACGAGCGCCCCCAGCGTCACGCGCTCGGTCTGGACGGCTGCCGCGGCGAGGATGCCCCACGGGTCGTAGCCCTCCATGCCGGGCAGGCTGATGCCGTCCCACGTGAAGTAGCCGTCCCAGCCGTGCTCCTCGGCCTCGCGGGCCATGGAGACCAGCTCTGATGCGGAACCGAAGCTCCCGACGAACCCGAACTTCAAGCCCATGACGTCCTCCTGCGACTCGTTGGCGGTCCTCCCACGGTAGGACCGGCCACCCACACGCGTCGCGGGCGGGACGACGAAGGCCCGCTCGTCCGCGAAGTCGCGGGCGAGCAGGCCTTCGGACGTGGTCAGAGGATCAGTGGTGCGCCTTCTTGCGGGGGATGAAGTGCACGACCGTGACGACGACCGCACCCACGATGGTGCCGACGATCGCCGAGCCCAGGGTGTCGACGAGCCACGTGAGCACGCCGCCGACGACCGGGACGCCGTGCACGCCCGACTCGAGGAAGTGCAGCAGGTCGTACGGGCCGTGCCAGCCGAGGTCGTACGTGCCCTGCAGCAGGATGTGCCCACCGACCCACAGCATCGCCACCACGCCGACGGTCGAGATGACCGCCATGACGCGCGGCATCGCGGTCACGAGGCCGCGGCCGAACGACTGGACCCACCCCGTGCGCTGCCGGGCGAGGTGCAGGCCGATGTCGTCCATCTTCACGATCAGGCCGACGATCCCGTAGACGAGGACCGTGATGAGCAGCGCGACGACCACGAGGATGATCGCGCGCGACCAGAACGCCTCGTCGGCGACCTCGTTGAGCGCGATGACCATGATCTCCGCGCTGAGGATGAAGTCGGTGCGCACCGCGCTCGACACGACCCGGTCCTCGTCGACGGCCTTCTTCGCGGCCGCGTCGTCGATCGCCTTCGTGTGCTTGCCCGAGATCATCTCCCAGAGCTTCTCGGCCCCCTCGTACGCGAGGTACGTCCCGCCGACCATGAGCAACGGGGTCAGGAGCCACGGCAGGAACTGGCTGAGCAGCAGCGCCGCCGGGAGGATGAACAGGAGCTTGTTGCGCAGCGAGCCCAGGGCGATGCGCTTGACGACCGGGATCTCGCGCTTCGCGGCCAGACCCTCGACGTAGCGGGGCGTGACTGCGGTGTCGTCGATCACGACGCCGGTCGCCTTGACGCTCGCGCGCCCCGCGGCGGCACCGATGTCGTCGATGGACGCTGCTGCCAGCTTGGCGAATGCTGCGATGTCGTCCAGCAGTGCTACGAGTCCGACGGACATGAGGTCTCCACGAGGCCCGTGTCGCCGCCCACGAGCCCTTGAGGTCGGGATCCGACGCGGCTGTAGCGCATCGTAACGACTCGGGCGGTGCGCCGTCGCGGTGCGTCCGCGCGAGAGCACACCCCGGGCCGGCCTACGCGGACCCGGCCCCGTGCCCTGGTGACGTGTGACGCGATCGGTCGCACCGCCGTCGGGCAGACGATCTAGGCTGGTCCACATGGCTAACCACTACGACGTCGTCGTCCTCGGCGCGGGCCCCGGCGGCTACGTCGCCGCCATCCGCGCGGCCCAGCTCGGCCAGTCCGTCGCGATCATCGAGGAGAAGTACTGGGGCGGTGTGTGCCTCAACGTCGGGTGCATCCCCTCCAAGGCGCTCCTGCGCAACGCGGAGCTCGCCCACCTGTTCACGCACCAGGCCGACTTCTTCGGCATGACGGGTGACGTGTCGTTCGACTTCGGCAAGGCGTTCGACCGCAGCCGCGACGTCGCCGACGGCCGCGTCAAGGGCGTGCACTTCCTCATGAAGAAGAACAAGATCACCGAGTACGACGGCCGCGGCACGTTCCGCGACGCGAACACGATCGACGTCGCGCTGTCGTCCGGCCAGACCGAGACCGTGACGTTCGCGAACGTGATCATCGCCACGGGCTCGAAGGTCCGCCTGCTGCCGGGCGTCGAGCTGAGCGAGAACGTCGTCACGTACGAGAAGCAGATCCTGACGCGCGAGCTGCCGCGCTCGATCGCGATCGTCGGGGCCGGCGCGATCGGCATGGAGTTCGCGTACGTGCTGAAGAACTACGGCGTCGACGTGACGATCATCGAGTTCCTCGACCGCGCGCTGCCCAACGAGGACATCGAGGTCTCCAAGGAGATCGCCAAGCAGTACAAGAAGCTCGGCGTGAACATCCTGACGTCGACCGCGGTGCAGACGGTCGTTGATGGCGGGTCGTCCGTGACCGTCTCCTACAAGGGCGTCAAGGACGACAAGCCCGGCTCGATCGAGGTCGACAAGGTCCTCATGGCCGTGGGCTTCGCGCCCAACGTCGAGGGCTTCGGCCTCGAGAACACGGGCGTCGCGTTGACCGACCGCGGTGCGATCGCGATCGACGACGTCATGCGCACCAACGTGCCCCACATCTACGCGATCGGTGACGTCACCGCGAAGCTCATGCTCGCGCACGTCGCCGAGGCGCAGGGAGTCGTCGCGTCCGAGACCATCGGCGGCGCCGAGACCATGACGCTGGGCGACTACCGCATGATGCCGCGCGCGACGTTCTGCCAGCCGCAGATCGCGAGCTTCGGCCTCACCGAGCAGCAGGCCCGCGACGAGGGCTACGACGTCAAGGTCTCCAAGTTCCCCTTCACCGCCAACGGCAAGGCGCACGGCCTGGGCGAGCCCACGGGCTTCGTCAAGCTCGTCGCCGACGCCCGCTACGGCGAGCTCCTCGGCGGCCACCTGATCGGCCCCGACGCGTCCGAGCTGCTGCCCGAGCTCACGCTCGCCCAGAAGTGGGACCTCACGGCGTCCGAGCTGGGGCGCAACGTGCACACGCACCCGACGCTTTCGGAGGCCGTGCAGGAGGCTATTCATGGGCTCGCGGGGCACATGATCAACTTCTAGTTGATCTCTCGGCCGTCACCGGCCGTCGAACCTGGTCAGAGGCCCGGACCCGCGGAGTGCCGCGGGTCCGGGCCTCACACGTCGAGGTTGTCGTCGGGGACCGTCACCAGCCCGAACGGGACATGGAGGGTCGCACCGCTCTCGAGCTGGACGACGTACTGCGTGTCCAGCACCTTGGAGACGGTGCCCCTCTGGTCCCGCCATGGGTGGTCTCCGATGAGTTCCACCAGTCGCCCTGCCGACAGGATCGGGACGCCCCGCCAGAACCACGTGCGCACGTAGCGGTGGTCGAAGACGCGGGGCGCGCACGTGCCACAGGACGTTACGACGTGCTTCGGAGCCCGGTGGCGGTTGATGGTGTGCCCCGCGGGGCACGTGCCGACCCAGTCGCCCTCGACAGAGGGCATGGTCGAGTCGTAGCAGCGTTGAGGGCGCGCGCCGATCTCTGTGGCCTTTGCCCGCCAGGCATCACCATGGCCTTCGCCCTGCCCGGCAAGGGCATGTGCGATCTCGTGCAGGATCGTGTTGCGAGCCTCGTGCGAAGGGAAGAGCCGCATGAGGGGCGCAGAGAGGGAGATCGTCCGAGTGCGCCACTTGGTGGCACCAGCGCGCCGGACGGCTCGATCCCACGCGAAGGACCAGTCCACAAGTCCGTGCTCGTCCATCAGCGCGCGGGCGAGCCCGCTCAACTCGTGAAGGGATAGCGGATCACCCCGACTGGGCTCAGGCTCGGCTTCAGGCGGCGGGTCGACTGGGAGCGACGGAGAGCCCGTCCAGTTGTCCTCGTCGAAGAGGTCGGGCTGACCGCCGTCGAGGACCAGGGTGCCCTGGCCGACCATCACGGTATCGTTTCTGCGCTCCTCGTGAGAGGGGCCGGTTGCGGCGAGCGAGTCGAGGGCTGCGAGCTCGTCGAGGAGGTCGTAGTTGTGCAGACCTGGGGGCTCAGGCAGGGGATGCGCCATGGCAGGGGCCACTGCTCCTCACGATGGGTGGATTCTCCGGAGTGCGTAGAATAGCGAGAAAGTGTCGCAGGGAGCGTCGTGCACAAGCCGCGGAATCTCAACGATCCTGAACCCTCGCCAGGGCGATTAACTTCTGACCTAATTGGCCGGTCGGGCGTCGATCATCTGGTCGGAGGCCCGGATCCGCGGCACTACGCGGTTCCGGGCCTTTTCCTTTCGTCGGGAGGACTGGGCGCCTGGAGTGCCAAGTACTCGACGCCGGAGCCTCGCCGCCGCCACATCGAACGCTCACACCCAGATCATGGTGCCGACGGCCGACTGGACGTCTCGGAGATCAGGCTCGGCGGTCGAGGTGAGGTTCTCAGTCCGGGCTCACGATGTCGATGTCTACGAGGTAGCCGAAGAGGCGGTGATCGTCACGTTCGCCCTCCAGGCCGTTGGCACGTCGGATCGGATCGGCAGTGCCGGTCCCCTTTGAGGTGCCGCACATCCGAGGGTCTTCAGCCGCTTGCTCGAGTTGCGCGCGCACGACCGCGATCGCGGTCACTCTTCCCTGGATCGTCTCGTCGACATCGCCGTGGTGTTCCTCGCTGCCGAAGCACTGAGGCGCCGATGCCTCGTCGAAGATGTCCTCCAAGACCTCGTCGTGACCGCCGTGGGAGACTCCCCACTCGACGTCGTCCCCGACTGCGAAAGGTGTACCGCAGCACTGCAGCTGCCATTGGGGCTACCACACGCGGATCTGCACGGCCCCATCCTGAGTGTGTCCGAAAGACCTGTCCATCCGGTTTCACCGTCACCCAGGCACACCGTTGGAGCACCAGCGGTTATGCACCCGTCTGAGCAGAGCCACGTCGAGCGGGTCCTCGGCATCGTGCCGCTGAGACGCAGAGTCAAGTCGTCGAGATCGGCCCGGATCAACGGTCTAGACAGTCCTGGAGGGAGGCATCACGTGGTGCGCCGCCCGCACCATCCGAACCTCGCGCACACCGTCATCCACCTTGGTCACCCCGTCGGGCTCGAAGCCTCGCTTCGCGTAGAATGCTTGTGCCCGCGGGTTGGGGTCGGCGACCCAGAGCCCGGCGGAGCCGCCCACCGGGAGGACGGCCTCCATCAGCCCACGTCCCGCGCCGCTGCTGTGCAACGCATCCAGCAGGTACAGGACGTACAGCTGCGTGTCCCACTCGACGTCGGCTTCGGTGGCCGGTCCGGCGAGCGCGATGCCGACGACCGCGCCGTCGACCTCGGCGACTGCGGCTTGGAACGACCCGTACCGCTCCTCGGTGAGCACGGCCTGCCAGAACCGCCCGCGTGCCGGCAGCAGGCCCGGGTCGTCGAGCACCTCGTCACGCATCAGGCCTCGGTAGGTCTGCCGCCAGGACTCGACGTGGACGCCCGCCATGGCCTCCGCGTCGTCGGGGCGGGCCGGGCGGACATGGAGGAGTGAACGCATCGGCCCAGGCTAGTGGTGCAATGACGACTGAGGATTCACCGCGCCCCCACCTGTCACATGAGCTGTACGTGCCCCAGATACTCGAAGTGCGACTTCACGTGGTCAGAGACATCGACGTTGACGAGCTTGTCCGAGGCTGGGGTGAAGCCCGTGAGTCCGGCGGCGACCTGTCCCCCCTGTGCGACCCTGTAGACCACGTTCAGGACGTTGTCACGAGTCGAGTGGTACCCGTACACGGCCTCGTCGACCGCGCCCGTCAGGTCGCGCCAGTCGCTCTTGGCGCCGATGGCTGCGCCGAGCAGGTGCACGGACCGGATGCGCGGACCACCGGGCTTCGTGCCCAGCGCCTCGGCCGCGACCGCCATCACTCGAGCGCCGAGGCTGTGCCCGATGAGCACATAGGACTCTGCCTCGGTCCGGGCGAGGAGATCGCCGACGATGACGCCGGTCTTGTCAGCGCGGCTCTTCGCGACGTGCCAGGGATTCTTGGCGAGGTCGGTCGCGAGGAGCGCCGGTGCGATGGTCCGGCCGAGGAACTTCGCCCCGGCCTTGTGGGCGACAGCCGCGGCCCCCTTGACCGCGGTAGTGCCCCCGGCCTTCCCGATCAGTCCTGCGCCCATCACCCCGAAGTCCTTGAGCTCCTTGGCGCCCCAGCGCACGCGGTACACGGGGGAGTCGGGGTACCGCCCGTCGACGATCGACTTCCACCCACCCCACTTCTCCTGGTCGCCCTCGGTGAGGAACCCGTTGGCCACGAGGACGGGCACCCCACCGCGACCAGGACGCAGGAGCTCGATCCGGAACGACTTGTCCTCGCGGACGTAGGCGTTCGACACGGACGCGCCGAGAGTGCCTCCGACTGCAGCACCGACGGCGGTGACGACGGCGGTGCCTCCTGCCATGCCGAGCCCACCGGCGGCGAGGCTACCGCCACCGAGGACGGCGAGGCCGTGCGACGTCGCGGCGGCACCCGAGAGCCCGCCGAACATTCCGAGCGAACCGATCGCCCCGCCGATCGCCGGTGCAGCGAGAAGGGCGAGCGGTGCACCGGCAGCAAGGCCGACGATTCCGACCGCAGCGATCTTGGACGCCTTGTTCAGGTCAGGCTTCTCGTACTTGAGGAAGTCCTCGTAGTCGTGCAGCTCGCCGAACGTTCCTAGGGCTTTCTCGAAACCGGGGATGTCGTGTCGGTGCTCGGCACAGTACTGCGGGACACGGAGGGCCCCGCGGTCTCGGACCGCCATGTTCTCGCAGCCGGGGGCCACGCACGGAAGGGTCGGTGACCCGCAGGCCTGGCAGACGTACACGGGGAGCTGACCGGCAGGCCGGTTGGACTTGAGGTGCTCGGACCGTGCGAAGCACGCCGAGCACCATCCGTTCTTCGGGTCGTAGGGAGACACGTCGTCCGCGACGTCGGCGATCCACTGCGCGACCTTCGCATAGCCGTCGGCGCGCTTCTGGGCGCTCTTCTTGTTCTCCTCGGCCTGCTTGAGCGCGGCCTTCTCGCTCTCGCGGTCGAACGCAGCGAGCGCATCGGAGTAGGACGTCGTCCGCGCCACGTACCACGCCTTGGCATAGGCCCACATGTTGCTCAGGAGGGCAGGATTGCCCTGGAGGACCCCTCCGCTCTCGATCGTGGGGTGGAGGTCGGCAATGTCGCCGGAGAGGGTGAGTGTTGCGCCCTGGTCCGAGATGATCGCGACCGTGAGGCGCGTACCGTCGGCAACGTGGGCGTGAATCGAACCAGGCATGGTGGGATCGTTCCACAGCACGCGGCGGCAGATCGGTGCCGATCGGGTGAAATTACGCCTGCCGATACGCAACGGTGCTGCACCCGTCCGGCCACCCCGACCTACCCGACGCCCACCTTCCGCGCGGCGGCGCGCTCCGTCGTCGGGCCCTGGGGGACCGCCCGCGTCCCCGACGCGACCTGTCAGCCCAGCGTCACCCGATCCCGAACTCCCGCCGCAGCATCTCCCCGACCATCGCGGGCACGTCGACCGCCCCGGGGTGCAGGGCGTCGTAGACCTGGAGCCCTTCCCAGGTGGAGATGACGAGCCCGGCGCGCTCCTCGGGTGAGGCCCCAGTGTCCGCGAGGACCCCCCGCGAACGCTGCGACCGGATCATCCCGCCGATGACCCCGACGAGGACCTGGTGCCGCTCTTGGAGCACGGGCCGCGCGGGATGCCCCTCGGTGCCGGCCTCGGCCGAGAGGGTCGAGAGGAGCTGGACCAGCCCGGGCGCTGATCGGTTGCGCTCGGCGACGTGGACGAACCCGTCGACGAGGTCCTCGGGGGCGAAGTTCGTGGGCATCTGGGGCGGCGCGTGCTGCGCGTCGTGCCACTCGATGACGGCCAGGAGCAGCGCGGTCTTGGTGCCGAAGTGGTGCAGGAGCGTCGAGTGGTCGACCCCGGCCTCGCGCGCGATGCCTCGCAGGGAGGCTCCGTAGAACCCCTTCTGGGCGAAGGCTTCTGCGGCGCGGGCGACGATCGACTGCTTGGTCGCTCGCCCGGTGGCGTACCCCTCGGGCCGCCCCGTGGTGGCTGCTTGCTGTGTGGTCACGACGATCCTCTCCGAGGTCAGAGGCTACCCCCTCCCGTAATTCCACCAAGTGGTGGAGGTTGGGCTATCCTGACGCCGTGCTTCCTCCTGACGCCCGACGACGTGCCCGTAGCGAGATGACCCTCACCGAGAAGGCCTCGCTCACCTCAGGCGCGAACTTCTGGAACACCAAGCCGGTCGACCGGCTCGGCGTTCCCTCGATCATGCTCACCGACGGCCCTCACGGTCTGCGCAAGCAGGGCGGGGCGGCGGACCACCTCGGTCTCAACGCCAGCCTGCAAGCGACGTGCTTCCCGACCGCGGCCACGCTCGCCAACAGCTGGGACCCGGGCCTCGTGGAGCGGGTGGGCGAGGCGCTCGGCGCCGAGGCCGCCGCCGAGGGCGTCAGCGTCCTGCTCGGCCCCGGCCTCAACATCAAGCGCAACCCGCTCGCGGGCCGCAACTTCGAGTACTTCTCCGAGGACCCGCTGCTCGCGGGCCGGCTCGCCGCGGCACAGATTCGCGGCATCCAGTCCCGCGGCGTGGCCGCGAGCGCCAAGCACTTCGCGGTGAACAGCCAGGAGACGCACCGCATGACGATGGACGAGGTCGTCGACGAGCGCGCGCTCCACGAGACCTATCTCGAGGCGTTCCGCATCGCGGTCACCGAGGGCCGGCCCTGGACCGTCATGAGCTCGTACAACAAGGTCAACGGGACCTACGCGAACGAGCACCGCGAGCTCCTCGACGAGATCCTGCGCAAGCAGTGGGGCTTCGACGGCCTGGTCGTGACGGACTGGGGCGGCAACAACGACCGCGTCGCGGGCCTGGTCGCGGGCAACGCGCTCGAGATGCCGTCGACCGACGGGGTGACCGACGCCGAGGTCGTGCGCGCGGTCGAGGAGGGTCGCCTCGACGAGGCGGTCCTCGACGCCCGCGTCGACGAGCTGCTGACGCTCGTCGAGCGCACGGAACGTGCCCGCGCCACCAGCCGTACGCCCGACGGCGCCGCACCGGTCGACCTCGACGCGCACCACGCGCTCGCGGTCGAGGCGGCACGGCGCTCTGTCGTCCTGCTGCGCAACGCGCACGGGACCCTGCCGCTCGGGTCGCACTCGGGCCGTGTCGCAGTGATCGGCGACTTCGCTGCCGACCCGCGGTACCAGGGCGCGGGCAGCTCGCTCGTGAACCCGACCCGGGTGGACGTCGCGCTCGACGCGCTGCGCCGCAGCGACCTGGACGTCGTCGGCTACGAGCCCGGCTATGCACGCCGCGACGGCGGGCGGGGTGCGTGGGACTCGGCCGCGTCGGCGCGCCGCCGACGCCAGGCGGTCCGGCTCGCCGAGCGCGCCGACGTCGTGCTCCTCTTCCTCGGGCTGGACGAGTCGGCCGAGGCCGAGGGCGTCGACCGCGAGCACATGCGCCTCGCGCGCAACCAGCTCGCCCTCACGCGCGAGCTGACGGCGCTCGGGGTGCCGGTCGTGGTCGTCCTGGCCGGCGGCGCGCCCGTCGAGCTGCCGTTCGCCGAGCACGTCGACGCGATCGTGCACGGCTACCTCGGTGGCCAGGGCGGCGGGCAGGCGATCGCCGACGTGCTGACCGGCCGGGCGGACCCCGCCGGGCGCCTCGCCGAGACGTACCCGCTGCGCTACACCGACGTGCCGTCGTCGGCGACGTTCGGGCGGACCGAGGCGACGTCCGAGCACCGCGAGAGCATCTACGTCGGGTACCGCCACGCCGACAAGGTCGGCCTGCCGGTCCGCTACCCGTTCGGCCACGGCCTCAGCTACACGACGTTCGAGCACAGCGACCTCGCCGCGGACCGCGAGAGCGTGCAGGTCACGGTCACCAACACCGGGGACCGCGCCGGGACCGAGACCGTGCAGGTCTACGTCGAGGCGCCGGGCGCGGCCGAGGGCGCGTTCCGCGCGCCCCGCGAGCTCGCGGGCTTCGCGAAGGTCGCCCTGGCACCGGGCGAGAGCGCGAGCGTGAGCGTCGAGCTCGCCGAGCACGCGTTCGACGCCTACGACACGGGCGTCCACGAGTGGCGCACCGTGCCCGGCACCTACACCGTGCAGGTCGGGGCGTCGTCGCGCGACCTCCGCCTGACGGCGTGCGTCGAGATCGACGGCAAGCCCTGGACGCCCGACACCACGGATCTGCCGCACTACGTCAGCGGCAAGGTGGACCGCGTCCCTGCCGCCGAGTTCGCTGCGCTCCTGGGGCGGACGCCCCCGTCCCCGGACTGGCCCGTCGGGCAACCGCTCACGCGCGACGACATCGTCGCCCAGGCGCGAGGCCGCGGCGGCTTCGGGGGCCTGCTGGTCGGGCTCATCGACACCGCCGGCCGACTGCTCATGGCACTGGGCCGCCCCCTGGCGGCGAACAACACCCGTTTCGCGCTCGACCTGCCGTTCCGGTCGGTGGCGCGGATGAGCGCGGGCAAGGTCGACGACGCGATGCTCGACGCCCTGCTCGTGATGGTCAACGGCCGGTTCTGGCGCGGCATGCGCCGCCTGGTCCCGGCATGGCGTGCCCACGCGAAGGCCGCGCGGGCTCCGAAGAAGGACTGAGAACGATGGCGACACGCACAGAGATCAAGCGGGACGCGGTCGCGCGCGCACAGGAGCTGCGCGCGGCCAGGCGAACCCGGCGCGCCGAGCTGAAGGCCTTGGCGCCCGAGGACCGGAAGGCGGCCAAGGCCGCTGACAAGGTCGCGGTCCGCGAGGCGAGGAAGGCCGCCAAGGCGGAGCGGGCCGAGGCGCGCGCCGGGATGACCCGGGCCGAGCGTCGCGAGGACAAGCGCCGCGCCCGCGTCAATCGCAAGGTCGAGCACCGTCCCCGCCGCGCGGTCGGCTGGGGAGTCACGGCCGTGGCCGTGGTCGGGATCGGCGCCCTGGTCGCGCCGTTCGCGAGCTCGATCGGGTTCCTCATGTCGATCGAGTACGACTCCGCGTCCCCGGCGGGCGTGGCCGCCCGGGAGAACGCCGCCCGGGTGTCGGAGGAGATCTCCGACGAGGGCATCGTCCTGCTGAAGAACGAGGAGAACCTCCTCCCGCTCGCGGACGACGCGCTCAACGTGTTCAGCTTCGCGTCGTTCAACCTGATCCTCGGCGGTGGCGGGTCCGGCGGCAGCAACCAGTCGCAGTCCGTGCCGTTCTACGACGCGCTCGCGGACCAGGGGATCGCGGTCAACCCCGACCTCAAGGCGACCATGGAGGCGGCCGGCGCCAAGACCGACACCGGCGGCGCCAACGGCCTGGTCCAGATCGCGGGCGCCATGCTGGGTGGCGGCGACGAGGGCGAGCCCGCCCCCGACTACCTGACGGACGACGTCATGGCCCAGGCCGCCGAGTACTCCGGCACGGCCCTGGTGGTCATCGGCAACGACGGCGTCGAGGGGCAGGACATGAGCCCCGAGCAGCTGCGCCTGACGGATGCGCAGCGCGCGCTGTTCGACCGTGTCACGGGCACGTTCGACGACGTCGTGGTGGTCGTGAACTCGGGCAACCAGCTCGAGCTCGGGTTCCTCGACGCGTACCCGCAGATCAGGTCCGCGGTGTGGATCGGCACGCCCGGTCCCCGCGGCGCCGTCTCGCTCGCCAAGGTGCTGACGGGGGACGTGAACCCGTCCGGCCGCCTGACCGACACCTACGCCTACGACGTGACGAGCGCCCCGGCGGTCGCCAACGTCGGTGACTTCGACTACGCGAACACCAAGCGCTCGTACATGGACTACGAAGAGAGCATCTACGTCGGCTACCGCTACTACGAGACGCGCTACGCGGGCGACGAGGCGGGCTACGCCGAGGCCGTGCAGTTCCCGTTCGGCCACGGCCTGAGCTACACCACGTTCGCGCACGAGGCCACGGCACCGCGCGTCGACGGCGAGACGGTCAGCATCGACGTCACGGTGACCAACACGGGCGACGTCGCGGGCAAGGACGTCGTGCAGGCGTACTTCTCCGCTCCGTACACGCTGGGCGGCATCGAGAAGTCCGCGATCGAGCTCGCGGGCTACGACAAGACCAGGATGCTCCAGCCGGGGGAGTCCGAGACTCTGACCGTCACGTTCGACGTGCGCGACATGGCCTCGTGGGACACCGAGGGCCACGGCGCGTACCTGCTCGAGGCCGGGACGTACCAGATCTCGGTGCGCACCGACGTGCACACGCCGGTCGCGCAGTTCGAGCACGTGGTGGCCGAGGACGTCGTCTACGACACCGACGCCGACACCGGTCACGAGCTGACCAACCGCTTCGACTACGTCGAGGGCGACCTGACCTACCTCTCGCGCGCCGACTGGGACGGCACGTTCCCGCAGGCTCCCGAGGCCGGGGCCACGGCCTCCGACGAGCTGCTCGCGCGCATGGACCCGCAGATCGAGCCCGCGGAGGGTGAGACCCCGACCTACGGCGCCGACAACGGCCTCGTCCTGGCCGACCTGGCCGGCCTCGACCGTGACGACCCGCAGTGGGAGGAGTTCCTCGACCAGCTCACGCTCGACGAGCAGATCGACCTCTTCGCCAAGGGCGCCTACCGCACGCACGAGGTCGAGCGGCTGGGCATCCCCGCGATGGACCTGCTCGACGGGCCTGCGGGACTCAACTCGCTCTTCAGCCCGCTCGAGGCGGCCGCCTACCCGACCCAGGTCGTCGTGGGCGCGACGTGGAACGACGAGCTCGCGTACGCGCTCGGCGAGTCCGTGGGGACCGAGGCCAACGCCTACGAGATCGAGGGCTGGTACGCCCCCGGCATGAACCTGCACCGTTCCGCGCTGGGCGGGCGCGACTTCGAGTACTTCTCGGAGGACCCGCACCTGTCGGGCATGCTGTCCGCCGCGATGGTCTCGGGCGCCGAGAGCAAGGGCGTCCTGACGTTCATGAAGCACTTCGCGCTCAACGAGCAGGAGGTCAACGCCCGGTCCGGCGTGAACGTGTTCGTCGACGAGCAGGCCCTGCGCGAGCTGTACCTCGAGCCGTTCGAGATCACGGTCAAGGAGGCCGGCCCGACGGGCGCGATGAGCTCGTTCATCAACATCGGCGGCGTGTGGGCCGGTGGCAACGAGCAGCTCCTGCAGGACGTGCTCCGCGGCGAGTGGGGCTTCCAGGGAGTCGTCTCGACCGACGCGGTGCTCGGCTCCTGGATGGACCCCGGCCTCGCGGCCCGCTACGGCAACGACCTCATGCTCGCGATGCTCCCGGGGTCCGACAAGGCCACCAGGGCCGCGGTCGAGGAGGACCCGGTGGGGGTCGGGAACGGTCTGCGCGACCGCGTCCACACCATCCTGTACACGGTCCTGCAGACGAACCTGTTCGACTGATCCGGGCGCCCGCCCCGGGCCCCGGTGGGAGGCTCCACCTCCCGCCGGGGCCGGCAGGGCTTGCACCACCCAGGCGCCCGACGACGGAGCGCACCTTCCCCGCGACGGTGCGCTCCGCCGTCGGGCGCCTTCAGCATGCCCGCGCCGGGGCAATTCCCTCGCCGCAGCCGTGCCGGTCCCGCTAGCGTCCCGCCCATGACTCTCACCCCGCGCCGAGGCCCTCGTCCCACCACGTCCGACGAGGGGCCGCACCGGCAGGTCGACCAGCAGGCACCCGCTCCGCTGTGGGGCGAGCTCGTGCTCGCGGCGACCACGATCGAGGGCGTCCGCGAAGGGCACAGCTCGGTCTCCCCGGCGTCCTCCCGGGCGCTGTTCCTCGACGGCCACGAGCGCACCACGAACCCCACGACGTCCCTCGCGGCGCCCGACCAGCGACTCGAACCGGTCCACCTGCACGGCGTGACCGACACGAGCCTGCACCTGTGCCTGCCGCGTGAGCGAGCCCAGGAGGTCTGTGCCGCGGGCTGGGGCGAGGCGCACCAGTACGCGGACCACTCGACCGAGATCATGGTCTACGGGCCGCGGGACGTCGACGAGCTGGCCGTGGTCCTGGGGCTGGTGCGCGAGAGCCTGGACCTCGCACGGGCGCTCAACGCGTAGCCCCGGGCCGAGGAGCATCGAGGTAGAGGGTCCGCGTCGAGGTAGAGGGCCCCAGGCCTCTACCTCGGCCCCAGGCCTCTACCTCGGCCCCAGCCCTCTACCTCGCGCCCCCGGGCGCCAGCACCTCGACCGACACGAGCGCGATGTCGTCCTCGGTGGTCTGCGGCACGAGCCGGGCGAGCAGCGCGTCGAGGAGGTCCTCCCGCGAGCGGCCGGCGAGCTCCTCGACGACGCCCGGCAGCCGGTCGAGCGCCTCCCGCAGCCGCGTGCCGCGCCGCTCGACGAGGCCGTCGGTGTAGAGGAGCAGCACGTCCCCGGGGTGCACGAGCGTGGTGTGGTCCGTCCGGGACGCGTCCGAGCCGATGCCGAGCAACCGGTCGTTGTGCCGCGCGAGGAGCTCGGCCGAACCGTCGGCCCGCACCATGACGGGCGGTGGGTGCCCGGCCGAGACCCACGTGAGCGTCCGGTCGCCGGTCGGCCCGGGGAGCCCCACGAGCGCCGCGGCCACCGTCGCGACCGCGTCGATGCCGAGCCCGTCGGCTGCCCGCTCGGTGCGTTCGAGGATGCCCGCGGGCGAGTCGCCCGACTCGTACGCGACGCCCCGCATCACGCCCCGGAGCTGGCCCATGGTCGCGGCCGCGGAGATGTCGTGGCCGACGACGTCCCCGACGACCACGAGCGTGCACCCGCACGAGAGCTCGAACGCGTCGTACCAGTCGCCGCCGACGTGCATCTCGCGCGAGGCGGGCCGGTAGCGGACGTCGATGCGCAGCCCCTCGGGCTGGGCGGGCGGGGTCAGGATCGAGTCCTGGAGCGCGAGCGCGGCACGCCGCTCGCGGTCGAAGCTCTCCTGGAACCTGCCGAGCGAGGACCCCAGGTGCAGGGCGTGGTCGACCACCGCGGCGTCGAGCCCGATCTGCTGGCCCGCCGCGGTCCGCTGCGAGCTCTGCACGATGTCGGTCACGTCCTCCGCGCGGTGCACGAGCGCGGCCACGCGGCCGCTGGCGTCGAAGACGGGGATGTTGGTCATGAGCCAGTGGCGTTCGAGCCACTCGTCCGGCCGGTCGCCGGGCACGTCGATGCGCAGCGGCCCGAGCAGGTCGATCCGCCCGGTCTGCAGGACGCGCTGCAACGAGTCGACGACCCGCGCGACGCGCTCGTCGTCAGCGGGGGAGAAGGCGAAGCCTGCGTTGAGCGGGCGTCCGACGAGCGCGGTCGCGGGCAGCCCGAGCATGTCGAGGTAGGCGTCGTTGACGTCGAGGACCGTCAGGTCGGGGGACAGCAGGACCTTGGGCGCGGACAGGGCGGCGAAGACCGCGCGGTAGTCGAGCCTGTCGGCTGCGGGCGAGGGGCTCGCGTCGTCGGCCGGGCGCTCGGTGCGCGGCGCGGACCCCCGTGCCGCCCTCGCGCGGCCGCTCGTCACGTCTCGCGCGTCGTCCGTCATCGGATCGGCCTCTTCCCCTGCGTCCTTCCCTCAGCATGGCGGACAAGTCGTGCGTCCGCAGAAGTGCGCGCGCAGGGGTCCGCAAGGGTCTCGCGGAACGGATGCCCGACGGCGGGGCGCGCCGTCCGTGGGAAGGTGCGCCCCGCCGTCGGGCCGCTGAGCGAGCGTCAGCTCACGTTGTCCGTGTAGTCGACGTCCTTGGTCTCCTTGCTCACGAGCAGCGCCACGAGCGTCAGGACCGACATGGCCGACAGGTAGACCCCGACGAGCACGGGCGAGCCGTCGGCCTGCTCCCACAGCGCGACCGCGATGAACGGCGCGACGGCCGCCCCGAGGATCGACGACAGGTTGTAGGCGATCGCGGAGCCCGTGTACCGGACGTTGGCGGGGAAGAGCTCGGGCAGGATCGCGGCCATGGGGCCGAACGTCAGACCCATGAGCGTGAAGCCCACGATCAGGAGCGTCATGACGCCCACGGTCCCGCCCGTGAACAGCGGCACGAACAGTGCGCCGAACACGATGATCGCGACGGTCGTCCAGATGAGGTGCTTGCGGCGGCCGAACCGCTCGGCCATCGGGCCCGAGACGAGCGTGAAGATCCCGAAGAACACGACGCCGACGATGAGCATCACGAGGAAGTCGGTGCGTGCGTAGCCGAGACCCGGCGCGCCGCCGCTGCCCGCGGCGACCTCGGCGGGCGCGGTGCCGAACGTCAGCGTGAACGTCGTCATGAGGTAGAACAGCACGTAGGTCGCGAGCATGATGAACGTGCCGAGCACGATCTGGCGCCACGACGAGCGGAACACCTGCGCCACGGGTAGCTTGGCGACCGCGCCGGTCTCCACGACCTTCTGGAACGCGGGCGTCTCGACGAGCCGCAGGCGCACCCACAGGCCCACGATCACGAGGAGCGCGCTGGCCAGGAAGGGCACGCGCCAGCCCCACGCGGAGAACTGCGCGTCGGTCAGCGTCTCGGCGAGGACCAGGAACGTGGTGTTCGCGAGGATGAAGCCGATGGGCGCCCCGAGCTGGGGGAACGTGCCCCAGATCGCGCGCTTGCCCGCGGGGGCGTTCTCGGTCGCGAGCAGTGCCGCGCCGCTCCACTCGCCGCCGAGCCCCAGGCCCTGGCAGAAGCGCATGAGGACGAGCAGCGCGGGCGCGAGCACGGCCCACCCGGGCGTGGTCGACGGCGGCAGCAGGCCGATGAGGAACGTCGCGACGCCCATGGTCAGGAGCGAGGCGACGAGCGTGCCCTTGCGTCCGATCCGGTCGCCGTAGTGGCCGAACACGATCGACCCGAGCGGACGCGCCACGAACGCGACCCCGAACACCGCGAACGACGCGAGGAGCTGGGAGGTCCCGCCGTCGAGCGCAGAGAAGAAGACGGTCGGGAAGACGAGCACGGCCGCGGTCGCGTAGGCGTAGAAGTCGTAGAACTCGATCGACGTGCCGATGAGGCTCGCGAAGATCACGCGGCCCTTGCTGTTGACCGGTGCCTCGGGGTCGGCGGACGGGTGGGCGGCCGTAGTGGTCACGGGGGTGTGCTCCTGGTGCAGACGATGGGTTCGGGGAGGTCTCCCTGCGCGCCGGAGGGGACCGTACTACCCGGTAACTTCCCTCCCACGGTAAGGACCGTGACCACATGGCGAAGTGGCCGTCTCGCGATGTGGTCATCACGAAGGCCAGGGGCATGATGGGAGGACGACCCCCTCACGAAGGAGAACCATGCCCCTGCCCCTCCAGCCGACTCTGGACTTCGTCACCGGGCTGCCCAAGGCCGAGCTCCACCTGCACCTCGAAGGCACGCTCGAGCCGGACCTCAAGCTCCGCCTCGCCGAGCGCAACGGCATCGACATCGGCCAGAGCACCGTCGAGGAGGTCCAGGCGACCTACCGGTTCACCGACCTCACGAGCTTCCTCGCGGTCTACTACCCGGCCATGGACGTGCTGCAGACCGAGGACGACTTCTTCGAGCTCGCCCACGCGTACCTCCTGCGCGCGGCGGCCAACGGTGTCCAGCACGCCGAGATGTTCTTCGACCCCCAGGCCCACACCTCGCGCGGCGTCCCGTTCGAGGCCGTCGTCAAGGGCTACCACCGCGCCGCGGCCGCCGCGGCAGACTTCGGCGTCGACGCCGACCTCATCCTGTGCTTCCTGCGCGACCACTCGGCCGAGAGCGCGGCCGAGACCCTCGAGGCGTCGGTGCCGTTCAAGGACCTGATCCTGGGCGTGGGCCTGGACTCCGACGAGCGGGGCAACCCGCCCGAGAAGTTCGCCGCGGTCTTCGAGCGCGCCCGCGAGCTCGGCTACCGCCTCACGATGCACTGCGACATCGACCAGGTCGGGAGCATCGACAACATCCGCACGGTCCTCGAGACCATCCAGGTCGACCGCATCGACCACGGCACCAACATCGTCGAGGACCCGGCGCTCGTCGCCGAGGTCAAGGCGCGCGGCATCGGCCTGACGAGCTGCCCCGTGTCCAACAGCTTCGTGACCGACGACATGAAGGCCGCCGAGGTCGCCCAGCTCCTGCGCGACGGCGTCAAGATCACGATCAACTCCGACGACCCCGCGTACTTCGGCGGGTACGTGGCCGACAACTACGCGGCGGTCGCCGCCAAGGCCGGACTCACGTCCGAGGAGGTCGTGACGCTCGCGAAGAACTCGTTCGAGGCGTCCTGGATCGACGAGGACCGCCGGGCGGCCTACCTCGCGGCGGTCGACCGCTACGTCGAGCAGTACGAGCCGACCCGCCCGTAGCACGCCACAGGTGCCCGACGGCGGAGCGCGCCTCGCGCGTGAGGCGAGCCTGCGCCGTCGGGCACCTGGGTGACGGGCGCCCCTGGCGCCCACCGAGCGGGTCCGGCCGGTGTCCCTGCTGGTCAGCGAGCTCTCGCGGGCCTCGCCGTCGTCGGATCGGCCCCGGTGGGTGAATAATCTTCGGATGCCCCGCGTTGGGGGACAGGGAGCACGGCGCCGCGAGCGGCGTCCGCGCACCGACGCCCGAGCGGCCCACCAGGCCGCCGGCGGCAGGGGACGCACGGACCGAGTCGGACGCAGGACCCATCCGCACGACCATCGAGAGAGCTAGGCGACGACGACCACATGAACGATCTGCTGTACGTCAACGGTGGCACACCGCTCAACGGGACCATCACCGTGCGAGGGGCGAAGAACTTCGTCTCCAAGGCGATGGTGGCCTCCCTGCTCGGCGAGGGACCCAGCGTGCTGCGCAACGTGCCGCAGATCCGCGACGTCGGCGTCGTGACGGGGCTGCTCGAGCTGCACGGCGTCAAGGTCGTCGCGGACGAGGTCGCGGGCACGCTGCACCTCGACCCGACCGACGTCGAGTCGGCGCACGTCGCGGACATCGACGCGCACGCCGGGTCGAGCCGCATCCCGATCCTCTTCTGCGGGCCGCTGCTGCACCGCCTGGGCGAGGCCTTCATCCCGGACCTGGGCGGGTGCCGGATCGGCGACCGCCCCATCAACTACCACCTGGACATCCTGCGCCAGTTCGGCGCCGTGGTGGACAAGCGCGAGCAGGGCATCCACATCCGCGCCCCGCGCCGCCTCCAGGGCACCAAGATCGCCCTGCCGTACCCGAGCGTCGGGGCCACCGAGCAGCTCCTGCTCACCGCGGTCCGCGCCGAGGGCATCACCGAGCTCTCGGGCGCCGCGATCGAGCCCGAGATCATGGACCTCATCGCCGTCCTGCAGAAGATGGGCGCGATCATCTCGGTCGACACCGACCGCGTGATCCGCATCGAGGGCGTCGACAAGCTCATGGGCTACCAGCACACCGCGCTGGGCGACCGCATCGAGGCGGCCTCCTGGGGCTCTGCGGCCCTCGCGACCGGCGGCGACATCACCGTCAAGGGCGCGACGCAGCCGGAGATGATGACCTTCCTCAACACGTTCCGCAAGGTCGGCGGCGAGTTCGAGGTCCAGGAGGACGGCATCCGGTTCTACCACCCGGGCGGCGACCTCAACGCGATCGTGCTCGAGACGGCCGTGCACCCGGGCTTCATGACGGACTGGCAGCAGCCCCTCGTCGTGGCGCTCACGCAGGCCAAGGGCCTGTCGATCGTGCACGAGACGGTCTACGAGAACCGCTTCGGGTTCACCGACGCGCTGCGGGGCATGGGCGCGACGATCCAGGTCTACAAGGAGTGCCTGGGCGGGCTGCCGTGCCGGTTCGGGCAGCGCAACTTCCACCACTCGGCCGTCATCTCGGGCCCCACGCCGCTGTCCGCGGCGGACATCGAGGTCCCCGACCTGCGCGGCGGGTTCAGCCACCTCATCGCGGCGCTCGCGGCCAAGGGCACGTCGACCGTGCGCGGCATCGGCCTGATCGACCGCGGGTACGAGTACTTCCAGGACAAGCTCGACGCGCTGGGAGCCGACGTCAGCCGCGGCTGACGGGCGCCGGTCACCTGGGATCGACCCACGGGCGCGGGGCGTGCTGAGGCACGCACCGCGCCCGTCGTCGTCCGCCGGCCCGCTCACAGGTGCCGCACAGTCTCGTACCACCGGGCGCGCAGGTCGTACGGGCAGGGTGGGTCGTATCGGGCGAAGGGCTCGCCCGGACAGGAGGAGCAGCCATGCCGTCCGACACGTCCCCCGCGAACGACCCCGCGCCGCACGCGGGGACCACCGAGCCTGCTGGGCCCACGGACCACGTCGGGCCCGGGGCCCGGGCCGAGCCGCGCGGTGCCCGACGTCGGGCACTCACCTGGGGCGCGGGAGCCCTCACCTTCTCGGTGCTCACCCTGGGCGGCTTCGCGCTGACGAGCGCCCCGGCGGCCCCCGGGACGGGCACCACGACCGACGGCACGGGACCCGCCGTGGGTGCCACGTCGGACGCCCCGTCGGACATGACAAACCTCACCGACGAAGCATGAGGAAACCGACAGAACGGGTGAAGGGCTGCACTGCCTGAGCGCTCCGGCGGGCACCAGGCTGGAGGCATGGACAACGACAGCCTCGACCACGGCGCCTCGGGCCGCGACGCCCGCCAGGACGACCTCGTCATCGACGTGCAGGGCCTGCGCCGCAGGTACGCCAGCAGCACCCGCGGCGCCAAGGGGTTCGAGGCGGTGGCGGGCGTCGACCTCCAGGTCCGCCGCGGCGAGCTCTTCGCGCTCCTCGGGACCAACGGCGCGGGCAAGACCTCGCTCCTCGAGGTGGTCGAGGGGCTCTCTCGCCCCACGGCCGGCACGGCCAAGGTCTTCGGCAAGGACCCCTACCGCGAGCGCGCCCAGGTCCGCCCGCGGATCGGGATCATGCTGCAGGAGGCCGGCTTCCCGTCCGACCTGACCGCGATCGAGACCGCGCGCATGTGGGCCGGGACGCTCGCGGCCCCGCGCCCGGTCGAGGAGGCGCTCGACCTCGTCGCGCTCCGCGGCCGCGCCGACGTGACGGTGACGTCGCTCTCGGGAGGCGAGCGGCGCCGTCTGGATCTCGCCCTGGCGCTCCTCGGACGCCCCGAGGTGCTGTTCCTCGACGAGCCGACCACGGGCCTGGACCCGGAGAGCCGCCGCTCGGCCTGGGACCTGGTCCAGTCTCTGCTCGACGACGGCACGACCGTCGTCCTGACGACCCACTACCTCGAGGAGGCCGAGCGCCTCGCGGACCGGCTCGCGATCATGCACGGCGGCAGGATCGTTCAGGAGGGCACGGTCGCGGAGATCGTCGACGCCGAGCCCGCGCACGTTTACGTCGACGAGGCGAGCGTGCGCCCCCACCTCGCGGACCTCCCGCTCCTGCCGGGCGAGAGCCTCGATCGCGTCGAGGGCGGCACGCTCTCGATCGCGACGCGTGACCTCCAGCGCAGCCTCGCGGTGCTGCTCGCCTGGGCCGCCGACCGCGACGTGACGTTCGGCCGCATCGAGGCGCGCCCCGCGTCGCTCGAGCAGGCGTTCCTCGCGATCGCCGACGGGCCCGGCGCCTCGCGCCCCGGCCTTGCCTCCTCCACCATCGACCCGACGGAGCGTGCAGCATGACCACCCTCGCCCAGACCCCCCGCCGCACCAGCCGAGCGTCCTCGGCCCCCCGCGGCACGACCGGCCTCGCGGGCTCGCTGCGCCGCGTCGGCTCGCTCGTCCGCGCCGAGACCACGCTGCTCCTGCGCAACCGCACGGCCCTGTTCAACGGGGTCGCGCTGGCCCCCGCGATGGTCGCGTTCCTGCACTTCTCCGGAGCGCTCGAGGCGGTCGTTGGCGACGGGGCCGGGGCGTCGGTCGTCGGGGCCTTCGCGCTCACGAGCCTCATCTGCTTCGCGCTCATGTTCGTCGTCTACTACAACCTCGCGAGCGCCTACGTCGCGCGGCGCGAGGAGCTCGTGCTCAAGCGTCTGCGGACCGGGCAGTGCTCGGACGCCGAGATCCTGATCGGCGCCGCGACGCCCGCGGTCGTGACGATGCTCGGACAGCTCGTGCTGGGCGGGGCCGCGATCGCGCTGTGGATCGGCCTCGACGCCCCCGCGAACGTGGTGCTGCTGCTCGTCGCGGTGCTCGGGGGGACGTTCGTCTTCGCGGCGCTCGCCGCCGCGAGCACCGCGTTCACGCGCACGCTCGAGTCGGTCCAGCTCTCGACCCTGCCCATCATGGCCCTCGCGCTGCTGCTCTCGGGGACCACGCTGCCACTCGCGCTCCTGCCGGAGAGCGTCCAGACGCTCGCCGCGTTCACGCCCCTGCACCCGGTCGGCGAGCTCCTGACGATCGGCCTCACGGGGCTGGGGCCCGACGGCGACGCGGTCGGCTTCGGGGAGACGTTCGCCCTGGCCGCGCAGCCGCTCGCGATCCTGCTCGCCTGGTGCGTGGTCGGCGCGTGGCTCGCGGCCCGGTACATGCGGTGGGAGCCGCGCCGCTGAGGTGCCGCTGAGGTGTGGCGACGTCGCTCGTGGTGGACCCGGGCTGGGCGGCGTCGTCGAGCACGAGGTTGCGATCGGTCGAGCACGAGGTTGCGGTCGCTCTCCTGCTGAGAGCGACCGCAACCTCGTGCTCGGCACCGGAGGACCGGAGCCCCGGAGGACCGGAGCCCCGGGAGCAACCGGAGCACCCTCGAAGATGCCCACGTGAAAGGCTGACCCCGTGAGCTGGAACCCCCTCGTCGGCGCGTGGTCGCGTCGCAGCAACCCCGAACGGTTCGACACCTACACGCGCTGGTCGCTGTACGTCGTCGCGACGTTCGAGCTCTTCGTGGTGCTCTGGGTCGTGGGCGAGGTGCCCACGGGGCACCCGGCCCTGCTCGCCCCCCTGATCGGGCTGTGCCTCGCGCACACCGCCTCGTGCGTCGTCGTGATCCGGTACGGGGTCACCCGGTTCCTCGGCGGTCCGCCGCCTCCCCGGTGGGCCCTGGGCGCCATGTGCGGGCTCGCGCTCGCGACCTGCGTGGTCGGCCTCGCGGCGTACCCGACGGGTGAGGGATCCATGTTCCAGGGCAACACCCCGGTCCTGGTCGTGACCGCGGCGACCGCGTTCTCGGTCGCGGCCTGCGCGCCGCTCCTGACCTTCCGGTGGTTGGCGCTCGGGGCGGTCGGCGTCGCGGCGGTCTCGGGGCTCGTCTCGTGGTCCGTCGCCCCGGTCCGCGACGAGACGGCGGCGGGCATCGCGGTGGGCCAGGGGATCGGCGTCGTCCTCATGTGCGTCGGGATCTTCGCGTCCTACCGGGTGTCGGTGTGGATGCTCGGGATCGTGTGGGAGCAGGAGCGCAACCGCGTCCTGCACGCGCGCCTTGCCGTGGCCGAGGAGCGGCTGCGCTTCTCGCGCGACCTGCACGACGTGTTCGGTCGCACGCTCTCGGTCGTGGCCGTCAAGAGCGAGCTGGCCGCGGAGCTCGCCTCGCGCGGACGCCCCGGAGCGGCCGAGCAGATGCTCGAGGTGCGCCAGATCGCGCAGGACTCGCTGCGCGAGGTCCGGGCGGTCGTCGCGGGCTACCGTGCCGCGGACCTGGCCGCGGAGCTCAGCGGCGCCCGCTCAGTCCTGCGGTCGGCCGACATCGAGACCACGATCGGGTCGTACGGTGACGGCGAGGAGGGGTCGCTGCCCGAGGCCACGCAGGAGGCGCTCGCCTGGGTCGTGCGCGAGGCCGTGACCAACGTGGTCCGCCACTCCCACGCGACGCGCTGCGAGATCACCCTGCGCGTCGAGCGCGGCGAGGCGGTCCTGACCGTGACCAACGACGGCGTCCCCGACCTCGACCGCACCACGACCAGCCCGGGCAGCCCCAGCGGGTCCGGGCTGATCGGGCTCGGCGAGCGGCTCGCCGGGGCCGGCGGTCGGCTCGAGACCGACCTCGAGCCCCCCACGTTCCGTCTCACGGCCACCGTCCCGATCCCGGGGGTCGGTAGCCTCGTGTCGCGCATGCCGCTCGTCCCCCGGGGCCGCGGCACCGGCACCCCTCGCCCCGCCCAGGAAGGCCCCACCGCGTGATCCGCATCCTGCTCGCCGACGACGAGAACCTCATCCGCGACGCCCTGGCCACCCTGCTCTCGCTCGAGGACGACCTCGAGGTCGTCGTCCAGGCCGCGTCGGGGACCGAGGCGCTCGCGGCCGCACGCAAGCACACGCCGGACGTCGCGGTGCTCGACCTCCAGATGCCCGGCCTCGACGGGATCGAGGTCGCCCAGGCCCTGGCCACCGAGGTGCCCGGGTGCGGGGTCGTCATGGTCACGAGCCACGGCCGACCGGGGTACCTCAAGCGCGCGCTCGAGGCCGGGGTGCGCGCGTTCCTGCCCAAGACCGTCTCGTCGCGCGTCCTGGCGGACGTGGTGCGTCAGGTCCACGCGGGCGGACGGTACGTGGACCCCGAGCTCGCCGCCGAGGCCATCGCGGCCGGCGCGAGCCCCCTGACGCCCCGCGAGGCCGACGTGCTCGAGCTCGCCGCCGGGGGAGCGCCCGTCGAGGAGATCGCGACGCGCGCCTCGCTCGCACCGGGCACGGTGCGCAACTACCTCTCGTCGGCCGCGGCCAAGCTGGGCGCGACGAACCGCCACGAGGCCGTCCACCTCGCCCGCCGGCACGGGTGGATCTGACGGTGCGTCCCGGCCGGGGTGAGGGTCTCACCCCGGGCGCGCGGCGGCGTCGGGCCCGACGACGGCACGCGGCCCGGTAGGCTCGGTGACCGTGCCGAAAGCTCATCCTGACAGCCGTGCGTACCGACTCGTCGCGATCGTCGTGCGACCCCTGATGTTCGCGATCACCCGCCGTGACTGGCAGGGTGCGGAGAACATCCCCGCCACCGGCGGCTTCATCGCCGCGGGCAACCACATGTCGAACATCGACCCGCTGACGTTCGCCCACTTCCTGTACGACCACGGCCGGGCGCCCAAGATCCTGGCCAAGGCGTCGCTCTGGAAGATCCCCGGCCTGCGCTGGCTCCTGGACCGGACCGGGATGATCCCGGTGCAGCGCAACACCGCGGGGGCTGCGTCCTCGGTGAGCGCGGCGGTCGACCAGCTCGCGCTGGGCGAGTGCGTCGCGGTGTTCCCCGAGGGCACCCTGACCCGTGACCCGGACCTGTGGCCCATGGTCGGCAAGACCGGTGCCGCGCGCCTCGCCCTCGCGAGCCGCATGCCCGTGGTGCCCATCGCGCAGTGGGGCATGCAGGACATCCTGCCTCGCTACAGCAAGAGGTTCCGGCCGATCCCGCCCAAGGACGTGGCCGTGCACGCGGGCCCGCCCGTCGACCTGTCGGACCTCTACGAGCGTCCCATCGACACCGCGACCCTGCGCGAGGCCACCAACCGCATCATGGACGCCATCACCGGGCTGCTCGAAGAGATCCGCGGCGAGAAGGCCCCGGCCGAACGGTTCGACGTCCGCAAGAACCCCGGCTCGGAGGAACGCAAGTGAGCGCCACCACCCACTCGTCGCCCGTCACGGCCGCCGTGCTCGGCTCCGGCGCCTGGGGCACCACGTTCGCGGCCGTCCTCGCGGACGCGGGCTGCGAGGTCCGGCTGTGGGGCCGCAACGCCGACGTCGCCGCCGACGTCAACGCCACGCGACACAACTCGGCCTACCTGCCCGGCATCGAGCTGCCCCCGGGGCTCACCGCGACGACCGACGCGGCCGCGGCGCTCGCGGGCGCCCAGCTCGTGGTCGTCGCGATCCCCTCGCAGAGCGCCCGCGCGACGCTCGCCCCCTTGCGCGAGCACCTCGCCGAGGGCGCGGTCGCGGTCTCGCTCATGAAGGGCGTCGAGCTCAGCACCGACCGTCGCATGAGCGAGGTCGTCGCCGAGGTGTGGGGGCTCCCGCTCGACAAGGTCGCCGTGGTCTCGGGCCCCAACCTGGCCCGCGAGATCGCCGAGCACCAGCCCACCGCGACCGTGGTGTCCGCGACCGACCCGGAGACGGCCCGCTTCGTCGCCGCGGCCTGCTCGTCGTCCTACTTCCGGCCCTACACCAACTCGGACGTCGTGGGCGTCGAGCTGTGCGGCGCGGTGAAGAACGTCATCGCGCTCGCCGTGGGCATCGCCCAGGGCCGCGGGTTCGGGTACAACACGACCGCGACGGTCATCACGCGCGGCCTCGTCGAGATCACGCGCCTCGGGCTCGCGCTGGGCGCGGACGCCGAGACCTTCTCGGGCCTCGCGGGCATGGGGGACCTGGTCGCGACCTGCACGTCGCCCCTGTCACGCAACCACACGCTCGGCAAGCACATCGGGCAGGGCATGAGCCTCGAGGAGGCCGTCGCGGCGACGGGCGGCACCGCGGAGGGCGTCAAGTCCTGCCGCTCCGTCCTCGAGCTCGCGCAGAAGGTGGGCGTCGACATGCCCATCACGGCCGGCGTCGTGGCCGTCCTGCACGAGGGCATGCCGGTCGACGACATGGCCCGCGGGCTGCTCGCGCGTCCGCAGAAGTCCGAGGGCGTGACGTCGGGGCGCTGACCTCGGTCAGTCGTCGTCACGCACCTCGACGACGACCCGCGTCGGGTCCGTGAGGGCGTAGACCCTGAACGGGTTGTCGGTGTCGTCCGTCCCGATGAACGACTGCGTGTACCCCTCGAACACACCGCGGAGAGCGACCTCCTCGACCTCGTCGGTACCGGCGACCCGCAGGGGGTTGGGGCCCGAGTACTCGGCGACGCCCGTGTCCATGGGGTACCCCGAGCCCGAGATCATGACCTGCAGCGTGCCGTCCCCGGCGAGCGGGAAGACGTTCCCGCTGCCGTCGTCGATCGCCTCCGGGACGTACTCGACGCGCCACCCGGGCGTGCCCGTGCCGCCCAGCTCGTAGACGACGCGGTCGAACCCGTCGTGGCGTCCGACCCGCAGGTCGGTCACGGTCAGTGCCGCGCCGGCGGAGGGCTCGGAGACGTCCGGGTCGGTGTTCGCGGGGAACGCGGGAGCCGTGGTCGAGCCGTCCCCCTCGGTGGAGCCGGTCGACCCGGGCGCTTCGGTGGGGGTGCCGGAGGCGCCGTCGGTGGGGAGCGGGCTGGTGTCCGGAGACGCCGAGCGTGACGGGGACTCGACGGGCGTCGCGTCGTAGCCGCCGTTCCCGCCGGAGCACGCGGTCAGTACGACGAACGCCCCGAGGCTCACGGCGGCGAGGGCTGGTCGCCGCTGCCCGCGGCGAACCGTCCGGGTGGCCGTTCGGGTGGCGCGGTCCATGACTGCCTCCTGCTCGACGCGTGCGGCCGGGAGCGGTTCCCGGCTGTCTCGAGCCTAGGCCGGGCAGGACACGGACGCATGGAGGGAAGGTCTCGATCAGGTGCCTCCTTCGACCGGCGCGCACCGTCGTTCCACGGCGCCTCGCGGCCGAACGATGACAGGGACCGGTCCCACGCCCTAGCCTGGCCCCATGCCGTGGTTCAGCAGCGTGGGCGCGCCTCTCTTCCTCGTCGTCGTGCTCGTGGTCGTCGCGGTGGTCGCGATCGAGCGCATGGTGAGCGGGCGTTCCAGGGAGAGGCGGCTCGGGGACGGACGAGGGGCGGGCGAGACCGCGGGGGCCGGCGCATTCGGCGAGCTCGTCGACGTCTTCCAGCCGAGCAGGGTCCACCTCACCGAGGAGAAGGAGCGGCAACGGCTCGACATCGCGCAGGCGCCGTCCACCGCCCCTCCGATCGACGTCGACCTCGAGTCCGGGGTCGTCGTCTTCAGTGCCGACGCGTACGAGCCGCGGGCCGCCGACGGGACGGCCTCCGCGCGCTAGCTGCCCGCGGCGAACCGGAGCGCGCGGTCGAGGTCCGCCCACAGGTCCTCGACGTCCTCGATGCCGACGCTCATGCGCAACAGGTCCTCGGGGACCGTGAGCGACTCGGTCGCGAACCGTCGCCGCCGCTCGAGGCTCGACTCGACCCCTCCCAGGCTCGTGGCGGGAACCCACAGCTCGACGGCCTCGACGACCGCGTCCGCGGCCTCGCGGCCACCCCGGGGCCGCAGCCCGATGATCGCCCCGAAGCCCGTCATGGTGCGGGCCGCGCGCTCGTGGCCCGGGTCGGTCGGCAGGCTCGGGTGACGGACCTCCTCGACGAGCGGGTGCTCGGCCAGGCGCCGGGCGATCGCCGCGGCGTTGGCCTGGGACCGCTCGACGCGCAGCGCGAGCGTGCGCAGCCCGCGCAGCGCGAGCCACACCTCCCACGGGCCGGCGATCGCGCCATGCAGGGTCCGGTAGGCGCGGACCTTCGCGGCCAGGTCCGGGTCGCTCGTCACGACGGCACCGAGCACGACGTCGGAGTGCCCCGCGAGGTACTTCGTGACCGAGTGCACGACGACGTCCGCGCCGTGAGCGAGGGGCTGCTGGCCCAGCGGGGTCGCGAACGTGTTGTCGACCGCCGTGAGGACCCCCCGATCGCGCGCCGCGGCGAGGAGCACGGGCAGGTCCGCGACCTCGAGCATGGGGTTGGTCGGCGACTCGATCAGCAGGAGGTCCGCCCCGCCGATCGCCGCGAGCACCTGGTCGGTGTCGGCGACGTCCACGCGGACGACCTCGACCCCGTGGCGGGCCGCGAGGTCGTCCGCGAAGCCGAGCGTCACCTGGTAGGCGTGCCGGGGCACGACGACCTTGCCGCCCGCCGGGACGAACGAGAAGACCGCCGCGATCGCCGCCATCCCGCTGCTGAAGACGATGCCCGGCTCCGAGGCGCCCTCGAGCGTGGCCAGGGCCTCCTCGAACGGGTGCCAGGTCTCGGTGTCCATGCGCGTGTACAGGAGCTCGCCCGGCTGCTGCACACCGCGAGACACGTACGTCGAGGACAGGACGACGGGCGGGTTCACGGGCCCGCCCTGCTCGCGGGGCGGGCGTCCGGCCGCGACCGCGATCGTGGCGGGGGACAACGGTGAGCGGTGGGGGAAGGCCTCGGTCGGCTCGATGGGCTCGGTCGTCATGGGGGTGAGATTACGCCTGGGCAGCGAGTGGGTGCCGCGAGCAACCGACGGACGGAACGGCGGCGCCCCCGGTTCAGTCCTCGACCGGTCCGAGCAGCGCGCTCGCGAACGTCGAGTGCGCGGACTCGTCGTCCGAGGGGTGGAAGATCCCCGCGAGCACGTCCCGGTAGAGGCGCCCCAGCTCGGAGGACGCGAAGTACGAGGACCCGCCGGACACGCGGATCGCCTGGTCGACCACGACGCGCGCGGTCTCGGTCGCGCGGACCTTGAGGCCTGCGACCGCCGTGAACCAGCCGGCCCCCCGGTCCACGAGGGCGTCGATCTCGCCCGCGACCTGGTCGATCTGCGGGTAGATCCCGTCCATCGCGATGCCCGCGTCCGCGACGCGCCAGCGGATGTCCGGGTCCTGGGAGAGCGGCCTGCCGCCGTTCTTCATCGAGGTGCGCCGGTGCGCGTTCTCGACCGCGAGCTCGAGGGCACGCTTGCCGATCCCCGTGTAGACCGACGCGAGCAGCACCTCGAACGTCGTGAAGATCGCGAGCACGAGCGGGTCCGTGGAGGGGCCGGGCGCGAGGCGCCGGACGACCCGGTCGGCCGGGGCGTGCGCGCCCACCAGCAGGGTCGTGCGGCTCTGGCTCGCGCGCATGCCGACCGTGTCCCAGTCGTCCAGGACGTCGACGCCGCCGCCCTCGCGCGTCACGAACGCGTGCACGAGGCGAGGGTCGCCGTCGAGCCCCGGGCCGTCCTCGGCCGCCGTCTCGATCCCGAGCACACCCAGCCGCGTCCACGCGGGCGAGAGCGACGTGAAGATCTTGCGGCCGTGGAACGAGTAGCCGCCCTCCCCGTCGGGGCACGCCTGGGTCCGGGACCCGAACAGGACCAGGTCGTTGCCCGGCTCCGAGTACCCGAACGCGAAGACCTCGCCGCGCGCGGCCTCCTCGAGCACGAAGTCGAGCGAGTGGTCCCCGCGCTCGTAGAGGTAGCGTGCGACGCCGGTCCACACGTGGTGCATGTTGACGGCCAGGGCGGTCGCGGGGGCCGCGCCCGCGAGGCGGATCTGCTCGTGCGCCACGTCGCGCAGGCCGAGGCCCGGGCCGCCCATCGCGGTCGGGACGAAGGCCCGGAGGTAGCCGGCTGCTGTCAGCTCCTCGAGGTCCTCGGTGAAGAAGGCGTTCTCGCGGTCGTAGCCCGCGGCACGCGAGCGGATGCGGTCGAGCAGGTCGTCGGTCAGCAGGGGGAGGCTCATGCCCCCGTTCTATCACCGCTCCTTCACGAGCGGGGACCGTTCCTGTTCTCTCGGGGAAGCAGGGTTCCGGTAGGGTCGTCCGCGATGTCCAGCCAGCCAGAACCCAGTGCTCCCGCGCGCAAGACGCGCGTCCTCATCCTCTTCGGCGGACGCTCCGGCGAGCACGTCATCTCGTGCGCCACCGCGGGCGGCGTCATGCGTGCGATCGACCGCGACCGCTACGAGATCGTCCCCGTCGGGATCACCAAGGCGGGCCAGTGGGTCCTCGCCGCGGACGAGCCCGCGCGCTGGGAGATCACGGCGGGCAACCTGCCCGAGGTGACCGCGACGGGCGGTGAGGTCCTGCTGCCGCTCGCGGTCGGTCAGCGTGGGCTGCGCGTCCTGGAGCCGGGCGAGTTCCCGCGCGAGCTGGGCGAGGTCGACGTCGTCTTCCCGCTGCTGCACGGCCCGTTCGGCGAGGACGGCACGCTCCAGGGTCTGCTCGAGCTGGCCGACGTGCCCTACGTGGGTGCGGGCGTGCTCGCCTCCGCCGTGGGCATGGACAAGCACTTCATGAAGCTCGTCCTCGCGGGCCAGGGGCTGCCCATCGCGCCGTACACGGTCATCCGCCCGGGGGAGTGGGACCGCAACCCCGCCGCCTGGACGGAGACGGTCGCGGGCCTGGGGCTGCCGGTCTTCGTCAAGCCCGCTCGCGCCGGGTCGAGCCTGGGGATCACCAAGGTCGACGACCTCGCGGACCTGCCCGCGGCGATCGACGAGGCGCGCAAGCACGACCCCAAGGTCGTGATCGAGGCCGGGGTCGTCGGACGCGAGATCGAGTGCGCGGTGCTCGGCGGGCGGCAGGGCGAGCGCCCGCGCGCGTCGCTGCCCGGTGAGATCGTCGTGACGGACACGAACCACGACTTCTACGACTTCGAGGCCAAGTACCTCGACGAGGCCGGCGTCGAGCTGAGCTGCCCGGCCGACCTGCCCCAGCACCTCGTCGACGAGGTGCGCGACGTCGCGGTCCGCACGTTCGAGGCGGTCGGAGCGGAGGGCCTGTCCCGGGTCGACGTGTTCGTCACGGACGAGGGCCAGGTCGTCGTCAACGAGATCAACACCATGCCGGGCTTCACGCCGTTCTCGATGTACCCCCGCATGTGGGAGAAGTCAGGCATCTCCTACCCCGACCTGATCGACGAGCTCATCCAGCTCGCGCTCGAGCGCCCCACGGGCCTGCGCTGACCGTTCCGGCGGTTCGACCCGACGGACGCGAGGAGCGGGGCCCCCCCCGGGGGGGGGGGGGGGGGGCGGGCGGGGGGGGGGCGGGGGCGGGGGGGGGGGGGGGCCCAACCCCCCCCCCCCCCGGGCCCCCGCCCACACCCCCAAAACGGACC
>NZ_JBIVFZ010000001.1:707198-1045826 GCF_044748475.1 Oerskovia enterophila
TATTACCGCCCCAACCCCCCCCTCCGTCACGCCCGCGCACACCCGGGGGGGCCCCGCGCCCCCCGGGGGGGGGGGGTGGGGGGGGGGGGGGGGCCCCCGGGGGGGGGGGGGCCCCGCCCCCCCCGGGGGGGGGCCCCGCTCCTCGCGTCCGTCCGTCGGGAAGGTCACATGCAGTAGCGCGTCTGCTCGACCTTGGACACCGCGCGGTTGAGGTCGGAGACGAACGACGACGAGTGGTCCGCGCTGACCGACGGCGGGATCTGGACCTCGACCGCGGGGTCGCGCCCGTACGTGACGAAGGTCCACGTGCCCTTGCCGTCGTCGGCGACGATCCAGTCGACGCTGCCCGCGGCGCTCGGGACGCCCTGGCAGCCCGTCGTGGTGGGCTCGGGCGGCGTGACGCCGCACCGCAGCGTCACGGCGGCGCCCGACGCGCCCCAGGCCGCGGTGGCCTGGCTGTCGGTCTTGACCTTGGGCAGGTCGCCCAGCATGTCGGGGACCGCGAGGACGACCTCGGCGCACTTGGGGTTCGCTGCGTCGTCGGCGACCGGGACGCCGATGGTCGGGGCGCAGGCGCTGGTGCCTGCGACCACGGCGAGCAGCAGGATCCCGGCGAGCGTCCGACGTCGGGCAGGGGTACGAGGGGCGTTCAGCACCCTCCAACGGTAGCCGCTCCGGCGGGGGCCTCCGTCCCGCGTAAGGTGGCGCCGTGACTGATCTGAACGAGGGCCGGGTGCTGGTGCGCGAGACGTCCGAGGAGGAGCTGCTCGCGGCGATCTTCCCGCTCCTGCCGACGGGTGCGGCGACCCTCGTGGGGCCCGGCGACGACTCGGCCGTCGTGAGCGCCCCCGACGGGCGCTTCGTGGTCTCGACCGACGTGCTGGTCGAGCGTCGGCACTTCCGCCCGGAGTGGTCCACGGGGTACGACGTCGGGTGGCGCGCCGCGATGCAGAACCTCGCCGACATCGCGGCCATGGGGGCGCGGCCCACCTCGCTCGTGGTCTCGCTCGTGATCCCGGGGCACCTGCCGGTCGAGTGGGTCACGGGCCTGGCCCGCGGCCTCGCCGCGGCGTGCGCGCCCAGCGGTGCGGCCGTGGTCGGGGGAGACCTGTCGAGCGGGGACGACGTGGTCGTCGCGGTCACGGTGCACGGAGACCTGGGCGGGCGGGCGCCGGTCCTGCGCTCGGGAGCCCAGGTGTCCGACGTCGTCGCGCACGCCGGGCGGCGAGGCTGGTCCGCCGCGGGGCTCGCCCTGCTCGACCACGACCTGGGACCTCTGGACCAGGGCCTGGTCGACGCGTACCTGCGTCCCGAGCCGCCGCTCGACGCGGGCCCGGCGGCCGCGGACTCCGGGGCCACGGCCATGCTCGACCTGTCCGACGGCCTGCTGCGCGACGCCGGTCGCCTCGCCCGGGCGAGCGGCGTGGGCATCGACCTGGACCTGGGGGCCTTCCGCGGGGACCTGGACCGGTTGGTCGTCGCGGCGTCCGCCGTCAGGGCGGCGAGCGGGACGCTCGCGCCTGCCGGGGCCGAACCGGGCCCGGCGGGCGCCGCCGCGGAGACGGCCCTCGCCCGCGACTGGGTCCTGACGGGCGGTGAGGACCATGGCCTGCTCGCGACGTTCCCCGCGGCGACCGCGCTGCCCGAGCCGTTCCGTGCGGTGGGTCGGGTCGTCGCCGCGCCGTCGGCGGGCGTGCCAGGGGCTGCCGAGGGCCGGGCTCCGTCGGTCACGGTCGACGGGGCCGCGCCGCGCGCGCACGGCGTCGGGTGGGACCACTTCCGCGGCTGAGGGTCGGGCCGCCGACGAGGCTGTCCGGTCGTCAGGCGCGCGGGCGGGAGGGCCCGGCACGCGTCGAGGGGGCCGCCCCGGAGGGCGACCCCCTCGACGGGAGGAGCTGTTGTGCGGCGGGCCGGTCAGACCGTGCGACGGAAACGGACCTGCGTCAGGTCACGGCCGCCGATGTCGTCGCGACGCTCGACCCCGTCCGGGGCGAACCCGTGACGACGGTAGAAGTGCTGGGCGCGCTCGTTGTCCTTGAGGACCCACAGCGAGACCGGCGTGCGCGGCGGGACCTTGCCGAGCATGGTCCGCATGAGGTCACGGGCGACGCCCCGTCCCCAGGCCTCGGGGTCGAGGTAGATCGCGTAGACCTCGAGGTCTCCGGACTCGGCGTCCTCGTCGCGAGCGGGGCCGAGGCTCGCGAAACCGAGCGCGCGACCGTCGGCCTCGGCCAGGAGGATGTCGGCGCCCGAGCTCGCGAGGTTCTGCGTCCAGGCGGCCTCGCGCTGGTCGTGGTCGAGCGATGCGAGGTAGTCGTCCGGGACGATCCCGGCATACGCCCCGCGCCACGAGGCGATGTGCACCTGGGCGATCGACGCCGCGTCCTGCGGAGTTGCCGTGCGGATCGTTACCTCGTTGAGTTCCGTCACCATGACCAAATCCTGCCACTTCCGTGGAGTTTCACCAAACCTCTTTGTCCGGATCTTCAGCAAATCTCCCCAAGGTGATGTGCTGGTGGGATGAGAGGAGCGGCGGGCGTGCTGGCCCGCGTGTGCCGTGCGTCGTCCGCCGATCCTCTCAGCCTTTCACCCCGCGTGCGCGCTGGGCGCGGTGCGAGCGGCGAGCGCCTGCTGAACCTCCTCGGCGATCAGGTCGCCGTTGGTCGCGGCGGCCGCCTGGACGCCCGCGGCCGCCGCGGCGACGACCTGCGCCATGATGTTCGTGACGTTGCCCGCGACCCTGACGCCGGGCACCGAGGTCGCGCCCTGGGGGTCGGAGGGTACGAAGGTCCCGATCGTCACCCCGTCGACGACCTGGTCCTCGGTCTCGACCCCGAGCGACGTGAGGACCGCGGACCGGGCCGTGAAGCGGGGCGCGACCACGAGCGCCGTGCACTCCACGACCTCCCCGGACGCGAGCCGGGCGCCGCTCAGCGCGTCCGCGTCGAGCGCGAGCCCCGCGACGCGGCCCTCGACCACCCGGATGCCGCGCGCGTCGAGTGCGGCACGGGTCTCGGCGTCCGGGGCCGGTGACCCGTGGAGGAAGAGCGTGACGTCGTCGGTCCACTGGCGCCACATCTGGGCCTGGTGGATCGACATCGGGCCCGTGGCGAGGATGCCCACCGCCTGGTCGCGCACCTCCCAGCCGTGGCAGTACGGGCAGTGCAGGACGTCCTTGCCCCACCGTTCCGCGAGCCCGGGGACGTCGGGCAGCTCGTCGACGAGGCCCGTGGTCACGAGCAGACGACGAGCCCGGACGGCCCGGCCGTCGGTCGTGAGGACCTCGAAGCCCCCGTCGGGCAGGGCGGTCGCGGACTCGACCGTGCCCTGGGAGATCCGGCCCCCGTAGGCCGCGACCTCGGCCCGCCCGGTCGCCAGGAGCGCGGCGGGGTCCTCGCCGTCGCGGGACAGGTAGCCGTGCATGTGCGCGGCCGGTGCGTTGCGCGGACGGCCCGCGTCGATCACGAGCACGCTGCGTCGTGCCCGGCCGAGCGTGAGCGCTCCGCTCAGGCCCGCCGCACCGCCTCCGACGACCACGACGTCGTAGGTCTCCGGTGCTGCGTCGTTCGATGTGCTCTCGCCCGTGGCGGGCGCTGGGTTCTCTCGGGTCACGGT
Organism: Oerskovia enterophila; assembly: GCF_044748475.1. Lineage (NCBI taxonomy): Bacteria > Bacillati > Actinomycetota > Actinomycetes > Micrococcales > Cellulomonadaceae > Oerskovia > Oerskovia enterophila. The sequence continues at coordinate 710,814 of NZ_JBIVFZ010000001.1, forward strand.
GACCACCTCCGTCGTCGAGCATCCGCGCTCGCGTCGCGAGTTGGCAACTCCTCTTGCCGGAGTGGCAAACTCGACGGCATGGACGATCCCTTCGCCGCAGCCCTCGAGGCCGTCGGGCCACGGCTGCGCGCGCTGCGCCAGCAGCGTCAGCTGACCCTCTCCGAGCTCTCCGAGCGCACTGGCATCTCGGTGAGCACGCTGTCCCGGCTCGAGTCCGGGGGCCGGCGCCCCACGCTCGAGCTCCTGCTGCCGCTCGCCCGCGAGCACGAGGTGCCGCTCGACGAGCTCGTCGGTGCTCCACCGACGGGAGACCCGCGGATCCACGCGCGCCCGGTCAAGCGGCACGGGTCCACGTTCCTGCCGCTCTCACGCAGGCCGGGCGGCGTCCAGGCCTACAAGCAGCTCCTGCACGGCCGGACCTCTGACGTCCTGCCCGATACCAGGGTGCACGAGGGCTACGAGTGGCTGTATGTCCTGGGCGGACGGCTGCGCCTCCTGCTCGGCGAGCACGACCTGGTCCTCGGCGAGGGCGAGGCCGCCGAGTTCGACACCCGCACCCCGCACGCGATCCTCAGCGCCGACGAGCACCCGGTCGAGCTGCTCGTCCTCTACGGCCCCCAGGGGGAGCGGGCGCACGTGCGGGCGCGGCCCGTCTCGCGTGCCGCCGACCGGCCGGACTGATCACGCCCGAGCGTGCCCGGCGCCCGGGCGACCCGCCTGCCCGAGGGGAGCCCCGCCGTCGGGCACCTGCCCCCGGACACACGAGAGCCCGCCAGGACGGATCCTGGCGGGCTCTCGTGGAACGAGCTGAAAGGCTCAGACGTGACGGACGACCTTGCCGGCCTTCAGGCACGAGGTGCACACGTTGAGGCGCTTCGGGGTGCCCGAAACGATGGCACGGACGCGCTGGATGTTCGGGTTCCAGCGACGCTTCGTACGGACGTGCGAGTGCGAGATGCTGTGCCCGAAGCTCGGGCCCTTGCCGCAGACTTCGCAGTTGGCAGCCACGATTTCTCCTGATCGTCGTGCACGCCTCCGCGAAGGACAGCGGCGACGTAGTGAATGGTCTGTGGGGTGAACGCTCCGTACCGGCAGAAGCCGGGGAGCGTCCGTGGTCGCCCAGATCTGTCCGGGCAACCTCCATAGGGTAGCCGATGGCCGCCCTCCACCCCAAACCGGCCCGAACGCATGCAAGAGGCAGCGCGCGAGGCGGACTACGGTGGTCCGGACAGTATCGCAGGCTCGACGGGGGTTCGGCACCCTCGCGTGCCGCCCCGGACCGAGGAGCCCCCGAGCGTGACCGACGGCAAGGAGCACATCGAGCCCGCACTGGTGCGGGCGTGGGTGACCGAGACGGTCCGGACGCTCGGGGAGGCCAGGGCGCGCATCGACAGCGCGAACGTCTTCCCCGTCGCGGACGCGGACACGGGCACCAACATGCTCCTGACGGTCACCGAGGGAGCGCGGGCCGTGTCTGCCCTGCCCGACGGCGAGCCCACCGACACCGTCCTGGTCGCCTTCGCGCGGGGTGCGCTGCTCGGGGCGCGCGGGAACTCGGGCGTGATCCTCAGCGAGTTCCTGCGCGGCTTCGCGGGCGCGGTCACGTTCGCGGACCAGCCCGTGGGGTCGCTGCGCGTCGCGACGCGGTTCGAGGCCGCCGCGCGCGCCTCGTACGCGGCCGTCGCCGCTCCCGTGCCCGGGACGATCCTCACGGCCGCGAGCGGCGGTGCGTCGGCGGCGCGCGCCGCGGCCGACGCGGGCGCCGACCTGACGGGAGTCGTGGTCGCGGCGCGTGACGGATCTCACCGCGCGATGCTCCGCAGCCCCAGCGAGCTCGAGGTCCTCTCGCGCGCCGGCGTGCTCGACGCGGGGGCCTACGGGCTCGTGCTCGTGCTCGACGCGTTGTGCCGCGTCCTGGGCGCGGACGGGCTCGACGAGGCAGGGCTCGAGGCCGAGGCCGCCGCCCGCGGCGGGTCGCCCGGAGCCCTGCCCGGCGCCGGCGGCCACGCCGCGGACCCGGCGGACCCGGTGATGTCGCTGGCCGGCGGCACCATGGACGCCATGGCGACCCTGACGACAGACCCCTCGGTGGACCGGGAGGCGGAGCCGAGCCCCGCGGTCGGGCCCGGCGACCTTGCGCAGGCCGCTGCGCCCGCCGACGGGGGGACCGCGAGCGTGGGGCTGGACGGTGAGTTCGAGGTCATGTTCGTCGTGGAGGCGGGCGTGGGGGACGCGCTCCGCACCGTGTCCCTGGAGACCGACGGCCCCGACCTCGCGGACGCGCTCCGCTCCGCGCTGCAGGAGGTCGGCGACTCGGTCGTCGTGGTCGGCGACGGCGTCTGGCAGGCCCACGTGCACACGGACGACCCGGGGCGCGCGGTCGCGGCGGCCCGTCAGGTCGCCGCCGGCCGGGCCGGGCTGCGCCAGGTCTGCGTGCGCCACCTCGCGACCCAGGTCGCGGCGCGCGGAGTGCACGAGGGCCCGTCAGGTACCGCTCCCCACCCCGACCAGCAGGTGCCTGCGCACGGCGTGGTGACCATCACCTCGGCGCCGGGGCTCGTACCAGACCTCGCCCGCAGCGGGGCCGTGGTCCTGCTCGCGGCCGACCGCGCCCCCGAGCCCGAGGAGGTGCTGCGCGTCGCGGTGGACACCTCGGCCCGGCTCGTCACGGTGCTGCCGGGCAGCGCGGCGGCCGCGGCCGCCGCCCGCGCAGCGGCACTGCTGGTCGAGCCGGGCGCGGGCGACCTGCAGGCCGTCGAGGTCCTCGACGCCCCGACCGACCTGCACGTCGTCGCGGCGCTCGCCGCCGCGCAGCTCGTCGAGGAGGGGCAGGCCGAGGCGATGCGTGCCGCGCTCGCCGAGGTCCGGGCGGTCCAGGTCGCAGCGGACGGCTCGCTCGTGCGACCGGCGCTCGAGGAGCTCCTGCGCCCGGACGACGAGGTCCTCACGATCATGCCGGGCCGCCGGGTGGACCCGCTCGTGATCGACGTCGTCGTCGCCATCGCACGCCAGCGCGTCCCGGGCATCGAGGTCGTCGTCCTCGACTCCGGGCGCGACCACGCAGACCTCGAGCTGGGAGCGGAATGAGCAAGGACCTGACCCCCGAGGCCACGGACCACGTGACCGCTTCCCGGGTGCTGGCCGGAGACCTGGTCACGGGGCCCGTGGACCGGTTCGCCGAGCCGCTCGCCAAGGTGCTCGGTCCGCGGTCCGCCGGCGCGCTCGCGAAGCTGGGCCTCGAGACCACGGGCGACCTGCTGGGCCACTACCCTCGCCGCTACGGCGACCCGGGCAGGCTCACCGACCTCGGCGGGCTCGTGCTCGGCGAGCACGTGACGATCATGGCGCGCGTGGTCCAGGCGACCGTGCGGGCCATGCGCTCGCGGGGCGGGGCCATGATGCAGGCCGAGGTCACCGACGGCGTCCACCGCCTCTCGCTCACGTTCTTCGCCAAGGGCACGGGGGCGCTCCGCACGCACGAGAGCCGTCTCCAGCCTGGGCGCACGGGCCTGTTCACGGGCGTCGTGAGCGCCTACCGCGGGGCGCGCCAGCTCACGCACCCGGACTACCTGATCATCGGGGTCGACGCCGACGACGAGGAGTCGGCCCTCATCGAGGCGCGTCGCCCCATCCCGCTCTACCCGGCGAGCGCCGCGATCCCGAGCTGGCGGATCCAGAAGGCCGTCCGCCAGGTCCTGGACCCGCTGACCGAGGACGAGGTGCCGGACCCGCTGCCGCCCGCCGTCCGCGAGGCCCGCGGGTTCGGGTCGCGGCACGCGGCCCTCAAGGACGTCCACGAGCCGTTCGACACCCGTCAGTGGCAGCACGGGCGCGACCGCCTGCGCTACGAGGAGGCGTTCGTGCTCCAGGCCGCGCTCGCCCAGCGGCGCGCGCGGGCCGAGGCCGAGGAGGCGACGGCCCGCCCGCTGCTCGCCCCGGGCGAGCCCAGCGTCCTCGCGGACTTCGACGCGTCCCTGCCGTTCACGCTCACGGCCGGGCAGCGCGAGATCGGCGAGGAGATCTCCGGAGAGCTCGCGCGCTCGCGGCCCATGCAGCGCCTGCTCCAGGGAGAGGTCGGCTCGGGCAAGACGGTCGTCGCGCTGCGCGCGATGCTCCAGGTGGTCGACGCCGGAGGGCAGGCCGCGCTCCTGGCGCCCACCGAGGTGCTCGCCTCGCAGCACGCCCGTACGCTCGCGACCCTGCTGGGGCCGCTCGCCGAGGGGGGCATGCTGGGCGGGGCGGACCACGGCACGCGCGTCGCGCTCCTCACGGGGTCGATGGGGGCCGCCGCCAAGAAGTCCGCGCTGCTCGACGCCGCGAGCGGGCGCGCGGGGATCGTCGTGGGGACGCACGCGCTGCTGAGCGAGAACGTGCAGTTCGCGGACCTCGGGCTGGTCGTGGTCGACGAGCAGCACCGGTTCGGCGTGGAGCAGCGCGATGCGCTGCGGGCCAAGGCGAGGACGAGCCCCCACCTGCTCGTCATGACCGCGACCCCCATCCCGCGCACGGTCGCCATGACGGTCTTCGGCGACCTCGAGACGTCCTCGCTCACCGAGATCCCGGCCGGGCGCGCGGGCATCACGACGCACGTGGTCCCCGCGGACAACGAGGCGTGGATGAACCGGACGTGGCAGCGCGTGCGCGAGGAGGTCGACGCCGGGCACCGCGCGTACGTGGTGTGCGCCCGGATCCACCCCGACGCCGAGGTCCCGGCCCCGGATGCCGGTCCCGACGCCGCAGGAGCCACGGGCGAGGGCAAGGGGGCCGCGAGGAGGAGGTCGCGGACCGACGACTTCGACGAGGTACCCGACTTCCTCGACCTCGACGGGACCGGCACGGGGTCGGACCGGCCGCCCCTGCGCGCGGTGCTCGAGGTCGCCGAGGAGCTCGCGCGCGTGCCCGCGCTGCGCGGGCTCTCGGTCGGCGTCCTGCACGGGCAGATGCCCCCCGCGGACAAGGAGAAGGCCATGGCCGACTTCGCGTCCGGCGCGGTGCAGGTCCTGGTCTCCACGACAGTGGTCGAGGTCGGCGTGGACGTGCCCGAGGCCACGGTGATGGTCGTGTTCGACGCGGACCGGTTCGGCCTCTCGCAGCTCCACCAGCTCCGCGGTCGCGTGGGCCGTGGCTCCGCGCCCGGGCTGTGCCTGCTCGTCTCGACCGTCGAGCCCGGCACCCCCGCAGCCGTCCGGGTCGAGACCATGGCCGAGACCACCGACGGCTTCCGCCTCGCGACCGTCGACCTCGAGCTGCGCAGCGAGGGCGACGTGCTGGGTGCGGCCCAGTCCGGCAAGGCGAGCTCGCTGCGGCTGCTGCGCGTCGTCAAGGACGTCGCGGTGATCGAGCAGGCGCGGGCTGACGCGGCCGAGGTGATCGGCGCGGACCCGGACCTCGAGCACCACCCCGAGCTGCGGGCGGCGATCGCCAGCCAGCTCGACCCCGAGCGTGAGGAGTTCCTCGAGCGGGCGTAGCCGGGGCCTTGGCCCACCCCGTCTAGGCTGTCCCGCATGACGAGGATCGTGGCCGGGACGGTCGGAGGACGCAGCCTGCAGGTGCCCCCCAAGGGCACGCGGCCCACGAGCGACCGGGTGCGCGAGGCGATCTTCTCGCGCCTCGAGCACTACGGGGTCCTCGAGGGGGCCTACGTCCTGGACCTGTACGCGGGCTCGGGCGCGCTGGGCCTGGAGGCGGCCTCGCGCGGAGCGCAGAAGGTCGTGCTGGTCGACGCCGCGCGCGTCGCCGCGGAGGTCTGCCGGACCAACGTGAGGACCCTCGGTCTGACGAACGTGCAGGTCGTCCAGGACAAGGCCGAGAAGTTCGTCCTGTCGCCGCCGACGACCACGTGGGACGTCGTCTTCATCGACCCTCCCTACGACCTCGCGGAGGCCGTGGTCGCCGAGCTCCTCCGGCAGCTCTCCGCGACGTCGGCGCTCGTCGAGGACGCGGTCGTGGTCGTCGAGCGCTCGACGCGCAGCCCCGAGCCGCAGTGGCCCGCGGGGTGGGAGCTGCTCGCCCGCAAGGACTACGGCGAGACGGCCGTGTACTACGCGGGTCCGGCTGCGACCGAGGAGCCCGCGGCCGCCGACGCGCCCTGAGCGACCTAGAGCGCGGCAGGGGCGGCGGGCGCGCGCAGCGACGTCTCGTCGAGCAGGCCCACGGGGACCCGGTCCAGCTCGTCGGCCGGGACCAGCTCGACGCGCTCTCCCGCGACCGAGGCCAGCAGCGCGCGCGTCGGCGCGTCGTCCGCGAGGCTCCCCTCGCTGTCCACGAAGTACTCGCGCAGGAACGTGCGCAGCGGGGCCGCGGGCACGCTCGTCGCCGTGGGGTCCTCGGTCGCGAGCGTCATGAGCAGCAGCGCGGGCACACGCTCGGCGCCCGGCGCGTTGCCGGGCTGGAAGTACGGCACCGCCAGGACGCGTCCGCCGTGGCGCGCGTAGAACCGCAGCCGCGCCTCGGGGTCCCCGTGCGCCTCGCTCGCCGCGTGGAAGCCCGGGTGCTCGACCTCGCCCAGCACCATGGCGGGGCGCAGGTTCGTCAGCCACGCGGCAACGGCCGCCCCGAGGAGCGCCGCGCCGATCCCGCCCCCGCGCCGCCCCGGCGCGATCGCCAGGTACTGCACGAGCAGGACGCGCGCCTCGGCCGACCACGAGCCGACGACGCCGGCCACCACACGCCCGGCAGGCGCCTCGCCCGGCTCGCCGTCCGCCGTGCCCGACCCGGGCCCAGCCGCACCCTGTCCGCTCGGGGGAGCGGCGCCGTCGGGCACCTCCACGACCCCCAACGACTCCAGGTGCCCCGCCGCGTGGTCCGCGAGGAACGACGAGAGCGAGACCAGCTCCGCGGGCGGGAACGACGGACTCAGCACGTCCCGGTAGAGCTGCGTGAGCTGCTCGACCGAGCGGAGGGGGACGACGACGGGACCGGACTGGGGAGACATGGCACCCATCCTGCCGCGCCCGCGCCCTGCGCGCGGCCTGACGCGGCCCGCGGCGGGCCCTGACCTGCCCGGATTCCCGAGAGCCGTGTACTACCGTGGCGAGGTGACCATCGCCGTCTGCCCGGGGTCGTTCGACCCCCTCACCCTCGGCCACCTCGACATCGTCCGCCGAGCGCGGTCGCTGTTCGACGAGGTCGTCCTGGGGGTCGCCCGCAACTCGTCCAAGTCCGCGCTCCTGAGTGCGGAGCAGCGCGTCGAGATCGCCCGCGCCGCGCTCGACGCGAGCCCGGGACTCGAGGACGTGCGCGTCGCGATCGTCCCCGGCCTCCTCGTGGACTTCTGCCGCGAGGTCGGTGCCGTGGCGGTCGTCAAGGGCCTGCGCGGAGGCGCGGACTTCGACGCCGAGCTGCCCATGGCCCTCATGAACCGCCACCTCGTGGGCGTCGAGACCGTGTTCGTCCCGGGCGACCCCGCCCTCGCCCACGTCGCGTCCTCGCTCGTCAAGGACGTGGCCCGCTTCGGCGGGCCGGTCGACGACCTGGTCCCGGCGGGGGTGGGCGACCTCGTGCGCCAGGCGCTCGCGGACCGCGCGGCCGGCTCGACGCCCGCGGCAGAGCAGACGCGGCAGGCGCAGCAGGCGACCCCCACCACGGAAGGAACAGGCCGATGAACGACCACCCGCTCGCGCAGACCGAGGACGAGGCCCAGACCGAGGCCGGGCTCCACGTGATCCTCGACGACCTGGCCCACCTCGTCGAGACCGCCCGGGCCATGCCCATGTCGTCCTCGGTCCTGGTCCACAAGGCCGACGCCCTGGCCCTCGTCGACGAGATGCGCCGCGCGCTGCCCGAGCAGCTCGCGCACGCCGACGAGGTGCTCGCGGAGGCCGACGCGGTCCTCGCGGAGGCGAACAGGCAGGCCGAGGACATCCTCACGACGGCGCGCGCCCGCGCGATCGAGCTGGTCCAGAAGGAGCAGGTCGTGGTGCAGGCCGAGTCGCGGGCCCACGCGATCGTCGAGGACGCCGAGCGGACCGCCGCCGAGCTGCGGGTCGACGCCGACGACTACTGCGACCGTCGCCTCGCCGAGTTCGAGGTGGACCTGGGCAAGGTCATGGCGCAGGTGCACGCCGGGCGGGCCAAGCTCGCCCAGCGCATGGGGGAGCTCCAGGGAGCCGAGGGCTCGGGGGAGTAGGTCGCGGGGCCGCGGGCAGCCTGCCCGATCCGGGTCAGTTCGCGAGGTTAGACGGCGGTTCGGTCATGCCGTAAGATGGTCCGTTGGTCCTGCCTGTCATCGGCTGGGGCCGAGGTGCACGTTCATCTCCCTGAGATCCCCCTGGTTCTTGCGGGACTGGCGTGCGCGCTGTGACCTTGAACACCTGGTGGCCCACTCGGGTCGCTGAGAACCCGTGGAGGAACCCATCACTCTCGACTCGCGCTCGCCTCTTGTGCTCGACACCTACGAGCTCGGTCGGCGTCCCGGATCGATGCGTGAAGTGACTCGCTCGGTCAAGGCTCCGGCAGACCTCGGTACCGTCGTGATCGGCATCCCTGAAGGCACTGATCTCGAGCTGGACGTCCGGCTCGAGTCGGTGATGGACGGGGTCCTGGTGACAGGGACTGCCCAGGCCCAGGCGGTCGGGGAGTGCGTGCGGTGCTTGGAACCGGTGACGGCTGACGTCGTCGCGGACATCCAGGAGCTGTTCGTGTATCCCGAGCGTGCGAAGGCCGCGGCAGAGTCCGGTGACGACGAGGACGAGGTGTACGAGCTCGAGGGCGACCTGATCGATCTCGAGCCCGCGCTTCGGGATTCCGTCGTCACTGCACTACCATTCAGACCGTTGTGTCAGCCCGATTGCCAGGGCCTGTGCTCCGAGTGCGGAGCACGTCTGGCTGAGGATCCTGATCACTCGCACGACATTGTCGATCCCCGGTGGTCGGCACTACAGAGCATGCTCGAGGATCCGAGCGTGTCCGACGAGACGAAAGAGAGCTAGCCGTGGCTGTTCCGAAGCGCAAGATGTCGCGCAGCAACACCCGTGCGCGTCGTTCGCAGTGGAAGACCACCGCCGCGAACCTCACGACCTGCCCGCAGTGCAAGGGCGACAAGCTGTCGCACGCTGCGTGCCCGACCTGCGGCACCTACAAGGGCCGTCAGTACGTCGAGGCGCTGCGCACCGAGCACGCAGGCTGAATAGCGTGACGCCGGAAGCCCCTGCGGCCGCCGGTCTTCTCGAGAGGCTCGGGATCCACCTGGATCCCGAGCTTCTCGTGCTTGCACTGACGCACCGTTCGTTCGCCCACGAGCACGGCGGCATCCCCACCAACGAGCGCCTCGAGTTCCTCGGGGACACCGTGCTGGGGCTCGTCGTGACCGAGGCGCTGTACCGCCGCCACCCGGACCTGCCGGAGGGCGAGCTCGCCAAGATGCGCGCCGCCACGGTCTCGCAGAAGTCGCTCGCCGCGATCGCGCGCGACCTGGGCCTCGGCGGGTACATCCTGCTCGGCAAGGGCGAGATCCGGACCCGCGGCAACGACAAGGACTCGATCCTGTCGGACACCGTCGAGGCGCTGATCGGTGCGACCTACCTGAGCCACGGCCTCGAGGTCGCTCGCGACCTGGTGCACCGGCTCGTGGACCCCACGCTCGCCGTCGCCGCTGACCTGGGCGCAGGACTCGACTGGAAGACCTCTCTCCAGGAGTCCGCCGCGGCCCGCAACCTGGGTGCTCCGGCCTACGCGAGCACGGGCGACGGCCCCGACCACGCCCGCACCTTCACGTCCGAGGTCTCGCTCGACGGCGTCGTCTACGGCACCGGCCACGGCTCGGCCAAGAAGTACGCCGAGCAGGAGGCCGCCGAGATGGCGTACCTCGCCATCCAGAAGCTGCCGCTGCCCACCTCGGCCGCGGGCACGGACGCACGGGCGGACCAGGACGAGCACCTCGACGAGCCGGGCACCGTTGCCTGAGCTCCCCGAGGTCGAGACCGTCCGTGACGGTCTCGCCCGCCACGTCACCGGACGCACGGTCACGGGCGTCGAGGTCCTGCGCGACTACTCGGTCCGTCGTCACGAGGGTGGCCCGGAGAGCTTCCGCGGCCAGCTCGTGGGGCAGCGCGTGGGCGCCGCGGTCCGCCGCGGCAAGTACCTGTGGCTCCTCCTGGAGGAGACGTCGGGCGCGGTGGACGTCGAGTCCGGCGACCTGCCCGACGGCGCCGCGCCCGCGGGCGGGCACGTCACCGCGCTCATGGCGCACCTGGGCATGAGCGGCCAGCTCCTGGTCCGGTCAGGGAGCGCCGCGGTCGAGAAGGTCCCACACCTGCGGGTCCGGCTCGAGCTGTCGGGGCTCGCCGGCGAGGACGAGGCGGACGCGCCGCGCACCCTCGACTTCGTGGACCAGCGCACGTTCGGGCACCTGTCCGTGACGGACCTCGCACCGACCCCCGACGGTGCGCCCGGAGGCTGGGGGTCGCCCCTCGCGGAGATCCCCGAGCCCGCCGCGCACATCGCGCGCGACCTGCTCGACCCCGCGCTGCGGCGCGACGACCTCGCACGGGCGGTGCGCCGTCGTCGGACCGGGATCAAGCGCGCGCTGCTCGACCAGCGCCTCGTGTCCGGCGTCGGCAACATCTACGCCGACGAGGCCCTGTGGCGCGCCGGGCTCCACTACGCGCGCCCCACCGACACCCTGCGACTGGCCGAGGCGCACCGCGTGCTCGACGCCGCCGAGGAGGTCATGCGAGAGGCCCTCGCCCAGGGCGGGACCAGCTTCGACGAGCTCTACGTCAACGTCAACGGCCAGTCCGGGTACTTCTCGCGCTCGCTCGCGGTGTACGGGCGCGAGGGCGAGGAGTGCACGCGCTGCGGGGCGCTCGTGCGGCGCGACGAGTTCATGAACCGGTCGTCGTACACGTGCCCCGTCTGCCAGAAGGTGCCGCGGAACGCGCGCTGGTAGGTGCCCGTGGGGCGCGCACTCAGCCGCGCGGGACCACGTTGCGCAGCGGGCGGCCCGCGCGCAGGTTCTCCAGGTTCTCCAGGACCAGGGCCGACGCGCCCTGCGGTCGGCCTCCCGCGACGTGGGGGGTCAGGATCGTGCGCGGGGCGTCCCACAGCGGTGAGCCCGCCGGGAGCGGCTCGGTCTCCGTCACGTCCAGCGCGGCGCCGCCCAGACGGCCCTCGCGCAGCGCGGCGACCAGGGCGACCTCGTCGACCGTCGCTCCGCGGCCCGCGTTGACGAACCACGCGTGGTCCGGGAGCTGGGCGATGCGGGCGGCGTCGAACGCGTGGCGCGTCGCCGGGACCGCGGGCAGCAGAGAGACCAGGACGTCCGTCGTCGCCAGGACCCGTGGCAGGTCCGCGTCGGTCACGACGGGGAAGCCGAACCGGTCGCCCGCGGTGCTCGCGACCCCCGTGACGCGCGCCCCGAGCGCCGCGTACAGCGGTGCGAGCGCGGCCGCGATCGAGCCGAAGCCCCAGATCGTGACCTGCGCACCGTGCAGCGTGAAGCGCGGGCTGGTCGCCGGGTCGGCCTGCTCGTCCCCCAGCGCCGAGTCCCACCGGTGCTCGCGCTGCGCCGTGCCCAACCGGTCGAGCCGCCGGACCGCCGCGAGCGTCAGGGCCAAGGTGTGCTCGGCCACGGGGCCGTCGTGCAGCGACCGACCGTTGGTGACGACCACGTCCGGGGCGAAGCCCGCCGCGAGGATCGCGTCAGGCCCTGCGGCGAGGGTCTGGACCCAGCGCAACCGGGGCAGGTGCGCGGCGGCGTCCGCGAGGTTCGCGGGGGTGTTGGCCCAGGCGACCAGGACCTCGGCGTCGCGGTGCTCGACCGGGAGGGGCGCTCCGCCGTCGTACTCGACGAACACGTCCCGTGCACCGCGTGCGCTCGCCGCGGTGTCGCCGGACCCCTGGGGCGTGAGGTCGAGCGGGAGGGAGTCGGGGACGAGGATCTTCACGCGTGGCTCCAGACGAGGGCGAGGGCGGTGCGGACGGGACCGGCGGCCGGGGGCACCGGCGGGACGGCCCCGTCGACGCTATCAGCGCGACAGGCCCGACCGTCCCGGCGTGTCGCGGGCGGGCCAGGTGCCGCCCGTTCCGGGAGCGCAATCCCCGGCCGGGCGATATGTTCGCAACGTCTGGCACGTTCGAGCGGTTCTCGGCGACCCGTCCGTCCAGGGGGGTCTCGGCGGCACGGAGGAAAGATGGCCTCACCCACAGCGGAGCCGGGCGGTCCAGGGACGCCCTCGTCGGTCACGTCGGAGGGCCGCGGTGCACCGCCCACCCGCGAGGAGATGCGCGCGGCGATCACGGCCCGGACGCCCAAGAACTACATCACGTGGCTGATGCTCGCGTTCATGATCACGTCGTCGGTCGCGAGCCTGCGTGCTGCGCCGACCATGGCGGTCTACGGGCTGTCCGCGGTGTTCCTCTACATCGTGCCCGCGATCGTGTTCCTGCTGCCGACGTCGCTCGTCTCGGCCGAGCTGGCCTCCGGCTGGTCCGGCGGCGTGTACCGGTGGGTCGCGGACGGCATCTCGAAGCCCGCGGGGTTCCTGGCGATCTGGTGCCAGTTCGCCATGACGATCTTCTACTACCCGAGCCTCCTCGGGTACGTGGCGAGCACGTTCGCGTACGTCATCAACCCCTCGCTCGCGAGCAACGGGCTGTACGTCGCGATCGTGATCGTGGTGCTGTTCTGGACCGGGGTGTGGGTGTCGTCGCAGGGCACCAAGACCGTGGCGGGGCTCTCGAGCTTCGGGCTCATCATCGGGACCCTGGTTCCCGGGGCGCTGCTCGTGATCCTGGGGCTCGTGTTCCTCGGGCAGGGCAACACGTCGGCGGCCCCGATGGACGCCTCGCACCTCCTGCCCCAGTGGACCGGGATCGCGTCGCTCGTGCTCGTGGTCAACAACTTCCTGTCCTACGCGGGCATGGAGATGAACGCCGTGCACGTGACCAGCCTGCGCAAGCCGGCCAAGGAGTTCCCACGCTCGATGTTCCTCGCGATCGGCCTGGTGCTGCTGATCTTCATCCTCCCGGCGCTCGCGATCAGCTGGGTCATCCCGGCCGACCAGCTCAGCCTGACGGCGGGGGTCATGCAGGCGTTCGACGCGTTCTTCGCGAACTTCGGCGTGAGCTGGCTGACGCCGATCCTGGGCCTCATGCTCATCGCGGCCTCGCTCGGTGGCATGCTCACCTGGCTCGCCGGGCCGTCCAAGGGCCTGCTGACCGTGGCGCGCGAGGAGGGCTACCTGCCGCCCTTCCTGCAGAAGCTCAACAAGCACGGGGTCCAGCAGAACATCCTGGTCTCGCAGGGCCTGGTGACCACGGTGATCGCGCTGCTCTACGCGTTCATCCCGGACGTCTCGAGCTCCTACTGGATCCTCTCGGTCATCACGACGCAGGTGTACCTGATCATGTACCTCCTGCTCTTCGTGGCGGCCGTCCGGCTGCGGCGGAACAAGCCCGACCACCCGCGCGGGTACCGCGCACCGGCGCTCACGCTGCTGTGCACAGTCGGCTTCCTCGCCTCGGTCGCGGCCATGATCATCGGCTTCGTGCCCCCTGCCCAGTTCTCGAGCGGCAGCAGCGGGGTCTACCTGCTGATCGTCGGCGGCGGGCTCGGGGTCGTCGGCATCCTGGTCCCCGCGCTCTTCTACTTCCTGCGCAAGCCCCACTGGAAGAACCCCGACAACGTCGGGGGCCCGGAGGAGCCGCTCGTCGACGCTCCCGCCGACGGACCGAAGGAGGCGTGACATGACCACGACGTCGACGACGGGTGAGCCGGGCGGAACCGACGGCCTGCCGCAGCACGAGGACGAGCCGGACGGCACCCGGCGCTGGATCGTCTACACCGCGGCCGCGATCCTGGCCGTCGGGGTCGGGATCCTCATGGCCGTGCTGTACAACAGCTACCACGCCTCGCAGGACCGCGAGCTCGCCGAGCAGCGGGCAGCCGAGCTGCACGGCAAGTTCGAGGAGATCGGGATCACGGCGTTCGACGAGGACCAGATCGTCGCGGTGCTGGGCGCCGACGGCGGCGGCTTCTGCAGCGACCCGGCCGCCCTGGTGAAGGCGACGGCGAACCTCGGGTCCACGAACGGGGCCACGGGACCCGGCAGCAGGCCGTCGCTCGTCGACGAGCGACGGCTCGCAGGGGACCGCCTCGTGATCGAGGTCTACTGCCCCGAGCAGCTCGACGAGTTCGACGACTACGTCGACTCCCTCAACCTCGACGAGAACACGACCAACCAGGAGGAATCGTGAGCAGCGCCCCGGAAGATCTCACGCCCGTGCAGGAGCAGGTCGCGTCACTGCTGCCCCGAGCCCTCGACGACCTGCGGACCCTGGTCGCGATCCCGTCGGTCGCCGACGAGCGGCTCTTCCCCCGCGAGGACTGCGAGAGGGCCGCGCACTGGGTAGCCGACGCCTTCCGCGCCGAGGGGATCGACGACGCCCGCCTGGTCGAGACCCCCGACGGGTCGAACGTGGTGCTGGGCTACCGCCCCGGCCCACCCGGAGCCCCCACGGTGCTCCTCTACTCGCACTACGACGTGCAGCCCCCGCTCGACGACGCCGCGTGGCACACGCCACCGTTCGAGCTCACCGAGCGCGACGGACGCCTGTACGGTCGCGGGTCGGCCGACTGCAAGGGCAACATCGTCACGCACCTCACGGCGCTGCGCGCCCTCCGGGCGCTCGGCGGCGACGACTTCCCGGTGGGTGTCCGGATCGTCATCGAGGGGTCCGAGGAACAGGGCACGGGCGGCCTGGACCAGTACGTCGAGGCCCACCCGGGCGAGCTCACCGCGGACGCGATCCTCATCGCCGACACGGGCAACGCGACGCTGGGCCTCCCCACGCTCACGGTGTCCTTGCGCGGTGCGACCAACGTCGTCGTGACGGTCGAGGCGCTCAAGGGCGAGATCCACTCGGGCATGTTCGGCGGCGCGGCGCCCGACGCGCTCGCGGCCCTCGTCCACCTCCTGTCCTCGTTGCGCGACGAGGAGGGGAACACGACGATCGACGGCATCCCCCCGGAGATCGCCGACGCCACCTGGCCGGGCGTCGACTACGACCCGGACCAGTTCCGCAGCGACGCCGGGATGCTCGAGGGCACCCGGCTCCTCGGGTCGGGGCGCGTCTCCGACCAGCTGTGGGCCCGGCCGGCCGTCACGATCCTGGGGATCGACGCCCCGAACGTGGTGGGCTCGGCCGCAGCGATCCAGCCCCGGGCCGCGGCCCGGCTCAACCTGCGGGTCCCGCCGGGGGCGGACGCGCAGGACCTCCAGGACAAGCTCGTGGCCCACCTGGAGAACCACGCGCCCTGGGGTGTCAAGGTCACGACGACGCGCGACGCCGTCGGGCAGCCGTTCCAGGCCCGGACCGACGGGCACGTGTTCGACACGCTCTCGCGTGCGCTGGCCGACGCGTTCGGCAAGGAGACCGTCACGGCGGGCCAGGGCGGGTCGATCCCGCTGTGCAACGTGCTCGCGTCCGAGTACCCCGACGCGCAGATCGTGCTGCTCGGCGTCGAGGAGCCCGCATGCCTCATCCACGCGCCCAACGAGTCGGTCGCGCCGAGCGAGATCGAGCAGCTCGCGGTGGGCGAGGCGCTGTTCCTGTCCCGGCTGGGGGCAGGGGCGTCCCAGGGCTGAGGCGGCGACGGAGGGCTACCGCCCGGCTACCGCCTCCTGCGCGAGCGCCCACCGGTAGCCCTCGTCGCGCGCGATCAGCTCGGCGTGGGTGCCGCGTGCGAGCACGGTCGCGGGGCTCTCGGGGTCGGCGTCGTCGGTCCGGCCGAGGAGCAGCACCTCGTCGGCCGCGGCGAGCGCCGAGAGCCGGTGGGTCGCGACGACCACGCCTCGCCCGCCCGTCCGGGTGGTCTCCACGAGGTGGGTGAGCAGCTCGTCGGCGGTCGCCGGGTCGAGGTGCTCGGCGGGCTCGTCGACGAGCAGCAGGGGAGCGGGGGCCAGCAGGGCTCGCGCCACGAGGAGCCGACGGCGCTCCCCGCCCGAGATGGTCGTCGCGTCCGGTCCGAGGGTCGTGCCGACGCCGTCGGGCAGTCCCGCGAGCCACTCGCCGAGCCCGACCTCGATCAGCGCGGCCTCGGCCTCGTCCGGGGTGACGTCGCCGCGGGCGACGCGCAGGTTCTCGAGCAGCGTGGTGTCGAAGACGTGCCCGTCCTCGGCGACGAAGACGACCTGGTGCGCGACGTCGTCGGGCGGCAGGGACGAGATCGGGGAGCCGTCGAGGCTCACGTGTCCCGCGACCTGCGGGATGAGACCCGCGGTCGTCATGAGCAGGGTCGTCTTGCCGACGCCCGAGGGGCCCACGATCGCGACCGCCCGCCCGGGGCTGACCGTGAGGTCGATCCCGGTCACCGCTGCGCGACCGTTCCAGCCGCACGAGGCGCCGGCCACGGTGACCTCGGGGACTGGGGCCACGGCTTCCGAGGTGTCAGAAGTGGCCCGGGGGATGGCCCGGTGTGCTTCTGACAACCTGGTGTCGCCAGCATGCGTGTCAGAAGTGGACCCGGGCGTCGCCCGGTGTGCTTCTGACAGGTCAGCGGGGCCGGGGTTCGTGGCAGAGACCGCGGTGGACCCGGTGGACCCGGTGGTCCCGTCGTTCCCCGCGAGCACCTCGGTCCCGGCCGCCGCGTCGAGCAGCTCCATGATGCGCCGCGCGGCCTGGCGCGACCGGTGCATCTGCACGGCTGCGGCGGGCAGCACGCCCGCGGCCTCGAACACCGCGAGCGGCGTCAGGACGATCACGGCGAGCTCGACCGGAGCCAGGGTCCCCGCCGCGACCGCCGGGATGCCGAGCAGCAGCGACGCGAGCACGGCGAGCCCGATCGCGGCGTTGTTGATCGCGGCGGCCGTGCCCGAGGTCCGTGCCCCGGAGTCGGTCACCGCGGCGAGCTCACGGTCGGTGCGCCGCAGCGCGTCCATGCGCTGGGAGAGCCGACCCGAGACCGTGAGCGGTCCCGAGCCCTCGAGCGTCTCGAGCACCGTGGACGTCATCTCGGCGCGGGCGGCCGCGCCGCGCTCCTCGGTGCGGCGCGCGGCCCGCGCGGAGAGCCACGGGCCCAGGACGCCTGCGAGCAGGAGGCACAGGAACAGGGCGACGCCCGCCGAGGGCAGGAACACCCCGACCAGGATCACCGAGCCCGCGGACACCACGAGGGCCACGCCCGCGGGGATGATCGCGCGCACGACGACGTCGCCCACCGAGTCGACGTCGGCGCCCACGCGCGCGAGCAGGTCGCCGCGACGGACACCCGCGACCGCGGCTGTCCGCCCGGAGGCCAGCGAGGTGTAGACGTTGGCGCGGAGCGAGGCCATGCCGCGCAGCGCGACGTCGTGCGAGGCCAGTCGCTCGAGGTAACGGAACACCCCGCGCGAGATACCGAACGCGCGCACGGCCACGGTAGCGACCGAGAGCTGGAGCACGGGAGGCATCTGCGAGGCGCGCGCGATGAGCCACGCCGCGACGGCCGCGAGCCCGACCGAGCTGGCCAGCGCGAGCGAGCCCAGCCCGATCGCGCGCGCGGCGCGTCCCCAGCTCACGTCGAGGAGCCGCACCGCGCGCCACAGGGGATCGGCGCCCGCGCCGTCGGCCGTGCCGGCGCCGCGGACGGGAGAGTCGCGGGACGTGTCGAGGGCGCTCATGCGACGGCTCCAGACGAGGTGGGTGAGGAGGTGGGAGCGTCGGCAGCATCGCCGGGGGTCGGGGGCAGCGCGGCCGAGGAGACCGTCACGACCTGGTCGGCGAGGTCGACGAGGCTCGTGCGGTGCGCGACCACCACGACCGTGCGTCCCTGGTCGCGCCAGGCCCGGACGGCGTCGAGCACGGCGCGCTCGCCGCGCGCGTCGAGGTGCGCCGTGGGCTCGTCGAGCACCACGAGCGGCACGCGCGACGGGTCGCCCAGCAGGGCCGCGGTGAGGGCCACGCGCTGACGCTGGCCCACGCTGAGCCCCACGCCGCCCTGGCCGATCGGGGTCGCCCAGCCCTCGGGCAGGACGTCCAGCACGGCGTCGAGCCCCGAGAGCCGCGCGGCCTCCGCGAGGTCGTCGTCGGAGACCTCGCGCCCGTCGAGCACGACCTCGCGCACAGTTCCCGGCGTGAGCGTGGGCCGCTGGGGCACCCACGCGACCTGCGGCCACCACGTGGCAGGGTCGATCTCTGCGAGGTCGACGGGCTCGCCGTCGCGAGGGGTCACCACGACGCGCCCGGCGTCGGGCGCGAGCAGGCCGAGCAGGACCAGCGCCGTGGTCGTCTTGCCGGACCCGCTGGGCCCGGTCAGGGCCACCACCGTGCCCGACGACGGAGCGCCCGACGCGGAGCCCGCCTCGCCGGCAGCGGAGCCGAACGTCGTCGTGAGCGCCGCGGGGGCGAGCACGTCGCGGTCTCCCGCGCGCACGCTCACCCCCTCGAACGTGATCCGAGCACCGGCCAGGGAGGGCGCGGGCGTGGTGCCGACGGGACGCAGCGGTTCGTCGAGCACCTCGAACGCCTGGTTGGCCGCGGCGATCCCGTCGGTCGAGGCGTGGAAGTGCATCCCGACCTGGCGCAGCGGCAGGTAGACCTCGGGGGCCAGCACCAGTACCGCGAGCGCGGGCTCGAGCCCGACCTCGCCGTACACGAGGCGCAGCCCGATCCCGACCGCGACGAGCGCGACCGACAGGGTCGTGAGCAGCTCGAGGACCATGCCGGACAGGAACGCGACGCGCAGCGTCCCCATGGTGGCCCGGCGGTTGGCGTCGCCGAGCGCCCTGACCCGCTTCTCGGGCCCGTGCTCGCGACCGAAGGCGCGCAGCGTCGGCAGCCCGGCCATGAGGTCGAGCACCTGGGAGCCCAGGCGCTGCATGACCTCGAGCCGCCGTTCGGACGTCCCCGCCGTGAGCTGGCCGACGAGGATCATGAAGACCGGGATGAGGGGGATCGTGACCGCGATGATGATCGCGGAGATCCAGTCGAGACCCAGGACCACCGCGAGCGTCGCGGGGGTCACGGTCGCCGCGAGCAGGAGCTGCGGCAGGTACCTGACCATGTACGGCTCGAGGTCGTCGAGCCCGCGCGTCGCGAGCGTCGCGACCGCCGGACCGCGGCCGGTCGCCAGCCAGCGGGGGCCCAGGGCCACCGCATGGCTGACGACCTGCTCGCGGAGCTCCGCGACCGTCTTCGTGGCGGCCTTGAGCGCGAACCGCTCCTGCGCCCACGCGACCCCGGCGCGCACCGCCACGACCGCAGCGAGCAGCGCGAGGGGAGTGCCGACGTCGGGCAGCGAGAGGCTGCCCTGGATCGCGGGGGCCAGGACGCTCGCGATGAGCAGCGCCTGCGCCACGACGAGCCCGGCCGTCACGAGGCCGAGCACCGCCGTGAGCACGACGTACCCGCGGGCCGCCCGCGCCTGGCGCAGGAGCCGTGGATCGAGGGGCTTCACTCGGAGGTGTCCCCGGTGCCGCGCTTGCGCGAGCCCGACGACGTCGCGCCCGTCCCGGCGTCCTTCTCGTCCTCGGCGGGGGTCAGGTCGAGCGACCTGGCACTGCCCGACGACGGGCCACCGAACGCGGCGTCCTTGATCTTGGTGAGCGACAGGCCGATGGGCGGCGGGATGTCCTTGGTCGAGAGGCGGCGACGGAACACCCAGTAGGTCCACGACTGGTAGAGCAGCACGACCGGGACGAGGATCACGGCGACCCAGGTCATGACGGTCAGCGTGTACTGCGTCGAGGACGCGTTGTCGATGTTCAGCGAGTTCGCGGGGTCGTGGGCCGGCATCACGTCGGGGTACATGGACCCGAAGATCAGGACGGTCGCCGCGAGGATCGCGAGCGCGGAGAACAGGAACGCCCAGCCCTCACGCGCCTTGGCGTTGGCGATCACGACGCCGACCAGGGCGAGAGCCGCGACGACGACCGCTGCCCACGTCCACGGCACCGAGTAGGCGACCTGGGCCCACACGGCCCAGCCGCCGGCCACGACGACCGCGGCGACCGAGAAGTACCCGGCCAGGCGGCGCGCCTTGACCCGCACCTCGCCGTCGGTCTTGAGGGCGATGAAGACCGCACCGTGCATGAGGAACAGCACGAGCGTCGTGAGGCCTCCGAGGAGCGCGAAGGGGCTGAGCAGTGCCCAGAATCCGCCGATGTACTGGTGCGCAGCGTCGAGCTCGACCCCGCGCACGAGGTTGGCGAACGCGACGCCCCACAGGATCGCGGGGATCCACGAACCGAAGATGATCGCCTGGTCGCAGCGCGCCCGCCAGCGGTCGTCGTTGATCTTCCCGCGGTACTCGAACGCGACACCGCGCACGATGAGCGCGAGGAGGATCAGCAGCAGCGGGATGTAGAAGCCCGAGAACAGCGTCGCGTACCACTCGGGGAACGCCGCGAACGTCGCGCCACCCGCCGTGATGAGCCAGACCTCGTTGCCGTCCCAGACCGGGCCGATCGTGTTGATGATGAGCCGGCGCTCGGTGTCCTGCTTCGCCTTGTCCTTGTTGCGGGACAGGATCGGCATGAGCATGCCGACACCGAAGTCGAATCCTTCGAGGACCAGGTAGCCGATCCACAGGATCGCGATGAGCACGAACCAGAGAATGGTGAGTTCCATGAGTACTGGGTCTCCTTGAGCCGTCAGAGCGCGTCAGTACGCGAAGGACAGGGGGCGTTCGGACTCGTCGGTCGAGTCCGGGTCGTCGGGGTCGCCCTTGGCGCGCGCCTCGGGGGAGTCGTCGTGCACGGTCTCCGGCACGCCCTCGACCGTGTAGCGGTGGATGAGCTTGAACCAGACGACCGCGAGGGCCCCGTAGACGAGCGTGAAGACGATCATGGAGGTCAGCACCACGCCCGGGCCGACGACCGTGGACACGCCGCGCTCGGTGAGCAGGCGGATCGAGTCGATGCCTGACGGGTTGGGGGCCACGACCCACGGCTGACGTCCGGTCTCGGTGAAGATCCAGCCGAACGACGACGCGATGAACGGCATGGGGATGGCCCAGATCCCGACGCGCGCGAACCACTTGTTGTCGGTGACCTTGCCCTTGCGGGTGAGCCACAGCGCCATGAGCGAGAGCGCGATCGAGCCGACCGCGAACCCGATCATGAGGCGGAAGCTCCAGTAGGTCAGGCCGAGGTTGGGGGAGTAGTTGACCGGCTCGCCGTCCGCGGTGACGTCGCCGTAGCGCTCGGTCATGGACTGCTGGACCTCGTCGACGCCCGGCAGCGGGGCCGTGAAGCTGCCCTTGGCGAGGAACGACGTCATGCCGGGGATCTCGAGGATGTGGTTGACGCCCTCGCACGAGTCGGACAGGTCGCCGATCGCGAGGATGGAGAACGGCGCGCCGTCGGGAGAGCTCTCGCACAGGGCCTCGGCGGCTGCCATCTTCATGGGCTGCTGCTGGAACATCAGCTTGGCCTGGAAGTCACCGCTGACCGCGACGCCGAGCCCCGCGATGATCATGGTGATGACGCCGAGCGTGATCGCCGGACGGTAGACGCTGCGGGCGAGCTCGATGTTCTCGGCCTTCTTGGTGCGCACCAGACGGACCATCCACCACGCGGCGATGCCGGCCACGAACGTGCCCGCGGTGAGGAACGCAGCGGCCACGGTGTGCGGGAACGCCGCCCACAGCGTGTTGTTCGTGAGCACCGCGCCGATGTCGTTCATCTCGGCACGGCCGGTCTCGGGGTTGTAGATGGTCCCGACCGGGTGCTGCATCCACGAGTTGGCCGCGAGGATGAAGAACGCGGAGAGGTTCACGGCGATCGCGACGGCCCAGATGCACGCGAGGTGCACGCGCTTGGACAGGCGGTCCCAGCCGAAGATCCACAGGCCGAGGAAGGTCGACTCGATGAAGAACGCGGCGAGCGCCTCCATGGCGAGCGGGGCACCGAAGACGTCTCCGACGAAGCGCGAGTACTCGCTCCAGTTCATGCCGAACTGGAACTCCTGCACGATCCCCGTCACGACGCCGATCGCGAAGTTGATGAGGAGCAGCTTGCCGAAGAACTTGGTGAGCTTGAGCCACCGCTCGTTCCCCGTGCGGACCCATGCGGTCTGCATGATGGCGACGAGGGGAGCGAGCCCGATCGTCAGCGGCACGAAGATGAAGTGGTAGACGGTCGTGATGGCGAACTGCCACCTCGCGAGATCGAGGACGTCCACAAACGCTCCTGGGGGGTTCCTGGGGGCTACCGGGGGATTCTGAGGGTGAGCTCAGGGCAGGGTCAGCAGTCGTACTCCTGACGCTAGGACCAATCTGCACCATCGGCGAGGCAGGGAAGCGCCAAAACTCTCGGGAAACGACAGTTTGTGAGAACCTTCACAAGGTCCGGATCGGGACCTTGGTCCTCTGGACGACACGGCACCCGACCCTGTACCTGCCCATCTGATCGACCTCGGCTGTGCGATACTTGACCAAGCCGGGGGGACCACATCTCCCACTGGCCCAGTACGTGCTCGTCGCAACCGCGATCCGCGGCTCGCGGAGCGCCGCCGACCGGGATGAATGGCCCGGACGGCGAGGCGCCCCCCGCCGCTCGCCCTTGCTCGAGCCGCCACCGCCGACTTCCGTCGCGGGGACGACAGCGCTGTGATGCGCACGCCCCGGCCGACGACTACCGCCCGAGGGGCCGCACGATGTGGGGGCGATCCTTCGGGGTACCAGGAGCGCATCGCGTGACCCTCGACAACACCCCTGACACGACGAGCCCGTCGAACGGTCAGGACGCAGCACCCGCCAAGAAGCCGGCCCGACGACGGGTCACTCGCACCACGGCGGCCCCCGGCACCCCGGACGCACCGTCCGCAGCCCAGATCACCCTCCCTGCCGTCACGTCGCCCGCTCAGCCGCCCGCGGCGAACCCCTCTGCGCCCACGGGCTCGCTCGGCATCGAGCTGCCCACGGCCGAGGCCGCGCCGCGCCGCTCGCGCCGTGTCGTGCGACCGACCACCACGCCGGTCGAGGCCCCCGCCGCTCCGGCGACCGCGGAGCCCGTCGCCGAGAAGGCTCCCGCGCAGGAGCCGGTCGTCGAGAAGCCTTCCACCGAGAAGGCTGTGTCTGCCCCTGCCGTGCAGGACGCCCCGCCCGCAGCCCCGCGTCGCGGCGGCAAGCGCGGCGCCGCAGCCCGTGCCGCTGCCGACGCGCCCGTGCTGGACGTGCTGTCCGAGCTGGGCCTGGCGCCCGCCGCCGAGCAGGACGCCCCGGCCGAGAAGCCGGCCCGCGCCCGTCGGACCCGCAAGCCTGCCGCGGAGGCCGCCGTCACCGAGGCTGTTGCCCCTGTCGAGACCCCGGCCCCCGAGGTCACTGCTCCCACCGAGCCCGACGCTCCCACCGAGCCCGCCGCACCGCGAGCCGCCACGCGTCGCCGGGCGACGCGTTCGAGCGCTGCCGAGGCGGCACCGGTCGAGGCGCCCGCCGCCGTCGAGGAGCCGGCCGAGGCCGCGCCGGTCGAGAAGGCCCCGGCCAAGCGTCGCCGTGCGACCTCGAAGACGGCCACGACCGCCGCGCCGGCCGAGGCGGTTGCCCCGGTCTCCGAGGCCCCGGCTGCCGAGGCTCCGGCCGAGCCCGCCGCGCCCAAGGTCCGCTCGCGCCGCGTCAACAAGGTCTCCGCGGCCCAGGCTGCTCAGGCCGCTGCCGCTCCCGAGGCCCCCGCCACGGAGTCCGCTCCCGCGCCGTCGACCGCGTCGACCGGCGGCGGCTCCGCGACGCCGCGCCTCGCGACGACCGCGCTGCTCTTCCAGGCTCCCGACCCCGCCGCTGCGCCTCGTCGCTCGCGCCGCGTGGTGCGTCCCACGACGTCCCCGTTCGCGGCGGACGCCATGCCGAGCTTCGCCACGCCGACCGCCCGGACCCCCGAGGAGCCCGCGGCCCCGGCCGAGGCCCCCGCGGCTCGCGTCGAGCCGGCTCGCCGGGCCCCGGTCGCCGAGCAGGCTCCTGAGCCCGCCGTCGAGCAGCGGACGGAGGCTCCGGCGCGCACCCGCGGCGGACGCGGACGTTCTGCCCGTCGTGGCGCGGGGGCTCCCGCGTCAGCCGGCACCACTGCTGCTCCGACCCACCAGCCCGCACCCGAGGCGGCCCCGGACGTCGCACCCGAGGCGGCTCCGGTCGCCGCGGCCGCTGCGGAGATCGTGCTCGTGGGCGCGGACCTCGCCGCTGTCGAGGAGATCGAGCTGATCGAAGCAGAGCTCGTCGCCGAGGGCGTCGAGATCCCGGCCGACGCGCTCGAGCTGGACGACCTCGACCTCGTGGTCGAGGATGACGACGTCGCCGAGCCCGCACCCGCCTCCGACGTCGAGGAGGACGACGCGCCGCGTCGCCGTCGTCGCCGCGGTGGACGCGGTCGCCGTTCGCGCGGTGGCGAGTCGCGAGCCGACGGCACCGAAGGCTCTGACGGTGACGAGTACGGGGACGACGAGTCCTCGCACGAGCAGCAGGCGTCGTCCACCGACGCGACCGACGCGGCCGAGCCCTCGGTCGAGGCCGAGGACCAGCACGACGAGCACACCGACGAGCACGACGGCGAGGAGGGTGCCGGTTCGAGCCGTCGCCGTCGTCGTCGCCGCCGTGGCGGTCGCCCCGAGTCGGGCGACAGCGCGGGCGTCACCGTGACGACCTCGTCGACCCGCACGCGGACCCGCGAGCGCAGCAGCAGCGTGTCGGACGAGGTGACCGCGCTCAAGGGCTCGACGCGCCTCGAGGCCAAGCGCCAGCGCCGTCGCGAGGGCCGCGACGCGGGCCGCCGCCGCCAGATCATCACCGAGGCCGAGTTCCTCGCGCGCCGCGAGTCGGTCGAGCGGGCGATGGTCGTGCGCGAGAAGAACGGTCGCACGCAGATCGCGGTGCTCGAGGACGGCGTGCTCGTCGAGCACTACGTCTCCCAGCAGTCGCAGGTCTCGATGGCCGGCAACGTGTACCTGGGCCGTGTCCAGAACGTGCTGCCCTCCATGGAGGCCGCGTTCATCGACGTGGGCAAGGGCCGCAACGCGGTCCTGTACGCCGGTGAGGTCAACTGGGACGCGGTCGGCCTGGACGGCCAGCCGCGCCGCATCGAGCAGGCGCTCAAGTCGGGCGACTCGGTGCTCGTGCAGGTCACCAAGGACCCGATCGGCCACAAGGGTGCGCGCCTCACGTCGCAGATCACCCTCGCCGGCCGCTACCTCGTGTTCGTCCCCGGCGGCGGCATGACGGGCATCTCGCGCAAGCTCCCGGACACCGAGCGTGCGCGCCTCAAGAAGATCCTCCGCGAGATCGTCCCCGAGGGCTCGGGCGTCATCGTCCGCACCGCCGCCGAGGGGGCGAGCGAGGACGAGCTGCGCGCCGACGTCGAGCGCCTGCAGGGCCAGTGGGAGGCGATCGAGAAGAAGTCGAAGTCGGCCTCTGCCCCGGCGCTGCTCCAGGGCGAGCCCGACCTCGCGATCCGCGTCGTCCGCGACATCTTCAACGACGACTTCAGCTCGCTCGTGGTCTCGGGCGACAACGCCTGGAACGAGATCTCGAGCTACGTCGCCGAGCTCGCGCCGGACCTCAAGGAGCGCGTCTCGCGCTGGACGTCGGAGAAGGACGCCTTCTCGGCGCACCGCGTCGACGAGCAGCTCGCCAAGGGCATGGACCGCAAGGTCTGGCTGCCCTCGGGCGGTTCGCTCGTGATCGACCGCACCGAGGCCATGACGGTCGTCGACGTCAACACGGGCAAGTTCACCGGTTCCGGTGGCACGCTCGAGGAGACCGTGACGCGCAACAACCTCGAGGCCGCCGAGGAGATCGTCCGCCAGCTCCGTCTGCGCGACATCGGCGGCATCATCGTCATCGACTTCATCGACATGGTGCTCGAGTCCAACCGTGACCTCGTGCTCCGTCGCCTGGTCGAGTGCCTGGGCCGTGACCGGACCAAGCACCAGGTCGCCGAGGTCACCTCGCTCGGCCTGGTCCAGATGACCCGCAAGCGCGTGGGGCAGGGCCTGGTCGAGGCGTTCAGCGAGACCTGCGACCACTGCAACGGTCGCGGCTTCATCGTGCACACCGATCCGATCGAGAAGTCGGGCGGCTCGAACAACGGCGGCGGGCAGCAGCACCAGCACGCCCCGGCGCCTGCCGCTCCGGCAGCGGAGGAGCCCGCCGCCGAGGCGGAGGGCTCGCGGTCGCGCTCGCGCCGCAAGCGTGTGACCAAGGAGAGCGCACCGGTCGCCGCGGCTCCCGCGGTGCCGGTCCTGCCCGAGGTCACGTCGGAGGCCCGCGAGGCCGTCAAGGCCACGCTCGCGACGATCGCCGCAGCAGCGGCGCACGCCCACGAGCACGAGCACGACGGCGTCGCACCGGTCGAGGAGACCGTCACCTCGGAGGTCGTCACCGAGACCGAGGTCGTGGGCGTCGACACCGTCCTGACGGACGTCGAGGCCGTGGAGGGCGCCCCGGAGGTCGCCGACGAGGGCCAGTTTCCGGTCTCGGGAGCAGAGTCCGGAGCGGCAGTGGAGCCTGGAGCCGCAGTCGAGCCTGGAACGGCAGTCGAGCCTGGAACGGCAGTCGAGCCTGGAACGACAGTGGAGGCTGACGCCGAGCCGGCCACCGCTGGCGACGAGGCTGCTGGGGAGCCTGCGTCGACGGCTGGGCTGAACGACGAGGAGACGGTCGCGGACGACGAGTCGCGCGACGACTCCTGACCTGCTGAAGGACACGTGACGGCGAGGGACCCGCGGGTGCCGGTCTACGGCGTCGGGCATGCTGCCCGGCTCCGAGGCTGGCGACCCGCGGACCTCGCCGTCTTCCGTGAGTGGCTGCGGCCCCATCACGAGTGGCACGACTGGGACGGGCCGTACTACCCCGTGCCCGACGACGCGCAGGCAGACGCCCGCGTCGCGGCCCTGGCTGCGGCCCCTGCCGGGGCGCCGGACGGGATGCCGCCTCGGACCGTCGTGGTCGCCGACGCCGACGACCGGTTCGTGGGGACCGTCTCCTGGTACTGGGAGTCGCAGGAGACGTCGTGGGCGCGCATGGGCGTCGGGGTCTACGACCCGGCCGTTCGTGGGCGGGGGATCGGGCGCGAGGCGCTCGCCCTGTGGACCACCTACCTGTTCCAGGTGACCGACTGGGGTCGGCTCGACTTCGCGACGTGGTCGGGGAACCTGCCCATGCTGGGGGTCGGACGCAGCCTCGGGTTCGTCGAGGAGGGACGATTCCGCGATGCACGGATCGTGCGCGGGGAGCGGTACGACGCGGTGGTCATGGGGGTGCTCCGCAGCGAGTGGGAAGCACGCGCCTGACCTTCGGCGGGCCCGTGTCGGACGCCGGTGCTGTACTGGCCCGGTGGAGGACGTGAGGCGGGGACGGGTCGAGGTCATCAGCGGGCCCATGTTCGCGGGCAAGACCGAGGAGCTGCTGCGGCGTGTGCGCCGGGCGCAGATCGCGGGGCGCCGCGTCGAGGTCGTGCACCACGAGCTCGACGACCGGCGCGGCGAGGGCGTCGTCAGCTCGCACTCCGGTCTGGACATCCCGTCGCGTCCTGCGGGATCGGCAGCCGAGATCCTGGACCGCCTCGACCCGTCGGTCGAGCTCGTGGCGGTCGACGAGGCCCAGTTCTTCGGGCCGGACCTCCTCGACGTCGTGCAGCGCGGTGCCGACGGCGGCCTCGTGATGATCGTCGCGGGCCTCGACGTGACGTTCGACGGCCGGCCGTTCGAGCCCATCCCGGCCCTCGGAGCCCTCGCTGAGCGTGCCGACCGTCTCACGGCCGTCTGCACGGTCTGCGGGGAGGACGCGCCCTTCCACGAGCGCGTCGTCGCCGCCGCGGACGGGGACGCCCTGACTGCGGGTGCGGAGCACGTCGGCGGCCTCGAGTCCTACCAGGCGCGGTGCAGGGTCCACTTCTCGGCGGCGCGCTGGCGTACGGGCACTCCCGGTGCAGCGGCTCCTGACGACCCGACGGTCACGAGCCGATGAGCGGGACAAAGCTGTAGGTGCCGTGCCGGCTCGTGACGGTGCCCGTCAGGTGCTGCTCGACGAGCACCAGGACGTGCTGCACGGGGATCACGAGGCGCCCGCCGATCGCGACCTGGTCGACCAGCTCCTGCGGCAGGACCTGGGCGGCCGCCGACACGAGGATGCGGTCGTAGCCGCCCATCGTCGGGCGCCCCAGGAGTCCTGGCTCTGCGACCTCGATCCGCGCCCAGGACATCGGGTAGCTCGCGAGGTTGGAGGCCCCCCACTCCGCGAGGTCCGGGTCGATCTCGACGCCCACGACGCTGCCACCCGGGCCGACGAGGTGAGCCAGCAGCGCGGTCGTCCACCCCGAGCCCGACCCCACGTCCAGGACGCGCGCCCCGCGCGGCACCTGGAGCAGCCGGAGCGTGTCGGCGACAGTCCGTGGCTGCGAGTTCGTCTGCCCGTGCCCGATCGGCAAGGGTCGGTCGTCGCGCGCGTACGGGCGCTGGTTGCGCGGCAGGAAGCGCCGCCGGTCGATCGCCGACATCGCTGCTGCGACGTCGCGCGCGGTGGTCTCTTGAACCCTGTGACCGTTCGGCACGTCGGATCGCCTCCTCGGGACCTGCTTCCAGGGTAGGACGACGAGGCGCCGGAGGGGCGGGCAGCCGGCCCGGCGGACGGTAGGGTCCCGCACATGACGGGACGGGCAGCGGGCGGGCGCAGTTCGGCGCGGAGGGGACCGGGTGCGGTCGGTCGGGTGCTCGCAGGAGCCGTCGTGTGCGCAGTCGGCACCGGAGCGCGAGCTCGTCGGCTGTGCCGGGGACGCCGTGCCCGTGAAGGGCTGGGGCTACCCGGACGAGTCCGACTGTGGTGAGCCCAAGCCGGGCCTGGTGCCGGGGGCGATCGACGTGCCGGTCGGCTGACCTGCACCGACGTGGTGCGCGAGGCGGGACTCGAACCCGCACGTCCGAAGACACCAGGACCTAAACCTGGCGCGGCTGCCAATTACGCCACTCGCGCGCCCGCACAGTCTACGGGCGCGCGAGGGGTGCGTCGTTCGTCGGCTCGCCGGGTGTGGCACCGGCCCTGACCGGGGCGCTCGGCGACCGCCCCGGACGCCCGGACGCCGACGGGCGGCCTACTTCTTGGGGTCGAGGCCCAGGTCGCGGCGCAGCTTGGCGACGTGGCCCGTGGCCTTGACGTTGTACTGCGCGAGCGCGACCTTGCCCTCGGGGTCGACGACGACGGTCGAGCGGATCACGCCCGTCACGGTCTTGCCGTAGAGCTTCTTCTCGCCCCACGCACCGTAGGCCTCGAGCGTCGCCCTGGATTCGTCGGACGCGAGGGTGAACGTCAGCAGCTCCTCCTCGGCGAACTTCACGAGCTTGGGCAGCGGGTCCGGCGAGATACCGACGACCTGGTAGCCCGCGCCCTGGAGCGAGGCGAGGGAGTCGCGGAAGTCGCACGCCTCCTTGGTGCAGCCGGGCGTCGACGCGGCCGGGTAGAAGTAGACGATCACGGAGCTGCCGCGCAGCTCGGAGAGCGTCACGGAGCCGCCGTCGGCGGTCGGGAGGGTGAAGTCGGGGGCGTCGTCTCCGACGGCAAGGCGCGTGCTCATGGGACTCCTCGGGAAGCGTTCACGGATCCCTCCGAGCGTAGAGGACACCGGTAGCGTGGTGGGCGTGAGCACGACGAACCCCAGCACCAGCGACAGCCCGGCGCCCGAGCCGGCCCCCACCCCGCGCGAGCGCGCCTCCGGGAGCCCGGCGGCGCCGTCGGGCAGCACGCCCGAGCGCCTGCCGCTGCGCATGCTGCACGACCGCCTCCTCGTCCTGCCCGAGGTCGACGCGTCCGAGCGGCAGTCGTCCGCGGGGCTCGTGATCCCCGCCACGGCCGTGGGGCCCAAGCGGCTCGCGTGGGCGCAGGTCGTCGCGACCGGGGAGAACGTCCGGCACGTGCGCCGCGGGGACCGCGTGCTGTTCGACCCCGAGGAGCGCGCCGAGGTCGAGCTGGGCGGCAAGAGCTACGTGCTGCTGCGCGAGAAGGACGTGAGCGCCGTCTCGCAGCCCGAGGAGAGCGACGGCAAGACCGGGCTGTACCTGTAGGTCCGGGAGCGAGGAGAAGCCGGGCGAACCCTGCACGAGGGCGGCTGTCGTGCAGGTCACAGGCCCGCCCGGCCTCCTGATTTGTCTCTACCGGGCCTGTTCAGTAGTGTTTCTTCTCGCGCGCCATTAGCTCAATTGGCAGAGCAGCTGACTCTTAATCAGCGGGTTCATGGTTCGAGTCCATGATGGCGCACCACGATCACGGCCCCGGGGGACGGGGTCGTCGTGACGTCCGACCAGCACCACCGCACCACCCAGCAGTACCAGCGCGCCATTAGCTCAATTGGCAGAGCAGCTGACTCTTAATCAGCGGGTTCATGGTTCGAGTCCATGATGGCGCACCACACGAAGGCCCCTCACCTGCGGAGACGCGGGGAGGGGCCTTCGGCGTTCCCGCCCGCCGCCGCGCGGCCGGCCCCCTCACGCCCTTCCTTGCAGGCCGCTGGTGAGACCCGTTTCACACCCCGTCCGTCGTCGGCTATGGTCACCGGTGTGAACCTGCTCACCGCGCACACCTGGTGGCCCGACCACTGACGGTCGGACGCTGTGGCGTGCTGACCGAGCCCGACGACGGGCGGTCCAGCAGGTCTCCCGGAGTGGATCGCCCGGAACGTGCCCCCGCACGTGCCCATCCACGAAGGAGAGTCCCTTGACGACGTCCCCCGTCTCCACCCCCGCGGCGCCCTCGGCCCCCGCGACCCCGACCGCGCGCTCGCTCGAGCCGCTCGGTGTCGAGATCCCCTCCACCGTCCCGACCCACTGGTACAACCTCAACGCGGACCTGCCCGAGCCCGTGCCGCCGCACCTGCACCCCGGCACGCTCGAGCCGCTCGTGCCCGCGGACCTGGCCCCGCTGTTCCCCATGGCGCTCATCGAGCAGGAGGTCAGCACCGAGCGCTACATCGAGATCCCGCAGACGATCCGTGAGATCTATGCGATGTGGAGGCCCGCGCCGCTCATCCGCGCACACCGCCTCGAGCGCGAGCTCGGCACGCCCGCCCGCATCTACTACAAGTACGAGGGCGTGAGCCCGGTCGGCTCGCACAAGCCGAACACGGCGATCGCGCAGGCGTACTACAACGCGATCGAGGGCACGACGCGGCTCACGACCGAGACGGGCGCGGGGCAGTGGGGGGCCTCGCTCTCGATGGCCGCGGCCCTGCTCGGCCTGACGTGCGAGGTGTGGCAGGTCCGCGCGTCGTACGACTCCAAGCCGTACCGCCGCTTCCAGATGGAGGCCTACGGGGGCGTGTGCCACTCGTCGCCCTCGGAGCTGACGGCGTCGGGGCGTGCGATCCTCGCGAGCGACCCGGACACCACGGGCTCGCTCGGCATGGCGATCAGCGAGGCCGTCGAGGTCGCGGCGCAGGACCCGCAGGCGCACTACTCGCTCGGCAGCGTGCTCAACCACGTGATGCTGCACCAGACGGTCATCGGGCAGGAGGCCCTGGTCCAGCTCGAGGAGGCGGGCGAGACGGGTGCGGACGTCGTGTTCGGCTGTGCGGGCGGCGGGTCGAACCTCGCGGGGCTCACGTTCCCGTTCCTGGGGCGCAACCTGCGCGAGGGCACGACGACGCGGCTCGTCGCGTGCGAGCCCGCGGCCTGCCCGTCTCTCACCCAGGGTGAGTACCGCTACGACCACGGTGACGTCGCGGGGCTCACGCCGCTGCTCAAGATGCACACGCTCGGCAAGGACTTCGTGCCGCCCGCCATCCACGCGGGCGGCCTGCGCTACCACGGCATGTCGCCCATGGTGTCGCACGCCGTGAACCTGGGGCTCATGGACGCGGTCGCGATCGACCAGGACGAGGCGTTCCGGGCGGGGCTCGAGTTCGCCCGGTCCGAGGGCATCATCCCGGCGCCCGAGTCGACGCACGCGGTCGCGGCGGCGATCGCCTACGCGCGCACGGTCACGGAGCCCGAGGTCGTCGTGATCGGGCTGTCGGGCAACGGCCAGCTCGACCTGCCGGCGTACGCGCAGTACGTGTGACGTCGTCGGGCGGCGAGCGCTCGGGCGGGGCCGCCCGTTCCGCCCTCGCTGCCGCCGGCGCCGTCGAGGCGTAGCCCCCCGCGCGTGAGGCGGGCCTCCAGGAGGCTGCCTCACGCGCGCCCGGGGTCCGCCCCGGGGCCCGCCTAGACTTGTCGGGTGCCCGAGACCCTCGACGAAGCCCGCGAGCAGGGCTTCCGTACCGACATCGTGTCCTTCGTCCGTCGCAGCGGCCGCCTCAACCCTCGCCAGCAGCGCGCGTGGGACGAGCACGCCGCGCAGCTCGTCGTCGACGTCCCGCGCGCGGAGGCCCGGACCTCCGTGGACCCGGCCTACGTGCTCGACGTCGCCGCGACGTTCGGTCGCGAGGCTCCGCTCGTGGTCGAGGTCGGGTCGGGCCTGGGCGAGGCCGTGGTCCACGCGGCCGAGGCGACCCCGGAGCGTGACTTCCTGGCCGTCGAGGTCTACACGCCCGGGCTCGCGCAGACCGTGCTGCGGGCGACCCAGCGCGGGCTGACGAACGTGCGCCTGCTGCAGGCCAACGCGGCCGAGGTGCTCACCACGACGCTCCCCGAGGGATCGGTCGACGAGCTGTGGGTCTTCTTCCCGGACCCGTGGCACAAGGCCCGGCACCACAAGCGTCGCCTCGTCACGCCCTCGCTCGCGGAGCTCGCTGCGCGCGCGATCCGCCCCGGCGGCACGTGGCGGCTCGCGACCGACTGGGCCGAGTACGCCGACCAGATGCTCGAGGT
This sequence comes from Oerskovia enterophila, assembly GCF_044748475.1. Lineage (NCBI taxonomy): Bacteria > Bacillati > Actinomycetota > Actinomycetes > Micrococcales > Cellulomonadaceae > Oerskovia > Oerskovia enterophila. The sequence goes on from NZ_JBIVFZ010000001.1 coordinate 743,511, forward strand.
CATCGGAGCGAACCCGTCGTTCGTCAACGTCCACGGGGTCGGGGCGGTCGCGCCGCGCTTCGAGGGGCGCGTGCGCACGAGCTTCGAGGGCAAGGGGCACGCCGCGGGCCGCTCCATCACGGACCTGGAGTTCCGCCGGGTCTGAGTGCGGCTCGGGCCGGTCCGGCAGGGCGCGCTCCCGCCAGAAGTGAGCGGCCGCCCCTGACCGGCGCCGATCAGGGGCGAGAATGCGCTTCTCGGCGAGGGGCCGCGCGACCTAGGCTCCGGTCATGCCTACGACCTCCCTGCCCGACGGCGCCGCTCACCCCGGTCAGCCGGCTCCCGTCCTGGTCGTCACGGGGGCCATGGCCTCCGGGAAGTCGACCGTCGCCGAGGCCCTGGCCCGCTCGTTCCCGCTCGCGGCGCACGTGCGCGGCGACATGTTCCGGCGCTTCGTCGTGAGCGGCCAGGCCTCGATGGACCCGCCGCTCTCGCCCGCTGCGCGCGCCCAGCTCGACCTGCGGCAGTCCCTCGCGGCCCACGCCGCGGACACCTACGCGGCCGCGGGGATCACCGCCGTGGTCCAGGACATCCTCCTGGGGCCCGACCTGGCCCGGTTCACGGCGAGCCTGCGCACCCGGCCGCGCTACGCCGTCGTGCTGACGCCCGACGCCGCGACCCTCGCGGCGCGCGACGCCGCCCGGCACAAGCAGGCCTACGGTGCCTGGACCCCCGAGGAGTTCGCCGAGGCCGCTCGCGAGACCCCGGGCGGGCTGCGCCTCGACACGACGGGGTGGACCGTCGCCCAGACGGTCGCGCAGATCCTCGACCGTCTCGACGAGGCGCGCGTCGCCTGAGCGGTGCCGGCCGCCGGGTCGACCAGCGGTTCGCCGCGGCCCGCCCCGCCGCTCGGCGAGCCGACCGCCCGACGCGCAGCCCCGCGCCCTCCGGGTCACGATGGGAGGCATGAGCAGCAGCGACCCCCGGACCCAGGCCACCCCCGACGAGACGTTCGACGTGATCGTGATCGGCGGTGGGCCCGTCGGCGAGAACGCGGCCGACCGCGCGAGCCGCACGGGCCTGAGCGTGGCCGTCGTCGAGGCCGAGCTCGTCGGCGGCGAGTGCTCCTACTGGGCGTGCATGCCGTCCAAGGCGCTGCTGCGCCCCGGAGCAGCGCTCGCGGCCGCTCGCGCCGTGCCGGGCGTCGAGGCGAGTCCCACGCTCGACCCCGCCCCGATCCTGGCGCGCCGCGACGAGATGGTCTCGCACTGGGACGACTCGGGTCAGGTCCAGTGGCTCGACGGCGCCGGTATCTCGCTCGTGCGCGGCCTGGGGCGCCTGGTCGGGCCGAGGCTCGTCGAGGTCAGCCCCGAGGACCCCGACGCCGACGTCGACGACCTCCCCGCGACCCGGCTGCTCGCGGCGCGGCACGCCGTGATCGTCGCGACGGGCAGCGTGCCCGTCCTGCCCGACACTCCCGGCCTCGCCGAGACCGACCCGTGGAGCAGCCGCGAGGCGACGAGCGTGCAGGACGTCCCGGCCTCGCTGGTCGTGATCGGCGGGGGAGTGGTGGGGGTCGAGATGGCCACGGCCTTCACCGACCTCGGGTCGAAGGTCACGCTGCTCTCGCGCGGCCGTCTGCTCGGGCGCTCGGAGCCCTTCGCGAGCGAGGCCGTCGCGGCGGGCCTGCGGGCGATCGGGGTGGACGTCCGGCTGGGGGTCAGCGTCACGGGAGCGACGTCCCTGCCCGACGGCGGAGCGCGCCTCGCGTACGACGGCCCCCAGGGCAGGGGATCGGTCGCGGGCGCGCAGGTGCTCGTCGCGACCGGCCGGGTGCCGCGCACGGGGGACCTGGGGGTCGAGGCGGTCGGGCTCGAACCCGGGAAGGGTCTCGCGGTCGACGACCAGCTCGAGGTCCAGGGCGTCGAGGGCGGCTGGCTCTTCGCGTGCGGCGACGTGACGGGACGGGTCGCGACCACGCACCAGGGCAAGTACGAGGGCAGGGTCGTCGGCGACGTGGTCGCGGCGCGGTTCGGGAAGGTCCGGCCCGAGGAGGCACGGGCCGCGGGGGCGAGCGGCTCGGCGGGCCAGGCCCCCGAGCCCCCCGAGCCCTGGAGCCGCTATGCCGCGACCGCGGACCACGGAGCCAAGACGCAGGTGGTGTTCACGCGTCCCGAGGTCGCGTCCGTGGGGCTGACCGAGGCCGAGGCGAAGAAGGCGGGCCTGCCGGTCCGTGCGGTGTCCTACAAGCTCGGGTCGGTGTCCGGGGCCGTGCTCGTGGCCGAGGGCTACGAGGGGACCGCGCAGATCGTGGTCGACACCGAGCGCCAGGTGATCGTGGGCGCGACGTTCGTGGGCCCGGACGCGGCGGAGATGCTGCACGCCGCGACCATCGCGATCGTCGGGCAGGTGCCGCTTGCACGCTTGTGGCACGCTGTGCCCGCCTACCCGACGATCAGCGAGGTCTGGCTACGGCTGCTCGAGACCTACGGCTTGTGACCGTCTGCCGCGAGCAGCCGCCTACTCGTCAGCCGAGCTGGCCGTCCGAGGAGAACACGAGGCCGAGAACGATCTCGCCCTGCAGGAGGGCGGCCTTGGTCAGCGGGCCGCCCACGTCGAGGTTGACGAAGTTGGTGATGTTGAGCCCGTACTTCTCCTCGAGACCGGGCTCGCAGAACGCGCGCTCGGGGCACTCGGGCCCGGCCCCCAGCGTGATGCCCCCGGGGCAGGCCTCGGCGAGCTCGCTCAGCGTCGAGACGTCGTGCTCCTCGGCGAAGGCCGTCGTGACGGCGAACGCGTTCTGGTCCTGGGCCGACGACGGCTCGCCGAACGTCAGGCCCTTCTGCGCACCGAGCTCACGCAGGGCCGCGACCGTGGTGTCCAGGTCGCCGCTCGCGAGGGGTTCGGCGTCGGGGCCGTTGATCTCCTTGTTGAGGAACTCGGTGAGCGTGCCCACGTACTCGGGGAACACGCTCAGCTGGCCCGACTCGAGCGCGGGCAGGTACGTCTCGCGCGCGTCGACGGTCTGCACCGTGACGTCGTACCCGCCCGAGCGCAGCACGGCCGCGTAGATCTCCGCGAGCGTCGTGCTCTCGGAGAAGTTCGCGGCCCCCACGACCAGGGACGTGCCCGTCCCCGGGGTGTCCTGGGCCGCGAGGCCCTCGTCCTCGACGAACTTCTGGGCCACCTGGGAAGAGGTCTGCCGCTCGACGTCGACGGCCTTGTTGAGCGCGATGAGCTTGTCGGTCGTCAGGGCTGCGGACACGGTGTCGAGGAGCTCGAGGACCGCGGGCTGGTTCGCCACCGCGGCGGCGTTCGCCGCAGGGATGATGTTGTCGACCGTCTGGAGGTGCTTGTCGTCCTCCAGGACGACGAGCGCGTCGCCCGCGACCGGTTCGCACGCGGCGCCGCTCGCTGTGGACGTCGAACCGCCGGAGGTGTTCCCTCCGGTACCGGAGGAGCCGGCCTCGCCGCACGCCGCGAGGGCCAGGACGAGGAGGGCGGAAGCGGACAGGGTGCGAAGGGTGGTGGATCGCCGTGACATGTGTGTCGGGGCCTCTCGATCGTCGGCTCGCACGGACAACCCATTCCACCCCCGGCGCCGGAGACCGGCAACCCGAGCGACGCCTCAGCGCAAGGTCCCGGCCCTGGTCCGCAGAGGCGCGGGGGTCACGGCACGCTGGACCAGGGCCAGGACGGCGTCCACGACCAGGCACAGGACCGCGATCACGACGCCCACGGCGAGCACCTGCCCGTACCGCTGGTTGGAGAAGCCGACCCGCAGCGGGACCCCGAGCCCCCCGCCCCCCACGAACGCCGCGAGGGTCAGCACCGCGATGACCTGCACGATCGCGGTGCGCAGACCCGCCGCGACCAAGGGCACGGCGAGCGGCACCTCGACGAGCCACAGCGAGCGCTGCGACGACATACCCATGCCTCGCGCGGCGTCCTTGACGTCGGGGTCGACCTCGGCGACACCCGTGTAGGCGTTCGCGAGGATGAGCGGGATCGCGAAGATCACGGCCGAGATGACCGCCGCACGGTTCCCGAACAACCCGCCCGCCGCGAGGATGAGCAGGATCCCGAAGGTCGGGAGAGCGCGCGAGGTGTTCACGACCACGATGGTCGGCCCGGCCCCGCGCCCGGAGTGCCCGAGCCAGATGCCGACGGGCAGCGCGACGAGCGCCGCGAGGAGGACCGCGACGGCCGTCATCTCGAGGTGCTCCCCGGTGCGGACCAGGAGCCCGTCCGGCCCGGTCCAGTTGAGGGGGTCGTTGAGCCACGTCAGGGCCTGCTCGACGACGTTCATGCGTCCCGCACCGCCGTCCGGTCCCGCGGTTCCAGCGGTTCCCGCGACTCGGACCCCGTGGTCGCGCTCGCGGCGCCGGCCGCCGGCCGGGAACCGGTCCTCGACGAGGCGCCCCGCGTGCGGGACCAGGGCGTCAAGGCCCGCCCCAGGAGCAGCAGGAGGAGGTCGAGCACGACGGCCAGGAGCAGGCACAGGAGCGTCGCGGTCATGATCTGGGCGTTGTAGCTCGACCGGAAGCCGCGGAACATGAGCGTGCCGAGCCCGCCGTACCCCGCGACGAACCCGACGGTCACCAGGGCCACGGTCGAGACCGTCGCGAGACGCACCCCGGTCATGATGCTCGGGAGCGCGTTGGGCATCTCGACCGAGGCCAGCAGCCGGGTCGATCCGTAGCCCAGACCCCTGGCGGCGTCGCGGACGTCCGGGTCCACGCCCTGGAGACCCACGAGGATGTTGCGCACCAGGATCAGCAGGGCGTACATGACCAGGCCGATGAGCACGGGCGTCCGCCCGATCCCGGTGAACGGGACGAGGATCGAGAACAGGGCGAGGGACGGGATGGTGTACATGACGCCCGTCATGCCGAGCACGGGCACGGCCAGCCAGCGCACGCGGTGCGCGAGAGCCGCGAGCGGCAGCGCGATCACGAGCGCGATGAGCACGGCCTCGAGGGTGATCGTCGTGTGCTCGACGAGCGCCTGGGAGATCTCTCCCCAGTTGTTCTGGACGTAGCTCCACGAGAACCACGGGTTGGGTGGCATGCCGTCGAACCTATCCCGAGCCGCCCACCGCTCGCGCGACGACGTGGGGCGCCCGGTAGCGTCGGGGCATGGCGAGCTCCACGACAGGCACCAGCGAGGCGACCGCAGCGTTCCCGACCATCACCGACGAGGCGGCCATCGTGTTCGACGGCGTCCGCAAGGAGTACCCCAACGGCACGGTCGCGGTGGGCGACCTCTCGCTGAGCGTCCGTGAGCACGAGATGCTCGCGCTCGTCGGGCCGTCGGGCTGCGGGAAGTCCACGACGCTGCGCATGACGAACCGGCTCGTCGAACCCTCGGCCGGGCGCATCCTGCTGCGCGGCGAGGACATCACGCAGGGCGACCCCGTGGCGCTGCGCCGCAGGATCGGGTACGTCATCCAGAACGTCGGCCTGTTCCCGCACCGGACCGTGGCCCAGAACGTCGCGACCGTGCCCGGGCTGCTCGGCTGGGACAAGGCGCGGACCAGGGCGCGGGTCGGCGAGCTGCTCGAGCTCGTCGGCCTGGCCCCAGACACCTACGCCAAGCGCTACCCGCACGAGCTGTCCGGGGGCGAGCGGCAGCGGGTGGGAGTCGCCCGCGCGCTCGCGACCGACCCGCCCGTCCTGCTCATGGACGAGCCCTTCGGGGCGGTCGACCCCGCCGGCCGGCGTCGCCTCCAGACCGAGTTCCGGCGCATCCAGCGCGAGCTCGGGACCACGGTCCTGTTCGTGACCCACGACATCGACGAGGCCGTCCACCTCGGCGACCGGATCGCGGTCTTCAGCTTCGGGGGGCGTCTTGAACAGCTCGCCGAGCCGCTGACCGTCCTCGCGCACCCCGCGAGCGACGCGGTCCGCGAGTTCATCGGCGAGGGGGCGCCCGTCCGGATGCTCGGCCTGGCCACGGTGCAGCAGGGCGACCTCGACGGCGCCGAGCTGATCTCGGCCCCCGCTCCCGAGCCCATCCGGCTCGGCGCCCCGCTGACCGAGGCGTTCGAGGCCATCGCGGCCCTGCCCGGGTCCGCCATGGGCAGGGTGCCCGTCGCGGACGAGGCGGGCGACGTCGTCGGCTCCTTCACCGCGGACGGGATCCTCGCCGCCCTGCGGCGCACAGCCGATGCCGCCGCGGTCTAGCGGCGCGACGCAGATCTCACCCGGTCCCACGTGTTCAGTGAGCCCAGGGCGTCTAGGCTCTTGTGGGTGACCACCACCTCGCGCATCGCCGTCGCCACCTGCTCCGTCCTGCCGCACCTCGACCCCGACGACGCTCCGCTCGTCGGTGCCCTCGCCGCGCGGGGCATCGAGGCCGTGCCCTCGGTGTGGGACGACGAGACGGTCGACTGGACCTCGTTCGACGCGGTCGTCGTGCGCTCCGCCTGGGACTACGCGCCGCGCCGCGACGAGTTCGTCGAGTGGGCCGAGCGCGCCGGCCGGGTGCTCAACCCCGCTGCGGTCATCAGCTGGAACACCGACAAGCGCTACCTGCGCGAGCTCGAGGAGCAGGGCGTGCCGGTCATCCCGACGCTCTGGCTCGACCCGAGCCAGAACCTGTCGTCGCGTGCCATCCACACGCGCCTGCCCGCGCAGGGCGACTTCGTCATCAAGCCCGTCGTGAGCGCCGGGGCCAAGGACACCGGGCGCTACCAGTCGGGCGAGGCCCACTCGCGCGGCCTCGCGATCCAGCACGCCAAGAACCTGCTGGTCTCGGGGCGCCAGGTCATGGTCCAGCCCTACGTCCGCAGCGTCGACACGGCCGGCGAGACCGGCCTGGTCTTCATCGACGGCGAGTTCTCGCACGCGGTGCGCAAGAACGCGCTCCTCACCGGGCCGCACCGGCCAACCCAGGGCCTGTACAAGCAGGAGGAGATGAGCCGCTTCGAGGCGAGCCCCGAGCAGCTCGAGGTCGCGCAGCAGGCGCTCGCGGTCGCGGCGAAGGCGGTCCCGGGTCAGGAGCCCAACCTCTACGCACGCGTCGACCTGGTGGGTGGGGACGACGGCGCACCCATGGTCATCGAGGTCGAGCTCACCGAGCCGTCGCTGTTCTTCTCGCTCGGCAAGGGGTCGCTCGACCGGTTCGCCGACGCGGTCGCACAGCGGCTCGTCGCGGCGCCCACGGCCTGACGGCCCGACGCCGACGCGGTGACGATCCCCGCGACAGCAGGCCCCCGGGCCCGGACGTGATGAAGGGCCGACGAGCTGGTGCTCGTCGGCCCTTCACCATGCCGGGAGATTCTTGCCGGGTGATCTGCCGTGCGGGTCGTGCGGGTCGTGCGGTGGAGCCGGTCCGAGATCAGACCTTGGCGACCTCAGGGGTGGTCGTCGAGGGACCGGCGGCCAGGGCAGGAGCTGCTCCGATGCGGCGCAGTGCGTAGCCGAGGAGGCCGAACAGGACACCGAGGCCCATGACCAGAGCGCTGACTCCGTAGGAGACGACCGAGGTGAAGAGCGAGGCGCGGAGGAACGAGCCGTTCATGACGGTCGCACGGGCCGGGTCCTCCTTGTCGAGCTCGGCGTAGGTCTTGCCTTCCGAGGCGGCCAGCGCGTGCTTGTTGATGACCTCGGCCTGTGCGTACGCGGTGAACGGGCCGCGGACCTGGGAGCCACCGAACATCGAGGCGTCCTCGGAGACGGTGATCTTCTCGGCCGCGAGCTGCGAGGAGATGGTGGCCCAGGTGGCTGCGCCGGCGAGCAGCAGCACGAGGCCTGCGATCATCGTGACGAGGCCGATGAGACGGACGGACCGGGCGGGACCAGCGGTGCTGGTGCTCATGGTGTGACTCCCAGAGGAAGAGGTCGGACGACCTGTGACGGAGGAACGGAAAGGGCCGATCTTCGGTGCGAACCCGGGGCTGGGAGCGCTTCGATATGTTGACCCTAACGTGCTTGTGAATGCCTTCACAAGCTTGAGAATGTGGCCTCTGTCACGCGGAGATGACAGATTGTCAACGAGAGGAAGTGTGATCCGACGAGGCCCGTCGGGGCGTAGTGCCGAAGGGTTCGGAGGGGCGGGACCAAGGTCCCGACGGCCCTCGACGGAGCGCCTGCCCGCGACGACGGAGCACCGACAGGAGGCGGACGGATGACCGGCACGGAGCGCGACCTCACGACCGAGCTCGAGGTGGTCGAGGCCGACTGGGGGAGAGCGATCGTCGACAACGATGCCGACGCGATCGGCCGCTTCACGACCGACGACTGGCAGATCGTCGGAGAGGACGGCATCACGTCCCGCGAGACCTTCCTGGCCCTCGTCCGCTCAGGCGATCTCACGCACGAGACGATGAGCAAGATCACCGGCAGCGTGCAAGGCCTGGGGGACGTCGCCGTCCTCACCGGGCGCGGGACCACCACCGGGCACTACCGCGGGCGGGCGTTCAGCTCCGACGAGTGGGTCACCGACGTGTTCGTCCGAGGCGCCGACGGGTGGCGGTGCGTCCACACGCACCTCACGGCGGCCCGCGACGGGTCCTGACCCCTCCTCGCCGCACGCGACCGCCTACGGTGCGCGGCGCCGTCGGGCCTACGGGGTCCAGTCCGGGCGCAGCGGGAAGTCCGCCGCCCCACCTGGCTCCGGACGGACCGCGAGGACCTGGTGCAGCTGGATCTCGTTGCGCTCGAACGCGAGCCGCGACCCCGCCATGTACACGCCCCACACGCGGGCCGTGCCGATCCCGACGTCGGCCACGCACTCGTCCCAGTGGCGGGTCAGGTTGGCCCCCCACTCACGCAGCGTCATCGCATAGTGCTCCCGCAGGTTCTCCGCGTGACGCACCTCGAGGCCCACGTCCTGCATGGTCGAGATGATCCGGCCCGACCCCGTGAGCTCCCCGTCCGGGAAGACGTACCGGTCGATGAAGCCGCCCGCTCGGGGGCGGGCGGTGTTGGTCGGGCGTGTGATCGAGTGGTTGAGCAGGCGCCCGCCGTCCCGCAGCCGCCCCTGGAGGAACGTGAAGTACGCGCGGTAGTTGGCGACCCCGATGTGCTCGGTGAGCCCGATCGAGCTCACGGCGTCGAACCCGCCCTCCGTGACGTCCCGGTAGTCCGCGTACCGGACCTCGGCAAGGTCGGCGAGGCCCTCGCGCTCGATCCGGTCCTGCGCCCACTCGGCCTGCTGGCGCGACAAGGTGACCCCGAGGGCCCGGACGCCCGAGCGGGCCGCGTGCCGGACCATGCCGCCCCAGCCGCAGCCCACGTCGAGCAGGCGCATGCCGGGGTGCAGGCCGAGCTTGCCCGCGACCAGCGCGTACTTGTGCTCCTGGGCCTCCTCGAGCGTCGACTGCGGGGTCGGGAAGCACGCGCACGTGTACGTCATCGACGGGCCCAGGACGCGCTCGTAGAACGCGTTCGAGACGTCGTAGTGGTGGCTGATCGCGTCGGCGTCGCGACGGCGCGAGTGGCGCAGGCCCTCGGTGAGCCGACGCAGCCGTGACAGGTGCTCCTCGGGCGGAGGATCGGGCGGGCGCAGGACCCCCAGGCCCAGCCCACGAGCGATCCGTGCGGCCTCGGCCGCGCTCGGGCGACGCAGCCGCAACCCGTCCGCGGCCGCCTTGAGAAGCGGGTACGGGTCGCCTGCAGGTACCCCGTCGACCTGGAGGTCGCCCGCGACGTACGCTCGCCCCAGGCCCAGCCCGCCCGGGGCCGTCGCGACGTAGCGCAGGCCGCGCTCGTTGGCCAGGTGGACGTGGAACGGGGCGTCCGCGGGCCCCGCGCTCGACCCGTCGTACGCGGTGAACCCGAACGGGAGCGGGCCGTCGGCCAGCTGGTCCAGGACGTCGGCCACTGCGATCTGCGTCATGCTCCCTGCACCGCCTTCTCGTAGAGCGTGGGCGTGCGCCCCGCCGGGTCGTAGCGGTCCTTGACGGCCGCGTAGTCGAGGCCGCCGTAGAGGGTGTCGAACGTCTCGCGGCCGTACGTCGACGTCGAGTAGAGCGACTTGTGCCCGTGCCGGACGGCGACCGCCATCTCGATCTGACGGTTCACGTCGCCGTCGTGCGCCCCTTCGGCGATCGGGACCCCGCCCCAGAACCCCACGTTGACGTACACGCGGTGCGGTTCGAGGGGGTACAGGGGCCACGGCTCGGGCGACGCGAGCCGCAACGGGCACAGCCACACCGGGGACATGGGGACATGGCCCGTGAACCACGCCATGAAGCTCTCGACCTGGTCGAGCGGCACCTCGACGTCCTGGACCACGCGCTCGTTGCGCGGCCGGTGCCGCAGGTCGGCGAGGTGGCCGGTCAGGTCCAGGCGCTCGTCGAGGCCCACGATCCTGCGGTAGACGTCGGAGCGCCGCCAGCGCCGCGGCCACAACCTGCGCACGAGCGGGTTCTGCACCCCGAACGCGCGCGAGCACCAGAACCAGTCGGTGTCCCAGCGCCACAGGTAGTCCTGCGTGCGCAGGACGTCGATCGACCGCTCGCGCAGCGACAGGTAGTAGATCTTCTGGCCCGTGTAGTCGCTCGGGGCGGGAGCGAGCGTGCGGGCCTCCTCGCCCGCCACGAACCTGCCCAGGCACAGGTACACCTCGCCCGGGTCGAACAGCACGCCGTCGCAAAGGTCGACCTGCTCGCCGTCCCACGACCCGTCCGCCGCGATCTTGCCGATCGCGGCCGCGACCTCGGCGACCGAACCGAAGCGCACGTTGCGGACCGCGACGAACGGCTCGGTGCGGTCCAGCCGCAGCCTCGCACGCGTCGCGTACCCGAGCGTGCCGTAGGAGTTGGGAAACGCGCGGAAGAGGTCGGCGTGCTCGCCCGAGGGCGTGGCCGTGACGACCTCGCCCGCGGGAGTCAGGACGTCGAGCTCGAGGACCGCCTCGTGAGGCAGGCCGTTGCGCAGGGAGCTCGACTCGATGCCCAGGCCCGCGAGCGCCCCGCCGACCGTGATCGTGCGCAGCTGCGGGACGACGGTCGGCACGAGGCCGTGCGGGAGGGTCTCGGCGACCAGGTCCTCGTACGTGCACATGCCCTGGACGTCGGCCGTACCCGCCTCGGGGTCGATCGAGACGACGCCCGTCAGGCCCGACGCGTCGAGGCCCGGCCCGTCCGACGGCCGTCTGGGACGGAAGAGGTTCGTGGTCCTCTTGGCCAGGCGCAAGGGGCGGCCTGGCTCGACGGCGGCGGCGGAGCGGACCAGCGTGGCCACGGCCTCGGCGTGCTGGTGCTCACCACGGACGGCAACGTTCGCGGGGGCTGACACCTCACCCACTGTAGGTGGGGCTGGCGAGGCCGCCACCGGTGAGCGGAATCACACCCGTCGCCCGTGCGGGGCGGGGGCCGTCCGGAACGAGAAGAGGCCCCTCGCGCGAACGCGAGGGGCCTCTCTCCGTGGGGTGAGTAACGGGACTTGAACCCGCGACCCCCTGGACCACAACCAGGTGCTCTACCAGCTGAGCTATACCCACCACGGCCTGCTCGAGCTCCGAAGAACTCTTTAGCAGCCGTCGAAAAGTGTACCTGGTTTCTGAGGGGTCTCAGGACAGGGGTGCGGCCTCCGGCTCGGTCCCGGTCCCGGCGGCCGTTCCGGACGCCCCGATCGACTTGGAGACCGAGGTCTCCTTGATGCGCTCGGCGACCGCCTTCGCGGTCTTGGAGTCGGTGCCGGGCTGCGGCACGAACAGCGCCTCGCGGTAGTAGCGCAGCTCGTCGATGCTGTCGAGGATGTCGCCCAGCGCACGGTGGCCGCCGGTCTTGGCGGGCGACGCGAAGTACACGCGCGGGTACCAGCGCCGTGCGAGCTCCTTGATCGAGGAGACGTCGACGATCCGGTAGTGCAGGTGGCCGACCAGCTCCGGCATGTCGCGCTCGAGGAACGTCTTGTCGGTGCCGACCGAGTTCCCTGCGAGCGGTGCCTTGCCCGGTTCGGGGACCCAGGTGCGGATGTACTCGAGCACACGGGCCTGCGCGTCGGCCATGGTGGTGCCGCCCGGCAGCTCCTCGAGGAGCCCGGACGTGGTGTGCATCTCGCGGACGAAGTCGCCCATCTGCTCGAGCGCCTCGGCCGGCGGGGCGATGAGGACGTCGATCCCGTCGCCCAGGACGTTCAGCTCGGAGTCGGTGACGACGGCGGCGACCTCGATGAGCGCGTCGGCGCCCAGATCGAGACCGGTCATCTCGCAGTCGATCCACACGATGCGGTCATTGGTGTTCACAGGGCTCACGCCCACAGCCTAGGCCGTGGGCGGGGGAGGGGTCGCCCGCGGCGCTCCGGCCGCGCTCCCTGCCGCGCGCCGGGCAGCACGAAGGCCCTGACTCCTGTGACGAGGAGATCAGGGCCTTCGGTCGTGGGTGCCCGGTCGGCGGGAGATCGCCGAGCGGCCGGGCGCCGTCATGCGGTGCGACGCGGCAGGCGGGCCTGCCGGGTGCGCGCCGGGATGCGGGTCGTCGTCCGTCGCAGGCTGCTGCGGCGCAGCGTCTGCTCCTGGAGCTGCTCGCGCCGGCCGAGGTCGGCGACGTCGTGCATGAGCTGGGGATGCATGGTGGTTCGTCTTTCGTGACGTCGGATTCGTGGACCTGGCCGGGTCCTCCACCGCCCGGTACTGACCGGACGGACGCCACCGCGGTGATAGGTGCAACACAACCACCTCTTCACCGGGCGGTGCACGCCTTTTTCTCCCTAGGCTCTCGGGATGGGAGCAGACAGCGAGCCGAGCGACGCACGACGTGACGTGAGAACGGGGGAGGTGGCGCCGTCGGGCACGGGGAGCGTGTGGCGCGCGCGGCTCGTCGCCGCCCTGCCCGGCCTGGTCCTGGTCGTGATCGGCGTGCTGGGCTTCCTGGTCGTCTACGACTCGGTGCGCGAGCGCGACGACCTCTGGTTCACCGACGACGCCGTCCTCGCGTGGATGGTCGCGCACCGGACCGCGGCCGCGACGTCGGTCCTGACGGTCGTCACGAACCTGTTCGGCCCGGTGGTGCTGCCGATCCTGGTCGGCGTGGGGTGCCTGTGGTGGGGGCTCGCGACCCGGCGCTGGTGGGAACCGGGCCTGCTGGCCGGGGCCATGATCGCCTCGACGGTCGTGTCGACTCTCCTCAAGGCGCTCGTGGCCAGGCCGCGGCCCGACGACGCCGCCATGGTCGTCCCAGGCGTCGAGCGCAGCTTCTCGTTCCCGTCGGGGCACACGATCGGCGCCGCGACGCTCGTGCTGGTCGGCGGATACCTCGTGTGGCGGCAGTGGCAGGAGGGGCGGCAGCGCCGGCTCGTGCTCGTGGTCTGGGTCGCCGTGAGCGTCGTGGTGATCGCCGTCGTGGGGGGCAGCCGCCTGTACCTGGGCTATCACTTCGTGACCGACGTGCTCGCGGGGGCGAGCCTCGCGGTCGCGGTCCTCGGGGGCGTGGTGGTGATCGACAGGCTGCACGAGATCAAGCGCCTGTCGGCGGCGAACGGGCGTGACTGACCGGGTGCGCGTTTACAACCCTTATGGCCTGATCGTCGGAAATGGGCTACTCTACGCGTATTCACAGCGGGGGGTTGTGCAACTGTCGGCTCCCGCGCAACCACACTCGACCTGGGGGCCGCATGAAAACCGTCTGTACTCCGCCATCGTCGCCGGAATCCTCGGTGCAACTCTTCTAGTTCCCGCCACGTCGGCCCAGGCGAACGATGTGCTCGGTGGTTGGTCGGAGGACGGCGGCGCGTTCGCCGTGCAGGGCCATGCCTTGCCGTTCGCCGCCCTGGCTGCGACCCCGAAGCACACGGGGAAGGCCGAGGACACCTTGATCGGCGGCACGACGCACAAGCGCTCCCACGGATGGACCACGTGGGTGGGTACGTATCACTACACGACCGCCCAGCTCGAGCACAACTGGCCATACTCGGGCGTGATCGCGACCTCGGGTCGAAAGTGGGGGACCGGTGGCACGGAGGCCGTCACCAAGTGGGTCGCGTACGACCCCTATGCGAACAGTGGCGGCCACGGCAAGGCAAAGACCTACTACGGCAAGTGACATGCAGGCCGGGAGGTTCTCACGACCCTCCCGGCCCAGTGCCTACCACGAAGGTCGACCATGACAGTGAAGAGTCGCGCGATCTGCGCTCTCCTGCTTCTCCTGTTCTCGGCGCTCGCCGCGACTCTTGCGATCTACGACTCCCGCCAGCGGGCCATCCACCTAGAGGGGAACTCGCTCTACTCCGCCGACGCAGTCCTGGTCGACGCGACCGCGGCACAGGCGCTCGCGGTATCGCCGGACGGTGACCTGAGAGTCTTCACTGAACTGACGTCAGGTGGCACCGTGCGTGCCGTCGCTGCAAGCTCATCAGCCCGACTGAGCTTTCCTGTTCATGCTGGCCGAACCTTCCGGAGCGGAGAGCGAGTAGTGGCGCTCGTCGGATCCAGGGTCGTGGTCTCTCAGGGGGCGACCGGTGAGTTCGTCCGACTCGGGGAGCGATCCTATGAGGTCGTCGGCCGGCTCGGGCTGCGTGAGAACAGCCTGCTGGCCAATGACATCCTCGTGCTCGATCCGGATCTGTTCGACTCGGGCGAACCGCAGCCGCTCGTGCTGGACGGCCCAGATGCTGGTACGCGGTATGCAGGGCTGCACGGTGCGGCGTCGGTCGAGCACTTCTCGACAGCCACCAGCCGCCGGACGAACATCGACGTGGTCTCCCCGTTGATCCTCGTGCTCGGCGCAGCGCTCGTCGCGATGGGCTGGGTGTTCGTAGGTGTCTTCCTGAGCTTCGCGACCCGTCGGCGGAACCTGGTCCTGCACCTTCTGGGTGTTCCTCGTTCGCTCACGCGGCTGAGGCTGCTGGCGGAGGTGACCGCGATCGGGATCGTGACCGCTGCTGTCGTCGCGGTGGTGTCGACGCTCCTGTCGAAAACTGACGTCCCGCTCGACGTTCTTGGTGCGGGACTCCTGGTGCAGAGTGCCGTGGTTGCCGGTGCATTCTTGCTCGGTGCGGCACGTCAAGGGGGTGCGGGCGCGTGAGCGAGGTGCTGATCGACCTACGAAGAAACGTCGTGCCGATCTCGGTGAAGGTCGTCGTGCTGGCGCTGTTCTTCCTCATCGTCGCGACCGTCGCGAGCTTTGCGACTTCCGTCTCCTCGGCGATCAGCTCGGCGTTCTCCGAGGAGACGGAAGTCGACCTCTTCGGTGTGGTGGACACCTTGACCGACCCAGACGCCTTCTATGCCTTCCGCCAGTCAACACGGTCGATCCAGCAGCTCGGTGCGTTCTACGACGGGCTCAACACGTCCGACGACCTGACCTTGCTCTCCGCCTTTGACCAGCAGATCCCGGTGCAGGACTTCCGGGGTGGGGACGAATTCGACCCAGGTTACGGGAACGAGCTCTCGCTCACGGACGAGTACGTCGATGCCACCTCGGGGTCGGTGGTCGAGGACGTCCGAGCGATGCAGATGAACCGTCAGGCCCTGGAGTTCTACGACATCGAGGTAGCCAGCGGCACGTCCATCGACTGGGGCACCGTCGACTATCCGGGCGGAAAGGTGCCGGTGCTCCTCGGCAGTGCCTATGAGGGCGTTTACCAGGTCGGAGAGAGGTTGAGCGGTTCGCTCTACCTCCGCCCGATGGAGTTCGAGGTGGTCGGAATCCTCAGGCAGGGGTCTGCGATGTTCTACAAGGGAGAGATGAACACGTACCTGGACTCGGCCATGATCGTGCCGTACCCGGAGTCTCTCACCGAGATCGGTTCGCTGGACCAGGAGTTTCTCGGGATCCTCTCGTTCGCGATGATCAACGCTGACGTCGCGTCGGGCGGGGGCACGGGCTTCGACGGGGTCGCCGACGAGCTGAGGCAGATCTCGATGAGGACGGGGTTCGAGGACTACTCGCTCATCGGCGTTCCGACGTACCTCATCCAGTTCGGTCTGATGAGACAGCTCATCGTGGACAACCGCGGGTTGCTCGTCGTCGTGCTGGCGTTGCTCGCCGGGGGGTGGCCTGCGCGGGGACGTTCGTCTCGCTGCACCTGCGCGCTCGGCGGCGTCCTGCTGCCAGTGTGCTGTGGACGCTGGGGTGGAGCTTCCCACGTATCGTTCGCCTGCAGCGCAGGCTCTGGATGGTCGAGTACGTGGCAGTGGGGGCGCTGTTCGCTCTCGGGTTGCCCCTGCTTCCAGGGGTGGGCCCGGGAGCCTTCCTGGCGACTCTCGCGCTCATGGTCGTCTGGTTCGTCGTGGACGGGCTCGTCCAGCACCGCCTCCTCGTCGGAGCGGTCTTCGCAGTTCCAGGAGGTCGGTCATGATCAGGCTCGAGGGTATGACCAAGGTCTTGCGGGACAGGAACGGTGCGCAACGCGTCCTCTTCGACGGGCTCGACCTGGCGTTCCGTGACGACGTCCGGTCGGTGGCCGTGCTCGGCCGCTCGGGCTCGGGGAAGAGCACACTCCTCCGGATCCTCGCGGGACTCGATCTCCGGTATGACGGGACCTATGTCGCCGACGGCAGGCAGGTCAGCAGGCAGCCGAGCGCGGCGGCCCGATTCCGTCGCGAGAAAGTCGGGATCGTGACGCAGCACTACGATCTGCTCGAGGACCGGAACGTCCTGCGCAACGTCCTTCTCGGCGTGGAGGTGCGTGGCGTCCCGGGCCGCCGGGTCGACCGGAAGGCATCAGTGGCCCGTGCGCGCGAGTGTCTCGAACTGGTGGGCCTCGGCGGATTCGAGCGTTCACGAGTCAACACTCTCTCCGGGGGGGAGGCGCAACGGGTCGCCATCGCTCGGGCGATCGCGAAGGACCCGGAGATCATCCTCGCCGACGAGCCGACCGGCGCCCTCGACGAGGGTACTGAGGAGGACATTCTCCAGCTCTTCGCCCGCCTGCAGCGCGACGGGCGGCACATGGTCGTCGCGACGCACAGCGAGACCGTCGCTCAACACTGCGATGTGCGGCTGCTGCTCACCGGGGGGCGTCTGGTCTCTGTCGAATGACGTCACCGAACCTCGTCCGTAGCGGACCTGGGAGGAGTGCCCGGAGCGCGCTCCTGCAACTCTAAAGAACTCTTGCGCAAGACTTCTTTAGAGTCGTAGGGTGGCGGCATGCCACCCAGCACCCCGCCCGACGACGTCACGCACCCGCCCGCACAGGTCCCGGCCCCGGCGCAGCGCGACGAGGCCGTCACGACCTCCGACCCGGAGCGCATCCGGGCCCTGGCGCACCCGCTGCGCCTCGCGATCCTCGACCTGCTCGACGACGAGGGCCAGGCCACGGCCACGCGCTGCGCCGAGGTCACGGGGGAGTCGGTCGCGAGCTGCTCGTTCCACCTGCGCATGCTTGCCAAGTACGGGTTCGTCGAGCCCGCCGAGCGGGTCGGTCGCGAGAAGCCGTGGAAGCCCGTGGGCACCGGACGGACCAGCCGCTACGACCCCGAGCAGCCCGAGTCGCTGCGGGCCGCGGGCGAGCTCGCGCGGATCGTCGTCGACCAGGAGGCAGCGCGGGTCGCGCACTGGATCGACAGCGCGCCCCGCCAGCCCCACGAGTGGCTGCTCGCCTCGGTCATGACCAAGAGCTCGTTCTGGGCGACGCCCGAGGAGCTGACCGAGCTCTCGCGCGAGCTCCAGGCGATCACGGACCGCTTCGAAGGTCGCTGGACGCACCCCGAGCTGCGCCCCGAGGGATCGCGGTCCGCGCGGTTCTTCGGCGTCGTCAACGCGGACCCGTTCGACCCCGACGCGCCGACGGACGCCGGGAGCCCCGCGGCACGGACCCCGGGCGCGCCCGCGGACGGCCCGGTCACGGTCGAGCTGCCGACCGGCGAGGAGCCCCGCGCATGAGCACGACCACCGACGAGGCGACCCTGGTCAAGCAGGCGCTGCGCACCCGGCCCTTCCGCTTCCTCACGGTCGCGTGGGGATTCACGAACTTCGCGGACTCGGTCCTCGCGATCATCTTCGCGGTGTGGGTCAAGGACCTCACGGGCTCGAACGGCACCGCGGGCCTGGTCTTCGCGGCCCTGGGCCTCCCGGCGCTCGTCTCGCCGCTGCTCGGCCAGGTCGCCGACCGCGTCTCGCGCCGCCGCATGATGATCGTGGCCTACCTCGTCGGCGCGGTCTCGCTGCTCTCGTTGTTCGCCGTGCGCGGTCCTGGGCAGGTCTGGCTGATCTTCGTGGTCACGGTCCTGTACTCGGGGATCGGGTTCGCGACGGCCGCGGCCCAGTCGGGGCTCATCCGTGATCTGCTGCCCGACGAGGCCCTGGGGGCTGCCAACGGCCGGCTCACGACGATCGACCAGACGTTCCGCCTCGTCATGCCCGTCATGGGCGCTGGTGTGTACGTCGCGGTCGGGCCGCTGCCCCTCGTGGTCTCGGCCGTGGTCGCGTTCGTGGTCGCGGCGTTCTTTGTGTCCCGGATCGTGCTCGTGGAGACCCCGCCGACGCCGCAGGACGAGCGCGAGCCGTTCCTCGCCGAGGTCACGGCGGGGTTCCGGCACCTTTTCCGCACCGCCCCGCTCGGCGTCCTGACAGTGGCGCTCGCGGTCGGGTTCGGGGCCGTGGGTGTGCTCAACGCGGTGAGCTTCGCGATCATCGAGAGCGGCCTGGGGCTGGGGCCGGAGATGCTCGGCCCCATCTCGAGCGTCCAGGGCGTCACGGCGATCGTCGCGGGTCTCACGGCCGCGCGCATGATCAAGCGGATCGGGTCGCAGCGACTGGTCGCGCTCGCGCTCGGGATCGTGACGCTCGGCATCCTGCCCGCGCTGGGCACGAACCTCGTGGCGATAGTCGTGGGCATGGGCGCGATCGGCCTGGGGGTCACGTGGGCGATCGTCGGGTTCGTCACCGAGCGCCAGCTCAAGACGCCGGCCACGCTCCAGGGGCGCACGTCGGCAGCGACGAACATGCTGCTCAACCTCCCGCAGCTCGTCATGACCGTGGTCGCGGCGGCCGTCGTCGGGGTCGTCGACTACCGCCTGCTGGTCGGGCTGACCGCGGCCGGGCTCGCCGTCTCGATGCTGCTCTCGCTCAAGGGGTCGCGTGCGTCGGCGGCCGAGGAGGCTGCGGTGGCCGGGGCGACGGCTGAGGGCTGAGAGCTGACGGTTGGCGGCAGGGGGCCGGCGACCGAGGGGTGAGGACCGCGAGCCGGCCGCCGCAACGACCTGCCACGGATGTGTTGTCAGAAGTGGGCCGGGGGATACCTCGGCCCACTTCTGACAACCGGGGCGCCCGGTGTCCGTCCGGTGTCCGTCCGGGGCGGTACGTGGCTGCCGGTGGCGGTCCGGGGCGGTGCGTGGCGCGGTCAGGCGGCCGCGAGCGCGTCCTGGACCGCAGCCTCGAAGCGCACGCGTGCCCGACGGCGCAGCGTCCGCCACGCGAGCACCGCACCCACGAGGAGGGTCGCCACCGCGAGCACCGACCACGGGACCGCCCACAGGTGAGCCTCGCCCGTGGCGGGGTCGAGGGCGTGGGAGGTGGCGTCGTCGGGCAGGGTGGTGGTCGCCGTCGTGGCGACCACGGGCGCGAGCGCGACCGACGCCGACAGGCGCCCGAGCGGCGCGACCCCCGTCGCGGTGCCCGTGAGGGTGATCGCGTCGCCCGGCAGGAGCTCGGGGAGGTCGCCCAGCGGGACCGAGACGGCCCCGACGCCCATGGGGCCGGCGATCGTCGCCGCGAGCGGGCCCGTGAGGCGCACGTTGCCCGTGTTGGTCACCGTGAACGTGAGGTGCGCGTCGCCCGTGCCGGCGGGGTTCCACGACCCGGCGTAGTCGGCGTCGACGTCCGTGACGGTCGCGGACGGGGCGAGGTCGCCCGCGACGCGGACCAGGACTCGCGTGCCGAGGCGCCGGTCGACCGCGACCCCACCCGCTCCCGCGCCCGTCACGAGAGAGGTCACGACCGCGGCCGTGTGGTCGCCGGGCGTGGCGTCGGCCGGGACCGTGAGGGTGAAGGGGACCGTCGCGCGCTCACCGGGGGCGACCGCGACCTGCGGGACGTCGGTCGAGATCCAGGCGCCCAGGTCCTCGGACGGTGTGCCGGCGGGCAGGACGTCGAGCGCTCCCGTAGGTGAGGTGAAGGCGTCCGCGGCGTAGACCGCGAGGTCGAGCGGGACCTCGCCGTGGTTGGTCACGACGAGCTGGTCCGTGAGGGTCGCGCCGGGTTCCAGGGCGAAGTCGAAGGTCGGGGCCGAGGCAGGGGCGACGCCCCAGGTCACCGGCAGAGCGAGGGGCTGAGCCGTGGCGCCGGCCGGGGCGGCGGACAGCAGCGCTGCCACCGCCCCGACCAGGAGCGCCGCCGCGACGCGAGACCGGGTGGACCGGCTGCCACCGTTCACGTGGCGACGGGTCATGTCGGTCAGCCGATCGCCGTGAGGGTCAGCGTGGCCGTGTACGTCCCGGCCGCCGCGTCGACCGGGAAGCGCAGGTCCAGGTCGGCCCCGAGGACCGCGCTGCCCGGCTCGTGCCCGGCCGCTGCGGACCCGAGCAGGGCGGAGTCGGCCAGGCCGTTGCCGCTCACCAGGCCCGAGGCCACCGGAGCGCCGGCGAGCGTCCCGCCGCCCGCCGTGACCAGTGCGGGCGTCCACCCGAGGTGCTTGCCGGGGAGCGTGCGCGCCCCGGCGGTCGTGGTGAAGTCTCCGACCTGCGCCGAGACGGACCAGGCGGGGGCGGTCGCTCGGGTGTCCGTCACCGTCACGGCGCCCAGGCGGCCGGTCGCTGCGAGGTGGTCGCCCGCGAGCCGGGCCGTGCCGAGGTCGACCACGCGGGCGCCACCGTCGATCGTCCAGACGAACTCGCCCGGCTCGACGGGCGCGGCCGGGATGGTGACCGTGAGGTCGATCTGGCCGTCTCCCGGCTCGGCGCCGGGCACGTCGACGCCGTAGAACGTCGTGGTGCCCGAGACCTCGTTCCCGACGGCGAGGAGCGGCGCGCCCGTGGGCGAGTCGCTCGCCGGGACGAACGTGAGGCCCTCGGGGCCCAGGTCGCCGGCCTCGGCGAGCTTCTCGGGCGTCGCCTCGGCGCTCACCGAGAAGTTGCGGTTGTTGACGTAGGAGACGTAGGTCGCGTGCGCGGGGTCCGTGACGTCGAAGACCGCGATCCCGCCCACGCGCTCGAGGCCGATGAACGCGTACGTGCGTCCGCCGACCTCGCCCAGGGTGAGCCCCTCGGGCTCGGGCCCCTTGTCGTCGCTGCGCCCGTCGAACCCGGACTCGGTGTGGTTCGAGTTGAAGAAGCCGGGCTCGACCGAGGCCACGAGCTGCTCGAACGCGTCGCCCGAGTCGAAGACCTGGCGGCCGTCGGTCGACCAGATCGAGAACGAGCGCGACCCGTACGAGTACAGCTCCTCGTAGCACGAGCCGTCGGCGCGCAGGCCGCTCGCGGTGCTGATGTTGAGCCGGCCCAGGTGGGCGTCCGCGGTGAGGTCGGCGAGCGTCGCGGGGTTGCCGGGCGCGCCGACGAACGACGAGAGCGCGTCGGCGCACAGGCCGGGCACGCCCTTCTTGCCGAGGTCCTTGACGCGCGCGACCTCGGACCAGCCCTTCCAGTCGCGCGAGTCGCCCTCGTTCGCGGTCACGAGGTAGGTCGCGCCGCCCGCCTGGTACGAGGCGATCGTGTCGGGCTGGTAGAGGCCCTTGACGGGCCAGGAGCGGATGTCGATCTTTCCGTCCTTGTCGGACGCGTCGAGACCCTTGCCCGCGGCGAGGTGGTCCTGCGTCCCGAGCGGCAGCAGGTCGGTCACGCTCGCGCTCGCGACGTCGACGACCGCGAGCGCGTTCGCCTCCTGGACGCTCGCGTAGGCGACCGTGCCGGTCGCGTCCCAGGCGATGTACTCGGGCTCGAGGTTCTCCGAGACGGGCCGCTGGGGGACGCCCGTGCCCGCGGCCTCGCGGCCGCCGAACACCCGGACACCGGCCGGCAGCGTCCTGGAGCCGCCGGCCTCGAACGCGTGGAACGTCGCGGTGCGGACGTCGCCCTGGGCGGCGCTCGCGAGGCTCGCGGGGGCCGTGACGATCGAGATCGAGCCCTCGGGGTCGACGCTGTAGTCGTCCGCGGGCTCGCCCTCGTTCGCGACCGCGATGCGCGTGCCGTCGGGCGAGAACGTCACCATGTCGGGCAGCGCGCCCACGCGCACGGCGCCGAGGATCGCGGACGCGGGTGCGGCTCCCGGCGTGGTCACGGGCGCGGCGGCGTCGAAGAACACGAGCCACCCGTCGTCGGTCTTGGTGCCGGACTCGACCGCGGCGACGGCGAGGCCGTCGGGACGGATCGCGACGGAGTTCACGACGGCGTCGGCCGCGACGACCGAGCCGTCCGCGGAGGCCGTGCCGCCGACCGCGAGCTCGAACAGGCGGCTCGGGGCCGTGGGGTCCTGGGCGTCGAGGACGTCGACCTTCCCGGACTGGGCGTTGACGACGAACAGGCGCCGGGAGGCCGCGTGGAACGCGACGATCTCCGCGGCGGACTCGTCGAGCTGGCCCGTGGAGTACGTGCCGAGCGGCGAGAGGGTGACAGCAGGGGGGACGGACGGGTCGGGGGCGGCGACGGCGGTGCCGACGACCCCGAACGTCCCGGCAGCGACGGCGACCGTGAGGCCGGCAGCCACGATCCCGGCCGACCTCGGGTGACGCAGGCGGGACTGGTGAACCACGCGCATTCCGTGCTCCTCGTTCCGATGGCCCCGCAGGGTGCAGGGCAGACGCTCGGAACCTAGGCGGGGCGGGTGTCACGCCGGTGAACGGCGCCCGACGTGACGGGGGCGGCCGGGTGACGAGTGGGGCGGAGAGGACGAACCGGCTGTCTCGCCCCGTGCTGCGGCGAGTTGTCAGAACGTGGCCGGGCTCTGCCCCGACCACGTTCTGACAACGGGTCCGCGGCCTCGGTGGCGGCGTGGGGGCTCAGGGGCGCGGCCGATGCCGGCTCGTCGTCCTGCCGGCCGGCCGATGCCAGAGATGTCCCGCCGACTCGCGGGCGCGCGCCTCCACCGTCGCCCCGGCCCGACCACTAGTCTCACCGGGTGGACTCGACGCGGCGCACGACCTGGCAGGAGCTCGCACCGCAGGTGCGCACGGACGTCGAGGAGATCCTGGGGAGCCCGGTGGTCTTCGCCACGAGCCAGGTCCAGGGCTACTCGCCCGGCAGCGCCGACCGCGTGCGCACCGCCTCGGGCGCGCGCGCCTTCGTCAAGGCCGTGAGCCGTTCGCGCAACGCCGACGCGTACGACATCCATCGGCGCGAGCTCGACGTGCTGCGCCGCCTGCCCGGCGCGGCCCCCGCGCCCCGGCTCCTGGGGGCGCACGAGAGCGACGAGTGGGTCGCCCTCGTCGTCGAGGACGTCGAGGGCCGGCACCCCGACCTGCCGCCCGAGCGTCGCGAGCTCATCGCGGTGCTCGGCGCCCTGCTCGAGCTCCCCGTGGTCCGCGACGGGTCCGGTGCCTCACCGTTCCCCGACGCGACGACCGAGCTCGCCCCCACGTTCGAGGGCTGGTCACGGCTGCGCGCAGACGACCACCTGGCGGGGCTGCCCGCCTGGGCGCTCGAGCACCTCGACGAGCTCGAGGCGCTCGCGGCGACGGCCGCGCAGGCCGCGCACGGCGACCGGCTCGTCCACCTCGACCTCCGCTTCGACAACGTGCTGGTCGACCAGTCCTCACGCGTGTGGGTCGTCGACTGGCCGTGGGCCGGGACGGGCGCCCGCTGGGTCGACGCCCTGACCCTGCTGCTCGACGCGCGCGTCAACGACAGCACGGTCGACGTCGACGCGATCGCGTCCTCGCACCCGCTCTTCCGCGGGGCGACACGCGACCACGTCGACGCCTTCCTCGCGGGGCTCGCGGGCTACTTCTTCGACGCCGCACGGCACCCCGCACCGCAGAACATGCCGACCTTGCGCGCGTTCCAACGGCGGCAGGGGTTCGTCGCGATCGACTGGTTGGCGCAGCGCCGGGCCTGAGGCACGGGGCGGTCGGCGGCGGCTCAGGCGTTCCAGGCGACCTCGACGTCGAGCACCCACGTCACGCCGAAGCGGTCCGTGAGCATGCCGTACAGCGGGGACCATCGGGCCTCCGCGAGCGGGACCTGGACCGTGGCCCCCTCGGCGAGCCGGTCCCAGTGGCCCCGCAGCTCGTCGGCGTCCGTGCCACGGACGGACACGAAGACCGGGAGGACGCCGGGCTCGTGGCGCGTGCGCGAGGGGACGTCGTAGGCCATGACGCGGAACCCGGCGTCGGAGGTGACCTGGCCCCACATGATCTGGTCCGCCTCGGCGGGGTCGATCACGGCGTGCGCGTCGGCGTAGGTCACGGTGGCGAGGTCCCCGCCGAAGACCGACCGGTAGAAGGCCAGGGCCTCTCGGGCGTCGCCGCGGAAGTTCAGGTGCGTCGTGGTGGTGATGGTCATGTCGGCTCCTCGGGTGGTTCGTGCTCGGGGCTCGTACCCCGACGAGGACCACTGTGCCGATCCATGAGGTCAGCCTCTGTCCTCATGGTTCGTAGCATGGGGGCATGAACCAGCCCGCCGCGACCGCCTCGCGGCTGCTCGCGCTGCTGTCGCTGCTCCAGGCGCGCCGCGAGTGGCCCGGACCGGTGCTCGCCGAGCGGCTGGGCGTCGGTCTCCGGACGGTGCGCAGGGACGTGGAGCGGCTGCGCGGCATGGGGTACCGGATCACCGCCGGACGCGGCTCGATCGGCGGGTACCGCCTGGACTCCGGCGCCGAGCTGCCGCCGCTGCTGCTCGACGACGACCAGGTCACAGCGATCGCCGTGGCGCTGCGTGCGGCGCCCCTCGCGGGCGCCGGTGTCGAGGAGGCGGCAGCGCGGGCGCTCGCCACGATCCGCCGCGTCATGCCCTCCCGGCTGCGTCACCGCGTGGACGCGCTGCAGTTCACGACGCTCGCCACCGATGCTCCGGTGAGCACGGTCGGGACGGACGACCTCGTCCTGCTGTCCGGTGCGATCCGCGCGCGCGAGGTCGTGCGCTTCGACTACGACGCGCCGGGCGCACGCGCCGGCGGCGACGTGCCGCGACCTCCCCGGCGAGCCGAGCCGCACCACCTCGTGGCCTCGCGCGGTCGCTGGTACCTCGTGGCCTGGGACCTGGGGGTCGCGGACTGGCGGATCTTCCGGGTCGACCGCATGGCGACCCGCCTGCACACGGGCCCGCGGTTCACGCCGCGCGAGGTCCCCGGGGGCGACGTCCAGGAGTTCGTCGCTGCGCGGTTCACCGGCCGGCACACGAACGACTGGCCGTGCCGCGGGAAGGTCGTCGTCGACCTGCCGGCCCGGGACGTGGCGCCGTTCGTCGAGGACGGCGTGGTCGAGGACCTGGGGCCCGACAAGTGCAGCGTCGAGGTGGGGTCGTGGTCGTGGACCGCGCTGGCCTCGCTCCTCGGACGTCTCGAAGCCGATGTGCACGTCCTGCACCCGGAGGAGCTCCGGCTGGCCTTCGGTGAGCTCGCCCAGCGGTTCCAGCGGGCCTCGGACCCCGGCGACCGGCCCGACTGATCCGCCGGTGGCGACCTCAGTCGTCGAACCCGCGAGCGCGCAGGGCCTCGCCCAGCGCGTCGGCCTGCCGCATCGCGCCCACGACGAGCGGCACGGCGAACGCGCGGACGTCGCGCTCGTGCCCGCGCGCCCGCTGCGCGTCGCGGACCCGCGCTGCGAGGTCGGCGATCACGGGCACGCTGCGCAGCGCGAGGGCGAGCACCAGCGCGATGCGCTCGACGTCCACGCCCACGCGCCCCAGGGGAGCGAGCCCGCGCTCGATCGCCCCGAGCAGGTCGCCGACCCGCGTGGTGCACGTGACGAGTCCCGCGAGCGCCACGAGGACCACGAGCCGCGCGCTGAGCACGGCCGCGGAGGTGAGATCCATGAGCCACCACTGGAGCGCGAAGAGCACGGGCACGAACACACGCAGGGGCCGCACCTGCCCCCACGCGGCGCGCCGGCCGACGCCGGAGAGCGCGTAGAGGCCTGCGACCGCGAGCGCGGCGAGACCCACGCCCAGCGGGGAGCGGACCAGCAGCAGGGCGAGCGAGCAGAGCATGAGGGCCGCGAGCGTGGGTCCGGCGGGGGCGCGGTGCAGCAGCGAGCGCCCGACGACGTAGGCCCCGGCCGCGTGGCCCGTCGCGCCCCGTGCTGTGCTCGGCGGGGCGGAGCGGGGCCCGTCTCGCGGGACGTCCGTGACGGCGGCCGGGCTCGACCCGCTCACGGCCGGTCGTCCAGGAGCCGGCGGTAGTACGCGATCGCGGGAGCGGGTTCGTCGTCGGCCACGACCTGACCCTCGTCGACCACGAGGACGCGGTCGTAGCCCGCCATGAGGTCGAGGTCGTGCGAGACGAGCACGACCTGCTGCGGGATCTCGGCGAGCAGCGCCGCGACGCGGCGCGTGTTGCGCAGGTCGAGCAGCGTCGTGGGCTCGTCGGCCACCACGAGGCGCGGCTCGCTGACGAGCACCGACGTGAGGGCGAGGAGCTGCTTCTGGCCGCCCGAGAGCAGGTGTGCGGGGTGGTCGGCGTGCCCGTCGAGGCCGTGACGCGCGAGCCAGTCGGCGACGAGCCGGTCGCGCGCGGGACGGTCGTGCTCGCTGCGGCGCAGCGAGTAGGCGACGTCCTCGGCCACGGTCGGCATGACGATCTGGGCGTCGGGGTCGGAGAACACGAAGCCCACGCGCCGGCGCACCTGGGCGCCCGAGCGGCGGGTGTCCAGGCCGTCGACCCGGACGCTGCCGCGCGTGGGCAGGACGAGCCCGTTGAGCAGCCGGGCCAGGGTGCTCTTGCCCGAGCCGTTGGCCCCCACGATCCCGATGCGTCGCTCGCGCAGCTCCGTGGTGACCCCGCGCAGGACGTCGCGCTCGCCCAGGCGCACGTGCACGTCCTCGAGCCCGACGACGCAGCCCACCTCGGGTGGAGCGGTCGCCCGGCCCTGTGCTCCTGCCGCAGCGGACCGCCGCACGCGCAGGCCCCTCACCGGACCACCTCGAACAGCCCTGCCACACCCAGGCCCCCGCCGACGGCCGCGGCAGCGAGCCCCAGCGAGCCCGCGGGCGCCTCCGCGCGCACGAGGCGGCTGAAGAGCCGGACGACCGAGACGGCGCCGCTCGCGCCCCACGGGTGCCCCAGGGCCAGGGCGCCGCCGTCCGCGCAGAGGCGCGCGTCGTCGTCGGGCAGGCGGAGCGCGTCGGTGAACGCCAGGACCTGCGCCGCGAAGGCCTCGACGAGCTCGACCGCCGCGAGGTCGCCCGTGGTGCGGCCCGTGCGGGCGAGCAGCTCGCGCACCGCCGGGACCGGGCCCCACCCGGGCAGGCGTGGGTCGCAGCCGCGCGTCAGGCCGCCCACGAGCCGCAGACCCGGCAGGCCCAGCCGTGCCCGCACGTGCTCGGGGACGATCGCGACGGCCGCGGCCCCGTCGCTGACCGGGCTCGCTGTGCCTGCGGTCACGGAGCCGCCGGGCGTGAAGGCGGACGGGAGGCGCGCGAGCAGCGCGGGATCGAGCCTGCGGGCGCGCTCGTCGCGGGCGAGGCCGCCGACCGGGACGACCTCCGCGTCGAAGCGGCCCTCGGCGTGCGCGGCCAGGGCGCGGGCGTGCGAGCGGACGGCGTAGGCGTCCTGGCGCTCGCGGCCGAGGCCGCGCTCGCGGGCCAGGACGTCGGCCGCGGCGCCCATGTCGGGGTCGCCGAGCGCGGCCGGGGTGAACGCGGCGCGGTCGTAGGGCACGGGCTGGGCCTTCGATCCGCGGGGCGGTCGGTGAGCGCGCAGCGGGGCGGTCGAGGCGCTCTCCACGCCTCCGGCCAGGACCAGGTCGCCGTCGCCGGCGCGGACGCTCTGGGCCGCGAGCAGGATCGCTGCCAGGCCGCTGCCGCACTGCCGGTCGATCGTGAGGCCGGGCACGCGGTCGGTCAGCGGGCCTGCGGGGTCGCGCAGGGCGGCGGCGAGGACCGCGACGCGCGCGAGGTTCCCGCCGGGGCCCGTGCAGTTCCCGAGCACGACGTCCTCGACGCCCAGCCCGTGGCCCGCCGGGAGGTCGGCGAGCACCGCGCCGAGGACGGGGGCGGCGAGGTCGGTCGCCGAGAGGTGGGCGTGCCCGTGGTTCGCCGTGCCGATCCAGGTCCGCCGCGCGGCGACGACCACGGGGGAGTCGGGGGACGCGCTCACCGCAGCGCCTCGTACGCGGGGCCGCCGGACAGCAGAGCCTCGCTGATCGCGCCGCGCGCAGCTTTGCCCGACGGCGTCCGCGGCAGCTCGCGCACGCCGTACCAGCGCCGCGGGCGCTGGGCCGCGGAGAGCGAGGCCCGGGCCACCCGTTCGAGGTGGGCGCGCAGGCCTGGGCGGTCGGCGCACTGCACCACGGCCGTCACGACCGCGCCCAGGCGGCGGTGCGGGGTGCCGACGACCACGACGTCCTCGACTCCCGGGATCGCGCGCAGCACGACCTCGACGTCCTCGGGGACCACGGTCGCGCCGCCCGTGAGGATCGCGCCGTCGCCGCGCCCGCGCAGGACCAGGGGGGTGTCCGGGTGGCTGGGGGTGGGGAGCTCCGCGAGGTCGCCCACGGTCGACCACTCGCCCTCGCGGCGGAACGGGCCGGTCGCCCGGGCGAGGTACCCCTGCGCCACCCACGGCGACCGCACCCAGACTTCTCCGAGCGTCGCGCCGGGCAGCTCGCGCACCTCGACCTCGACGCCCGGGAACGGGCGCAGACCCGTGCCGTCGGTGTCGATCGCGACGAACGACAGCTCGACGGCCCCGTAGTAGGTCACGACGCCGACCCCGGCGCGCGCCGCGCGCTCGCGCACGTCCGCGGGGAGCGAGGCGCCGCCGACCACGGCGGTCCGCAGGCGGCTCGGAGCACCTGCCTCGATCGCGTCGAGGATCGGTTCGAGCGCCGAGGGGACGAGGTGCACGACGTCGGAGGTCGCCAGGGCCGTCGTGATCGCGGCGGCCCCCGTGGCGAGCTGGACGCACGCCCCCGTCGAGAGCGCGTGCACGGCCGCGAAGCAGTAGAGCGAGGACGCGAGCGGGCCGGGCACCAGCACGGTGTCCTCGGGTCGGGTGCCCGTGAGGCGCGCGGCCGCAGGGAAGGACCTTGCCCAGGAGTCGCGGGTGCGGACGACCGCGCGCGGGCGACCCGTGCTCCCCGACGAGAACCCGGCCCACGCGAGGGCCGATGCCGAGGGCTCGGGGGGAGCGACGTCGTCGGGCAGGCTGCTCGCGGCCGGGCCGCTGAGCGGGGCGAGCGCGTCCCCGGCGCTGCCACGCGGGAGCGGGACCTCGACGAAGCCCGCCGGGGCGATCGTCCGCAGGACCTCGGCGCGCTGGGCGCGCGACCACGTGTGGTCGCAGACCAGGGGAGTCGCGCCCGCGAGGTCGATCGCGAGGAGGGCCGTGAGGAGGTCGACCGGGTCGGGCAGCGAGATCGCGACGACGTCGCCCACGACCGTCCCGGTCGCCCGCAGGAACTCCGCTCCCGCCGCGACGTCGGCGGCGAGGGCTCGGTAGGTGCGGGAGCGCTCCGGTGAACGCAGCGCGCAGCGACCCCCTGCGGAGCTGCGGGCGTGCGCGATGACGGCGTGGGCGACGGGCATGAGGGGATCGTAGGTCGATCAGGCCGCGGGGCTCGCGGCGGGCCGCTGCCCGGTGGCGCGCTCGGCGCGGCGCAGGGGCGACGCGGCGGGGTAGGCGCGGACCACGCCGACCGTGACCGAGGCCGCGATCACGGCCTTGAGGACGTCGCCCGGGAGGTACATGAGCGATCCGGTCGCGACGGTCTGGAGGGGGAAGCCCGTGACGAGCGCCTGGAGCGGGATGCCCAGGGCGTACATGACGAGCATGCCGCCCACGACGCTCGCGGCCAGGACCCGCCAGAACGTCAGGGTGCGGAACCGCTCGACGATCAGGCCGACGACCGCTGCTCCCACCACGAAACCGACCAGGTAGCCGACCGACGGGCCCACGAAGACCGCGGGGCCGCCGCGGCCGCCCGACAGGAGCGGGAGGCCCCCCGCGACCAGGGCGAGGAACGTGAGCATCGCGAGCGCGCCGCGCCATGCGCCCAGGAGGGCTCCGGCGAGCATGACGCCCAGGGTCTGGAGCGTGATCGGGACGGCGTTGCCGAACAGGGCCAGCGAGCCGGGCATGCCGAGGACCGCGGTGAGCGCGGCGAAGGTCGCGATGCGGGCGGCGTCGGCGGCGGTGAGGCGCCAGCGGGAGGAGGCAGGGTCCAGGGCCGCGGCCGGCTGGTGCGGCACGTCCGGCACGTCGGGGTGCTCGCTGCCGGGCACGTCGGTGGGGACGTCTGCGGGCAGGTCGGTGCGCACTGGGCGGGCCACGGGGTCTCCTCGGGAAGGGCGTGAGGTGCCGGGTGGCACGAGTCCACTCTTGTCGGAGACGGGATGCCGGTGCGTCGGCGCCACGAATCAGGGAGAGCAGGGTGCGTTGGCGGAAGTCGACAACCGGTTGGAGGAAACCTCCAACCGGTGTGGCCTCGCAGGGCCCTGGCTTGAGGAATCGTCTCGGCATGGTCGCCGGGCGTAGGCCTACGGGCGCTGGCGGCGACGCCCCACGACCTGCTGGTCGAACAGCGCGATCGCCGCACCGACCCGCCTGCGAAGGTAACGCTCCTCGGTCACGGTCCAACGGGGTGAGCAGTCGTCCTGCCCGACGAGCCACGGGACGCACGCCACGGTGAGCTTGCGGTGGCAGGCGTCCGCGACGCGCCCACGGTCTCCCCAGGGCGTTCCCGTGCTGCGCGCCATGTCGCCAGCCAGGTTCCATGCGTCGAGAGCCGCCTCGGCGTCGAGGGCTCGCCGGCGAGCGAGCCACTCGAGGGCAGGAGTCAGGTCCGTCCGCGTCGTCTCGTCGTGAGCCACGTCCCAGCCCTCGACGGCTGCCGCGGCGAAGCAGTCCTCGGGGCTCGCCCACGTGAGCACCCTGCCGCTCCGGGTCGCGACGACGTCGCCGCCGTCGGCGCCCTCACCCCACCACAGGGTGGTGGACCTGTCGTAGCGCACCACCTCGAGAGCGTAGCCGGATCGAGGGCCTGCTGATGCTGTGCTCACACCGGCATCTTGCCCCCTCGAGGGGGAGGATCCGCTCCTCGATGTGCCTGGACGTCCGGGCACACCCCGTCCCGGTGGGGACGGCCCCGGGGATGGGATGTGTCGTTCGCGCAGCCACCACCATTGTTGCGACTACGCGAACGACACATCCCACCCCCGGGGAGCCGGGCCCGGGGCGATGCCCTTCGTCGTCGGACCGCTCGCTCCTCGCAGCCGACGACCCGTCCTACTTCTTCTCGTGCAGCAGCCCGAACTCGCTGAGCAGCTCCCCGATCTCGGTCGCGTCGATCCTGCGTAGCAGGCGGTTACGCAGGATGCCGGGGCCGGGGATGTGCAGCTCCTCACCGTCGCGCAGGCGCGTGGTCGCGGCGAGCAGCTTGCGCACGTCGTAGGTCGAGTTGAAGACCTCGGGCACGCCGCGCTCGATCCCGAGGAGCTGGTAGGCGGCCTCCATGCCGGTGCGCACCGAGTACTCGGTCGTGAAGATCGTGTCGCGCGTG
The DNA here is from genome assembly GCF_044748475.1 of Oerskovia enterophila. Lineage (NCBI taxonomy): Bacteria > Bacillati > Actinomycetota > Actinomycetes > Micrococcales > Cellulomonadaceae > Oerskovia > Oerskovia enterophila. The sequence goes on from NZ_JBIVFZ010000001.1 coordinate 774,971, forward strand.
GTCTCGGCGAACTGGCCGATGAAAGCGAAGTTCACGGCCCCCTCGGGGACGACGTCGGGGCGGTCGCCCGCCCGACGGGGCAGGAAGAACGAGGTCACGTACGGCATCATGACGGGCACCGTCATGGCACCCTTCGCCGCGAGCTCGGGGATCTCCTCGACGGGGACGCCCAGGTGGTACAGCCACTCCTGGGTGATCTCCTCGCCCGTGCACTCCTGCATGGGCTTCTTGACGAAGTCCCCGGGGGTGTCGACGAACAGCGAGTAGACCCAGGCCACGATCTGGTCCTCGGGCTGCTGCTTGAAGTGGGGCTGCCGGTTGACCGTCCAGCTCATGAGCCAGGCAGAGTCGCGCACGGTCACGATCCCGCCCGTCACGACGCCGCCGCTGAACGGGTCGCGCTTGGCGATCTTCTGGATGTACTCCGGGATGCGGGCGTCGAGCGTGGTGACGGTCGCCGACTCCCACTTGCTCTCGGGGATGTTGGTGCAGAACACCTCGGGGCGCCCGAACGACGGGTCGCGCCGGGCGATGTTCTTCCACAGGTCCCAGGCCGGAGCCGGACCCTCGTCGAGCCTCGCCGCGGTGTGGTGGTCGCCGTCGTCGGAGTTCTCGGTGAGCGAGCCGATCGTGGTGAGCACCAGGTCGTCCTCGCCCAGGTCGACGCCGCCCTCCTCGCCGTCCTTGATCCAGTGGATCCGCGTCGCGAGCTTGCGCTCGGGCGTGATGTCGAAGTCGATGTCCGTGACCTCGGTCTGGAAGTGGAACGTCACGCCCTGGTCGATGAGCCAGCGGGTGAGCGGCAGCACGAGCGACTCGTACTGGTTGTACTTCGTGAACTTCAGGGCGCTGAAGTCCGGCAGTCCGCCGACGTGGTGCACGAACCGGTGCAGGTAGAGCTTCATCTCCAGGGCGCTGTGCCACTCCTCGAACGCGAACATGGTGCGCCAGTAGAGCCAGAAGTTGCTCGCGAGGAAGTCCTTGCCGAGCACCTCGTCGATACGCTTGCCCTCCATCTCCTCGCGGGTCGCGAGGAAGAGCTTGACGAGGTCCTTCTGGGCCTTGTCGTTGAGGGTGAACAGGCCGTCGGTGTGCGCGTCCTGCCCCTGCTTCTCGGTCACGCGCTGCAGGGAGAAGTTCGGGTCGTCCTTGTTGAGCCAGTAGAACTCGTCGAGGACCGACGCCCCGTCGATCTCGATCGACGGCACCGAGCGGAACAGGTCCCACAGACACTCCATGTGGTCCTCCATCTCGCGTCCGCCGCGCACGACGAAGCCCTTCCTGGGCTCTCGGATGCCGTCGAGGGCGCCGCCCGGCAGCTTGAGGCGTTCGAGGATCGTGATCCGGTTTCCGGGTACCTGCCCGTCGCGGATCATGAACGCCGCCCCGGACAGGGACGCGAGGCCGGCGCCGACGAACCAGGCCGACTTCCTCTCCGCTCCTTCGGGCTTGCGCGGTCGCGCGAACGCCTCGTAGTTGCCGCTGCTGTAGAACATGTGCCATTCCCTTCATCGACGGATCTTCTGAAGTGGGTGCAGCACGGGCCGGGGCGGGGTCTCCGCCCTCGGCCCGGACGTCAGGGGGTGGGTGCGGGGGCGATGCTGGCGAGGAATCCGCGGACGATCTGCCGCACCTGCGCGTCGAGCTCCACAGAGACGTCGCGGCTCGCGTGCGCGCCGGTCGAGGCCTGGGCGAGCAGCAGGTGGAGCACCGCGAAGACGCTGCGTGCGGCACGGGAGGCGTCCTGCCCGACGGCGTCGGGCTCCTCCACCGCTGGGCCGGGACCTGTCTCCGGCGCACCCTGGGCGGGGCTCGCGGCCACGGCCAGCCGCTCGGCGATCCGTGCCTCGAGGCCTTCGACGAGGGCCAGGCCCTCGGCCCGGTACTTCTCCTCGGGGGAACCGAACAGCAGCTCGCGCTGGTACGCCGCCGCGTTCTGCGCGTGCCTCGAGCCCTCGACGAGGATCGGTGCGACGAGCGCGACCACGGCGTCGGCTGGATCGACGATCCCGACCGACGCCTTCTCGCCGGCCGCGACAGCCTCGCGGAGGCGCTCGTTGTAGACCATGAGCAGCAGCTCGCCCTTGGACGCCGCGTACCGGAACAGGGTCCCGACCGCGACATCGGCACGTTCGGAGATCTCCTGGGTCACGACGTGCTGGAAGTCGCGCTGGTCGAACAGCGTCGAGGCCGCCTCGAAGATGCGCTTCTCCTTCTCGCGCATCGCGCGCTGGCGGCGCCCAGCCGGGGGAGTCGTGCGGAGCTCGTTCGCGGCTGCCGTGGCGATCACGACCCCACCTCCTGGTGAATGTGCTCATTTTTGAGCCTACTCCGCGAGGAGGCGCGTGCAACTGGGGAGCGAGCCTGCGTCCGGGGAGGGGATGTCGTTCGCGCAGCCACCACTATTGTTGCGATTGCGCGAACAACGCATCCCACCCCCAGGGAGAGTGGAAGGGCGCGCCGACCGTGGCAGCCGTGCCCGACGTGGCAGCCGTGCCCGACCTGATCGCACGCGCCCGAAGCGACACGCCCACGACGACCTGTGGCGCGGCCCCGGCCTCAGCCGGTGACCGCGCCACCCGTCACACCACGAGGGTCAGACCTCGCCAGGCATCGCCTTGCGGATCACGAGCCGCGTCCACCCACCGAGGTAGATGCGGTCGCCGTCGGCGACCTCGCGGCGCTGACCGGCCGGGATCGGGTCGATCGGCAGCTCGCCGCCCGCAGGGCTCAGGTACGTCCCGTTGGACGACTGGAGGTCCTCGACCCACCAGCGCTGCCCGTCGGTGTTGAGCTGGCAGTGCCGACGCGAGACGCCCGAGTCGGCGCCGCAGTCGATCTGGGGGTGGATGTTGCGCGAGGCCGACGGACGTCCCACGAGCACGCTGCGCTCGCGCAGCACCACGAGCCCCGGCAGCCCGGCCGAGGGCAACGGGTCCTCGGCCTTCTGCGCCTGGTACCAGTCGGGGTCGATCCACACCTCGACGACCCACTGGTCCTCGCCCGGCACGGGCGGGGTGGGCAGGTGCGTCCCCGTGCCCGACGGCGTCGCGCCCGTCCGTGCGGACGTCGCCTCGCCCTCGGCCGGGTCTGCCGGGTCGGCAGGAGCACCGGGAGCGACGAGCGGACCCGTCCCCGGGTCACCGGCGGCGACCGCAGCAGTCGACGGGCCACCCGCCCCGGGATCGCCCCCGGGCGGCGTCAGGGCTGCCGGGGCCGACAACGGGTCGGCGGACGGCGCGGCCGCGGGCGACCCCGCGGGAGGAGCGACCGGGTCCAGGTCGAGCGACGACGCCGGGGGAGCGAGCGGCCCGGACGCCCCGGAGGGCGCTCCTGCCGGGACCGGGGTCGCCGCCGACGGTGCCTCGGCGGGCTCGGGCAGCGAGCCCGTCGTGAAGTCGTAGCCGCAGTTCTCGCAGAACAGCGCACCGGCTGCGGCCGGGAACGAGCAGTGCGGGCACGTGATCGGTTCGCCGCTTCCGGCACCCTCACCCGCACCAGCGGCGGTCGCGCCGGGTCCCGCAGAGCCGGAGGACACGGCCCCCGACGCGCCGCTCGACGCAGCCGCCATGGGCTCGCCGCACACGTCGCAGTAGTCGGTCGACTCGGACGCATGCCCGTTGGGGCAGATCGCGCTCATCGCTTGACCCGCGTGGTCTTGGTCGAGGCGGTGTCGAGGGCCATCTCGTCGAGCTTGTCGGTGTTGCGCTTGAGGCGCACCGTGCCCTGCTCCTCGCTCTCGATCTCCACGACCTTGCGCAGGCGCGAGGTCGCCTCGTCGTTGCCCGTCTCGGCCGCGAGCTGGACCGCGCGGCCGAGCTTGACCGTGGCCGTCGCCTCGTCGCCCGCGGCCTTGGCCGCGAGGCCCTCCTGGATCGCGGACGCGAGCTCGGCCTGACCCGTGTAGTGCGCGACCTCGGGGTTGATGCGCGTGGTGAGCGCGCCGTCGTCGGACCACTTGGCCTTGACGAGACCCGACGAGACCACCTCGCCGTTCACGGCGAGCTGCACGCGCGCCGCGAGCTGCTCGGAGCCCACGGGCTTCGAGGCCACGCGCACGGCCACGTGGTAGTCGCGCGTCTCGTCGCCCCACGACCCCGTGGGGTAGGAGCCCGTGAGCGGGTTGACCACGGCGCGGCGGGTCGTGAGGTCCTCGACCGTCGGGGCGACCTGGCGGACGAACAGCACCTGGGCGCCCTGCGGGGCCCACACGCGCAGGTCCGCGGAGGCCACGCCGCGCGACATGGACTTCTGGATGAGCGACGAGAAGTCGGCCGCGATCTCGCTCGGGTCGGCGATCAGGTCGACCGTCCCGAGCAGGGCCGTCGAGATCTCGCGCAGCTCGTCGACCTGCCAGCGCGACCCGACGCCTCGCGCGTCGCACTGGAACTTCCCGGTCACGTTGCGCACGACCTGCGAGAGGTTCTCGCGCGGCTCGGACTCGTTCTTGCCGTCCGTCAGCAGGATCGCGTGGCGCTGGGCGGCCTGGGGCACGGTGTCGAAGAGCTGGGCCGCGAGCTGGAGCCACGTGCTCATCGCGGTGCCGCCCGACGGGCTCATCATCGCGATCGCCCGCTTGGCCTCCTCGCGCGCCGCAGGCTCCATCTGGACCATCGCGACGCGCGCGTTGGGGTAGGGGAACGCGCGCTGCGCGACGTGGCTGCCGCCGACGATCGCGAACCAGGTCCCGTCGAGGATCTGGTCGACCGCGACCTGCGCCGCGTACTTGGCGGACTCCATGTTGCGCCCCGACATCGAGCCGGACGTGTCGACCATGATGATCTCGGCGACGCCGCCCCCGGAGGTCGCGGCGCCTGCCTGACCTGCCCCTCGGGCGGTCACCGTCACGATGGCGTGCACATCCGTGGCGCCCTCGGACAGGAACTCGTTCTGGAAGACCTCGGCGGAGAACTCGGCCATGGGTTCTGGGCTCCTTCGTGGATCAGAGGGCGCGCGTCGCGGGCTCGTCGCCCGTGACAGCGTCTGTGTGCAGGTTATCGGAGGTGGCCGAGGCGGGGAGCGCCTCGAACCGGGCGAGGGTCGCCGTGATGTTGTCGCGGCCGCCCTGGGCGTTGGCCCAGCGCACGAGCTCGGCCGCCAGCGTCCGGGGCTCGCGCCCCGTCGTGGCCTCGGTCGAGCGCACGAGGTCCGCGAGGTCGTCGGCCGCCGAGCAGTAGTTCCACAGGCCGTCCGAGCAGACCAGCAGCCAGCCCGACGAGTCCGGGACCGTCGGGGCGCACCGCGCGGCCGGGTCGGTCGAGTCGGGCCCGAGCCAGCGCGTGATCGCGTGCGCCTGGGGAGAGTTCTCGGCCACGTGGCGCGGGGTGCCCATGGCCATCAGCTCGTGCGCCCACGAGTCGTCGACGCTGAGCTGGCGGGCCGTGCCGGCGTCGGGGATCCAGTAGGCGCGCGAGTCGCCGACCCATCCCGCGACGATCAGCGGGCCGTCCACGACGGCCGCGACGAACGTGCACGACGGCGGCTCGGCCCGCTCGGCCTTGTCACCCACCGCGACCAGCACGGCGTCGTTCGCGGTCGTCGAGGCCGCGACCATGAGGGCCTGCCAGGCCTGGATGCGCTCGGTGACGTCCCCCGTGACGGGGGTGGCGCCGTCGGGCCCGCCGGACGCGAGCACGTCCCGGGCGGCACGCGCGGCCGCGAGGCTCGCGACGTCCGAGTCGGGCGCGGCCGAGACTCCGTCGCACACCACGAGCGCTGCGAAGCGTCCGGCCGTGGCCGGGTCGCCCGACGCGGCGAGCGCCATGGCGTCCTCGTTGCGCGCGTGGCGGATGCCGCGGTCGCACACGCCCGCGACCCACGGTGCGGGCCGCTCGGCCCAGTGGTCGCGCTCGACCTGGGCCTTCTCGCCGCACTGCTCGCAGTAGCCGTCGTCCGCGACCGTCCCGCCGCAGCTCGTGCAGGGGCGGTGCGTGGCGATGGGCGGCGGAGGCACCGGGTCGGACGCGGGGTCGCCCGGGGGGTCGGTCGGCTTGAGGTCGGCGGGGGGCTCGGGCAGCGCCGGCACCGGAGGGCGCGCCAGCACGGGCGGTCCGCCCGCAGCGACCGTCGCGGGCCCGACGTCGGAGCCGCAGTTCTCGCAGAACCTCGCCCCGGGAGCGGGGAGCTCACCGCACGTGGAGCACGGTGCGAGCACGCCGGTCGGCGTGTCCTCCGCGCTCACGTCGTGGTCCAGCGGCGCACGGCGTTGGCCTGGTCGACCAGGTCGATGCGCGCGATCTTGTCCTCGGTCAGGGTCGCCATCTCGCGGTAGGCCCCCTCGAGAGCGTCGCGCAGCGGCGGCTCCTTGGGCTCGACCCCGCCGATGCGCACGGTGCCGACCTGCTTGGTGGGCGCGGCCGTGACCTCCTCGAGCGCCGAGCGGAGCACGTCGATCGAGAGCGAGACCCGCTCGCGCGGGGGGATCGCGACCGACTCGACGCTCGCGAGCGCCTCGGCCAGGGCCGGGAGCCCGCGGCCCGAGCCCGCGAGCAGGCGTGCGCGGCGCATGCGGGCGTCGGTGTAGGAGCTGCGGGTCGGGGTGACGAGATCCAGGGCGTGCAGCGCCCCGTCGAGGTCGCCGCGGGCCTGGCGGATGCGGGCGAGCCCGAACGCCGCGGGGGCCGTGTAGTTGGCGTCCGAGCGGGCGCAGATCACGTAGAGCGACTCGGCGATGTCCGGCTCGCCGCTGACCTCGCACGAGACGGCGAGCGCGAGCTTGGGCGCGAGCTCGCCGGGCACCTGGCCGTAGACCGCGTTGAACGAGGCGCGGGCCGCTGCGGCCTCGCCGCGCGCGAGCTCTGCCAGCCCGCCGATCCACGCCGCGCGCCACTCCCACGGGTCGTCGGTGAGGATCGAGGCGATGGTCTTGTCGACCTCGGCGAAGCGGCGGTGCTCGATCGCCGCACGGGCGTAGGCGAGGCGGACCTCGACCGTGCCCTCGGGGGCGGCGGCGAGCGCGGCCATGCGGGCAGCCGGGTCGGCGATGTTGACGCCCGCGAGCCAGCTGGCCATGGGGTCGGACTCGTCGACCTTGAGCGCGGGCAGCGCGTCCCAGGTCAGGGGCGCGTCGGCGTCGTCGGACACGGGGGCCTCGAAGAGCATCGACGCGGCCGAGTGGAGCGCCCCGCTGCCCGGTCCGCGGTCGGTCGCGACGACCTCGCGCAGGACCCCGATGAGCTGGGCGCGCATCTCGTCGATCGTGGCGAAGCGGTCGGACGGATCGAGCGCGCAAGCCTTGGCGAGCAGCCGGTAGAACGAGTCGTACTTCTGGAAGACGGGTGTCTCGGCGACGGGCGGCAGGGAGGCGACGTACGTCGTCTGGTTGCCGCGGAAGTCGAGCACGAGCGTCGCGAGCGTGCGCCCGATCGTGTAGATGTCGGACGCGACCGAGGTCCCGACCTCGGCGACCTCGGGGGCCTGGTAGCCCACGGTCCCGAAGATCGCCGACGTCATGTCGTCGAGGCGTCGCACGCCGCCCAGGTCGATGAGCTTGACCCCGTCGCCCTGCTGGATCATGTTGTCGGGCTTGAAGTCGCAGAAGATCAGGCCCAGGTCGTGCAGGTAGGCGAACGCGGGCAGGATCTCGAGCACGAACGCGAGCGCCTGGTCCACGGGCAGCGGGTCCACCACGCCGTTGTTCTCGTCGCGGCGGTCCTTGAGGATCTCCTTGAGCGACTTGCCGCCCACGTACTCCATGACGGTGTAGCCCGCGCCGTCGTGCATGACGAAGTTGTAGATCTCGACGATGAGCGGGTGCTCGACCTCCGCCAGGAACTGGCGCTCGGAGATCGCGGCCGCGAACGCGTCGGGGTCCCCCGAGTTGAGCAGGCCCTTGAGCACGACCCAGCGGCCCGAGACGTTCTGGTCGCGCGCGAGGTAGATCCAGCCCAGTCCGCCGTGCGCGAGGCAGCCCACGACCTCGTACTGCCCGCCGACGACGTCGCCGGGCGAGAGCTGCGGGTCGAAGGAGAACGCGGTGCGGCACTGGGGGCAGAAGCCCGAGGTGCGGCCCGGTACGCCGTCGCGCGAGCGGCCCACCTTGGCGCCGCACGTGGGGCAGAAGCGCTTGGACTCGGCGAGCTCGGGCACGGCCATGATGGCCTGGAGCGGGTCGCGGACCGGGGCGCTCGGGACGGTCGTCAGTCCCGCGCCGAGCCGGTGGCCGCGCAGGCGGGTCGAGGACGTGCCCACCCGGCGCGTGGACTTGGTCCCCGTCACGGCCGAACGGGCCGAGCCGAGCGCAGCGCTCGCGAGCTGGGTCGAGCTGGTCCGGCCCGTGCGCGTGGACACGGCCTCGCCCTCGGGGCCGGGGCCGGCCGCATAGTTGGGAGCGGCCTGGGCGATGCCCGTGCCGAGCATGGCGGACGGCGACGCTGCCGCGCCGGGCGTCGTCGTGCCCGTGGTGCCGCCCGTGGAGGGCGCGGGCGACGCGGACGATCCGCCCGGGGAGCCGCAGACGTTGCAGTAGCCGTCCTCGATGAAGCCGTCGCAGCCCGGCTGGGCGCACGGCTCCTGCGTGGTCGATGTGGTCATCAGGACGATCCTTCCTGGCCCGGGACGGGCGACGATCCAGGGGCGGGAGACGAGAGGTGAGCAGGCAGGTCGCGGGTCAGGAACTGGTACTGCTCGACGAGGAAGCGCAGGAGGACGACGTCGCACGGCACGGCCTCGCCGGCCGCGCGGGCCTCGGCGAGTCCCGAGCGGACCGTCGGGGACACGCTGCGCCCGTTCGTGTCGGCCCGCACCCGGTAGGCGTCGAGCCGGTAGCGGAGCTCGGCGCGCTCGCGCAGCGGCGCGGAGTAGGAGGCCTCGACCGTGTCGAAGGCACGCGCGACGGTCGCGAGGCGCGTGAGGAACCCGTCGAGCCCGGCCCGGTCCGCGGGGACCTCGCCGAGCCGAGAGACGTCGGGCACCGCGAGGCGCGGGGGAGCGGCGATCTCGCGCCGGCACCGGGCCGCGAGCTCGCGCAGCGAGGGCTCGCGCGCCTCGAGGGCCGCGTAGCGCTCGACGGCCTGCCTGCGGTCGCGGGCGAGCTCGCGGCGCTCGGAGGCGCCCACGATGAGGTCGCGCTCGGTGCGCGCGACCTCGGCCTCGAGCTCGGTGAGGGGGCCCGTGACGTCGGCGCCGTTCGACGCCTTGTCGCGCAGCCTCGTCCACCGCTCGCGCAGCTTCTCGACGCGCCCGCGAGCCGTGGTGTCGGAGCCCGCGAGCTCGTCGCAGCGTGCCAGCTCGGCACGCAGGCCACGGAAGCGCGCGACCTCGTCGGCCGCGTTCGGGTCGAACGAGAGCCGCGTGCGCAGGGCGGACACGATCGCGTCGCACAGCCGCGTGGCCTCGACGAGCGAGACGAGCGACGAGCCGTCGGGCGAGCTGAGCCGGCCCCAGACGAGCTGGGAGATCTTCTCGCGACCCACCGCGTCGGCGCGCCCCGAGTCCCACACGACACCCATCTCGTCGGCGCGCGTGCGGGCTGCCTGCCAGAGCGTCATGGCCAGCAGCATGTCGGCCGTGTATGTCTCGGGCGACGCGGCGGCCTGGGCGGCAGCGTCCAGGCGGTCGAGCTCGGTCCGCCGGGCACGCAGCCACTCCTCGAGGCGCGAGAGGTAGTCGTACAGCTCCGCCGCGGGGATCGCCTCGCCGAGACGTCCGGGCGCGCTCGGAGCCTGCTGGGTCCGGGGGGCGACGGGCGGACCGGCAGCAGGGGAGGCGGACGAGGCAGGGGTCACGGCGTGCGGCCGTAGACGGCGACGGGCGGCGCGGGGGCCGGGCCGAGCACGCCGAGCCACTCGTCGTACAGCGCCGTCCACGTGCCGTCGGTGCGCATCTGCTCCAGGACGCCGTTGACGAACTTGACCATGTCGACGTTCTGGGCCGGGATGCCCAGGCCGTAGGGCTCGTCGGAGATCGCCTGGCCCACGACCTTGGCGTACGGGTCCTGGGCCGCGAAGCCCGCGAGGATCGTGTCGTCGCCCGTGATCGCGTCGACCTTGCCCTGCTGGAACAGCGCGAGGCAGCCCGTGTGCGTGGTCGCGGGGACCGCGGTGATGTCGGGGTACTCCTGGAGGCGCTCGAGCGTCGTGGTGCCGTCCGGTGCGCACACCCGCTGGCCCGCGAGGTCTGCGATGCCCTGCGCCTCGGAGTCGCGCGTCACGAGGACCTTCTGGCCCGCGTGGTAGTACTCCGAGGAGAACGCGATGGTCTCCCAGCGCTCGCAGTTGATCGTGAAGGCGCGGGCGACCACGTCGACCTCGCCGTTCTCGAGGACCTCGAGGCGCTGGCCCGAGGTGATGACACGGAACTGCAGCCGGTCCGGGTCGCCGAAGATCGCGTTCGACACCTGGTGCAGCACGTCGATGTCGAAGCCCTCGATCTGGCCGCTGAGCGGGTTGCGGGCTCCGAGCTGGAGGGTGTCGGCCGAGACGCCCACGACCAGCGAGCCGCGGTCGCGGATCGCGGCCATGGTGCTGCCCGCGGGCAGGGCGCCCGGTCCGGGCAGGGGGCCGTCGGGGGCGTAGGACGCGACGGGGTTCTCGCACGTCGCCGCGGCGGCGACCGAGGAACCGGCCGCGCCGGCGGCCGCGCTGCCCGAGGTCCCCACGACCGAGGTGACCGGTGCTCCCGCCGCCGGTCCGGCGTCGGGCGTGGCGCAGCCGGCCAGGACCAGGGCACCCGAGAGCCCCAGCGCCACCAGGGCGCCCAGGCGCCCGCTCTTGCGGAAGGTCGAGGTGATCACCGGTACTCCTCCAGTCGGACGTTCAGGCCGCGCCAGGCGAGGACCGCCGCAGCGAGGCCCGCGGCCAGCAGGAGCCAGCCCGCGAGGGCCGAGCGGTTGCCGGCCGAGGCGAGGTCGGCCTGCGTGGCCTTGATGTTCTCGGCGATGTCGGACGTGACCGTCTGCGAGAACGCGGCGAACGCGGCGTTCGGGCCGCCCTCGTCGGCGCTCGTGGCGAGCGCGACCGCTCCGTCCCAGTCTCCCGCGTCGTCGAGCGCGCGGATCGCCTGGTGCTGGACGACCCAGTCGTCGAGGTACCCCGCGGAGGTCCCGTCGAGGTTCCCGTCGGCTGCTGCTTGGTCGAGGCGCTGCGCGGCGTCCGCGGTCAGCTCGACGAACGACTCCTCGTAGGTCTGGCCCGACCCGCGCTTGATGAGCGTGAAGCTCTCCATGGCCTTGGCGTCGTTGGCCTCGGAGTACGCGGTCGACGCCGCGAGCGTCGCGGCGTAGGGGCCGTCGCGGACCGCGGCGGCGGCGCTGTTGGTCTGGCTCAGCAGGACGGCCCCGCCCACACCCACGACCAGGAGCACGATGCTCGCGACCAGGAGCCCCACGTTGAGGACGCGGTGCGTGCGCTTGGCGAGCCACACCTGCGTGACGATCAGCAGCGCGAGGCACAGCAGGCCCGCCGCGAGGATCCACATCGCGTTGCGCACCATCGACAGGTCGGACGCGACGCGCTCGGCGTTGTCGTCGACGAGCGTCGTGAGCGTCGGCAGGATCTCGTCGCGCAGCAGGGTCGAGGCCTGGTCCAGGTAGGCCGAGCCCACCGGGAAGCCCTGCCGGTTGTTCGCACGCGCCTGCTCGATCAGGCCCGTGTAGACCGTGACCTGCGAGGCGACCACGCCCAGCTCGGTCGCGTCGGCGCTGTTGGAGCCCGCGAGCTCGGCGAGCCGGATCGAGGCGTTGGCGATCGCGTCGTCGTAGCGCTCACGCTGGTCCGCGGGCTCGAGGCCGCCGACCAGGAACGCGTTCGTCGCCGAGGCGTCCGCGACGACCAGGTTGTTGCGCACGTCCTGGATGCCCACGAGCTGGCTCGTGTCCGAGCGCGCGTCCTCGAGCGCGATCCCCTGGACGCGCGCGGCCTGGAAGCCGAGCGCGCCGAAGACGATCGAGGCGAGCACGCACACCGCGAGGGCGATCCGCAGCTTGCCCGGGGTGCGGCGCAGCGCGCTGCGGACCCCGGCCCGGCGTTCCGCACGCTCCTGGGCCTGCGTCAGGGAGGCTGTCCCGGTCTGCCCGCCCGGCTGGCCGGGGTGGGCGGGCTGGACGGCCCGACCGGGCGCGGGGGCGGACCCGGGCGGCGGCGTCAGGGTCTGGCTCATGCAGGCTCCTCCTGAGGGGAGACGGTCGCGTCGGTGGGCTGGTCGTCGTCGGGCTGGTCGTCGTCGAGGGGGTCGGCGAGGTCGAGGGCGTCGTCCGCCGCGGTGGGCTCGTCGAGCACGTCCGCGGGCGGCGCGTCCTCGGTGGGGTGCGCCTGCAGGATGCTCTCGGGGGCCTCGCCCGCGGGGAGCAGGTCCTCGGGCAGGAGCCGGCGCAGCTCGTCGAGCGTGGGCTCGGGCGTGTCCTTGAGGCGCCACGCGTGCCGGGCGATGGCCGCGTCCAGGACGTTGCGCGCGTGGCGGCCGTTGCCGAACCCCTCGGTGCGCGGGACGAGCGAGACCATCTCCTCGAACCGGTCGAGGGTCGTGGGCAGCGGCTCGAAGTCGGCCGAGGTGGCCATGCGCTCGAAGATCCCGCGCAGCTCGGCGTCCGAGTAGTCGTCGAACGTGATGGTCGTCGAGAAGCGCGACTCGAGGCCGGGGTTGGTCGCGATGAACCCGGCCATGGGGCCGGGGTACCCGGCGACGATCACCACGAGGTCGTCGCGGTGGTCCTCCATGTCCTTGACGAGCGTGTTGATGGCCTCGGCGCCGTACTGGTCCTCCGCGAGGCCGTAGGCCTCGTCGATGAACAGCACGCCGCCGATCGCGGTCGCCACGACCTCCGAGGTCTTGACGGCCGTCTGGCCCAGGTAGCCCGCGACGAGCTCGGAACGGTCGACCTCGACCAGGTGCCCCTTGCTCAGCAGCCCGAGCGCGCGGTAGATCCCGGCGACCAGGCGCGCGACGGTCGTCTTGCCCGTCCCGGGGTTGCCGAGGAACACGAGGTGGCGCGTGAGCGTGGGCCGGGTCAGTCCGGCGGCCGTGCGGAGCTGCTCGATGCGCAGGAGCTCGGTCTGCTGTCGGATCTCGTGCTTGACCCGGTCGAGCCCGATCAGCGCGTCGAGCTCGGCCAGGAGCTCCTCGAGCGACCGGGGCGGCTCGGCCTCGGTCTCCTCCTCGGCGGGGGCGTCGCCCGTGGTCGCGTTCTGCGCGCCGCCTGAGGCCGGGTTGACCGGGGTGCCCGACGGCGCCGCGTGCGTCGCGGGGTCCGGGGCGCCCGGGGTGCGCGCACCCAGGGCGTCGAGGATCGCGTCGACCGTCGGGAGGACGTCCTGCGCCGGGGGGCGCAGCCCGCCCGCGCCGACGAGAGAACCCAGGTCGAACGGGTTCGAGCCGCTCGGGAGGGTCGGGTCGAACGTGGGCGTGGGGAAGCGGGCGGGCGCGCCGTGCGGCCTGGGGAGCGGGCCGGCCGCCGACGGCACCGCAGGATGCGGCCCTGCGGGCGGCGGCGCGGCGGTGTGCGGCTGGGCCGCGGCCCGCTGCACGGCCGTCGTGGACGCGGCGTTGGCGGACGCCGCGAGCCCGGGGGAGCCCAGGGCGCCGGCCGCGTCGATCACGGTCGCGAGAGCCTCCGCGTAGGCGGCCGCGTGCTCCGAGCCGGCCAGCACGAGCGTCGTGAGCTGGTCGGTCGGGGCCGAGCGCCACCGGCGACCGCGCTGGGCGGCCTCGAAGAACGCGGTGAAGTCGTCGGGGGCGCGGCCCACGGCCTCGAGCCACGCGGGGGCCGCGCCCGTGGACGACTCGGCCACCGCGGCGGCGAGACGCTCGCCCTCGCGCGTGACGTCGTCGGGCACGAGGCCCCCCTGGCGGCCCACCTCGGTCAGTGCCGCGATGCTGCGGGCGAGCGCCCCCTGGCGCGCGGCGCTCATGGTCGTTCCAGCCCGCCCGGGGTGCCCGGCGCCTGCGGCTGGGCGGATCCGAGCCCGGCCTCGGGGGCCAGGGCGATCGAGGACGTCTGGAACTTCTCCGCGAGGAACTGCCCGTGCGCCACGAGCGCCACGGCGTCGGCGCGCGAGACCGCGTCCGAGATCTTGTCGAGCGTCACGCCCAGCAGGTCGAGCTGGTCGCACAGGATCATGAGCGAGGTCTTGCCGCGGTTGATGACGCGCGTGTCCGCGAAGTCGCGCGGCAGGCGCAGGTAGCCGCCCACGGCCTCCGGGAGGTAGCTCGTCGCGGTCGCCACGACCGTGTGCGCCTGGGCCGTGCCGCCGCCCAGGCGGTCGAGGCGCGGCGCCATGTCGTCGACGGTCTTCGCGATGCGGTTCACGCGTGCGGTCACCGCGGGCGGGACCCTGCCCTCGATCTGCGCCTGGACGGCGTCGACCGAGGCGAGGATGTCCGCGCTCGTGGGCGCCGGAGGCAGCGCAGGGATCTCCGACGGGCGGTTGCGCCCGCCGCCGAACAGGTTCTGGAACCAGCCCATGGTGTCCGGATCAGACCTTTCCGAGGTCGAGCGCGCCCGTGGCGGCACCGGTCTGGTCGCCCTGGGCCACGCGGTCCAGGTACTCGCGGGCCTTGGTCGTCTCGGTCTCCAGGACGCCGATGGTCTGCGCCATCGAGTCCAGGGCCTGGACCTTGAACGTCGAGATCGAGTCCATGGTCGCGTAGATGTTCTGGAACGCGGCCTGGAGCTGGGGGAGCCCGACGGTCGCGCTCGCGGCCTGCGACTGGATGGACGCCGACTGGTCCGCGAGCATCTTGGACGTCGAGGCGATCATGTTCGACGTCGTGGTGTTGAGCGCCGTGATCTGGTCCAGGACGAGCTTCTGGTTGGCGAGGGCCTGGGCCACGATGACGGCCGTGCGCAGCGCGGAGACGGTCGTGGTGGTCGCGCGGTCGACGCCCTTGATGAGCTCGACGTTGTTCTTGATGACGATGTCGATCGCGAGGTAGCCCTGGATGGACACCGCGAGCTGGGTCAGGAGGTCCTGGTGCTTCTGGCGGACGTAGAACAGGACGTCCTCGCGCAGGGCCTTGGCCTTCTCCGGGTCCGTCGCGTCGAGCTCGGCCGTCTTGGCGGACAGCTGCGCGTCGAGGCGCTCGGCCACGTAGATGTACTGGTTGAGGCGCGCCATGGTGTCCCACAGGTGCTGCTTCTCGAGGTTGAGGGCCGCGTTGTCCTTGCGGAGCTCGTCCTGGCCGTCGTAGAGCGCGCGGATGATCGCGTTGAGGTGGCCCTGTGCCGACTCGTAGCGGCGGAAGTAGTACGTCAGCTTGTCGCCGAACGGGATGAACCCGAGGATCTTGCGGCCCATGCTGGCCTCGGACGGGTCGAGGTTCTCGACCGTGCGGCGCAGCTCGAGGAGCGTGCTGCCCACCTTGGAGCCCTCGGACAGCCCACCCTCCTTGAGCGCGCGCACGGGCGTGGCCAGCAGGCGGTTCGAGGAGTCGGCCGCGGTGCGGATGTCCTGGTCGCCCATGGTGCGCACGTCGTTGGCCTTGGCGGCGAACTCGGGAGAGCGGGCGTCGGAGGCCATGAGCGCGTCCAGGTAGGACGTGACCTTCTGGTCCAGGCCGGGGATCGCTGCCTCGTCGACGCGCGGGGCCATCGCGGGAGCCTGCGTGGTCGCGACGGGCTTCACGGGCTCGGGCGCGGAGAGCACGAGGTGCTCGGTCGCGGCGGGGGGCTGGAGCGGTGCTGCCTCGGTCATCGTGATCCTTCGCTCGTGTCTGCCGGTCGCCGGCCGGGGCGCTGACCGGTCGCCGATCCTGGAGCAGGGGTCGGCGCGAGACCCACCCCTGGAACCCGGCGAACCGGGCAAGCCGGTCCATCGACCGGTCCCGGGAGTATATCTGCGACGGGTGGCCGGTTCTTTACTCTTTCACGCCCTGAGGGGGGTGAGAACTCCCCATGGAAGGATTCTCGGCATGAGCGCTGAGATCACGGTCCACGTCCGCGGCAGCAACCGGGCAGGACGCCCCCTCCTGCTGCTGCTCCACGGGTTCGGCTCGCACGAGCACGACCTGCCCGCGATCGCCGGGCACCTGCCGCCGGTGTGGGACTGGGCGTCGTTGCGGGCACCCCTGGCAGCGGGCAACGGCGGGTTCTCGTGGGTACCGATCGAGGTGCCCGGGCGCCCCGACCCGCAGGTCGTGGCCGACTCGACCGCCGCGGTCCTCGCATGGCTCGACGTGAACGTCGAGCCGGGGACCGTCGTCGTGCCCGTGGGGTTCTCGCAGGGTGGGCTCATGGTGTCCCAGCTCCTGCGGGCCGCGCCCGAGCGGTTCGCGGCGGGCGTCGTGCTGTCGGGCTTCGTGCTCGACGCGGTGCTGCCCGGTGACGAGGCGCTCGCGGCCCGTCGGCCGCCCGTGTTCTTCGGGCACGGTGACGCGGACCAGGTCATCTCGCCCGACGCGACGGCGCGGACGTCGGCCTGGCTCCCGCAGCACGCCGACGCGACCGAGGTCGTGTACCCGGGGCTGCCGCACTCGATCAGCGCCGAGGAGCTCACCGACGTCTCGACGTTCCTGGAGAAGGTGCTGCCGGACGGTGCGACCGGCCGGTGAGGGCCGTACGGCGTGAGCCGACGGCGGAGCGCGCGTCCGCAGGGGCGTCTTGCCTGGGGCTGGGGCCGGGTGCTTCGGGGGCTGCGCCCGGGGCTGGGGGCCTTCCGGGGGCGGGTGGTGTTTCTGCGGAGCCACCACAATGGTGGTGGCTCCGCAGAGACACGACCCTGAGGTCCCGGTTGGTTCGTCGGCCGTTGGTCTCACGACGATAGCTGGAGGCGGGATTCGTCGAGCTCTCGTTCCGCGACGGTCAGGCGGAGATGTACGGAGCTCGTGACCTGAGCAGCGGCTTCATGCTCACCCATGTGGGGGGCGAGGCCGCGTGGGACTTCCTCGTGAACGTGGCGAGCGCTTGCGGGCTGACGATCATGCTGGCCGGGCTCGTCGTCGTGACGGATGCGCAGGCGCTGCGGGATCTTCCCGAGGAACTCCTTCAGGACGCCCGGGTGGCCACGAGCGGAGCCATGCTGCGGATGCTCCTGAAGGACGCGTAGCGGTGCCCCGAGCAGGACTCGAACCTGCAACCTACGGATTAGAAGGCCGTTGCTCTATCCATTGAGCTATCGGGGCGCGGGGACCATCGTAGTGGGATCCGGCCGTGACCTGCGCGCACGCGCGCGAGACGGTCGTGTCGCGGACGGTCCCGCACGGACCCGCCCGCCCACCTCACCCGGCTCCTCGGCAGTCCGCGGCCCCGTGACCGGCGCGCGCGTTTGGCATCGCCTCGGGAACCACAGAAGATGAACGGGTGACGACCCGACATGCTGCCGACCGTGCCCCGCGGGCCACCCCCGCCTCGGGCAGGACGCCCGGCAACACCCCTGAGGAGATCGGGACGACGGTCTTCGACGTGGGCCGTGACCTGCGCCGCGACGTGGCCGAGGTCGAGCTTCCGCTGGTCCTCGACGGGGTCGAGGAGGCGGAGGCCGCCCGCCGGCGCCTGCTGAACCAGCTCGACGAGCACCTGCTCCCGCGCCTCAAGGAGCTGTCCTCCCCGGCGGTCGTGGTGATCGCCGGGTCGACGGGCGCGGGCAAGTCGACGCTGTACAACTCGTTGCTGGGCGAGGAGGTCTCGCAGGCGGGCGTGCTGCGCCCCACGACGCGCGAGCCGGTGTTCGCCTACAACCCGCTCGACGTCGACGTCCTGGTCCACAGCCCCACGACCGCGATGTCGCGCGTCGTCGAGCACGACGGCGTCCCGCGCGGCACCGCGCTCCTGGACGCCCCGGACCTCGACTCGCTCCTCGCGGAGAACCGCTCGACCGCAGCCCAGCTCCTCGAGGCCGCGGACCTGTGGCTCTTCGTGACCACGGCGGCGCGCTACGGCGACGCCCTGCCCTGGGTCGCGCTCGGACAGGCCATGGAGCGTGGCGCGAGCGTCGCGATGGTCCTCAACCGCGTCCCGCAGCACAACCTCACGACCATCCGCGGCGACCTCCTGGCCCGCCTGCGCGAGCACGGCATGGAGGGTGTGCCGCTCTTCGTGATCCCCGACGTCGGGCCGCACGAGGGCATGCTCGACCGCGCGACCGTGACCCCCATCGCCCGGTGGCTGACCATGCTCGCGGGGCCGGACAGGTCGCGCGCCGTGATCGTGCGCACGCTCAAGGGCTCGCTCGCCGCGCTCCCGGCGTGGGTCACGGGCATCGCGGACGCGGTCCAGCAGCAGGTCGAGGCCGCGGAGGTGCTGCGCGGCACGATCGAGAAGGCCCTGCCCGACGCCGAGGCCTCGGCCCGCGCGTCCGTCGCCGCGGGCGTCGTCGCGGAGGGCTCGGTCGCCTCGCGCTGGGCCCAGCTCGCGAGCGCCGAGAAGATCGACCGCCTCAAGGTGCGCCACGGGCTGGCGCGCTCGACCAAGCGCCGGGGGCGTGCACGGGAGGCAGCGCTCGAACCGCTCCTCGACGAGGTCCGCGCCGCGGCGACGCGCACGCTGGTCGCTGCCGGCTCGAGCGCCGACGACGCGCTGCGCGCTGCGCTCACCGGCCCCGACGCACCTCCCGGGGGCCCTGCGTTCGCGCCCGAGCACGGCGACCCGGCCCGTGAGGCGGCGCGCGAGAAGGCCGCCGCGACCCAGGTCCACGAGTGGGTCTCGGTCGCCGAGCGCGCGGTCGAGGCCCTGCGCGGCATCGACGAGCCGGGCGTCACCCCGCAGGACAGCGCCGAGAACCGCCGGGCAGAGGCCGCGGTCAAGGCTCTCGGGCCCACGGGGCTCGTCGCGCTGCTCCTCACGTCCGCCGCAGGGGTCGACGACGCCACGCGCCTCGTGCAGGCGCTGCTCGGCGAGCCGGGGGTCGCCTCCGCGCAGACCCTGACCTCGGACCTCGCCGACCGCGCCGCCGCGTTGGTGGCCCGCGAACCCGTCGACCTGCTGGAACGCCTCGACATCCCCGCCCTCGCGCCGGATGCCGCCGTCGGGCTGCGCCTGCGCCTCGCTGAGCTCAGGAGGCTCTCATGACGTCCCACGACTCTCAGCTCAGGTCCCGCGCGGACGACCTCGGCAAGGCCCTCGACCTCGCGGGCGACCGGCTCGACCCCGAGGTCGCGGACCGGATCCGGACCGCGATCGGCGGGGTGCGCGAGCGCCTCGCCCTGGGCGTCGACCACACGGTCGTGGCGCTCGCGGGCGGCACGGGCTCGGGCAAGTCGAGCCTGTTCAACCGCATCTCGCGCCTGAACTTCGCCGACGTCGGTGCCAAGCGGCCCACGACGGCCCGCATCACGGCGTGCTCGTGGAGCGACCAGGCCACGGCGCTCCTGGACTGGCTCGAGGTCGACCCGGAGCGGCGCATCACGCGGGGCAGCGAGCTCGACGGGGACGCCGAGGAGGGCCTCGACGGGCTGGTCCTGCTCGACCTGCCGGACCACGACTCGATCGAGCCCGCGCACCAGGCGGTCGTCGACCGCGTCCTGCCGCTCGTGGACCTGCTCGTGTGGGTCGTGGACCCCCAGAAGTACGCCGACGACGCGCTGCACTCGGGATACCTGCAGAAGTCGGTCGGGCTCGAGGCGTCGATGGTCGTGGCGCTCAACCAGATCGACACCGTGCCGACCACCCAGCGCGGCAACCTCGTCGCGGACATGGGTCGCCTCCTCGAGGAGGACGGGCTGTCCGGGGTGTACGTGACCATGGTCTCGGCCCGCACGGGCGAGGGGCTCGGCCAGGTGCGTGAGCTGCTGCAGCAGGCCGTGGCCCGACGCAGCGTGGCTGCGAGCCGGGTCGCGGGCGAGCTCGACCGCGCGGGGGCTCTGCTGCTCGAGCAGACCCCGGGCGAGGTGCCGTGGACCATGAGCACCGCGGTCGACGAGGAGGTCTCCGCGATCGGCGAGGCGACCGGGCTCTCGGCCGTGGCAGGTCAGGTCGCCGCGGCCGTGCGCAACGGGTACGGCCGCCCCGAGTTCGCGCCGCCGCAGACCGACGCGGTCGCGCTCTCGCGCAGCCGGTGGCTCGCGCGCGCCGGCAAGTCCTTGCGCCCGGGCTGGAAGCAGGCGCTCGACGAGGTCGTCGCCCCGGCGGACCGCCTGGTCGAGGACACCCAGCGGGCGCTGTCCAAGGTCTCGCTCGACACGCGCGGGCCGTCCTCGGCCCGTGCCACGCGCACGACCGCGCTCGTGGCCATCGGCGTGGCCGTCGTCACGGGGGCGCTCGCGATCCTCAGCTCGTCGGGCGTGCTGGACCTCGACCGGACGATCGTCGCTGCGTCCGCGATCGTGGCGGGCGCGGCGGTCCTGGTGGCGCTCGGCTTCTTCCTCGCGGGGATCCAGATCCGTCGGACCCTGGCCCGTCGGCGCGAGGCGACCGTGCTGGCCTCGGGCCGCGGAGCGGTCGAGCGAGTGGTCCAGGAGACCATGGGCAAGCCCACGCAGAAGCTGCTCGACGAGCACCGGCGCGTGCGCGAGCTCGCCCAGTCCGCACGCGACACGGGCAGGACCGCACCGCTCACCGGGGCGTTGAGCTTGCCCACAGCCCACGATCTGGTCGCTCCGTCCACAGACGGGCCGACGACCCCGGACACCGCAGCGCGCGAACCGTCAGCCTGAGGTCGCGGTCGGCACCAGGCCGGCCCCGCACCCAGGAGGAACGATGGGCAACGACGTCACGGTCACGCTGGCAGGCTTCATGGGCACGAGCCCCAGGCTGTTCGCGTCCCCGACCGGCAACGACTTCACGAGCTTCCGCATCGCGAGCACCACGCGCTACCTCGACCGCACGCGCGGCGAGTGGGTCGACGGACGGACCATCTGGTTCACCGTCAAGGCGTGGAGGGGCATGGCCCAGAACGTCGTGGCCTCGCTGCGCAAGGGTGACGCGGTCGTCGTCACGGGGCGTCTCGCTGTCGACGAGTGGACCAGCCCCGAGGGGCCTCGCACCAACCTCGTGATCGAGGCGAGCGCCCTGGGCCCGGACCTCACGCGGGGACAGGCGCGCTTCTCGCCCACGGTCCACCGCCCCACCACGCCCGACGGCGCCGCGCACGGCCAGGCGGCCGCCGCCCCCGAGCCGGGGGCCGGCAGCGAGAACACCTTGGGCCTCCTCGCCGTCGCGGGCGGCGACACGGAGTGGGACCTGGGGGCGCTGGGGGAGCCCGTCCCGGAGGACGACGACGCCGAGCACGGCCTGGTCGACGACGCGCTCGGGCTGCTCGCCGCGGACGACGGTCACGCGGACGACGAGGACGGAGCCGTCGACCAGGAAGCCGTGACCCACGAGCTCCTGGCGACGCGCTGAACCCCGACCGCGTAGGCTGAGGGGTCGAAGACGCCCGCCCCACCTGGGGCACCCCGGGTCCGGGGCGGGCGCACAGCATCCCGCGAGCGATCGAACGGTGGAACAGAGCCAGTGGCTGAGTTCATCTACTCCATGTACAAGGCGCGCAAGGCGCACGGTGACAAGGTCATCCTCGACGACGTCACCCTGAACTTCCTTCCCGGTGCCAAGATCGGTGTGGTCGGCCCCAACGGTGCCGGTAAGTCCACGATCCTGAAGATCATGGCCGGGCTGGAGCAACCCTCGAACGGCGACGCCCGGCTCTCGCCCGGGTACTCGGTCGGCATCCTGCTGCAGGAGCCGCCGCTGAACGAGGAGAAGACGGTCCTCGGCAACGTCGAGGAGGGCGTGGCCGAGATCAAGGGCAAGCTCGACCGCTTCAACGAGATCTCGGCGCTCATGGCAGAGCCGGACGCCGACTTCGACGCGCTGCTCGCCGAGATGGGCACCCTCCAGGAGGCCATCGACGCAGCCGACGCGTGGGACCTCGACTCGCAGCTCGAGCAGGCCATGGACGCGCTGCGCTGCCCGCCGCCGGACGCCGACGTGTCGGTGCTCTCGGGTGGTGAGCGTCGCCGTGTCGCCCTGTGCAAGCTCCTCCTCGAGAAGCCCGACCTGCTGCTCCTCGACGAGCCCACCAACCACCTGGACGCCGAGTCGGTCCTGTGGCTCGAGCAGCACCTCGCGTCGTACCCCGGCGCGATCCTCGCCGTGACCCACGACCGCTACTTCCTCGACCACGTCGCGGAGTGGATCTGCGAGGTCGACCGCGGGCGCCTGTACCCCTACGAGGGCAACTACTCCACCTACCTGGAGAAGAAGCAGGAGCGCCTGGCGATCCAGGGCAAGAAGGACCAGAAGCTCGCGAAGCGTCTGAAGGACGAGCTCGAGTGGGTCCGCTCCAACGCGAAGGGCCGCCAGACCAAGTCGAAGGCGCGTCTGGCGCGCTACGAGGAGATGGCTGCCGAGGCGGACCGCACCAGGAAGCTGGACTTCGAGGAGATCCAGATCCCGCCGGGCCCGCGCCTGGGGTCGGTCGTCCTGGAGGCCTCGAACCTGCAGAAGGGCTTCGACGGGCGCAAGCTCATCGACGGGCTCAGCTTCACGCTGCCGCGCAACGGCATCGTCGGCGTGATCGGTCCGAACGGTGTCGGCAAGACGACGCTGTTCAAGACGATCGTGGGCCTCGAGCCCCTCGACGGCGGCGACCTCAAGGTCGGCGAGACCGTCTCGATCTCCTACGTCGACCAGTCGCGTGGCGGGATCGACCCCAAGAAGACGCTGTTCGAGGTCGTCTCGGACGGGCTCGACTTCATCAAGGTCGGCAACGTCGAGATGCCCTCCCGGGCATACGTGGCGGCGTTCGGCTTCAAGGGGCCGGACCAGCAGAAGCCGGCCGGCGTGCTCTCGGGTGGTGAGCGCAACCGTCTGAACCTCGCGCTGACCCTCAAGCAGGGTGGAAACCTCCTGCTGCTCGACGAGCCCACCAACGACCTGGACGTCGAGACCCTCGGCTCGCTCGAGAACGCCCTGCTCGAGTTCCCTGGCTGCGCCGTCGTGGTCTCGCACGACCGGTGGTTCCTCGACCGCGTCGCGACGCACATCCTCGCGTACGAGGGCACCGAGGAGGACCCGGCGAACTGGTACTGGTTCGAGGGCAACTTCGCCTCGTACGAGGAGAACAAGATCAGCCGCCTCGGTGCGGACGCCGCGCGCCCGCACCGCGTCACGTACCGCAAGCTGACGCGCGACTGACCCGTCGCTGACGCGTGCCGCCCTGCCGGCGGCGGAGAGGGCCCCGACGAGGATTCGTCGGGGCCCTCTCGCGTGGACCGTGCCGCCCCGCGGGCTGGACCGGCCGCCCTCGTCGCTCCTCCCTGCCCGGCCGATCAAGCCTGTCCCGTCCGGCCCCACGCGCTCCGGCCCGACGTCACCCGGCGCCCGCGGCGCGCTCACCGGTCGCTCGGCTGCCGGGTCCGGCAGACTGAGGCCCATGACCATCCCGAGCGACGACGCAGGCCGGACCGTCGGTGGCGACCCCGACGGCGGTGCCGCGCGCACGAGCGGCGACGGGCCGGGCGCGCCCGGCACCGGCGCGGGTCCCGGCGCAACCGGTCAGGACCTCGGCGCCCCGGCGCCCGGCACCTCGCTCGACGAGAGCGGTCACGGTCGGCACGTCGCCGACGCAGACCCCGTGGTCGAGCGGTCGCTCGTGCGCGCTCCGCAGGCCGGCACGGACGAGCTCGTCGCGGCCCTCGACGTCCTGCGCGGCGAGCTCACCGCGCAGCGCCTGCCGCTGACGACGCCCGGGGTCGAGGAGGACCGTCGGACCCTCGCGCTCGCGGTCGACCAGCTCGACGACTACCTGCTGCCGCGCCTGCGAGCCCGCAGCGCCCCGCTGCTCGTGGTCGTGGGCGGCTCGACGGGAGCGGGCAAGTCCACGCTCGTGAACTCGGTCCTGGGGGAGAAGGTCACGACGCCCGGGGTGCTGCGTCCCACGACGCGCTCGCCCGTGCTGGTGCACCATCCCCTGGACGGGCGCTGGTTCAGCACCGACCGCATCCTGCCCGGGCTCGCGCGCGTGACCGGTGCGGTCGACCACACCGACGGCGCGTCGTCGCACCGCGCGGTGCGCCTGGTCGCGTCCGAGGTCCTGCCGCAGGGCCTCGCGCTCCTCGATGCACCGGACGTCGACTCGGTCGTGGTCGAGAACCGCGAGCTCGCGGCACAGCTCCTCGGTGCGGCGGACCTCTGGCTCTTCGTCACGACGGCCGCGCGCTACGCCGACGCCGTGCCGTGGGACCTGCTCCACGAGGCCGCCCGCCGCCGCGCCCAGGTGGCCCTCGTGCTCGACCGGGTCGACCCCGGCGCCGAGGCCGTGGGTGCGGACCTGCACCGCCTGGCCTCCGAGAACGGGCTCGGGCACGCGCCGATCTTCCTGGTGCCCGAGGCGCAGCTCGTCGACGGGCTCCTCCCCGAGACCGCGGTGGGGGAGATCTCGCGCTGGCTCACGGCCCTCGGTGGTGACGCGGGCGCGCGCTCGGCCGTGATCGACGCGACGCGCGACGGCGTGGTCGACGACCTGGTGCGCCGCGCGACCGACCTCGCGGGCGCGGTCGATGCGCAGCACGAGGCCGACGGACACCTGCGCGCGGCCGTCGGCGCCGCGTACGAGGACGCACGTCGGACGATCCTCGCCGCGACGAGCGACGGCACCATGCTGCGCGGCGAGGTGCTCTCTCGCTGGCAGGACTTCGTCGGGACGGGCGAGTTCTTCCGCGCCGTCGAGCAGAAGGTCGGCTCGGTCCGTGACGCGGTCAGCGGCTTCTTCCGCGGCAAGGGGCGCAAGGTCCCCGAGGTCGAGGAGGCCATCACGCACGGGCTGGAGTCGGTCGTGCTCGACGCCGCCGAGGAGGCCGCCGAGCGCAGCTACCGCGCATGGCGTGCCGACCCCTCGGGGGCCGCGCTGCTCGACGGGCTGGACCTGTCCCGCGCGTCGGGCACGCTGCGCACGCGGGTCGCCGAGGAGATCCGGGGCTGGCAGGCGGACGTCCTCGCGCTCGTGAGCGAGCAGGCCGCGGCCAAGCGGGGCACGGCCCGCGCCCTGTCGTTCGGGCTCAACGGGCTGGGCGTCTCGCTCATGGTCCTGGTCTTCGCGTCGACGGGCGGGATCACCGGGGCCGAGCTCGGCATCGCGGGGGGCACGGCGGTGCTCGCCCAGAAGCTCCTCGAGGCCGTGTTCGGCGACGACGCCGTGCGCCGGCTCACGCGCACGGCCCAGGACCGTCTCTCGGCCCGCGTCGGGGCCGTGCTCGACGGCGAGGCCCGACGCTTCACGTCCCAGCTCGACGCGCTCGGCACGGGGGACGCGACCGGTACCCCGCTGCGAGCCGCGGCCGAGGAGGTGCGCCGGGCCGCGCGGCGCGAGCAGAAGGCCCGTGCCGCGGACGTGACCGGCGCGCAGGACCCCGGCTCCGTCGTCGGGCAGGCGGGGGCCCTGCGCGGGGCGCACGCGCGCGACCCGCAGACCCCCGACGCCCCCGCGGACGAGGCGCCGGGCACCGAGCGCCCCGGCTTCTGGCGACGCCTGTTCGGCGCGCGCCCGGCCGACGCGACCGAGGAGCCCTCGACCGACGAGCCCGGGGACGGGCGCTGATGGCCCGCCTCGACGTCGCCGACCGGGTCGCCGCGCTCGAGACCGCGGTCTCCGCGGGCGAGGGGCGCCTGCCCGCCCCGCTCCTCGACGACGCCCGGGCGGTCCTGGAGCGCACGGCCACGCGCAGCGCGCTGTCGGCCGAGCACACGGTCGTGGCGCTCGCGGGCTCGACCGGTTCGGGCAAGTCGTCGCTGTTCAACGCGATCGCCCGGGCGCCGCTCGCGCGCCCGGGCATCACGCGCCCGACGACGTCGCGCCCCATGGCGGTCGTCTGGGGCCCGGGCGCGGACCCGCTCCTGAGCTGGCTCGAGGTCGGGGACCGGCACCACGCCGCCGACCGTGCGACCGTGGCCACCCGGGGCCTCGTGCTGCTCGACCTGCCCGACCACGACTCGGTCGAGACCGAGCACCGTGCGATCGCCGAGCGGCTCGTCGAGCGCGTCGACCTGCTGGTGTGGGTCGTGGACCCGCAGAAGTACGCCGACGCGGCGCTGCACGAGCGCTACCTGCGCCCGCTCGCGGGGCACGGCGACGTCGTCGTGGTCGTGCTCAACCAGATCGACCGACTGACCCCCGAGGAGGCGACCGCGTGCCTCGCGGACCTGCGTCGCCTCGTGGCCGAGGACGGGCTCGCGGCGGCCCGCGTGCTGGGCGTCTCGGCGACCACGGGCCAGGGGATCGACGAGCTCGACGCCCTCCTGGACCAGGCTGCGGCGCGGCGCGAGGCGGCCGTCGCTCGCATGGTCGCGGACCTGCGCACGGTCGCGGCACGGATCGCGGACGCGTGCGGCGACAAGGTCCCCGACCGTTCGCAGAAGGCCGCGCGCGAGCGGCTCGTCGACGCGCTCGAGGCCGCGGCCGGGGTGCCCACGGTCGTGGACGCCGTGCGGGGGTCGGCGAACCGGCGCGCCCGGGCCGCGACAGGCTGGCCCCCCACGCGCTGGATCGGGCGGCTGTGCGTGGACCCGCTGCGCAGGCTCGGCCTGACGCGCGGCACGGACCGGCCCGAGCTCGCGCGCACCTCGCTCCCGCCCGCCTCGCCCACGCTCGCTGCCCGCGCCCACGTCGCGGTCCGCGAGTACGTCGGCACCATGACGACGGGCGCGCCCGAGGACTGGGTGCTCGCCGCGCGGGCCCGGGTCACGGCGAGCACCGACGGTCTGGACGACGCGCTCGACCTCGCCGTGGCCGGCACCGAGCTCGAGGCCACGCGGCGCCCCCTCTGGTGGGGCGTGGTGAGCTTCGTCCAGTGGGTCGTGCTGGGCGTGCTGGTGGCGGGGCTGGTGTGGCTCGGTGTGCTCGCGGTCCTGGCGTACCTCCAGCTGCCTGCCCCCGAGACGCCGACCTGGCGCGGCTTCCCGTGGCCCACGCTCATGGTCGTGGGCGGGGCGCTGGTCGGGCTGGTCGTGGCGCTCGTCTCGCGCCTGGCGGGGGCGCTGGGTGCCCGACGGCGGGCCGCGCGCGCCCGGCGCAGGCTGCGGGAGAGCATCGGACGGGTCGCGGACGGCCAGGTGCGCCTGCCCGTGGCCGAGGAGCTGTCGGCCCTGACCACGTGCCGCGTGGCTGCCCATATCGCGGCGGGGTGAGGCGGGCGTAGGGTGGCCCGGGTGCCCCCACGTCCCGAGCCATCGGCCGCGACGTGGTGCGAGGCCCTGCGGAATCGAAGAAAGGACTTCCATGACCCGCCTGCACGTCCCCGTCGCCCTGCGTTGGTCCGACCTCGACGCCTACCAGCACGTCAACAACGTCGAGATGCTCCGGCTCCTCGAGGACGCCCGCATCACGGCTTTCTGGCGTCATCCCGAGGCCACGGTCGAGGAGAGCTGGCCCACGGCCGTGCTCGACACGGGCCCGCACGCGACCTCGCACACGCTCGTCGCCCGCCAGGAGATCGAGTACCTGCGGCCGCTGGGCTTCACGCGCAGCCCCGTGCGCGTCGAGATGTGGCTCGGGCACCTGGGCGGGGCGAGCCTCGAGGTCTGCTACGAGGTGCACACCGAGTGGCCCGACCCCTCGGGGCGCACCGGCCCCTCGATCGGGAGCCGCCCTTATGCCAAGGCCGCGACGACGATCGTGGTCGTCGACGCGTCGACGGGGGCCCCGCGGCGCATCACCGACGACGAGCGCGCGGCCTGGCAGCCGTTCGTCGAGGACCCGCTGGAGTTCCGGCGCAGGGGACGTTGACGAGATGCTGAGAGGGGTGGTGACGAACCCGACGGTGACGGATGTCCCCGGTAGATGTCATGATGCGCGCGTGGACACCGTAGAGGTCGTCGGCGAGGCCGAGGCCGTCACCGCCGAACGCGAGACCGTCGAACCCGAGATCGCCGCGCCCGCAGTGCCTGCCGACCAGCGGGTGATCCCTCCCGTCTCCGAGGTCGAGGCGGAGCTCGACGCCGTGGACTGGCAGGGGCTCCAGGGGGCGTTCGGCCCGGCCGACGCGTTCCCTGCCCTGGTGCGCGCCGTCGTCGGGCCCGAGGGACCCGAGCGCGACGAGGCGCTCGACCTGCTGTGGCAGGTCGTCAACCACGACGGTGCCCTCTACGAGGCGTCGCTGCCCGCGCTGCGTGTTCTCGCCGCGGTCGTGCGCGACGAGGGGCTGGCCGAGGAGGTCCGCAGCGGCGTCGCGCTCCTGCTGCTGACCATGGGGGCCGCGCACCTGCCCGGCGAGCCCGCCGAGCAGGTCGACCTCCAGCTCGAGGTCCTGCTCGCCGCGCAGGAGCTGCTGCCCGGCTTGGACGCCGCGTTCCTCGGTGGGCCGCGCACGCTGCAGGTCGCGCTGCTCGCGGTCCAGGCCGTCACGGGCGAGGCGACCTCGTTCGCCGGACGGGCCGCGATCGCCCGGCTCATCGCCTCGGACGACCCCCTGCTCGCGGCGATCGCCTCGCTCGCGTTCGACCTCGTCTCGGGGGCCGTCCCGGCGCGCGGAGCGGTCCACCGGCCCGGCGTGCTCGACGAGGACATCCGCGAGCTCATCGAGGACTATGCGGACCTCACGGACGTGACCCTCGCGGGCATGGTCGTGAGCGAGACCGCGTTCGCGCTCGTGGACCGGATGCTCACCGCGGAGGAGTGACGACCCGGTCGGCCGTGCGCGTCGCGGCGGCTGCCCGTTCGGCGGCTTCGGCGATGTTCTTCTGCATGCCTCCGAACACCACGCCGTGGAACGGCTTGACGGACCACCAGTAGGCCTGGCCCGCGAGCCCGTGCGGGTGGAAGAGCGCGCGCTGCGCGAAGTACGTCCGGCCCGGGCCGGACGCGTCCTCGGGGGCGGGGCCGACGTCGTCGGGCCCCGTGACCTCCTCGGCCGCCTCGTCCACGCGCAGCTCGAGCCATGCCAGGCCGGGGAGCCGCATCTCGGCGCGCAGCAGCAGACGGCGCCCCGGCTCGATCGCCTCGACGCGCCAGAAGTCCAGGACGTCGTCGACCACGAGCGTGTTCTCGTCCCGGCGCCCTCGGCGCAGGCCCGGCCCTCCGGACAACCGGTCCATGAGCCCGCGGACCCGCCACGCGAGCGACCACGAGTACCAGCCGCCCTGCCCCCCGATCGACTCGACGACCTTCCAGAGGACGTCGGGCGGGGCGTCGACCACGCGGCGCCGCTCGTCGACGTAGAGCGAGCCGCCCGCCCAGTCGGGGTCCGAGGGCAGCGGGTCGCTCGGCGCGCCCTCGACCGCGGCCGACGACCAGCGCGTGGTCACCTCGCCGTCGTGGATGCGCTCGAGCGCGAGCTCGACCGCGCGCCGGAAGCCGATCAGCCCGCCGGGAGGGTCCGGGACGTACCGCGCGATGTCGTGCTCGTCGCACACGACCTCGTGGACGAGCGACTCGACGAGCGGTCGTGCGATGCTCGCGGGGACGGGGGTCACGAGGCCCACCCAGTGGCTCGACAGCCGCGGGGTCAGGACCGGGACGCTCACGATCAGCCGACGGGGGAGCCCGGCGACCTGGGCGTAGCCCTGCATCATCTGCCGGTAGGTCAGGACGTCCGGACCGCCGATGTCGAACGCACGCGAGACGGCCGCGGGCATCGTGGCGCTGCCGACCAGGTAGCGCAGCACGTCACGGATCGCGATCGGCTGGATGCGGTTGTCGACCCAGCGCGGCGTCGTCATCGCGGGCAGCCGTTCGGTCAGGTAGCGCATCATCTCGAACGAGGCCGAGCCCGAGCCGAGGATCACCGCGGCCTGGAGCACCGTCGTCGGGACCCCGGAGGCGAGGAGGATCTCCCCGACCTCCTTGCGCGAGGCCAGGTGCGGGGACAGCTCGGCGTCGTCGACGTCGGGGAACAGGCCGCCCAGGTAGACGATCCGGCCCACGCCCGCCTCACGGGCGGCCTGCGCGAAGGTCAGCGCGGTGCGCCGGTCGCGGGCCGCGAACGAGCTGCCCGTGCCGAGGGAGTGGATGAGGTAGTACGCGACGTCGGCCCCTCGGAGCGCGTCGCGGATCTGGTCGAGGTCCGACGCGTCGGCCTGCACGAGGTCGACGTGCTGCGCCCAGTCGCGTCCGGACAGCCGCTCGGGCCGCCGGGCGAGCGCCCGGACGTGATGCCCGGCATCCAGGAGCTCGGGGACCAGGCGGCCACCGACGTACCCCGTGACGCCCGTGACGGCGACGGTCAGGGGGGCCGGAGCGGAGCCCTCGGTCGGCAGGCCGGCAGGGGCGGTCGCGGTCGGCGGGGGAGCGGCGTCGTCGGCTGGAGTCATGATGCTCCCCATGGTGACCCGGGGCGCGGCCGCTCGCGACCCGCGGGTCAGCCCAGCAGGTCCAGCACCGCACGCTCCACCGCGGCCTGGCTCCGGTGCTTGCCCAGGAGCGGCGCGATGGTCCGCCCGGCCTCCCAGAGGTCGATCAGGCGCGGGTCGACGTACGACGACCGTGCGACGGCCGGGGTGTTGCCGAGCTCGTCGGCGACGTCCCGGACCACGCTCGCGACCACGGCCCGTCGAGCGCGGGCCGAGCGGGGTGGGTCGCCTGCCTCTGCCAGTGCGCGGGCCGCGAGGACGCTCGCGTGCCAGGTCCGGAAGTCCTTCGCGGTCGCGTCCTCGCCCAGGCGGTCCTTGAGGTACCCGGTCACGTCGGTGCTCGTGACGTCGTGCCAGACCACGCCGTCGGGCGACTCCTCGCGCCAGGCGAGCAGCTCGTCGGCCCCGCGGCGCCGCACGAGCGTCGTGACGACCTCGCGGACGCGCTCGTCCTCGACGACGACGTCGCGCACCTGGCCCGACTTCGCGGGGTAGTGGAAGTGGACCGAGCCGTCGCGCCGCACGCGCACGTGCTCGGCGAGCAGCGTCGCGAGCCCGTAGCTGCCGTTCTGCTTCGCGTACGCCTCGCTGCCGGCCCGGAAGTACGCGAGGTCCAGGAGCCGGAACGCGAGCGCGAGGACCTTGTCCCGCGGTATCCCGTCGAGCGCGAGGTCCTTGGCGACCCGCCGGCGTGCGGCGGGAAGCCGGGCACCGACCGCGAGGACGTGGTCGAACTTGCGGCGGGCCCTGCGCTCGCGCCACTGGTCGTGGTACAGGTACTGGCCACGCCCCGCGTCGTCGTACCCGAACGCCTGGACGTGCCCGTTCGCGTAGCGGCAGATCCAGACGTCGGTCCACGCGGGCGGGACGACCAGGCGCGTGCAGCGCGCGACCTCGTCCCGGTCGGTCAGCCGGGAGCCGTCGACGTCGAGGTACGAGAAGCCCTTCCCGTGGCGGCGTCGGCCGTACCCGGGCGAGGAGACCGAGACACGGCGCAGGCGGACCATCCGGTCATCCTGCACCGCGTCCCGGCGGCTCGCCCGTCAGACCGGCAGCCGCAGCATGCCCTCCTGCGCGATGCTCGCCACGAGCGTCCCGTCGCGCGTGAAGACCCGGGCGGCGCCGAGGCCGCGCCCGCCCTGCGCGCTGGGCGAGGACTGGACGTAGAGCAGCCACTCGTCGACGCGTGCGTCACGGTGCCACCACATCGCATGGTCGAGGCTCGCGATCGACGCCCCGGGCGTGACCCAGCTCGACCCCGTCTTGCGCAGCACGGGCTCGAGCATGATCTGGTCGCACGCGTACGCCATGAGGGCGCGGTGCAGGAGCTGGTCGCCCTCGACGGGGCCGCGCGCCTTCATCCACACCATCTGCTGGTCGGTGCGCTCGGCGCCGGGCCCCAGGTAGAGCGAGCCGCCCACGTGCCGCAGGTCGAACGCGGCCTCGTGCGAGCGCGAACGTGCCGCGGGGTGCGGGATCTTGCCGAGCTCGTCGAACGCCGACGGGAGCGTCTCGGGGTCCGGGGCCTCAGGCATGGGCGAGGTGTGCTCGACGCCGTCCTGCTCCTCCTGGAACGAGGCGATCATCGACAGGATCGGCTTGCCGTGCTGCACCGCGTGGGTGCGGCGCGCGCTGAACGAGCGGCCGTCGCGCAGCTTCTCGACCGCGAACTCGATGGGGGCGTCGAGGTCGCCCGCGCGCAGGAAGTAGCCGTGCATCGAGTGGGGACGGCGGTCGCCCTCGACGGTCAGGCCTGCGGCCATGAGCGCCTGGGCGAGCACCTGGCCGCCGTAGATCCGGGCGTTGGGCTGGTCGACGCTCAGCCCGCCGAAGCGCACGTCGGCGCCGTCCGAGCGCGAGTCGTCGGCCGGCTTCTCCTCGAGCTGGAGAGCGCGCAGCAGGTTGCCCAGCGGGTCACGGGCGAGCTCGTCGGCCGTGACCTTGGTACGCAGGGGCTGGGTCTGGTCGCGTTGCTCGGACTGGTCGGCGCGGGGGGTCGTCACGTCGGTCACGTCACTCCTCGAAGGTGTTGATCAGCGAGTGGGCGGCACGCTCCAGGTAGTCCCAGAGCGTGGCCTCGTGCAGCGGCGCGAGGTCCAGGGAGTCGACGCCGGCGCGCATGTGGGCGAGCCAGCGGTCCCTCGCGTCGGGGTTCACCTTGTACGGCGCGTGGCGCATGCGCAGGCGCGGGTGCCCGCGCTGCTCGGAGTACGTGGTGGGCCCGCCCCAGTACTGCTCGAGGAACGTCGTCAGCCGGACCTTGGCCGGGCCGAGGTCCTCCTCGGGGTACATGGGCTTGAGCACCGGGTCCGCCGCGACGCCCGCGTAGAAGACGTCGACGAGCTGCACGAAGGTCTCGTGCCCGCCGATCTCGTCGTAGAACGAGCCGGTCGAGGCGAGCGACTCGCGCAGCCGCGGGGCGGCGGCGCTCACGGGGAGCGGCGCGGGCGAGGCGCCGGGGTGGGGAACAGGATCGCTGGTCACGCCGCCATCATCCCACCCGGCGTCACGCCCGGGGGTGCCGTCACGACGTGACGCTCGCCGCTCCCGTGCACCTCACAGCCCCAGCTCGTCGAGCTGGGGCAGGGCAGCCCGCACGACGGCGCGCGCCTCGGCCGCGCTCTCGGCGGCGAGCGCGAGCTGGGCGACCTCACGGCACCGGCCGATCGTGACCGCGCCGAGCAGCGCGGCGACGTCCGGGATCGCCCGCGCGGTCATGGACAACGAGGACACCCCGAGCCCGACGAGCACGGCCGCGAGCACGGGGTTCGAGGCCGCCTCGCCGCACACGCCGACGGGCCGTCCCTGCAGGTCCCCACCGCGACAGGTGGCGGCGACGAGCTGGAGCACCGCGGGCTGCCACGGGTCGGAGAGCTCGGCGAGCGACCCCAGGAGACGGTCGGCCGCCATGGTGTACTGCGTCAGGTCGTTGGTGCCGATCGATGCGAAGTGCGCTCGCGCGAGGATGGGGCCGGCCAGCAGGGCCGCGCTCGGGACCTCGATCATGACGCCCGCGGTCTCGAGGCCGTGCGCCGCGCAGCGCGCGACGAACCACTCGGTCTCGGCGACGGTCGAGACCATGGGGGCCATGACCCAGACCTCGGCCTCCTCGGCCGCGGCGGCGATCGCGATGGCCTCGAGCTGCTGCTCGAGGAGCTCGGGCCACTTCTCGGCCGTGCGCAGGCCGCGCACACCGAGCGCGGGGTTCTCCTCGTCGTCGACCGACAGGAAGTGCAACGGCTTGTCGGCCCCCGAGTCGAGCGTGCGGATCACGACCTTGCGCCCGGCGAACGCGTGGAAGACCGTGCGGTACGCCGAGACCTGCTCCTCGGTCGTGGGCGGCTGCTCGCGGTCGAGGAAGCAGAACTCGGAGCGGAACAGTCCCACTCCCTCGGCTCCGGCCGCCGCGGCGGGCTCGGCTCCCGCAGGGTCGCCGATGTTGGCCAGGAGCTGGACGCGGTGGCCGTCGGCCGTGCGCCCCTCGCCCGAGAACGTGCGGACGGTCGCCGCCAGAGCCCGGGCCGTGGCGACCTGCTGGTCGGTGGGGTGCACGAGCACCGTGCCCGCGGACCCGTCCACGAGGACCGTGTCGCCGGCGGCGAGCGCCTCGCTCGCGCCCGTCGCGGCGACGACCGCGGGGATACCCATGGCGTTCGCGACGATCGCGGTGTGCGAGGTCGGTCCGGCGCCGTCGGTCACGATCGCGAGGACCCGGGCGGGGTCGAGGCTCGCGGTCACCGAGGGGGCCAGGTCGAGCGCGACCAGCACGAACGGCTCGGGGTGGTCGGGTACGCCGGGGGCAGGCCTGCCCGAGAGCGCCGCGACGATCCGGTCGCGGACGTCGGCGATGTCGCGCGCGCGCTCGGCGAAGTATCCGCCCAGGGCCTCGAACTGCTGGGCGACGGACTCGGCGGCCTCCCAGACGGCTCGTTCGGCGATCAGGTGCTCGTCGATGACGCGGCGCGCGGCGTCGGCCGCGAGCGTCGGGTCGGCCGCCATGGCAGCCGTGGCCTCGAGGACGTCGCGCGTGTCGCCCGTCGCGCTCGCCGCGGCCCGCTCGAGGTCCGCCTGGACCTGAGCGGCGGCCACCGGGATGCGGTCGGCCTCGGCCTGCAGGTCCGCGGTGGGGCGCAACCGGAGCCCGGGCGAGGGCTCCGCGAGCGGTTCGGGCAGGAAGACGACCGGTCCCACGACCTTGCCGGGGCACACCCCGATACCGGTGATGGTCCGCTGTACCTCGCTGGCCACGTCGTCCTCCAGGGTCTTGGTCGGGTCCGGCGGTCGGCCGGTGTCCTCTCCCGCAGTGTTCCCCAGCCGCACACGGACCGCCAAGCGGGCGGTGACCGCCGCGCACGAGGCGAGCGGCGCCGTCGGGCGTGCGAGGACGCCGAGAAATCGCCCGCACGCCTCACGCCCCCCGGGCACGGACTGAGACTAGGGTGGAGGAAAGAGGCCTGTTCGCAGTCCTTCGCACAGGCAACGGCGCCCGCAGCACAGGAGTCAGGAGTTCGTACATGAGCAAGGCACAGCAGATCCTCGAGGCGCTCGGCGGACAGCAGAACGTCGTCGACCTCGAACCCTGCATCACCCGGCTGCGTGTCGAGGTGACCAACCCGACGCTCGTGGACGAGGCGCGGCTCAAGGCCACCGGGGCGTTCGGTGTGGTGCGGTCGGGGCGGATCATCCAGGTGATCGTCGGCCCGGAGGCCGACAACCTCGCCGCCGAGCTCGACACCCTGCGCTGACGCGAGCAGATGCCCCGCAGCGGACAGGACGCACGGCCCACGGGGCCCGGCTCGCCGGACGACGGGCCGGGCCTCGTGGTCGCCGCGCCGCTGTCCGGGAGGGTCGTCGCGCTGGCGGACGTCCCTGACCCGGTCTTCTCCCAGGAGTTCGTGGGCCCCGGGCTGGCGATCGAACCCCGCGCGGACGAGACCGGGGTCTCGACGGTCGTGGCCCCGGCCGCGGGGGTCGTCGGGTCCCTGTTCCCGCACGCGTTCGCGCTCGAGACCGGTGAGGGCCGCACGGTCCTCGTGCACCTCGGCATCGACACCGTCCGGCTCGGCGGCGAGGGCTTCCGGCTCCACGTCGAGGCGGGCGACCGGGTCGTCGCGGGCGCGACGCTCATCACCTGGGAGCCCGGGCGGGTGGCCTCGCTCGGGCTGTCCACGGTGTGCCCGGTGGTCGCGCTCCAGGGGGATCCCGGGCTGCTCACGCTGCTCGTCGCGCCCGGGACGCAGGTCGCGGCGGGCGAACCCGTCCTGACCTGGTCCTGAGGCTCGCAGCCCGAGGACCGGCTTCCGGCTACCGCTCGGCCATCGGCGAGTCCTGGGGCGCCTCGCGCGGGGCGTCCGCACGCGCCGCATCGTGGGGCGTGGCCGCGGGAGCCGACACCTGGGCGGGCGGCGTCCCGTGGACAGGGACGATCTGCTGGTCCGCGGGGGCCGCCTCGGTCGTCGAGGGGTCCTCGGCGCCGGCCATCGGGACGTGCGCCGCGGCGAGGCGCTCGCGGACCGCCTTGCGCAGCGCCCGGGAGATCTCGCCCTGCATCGAGGCCTGCGTCTTGACGCTGACCTTGAGCACGAGCTCCTCGGGGCTCATGGACTCGATGCCGGACACGGTCGGCTGCTCCAGGAGATAGGTCCCCAGGACGGGGTCGGCGGCGACCTCCGCGCCCGCCTCGCGCAGGCACCGCTGGACCTCGTCGAGGTCCGCGAAGTACGCGACGTGCACCTCGGCAGAGGCCCGGCCCCACTCCTGCGACTTGTTGCCCGTGCGCAGGATCTCGCCGTTGCGGATGTACCAGAGGGTGCCGTCGCCGTCACGGACCTTGGTCACGCGCAGCGCGACCTCCTCGACCGTCCCGGACACGACCCCGAAGTCGACCGAGTCGCCC
Organism: Oerskovia enterophila; assembly: GCF_044748475.1. Lineage (NCBI taxonomy): Bacteria > Bacillati > Actinomycetota > Actinomycetes > Micrococcales > Cellulomonadaceae > Oerskovia > Oerskovia enterophila. The sequence continues at coordinate 811,015 of NZ_JBIVFZ010000001.1, forward strand.
ACGCCGTACTGGTCCTCGAGCAGCATGAACGTGCCGGACAGGAAGTCCTTGACGAGGCTCTGGGCGCCGAACCCGAGCGCGACGCCCACGATCCCCGCCGAGGCGAGGAACGGCGCGATGTTCATGCCGAGCTCGGTGAGGACCATGAGCACGATGGTCGTCCCGACCAGGATGTTGGCGGTCGAGCGCAGGACCGACCCGATCGTCCGGGCCCGCTGAGCGCGGCGGGCGCTCGCGAGCGGGTTGGCGCGCACCAGGATGGTGCCCATGGGCGACTCGGAGAGGCCCTTGAGGCCCTTCATGCCGCGCCGCTCGGTGATCGGGGTGCCGTCCGCGATGTGCTCGGTGACGTTGCCGATGATGCGCCGGACCACGGCGAGCGCGATCGAGCCGATCGCGATGATGAGGATGATCCGGAGGGGAGCACCGAGGAACCACTCGAGCCAGACGTTGGCCTGCTCTTGGAACTTGTCAGTGACGTCGTCGAGGGGGGTCGGGGTCGGTGATGCCATCCCGGCAGGCTACCGGTCCTGGCAGGGCGCCCGACGGCGTCGCGCACCCCGCGTGACGAGCCTCACCAGGAGAGCATGGGCGGGGTCTGCGCAGACGCCGTGAGGGACCTGCGACGGGACGCCACGAGTGCGGGTGGGGGCGTGGCCCGGCGGCCGGCGCGGCGCCGCGCCGGGCCGAAGGTCTGCCGAGCGGGTCGTGCTCTGGCAGGATCGCCTCGTGAGCGCTCTCCAACATGTCACGGCCGACGTGCCCGAACCGCTGGTCCAGCTGGCCGCGGTCCACGGAGTGGCGCCCGACTTCTGGGGGTTCGACGGGGAACGTCGCCCCGTGAGCGCACAGACGCTCGTCGCGGTGCTCGAGGCGCTCGGGGTGCCCGCCTCGTCCCCCGAGAAGGTCGCCGTGAGCCTCGAGCACTCCGAGGACGACACGTGGCGCCAGATGCTGCCGCCCACGGTCGTCGTCCGGCAGGGCGTCGGCGCGCGCTTTCCCGTGCACGTCACGGACGGCGCGCAGGTCGAGGTGTGGGTCGAGCTCGAGCCTCCCGAGGCGCCGGGCTACCGGTCGACGGCCCCCGCGGTGCGCGAACGGCGCGACCTGCCGCAGGTCGACGACTACGTCGAGCCCCGCACGGTCGACGGGCGCGCCGTGGGCCGAGCGACCTTCGCCGTCCCCGAGGACCTGCCCCTGGGGTGGCACGAGATCCACGCGACGAGCGACGGCACGCAGTCCCGCGCGACGCTCGTCGTGACGCCGCAGCGCCTGGAGCTCCCTGATCCCCTGCGCTCGGGAGGCCGCGCCTGGGGCCTCATGACGCAGCTCTACTCGGTGCGCTCACGCGCCTCGTGGGGGGTCGGGGACCTGGCGGACCTCGCCGACCTCGCATGGCTCGGCGCGCACCGGGCCGGTGCGGACTTCGTGCTCGTGAACCCCCTGGCCGCGGCCGAGCCACGAACCCCCATGACGCCCTCGCCCTACCTGCCGACGAGCAGGCGCTTCGTCAACCCGCTGTACATCCGTGTCGAGGACGTGCGCGAGACGGGCTACCTCACGGCGGCCGACAGGTCGCTCGTCGAGTGGGCCTTCGACCCCGTCCGCGACCTCAGCTCCGACCCCGGGCCGATCGACCGCGACGCCGCGTGGGAGGCCAAGAAGGCTGCGCTCGAGGTCGTGTTCGCCGCGCCGCGCTCGACGGCCCGGCAGGCGGCGCTCGACGCGTTCCGCACCGAGCAGGGCAAGGGGCTCGAGGACTTCGCGACGTGGTGCGCGCTCGCCGACCACTTCGGTGACCAGGACTGGCCGCCGTACGCGCTCGACCCGTCCTCTCCCGGGGTGGCGGCGCTGCGCGAGCAGCTCGACGACCAGGTCGACTTCTACTGCTGGCTCCAGTGGGTCGCGGACGAGCAGCTCGAGGTCGCGCAGCGCACGGCCCGCGAGGCAGGCATGTCGATCGGCGTCATGCACGACCTCGCGGTGGGCGTGCACCCGCACGGCGCGGACGCGTGGGCGCACCGCGGCGTGCTCGCCGGGGGCGTGACGGTCGGCGCGCCGCCCGACATGTACAACCAGCAGGGCCAGAACTGGTCGCAGCCGCCGTGGCACCCGCAGGCGCTCGCCAAGGCCGGCTACGCGCCGTACCGCGACCTGCTGCGCACCGTGCTGCGGCACGCGGGCGCGATCCGGGTCGACCACATCATCGGGCTGTTCCGGCTCTGGTGGATCCCGGGAGCGGCGCGCGCCGACGCGGGAGCCTACGTCCGCTACGACCACGAGGCGCTGATCGGGATCCTGTGCCTCGAGGCGCAGCGCGCCGGGGCGGTCGTGATCGGCGAGGACCTCGGGGTGTTCGAGCCCTGGGTCCGTGACTACCTGACCGAGCGCGGCATCCTCGGCACCTCGGTGCTGTGGTTCGAGAAGGGGGAGGGCGGGCGCCCGCTGCCTCCCGAGGCGTACCGTCGGCTCGCGCTCGCCACGATCACGACCCACGACCTGCCGCCGACCGCCGGATACCTCGCGGGCGAGCACGTGGACCTGCGCGAACGGCTCGGCCTGCTGACCGAGCCCGCGTACGTGGTCCGCCGTGAGGCGCGCGAGGAGCGCGACACGATGGTCGGCCTGCTCGTCGAGCGCGGGCTCGTGGGCGAGGACCCGTCGGAGCGGGAGCTCGTCGAGGCCCTGCACGTGCTGGTCACCCAGTCGCCCGCGGTACTCCTCGGGGTCTCGCTCGCGGACGCCGTGGGGGAGCGACGCACGCAGAACCAGCCCGGCACGGACCAGGAGTACCCCAACTGGAAGGTGCCGCTGGGCGATCCGTCCGGCAACGTGGTGCTGCTCGAGGACCTGTTCGACAACGCCCGGCTGCTCTCGCTCGCGAAGGTCATGCGCGAGGCGCTGTCCTGATCCTGTCGCCGGGGTAGAGGCCTGCCGTCGAGACAGAGGGTTCCGGCCCTCTACGTCGACGTGATCCCGCTACCTCGCGCAGGCGCCGGGAACGACGGACGCCGGGGTGGAGGGACCTTCCCCTCCACCCCGGCGTCCTGTCGTCAGCGGTGCGTCAGCCTCAGACGTCCGCAGCCTGCGCTGCGAGCGCCCGCTCGACGCCTGCGAGGTTCTCGACGACGAGGCGGCGCAGCGCTGGGGCCGCGTCGGTGTGGGAGTCGAGCCAGGCCTGGGTCGCGTCGCGCAGCTCGGCGTTCGCGAGCGGCGCGGGGTAGAGCCCCACGACGAGCGTCTCGGCGATGTGGTAGCTCCGCTCGGCCCACAGCGTGGTGAGCGAGGCGAAGTACTTCTCGACGAGCGGGGCCAGCACGGCCGGGTCGTTGACGTGCTGGAACCCCTGCGTCGTGGCGCGCACGATCGCGTTGGGCGCCTCGTCCGAGTCCACGAGCGACGCGAACGCGGCGAGCTTGGCGTCGGTCGTCGGGGCCGTCGCGGTCGCACGTGCTGCCGACTGCTGGCCCGTGGCCGTGTGGTCCTGGGCGAGCGCGGCGTCGACCTCGGCCTGGTCCGCACGGCCCAGGAGGACGAGGCCCTCGAGGATCTCCCAGCGCAGGTCGGTGTCGATCTCGAGGCCCTCGAGCGTCACGGCCCCGTCGAGCAGCCCGCGCAGCGCGTCGGCGTGGGCCGGCGTCGAGGCCAGGTGCGCGAAGAACTTCACGAACTGGAACTGCGCGTCGGTGCCGGCCTGGGCCGACTGGGCCAGGCGCCACAGCTCGTCGCCGACGACCGCGAGCGTCGCGGCCTGCTTGCCCGGCGTCACGTAGGACTTCGCCGCGAGCGCGAGCTGGTTGAGCGTGGTGCGGATCGTCGTGGACTCGGTCTCGCGGGCGATGTTGCCGAGGACCAGGCGCACGTACTCGCCTGCCGGGGTCTCGCCGTCGCGCGTCGCGTCCCAGACCGAGCCCCACACGAGCGAGCGGGCGAGCGGGTCCGTGATGTCCGCGAGGTGCTCGATCGCGACCTCGAGCGAGGACTCGTCGAGACGGATCTTGGCGTACGCCAGGTCGTCGTCGTTGAGCAGCACGAGCTGCGGACGGTCGAGCCCTGCGAGCTCGGGGACCTCGGTGCGGACGCCGTCGACGTCGATCTCGACGCGGTGCTCGCGCACCAGGTTGCCGCCGACCACGTTGTAGAAGCCGATCGCGAGGCGGTGCGGGCGGATCGTCGGGTAGTCGGCCGGGGCCTCCTGGAGCACCGAGAACGACACGATGCGGTGGTGCGCGTCGAGCTCGATCTCAGGGCGCAGGGTGTTGACACCCGCGGTCTCGAGCCACAGCCGCGACCACGAGCCGAGCTCGCGCCCGCTCGTGGCCTCGAGCTCGGTGAGCAGGTCGCTCAGCTCGGTGTTCTTGTACTCGTGCTTCTTGAAGTACTGGGCCACGCCGGCCATGAACGCGTCGATGCCGACCCAGGCGACGAGCTGCTTGAGGACCGAGCCGCCCTTGGCGTAGGTGATGCCGTCGAAGTTGACCTGCACGTCCTCGAGGTCGTTGATCGTCGCGACGATCGGGTGCGTCGAGGGCAGCTGGTCCTGGCGGTACGCCCAGGACTTCTCCATGGCCGCGAACGTCGTCCAGGCCTCGTGCCACTCGGTGGCCTCGGCGGTCGCGAGCGTCGAGGCCCACTCGGCGAAGGACTCGTTGAGCCACAGGTCGTTCCACCACTTCATGGTGACCAGGTCGCCGAACCACATGTGCGCGAGCTCGTGCAGGATCGTCACGACGCGGCGTTCCTTGATCGCGTCGGTCACCTTGGAGCGGAAGACGTACGTCTCGGTGAACGTCACGGCGCCCGCGTTCTCCATGGCCCCGGCGTTGAACTCGGGCACGAAGAGCTGGTCGTACTTGGCGAACGGGTACGGGTAGTCGAACTTCTCCTCGAAGAACGCGAAGCCCTGGCGGGTCTTCTCGAAGATGTAGTCGGCGTCCAGGTGCGGCGCGAGGGACTTGCGTGCGAACACGCCGAGCGGGATCACGCGTCCGTCCGACGACGTGAGCTCGGAACGCTCGACCACGTAGGGGCCCGCCACGATCGCGGTGATGTAGGTCGAGATGACCTGCGTGGGCTCGAACGCCCAGGTCGAGGCCTCGACCGTGGGGTCGGTCGCGGGGACGGGCGCCGGCGTGGGGGAGTTCGACACGACCTGCCAGGCGGACGGCGCGGTGACCGTGAACTGGAACGTGGCCTTGAGGTCGGGCTGCTCGAACGCGGCGAACACGCGGCGCGAGTCGGGGACCTCGAACTGGCTGTACAGGTAGACCTCGCCGTCGACCGGGTCGACGAAGCGGTGCAGGCCCTCGCCCGAGTTGGTGTACGCGGCGTCCGCGACGACGCGGAGCTCGTTCTGGGCGGCAAGGCCCGACAGCTGGATGCGGGAGTCCGCGAAGACCTGCGCGACGTCGAGAGCCTCACCGTTGAGGGTGATCTCGTGGACCGTCGGTGCGATCAGGTCGATGAAGGTGCTCGCCCCGGGGGTCGCGGCGAACCGCACCACCGTGGTCGAGCCGAACGTCGTGGGTCCGGTCGTGAGGTCGAGCGCGACCTCGTAGGAACGGACGGTGACGACACCAGCGCGCTCGGCGGCTTCGGCGCGGGTGAGGTTCTCTCCGGGCACAACATCTCCTCAGTACGGATCGGGCTGGCCGGTAGGCCACGACGATTCTCCCACGCGGCGACCGGCCGGTCGCGGACTTTGCGCAGCATGCCTGGCCTGCAGGAATGACCGGGGCACGGGCGACGTTGAGTGCTCGGGGAGCAGGTCCGTCCTGCCCTCGCGAGACCTTCGACCCACCGAGGAGACCTGACCACGTGACTGCTGTGACGACGTCGGACATCGCTGACGACCTGCGCGAGACCGACGCCCCCGTGCGTACCGCCGACTTCTGGTTCGACCCCCTGTGTCCCTGGGCGTGGATGACGAGCCGGTGGATGGACGAGGTCTCCACGGTCCGCGACGTGAACGTGCGCTGGCACGTCATGAGCCTGTCGGTCCTCAACGAGGGCCGCGAGCTGCCCGAGAAGTACCGGGACCTCATGGAGAGTGGCTGGGGTCCGGTCCGTGTCGTGATCGCGGCGCAGCAGGAGCACGGCGACGAGGTCGTCAAGCCGCTCTACGACGCGATCGGCACGCGCCTGCACCCCGGTGGGCGCAGCGACTTCGACGCCGTGATCGCCGAGGCGCTCGCCGAGGTCGGCCTGCCCGCGTCGCTCGCCGAGCACGCGACGAGCGACCGCTACGACGCCGAGCTGCGCGCCTCGCACGCCGAGGGCATCTCGCGCGTGGGCGAGGACGTGGGGACGCCCGTCGTCGCGTTCGGCGACGTCGCGTTCTTCGGTCCGGTCGTGACGCCCGCGCCCAAGGGCGAGGACGCTGGACGGCTGTGGGACGGGGTCGTCCTGGTCGCCTCGACGCCCGGCTTCTTCGAGCTCAAGCGCACGCGCACACAGGGCCCGGTCTTCGACTGACGGACCCGCCCGCCCGACGGCGCGTCCCCGGCCCGGGCCGGAGGCGCGCCGTCGTCGTCCCTCCGGGTCGGGCGCCTCGGCCGACGTGGAAGGATCGCGGCATGGCCTCCTGGAAGCAGTTCGTCGATGACGCCCCCGATCTCGCCGCGCGGGTGCGCGCCCGCTTCGAGGCGACCTCGCAGCACGTCCTCGCGACGCGGACGCTCACCGGCTCGCCCCGGGTCAGCGGCACCGAGGTCGGTTTCGCCGGGGACGAGGCGTGGATCGGCTCGGCGTCGCGCTCGGGCAAGTCGATGGACCTGCGGCTCGACCCGCGGTTCGTGCTGCACTCCAACCCGGGCGACGGGTCGATGACCAGCGGGGACGTGAAGATCGACGGCACCGCCCGCGGTTCCTCGGCCGACGACGCGCTCCGCATCGGGGCGGCCGGGGCGGAGGGCCCAGGCGAGTCCTTCCGGCTGTTCTGGATCGACCTCGCACGCGTCGCGCTGACGACTGTCGATGGCGAGAGCGTCCGGACCGAGACCTGGCGCCCCGGGACCGGGGTTCACGTTCACGAGCAGGTGCGCTGACCCGCCCCGAGCAGGGGGCAGGCGGCCGGAACGCCGACCTCGCATGGGGTGCATAGGGGACTCATCGGACAGGGGCGCGGTTCGACCGACGCAGGATCGTCGTGCCATGCTGCGTACTTCTGCCCCGAAACTGCGGGGTCCAGTCCCCTGAGGAGCTGTGATGTCCGGCAACGCCCCCGTGCCTCCGCCGCCCCCGCACTCCGAGCCTGCTCAGCGCCCGCCGGCCTTCCAGCCAGCGGCGCAGCAGCCCGTGACGTACCCGAACCCTCCGTCGCCCGACCAGCAGGCGACGGCGTACCAGCCCGCGCAGCCGTCGTACGGCGACGGTCAGGCGACGGCCTACCAGGCGCCCGTGCCCGCTGCGCAGCCGCCGGCCTACCAGCAGCCGCCGGCCCAGCCGGGCTACGGTCAGGACCAGCAGGCGACGGCGTACCAGCCCGCGCAGCCGTCGTACGGCGACGGCCAGGCGACGGCCTACCAGGCGCCCGTGTCCGCGGCACAGCCGCCGGCCTACCAGCAGCCGCCGGCCCAGCCGAGCTACGGCCAGGACCTGCAGGCGACGGCGTACCAGCCCGCGCAGCCCGTCGCCCCCGCGGCCCAGCCGGTCTACGAGCAGCAGCCCGCGTACCAGCCGCCCCCGCCCGCGTTCGCGCCGGGCTCGGGCCAGGCCGCCCAGCAGGCGGCTGCCCAGCAGCCCGTCTACCAGGGCCAGGCTACCTATCCGCCGCAGGCCGCTCCCCAGCAGCCGGTCTACGCACCACAGCCGGCCGCGCAGCCCTACCAGCCCGCGTACGCCGAGCAGGCGCAGACGGGTGGGGGCGCGCAGCCCCCGGTGCGGCCGAGCGGCCCGGCGAAGGGCAGCGGGTCCGGCGGTGGCCGCCGGCTCAGCCCGGGCTGGATCGCGTTCATCGTCGTCGACGTCATCCTCGTCGCGATCGTCATCGCCTTCGCGATCAGCCTCGCGGGCGGCGGCACGGACGCGGAGTCGCCCGACGGTCAGGGCACGGTCGCGGAGGCCCCGGCGGCGACTCCCGAGGCACCCGCCGAGGCGGAGGACGCCCCGGTCGCGATCGCGGGCGAGACCGTCACGACGCCCAGCAAGAACATCACGTGCACGATCGGCGACCTGGGCATCTCGTGCGGGATCGCGGAGCTCGCCTCGCAGCCCGCACCCGTCGAGGGGTGCAAGGGCACCACGGGCTACCTCGTGACCCTCACCGCGGACGGTGTCGACATCCCGTGCGTCCCGGCCGCGGACCAGCCGCAGAAGGCAGGCGGCGACGTGGCCGTGCTCGAGTACGACCAGACCAAGACGGTCGGGACCTACACGTGCACTAGCTCCAAGACCGGGATGCGCTGCACGGACAGCGAGACCGGCAAGGGGTTCAACGTGGCCAAGGCCGGGCTCTCGTCCTTCTGACGTCGCACCGCCCGGGTGTGTGACGCACCCGGGCGAGCGGCGCCGTCGGGCCGGACCAGCCGCGGCGCACGCCCCGGCACCGCGACGCACGCTGCCCCGGTCCCCCGACGGGGACCGGGGCAGCGCCCGTCAGGGGAGGTCACCAGATGCGGACGCGCTCCTCCGGGGCGAGGTACAGCGCGTCGGACTCCGTCACGCCGTACGCCTCGTAGAACTCGTCCAGGTTGCGCACCACGCCGTTGCAGCGGAACTCGTTGGGGGAGTGCGGGTCCGTCGCGAGACGACGCACGACTTCCTCGTCACGACCCTTCGACTGCCACACCTGGGCCCAGCCGAGGAACACGCGCTCGATGCCCGTGAGGCCGTCGATCACGGGCGCCTCCGACAACGGCCGGCCCAGCGCGATGCGGTACGCCTTGAGCGCGATCGACAGCCCGCCCAGGTCGCCGATGTTCTCGCCGATCGTCAGTGCGCCGTTGACGTGCGGGCCGTCCGCGGGCAGCTGGACCGGGCGGAACGCGTCGTACTGCGCGATGAGCGCCTTGGTGCGGATCTCGAACTCGGCCCGGTCCTCGGGCGTCCACCAGTCCTCGAGGCGGCCGTCGCCGTCGTACTTGGAGCCCTGGTCGTCGAAACCGTGGCCGATCTCGTGGCCGATCACGGCCCCGATCCCGCCGTAGTTGACCGCGTCCTCGGCCTCGGGGTCGAAGAACGGAGGCTGGAGGATCGCGGCCGGGAAGACGATCTCGTTCATGCCCGGGTTGTAGTACGCGTTGACCGTCTGCGGGGTCATGAACCACTCGTCGCGGTCGAGCGGCTTGCCGATCTTGCCGAGCTCGCGGTCCTGGTCGAACGCGTTCGAGCGGCGCACGTTGCCCAGCAGGTCGTCGGCCTCGACCACGAGGGCCGAGTAGTCGCGCCACTTGACCGGGTACCCGATCTTCGGCGTGAAGGCCTCGAGCTTCGCGAGCGCCTTGACCTTGGTCTCCTCCGTCATCCAGTCGAGCCCCAGGATCGACTCGCGGTAGGCCGCGACGAGGTAGGCGACCAGCTCCTCCATGCGGGCCTTGTGGGCCGGCGGGAAGTGCCGCTCGACGTACACCGCACCCACGGCCTCGCCCAGCGCGCCCTCGACGAGCGAGACACCGCGCTTCCAGCGCTCGCGGACCTCCTGCGCCCCGGAGAGCGTACGGCCGTAGAAGTCGAAGTTCGCCTCGACCAGCTCGTCCGTGAGGTACGGCGCGCGCGCCGAGACCAGGTGGTAGACGGCCCACAGCTTCCAGTCCTCGAGCGGCACCGACTGCCACAGCTCGGCGAACCCGGTCGCGAAGCCCGGCTCACGGACCACGAGGTGGTCGAGCGACCCCTCGGGCGCACCCAGGGCCAGGACCCACGCGTGCCAGTCGAAGCCCGGCGCGGACCCGGCGAGCGCGCCCAGCGTCATGGGGTTGTAGGTGAGGTCGGCGTCGCGGTCGCGCACCACGTCCCAGTGGTGGGCCGCGAGCTGGGTCTCGAGCGCGAGCACGCGCTCGGCGGCCTCCGCGGGCGTCGCGCCCCACGTGTCCGCGGTGACGCCCGCGAGCGTCAGCATGCGCGCGACGTGCGGGACGTACTTGGCGCGCACGTCGGCGTACTGCTCCTCGCGGTAGTACGCCTCGTCGGGCAGGCCCAGGCCGCCCTGGTACAGGTACGCGACGTACTGCTCGGGGTCCTTGGCGTCGTTGTCGACCCAGAACCCGAACGCGCCGGCCCCGCCCGTGCGCTGGAGCGCGCCGAGCGCGCCCGTCAGCTCGGCCTGGGTCGTCGCGGCCGCGAGCAGCGCGAGGTCCGGGGCGAGCGGGGTCACGCCGCGCGCCTCGATCGTGCCGGTGTCCATGAAGCTCGCGAAGAGCGCACCGATCTGGGCCTGGACGCCCGTGGCGTCACCGGCCTCGACCGCGGCTGCGGCGTCCTTGATGATCTCGCGGACGTGCTCCTCGGCCTGGTCGTGCAGCGCGCGGAACGAGCCGTCCATCGAGCGGTCGGCGGGGATCTCGTGGGACTCGATCCACCTGCCGTTGACGTGTCGGTACAGGTCGTCCTGCGGGCGGACGGCCGGGTCGATCGCGGACAGGTCGATGCCGGAGGTCACCGTTCGCGCAGTGCCGGCGGCGGTCAGGTCCCCGCCCGCGACGTGTGGTGTGGTCTGTGTCATGCGTCTCAGGTTATGCGAGCGCGAACGCATCCGGGGCGTCCATCGGGGATGATGGGGGCCATGCGCGTTCACATTGCAGCGGACCACGCGGGGTACGAGCTCAAGGCTCACCTCGTCACGCACCTCAAGAGCTCGGGCCACGACGTCGTGGACCACGGCGCCCACGAGTACGACGCCCTCGACGACTACCCGTCGTTCTGCATCGCGGCCGGCGAGGCCGTCGTCGCGGAGCCCGGGAGCCTCGGCGTCGTGATCGGCGGCTCGGGCAACGGCGAGCAGATCGCCGCCAACAAGGTCGACGGCGTGCGCGCCGCCCTGGCCTGGAACCTCGACACCGCGAAGCTGGCCCGTCAGCACAACGACGCCAACGTCATCTCGGTCGGCGGGCGCCAGCACACGGTCGAGGAGGCCACGTCGTTCATCGACGCGTTCCTCGCCGAGCCGTTCAGCGGCGACGCGCGCCACCAGCGTCGCATCGACCAGCTGGCCGCCTACGAGGCTTCGCGCCACCAGGCGTGAGGTCCGGCTTCTCCGTGCCCGGCGTGCGCGGGTTGTCGGCGATTTCCCGCGTGCGCGGGTTGTCGGCGATTTCCCGCGTGCGCGGGCTGTACGGCGCGACCCGTGCCTGAGGGCCACACCGTCCACCGCCTCGCGCGGACGTTCGGCGAGCTCTTCGCGGGCCAGGTCCTGGCGGTCTCGAGCCCGCAGGGTCGGTTCGAGGCGGGCGCGGCGCTGCTCGACGGATCACGTCTGGTCGCCTCGCGCGCCTGGGGCAAGCAGCTCTTCCTGGGCTTCGCCGACGCGTCCGCACGCCCGGGTCGGGGCGGTGCGCCCGCCGTCCCGCCCGACGACGAGCTGCGCTGGCTCCGCGTCCACCTGGGCCTCTACGGGGCCTGGACGTTCGCGGGAGACGGGAGCTCCGCCGTCGTGCACGCGATCGGTGCGCCCCGCAAGCGCATCGGTGAGCGCGACTCGATCCCCGCCGGTCCGCTCGCGTCGCTCGCCCCCCAGGGCGAGGACGGGTGGACCCCGCCGCCGCCCCGCGGGGCCGTGCGCGTGCGGCTGGTCGGCGACCACGCGGTCGCGGACCTGACCGGTCCCACGGCGTGCGAGGTCGTGTCCGCCGACGAGGTGCGCGCGGTCGAGGCGCGTCTCGGACCCGACCCGATCCGCGACGACCCGCCCCCCGCGGGCGGCCCCGACCGTTTCGTGGCGGCCGTGCGACGCTCGCGCACGAGCGTGGGGCAGCTCCTCATGAACCAGGACGTCGTCGCGGGGGTGGGCAACATCTACCGCGCCGAGGCGCTCTTCCGAGCGGGTCTCGACCCGCTCGCCGCGGGCCGCGACGTGCCCGCCGAGACGCTGCGGGAGATCTGGGAGGACCTGGTCGTCCTCATGCGTGAGGGGGCCGCGACGGGCGCGATCGTCACCACCCGCCCGGAGGACCGCCTGCCCGACGGCGCCACGCACCCGCGCCCAGCACATGATCCCGGGGCCCCTCGTCAGCAGGTGCGGCAGAACACCGACGGATCGGCCGGGGCGCTGCCCGCCGACCAGGCGTTCTACGTCTACCACCGCGACGGGCTGCCCTGCCGGGTGTGCGGCACGCCCGTGCTCATGAAGGACCTCGCGGGCCGCAAGCTCTACTGGTGCCCGACGTGCCAGCGGTGACCCGAGGACTCGCCGACCGCTGAGCTGGTCCTCTCCTGGCCGTCGAGTGCATGATCCGGCTGCGACACGCCCGGCGTGTCGCAGCCGAACCAAGCACTCGACGTGGGGTCGGTCAGAACACCCAGCTCGACACGGGCGCCACGGGCCACCCGAACGCCGCGGCGGCGGCTCCCAGCGTGCCCGGCCGGTGCTCGGTGACGAGCCCGGCCGTCGCGAGCGCGGCGAGCGACACCCCGCCCAGGAAGACCGCGCCCAGCTCGCGCACGTCGAGCGACAGGTCGGCCGGGTCGTCGGTGCGCTCGCACGTCGCCTCGCCGAACGCCGTGGCGCGCAGCCGCCAGTGGCCCGAGTTGTCCGGGACGCGCTCGTCGCTCACGTGCAGGACGACGTCGACGTCGCCGGCGTACCGGCGCCCGGCGAGGGCCACGGGGACGTCGAGCACACGGACCCACAGGTTGTCCGCCACGCGCCCGGCCGCGGCGCGCGGGTTGACCAGGAGGTGGGTGATGGCGTCGTCGACCGGGATCATGAACGGCTCGATCTCGGTCGTGAGGTCGAGGTCCGTCAGCACGCCCCACAGGGCCCGGGCGGCAGCGGCGTCGAGCGCGACGACCTCGCCCGTGCTGACCGTGCCGCGCGGGCCCGTGGTCTCCCACGCGACCTTGCGGCGGAAGGTCGCGTAGCCCCGGGGCTCGCCGTCGCGCTCGACGACCACGATGCGCTCGGACTCGCGGCCCCGGCGGAACACGGCCGGGTCCGACCACCACGACTCCTGCAGCTCGGGCGTCTCGCGCGTGACCCAGCCGGGCCGGTTGATCCCCGTGCCGTGACCGCCCGGGTCGGCCCCGGCAGCGCGGTGCAGGGTGTCGACGAGCTCCCCGTGCCGCGCGCGGTCGGCCTTCTCGATGCGGACCGTGTGCTCGTCGGCGCCCGCGACGTCGCGCAGGGCTGCACCCCGGGGGATGGTCAGGCGCAGGTCCTGCGCGGCCTGCCCGTAGCCGAAGCGTCCGTAGATCGGGGCCTCGGCCGCGAAGAGCGCCGAGACCGGCTCGCCCGCGGCCCTGGCCTGCTCGAAGTGGACGTCGATCATGGCGCTGAGGATGCCCCGGCGACGGTGCTGCGGATGCACGCCCACCCAGGTCAGGCCGCTCACCGGCAGCGTCCCGCCCGGCACCGGGAACTGGGAGAACGGGTACGAGGAGTGCATGGCCGCGAGCTCGCTCACGGTCGGGACCGCGCCGTCGAGCGGGACGGCGTCGGCGTCCTGGTGCTCGCTCACCACGCCGAACGTCCGCGACCAGGTCAGGGGCAGCGGGAGCTCGACCTGCTCGTCGAGGTCGACCTCGGAGGGGAAGGCCCACGTGTCCACGTCGAGGAGCGCGCGCTTGTCGGCCTCGGTGAGCGGCGCGATGCGGTAGCCGGCGGGCAGGGGACGGCGGGAGGGGGTGGTCATGCCCTCATCATCAGGGCGTGCGGGGCGAGCGTGCCAGGGGAATTGTCGGGGGGAGCGCCGGGTACGCTCGCCCGGTGGACCACGAGACCGACCCTGCCGACGCCCGCCAGGAGTACGCGGACGCGGTGCTCGCTCTCGTCGCGGCGATCCCGAGCGGGCGGGCCATGACGTACGGCCTCGTCGCGGAGATCGTCGAGGAGTCGCTGGGCCGGGGCGGCCCGCGCCAGGTGGGCCAGGTGCTCGCGCGCTCCGACGGCGACGGCCCCGGCGATACGGACCTGCCGTGGTGGCGCGTGGTCAACGCTGCGGGATCCCCACCGGCCCATCACCTGACGACCGCGCTCGCGAACCTGCGGGCCGAGGGGTGTCCCCTGCGGCCGAGCGGCGAGCGCGTCGACCTGCGCAGGGCGGTCTGGTTTCCCGAGCAGCCTTCCTGAGTGCGGAGCCCCGTGCGAGCGACGCCTGGCGTACCGCGCACGGGGCTCCGGACTCAGGCGGGACCTAGGCCCGGGCGAGCAGCCCCGCGACGGTGCGCACCGCCGTCGGGTCCCCCTGGACCAGGAGGGTCGTGACCGCGGTGCGGCGCCACGCCTCGAGGTCGTGGGCGATCTTGGCCTCGGGCCCCACGAGCGCGATGTCCTCGACCAGGGCGGTCGGGACGGCCGCGACGGCGTCGGCCTTGCGGCCCGCGAGATAGTGCGCCTGGATCTCGTCGCACGCGTCCGAGTAGCCGAGGCGGTCGAGCGCGTCGCGGTGGAAGTTCGCGCCCTTGGCGCCCATGCCGCCCACGTAGAGCGCGATGAAGGGGCGCACCTTGTCGGCGGCCTGCTCGACGTCGTCGGCCACCACGACCGGGACGGTGGCCGAGACCTCGAAGCCGGCTGCGGGGGAGCGCTCGTCCGAGCGCCGGGCGAAGCCCTCGTCGAGCAGGCCGCGGAACAGGGGGTCCATGCGCGGGCTGTAGAACAGGGGCAGCCAGCCGTCCGCGATCTCGGCCGCGAGCGAGATGTTCTTGGGGCCCTCGGCCGCGAGGTGGATGGGGATCTCGGGGCGCAGCGGGTGCACGGTCGAGCGCAGCGCCTTGCCGAGCCCCGTGGTGCCCTCGCCGGTCAGGGGCAGCTGGTAGAACTGGCCGTCGTAGGTGACGGGGCCCTGGCGTGAGATCACGTCGCGCACGATCTCGACGTACTCGCGCGTGCGGGCCAGGGGACGCGGGTAGGGCTGGCCGTACCAGCCCTCGACGACCTGCGGGCCCGAGACGCCGAGCCCGAGGATCGCACGCCCGCCCGAGAGGTGGTCGAGCGTCAGTGCGGCCATCGCGGTCGCGGTGGGGGTGCGGGCGGACATCTGCGCGACCGCGGTCCCGAGCCGGATGCGCGAGGTGTGCGAGCCCCACCACGCGAGCGGCGTGAAGGCGTCCGAGCCGTAGGCCTCGGCGGTCCAGATCGAGTCGACGCCCAGGCGGTCCGCGGCGACGATCGCCTCCTGGATGCCGGGCGGGGGTCCGGCGGACCAGTAGCCGGTGTGGATGCCGATGCGCATGGCGTTCTCCTCGTGTGTTCCTCGGCGCTGAGGTGCGGACGGGTCCGCGGGCTCGACGTGCGTCGAGCGAGGTTCCCAGAACCGGGAGTCCTAGGAACCGCGGCTCAATCTACCGTGCCCGACGCCGGGTACCCGCCACGGCGGTCGGCCTGCGGAGGGTCGTGGTCCGGCCGGGAGCGCCCGGAGGCGAGGCGGCAGAGTGGCCCGTCGCCCCGGACAGCACAGGAGGGGCGGCGCGCGTGGCGCCGCCCCTCCTGTGCTCGGCCTGATGGCCGTCGGTCGTCAGATCACGTACTCGATGAGCAGCGACGGGTCCTCGGCCGGCTCGGCGGGCGGCACGACCGGCTCCGGGACGCGGTTGCGGGCCGGGACCCCCACGGCCACCGACCCCGCGGGCACGTCCTTGACGACCACGGCGTTGGCGCCGACCTGGACGTCGTCGCCGACCCAGACCGGACCGAGGATCTTGGCGCCGGCCCCCACGACCACGCGGTCGCCCAGGGTCGGGTGCCGCTTGCCGCGCTTCATCGAGCGCCCGCCGAGGGTCGACCCGTGGAAGAGCAGCACGTCGTCCCCCACGACCGCGGTCTCACCGATGACCACGCCCATGCCGTGGTCGATGAACAGGCGGCGCCCGATCTTGGCTCCCGGGTGGATCTCCACGCCGGTCGCCGCCCGAGCGACCTGGGCGATGATCCGGGCGGGCAGGCGCAGAGCGGGCTCGCGCCACATGCGGTGCGTGAGGCGGTACGCCCACACCGCGTGCAGGCCCGGGTAGATGAGCGCGACCTCGAAGCCGTTCCGCGCCGCGGGATCGCGGTGCCGAGCGGCCTCGAGGTCCTCCCTGAGGACTCTCAGGAAGCGTCGCAGGGGACTGGGAGGTCTCATCAGTCCAGCAGGTCGGCGTACAGCACGGAGGTCAGGTAGCGCTCGCCGAACGACGGGATGATCACGACGATGAGCTTGCCGGCGTTCTCCGGACGCTCCGCGAGTCGCAGGGCGGCCGCGATCGCGGCGCCGGACGAGATGCCCACGAGCAGGCCCTCCTCCTTGGCGGCGCGACGCGCGTACTCGACCGCGGTCTCGGCGTTGATGTCGATGACCTCGTCGTAGACGCTCGTGTCGAGGATCTCGGGCACGAAGTTCGCGCCGATGCCCTGGATCTTGTGCGGGCCGGGGGCGCCGCCGTTGAGGATCGCGGACTCCTCGGGCTCGACCGCGACGATCTGGACGCTCGGCTTGCGCTCCTTGAGGACCTGACCGACCCCGGTGATGGTGCCACCGGTGCCGATGCCGGCGACCACGATGTCGACCTCGCCGTCCGTGTCGGCCCAGATCTCCTCGGCCGTCGTGGCACGGTGGATCGCGGGGTTGGCCTCGTTGGCGAACTGGCGGGCCAGGATGGCGCCCTCGCGCTCGGCCACGATCTCGTCGGCCTTGTTGACCGCACCCTTCATGCCCTCGGAGCCCGGCGTCAGGATGAGCTCGGCGCCGAACGCGCGCAGCAGCGCGCGACGCTCCTTGGACATGGTCTCGGGCATCGTCAGGACGATGTCGTAGCCGCGTGCCGCGCCGACCATGGCCAGGGCGATGCCCGTGTTGCCCGAGGTCGCCTCGACGACGGTGCCGCCCGGCTTGAGCTCGCCCGAGGCCTCGGCCGCGTCGATGATCGCGACGCCGATGCGGTCCTTGACCGAGTTCGCGGGGTTGTAGAACTCGAGCTTGCCCACGACCGTGGCGCCGAGGCCCTCGGTGAGCTTGTTCAGGCGGACGAGGGGCGTGTTGCCGACGAGCTTCGTGACGTCGTCGTAGATGCGTGCCATGACTTCCTCTTCATCGTTGGTGGCCTGCGGCGAGAGCCGGGACCGAGGGGGATCAGCGGGAGCTGCCTGGGGTGGCACGGGGCTGCGACGGGGCAGGGGACGCGCCACGGGGCCTGTCGTCGGGTGGAGCGTCTCCCGGGGGAGGGGACGCTCTAGCGACAGGTGGGGCACGGACAACAGGACAGGGCGCGCGCGGGGGTGCTCACCGCGGGGGAGGAGCCGGCGTGACGCGTGGTCATGATCGCTCTCCTCGTCCTGTGTCGTCCTTGCCCGCAGTCGCAGCCCGCGCCGTGGTCGGCGAGGTGCCCTGCGGAGTCATGGTGCCTGGCCCGAGGCTATCGGCCCCTGCACCGGGCTGCAACGGTGTCTCATCCCCGACCGGACCCCTCGCGGGTGAAGTCGGGTGGCACGGCTCGCGGGGGAAGACGCGTGGGTCGTCGCACGCACGTGCCAACGCCGTCGGGCGGGCTTTCCTTCCCGTCGCGAGGTGCCGGGCTCGCACCTATCGTCGGGAACGTCCGTGTGCCGTCGCACGGGCGTCGTCACGTGTCGATGAAGGGACCAGCATGGCTGAAGAACTCCCGGGCTCCGTCCTCCCCGTTCCCGACCAGGTCTACCGGGGACCGATCGTCATGGATGCGAGGAAGCTCGACGAGCCGCTCCCGCCGCTCGAGGTCAAGAGGCCGCCCAAGAAGGCACCCAACGTCCTGCTGGTCCTGCTGGACGACGTCGGGTTCGGCGCGTCGAGCGCGTTCGGCGGCCCGGCGAGCACACCGACGGCCGAGCGGCTCGCGGGTGCCGGCCTCAAGTACTCGCGCTTCCACACCACGGCGATCTGCTCGCCGACGCGTGCCGCGATGCTCTCGGGGCGCAACCACCACCAGGTCGGCATGGGGCAGATCACCGAGACCGCGACCCCGTCGCCGGGCTACCGCTCGACGCGCCCCAACTCGTGCGTCCCGCTGCCGGAGATCCTGCGCCAGAGCGGGTACAACACGGCGCAGTTCGGCAAGTGCCACGAGGTCCCGGTGTGGGAGAGCGGCCCCACGGGGCCGTTCGACCACTGGCCCGCGTTCTCCGGCTTCGAGAAGTTCTACGGGTTCATCGGCGGCGAGACCAACCAGTACACGCCGGCCCTCGTCGACGGGGTCTCGTTGATCGAGCCTCCGGACGACCCGGAGTACCACCTCATGCCGGACCTGGCCGACAAGGCGATCGAGTACATCAACCAGCAGAAGGCGCTGACGCCCGACAAGCCGTTCTTCGTGTACTTCGCGCCCGGCGCGACGCACGCCCCGCACCACGTCCCGCAGGACTGGATCGCGAAGTACCGGGGGAAGTTCGACCAGGGTTGGGACGCCGTGCGCGAGGAGACCTTCGCGCGCCAGCAGGCCCTCGGCGTCGTCCCCGCGGACGCGGTCCTCACGCCGCGCCCGGCCGAGATCCCGGCGTGGGACGACATGCCCGCGGAGCGCAAGGGGTTCCTGGCGCACCAGATGGAGGTCTACGCGGCCTTCCTCGAGTACGCGGACCACCACACGGGCCGGGTCGTGGACGCGATCGAGGGGCTCGGCATCCTCGACGACACGCTGGTCCTCTACATCATCGGCGACAACGGGGCCTCGGCCGAGGGGGGCCTCGAGGGCGCGTACATGCTCTCGGCCGCGGCGAACGGGGGAGCGGAGTACGAGACCGCGGAGTTCTGGGCCGAGCACGTCGACAAGATCGGCGGGCCCGAGGCGTACAACCACTACGCGGTGGGCTGGGCGCACGCCATGTGCACGCCGTACCAGTGGACCAAGCAGGTGGCCTCGCACTACGGGGGGACCAGGAACGGGACGATCGTGCACTGGCCCGCGAAGATCGCCGCGCGGGGCGAGGTGCGCCACCAGTGGCACCACGTGATCGACGTCGCGCCCACGATCCTCGAGCTCGCGGGCCTCGCGCAGCCGCACACGGTCAACGGGGTCACGCAGGTCCCCATGCACGGCGTGTCGATGGCCTACTCGTTCGACGCCCCGGACGCCGAGGAGCGTCACCTCACGCAGTACTTCGAGATCATGGGCAACCGGGGGATCTACCACAAGGGCTGGACGGCGCAGACGCGCCACCGCACGCCGTGGATCCTCGTCGGGCAGCCGCCGGACTTCTCGCAGGACGTGTGGGAGCTCTACGACACGACGACGGACTGGACCCAGTCGCGCGACCTCGCGAAGGAGAACCCGGCCAAGCTCGCCGAGCTCCAGCAGCTCTTCCTCATCGAGGCCACGCGCTACAACGTGCTCCCGCTCGACGACCGGGCGGCCGAGCGCATGAACCCGGAGTTCGCGGGTCGTCCGACGCTCGTCCAGGGGGACACCCTGCGCCTGTACCCGGGCATGGTGCGGCTCAACGAGAACGTGGCGATCAACGTCAAGAACCGCTCGTTCTCGGCCACGGCCGAGGTCCTCCTGCCCGACGACGGCGCGGCCGAGGGCGTGCTGCTCGCCCAGGGCGGGCGCACGGGAGGGTGGGCGTTCTTCGTCGAGGACGGCAGGCTCGCCTTCCACTACAACTACTGCGGGCTCCTGCGGGCCACGGTGGTCTCGACGTCGCCCGTCGGTGGCGGCGTGCACCAGGTCCGGGCGGAGTTCGCGTACGACGGCGGGGGCATCGGCAAGGGTGGCGTGGTCACCCTGTACGTCGACGGGCAGGCGGTGGGGGACGGGCGCGTCGAGCGGACCCATCCCATGTACTTCTCGTTCGACGAGGGGCTCGACGTGGGGCTCGACACCGGGATGCCCGTGTACGAGGGGTACCGCACGTCGCGCGGTGAGTTCTCGGGGACGATCCACTGGGCGCAGATCGACCTGGGTGACGACGATCACGGTCACCTGATCGATCCGGAGGACCAGCTGGCCGCAGCCATGCGGCACCAGTAGACGGTCGGGGGACGACGACGGCGGCCCTGGGGTCCAGGGCCGCCGTCGTGGTGCGGAGCGGATGACGGGAATCGAACCCGCGTGATCAGTTTGGAAGACTGAGGCTCTACCATTGAGCTACATCCGCGCAGAAGAGACCGCCGTGGTGGCGAGGTCTGCGGCGCTACCTTAGCAAAGGTCCGGCAGGGTCGTCGCACCCGGGGCGCCCGTGCGGGACCTGCCCGGTGCGGTTGCGGGTCAGGTGAGGCGGAACGTGGCATCGCACGTGCGCGAGGACCCGTACACTTGGCCGTTGCTGGTGGTGGAGCGGTGCGTCTTCCCGAGGGGAGCTGCGCCTCGCCGCCGCCCGTCGCCTCCGGGTGACGTCTTCATCGGGGTGTGGCGCAGGTTGGTAGCGCGTCCGCTTTGGGAGCGGAAGGTCGCAGGTTCAAATCCTGTCACCCCGACGAGCACGAAGGCCCCTGTTCCGCCCACGGAGCAGGGGCCTTCGTCGTCCCTCGGGCAGGGTCGCGCTGGCAGGAACCTGACAGATCAGGCGAATCTGTCTTATGGGATGAGATGCCCAGGCCGCTTTGAGCACTTTGTCCGCCGTGGGCGGCAATAGATCGTTAGCGTTCCTTCCATATCGGTCGTCGTGACCGGTTGCCGCCGAGTCAACGTCGCCGCGGCGAGCCATCCGCGCCCTCGGGCGCACCTGGTATCGAAGCGGAGAACTCCTGTGACAGTGCTGCACGGACAAAGACCTGCCCCGCACCACACCGGTCGCCCACCGGCGACCCACGACCGGTCGGGGCGCCCGCTCGACCCGGCGGACGCCCCGTCGTCGGGACGTGCCCGGTCGAGCGACCAGGCCGCCGTCACGCCGGGCGCCCCGCCCACGACGAGCGGGATGCTCCTCCCGTCCCCGCCGGACGACGACGACGTCTACCAGGACCTCGAACGGCTCCAGCGCTGGGTGCAGCCCGTGGGGATCGTCGCCACGCTCCCGATCCTCGTCGCAGTGTGCCTGTTCGCGGCGCGCTCGCCGTGGCTGTGGGGTCTCTACCTGACCGTCGGGCTGACCCTCGCGAGCATCACGCTGTGGCTGCTGACCGGGACGGCGCGCGGCCGGGTCACGCGTGCCTCGCACGAGCAGAAGGTCGCCGGGTGGACGCCGTCGACCCACCCGAGCATCGACGTCTACCTGCCCGTGTGCGGGGAGGACCTCCGGGTCCTGGACAACACCTTCGGGCACGTCGCCCGGCTCGACTGGCCCGGCGAGGTCGAGGTGTGGGTCCTCGACGACGGGGCCGACCCCGAGGTCGAGGCGCTCGCGGCCCGGCACGGCTTCCGCTACCGGGTGCGCCCCGACCGCGGCCACCTCAAGAAGGCCGGGAACCTCCGGTCGGCCTACCAGGTCACGACGGGAGAGGTGATCGTGATCTTCGACGCCGACTTCTGCCCCCGCACCGACTTCCTGCACCACCTGGTCCCGTACCTCGACGACCCGACCGTGGGCATCGTCCAGAGCCCGCAGGACTTCGACACGGACGAGCGCATGGGGTGGCTGCAGCGCACCGCGGGCGCGACGCAGGAGATCTTCTACCGCTGGGTCCAGCCCTCGCGCGACCGCTACGGCGCGACCGTGTGCTGCGGGACCAACGCGCTCTACCGGCGCTCGGCCCTCGACACGGTCGGGGGATTCCCGGAGATCGACCACAGCGAGGACATGTACACGGGCATCGCCCTGCTGCGCACCGGGTTCGTGACCCGGTTCGTCCCCGTGCGCCTCGCCCGCGGCCTGTGCCCCGACGAGCTCGCACCGTTCCTCACCCAGCAGTACCGGTGGGCCAACGGCTCGGTGGCCCTGGTCGCGGACGGCCGCGAGGCCACGCTGGGTCTGGACAGTCGGCAGCGGCTCGCCGTCTGGGCGGGGTTCGTCTACTACTCCGAGACGGCCCTGTTCGCGCTCAACCTGTACGTCCCCGCGATCGTCATGTGCTTCTGGTTCCCCGAGCAGGTCAGTCCGACGAGCTTCCTGGTCTTCCTCCCGAGCCTGTGGGTCCTGCTCGTGCTCTACCCGGCGGTCCACCGCACCCGGTGGCGCCCGGAGGTGCTGCGGGTCCAGCTCGCCCAGAGCTTCAGCCACCTCGTGGTGCTCGGGCACGCGCTCGTCGGGCGCAGCGCGGGCTGGGTCCCGACGGGCGGCAAGGGCTCGTCGAGCGTGCTCGCCCGCACGATCGCGCGGGTCATGGTCGTCACCCTCGGCCTCGGGACCCTCGCCTGGGGTGTCGGCGTGGTGCTCGGGGCCGCGGCCCACGGCCTGGACCGGTACTGGGCCATGGTCGTGCTCGCGGGCTTCTACGCGTACGTCACGGTCCCCCTGGTCGTGGCCGGCCTGCGCGTCCTGGCGCCGCGCGGCCCGGGCCGGTCGGCTGCGGGCCCGAGCAGCCCAACGCTGGGTTCGCGCGTTCTCGTCGTGGCCGAGCCCGCAGGGGCCCGGGCGTGAGCGCGCGCTCCGGAGGCGGTCTCCGCTGGCCCGCCGTCACGGCGCTCACGACGGCGATCGCGTTCGTGGGGCTCCTCGCGTCGGGCGTCTTCGACCCCATGATCGGGGCCTTGTGAGCGCGCGGACCGGGCGTGACCGGCCCGGGTTCCGCGGCGACGTCGAGGGGCTGCGAGGGCTCGCCGTCGTGCTCGTCCTGCTGTTCCACGCGAGCGTCCCGGGCGTGCCCGGGGGCTACGTGGGCGTCGACCTCTTCTTCGTCGTCTCGGGCTTCCTCATCACGGGGCTCCTGCTGCGCGAGCTGACGTCCACGGGACGGATCGGCCTGCACGCGTTCTTCGCGGGCCGCGCGCGCCGCATCCTGCCCGCGGCGAGCGTGGTGCTCGTCGGCACGGCCGTCGCGGCGTGGTGGGTGCTCCCTCCGCTGCGAGCGCGCGACACCATGATCGACGTCCTCGCGAGCGCGCTGCAGGTCGCCAACCTGCGGTTCATCGCGCAGGAGACCGACTACATGGCGGCCGCGTCGGCTCCCAGCCCCGTGCTGCACTACTGGTCCCTCGCGGTCGAGGAGCAGTTCTACGTCGTGCTCCCGCTGCTGCTCGCGCTGACGGGGGTCCTCGCGGCGCGCGCGCGTCGTCGCCCCCTGCCCGCCGCGGTGTGGGTGCTCGCGGTGGCCACGGTCGCCTCGTTCGTCGTCTCGCTGGTCCTGACCGCGAGCGACCCTGCGGTCGCCTACATGTCGCCGCTCACGCGGGCCTGGCAGTTCGGGGTGGGAGGCCTCCTGGCGGCGGCGCTGCTCGGCAGGCCCGACGGCGCCGCACCGCTCTCGCACGCGAGCCTCGCCCCGGCGCGTGGTCGCCGGGGGCTCCGGCGCGCGACGTGGACGCTGGTCGGTTGGGCCGGGTGCGCGGCGATCGGGTGGTCGGCCGTCGTCTACGACGAGGCCACGGCGTTCCCCGGGCTGGCAGCGCTCCTGCCGGCCCTCGGGACGGTCGCGATCCTCGCCGCGGCGGCGGACGTCCGGGTGGTTCCCGGGACCGTGGGGCACGTGCTGGCGCTGGCGCCCGTGCGGTTCGTCGGGCGGCTCTCGTTCGCCTGGTACCTCGTGCACTGGCCGGTGCTCGTCCTCGCCGACGCCGCGTGGGGGCCGCTCGGATGGCCGCAGCGCGTGGTCCTGACCCTCGGCGCGGGCGGCCTCGCGTGGCTCGTGCTCCGGTGCGTCGAGGCCCCGCTCCGGCACTCCCCGGCCGTGGTGCTCCGGCCCTCGGCGAGCTATTCGGTGGGGTTCACCGGGGTCGTGCTGGCACTGACCGCGAGCCTGGGTGCCGGGTCGGCGGTCTACGGGGCGCTCGCGGACGAGGACGTCGCGGCGGCGGACGTCGCGCTCGACGAGATCTTCGATCCTGCCTCGCTCGCACGCACCGGGGGACCGGTGTCGCCAGGGCTCACGCGCGCGGCGCTCGACGCCCCGCCCGCCGAGACGCCGTGCCTGGGCTCGCTGAGCCTGAGCGCGACCGACTGGCCGGACGAGTGCGTCGTCGGACCGGCCGGCGGGCCCGAGGTCGTGCTGTTCGGCGACTCGAAGGCGTTCCAGTGGAGCGGGGCGCTGCGTGACATCGCCCTGGACCAGGGCTGGCACCTGACGATCGTGACCAAGGGAGGCTGCACGCCCGCTGCGCTGCCGCAGGCTCTGCTCGAGGAGTCGCAGCACTGCGAGAGCTGGCGCGACGCACAGGTCGCCCGGATCGCCGCGCACGCCGAGGTGGTGATCCTGGGGTCGAGCGCCGCGTACTTCCTTGACGAGCAGGCGGCCGACCTGCGGCTCGACGCCTGGCGTTCGACGTTCGACCGGTTCGCCGAGCACGACGTGCCCGTCGTGTACCTGCGAGACACCCCGACGCCCGTCTTCGACGTCCCGAGCTGCGTGTCCGGGGCGATCGACGACTGGGACGAGTGCGCGTTCGCCCGGGCCGACGGACTGCCGCCCGACCCGCTGCTGGTCGACCTCGCGCTGGGCGACGTGCCCGGGGTCGAGGCCGTCGACGTCTCCGGGGTCGTCTGCTCGACCGAGCGATGCCCGGCCGTGCTCGGCGGGCTGCTCCTCTACCGCGACGGCAGCCACCTGACGGCCACGGCCGCCGGCGTGCTGCGTCCCGAGCTCGAGCGCGCGCTGCTCGCGACGTCGGCGCTCGGGGGCTGACCGGCCGGGAGGGGGACCGCGCGAGGGCGCGGCCGGGAGCGCAGGAGCCGGGCCGGGGGCCTCCCCAGCCCGGCTCCGGCGCCCCGTCGGTCCTCCCGGGCTGGGGCCTGGTGTGCCGGGAGGGCTCGGTGCGGACGGGTGCCGGCACCGGTGCCCGCACCCGCGCCACCGCCACCGCTTCCGGCGAACCGACGCCCACGAGGTGTGGCGTACCATGGACGGGTTGTCCGTGCGCCCTTCCGGTCGGAGCCCTTCGAGGCTCCTGCCCGCACCGCTCGAGGCGACGCGATCGACCAGGCGCCAGCGCCTGCCCCGATCGATGAACGTTCGAACAGGTCCCGCTGCAACCGGCGGGACATGCACGCACCCCGTTGCCGCACGTCGGCTCCCCGATCAGTTGGAGATCATCGAAGTGAAGAGCGCCGTCGAGACCCTGGACCCCACCAAGGTCAAGTTGACCGTCGAGGTGGAGTACGACGAGCTCAAGCCGAGCATCGACCACGCCTACAAGCACATCGCGGAGCAGGTGAACGTCCCCGGTTTCCGCAAGGGCAAGATCCCCGCGCGCATCATCGACCAGCGCGTCGGTCGTGCTGCCGTGCTCGAGCACGCCATCAACGACGGCCTCTCCGGCTTCTACCGCCAGGCCGTCAACGAGTCGGGCATCCGCCCGCTCGGCCAGCCCGACGTCGAGGTCACCGAGGTGCCGCTCGACGCCGAGGGCTCGCTGCACTTCACGGCCACGGTCGAGGTCCGCCCGGAGATCGAGATCCCCGCGCTCGACTCCGTGAAGCTCACGGTCGAGGCCGCCGAGGTCTCCGCCGACGACATCGCGGAGCGCCTCGACGCGCTGCGCGAGCGTTTCGGCACGCTGGTCGGCGTCGACCGCCCCGCGGCCGAGGGCGACTTCGTCGTCATCGACCTCAAGGCCGTCATCGGCGACGAGGAGATCGACTCGGTCTCCGGCATCAGCTACCAGATCGGCTCGGGCAACATGCTCGAGGGCCTCGACGAGGCGCTCACGGGCCTCTCGGCCGGCGAGACCACGACCTTCAAGGCGCCGCTCGCGGGTGGCGACCACGAGGGCAAGGAGTCCGAGGTCACCGTCACGGCCACCTCGGTCAAGCAGCGTGACCTCCCCGAGGCCGACGACGAGTTCGCCGAGCTCGCGTCCGAGTTCGACACGATCGAGGAGCTCAAGGCGGACCTGCGCGAGCAGGTCGCGAGCATCAAGACCTCGAACCAGGCCGTCGAGGCGCGTGACGCCCTCGTCAAGCACCTCGTCGAGAACACCGAGATCCCCGTGCCCCAGGGCGCGGTCGAGGCCGAGGTGCACCGCCACCTCGAGTCCGAGGGTCGTCTCGAGGACGACGCGCACCGTGCCGAGGTCGTGGTCGACGCGACCAACGCGCTCAAGAACCAGATCCTCCTCGACACGCTCGCCGAGCAGCTGAAGATCAAGGTCGCCCAGAACGAGCTCCTGGACTACCTCGTCAACGCCTCGCGCCAGTACGGCATGGACCCGAACGAGTTCATCCAGTCGCTCGACCAGGGCGGCCAGATCCCCGCCATGGTCGGCGAGGTCGCGCGCTCCAAGTCGCTCGCCGTGGCACTGCGCCAGGTCGAGGTCAAGGACTCCGAGGGCAACGTCGTGGACCTGAGCGAGTTCATCGGCTCGGACGAGGAGGACGCGGCCGCTGACGCCGCTGCCGCCGCCGCGGGCGAGGACGTCACCGGCATCACGGACGAAGAGGGCATCGAGGTCGTCTCCGAGGACGAGGCAGCAGCCGACAAGGCCTGATCTCCCTGAGGACCGGCTCGACGAGCTGCCCGACGACGGCCCCCACCTCCGCGCGGAGGTGGGGGCCGTCGCGCATGGTCGGGTCGGCGACGGCACGGGGTGAGGGCTCGCTCCAGTGCCCGACGAGACCCGCGGGGTCGCCCGGGCGAGGGTCGCCTAACGGGCCCGGGAACGCCTGGTGAGCGGCGCCGTCGGGCAGCGGGGGCGCCCTTCCTGCGCCGACAGCGAAAACCCCGGATATCGGGACGGTTTCCGCTCCCTGCCCGCGTTAGGGTCACAGCAACGGTGACTCCGTCGACGACGGACAGCCGACCAGCCGCGACGTTCGAGCGTCGCGAGCGACGAGGGAACGACGAAGGAGATGGACGTGAGCGATCAGTTTCCGGTGGCACGAGCCGAGGGGCCGGGACTCGGCCTGAACGACTCCATCTACAACCGGCTGCTCAAGGAGCGCATCATCTGGCTGGGCTCGGAGGTGCGCGACGAGAACGCGAACGCCATCTGTGCCCAGATGATGCTGCTCGCGGCCGAGGACCCTGAGAAGGACATCTGGCTCTACATCAACTCGCCCGGCGGGTCGATCACGGCCGGCATGGCGATCTACGACACCATGCAGTACATCCAGCCCGACGTCGCGACCATCGCGATGGGCATGGCGGCCTCGATGGGGCAGTTCCTGCTCTCCTCGGGCACCAAGGGCAAGCGCTACGCGACGCCCCACGCCCGCGTCATGATGCACCAGCCCTCGGGCGGCATCGGCGGCACGGCGACCGACGTGCGCATCAACGCGCAGCTCATCATGCACATGAAGAAGGTCCTCTCGGAGCTGACGGCCGAGCAGACGGGCCAGCCCCTCGAGAAGATCCTCAAGGACAACGACCGCGACAGCTGGTTCACGGCTCCCGAGGCCCTCGAGTACGGCTTCATCGACCACGTCGTGACGAACGCTTCGTCGGTCACGGGTGGCGGCGGCACGACGAGCAGCTGAGCTCGCCGACAACCCGCCCACACGTCCACGACCCCACCCGAGGAGACACCTTGAGCTACTCAGCCAGCCAGGAATCGCAGTACATCTCGACCGCTCAGCGCCTCGCGGGCGCCGGAGCAGGCGGCGGCATCGCGCTCCCGCACGGCGCACCGTCCTCGCGCTACGTGCTCCCGCAGTTCGAGGAGCGCACGGCCTACGGCTTCAAGCGCCAGGACCCCTACACCAAGCTGTTCGAGGACCGCATCATCTTCCTGGGTGTCCAGGTCGACGACGCCTCGGCCGACGACGTCATGGCGCAGCTCCTGGTCCTGGAGAGCCAGGACCCCGACCGCGACATCATCCTCTACATCAACTCGCCCGGTGGGTCGTTCACGGCCATGACGGCGCTGTACGACACCATGCAGTACATCAAGCCGCAGATCCAGACCGTGTGCCTGGGACAGGCGGCCTCGGCCGCTGCGGTGCTGCTCGCGGCGGGCCAGCCCGGCAAGCGCCTCGCGCTCCCCAACGCCCGCGTGCTGATCCACCAGCCCGCGATGGAGGGCGGCGGCTACGCGCAGGCCTCGGACATCGAGATCCACGCGAACGAGCTCATCCGCATGCGCGAGTGGCTCGAGGACACGCTGGCCATGCACTCGGGTCGCGACGTCGAGCAGGTCCGTGAGGACATCGAGCGCGACAAGATCCTCACGGCCAAGCAGGCCCTGGAGTACGGCCTGGTCGACCAGGTCCTGGAGAGCCGCAAGCCGGTCATCCAGAACAAGCCCTGATCGGGACAATTCCTCCCGACCCACCGGGGTGCCCGGCTGACAACGGGCCCCCGGTGGTGTGCAATGGGGTGTAGGTCGGCAGGTGCCGTCCGGACCGCCGGGTCATCGACACCGGCGGAGCAGCAAGACCGAGGCTAGGAGGCTCGTAGTGGCTCGGATCGGAGATGGTGCGGACCTGCTGAAGTGTTCCTTCTGCGGTAAGTCCCAGAAGCAGGTCAAGAAGCTCATCGCGGGTCCCGGCGTGTACATCTGCGACGAGTGCATCGAGCTCTGCAACGAGATCATCGAGGAAGAGCTGTCGGAAGCGGCCGAGCTGGGGCTCGTCGAGCTCCCCAAGCCGCGCGAGATCTTCGACTTCCTCGAGCAGTACATCATCGGCCAGGACGCCGCCAAGCGAGCGCTGGCCGTCGCCGTGTACAACCACTACAAGCGGATCCAGGCAGGCGAGACGGCCCGTCCGTCGGACGACTCCCAGGTGGAGATCGCCAAGTCCAACATCCTGCTGATCGGCCCCACGGGGACCGGCAAGACCTACCTCGCCCAGACGCTCGCGAAGATGCTCAACGTGCCCTTCGCGATCGCGGACGCCACGGCGCTCACCGAGGCCGGCTACGTCGGCGAGGACGTGGAGAACATCCTCCTCAAGCTCATCCAGGCCGCCGACTACGACGTCAAGAAGGCCGAGACGGGCATCATCTACATCGACGAGGTCGACAAGGTCGCCCGCAAGTCGGAGAACCCCTCGATCACGCGCGACGTGTCGGGAGAGGGCGTCCAGCAGGCCCTGCTGAAGATCATCGAGGGCACCACGGCCTCGGTGCCGCCCCAGGGCGGGCGCAAGCACCCGCACCAGGAGTTCATCCAGATCGACACGACGAACGTCCTGTTCATCGTGGCCGGCGCGTTCGCCGGGCTCGACGAGATCGTCGCGACCCGCTCGCGCAAACGCGGCGTCGGGTTCGGCGCCCCCATGGACACGCACGAGGAAGCGGACCTCTTCGCCGAGGTCCGTCCCGAGGACCTGCAGAAGTACGGGCTCATCCCGGAGTTCATCGGTCGACTGCCCATCATCACGTCGGTCGCCAAGCTCGACACCGACGCCCTGGTACGCATCCTGACCGAGCCGCGCAACGCCCTGGTCAAGCAGTACCAGCGCATGTTCCAGATCGACGGCGTCGAGCTCGAGTTCGAGGACGACGCGATCGCGGCCATCGCGGACCAGGCCCTCCTCCGGGGGACCGGTGCCCGTGGGCTGCGCGCGATCATGGAAGAGGTCCTCCAGCAGGTCATGTTCGACGTCCCGAGCCGTGACGACGTCGAGCGCGTGGTCATCACGCGTGAGGCCGTGCTGGACAACGTGAACCCCACGCTGATCCCGCGCACGGCGATCAAGCGGGCCCCGCGCGAGCGGAGCGCCTAGCCGGCGCCGCACTCCTGACGCACGACGAAGGGCCCGGACCTCACGGTCCGGGCCCTTCGTCGTGCGTCAGGGGCCGTCGTCAGGCCTCGACCGACACCTGCGACCCGTACAGGTCGTCGATCGTGGTCGAGAAGTCCTTGAGGACCAGTCCGCGCTTGACCTTGAGCGACGGGGTCAGGTACCCGTTGTGCTCGGTGAAGTCGGTCGTGAGCACCTGGATCTTGCGGATCGACTCGGCCCGCGAGACGGCCTCGTTGGCGCGGGTCACGGCGCGGTCGAGGGCCGCGAGGACCGTGGGGTCCGCGGCGGCGGTCGCGACGTCCATGGACGGCAGGCCGTGCGTCGAGAGCCACCCCGGGAGCATCTCGGGGTCGAGCGTGACCAGGGCGCCGATGAACGGACGCTGGTCGCCGACCACGACGACCTGGCTCACGAGCGGGTGGGCGCGCAGGCGGTCCTCGAGCTGGGCCGGGGCGACGTTCTTGCCGCCCGCGGTCACGATGATCTCCTTCTTGCGCCCCGTGATCCGCAGGTAGCCGTCCGTGTCGATCGAGGCGAGGTCGCCCGTACGGAACCAGCCGTCCTGGAGCACCTCGGCGGTCAGGTCGGGCTGGTTGTGGTAGCCGCGGAAGACGTGGTCGCCCCGGACGAGCAGCTCGCCGTCGGGGTCGACCTTGATCGCGGTGCCGGGGAACGCCGGGCCCACCGTGCCGATCTTGAGCAGGCCGGGCAGGTTCACCGCGGTCGGTGCCGTGGTCTCGGTGAGGCCGTAGCCCTCGAGGATCGTCAGGCCGACCCCGCGGAAGAAGTGGCCCAGGCGCTCGCCGAGCGGGGCCCCGCCCGAGATCGAGTGCGTGAGGTCGCCGCCCAGCGCGGCGCGCATCGTGGCGAACACCAGTCGGTCGGCCACCGCGTGCTGAGCCTTGAGCACGACCGAGGGGCCGGAGGGCTTGTCCAGGGCGCGCGAGTACGTGATGGCGACCTTCGCGGCCCAGTGGAAGATGCGGCGCTTGGCGCCCGCGCCGGCCTTCTGCTCGGCCGCGTTGTAGACCTTCTCGAACACGCGGGGGACCGCGAGGAGGAATGTCGGCTTGTACGTGCCCAGGTCCGGTACGAGCTGCTTGATGTCCGCCGAGTGCGCGAGGACCGCGGTGGGCGACGCGATGCACACGACCTGGATGAAGCGCGCGAACACGTGCGCCAGGGGCAGGAACAGGAGCGTGCGGGCGTCGGGCGTCGCGACGATCTCGCCGAGGCCCTGGACCCCGTTGCGGGCGAGGTGCACGAAGTTCAGGTGCGTGAGCTCGACACCCTTGGGGCGTCCCGTGGCCCCCGAGGTGTAGATGATGGTCGCGAGGTCGTCGCGGCCCGTGGCCGCGCGGCGCGCGTCGATCTCGGTGCGCTCGACCGTGGAACCGGCGGCCTGCAGGTCGGCGACCGCGCCGTCGTCGAGCACCAGGACGTCCCGGAGGAGCGGGAGCCGCTCGCGGACGCTCGCCACGACCTGCGCGTGCGCGGACGTCTCGACCACGACGAGGCTCACCTCGGAGTCCGACAGGATCCACTCGACCTGGTCGGCCGAGGACGTCTCGTAGACCGGGATGGGGACGGCGCCCGCGGCCCAGATCGCGAAGTCGAGCAGCGTCCACTCGTAGCGGGTGCGCGACATGATCGCGACGCGGTCTCCCGCGGCGACACCGCGCGCGACCAGGCCGCGGGCGACCGCGATCACCTCGTCGTCGAAGGCGCGGGCCGTGACGGGCTGCCAGGGGCCGCCCTGCGTGAGGCGTCGCTCGATCACCGCGTCGTCACCGGACCGCTCCGCGCGGTCGGTGAGAAGGGTGCTGATGCTGCTGGTGGCCGGTACCTCGACGAGGCTCGGCGACGCGAATTCGGTCATGTCTACTCTCCGGTGAGTGGTGGGGCAAGGACCGACTTTACTGTGTACTCGGCGTCTCATGTTCTTCCGGCCGTGCTCCGGCGGGCTCGCAGGTGCCTAGGATCGACGGATGACCGAGCCCCACGCCGACGGCACCCAGGTGCCGTCCGTGCCCCCCGAGATCCTCACCCTCCGCCAGAGCATCGACAACATCGACGCTGCGCTGGTCCACCTCCTCGCCGAGCGCTTCAAGTTCACCCGCCGCGTGGGCGAGCTCAAGGCCCAGGGTGGGCTCCCGCCCGCGGACCCCGCAAGGGACCAGCAGCAGATCGACCGCCTGACCGGCATCGCCGAGGCCTCGGGACTCGACCCGGCGTTCGCCGAGCAGTTCCGCGAGTTCATCGTGAGCGAGGTCATCCGCCACCACCGCAGCATCGCCGAGGCGCACCAGGGCGAGGCGCCCGTGCTCGACACGTACTCCTGAGGCTCCGTGAAGGTTCCTGAGGCGTCCTGAGGCACGCGTCGGACGGGGTGCGCCTGTCGGCTGCGCGCCACCGGGGGCGTGGCCGCAGCCCCTGCCCGGGCGCGACCGCAGCCCCTGCCCGGTCCCGGGCGACGAAGCCGCGCCCCCGGTGGCGGTCGCCGTGCCCGTGCACCAGGCTGGTGAGGACATCGGGGCGGTCGGCCTCCGACCGTCCCTCCGACGATGGATGTCTAGAGGTGCCTGCATGAAGATCGACTGGCTCAAGCCCCTGCTCGGCCACCCCGGCCCCTTCGCGACCGTCTACCTCGACGCGACGCGTTCCAACGAGGCGGGTGATCGCGAGGTCGAGAACCGGTGGAAGGGCGTGCGCCGGGCCCTCGCGAACGCGGGAGCGCCGGCAAGCATCATCGACGAGCTCGAGGAGTCCGTCACCCTGCCCACGAGGATGCCCGGACCGCACGGCCGCGTCCTCATCGCCGACGAGGAGGGGGTCCTCGTCGACCGCGTGCTGAAGGACCCGCCCGCCGTGACCAAGGGGCTCTGGGGCCCCGTCCCCGCGCTGCTGCAGGCCGCCCGGGCGGCCGACGAGTCCGTGGACTACGTCCGCGTCGTGGTCGACCGCCAGGGGGCGGACATCACCTGGTCGGTCGCCGGCGGGCACCTGCCCTACGGCGACGCCGAGTCCGTCGAGGGCGGGCACGACGTCATCAACAAGGTCCGTACCGGTGGTCTCTCGCACAAGCGCATCGAGACACGCGCCGAGGACTCGTGGGACCGCAACGCCGAGGCCGTCGCGACCGAGCTCGACCGGCAGGTCCTCGAGCACCGCCCCGAGCTGATCCTCATCACGGGCGACGTCCGGGCGGTCCCGCTCGTGCGCGCCGCCCTCAACAAGGCCACCGACGAGCTCGTGGTCGAGGTCGCGGGCGGCGGTCGCGGGCCCGGCATCAACGAGGCGGCGTTCGAGGCCAAGGTCGCGGACGCGCTCGCGAGCTTCCGCGAGCGGCGCCGTGAGTCCGTGCTCGCGGAGTTCCGCCAGGAGCAGGGTCGCGAGGCCGCCGCGGTGACCTCGCTCGAGGACGTGGTCGCCGTCCTGTCGCGCGGACAGGTCAAGGAGCTCATCCTGGCCGACGAGTACGGCCAGGACACCGAGCTCGACGGGCGCACGCTGTGGATCGGGCCGAGCCCGCTGCACATCGGCTCCGCGCGCTCGGACATCACGGACCTGGGCGTGAGCGAGGGGATCGAGGAGCTGCCCGCGACGGTGGCGCTGGTCCGCGCGGCGATCGGCCAGGACGCTGGGCTCACGTTCTCACCCGACGGCAGCGTCGACCTCATCGAGGGCGTCGGGGCCACGCTGCGGTGGAACGACGACGGGACGCCCAACGAGGTCGCCGCGACCATGTCGGGCGACGACAAGAGGCTCCGGGGAGAGATCGTGTGACCTCGGTCTGACGGACGACGCAGGGCCCCGACCACACGTGCGGTCGGGGCCCTGCGTCATGCCGCTCGGCGGCGTCAGCCGCGGTTGCGCACCTCGGGCTCACCGAGCTCCGAGTGCACGACGACGATCCCGCCCTGGACGGCCGGGTCGCCCTGGCCCTCGCTCGCCTCGACGACGTCGAACGACCCGGTCACGCGGCCGGCGCCGCGGATGTCGACCTCGGCCGCCCGGACCGACGCGACGAGCTCCGCGGGGACGGCCAGCGTCACGGCGAGGATCGGGGTGCGCATCGAGACCTTGGCCTCCGACTTGACCTTGCGCAGCGCGGCCAACGCGTGACCGGCGCCCACGAGGACGACGGGGACGCCACCCCTTGTCGCGGGAAGGAGCTCGGCCGTCGTGGGCCACGGTGCGCGGTGCACCGAGCCCTTGCGCCACCACGACCACACCTCTTCGGTGGCGAACGGCAGGTACGGCGCGAACAGACGCAGCAGGGTGTCGAGAGCCAGGGCGAGCGCGACGCGAGCAGACTGCGTCTCGGGCGTGACGTCGTCGGGCCCGGCTCCGGCGCCGTAGGCGCGGTCCTTGACGAGCTCGAGGTAGTCGTCGCAGAACGTCCAGAAGAACGTCTCCGAGAGCTCCAGGGCACGCGTGTGGTCGTAGTCCTCGAGAGCGTCGGTTGCACGGGCCACCACCTCGACGAGGCTCGCGATCATCGAGCGGTCGATCGGCTCGGTCACGAGGGCCGGGTCGAGCGTGATCTCGCTGCCGCCGAACGACAGCGCGAACTTGGACGCGTTGAGGACCTTGATCGCGAGGCGGCGGCCGATCTTCATCTGGCCGACCTCGAACGCCGCGTCGGTGCCGAGGCGGGCCGAGGCGGCCCAGTAGCGGACCGCGTCCGAGCCGTGCTCCTCGAGCAGGCCCATGGGCGTCACCACGTTGCCCTTGGACTTGGACATCTTCTTGCGGTCGGGGTCCAGGATCCAGCCCGAGATCGCGGCGTTGGTCCACGGGAGCGAGCCGTGCTCGAGGTGCGAGCGGACCACCGTGGAGAAGAGCCACGTGCGGATGATGTCCTGGCCCTGGGGGCGCAGGTCCATGGGGAAGACGCGCTCGAACAGATCCGGGTCCGACTCCCAGCCGCCCGCGATCTGCGGGGTCAGCGACGAGGTGGCCCAGGTGTCCATGACGTCGGGCTCGCCCACGAACCCACCGGGCACGCCCCGCTGCTCGGCCGTGTAGCCGGCCGGGACGTCCGAGGACGGGTCGATCGGCAGGAGCGCCTCGTCGGGGACGATCGGGTGCTCGTAGTCGGTCTCGCCCGACTCCAGGACCGGGTACCACAGCGGGATGGCGACACCGAAGAAGCGCTGGCGCGAGACGAGCCAGTCGCCGTTGAGGCCACCCACCCAGTTCTCGTAGCGCACCTGCATGAACTCGGGGTGGAACTTGAGCTCACGCCCGCGCTCGAGCAGCTCCTCGCGCAGCGGCACGTCGCGCCCGCCGTTGCGGATGTACCACTGGCGCGAGGTGACGATCTCGAGGGGCTTGTCGCCCTTCTCGAAGAAGTTCGCCTTGCGCTGGGTCGCGACGGGCTCGCCGTCCAGGTCGCCGGTCTCGCGCAGCGCGTCGACCACGGCCGTGCGGGCCGAGAAGGTCGTCTTGCCCGCGATCTCCTCGAACAGCGCGACCGCGCGCTCGGACGTCAGCCACGCCGGCGTCTCGCGCGTGATGCGCCCGTCGCGGTTGATGATCGAGCGCGTGGGAAGCTGCAGCTCGCGCCACCACTGGACGTCGGTCAGGTCGCCGAACGTGCAGCACATCGCGATGCCCGCGCCCTTGTCCATCTGCGCGGCGGGGTGCGCCAGGACGGGCACCTCGACGTCGAACAGGGGGGACGTGACCGTGGTGCCGAACAGGCCCTGGTAGCGCTCGTCGTCAGGGTGCGCGATGAGCGCGACGCAGGCCGCGAGCAGCTCGGGGCGCGTGGTCTCGATGTAGACCTTCTCGCCGCCGGCGGCGTGGAACGCGACCTTGTGGAAGTGGCCCGGGTAGTCGCGCGCCTCGAGCTCGGCCTGCGCGACGGCCGTCTGGAACGTGACGTCCCACAGGCCCGGGGCCTCGGACTGGTACGCCTCGCCGCGCGAGAGGTTCCGCAGGAACGCCTTCTGCGCCACGATGCGTGCCGGCACGCCGATGGTCTGGTAGTGGTGCGACCAGTCGACCGACAGGCCCAGGCGGCGCCACAGCTCCTCGAACTGGACCTCGTCCTCGGCCGTCAGGCGCTCGCACAGCTCGACGAAGTTGCGCCGCGAGACGGGCTGCTGGTCGGCGGCCTTGACGCTCTTGCCCTCGGCTCCCTGGAGCGGGGGCTCGTAGCCCTCGACGTAGGGCAACGTCGGGTCGCAGCGCACGCCGTAGTAGTTCTGCACACGGCGCTCGGTCGGCAGGCCGTTGTCGTCCCAGCCCATGGGGTAGAAGACCTCGCGGCCGCGCATGCGCTGGAAGCGCGCGACGACGTCGGTGTGCGTGTACGAGAACACATGACCCACGTGCAGCGAGCCCGAGACCGTGGGCGGCGGGGTGTCGATCGAGTAGACCTGCTCGCGGGTCTTGGAGCGGTCGAACGAGTAGGTGCCCTGGTCCTTCCAGGCGGCGTCGAACTTGGCCTCGAGGCCGTCGAGGCTCACCTTGTCCGGTACCTCTCCGACCACGGCACGGATGACCTCGGTGCCCTCGACGGGGGCGGGTGCGGTGGTGGGAGGGGTGGCGGGTGCGGGCGTGGTGCCCTCGGCGGGTGAGCTCATGGTCGACATTCTCCCAGATCCGGCGGCATGGGCCGACGGCATCTCGGCGCCCGGTACGCCCCCGACGCGCTCCGGGCGTGTGCCCGGCGTGCGGCCGGTTCAGCCGCGGGCGAGCAGTGCCGCCACGAGGATCGCGACGGTCGCCGCGACCGGGTACAGCAGCAGGATCCGCACCACCCAGCGGTCGTCGCCCCGGTGGGGAGGCGGCATGGGGCTCGGAGGCTCGTGCGCCGCCTCGGTGGCACTCCGTCCGTTCCCGTCGTGCAGGACGCTCGAGAGCGTCGCGACCAGGCGCAGGAGCCACTCCCACGTCGCCGGGTCGAGGGTGACCAGGGGGCTTCGGCTGTACACGTAGAAGCGGTCCTCGACGATCTCGGCCGACACGGGCGCCCCGAGCAGGGGCACGACGACCTCGACGGACAGGATCTGCCGGGCCACGTCCTGCGCGGCCCGGGGCCCGAGGACGCGGACGTGCTCGTCGAGCCCGCTCCCGAGCGTGAGGTCGAGCGAGCGCAGCGGGCGGCGCGGGGCCAGGGTCCCGCGTGCGCCTCGGGTGCGGCGTCGTTCGAGGACGATGTGCGGGTGCGTGCGGTCCAACGGGAACGCCAGGTAGTCCCACGAGTGGCTCCCGCCGCGCGTGCTGTTCTCCTGGGAGGTGTAGCTGCCGATCTCCACCGGGTACGGGCCCCGTGTGCGCAGGACGTCACGGACGACGCCGTCGACCCCGATCCGGAAGATCGAGCCGGGCCGGTCCAGGTCCGTGGTCTCGGGCGTGAAGTCGAGCCCGTTCGCCGCGGCGAAGCGGCTCAGCCGGTAGGACCGCTCGCGCCGTTGCGCGGTCCCTCGGCGCACGCCCACGACGAGGAGCGCGCAGACGCCCACGGCCGCGGGCACGGTGAGCCACGGGACGAGGGCGAACGAGGGGGTCACGTCCAGGGCGTCGTACACCCACTGCGTGATCAAGGTGAGGACGACGCCGATCGTGACCGCCACGAGCGAGAGCGCGAAGGCGCCCAGCACCACTCCGAGGAGGGTCCCGACCACCACGACCGCGGCCGAGCGGCGAGCGGGTCCGTGGGAGCGGTCCGCGAGGACTGCGGAGCGGTCCACGGGTTCCACGAGTGCGCGCGCGTCGAGGGGCCGCTGTCCTGCGGAGGGCGTGATCACCCGGCGACGATAGCCGAGGTGACCTCTGACGGGTGCGGGAAGGGCCGAAGGTCCCTGGTCCGCAAGGTCATCTA
Organism: Oerskovia enterophila; assembly: GCF_044748475.1. NCBI lineage: Bacteria > Bacillati > Actinomycetota > Actinomycetes > Micrococcales > Cellulomonadaceae > Oerskovia > Oerskovia enterophila. The sequence continues at coordinate 848,607 of NZ_JBIVFZ010000001.1, forward strand.
CTCGTAACCTTCCAGCAAAGACATGGGCGCGTGTGGGTGTGCCCCGTCTCTCCGCCGCCTTCGTGCGAGGCCCGACCCTGGAGTAGCAATGACACTGACCGACAGCGTGGCCGTGCACGGCACCGGCGCCCTTCCCGCCAGCATCCCCGCAGGCATGGTCCTTCCCCCCGCTGTCCAGGCCGCCCTGGATGCGTGCGCGAACATCATCGTCCCCTCCTCCCGCGAGGAGCTCTACCAGCTCTCGCTCGGCCCCCAGGGCGGGCCGCGGTTCACGGTCGAGTACGACGTGTTCGGCACGCTCGTCCCCGAGGCCGAGGTCGTGCGGTGCAAGAACGGCATCGCGGTGAACTACCCCGAGGACTACATGCGCCGTCGTGACCCGGACTGCATGCGCATCGCCGACGACCTGCCGACCGACAAGCCGCGCTACCGCGACGTGTTCGACGCCGAGTTCGACGCCGTCAAGGCCGAGACGCTCGACTGGCTCGCCGGTCAGGACCTCGTCGTCGTGCCCTTCAAGGCAGGTGGCCTCACGCACGGCTACCCGTCGCTCGCGATCTGCCCGGTCAACTCGGCCTTCTTCGCCCTGACCCTGGTCGACCTGCAGGGCTGGGTCACGTTCGACGAGCTGGGCCCGTTCGAGCCGCGCTCGATCCTCTACGTCGCCCCGCCGTTCCGGCACACCCACTTCGAGGGCCGCCAGGTCGTGGTCCACGACCGCTCCGAGACGCTGCACGAAGTCTTCGCGTACAACCTGTACCCGGGCCCGAGCGCCAAGAAGGGCGTGTTCTCCGTCCTGCTCGACGTCGGCGAGCAGGAGGGATGGGTCACCGCGCACGCGTCCTCGGTCCGGGTCACGACCCCCTACGAGAACGAGACCGTGATCATGCACGAGGGCGCCTCGGGCGGCGGCAAGTCAGAGATGTGCCAGGAGATCCGCCGCCAGGAGGACGGGCGCATCCTGCTGGGCACCAACGTCGTGACCGACGAGCCCTACGTCATCAACCTCGGCGAGACGAGCGCCCTGGACCCCGTGACGGACGACATGACCCTGTGCCACGTCGACCTGCAGACGGGCGACGGGCGCCTGGTGGTCGCCGACGCCGAGGACGGGTGGTTCGTACGCGTCGACAACCTCACGGGCTACGGCCAGGACGCCCACCTCGAGCGGGCCTGCATCCACCCCGACCAGCCGCTCGTCTTCTTCAACATCGATGGCGTACCGGACGCCACCGTGCTGCCCTGGGAGCACACGCTCGACTCGACGGGCAAGCGCTGCCCCAACCCCCGCGTGGTCGTGCCCCGCCACCTCCTGACCGACGTCACGGGCGCCGAGGAGGTCGACGTGCGGACCTTCGGTGCCCGGATGCCGGCCTGCACCCGCGACACCCCGACCTACGGGATCATGGGCATGATGCACATCGTGCCGCCGTCGCTCGCATGGATCTGGCGGCTCATCGCCCCGCGCGGGGACAAGAACCCCTCGATCGGTGAGTCCAAGACCGCGACCGACAAGCTGGCCCACGGCGGCATGGTCGCCGAGGGCGTCGGCTCGTACTGGCCCTTCTCGACGGGCACCAAGGTCGCGGCCGCGAACCTGCTGCTGCGCCAGCTCGTCGACATGGACCGGACCCGCTACGTGCTCACGCCCAACCAGCACATCGGCGCGTACAAGGTCGACTTCGCGGCCGAGTGGCTCACGCGCGAGTACCTCGCCCGTCGCGGCGGCGGCAAGATCCGCACCGAGGAGCTGACGCCCTCGCGCTGCCCCCTGTTCGGCTACACGCTCCAGGAGATGAAGATCGACGGGCAGCTCGTCCGCCCGACGTTCCTCCGACCCGAGATGCAGTCCCAGGTGGGGGTCGAGGCCTACGACGAGGGGGCCAGGATCATCACGGACTTCTTCAAGAGCGAGCTGCAGCAGTTCCTCACCGACGACCTGGACCCCCTGGGGCGCCAGATCATCGAGGTGTGCCTGCGCGACGGCTCGGTCGAGGAGTACGCCGCGCTCACGCCGCTGTTCACGTGAGCAGCACCGGCTGAGACGAGGACGGCCGCCCGGTCCGCACGACCGGGTGGCCGTCCTGCGGCAAGTACCAGGTACCCCTGCGGCAAGTACCCGGTACCGACGCGAGAGGGCCGGGCGCCCGTACTAAGGTCGGTCCATGGACTTGACGATCGGCTACGCCGCGATGCTCGAGCAGTTCCACCCGACCGAGGTGATCGCCCTCTCCGAGTATGCGGAGAGCAAGGGCTTCTCCGGCGTCATGGCCGCTGACCACTTCCAGCCCTGGGTCCCCGCGCAGGGGCACTCGGCGTTCGTGTGGAACGTCCTGTCGGCCCTCGGCGAGCGCACGCGCGGAGACCTGGGTCCGGGCGTCACAGCGCCCACGTTCCGCTGGCACCCCGCGATGGTCGCGCAGGCCTCGGCGACCCTCGCCGCGATGTACCCGGGACGCCACTGGCTGGGCCTGGGCTCGGGCGAGGCGCTCAACGAGCACGTCACCGCGCAGTACTGGCCGGAGGCCCCCGAGCGCATCAACCGCATGTTCGAGGCCATCGACATCATCAAGAAGCTCTTCGCCGCATCGCTCGCGGGCAAGGACACCAAGCACTCGGGGCAGTTCTACAAGCACGAGTCCACGCGGCTGTGGACCATGCCCGAGGTCGCCCCGGAGATCCTCGTCGCGACCGCGGGGCCCGTCACGGCCAAGCGCGCGGGCAAGCACGCCGACGGGCTCATCACGGTGGGCGCACCGCTCGAGAAGATCTCGATGCTCTTCGGCAAGTTCGACGACGGCGTCCGCGAGTCCGGCCGTGACCCGCAGACCATGCCCAAGGTCCTCCAGCTCCACATGTCGTGGGCCGAGACCGACGAGGAGGCGCTCGCGAACGCCATGACCGAGTGGCCCAACGGCGGCATGAAGTTCCCCAAGGCAGACATCCGCTCGCCGTTCGACTTCGAGCAGATGGCCAAGCTCGTGCGTCCCGAGGACTTCGAGGGACGCCTCGTCATCTCGTCCGACCCGGACGTGCACCGCGCCTACATCCAGAAGTTCGTCGACCTGGGCTTCGACCGCATCTACCTGCACAACGTGGGCCGCAACCAGCGCGAGTGGATCGACACGTTCTCGCGCGACGTCCTGCCGAAGCTCGTCCGGTGACGGGCCCGTCCGTCCCGCTGCCCGACGGCGGAGCCCGCCCCGAGCGGGAGACGTCGCCCGAGGCGGGGCACGCCGAGGGCGACGAGACCCGCTTCACGGTCGCGGCGCCGCCGGGCATCGGGGAGATCTCGCCCGGTGACGACTTGGCGCGCATCGTGGGCGACGCGCTCGACCGCGAGGGCGGGCTGCGCGACGGCGACGTCGTGGTCGTGACGAGCAAGGTCGTGTCAAAGGCCGAGGGGCGCGTGGTCGCTGCCGCCGACCGCGAGCAGGCCATCACCGAGGAGACCGTGCGCGTCGTGGCCACCCGGCCGTCGCCCGGGGGCGTGCTGCGGATCGTCGAGAATCGGCTCGGCCTCGTCATGGCCGCGGCGGGAGTCGACGCGTCCAACACCCCCGAGGGCACCGTGCTGCTGCTGCCCGTCGACCCGGACGCCTCGGCCCGCGCGCTGCGGGCGGCGCTCGCGGAACGCTTCGGGGTGCGGGTCGGGGTCATCGTGTCCGACACGGCCGGGCGCGCGTGGCGCGAGGGGCTCACGGACCTGGCGATCGGCGTCGCCGGGGTGGTCGCGCTCGACGACCTGCGGGGCGGCGTCGACTCCCACGGGCGCGAGCTGTCCGTGACCGTGACGGCCGTCGCGGACCAGGTCGCCGCGGCCTCCGAGCTCGTCCGCGGCAAGGCTGCGGGCCGACCCGTGGCCGTCGTGCGCGGGCTCGGGCGGTTCGTGACCGACGAGGACGGGCCGGGCGCGCGCGTGCTCGTGCGGGACTCGGAGACCGACATGTTCCGTGAGGGTTCTGCCGAGGCGTACGCGCGGGGCGTGAGCGCGGGGCGTGCCGACCCGGCCGGGGCCGCTGCGATCGAGCCCGGCGATGCCGAGCGGGCCGCTCGCGAGGCCGGGTACGCCGACGGATACCGCGAAGGGTTCGCCGAGGGGTTCCGCGAGGGGACGGGCACTCCGCAGCAGGGGTGAGCGCGTCGTCGGTGGCCAGGGTGGCCCGGGTGCCGAGAACGAGGTTGCGGTCGTTCTGAGGGGTGTGGCGACCGCAAGGTCGTGGTCGACTGGACGGAAGGTCGTGCTCGATGACTGCTGAGGGTGGGCCGGTGGCGCGGCAGGAGCCGGGAGCGGGCCTGAGCCGGCTCGTACGGGACCTCGCGTTCTCCGGCGACCTGGCCGATGAGCACGCCCGCTGGGCGCTCTACGACCAGGCGCTCGGGCGGGGCCTGCACGACCTGGTGGCCGCTGCCGTCGCCGAGGACGACGACCAGGTCATGGCGAGCGGGGTGGTCGTCGCCGCTCTCGAGCGTGTCCCGTCGGTAGACAGGGCACGCTGGGTGGCCCTCACGAGCGACTGGGCGGTGGCCGACTTCGTGGCCCGGCGGGCCGCGGAGCTGGAGATCCTCGAGTCGGTGTCGGGCGTCGTCCCCGCGTCGGACGAGGGGCTCCGACGGGCGGCCGAAGGGCTGGACGTCGACGCCTGGTCCGACTGGCTCCAGCTGCGCGCGGCGAGCTCCGCGACGCGTGCCGACGTCCTGGACGCCCTCGCCGCGAGCGGTCGGACCCGACGGATCCGGCACGTCGCGGCAACGACCCGCGGCCGCGCGGGCGGTGCTGGCTGAGCGTGTTTCGACCTTCTGGTCCGACGGTCCGCGATCGCTCAGGGGACCGGGTGCCGAAAACGAGGTTGTGGTCGTTCTGAGGGGTCTGGCGACCGCAAGGTCGTGGTCGGCTGAACGGAAGGTCGTGCTTGGCAGGGGGCACCGGCTCCGGACGTCCAGCAGAGAATCTGCTGGGCGGATCGGCCGGACGCTCGCTATCGTTCCTGGATGCTGCCTGCCTCCTGGATCCCGCACCGCCGGCCGGACGACCGTGACCACATCGGGTGGATCCGGCCCGACGGCGATGCCTGGGTCGCCGTCTCGTTGCTGGGGCACGACCTCACCGGCCCGGTCGACTGGCTCGACGCCGAGGAGGCCCTCGACAGCACCGGACTGTCCTGGCTCGCCGACGTCTGGGTGCTCGACGGCGACGGGCCCGAACCGGTCCGCGTCCGGCTCGTCGAGGTCACGCCCGAGCGCGTCGTGGTCCAGACCGACGACTTCGGAGCGATCGACGCTCCCGTCGTCCGGCACGAGCTGCCGTGGCCGGCGCCGGCACGGCTGCGGCCGCGACGCGCGAGCGACCCCGACGGGAGGATCGTGTTCGGGTCGGCGTGAGCGGCCCGGTTCAGTCCATCGTGGTGACGCCCTCGTAGAGGCCCAACCGGTTCCCGTCGAGGTCCTCGAAGACCGCCCACCAGCTCGTCGGGCTGATCTGCGACCTGCCCATGAGCACCTTGCCGCCGAGGGCCTCGACCTGGGCCAGCGACTCCTCGATCGAGTCGACCTCGACGTAGCTCCGCGGGCTCGTGAACCCTTCCTCGCGCGGAGCGAGGCCGCCGCCGCTGATCTGGTTGGGGGCCCGCCACATGGGGTAGCCCTCGAAACCGGGGGCCTCGGCGATGTCCCAGCCGAACAGCCCGCTGTAGAACGTTCGGGCGCGGTCGGTGTCGCCGACCGGGATGTCGATGTGCGTGATGTCACCGTGAGCCATGAGGTCCTCCCTGGGAACGGGCACGGGGCCGTGCCCTCTTCTCACGCTACGCGCGGGGTGGCGTGAAGGCTCTCGCAGGGACACCGGGAAGTCGACGTCCCAGGTGCCTGCGGCCCTGCTGCTCAGACCGCCTCGAAGTCGGCAGTGACCGCTGCCGTGACCACGATGTCGTCGGGCCGCATCTCGAACGCCTGCGCGCCGCCGGCGGGCGGCGGAGCGCCGCGCATGCCCGTCCCGATCCCGCCGCCGCCCCCGGAGACGTGGGGCCGCAGCCCGTCCTCGAACAGGGCGAGGAGCCGGACGTCGCCGTACCCGAGAGCGTCGGCGTAGGCGCGGGCGCGCTCGACCGAGTCCCGCGCGGCGTCGGCGCGCACGTCGCGCTGCAGGCCGTCGCGTCGGGCGTCCGTGAGTGCCCAGGTGATGCCGTTGACCGCCACACCCTCGATCGCGGCGACCTCTGCCGCCCACGCGGCGAGGGCTGCGAAGTCCTGGAACTTCACCTGCACGTCGGCGCCCGCGCGGAACCGCCGCACCTTGACCTGGTCGACGTTCGGGCTCGGCTTGACCCACTCGTCGAAAGCCCACGCGAGGACGGCCTGGGAGCCCCACCAGGTCGCGGCACCGCCGGCGACATGAGCCTTCGCACGGTCGACGACGTCCGCGTGCACGCGGGCCGCGTGCGCGAGGACGGAGGCCCGGTTCTCACCGCGGAACTGCACGGTCAGGCGGATGGTCCCGCGCTCGGCGGGCTGGTGCCGGGTCGCGTGACCCTGGACGGAGAAGACAGGCATGCGAGCGAACATACACCGCGTCGCAGGCGTCCCCGGGTGGCGTGCCGGAACGTCAGCCCTTGGCCGCGCGCTCCGCCTTCGCGGCGGCCTTGGCCGCCTTCTTGGTCTCGCGCACCTGGTCGAGCGAGTGCTGGTCGACGACGTCGGCGATCGAGCGCCGCGCCCCGTCCTCGCCGTAGGCTCCCGCCGCCTCGCGCCACCCCTCGGGCTGGACGCCGTACTGCTTGCCGAGGAGCGCGAGGAAGATCTTCGCCTTCTGCTCCCCGAAGCCGGGCAGCGCCTTGAGCCGCTTGAGGACGAGCGGGCCGTCCGGGGCTCCGCCGTCGGGCCCGGGGTCGGTCCACAGGCGGGTGACGTCGCCGTCGTACTGCTCGTCGACGACCTGGGCGACGGCCTGCACGCGACCTGCCATGGACCCCGGGTAACGGTGGATCGCCGGGGGAGTGGCGGCCATCGCGGCGAACGCCTCGGGTTCGGCGGAGGCGATGCGGTGCACGTCGAACGCGCCCATGCGCTGGGAGATCTTGAGCGGCCCGGCGAACGCGGACTCCATGGTGACCTGCTGGTCGAGGAGCATCCCGATGAGCAGGGCGAACGGGTCGGTGGACAGCAGCGCGTCGGCTTCCGGGTCGCCGGTGAACCACAGGTCGTGTGCCATGTCCCCATCATGGCAGCCGGGTCGCGCGGACGCCGTCGCGCGGGGCTGCTGCTCAGCGGGGCGGCCCCACCCGTCCGTCGAGGAGCTCGTCCACGCGCAGTCCCCGCAGGGCGACCCTGATCGCGCCCGGCACGAGCCGGAGACCGGCGTCGCCGTGCAACCGTCGCAGGTCGTCGACGACGTAGCCGCGCCCACCTCGTGTCAGCCCGAACAGCCCGGCCGCCTCGACGTTCCTGAGCCAGTCGACGTCCGATCCATAGGTCAGCGCGATGATCACGCGGACCTCGCGCGGGGACGTGGCCGACGGGGGTTCGCGGAACGCCAGGACGGGGGTCGTGAACGGCCGTCCGCTGCGCCGCCCGCGATGGTGCACCGTCGCGAACGGCGGCACGCGCGACGACACGCGGAGCACGAGCGGGTTGACGTACCGCTTGTTGGTCCGGGTGACCAGGTGCGGGATGGGCATGTCAGCCATGGTGCGCGCGCGGGCGAGGTGCGGCCACCGCACGGTGCCCGACGGCGAGCCGCTCGTCGAGCACGAGGTTGCGTGCACCCGAGCACGAGGTTGCGGTCGTCAAGCCCGCCATATCGACCGCAACCTCGTTCTCGGCACCCGAGGCCCCCCGGCGCCGCAGCGAGGCGGACCGTCAGGCCGCCCCTGACCCCGCCCCCACCCGCTCCCTGTGCGCCGTCGGGCTCATGCCCCGCACGCGCGTGAACGCGGCGCTCAGGGCGAACGGCGTCCCGTACCCGACCTGCCGCGCCACCGAGCCGACGGTCGCCCCCGGCTCCAGCAGCAGGTCGGCCGCGAGCGTCAGGCGCCACCCGGTGAGGTAGCCCATGGGCGGCTCGCCCACGAGCTCGGTGAAACGGCGCGAGAACGCGGCCCGTGACAGCCCGACGGTCCGCGCGAGCGACTCGACCGTCCAGGCCCTGGCCGGGTCGTGGTGCATGAGACGCAACGCGTGCCCGACCACAGGGTCGGCGTCCGCGCGGTACCACCCCGGGGCCTCGCCGCGGTCGAGCCAGGCGCGCAGCGCACCGATGAGCAGGATGTCGAGCAACCGGTCGAGCACGGCCTCCTGACCGGGCCGGTCCTGCGAGACCTCGCGCGCGAGCAGCGAGACGAGGTCGGCGTCGAGGTCCCCGCGGCGCAGCACGACGAGCGGGGGCAGGACGCTCAGCAGCCGGCCGCCCACCTCGCCGTCGAGCGGGTAGGTCCCGGTCAGCAGCACGGTCGGCCCGTCGGGGTCGTTGCCCCAGGTCCGGACGCCGAGGTCGACGAGGGGAGACGGGGCGTCGCCGATCGCCCGGCAGGCCCCGACGGCGTCGCTCACCATCTGCGGCGCCGTCCCGGGGGAGTCGGCCACGGTGTAGTGGCGGGGCCCGCGCACGAGCGCGACGTCGCCCTCGTCGAGGTACACCTCGAGAGACGGCTCGTCGGGCCGTGGACCGGCGTCCATCCCGAGCCAGGCCGACCCGCGCACGACGGGCACGAGCGTCAGGGGAGCCTCGTCCTCGATGCGCATCGACCACGGGGGCGCGAGGAGCGAGCGCAGCAGGAAGGCGCCCCGTGCACGGGGCCCGTCGAGGAGTCCGGCGACAGCGTCCATGTCCCGACCGTACGCCGCCCACGTCTCCGACGGAAGACGAACGGACATGCGGTCGAGCCGTTCAGCCATGGAACGTCTCGACGTTGACCGGTTGACTCGAACCACAGCACCGGACGACCGATCACAGGAGACCGACATGACCGCGAACCAGCCGCACCCCACCACCTCGACGGGCGACGTCGGTCGCCCAGCCCTCGTCGCCGTCGTCGGCGCGACAGGCAAGACCGGTCGCCGCGTCGCGGCCCGCCTCGCCGCACGGGGCATCGCCGTCCGCCCTGTCTCGCGGAGCACCGAGACCAGGCTCGACTGGGACGACGCCGCGACCTGGGCGCCGGCGCTCGCGGGAGCCGACGCCGCGTACGTCGCGGTCGCGCCGGACCTCGCGGCGCCGGGCATCCCCGAGGTCGTCGCCGGCTTCGCCCGGGTCGCGGCGCGCGTGGGCGTGCAGCGCCTCGTGCTGCTCTCGGGTCGCGGTGAGCCCGAGGCGCAGCGTGCCGAGGAGCTCGTCGCCCAGGCGTTCCCCGCGCGCACGGTCGTGCGCTGCGCGTGGTTCGCGCAGAACTTCAGCGAGAGCTTCCTGCTGGACCCCGTGCTCGACGGCGTGCTCCCGCTCCCCGTCGACACCGTGGTCGAGCCGTTCGTCGACCTCGAGGACGTGGCGGACGTCGCGGTCGCGGCGCTCACCGAGGACGGGCACGCGGGCCGGGTCTACGAGCTCACGGGTCCGCGGCTGCTGACCTTCGGCGAGGCGCTCGCGGAGGTCGGGGCGGCGAGCGGCCGGGACGTCAGGCTCGTGACCGTCACGGGTGACGAGTTCGCGGCGGGCCTGACCGCCGCGGGCGTCCCTGCTGACGCCGTCGATCTCACGCGCTACCTCTTCGAAGAGGTCCTCGACGGACGCAACGAGCACCTGACGCACGGGGTGCGGGAGGCTCTCGGGCGCGAGCCGCACGACTTCACGGAGTTCGCGCGTCGCGAGGCCGCGGCCTGGGCGCCGGTCTCCTCGCCGGTGTCCGCACCGGCCGCCCTGGACGAGGTGCACTGATGGACGCGCTCGGGGTCCTCGGGTGGGCGGTCGTGGCAGCGGCGGTCGGGTGCGGACTGGTCGGGGGAGTGCTCTTCGCGTTCTCGACCTTCGTCATGGCGGGCCTGCGCTCGGTCGCGCCCGACGTCGGTGCCGCAGCGATGGCCGCGATCAACCGTCACGCGACCAGGGCTCCGTTCGGGTCCCTCCTGCTCGTGACGACCGGGCTCGTGGTGGTCCTCGGCGTCGCGGCTGCCACGCGGCTGGACGAGGCGGGCGCGGGGCTCGTCCTGGCCGGGGCCGTCGTCTACCTCGTCGGTGGCATCGGGGTCACGGCCGCGGTCAACGTGCCGCTCAACGACCGGCTCGAGGCCGCGGACGCTGCGGTCTCGACCTCGGGCGCACGGTCGGGTGAAGCCTCACCCTCAGGTGGAGGGTCGGCTGGGACGAGGGTTCGTCCCGCCAGCCCGACGGCGGAGCGAGACCGGGTCTGGGCGGTCTTCCTCGGGCGGTGGGTCGCCTGGAACCACGTGCGGACCCTGGCGTGCGCGGTGGCCGCCCTGCTGCTGACCCTGGGACTGGTGACGCGACTCGCGGGGTGAGCGGCGCCGTCGGGCCCCGGACGAACGGTGAGTGCGGAGTTCTTGTGAGACACGGCCGGCGAGTCGCGCAAGAACTCCGCACTCAGCGCACCGGAGGAGGGCGCAGCCCGGAATAGCCGTCCCCGCGCCGGGGTTGCCCCGGTATGAGCGCAGAGAGCTGGGGCGAGGAAGCCGTCATCCGCAAGGTCCTCGCGGACACCGAGACGTGGGCCGTGGTCGGGCTGTCGAACAACTCGGCCCGCGCCGCGTACGGGGTGGCCCGGCTGCTCCAGCGTCAGGGCAAGCGCATCGTGCCGGTCCACCCGGCGGCCGAGACCGTGCACGGCGAGCAGGGCTACGCCTCGCTCGCCGAGATCCCGTTCCCGGTCGACGTCGTGGACGTGTTCGTGCGCTCCGACCTCGCCGGGGACGTGGCGGACCAGGCCGTCGAGATCGGTGCGCGGGCCGTCTGGTTCCAGCTCGACGTCGTCGACGAGGACGCGTTCGCGCGGGTCCGCGACGCCGGGCTCGACATGGTCATGGACCGCTGCCCCGCGATCGAGTGGCCTCGCCTGGGGCCTGCCGTCCCGGCACAGGGCTGAGGCCGACGTGACCGCGATCGACACGACGACCACGCTGGGTGCGCGCGCCGCCGAACGGCTCGAGGCCGACCTCGTCGTCTGGCTCACGACGGTCGACCCCACCGGGACCCCGCAGCCGACGCCGGTGTGGCAGATCCGCAGCGGGGACGACGTCGTGATCCTCAGCGAGCCGCGCAAGGCCAAGCTGCGCAACGCCGCCGCCAACCCGCGCGCCGCGCTGCACCTCAACTCGACGCCTGCAGGGTGGGACGTGCAGGTGCTCACGGGCCGGCTCGTCCTGGACCCGGCCGGCCTGAGCGCCGAGGAGCGCACGCGCTACGACACCAAGTACCGGTCGCCGATCGCCGGCCTCGGGATGAGTCCCGAGGAGTTCCACGCCGCGTACTCCGAGGTGCTGCGCTTCACGCCCGAACGGCTGCGCGGGTTCTAGGGCCCGGTGCAGCTCGGGGCGCCGCGATACAACTGGGATCGAGGCCGGGCGCACCAGCCCTGGTCTGCCCTCGCCCCCGCTCGGCGACGCAACAGGCCGTCTTCAGTCCCCGAACACCAGCACCGGGCGACCCGTCCGCGGATGGGGCAGCACGTCGCACCGCACGCCGTACACGGGCTCGATCACGTCGGGGACCAGCACGTCCCGCACCGGACCCGCCGCGACGACGCGCCCGCCCGACAGGACCACGACGTGGTCGCACGAGGCAGCCGCGAGGTTGAGGTCGTGCAGGGCTGCGAGGACCGTCACGCCGTCCGCGGCGAGCTTGCGCAGCACGGTCATGGCCGCGAGCTGGGCAGCGATGTCGAGGTGGTTCGTGGGCTCGTCGAGGAGCAGCAGCGCGGGGTCCTGGGCGAGGGCGCGCGCCATGTGCACGCGTTGGCGCTCGCCTCCCGACAGCGTGGCGAGCGACCGTTCGGCGAGGTCCTCGACCCCGGCCCGCACCAGGGCCTCGTGGGCCACGGCGCGGTCCGCGTCGGTGTCGCCTGCGAGGAGCGAGCGGTGGGGGATCCTCCCGAGCAGCACGGCGTCGAGCACCGAGAGGGGCAGGTCGGTCGACGCGTCCTGCTCGACGAGGGCCAGCCTGCGCGCCCGGCGACGGCGCGGCATGCGCAGCAGGTCGTCTCCGTCGAACCGGACCTCGCCCGCGTCGGGCACCTGCGTGGCCGCGATCGTGCGCAGCAGCGTCGACTTCCCGGACCCGTTGGGGCCCAGCAGCCCGCTCACCGCTCCCGGGGGAGCCGTGCAGTCCACGCCGTCGAGGATCAGCCTCGACCCGGCCGACCACGAGACGCGCGAGGCATCGAGCCCGTGGGCCGCTCGCTCGGGAGGTGGCGGGCTGGCGGCGCGCGCGCCGGCGTCCGGCGCGCCGTCACGCGAGATCGATGATCCACCGCGGTCGTGCGCCTCCCCGTGCGCCTCCGCGCGCCCGGTGCCCGCCATGCCCATCGTTCTCGGCTCCGTCACAGCGCCCGCCTCCCTCGCCACAGGATGATCGCGAAGACGGGCGCGCCGATCGCGGCCGTCAGGATGCCCACGGGCAGCTCGCGCGGGGCGAAGATGGTGCGGGCGAGCGTGTCGGCCCACACGAGGAACGAGCCGCCGAGCAGGGCCGCGAGGGGCAGCAGCACGCGGTGCCGCGCCCCGGTCAGGAGCCGGACGGCGTGCGGCAGGATCAGCCCGACGAACCCGATCGCTCCCGAGACCGAGACCAAGGCTCCCGTGAGCAGCGCGACCCCCACGAGCAGGAGCCACCGGGTCCGGTTCACCGCGATGCCGAGGCCCGCGGCCGCGGTGTCGCCGAACGTGAAGGCGTCGAGCACCGACCCGGTCGACGCGAGCAGCGTCCCCAGGACGAGCACGGCCCCGCCCGCGATCGCCACGGACGTCCACGTGGCCCCCGCGACCGACCCCATGAGCCACGACAGGATCTCGCGGTAGGAGTCACCGGTCGCGGACCAGAAGATGATGAACGACGTCGCCGCGGCCGCGAGCTGGCTCACCGCGAGACCTGCGAGCACGGTCCGCGTGGGGGTGATGGCCCCGAGCGAGCCCGCGAGCGCGAGGGCCGCGACCAGGGCCACGACCGCCCCGCCGAACGCCGCGACGGGCAGCAGGACGCTCACGCCGAGGACCAGGACGAGGACCGCGCCCAGCGAGGCGCCCGACGAGAGCCCGAGCAGGTACGGGTCGGCGAGCGGGTTGCGCGTGAGGGACTGCATGACGGCGCCGCAGATCGCGAGCCCTGCTCCCACGGCGGCGGCGGTCAGGACGCGTGGCAGCCGGAGCTGCCACACCATGCCGTCCTGCAGCAGGGGGAGCGGTTCGAGGCCGAGCGCCCCGCCGAGCCCGAGGTGCGTCGCGATCGAGCGCCACACGTCGCCCCACGTGAGGTCCGCGGGGCCGATCGTCACGGCGACCACGACGCTCACGACGAGCGCGACCGAGGCCCCGGCGAGCCACCACGGGGTGGCTCGCCGGAGCCTTGGAGTGCGGCGCGCAGAGCGGTGCACGATGGCGCGCGCTCCCGACGGGTCGGCGCTTGTCACGGGCACGAGGCTTCTCACCGGTGGGGATCTCCTCAGGGGATGGTCAGCGCGGAGAGCTGTGCGCTGAGGTCCTTGACGGCGTCGACGTTGCGCACGCCCGCCTCGGTCGCGGGGAACGGCACGGTCAGGAAGCGGTCGCCCTGCACGGCCGTGAGGTTGGCCGTGGCCGGGTTGGCCTTGAGCGCGTCGATCTTCGACTGCGCAGTGTTCCAGGCCGAGTCGACGAGCACGATCACGTCGGGGTCGGCCGCGATGATCTCCTCGAACGAGAACGGCGTCCAGGTGTCCTGGACCGAGGCCGCGATGTTCTCGACGCCGACGGCGTCCATGATCATCTGCGGCGCACCGATCCCGGCACCCACGTAGGGGATGTCGGAGCCCGAGGAGTACCACAGCGCCGTGAGCCCGCGGTCGTCGGGCTCGAGGGCGTCGAGCTCGGCGCGCTGGGCCGACACCAGGTCCGCCGCGGTCCCGGCGACGTCGAAGATCTGACCGGCCTCGGTGATCTCGGCGAACACGTCGTCGAACGTGAGCGGGTCCGGCTTGTACGCCTCGTCCTTGCACGCCGAGGGCGAGACGTAGGTCTGGACGCCGAGCTGCTGGAAGGTCGCCCGGTCTCCGGCCCCTTCGGCCGTCAGGTTGGACTCCCACCCCGCGTACACGAGGTCCGGCTCGAGCGTGAGCACGGCCTCGGCTCCCGGGACCTTCTCGGCCATCGGGGTCACGACCGCGGGCACCGCGGCGGCGGCGTCGGCCCACTGGTCGGGCACGGGGCCGTCGGGGAACGCGGTCCCCACGATCCGGTCGCCCAGGCCGAGCGCGAGCATCATCTCGGTCGTGCTCGACTTGATGGTCACGACCTGGCGCGGGGCGCCGGCGAACGTGACCTCGAACCCGCAGTTGTCGAGCGTCAGGGGGTAGGTCGTCGAGGCAGCGGCAGGTGACGCGACCGGGGGTGTGGTCGCTCCCTCCGTCGCGAGGCTCCCCGCGTCCGAGCACGCGGCGAGGGTGAGGGACACGCCCAGGGCGAGCGCCGCCGTCGGGCCGGCGGAGCGGATGCGACGGGGGGACGTGCGGACGCGAGGGCGAGCGGACGAGGACAGCACGGGACTCCATGTCGGGGAGGTCGCCGGCTCGGCCGGTGCAGGGCACGGCGGCGCGGCGAGATGCGAGAGGGAAGGGCGCCACAATCCGCGACGAGGATCCGCGGCCCAAGCACGGGCCGCTGCGGCGAGCCAAGCAGGGCTCGCGATCCGCCTCCCAGCCTAGTAGGTCGGACGCGCACGAACCACGCACCCGATGCCGCGGCCTCGCGGACACGCCTCGCGGACCTACAGTGGGCGCATGAGCCCGACGACGGAGCCCGGCCCTCCCGGTACGTCCGGTCGCGCGCAGCACGAGACAGGCCGGGGCGCGGACCCGTCCCGGTGGTGGGCCCCGCTGCTGGGCGTCGCCTCGGCCCTCGGGGCCTTCGCGGTGGCCGAGCTGGTCGCGCTGGTCGTGGGCTCGGGGTCGAGCCCCGTGCTCGTCGTGGGGGCGGGCGTCGTGGACCGGGTCCCGCCGTGGCTCAAGGACTTCGCGGTCGAGACCTTCGGCACCGCCGACAAGACCGTGCTGATCCTCGGGATCGTCGTGGTGCTGGCGCTCGCGGCCGTCGCGGCGGGGATCCTCGAGACGAGGCGACCGCCGTGGGGGACGGTCCTGCTCGTGGCGGTCGGGGCCGTGGGGGTCGCAGCGGCCGTGACGCGGCCCGACGCGACCACCCTGTGGGCGCTGCCGACCGTGGTGGGCGTCGGCGTCGGGATCATGCTCCTGCGGACAGGGGCCGCGCGCCTGCGGGCGTGGCGGTCCTCGGCCCTCGCGGCCGAGGCCCGGGCGACGGTGCCGGCGGTTCCGGGCGAGGCGCCCGAGACCCCGCTCTCGGCACGACGGCAGCGCGAGACGCTCGACCGTCGGTCCTTCCTCGTCTTCGCGGGCCTGACGACCGTGACCGCGCTCGTGGTCGGCGGCGCGGCGCGCGTGCTGTCCGCGGGGTCGCGGGCCCTGACCGCCGTGCGGGACGCGATCCGGCTCCCCGCCCCGACCGGTCCCGCGGTCGTGGTCCCCGCCGGGGCGGACCTCGACGTGCCGGGCATCACGCCTTACGTGACGCCCAACGACGAGTTCTACCGCATCGACACGGCCCTGCGCGTGCCCGAGGTGGACCCGGACGACTGGCGGCTGCGCGTCGTCGGGCTCGTCGAGGAGGAGGTCGAGATCTCGTTCGCCGAGCTGCTCGCGCTGCCCCTGGTCGAGCACGCCACGACGCTGACGTGCGTGTCCAACGAGGTCGGCGGGGACCTGGTCGGCAACGCGGTGTGGCTCGGGTACCCGCTGCGCGACCTGCTGGCCCGCGCCCGCCCGCACGCGGACGCGGACATGGTGCTCTCACGCAGTGCGGACGGCTGGACCGCGAGCACGCCGCTCGAGGTGCTCACGGACCCGGGCCGCGAGTCGTTGCTCGCGGTCGGCATGAACGGCGAGCCGCTGCCGCTCGCGCACGGCTTCCCGGTGCGCATGGTCGTGCCGGGGCTGTACGGGTACGTCTCGGCGACCAAGTGGGTCGTCGAGCTCAAGGTCACGCGCTTCGCCGACGACGTCGCGTACTGGTCGACGCGCGGCTGGTCCGAGCGCGGGCCGATCAAGATGTCGTCGCGCATCGACGTGCCCCGCGCGGGGGCGACGGTGTCGCCGGACGCGGCCGGCGACGTGGTCGTGGCGGGCGTCGCGTGGTCCCAGCACTCGGGCGTCGCGGGCGTCGAGGTGCGCGTCGACGAGGGGGAGTGGGAGCCCGCCGAGCTCGCGGAGACCGTCTCGGCCGACACGTGGCGGCAGTGGACGTGGACCTGGAGCGGGCCCGGCGCGGGGGAGCACCGCCTCGCGGTGCGGGCGACCGACGCGGACGGGACCGTCCAGACCTCGACCCAGGCGCCGCCCGCGCCCGACGGGTCGAGCGGCTGGGACACGGTCGAGGTGCGCGTGGCGTAGGCCCCGCGCAGGGGGCGTCCCACGATGCGGGCACCCGGCCCGACGGCGCCGACCTCGCCTCGCCGGCGTGGCAAGGTAGGGACGTGACGACCTCGCAGACCCCGACCCAGCCCACCTCCTCGACCTCAGCGGCCTCCGGCGCGGACGCACCGACCCGGCGGGCCGTGGTCACCGGCGCCTCGTCGGGCATCGGCGCCGCGACCGTGCGCCACCTGCGTGCCGCAGGGTGGGACGTCGTCGCGTTCGCGCGCCGCGCCGACCTGCTCGACGCGCTCGCGGCCCGGACCGGCGCGCACCCCGTGGTCGGCGACGTCACGAGCGACGACGACGTCGCGCACCTCGTGCGCGAGGCCGAGGCCCGCGGGCCGGTCCACGCGGTGCTCAACATCGCGGGCTTCGCGAGCGGCACGGACCCGATCGACGCGAGCGACCTGGACCGCTGGCGGGCCATGTTCGAGACCAACGTGCTGGGCACCGTGCGCGTGACCAAGGCGTTCCTGCCCGCGATCCGCCGTGCGGGCTTCGGGACGGTCCTGGTCCTGACCTCGACCGCGGGGCACGACGCGTACAGCGGCGGGTCGGGATACGTCGCGACCAAGCACGCCGAGGCCGCGGTCGCGGACACGCTGCGCCTCGAGCTCAACGGCGAACCCATCCGGGTCCTGGAGATCGCGCCCGGCATGGTCCGCACCGAAGGGTTCTCGCTGACCCGGTTCGACGGCGACCAGGCCAGGGCCGACGCGGTCTACGACGGTGTCGAGGCGCCGCTGACCGCCGACGACGTGGCCGACGTCGTGACCTTCGCCGTGACCCGGCCCCAGCACGTCGCGATCGACACCCTTGTCCTGCGTCCCGTCGCGCAGTCCTCGACCACGTTGCTGGCCCGCGGACCGCTCGTGACGCGCGGGTGACGGACAGGGGACGCACCCCGGCCCGGGGCGGGGCGCTGCCCGGGCTGGGCTGAGCCCAGTTCGCGGCTGAGCGCCGGGCCGAGACGCGCTTGTCGGCGCGGGCGCGGGCTGGCATGATGGCGCCCGTGACCCCCGCCGCGCACCCCCTGAGCACCCGAGTGCTCGCCGTGCGCCCGCGGCCGGTCCGCACGTCGAGCTGTTGTTGAGGGCTCGCTGACGCTCCAGCAGCGTGCGACCTGGTGTCAGCGAGCAGTGCCACGCCCCTCCCTCTGAAGAGAGGGCGTGATGGTCACCGATCAGTTCTCCGGTCCTGGTCGGTCTGCCCTCGTGAGCACCCGCCTCGACACCAGGACTCCCCATGAACGCCATCGCACTGATCGCCCACCCGTTCGACACCGCCGGGGGCATCGATCCCCTCGGCCGCCTCGTCGCCCAGGACCCGTGGTTCGCCGCCGCTTCGCGGGGTGGCGCGCCGTCCGCGTCGCACGGCCCGACGGCGCAGCCCGCCCAGGGCGCCGCCCTCACCATCGAGTGGCTCGTCGCGCGCGACATCGACACCTACCGTGCCCGCCGTCGGGCCTCCTCGCGCGGTCGGTCGGTCGCGGGGCGCTGAGCGGCCCGGCCGTCGTGCGACGGCGGGTGCGTCGTCGGGTGCGTCAGGCCGAAGCCACGGCGTAGGTGACGCGTACCAGCCCGTCGTCGGCCGTCGTGTGGACTCCGCGGACGGTCAGGCGCACGTCCCGGTCGAGCGCCCCGAACAGGCGCTTGCCCGTGCCGAGGAGCAGCGGTGCGACGGACAGGGTGAGCTCGTCGACCAGGCCGGCGGCGAGGAACGACTGGATCGTGCGACCGCCGTCGACGTAGACGCGTCCCGGGCCCTTGCGGTCGAGGAGCTGACGCACGTCCTCGACCGAGGGTGCGACCTGGATGCGTGGGTCGTCCGTGCGAAGGGTCGTGCTCAGCACGACGACGTCCTTGCCGTCGAAGGCCCACTCGTCGAAGCCGAGCACCGTCTCGTAGGTGGACCTTCCCATGACCACGGTGTCGACGGTCGGGAAGAACGTCTCCCACACGAGCGCCGGCGTGGTCGACGCAGGAGCGACGTGATCCTGGAGCGCCGGAGCGGTGAGCCAGTCGAGGCTGCCGTCGGGGCGTGCGATGAAACCGTCCAGGCTGACGCCGATGAAGACGCATCCGGTCCACTCGCGGGTCGTCGTCATGTCCATACCTCCATGAGCTGGTCGAGGGTGTCGGTCGGCGGAGAGGGGCGCAGGTCGACCCCGCGTCGATAGAGCGATCCGTGGAGTGCGTCGAGGAGCAGCAGCGCGCCCCGCGGTGGATCCGCGAGCCGCGGGAGCCGCATCGCCGACAGGAGCTGCCCGAGGTACCTCGCTTGCTTGTCCCACCCCTCGCTCAGCAGGGAGATCGACTCGGGCGTCCGCAGGTCCGCGAGGAGCTCCTCGAGGGCGAAGATCGCTGCGCCCGCCGACGGGGCCTCGAACTCCGCGGAGACGTAGGCGCGCAGCTCCTCTTCCGGCTCCTGCCCCGTGGGTGAGGACGGGACGAGATCGATCCATCGGCGAGCGAGGGCATGGAGCAGGTCGGCCTTGGAGCCGAACCGCTTGATCAGTCCGGCAGGGCTGATCCCCGCGGCCGGGGCGACCTCCTGCAGCGTCCACGTCCCCGACGTGCGTCGGGACGAGAGCGCGCGGTCGATGCGGTCGAGCAGGTCTTCGTCGTTCACGGTCCGCGGGCGCGTCATGGCAGTTAGTAAATCATGATTCACTAATCATCGTCGCCCCGGCGCGGCCCGCGGGCTCGTGTCCGGTCAGACCAGGGCGCGGACCTCGGCGTACCCGTCGGCCAGGACCGAGGGGGCCGGCACCCCGCCACCGAAGACCCGCGTGGCACCCGGGGCGTCCGACCACGCGCGCCATCCCGGTGTCCCCTCGAGCACGAGCGAGACGGCTGCACCGTGGAGCTCGCTCGCCAGGGCCTGGGGCGGGTTGTCGCCCGCGATGAAGTCCACCTTCTCGGTGTCGAGGCAGTCGAACCAGAACGGCACGTCGAGGCAGTGGGCGGCCCACCCGAGCTTCGGCGACGCCCACGAGAAGCGGTACACCCAGGTGGGGTGGGCGGCTCGGGCCTCGGCGACCCGGACGATCGGCGCGCGGAACATGCTGTCGGTCATGAAGCGGCCGAGCACGGCCGCCGTGCCCTTGCGGCGCTGCGGCCGGTTGGCGGCGAGGTAGGCCTTGCGCCGGTCACGGTCGGTGAGCAGCCTGCCCAGGACGAGCGAGGCCGGTACGAAGCGCAGCTTGTTCTTCTGGGCGTCGGTCGCCATGGTGAACTCGTCGTCCGTGGCGCCGAGCACGAGCGGCTTGTCGCCGCCCACGCCGCTGCGCAGCGAGTCGAGCGTCGGGCGGGTGATGAGGTCGCCGTCGATCATCGGACCCCAGGGCAGTCCGTCCTGGAGCATCGCGGCGACGCCTGCCATCGGGTCGAGGTCGTCCGGGTTGGTCGCCGCGTCCTGCAGCTCCAGGACGCGGGTCTCCGGCAGGGACGCGAACCCGTCCCGCCTCGCCTCGACCCCGGCAAGACGCGCGAGCGTCTCGGCGAACGTCCTCGCCCGGGCCTCGGTGACGTCGGCGACGGCGCCCGAGAGGCACCACGCCGACCGGAACAGGTGCTGTGCTGCCGGCATGCCGAGCAGCGTCAGCACCGCGCCGCCGCCCGCGGACTGGCCGGCGATCGTGACGCGCGCAGGATCGCCGCCGAACGCCGCGACGTTGCGCTGCACCCAGTCCAGGGCGAGCAGCCAGTCGCGCACGCCACGGTTGGACGGCGCGCCCTCGATGTACCCGAACCCGTCGAAGCCGAGCCGGTAGGAGATCGAGACGGTCACGACGCCGTCGCGGTTGAACGCGCGCCCGTCGTACCAGGGGCTCGCCGGCGAGCCGGCCGTGTAGCCGCCGCCGTGGATGTAGACGAGAACGGGCAGGGCAGCGTCGGGCGCACCGGGTGAGGGCGTGTAGACGTTGACGTTGAGGGTCGAGTCGCCGGGGATCGAGGGCTCGGGGATCAGCGTGATCTCGGCGAGCTGCTTGCGCTGCGGGGTCGGGCCGAGCTCCGCTGCGTCGCGGACCCCGTCCCAGGGAGCGACGGGCACGGGCGCCTCGAACCGGAGGGGCCCGACGGGGGCCTCGGCGAAGGGGACGCCGAGGAAGGCCGCGGACCCCTCGCGCCAGATCCCACGGACCTGGCCCGAGTCGATCGTGACGACGGGGCGTTCCAGGGTGGGGTCGACCGACTCGGTGACGGTCTCGGGGGTGCTCATGCGGTGGTGCTCCGTTCGGAGGGGAAGACCCCGAGGGACACGAGCAGCCGCTCGATCTCGGAGGCCATGTCGATGGTGGGGTCCTGCAGCCAGAGGGTCTGCAGGCCGTCGGCGACGGCGGTGATGACGAGGCCCAGCGAGGCCGTGTCGACGTCGGCGGGGTACTGCCCGGCGAGCTTGCCCTCCTCGACGAGTCCCGTGAACATCGCCTGCATGCCCGCCCGGCGCTCGGCGAAGAAGGCGTGGGCCGGGTGCGCGTGGTCGCTCGCCTCGGCGTTGAGGCGCGTGTACAGCTCGACGAGCCCGGGGACCTCGGCGTTGTGCCGCATGACCTGCAGGAACACCCGGAAGGGGTCGAGCCTGGACTCCGTGCGGTAGGTCTCCAGATCGATCTCGTCGCGCTTGCGCAGGATCGCGGTGAACAGCTCGTCCTTGCTGTCGAAGTAGTGCAGCAGACCCGCCTGGCTGAGGCCGGCCGCGTCGGCGAGCTCCTTGACCGATGCCCCCCGGTATCCCTCGCGGGCGATGACCTCGAGCGCCGTCGAGAGGATCTCCTCCCGCTTGGCGATGCCCTTCGCGTATGAACCTCGCTGTGCCATGCGTCGACCCTAGACCGGAGACCCTTGCACTTCAATACCGAGTGCCATACTGTTTTGGCGACGCTCAAGGATGAGCGCCTGTCCGACGAAGGATCCGCCATGACACTGCCGTCCGATTCACCGTCCACCGCTCCGGTCTCGGCCCCGACGCCCACCCCTGCGCCGGCGTTCGCTGTCGACACGTCCGTTGCCGCCGAGGAGTTCATCGAGGAGGCGTCCGGCCAGGACGACCCGCCCCCGCTCGTCCGGGGCACCCCTCGGCGCCTGCTCGGGTGGATCGTCCCGGCCAACTTCTCGGTCTTCATGATCTGGGGCGCCGTGGGCGGGCTCCTGATGCCTCTCCAGGTGCAGCTCCTGGGTGAGGAGGACAAGGTCGCGAACCTGGCCGTGGTCGGGACGTTCGGCGCCCTGGCCGCACTGCTCGCACAGCCCGTCGCGGGTCAGATCTCGGACCGCACGCGCAGCAGGTTCGGCAGGCGCGCCCCGTGGCTCGTCCTCGGTGCCCTCGTCGGTGGCCTCGGCCTGCTGGCCATGGGCTTCGCGAGCTCGCTCGTCGGCATCGTCATCGGCTGGATGATCGTCCAGATCGCCTACAACTTCGCGCAAGGCCCCCTCAGCGCGATCATGCCGGACCGCGTCCCCCGTACCCTGCGCGGCACCTTTGCCGCGCTCTCCGGGCTGGGGCTGATGCTCGGAGCCCTCGGCGGATCGATCCTGGGTGCGCAGTTCGCGGACTCGATCCAGCTCGGCTACCTGGTCTTCGCGGGCTTCACCCTGATCGTGCTGACCCTGTTCGTCGTGTTCAACCCCGACCACTCCAGCAAGGACCTGGCCAAGGAGCCGTTCGACATCGGCGAGTTCCTGCGCACCTTCTGGGTCAGCCCGCGCAAGCACCCCGACTTCTTCTGGGCCTTCACCGGACGCCTGCTCCTGTACACGGGGTACTTCGCCGTGACCGGCTACCAGCTGTTCATCCTGCAGGACTACATCGGTCTCGGTCAGGCCGGGGCGGTCGCCGCCGTGCCGTTGTTCAGCGTCATCAGCCTCGCGGGCGTGCTCGTCGCGACGCTCGTCTCCGGACCGCTGTCCGACCGGTTCCAGCGCCGCAAGGTGTTCGTCTTCCTCTCGTCGGCGCTCGTCGGCCTGGCGCTCCTCATCCCCATGTTCGTGCCGAGCTTCGCGGGCTGGGCCGTCTTCACGTTCGTCTCGGGCCTCGGCTTCGGCATGTTCCAGGCCGTCGACACGGCGCTCATGAGCGAGGTGCTGCCGTCGGCGAAGTCGTTCGCCAAGGACCTCGGCGTCGTCAACATCGCCGCGACCCTGCCGCAGACGCTCGCCCCCGCGTTCGCCGGCATGATCATCCTGAGCTTCGGCGGGTACCTCGCACTGTTCCCGGTCGGGATCGTCCTGAGCATTCTCGGCGCCTGCGCGGTCTGGCCGATCAAGGCGGTGCACTGATGGTCGCCGACACGTCGCTGCCGCAGCCGCAGGAGGCGACCGACGCCGTCGTCCCCGCACCACGGACGCGTCGCCCGCTGGCGATGCTGGCCTGGTCGCTGGGCCTGGTCGCCGCGTTCGCGCTCATGGGTCTGCTCGTCGGGCTGAACCCGGCGGCGCCCTTCACGCAGCCGCTCGACGACTGGTGGCGTGCGCTCATCGGCGTGTCCGCGGACGGGAGCATCCACACCTCGGCCGTCCCGATGTTCTTCCAGCACCTGGGAGAAGGCCCGGGCGCGCTCGTGGGGGTCGTCCTGGTCCCCGCGGTGCTCGCGATCGTCGGGCGCTGGCGCTCCGGGCTCTTCTTCCTCACGGTCACGCTGGTCGGCCCGGGGCTCTTCTCCCAGGGGATGAAGAACCTCGTGGACCGCCCGCGTCCCGCCGTCGACGAGACGCTCGGGCTGTTCGGGCCGCTGTTCCGGGTCGACCACGGGTCGTTCCCCTCGGGGCACGCCGTCATGGCCGGCGCGCTCGTCGTCGGCATCGCGGCCCTGATCCCGGCCACGCGGCGCACCGCGCGCACGCTCTGGTGGACCGTCGGCGGCCTGATCCTGCTCGGCATGGTGTGGCAGCGCACGCTCATCAACGCGCACTGGTTCTCCGACACGGTCTTCGGACTCGTCGCGGGCATCGCCGGCGCACTCCTCATGTGGTGGGCGTTCTGGCCCCTGATCCAGCGCGACCACGGGCGCCCCGTGTGGTTCTGCCACCTCGGGCGCCGCCACCAGCCCTCCCCAGCCTGAACCGCGATCGAGAGACAAGGACGAGCACATGACCGACATCGACATCACCAACCAGGGGGCAGCGACGGCGTCCGTCGCCGACCTGACGCTCGAGGAGAAGGCGTCGCTGACCAGCGGCGCGAGCTTCTGGTGGACCAAGGGGGTCGAGCGTGCGGGCATCCCGTCCGTCATGCTCACCGACGGCCCGCACGGTCTGCGCAAGCAGCGCGGCAGCGCCGACCACCTCGGGATCGGCGACAGCGTCCCGGCGACGTGCTTCCCGCCCGCGGTCGGGCTCGGTTCGTCGTGGGACACCGCGCTCGCGCACCGCGTCGGCGAGGCGCTGGGCGTGGAGTCCTCGATCGAGGACGTCGCGGTCATCCTCGGCCCGGGCGTCAACATCAAGCGCTCGCCGCTGTGCGGCCGAAACTTCGAGTACTTCTCGGAGGACCCGGTCGTCTCCGGCGTGATGGCCGCCGCGCTCGTGCGGGGCACGCAGTCGATGGGGGTCGGCACGTCGCTCAAGCACTTCGCGGCCAACAACCAGGAGCACGACCGCATGCGCTCGTCGAGCGACGTCGACCCGCGTCCGCTGCGCGAGATCTACCTGCGAGGCTTCCAGCGCGTGGTCGAGGACGCCCAGCCGTACACCGTGATGTGCTCCTACAACCGCGTCAACGGCGTCTTCGCGTCCGAGGACCCGTTCCTGCTGACCCGGGTGCTGCGCGACGAGTGGGGATTCGAGGGGCTCGTGGTCTCGGACTGGGGCGCGGTCAACGACAGGGTCTCGGCGCTCGCGGCGGGCCTGGACCTGGAGATGCCGTCCTCGGGCGGAGCGACCGACGCGCAGATCGTCGACGCGGTGCGCGCCGGCTCGCTCGACGAGAGCGTCGTGGACGCCTCGGCCGCGCGGGTCGCGCACCTCGCGACGCGCTGGCAGGGCACGCCGCGCGTCGCCGGCCCGCTGGACGTCGACGCGCACCACGCGCTCGCGCGGGAGGTGGCCGGGCGGTCGATCGTCCTGCTGAAGAACGACGGGGGACTGCTCCCGCTCCGGGCGGAGCGCTCGGTGGCACTCATCGGGGCCTTCGTCGACCAGCCCCGGTACCAGGGGGCCGGGTCCTCGATGATCAACCCGACCCGGATCGACTCGGTGGCCCGCGAGGTCGCGATCAAGGTCGGTGAGGACCTCGTCTCCCAGGGGCGGGGCTTCACGCTCGACGGCTCGGGCGACGCGGCAGCGCTGCGGGCCGAGGCCGTCGCCCTCGCGGCAGAGAACGACGTCGCCGTGGTCTTCCTCGGCCTCCCGGCGGCCGCAGAGTCCGAGGGCTACGACCGCGAGCACATCGACCTGCCGGCCGTGCAGCTCGAGCTCCTCGACGCGGTGCTCGAGGTCAACCCCGACACCGTGGTCGTCCTGTCCAACGGCAGCGTCGTCGCGCTCCCGTTCGCGGACGACGTCTCGGCGATCCTCGAGGGCTGGCTGCTCGGCCAGGCCGGGGGCGGCGCGATCGCCGACGTGCTCTGCGGCGACGTCAACCCGTCGGCCAAGCTCACCGAGACGATCCCGGTGCGCCTGGAGGACAGCCCGGCGTTCCTCAACTTCCCCGGCGAGGACGGTCGCGTCCGCTACGGCGAGGGCCTGTTCGTCGGCTACCGCTGGTACGACGCGCGCAAGATCGAGGTGACCTTCCCGTTCGGGCACGGCCTGTCCTACACGACGTTCGGGTACGGGGACGCGGCGGCTTCCGTGGGCGCCGACGGCGACGTCGAGGTGCGTGTCACGGTGACCAACACGGGGGACCGCGCGGGCCGCGAGGTCGTGCAGGTCTACACGGGGCTGGCCTCGGCGGACGTGCAGCGTCCCGAGCGCGAGCTCAAGGCGTTCGCGCTGGTCGAGCTCGAGGCGGGCGAGAGCCGTGAGGTCGTCCTCACGGTCCGTCGTGCCGACCTCGCGTACTGGCACGTCCGCACGGACCGCTGGGTGGTCGAGGGCGGCGAGTACACGGTCGACGTCGCGGCGTCGAGCCGCGACCTGCGCTCGTCCACGACCGTCGAGGTGGCCGGCGACACGCTCGTCCTGCCGCTCACGCGCGAGTCCTCGCTGGCCGAGGTGTTCGCGCACCCGGTCGCGGGGCCGATCGTGCAGCAGGCCATGGCGCAGATGGCCTCGGCCATGGAGGGTGCCGCATCGATCATGCCCGAGGGCGTCGACATGGCGAAGATGATGGGCTCGTTCCCGATCGGGCGCATCGGCATGATCGCGGGCGACAGCCTCGGCCCCGAGCAGGTCGACCAGCTCCTCGCGATGGCCAACGGCGCCGGAGCCTGAGCCGTCCGACGAGGGGGAGGCCCCGGCACCGCACGGTGCCGGGGCCTCCTGTGCCTGCTGGCCCGCCTGCGTGCCTGCTGGCCCGCCGCCCGACCGACCGGCCGCCCGACCGACCGGCCGCCCGACCGCCGGGCCGACCGCCCGACCGCCCGACCGCCCGACCGCCGTCCGGTCGGCTCGGGCGCGACCGGCAGGTGGCGCGTTACCATGGGGTCCACAGGCATCGACCCGGCCATCACCGGTGAGCCTCCGGAAGAACGGGCCCCGTCCGCGGGGCCTCAGTAGAACCGGACGGGTAGGCCCGTCACAGCCGTGTCGAGCGGTCGCCGCTCGGGCTCCTCAGGTGCCCGACGACGGCAAGCGGGGTGGTACCGCGGCTCGCCTTCTCCCTCGGGAACCAGGGAGGGGTGGTCGTCCTCGCACGAGCACGTCCCGGACCACCGCCTGCCACTCACGATGGAGCCACTGAGCCATGGCCTACCCGCTGCACCGCACCGACGACACCGCCCCTGACGGTCAGGGCCACCAGATCCCCGCCAGCCCCCACCTGCCCTCGCTCGAGCGCGGCGTGCTGTCGTACTGGTCCAAGGACGACACGTTCCGTGCGTCGATCGAGCACCGTGAGGCGGGCCAGGACGGCGACAACGAGTTCGTCTTCTACGACGGCCCTCCCTTCGCGAACGGTCTGCCGCACTACGGCCACCTCCTGACGGGCTACGCCAAGGACGTCGTGCCGCGCTACATGACCATGCGGGGCAAGCGCGTCGAGCGCCGCTTCGGATGGGACACGCACGGTCTGCCGGCCGAGCTCGAGGCCGAGCGCGTGCTGGGCATCACCGACAAGTCCCAGATCGAGGCCATGGGCATCGCCGCGTTCAACGACGCCTGCCGCGAGTCCGTGCTCAAGTACACGGACGAGTGGAAGGAGTACGTGACGCGCCAGGCGCGCTGGGTCGACTTCGACAACGACTACAAGACGCTCGACATCACCTTCATGGAGTCGGTGATCTGGGCGTTCAAGCGCCTGTACGACAAGGGCCTCGCGTACGAGGGCTACCGCGTGCTGCCGTACTGCTGGCGCGACGAGACGCCGCTGTCGAACCACGAGCTGCGCATGGACGACGACGTGTACCAGTCGCGCCAGGACCCGGCCCTCACGGTCGGGTTCCGGCTCTCCGGCGAGGACGTCGACGGCGTCGCCTCGCCCGCCGCGGGAGCGCTCGTCCTCGTCTGGACCACGACGCCCTGGACGCTCCCCTCGAACCTGGCGGTCGCCGTCGGGCCGGACGTGGACTACGTCGTGGTGCGCGCCGGGGCCGGCTCGGCAGTGGCCGGCGACAAGGTCGTGCTCGCCGCCGCGCGACTGGGCGCCTACGTCAAGGAGCTCGGGGAGGACGCCGAGGTCCTGGCGACCGTCAAGGGCGCCGACCTCGCCGGGCTGCGCTACACGCCGGCCTTCGACTACTTCACGGACCGCTCGGCCGAGGGCTGGCCCACCGCGCACCAGGTGCTCGTGGCCGACTTCGTGACGACCGAGGACGGCACCGGTGTCGTCCACCTGGCTCCGGCCTTCGGTGAGGACGACATGGCCGTGTGCGACGCCGCGGGGATCGTGCCCGTCGTGCCGGTCGACGCCCGTGGGCGCTTCACCAACGCGGTCCCGGACTACGCGGGCGAGCAGGTGTTCGACGCCAACCCCAAGGTCATCAAGGACCTCAAGGATGGCACGGGCCCGCTCGCGCGCGTCGCGGCCGCCTCGCGCGCGGTCGTGCTGCGCCACGAGACCTACCAGCACTCCTACCCGCACTGCTGGCGCTGCCGGAACCCCCTGATCTACAAGGCGGTCTCGAGCTGGTTCGTGCGCGTGACCGAGTTCCGCGACCGCATGGTCGAGCTCAACCAGGACATCACCTGGACGCCCGAGCACATCCGTGACGGCCAGTTCGGCAAGTGGCTCGCGGGTGCTCGCGACTGGTCCATCTCGCGCAACCGCTACTGGGGCACGCCCATCCCCGTGTGGGTCTCGGACGACGCGAACTACCCGCGCATCGACGTCTACGGCTCGATCGCCGAGCTCGAGGCCGACTTCGGCGTGCCCGTCACGGACCTGCACCGGCCCTTCATCGACGACCTGACGCGCCCCAACCCGGACGACCCGACCGGGAAGTCCGTCATGCGCCGCATCCCCGACGTCCTGGACGTCTGGTTCGACTCGGGCTCCATGCCGTTCGCGCAGGTGCACTACCCGTTCGAGAACGCGGACTGGTTCGAGCACCACTACCCGGGCGACTTCATCGTCGAGTACATCGGCCAGACCCGCGGCTGGTTCTACACGCTGCACGTCCTGGCCACGGCCCTGTTCGACCGCCCGGCGTTCCGTTCGGCCGTCTCGCACGGGATCGTGCTCGGCTCGGACGGGCGCAAGATGAGCAAGTCGCTGCGCAACTACCCGGACGTCTCCGAGGTCCTGGACCGGGACGGCTCCGACGCGATGCGCTGGTTCCTCATGAGCTCGCCCATCCTGCGCGGCGGGAACCTCATCGTCACCGAGGAGGGCATCCGCGACTCGGTGCGCCAGGTGCTGCTGCCGCTGTGGAGCACGTACTACTTCTTCACGCTCTACTCGAACAACGCGAACGGCGGTGCGGGATACACCGCGCAGCGCGTGGCACCGGAGCGCGTCGCGGACCTCCCGGCCCTCGACCGCTACCTGCTGGCGCGCACGCACGACCTGGTCGCGACCGCCACGACCCAGCTCGACGCGTACGACATCGCGGGGGCGTGCGAGACCGTGCGCGAGCACCTCGACCTGCTGACCAACTGGTACGTCCGCACGCAGCGCGACCGCTTCTGGGACGAGGACAAGGACGCGTTCGACACGCTCTGGACGGCCCTCGAGGTCCTCACGCGCGTCATGGCGCCGCTCGCGCCCATGCTCTCCGAGGAGGTCTGGCGCGGGCTCACGGGTGGGCGCAGCGTGCACCTGGCCGACTGGCCGAGCGTGGCGGCGCACGAGACGACCGACGGCACGGGCGACTCGCTCGTGGGCGTCCTGGTCGCCGACGACGCGCTCGTCTCCTCGATGGACCTGGTCCGTTCGGTGGCCTCCCTCTCGCTCGGTCTGCGCAAGGCGCACTCGCTGCGCGTGCGCCAGCCGCTGAGCACCCTGACCGTCGTGACCGAGGACCCGGCCGCGCTCGAGCCCTACGGCGACCTGCTCGCCCGTGAGCTCAACGTCAAGTCCGTGCGCTTCCTCGACCTCGAGTCCGGTGCGGCCGACGAGTTCGGCGTCTCGCAGAAGCTCACGGTCAACGCGCGTGCCGCGGGTCCGCGCCTGGGGCGCGGGGTCCAGGCGGCCATCAAGGCCGCCAAGGCGGGGTCGTGGCGCGTGGGCGACGACGGGTTCGTCGTCGTCGAGACGCCCGACGGCGACGTGCCGCTGCTCGGCTCGGAGTACGAGCTGACGACCGTGGTGCTCGCCGAGCAGGGCCACGACGAGGTCGACCCGGCGGCTCCGTCGATCGCGGCGGCCGTGCTGCCCACGGGCGGCTTCGTGGTCCTCGACCTCGAGCTGAACGACGCGCTCCTGGCCGAGGGCTACGCGCGCGACATCGTGCGCGAGGTCCAGGACGCCCGCAAGGCCGCCGGGCTCGACGTCTCCGACCGGATCGACCTGTCGCTCTCGGTGCCCGGCCCCTGGCAGGGGGCGGTCGAGGACCACCGCGAGCTCATCGCGGGCGAGACCCTCGCCGTGAGCGTCACGATCGACCTGTCGCCCACCGACGAGCGCAGCGTGCTCGTCGCCAAGGCGTCGTCCGACCAGACCGACGGGGCGCAGGCATGAGCGGCGTCCGCGTCGGCCGTGGCGCCGGCGAACGCCCGGGGGACAAGGACGCCCGGCGTCCCGGAGGTGCCGCGCACCAGCGCACGGCCGAGGAGGCCGCCGCGCTCGAGGACCTGGCCACGGTGTACGCGCACATCATGGACCGGGCCCCCGAGCACGACATCGACCCGACGCTCGAGCGCGTCGAGCGTGTCCTCGAGCTGCTCGGCGACCCGCAGAAGGCCTACCGCACGATCCACATCACGGGGACGAACGGCAAGACGTCGACCTCGCGCCTGGTCGAGCGGCTCGTGCGTGAGCACGGTCTGCGCACGGGCCGTTTCACGAGCCCGCACCTGACCTCGGTCACCGAGCGCATCGCGATCGACGGCGAGCCCGTGAGCCCCGCGCGCTTCGTCGAGATCTGGGAGGACGTCGCGCCGTACGTCGGCGTCGCGGACCGCGAGTCGCAGGAGGCGGGCGGCCCTCGCCTGAGCTTCTTCGAGGTGCTCACGGTCATGGCGTTCGCGGCGTTCGCCGACGCCCCCGTCGACGTCGCGATCGTCGAGGTCGGCATGGGCGGCGGCTGGGACTCGACCAACGTCGTGGACGGCGACGTCGCGATCGTGACGCCCATCTCGATCGACCACACGCGCTGGCTCGGTCACACGATCGAGGAGATCGCGACCGAGAAGGCGGGGATCGTCAAGGAGGACGCGGTCGTCGTGCTCGCCGAGCAGAGCGACGCGGCCGAGGCGATCGTCATCGAGGCGGCAGCCGTCAAGCACGCGCGCGTCCTGCGCGAGGGCCAGGACATCGCGGTGGCCGGGCGGACCCCGGCCGTCGGCGGGCAGGTCGTCGACCTGCGCACGCCCGCAGGTCTCTACACCGAGATCTTCCTGCCGCTCATCGGTGAGCACCAGGCCCACAACGCCCTCCTGGCGCTGTCGGCCACCGAGGCGCTGCTCTCGGGCGGTCGCGCGCTCGACGGCGGTGTGGTCGAGGCGGCCTTCGCCGACGCGACCTCTCCGGGACGGCTCGAGGTCCTGCGGTCCAGCCCGACCGTGATCGTCGACGCCGCGCACAACCCGGCGGGCGCCGAGGCGCTCGTCGCGGCGATCGACGAGGCGTTCGAGTTCGAGCACCTGATCGGGGTCGTCGCGATCATGGGCGACAAGGACTCCGAGCAGATCCTCTCGGTGCTCGAGCCCGTGCTGGCGGAGGTCGTCATCACGCGCAACTCGGCCGAGCGCTCGGCCGACGTGACCGACCTCGCCGAGGTCGCGATCGAGGTCTTCGGCGAGGACCGGGTGCACACGGCCGAGCGTCTCGACGAGGCGCTCGCGATCGCGGTCGACCTCGCCGAGCGCGACGACTCCGTGGGTGTCGGCGTGGGCACGGGAGTGCTCGTCACAGGTTCGGTCATCACCGCGGCCGACGTCCGGATCCTGCTCGGGCGCGGCTGACCTCTCGGCGCGCGGCGCGCCGCAGCAGGTCGCGGCCCAGCGGCTCCGCTCGACCCGACCACGACGCAGGGTGTCCCTCGCTCCGAGGGGCACCCTGCGTCGTCGGGCACGGAAGCGCACAGGACGTCTCCCTGGGTGCCGCGGCCGCTGCGGGGGTGTTTGATGGGGGGACGGGCGCCGGGGCACGAGCCACCGGCGCGCGAGCAGTGCACGCGGCCGGACGTGCCGCAGCAGTCCGACGGAGGGATGCGCCATGAAGAAGCTGCTCAACGACCCGCAGGATGCGGTGACGGAGTCGCTCGACGGGTTCGAGCTGGCCCACGCCGACCTCGTGGAGGTGCACCGGGCACCCCTGTACGTGTCCCGTGCCGGAGGTGCGGTGCCGGGCAAGGTCGGGCTCGTCAGCGGAGGCGGTGCGGGGCACGAGCCGCTGCACGCAGGCTTCGTCGGCGCGGGGATGCTCGACGCCGCGGTCCCCGGAGCGGTGTTCACCTCGCCCACGCCGGACCAGATCGTGCCCGCGATCCTCGGCGCCGACTCGGGCGCGGGCGTGCTCGCGATCGTCAAGAACTACACGGGCGACGTGCTCAACTTCGAGACGGCGCTCGAGCTCGTCGAGGCCGAGGGCACGCAGGCCGCGAGCATCCTCGTCAACGACGACGTCGCGGTCGAGGACTCGCTCTACACCGCAGGTCGCCGCGGCGTGGCAGGCACCGTCGCGGTCGAGAAGATCGCGGGAGCCGCCGCCGAGCGCGGGGACGACCTGGGCAAGGTCACCGAGATCGCCGGGCGGGTCGTCGCGAACGTCCGCTCGATGGGCGTCGCGCTCTCGGCCTGCACCGTGCCGCACGTCGGCAAGCCGAGCTTCGACCTCGACGAGACCGAGATCGAGATCGGGATCGGGATCCACGGCGAGCCGGGCCGGCACCGCATCCCCATGGCGCCCGCGGACGAGATCACCGGCATGCTCGTCGACGCCGTCGCGGAGGACCTGCGGCTCGCGGGCGGGGAGCGAGTGTTGCTGTTCGTTAACGGAATGGGCGGTACGCCCCAGTCCGAGCTCTACGTCGTCTATCGTCAGGCACGGAGGCTGCTCGAGGCGCGCGGCGTGGCAGTCACACGCTCGCTCGTGGGCAACTACGTCACTTCGCTCGAGATGCAGGGGGCCTCGGTCACCGTGCTCCGGCTGGACGACGAGCTGACCGCACTGTGGGACGCGCCCGTGCACACCGCCGCTCTGCGGTGGTGACTCCAGCCGACCCCCGAGAGCCGGGGAGCGGCGCCCCGGACCCTGCTCCTCGGGAGCCGTGCCCGGGACAGGAACGAAAGGGCGAGGAATGACGCTGGACGTTGCGTGGGCTGTGCGCTGGATGCGAGGCGCGGCGACGATGATCGTGTCGTCGCGGGACGAGCTCACCGAGCTGGACCGTCAGATCGGTGACGGGGACCACGGCGAGAACCTGAACCGTGGGTTCCAGGCGGTCGTCGCCAAGCTCGACGGCCTCGAGGAGCAGCCCGCGCAGATCGGCGACGTCCTCAAGCTCGTCGCCACGACCCTCATGTCGTCGGTCGGGGGAGCGTCCGGACCCCTGTACGGCACGGCGTTCCTGCGTGCCGCGAAGGTCACGGGCCTCGCCGAGCTGGACTCGTCCGCCGTCGTCGCGCTGCTCGAGGGCGCGCTCGAGGGCATCACGGCCCGAGGCAAGGCGGTCCCGGGCGAGAAGACCATGGTCGACGCGTGGCAGCCCGCGGTCGACGCGGCCGTCGAGGCCGCGAACTCCGGCAGCGACCCGGCCGGGGTCCTCGAGGCCGCGCTCGCCGCGGCCGAGGCCGGGGCGCTCGCGACGGTCCCGATGCTCGCGACCAAGGGGCGCGCGAGCTACCTGGGCGAGCGCAGCGTCGGGCACCAGGACCCGGGGGCGACCTCGACCGTGGTGATCCTCCGGGCTGCGGTCGCGGCGGTCGATGCTCCCGGGGAATGATGTCCCGATGACAACCCCACACGTCGGCGACCGCGCGCGGATCGCCCTGGTCCTCGTGTCCCACTCGGCCCGGTTGGCGCAGGGCGCCGCGGAGCTGGCCGCCCAGATGGCCCCGGGCGTGCTGCTCCTGCCCGCGGGCGGCACGGACGACGGCAGCCTCGGAACCAGCTACGACGTGGTGTCCGCCGCGGTCGCCGAGGGGCTTCTCGGGACCGAGGGAGTGGTGGTCCTCGCGGACCTGGGCTCGGCGGTCATGACGATCGAGTCGGTCATCGAGCTCGACGACTCGCTCGACGGGCGGGTCGTCCTCGCGGACGCGCCGTTCGTCGAGGGGGCGGTCGCCGCTGCGGTCACGGCCCACGGGGGCGGGACCCTCGCCGAGGTGCTCGCCTCGGCCGAGGCCGCAGGCGGCACGTTCGCGCAGAGCGGGGCGCCCGACGACGGGTTCGTGCCGCCCGCCGGCCCCGCGGACCAGCTGGCCGCGGCCGCCGGGCTCGAGGACGACTCGCCCGGGGCGCCGCGCTCGGTCACGCTCCGCAACCCGCTGGGGCTCCACGCACGTCCGGCGGCGATCCTCGCGCGCCTGGTCGCGGGATACGACGCCAAGGTCACGATCAACGGGGTCAACGCCGCGAGCGTGCTCGAGATGATGAAGCTGGGCGCGACCGGTGGTCGCGAGCTGGTGATCGCAGCGGAGGGCGCGCAGGCCAACGAGGCCCGGGACGCGGCCGTCGCGGCGATCGAGGGCGGTTTCGGCGAGGTGTGATCCGCGCCGGTGACGAGCGTCACGTGAAGACTGCATTGCCTGCAAAGTTGCACGACATGTAAATTTGCTTGCTGTGCAGAACCTTGTCGAACCCTCGGCCGCCCCCACGGGGCTGCGCGAGCGCAAGAAGCGTGAACGCCGCGAGGCGCTCATCGACGCTGCCCAGACCCTCGTGCTCGAACGCGGGCTGGACGCGGTCACGGTCGACGACATCTGCGCATCGGTCGGCGTCTCGACGCGGACCTTCTTCAACTACTTCGCGTCCAAGGACGACGCCGTGCTCGGGGTCGAGGAGTTCTCGCCCTCGGCCGGTGCTGTCCAGGACTTCGTGGCAGGTGGTCCCACGGGCGACCTCCTCGACGACCTCCAGGAGCTCGTCGCCGACCTGCTCGCGCACCAGGTCATGTCCCTGGAGCGCGTGCACCGGGCGATCAAGCTCGTCGAGCGCGAGCACCGGCTCCTCGCCCGCCACATGTGGTGGATCGAGAACCTGCGGACCGGGCTGATCGACGTGTTCGACCGGCGCCGGACCCAGCACCCGTTCGTGCCCGAGCCCGAGCTGCTCGCGATGGTCGTGATGGCGCTCCTGCGCACCACGACGCTCGAGTGGGAACGGCTCGGCCGCACGGGCGAGCCGGTCGACCACCTGGGCTCGGTCGTCGACCAGCTCCGGGCGCTCGTGTGTCCGGGACGCCCGCCGGGAGAACCCGGCAGCCCCGGCTGACCGCCACCACCACGCCCACGCCCGCCGTCTCGCGTCGACGGGCGTCACCACCGATCTGACCCCACCCGAACGGATCCCTCATGTCCACCTCCCGCTCCACCACGTCGGCCGCGCCGACCGGGGCCGGCGCGTCTGCAGAGAACGGCAAGCCGCTCATCGTGCTGACGCAGCGCACGGTCTGGCTGATCTTCGGCGCGCTCATGGCCAGCATGTTCCTGTCCTCGCTCGACCAGTCGATCGTCGGCACCGCGATGCCCACGATCGTCGGCGAGCTGCACGGCGTCGAGCACCAGGGGTGGGTCATCACGGCCTACATCCTGGCGATCGCGATCGTCATGCCCCTCTACGGCAAGTTCGGCGACCTGTGGGGACGCCGCTGGCCGTTCCTCGTCGCGATCGGCCTGTTCACCATCGCGTCCGCGGGTGCGGGCTTCGCCCAGACGT
The DNA here is from genome assembly GCF_044748475.1 of Oerskovia enterophila. Lineage (NCBI taxonomy): Bacteria > Bacillati > Actinomycetota > Actinomycetes > Micrococcales > Cellulomonadaceae > Oerskovia > Oerskovia enterophila. The sequence goes on from NZ_JBIVFZ010000001.1 coordinate 883,802, forward strand.
TCCCCGAGCTCGTCGCGTGGCGAGCCGTCCAGGGCCTCGGTGGCGGTGGCCTCATGATCCTGTCGCAGGCCATCATCGCGGACATCGTCCCGGCCAAGGACCGCGGGAAGTACATGGGACCCATGGGCGCCCTGTTCGGCATCGCGGCCGTGATCGGTCCGCTCCTCGGCGGCTGGTTCACCGAGGGCCCGGGCTGGCGCTGGGCCTTCTGGATCAACGTCCCGATCGGCATCGCGGCGTTCCTCGTCGCATGGTTCACGCTCAAGCTCCCGAGCCACCGCTCGGGGCGCAAGATCGACGTCGCCGGCATCTTCTTCCTGGTCGTCGGGACCTCGGGGATCGTCCTGCTCACGAGCTGGGAGTCGCTGACCTCCAGCCGGGGCTACGACTGGTCCGACCCCAAGCTCCTGGGCATGGTCGCCGCGACCCTCGCCTCGATCGCGCTGTTCATCGTGGTCGAGCGGCGTGCGGAGGAGCCCCTCCTGCCGCTGCACCTCTTCAAGAACCGCACGTTCACCATCGCGACGCTCATCGGCCTCGTGCTCGGCATGGGCATGTTCTCCGCGCTGGCGTTCCTGCCGACGTTCCTGCAGATGTCGACCGGCGCAGGCGTGACCGAGTCCGGCTTCCTCATGCTCCCCATGATGGTCGGTGTCATGATCACGGCGATCGGGTCCGGGTTCGCGATCACCAAGACGGGCCGCTACAAGATCTACCCCGTCGTGGGCCTCGCGATCACGACCGCGGGCATCATCTGGCTCACGACGATCACGGGCGACATGTCCATGGTCCTGTTCGGCGCCATGATCTTCGTGATGGGTGCCGGCATGGGGCTCGTCATGCAGACCATCGTGCTGGCCGTCCAGAACTCCGTGGACCCCCACGAGATCGGGACCGCGACGAGCGCGAACAACTTCTTCCGCGAGATCGGCGCCGCCGTGGGCACGGCGCTCTTCAGCACGATCTTCACGACGCGGCTGTCGGCCAACCTCGCCGAGGTCATCCCCGGTGGCGCGGCCACGGGTGGGGGAGAGGCGTCGAGCCTGACCCCCGCCGCGGTCCAGGCCCTCCCGGAGCCCGTCAAGACGGGCGTGATCGACGCGTTCACGGACGCGCTCGCCCCGGCGTTCTGGTACCTCGTGCCGCTCGTGGTCGTCGGTTTCGTGCTCGCGCTCTTCCTCAAGGAGGTCAAGCTCTCGGGCGAGGCCGGCATGGTCGCGCGCGGCGAGGCGATCGCCGACCCGAAGGGCGCGCTGGTCGAGGGCGGGACGGACGCGCCGGTGCGCGACGTCGTCGGGCCCGACGGTGCCACCATCCCCACGGGCGACGACCCGGCGGGCGGATCCTCCCGCCAGGACGCGCCGGTAAACTGAACCCCGTGAGCTCCACCAACGAACCGGTCGACGGGTCCGTCGCGTCCTCCGCCCCCACGGCGGAGGGCGCGGCGGACGCGCCCCGCATCAAGGCCAAGAAGTCCGCGAAGATCCAGTTCACGTCGACGACGCTGATGCTGGAGGCGTTCCTGATCCTGTTCGCGACCCTCGTCGCGTACGGGCTGCGCAACGTGCCCTACGCGTGGCCGGACAAGATGCAGGTGCCCTCGGGGCCGGCGATCTGGATCGTGGGCGGCACCCTGATCGTCGTCCTGCTCCTGCTCAGCCGCATGGTCGGCGGGCCGGGCGGGTACGTCGCGGGCTCGGCCGTGCAGATCCCCGTCATCGCGTGCGGCTTCGCCGTCCCGCTGATGTTCCTCGTGGGCGGCATCTTCGTGGTGCTGTGGATCGTCTCGCTGCGCCTCGGCGGGCGCATCGACCGTGAGCGTGCCGAGTACGACGCAGAGCACCCGGAGACCGCGCCGAACATGTGAGCAGGGCCGGTAGGGTCGTGCGCATGACTGATGTTGCAGCCCCCGCACTGGCCGACGCGCTCTCCGAGACCATCGAGCGCACCCTCGTCCTGGTCAAGCCCGACGGCGTCCGCCGTGGACTGTCGGGCGAGATCCTCCGCCGTATCGAGGCCAAGGGCTACACCCTGGCCGCCGTCCAGCTCCTGGACGCCACCCCCGAGCTCCTCGCGGCGCACTACGCCGAGCACGAGGGCAAGCCGTTCTACCAGCCGCTGGTCGACTTCATGCTCTCGGGCCCGACGCTCGCGATCGTCGCCGAGGGCCAGGGCGTCATCCCCGGCTTCCGCTCGCTCGCCGGCACGACCGACCCGACCGCGGCCGCGCCCGGCACCATCCGTGGTGACCTGGGGCGCGACTGGGGCCTGAAGGTCCAGCAGAACCTGGTCCACGGCTCGGACTCCCCGGAGTCCGCCGCGCGGGAGATCGCGCTCTGGTTCCCGGGCCTCTGAGCAGCTCCCGCACGACCCGCTGACGCCCGGCACCGCCGGCACGGACCCTGCAGACAGGCGCCCCCGTCCTTCGACGGGGCGCCTGCCTGTGTCCGAGGCCGGGCCGGAACGGACCGTCACCTCCCCGGTTCACCCGCCACGTCGCACTAGGCTCTGACCCGTGCACCTCAAGACCCTGACCCTTCGCGGGTTCAAGTCGTTCGCGTCGGCGACGACCCTGCGCTTCGAGCCCGGGGTCACGTGCGTCGTGGGACCGAACGGCTCGGGCAAGTCGAACGTCGTCGACGCCCTGTCCTGGGTCATGGGCGAGCAGGGCGCCAAGTCGTTGCGCGGCGGCAAGATGGAGGACGTCATCTTCGCGGGGACCACGGGCCGCCCTCCGCTCGGGCGTGCCGAGGTGTCCCTGACGATCGACAACACCGACGGCGCGCTGCCGATCGAGTACTCCGAGGTGACCATCTCCCGGACGCTGTTCCGCAACGGCGGCTCGGAGTACGCGATCAACGGGTCGTCGTGTCGGCTCCTGGACATCCAGGAGCTGCTGTCGGACTCGGGCATCGGGCGCGAGATGCACGTGATCGTGGGTCAGGGGCAGCTCGACGCGGTGCTGCGTGCGACCCCCGAGGAGCGGCGCGGCTTCATCGAGGAGGCCGCCGGCGTCCTCAAGCACCGCAAGCGCAAGGAGAAGGCGCTCCGCAAGCTCGACGCGATGCAGGCGAACCTCACGCGGCTCGGGGACCTGACGGCCGAGATCCGGCGTCAGCTGGGCCCGCTCGGACGCCAGGCGCAGATCGCACGCAAGGCACAGGTGGTCCAGCGCGACCTGCGCGACGCGCGGGCGCGGCTGCTCGCGGACGACCTGGCCCAGCTCACCGCGACGCTCGAGCAGGAGATCGCGGACGAGTCGGCGCTGCGGGCCCGCCAGGGTGAGGTCGAGCGGTCGCTCGCGGCCGCGCGCGACGCGCTGGGGGCCCTGGAGACGCAGGCGGCCGAGGCCGCGCCCGCCCTGGCCCGCGCGAGCGAGGTCTGGTACCGCCTGTCCTCGCTCACGGAGCGGCTGGGCGGGACACGGACCCTCGCGGCCGAGCGCCTGCGCCTGCTGGGACGCCCGGAGACGGTGCAGCGGGGACAGGACCCGAACGACCTGGACGCGCAGGCCGCGCGGGCCCGGGCGGCCGAGCTCGAGCTCGAGTCGGAGGTCGCGGTCGCGCGCGCCGCGCTCGAGGCGGCCGTGGGGGAGCGGACGGCGGTCGAGGAGCAGGCGCAGGTCGCCGAGCGGGCCCTCGCGACGCTGCTGCGGGGCGCCGCCGACCGCCGTGAGGGCCTCGCGCGCCTGGCCGGCCAGGTCGCCGCTCGGCGGTCGCGCGTCGAGGCGACCGAGGCGGAGATCGGGCGCCTGCGCGAGTCGCTGGCGGAGACCGAGCGGCGGGGGAACCAGGCGAACGTCGAGTTCGCCACGCTCGAGACGCAGGTCGTGGGCGTCGAGGAGGGCGAGGAGGGCCTGGACGCCGAGCACGAGGAGGCGGCCGACGCGGTCGAGCGCACCGGGGCCGTGGTCGCACGGCTGCGCGAGGAGGAGCAGACCGCGGACCGCGAGCGCGCGACCTGGAGCGCCCGCGTCGAGACGCTCGAGATGAGCCTGGTCCGCAAGGACGGCGCGGGCGCGCTGCTCGCAGCCGACCAGGTGGGGGCTCTCGGCTCGCTCGCGGCGCTGCTGAGCATCGACACGGGGTACGAGGACGCGATCGCTGCCGCCCTGGGGCCGGCCGCGGACGCGGTCGCGGTCGAGAGCCTCGAGGCGGCCGTCGACGCGCTGCGCCACCTGCGCCAGGAGGACGCCGGGCGAGCGAGCCTCGTGGTGGGCGGGGGAGCGCCCGTCGAGGGCACGGTGAGTTCTCGGTCCGTCCTCCTGCCCGACGGCGCCGCGTGGGCCGCGGACGTCGTCACGCCCGCGAGGTCGGTCGCCTCGGCGGTGGAGCTCCTGCTCGACGGCGTGGTCGTCGTCGACGACCTGGCGCAGGCCCGTGCCCTCGTGGCGTCGTCGCCTCAGGTCACCGCCGTGACCAGGGGCGGCGACCTGCTCGGCGCGCACGGCGCCTGGGGAGGCTCGGCGACCGCGCCCAGCGTCCTGCACCTGCAGTCGGCGCTCGACGAGGCGCAGACGGCGCGGGACGACGCCGTCGCGCGCGGCGAGCGGACCCGCTTCGCCCTCGTGGGCGCGCTCGAGGAGGCCGAGGAGGCGCAGCAGCGCTACGACGCGACCCTGGACCGGCTCAACGAGTCCGACGCGGCCCTGGCCGCGGTCGCCGAGCAGCTGGGACACCTGGGCGCGACGGCGCGCTCGGCCGCGGCCGAGTCGGCCCGGGTGCGCGCCTCCCTCGAGAAGGCGCAGGCCATGCTGGTGGCCGAGCAGACCGAGCTCGCGGGGCTCGTCGCACGTCACGACGAGGCGGCCTCGGCGCCCGAGCAGACCGAGGAGTCGGTCGCCGCCGCGACGGCCGAGCGCGACCGGGCGAACGGTCTCGCGACCGCTGCACGGGCGGCCGAGACCGAGGCGCGGCTCGCGCTGCGCACGAGCGAGGAACGTGCGCGGGCCCTGACGGGGCGCGCGCAGTCGCTGGCCCGTGCGGCGGCGACCGAGCGTGCCGCCCGCGAGCGCGCGGCGGCGCGGGAGGCAGCGCGCGTGCGTCAGGCCGAGCGTGCCGAGGCGGTCCGCGACGGCGCCCAGGTCGCGCTCGCCGCGCTCGACCGGTCGCTCGGACGGGCCCGGGAGGAGCGCGACACGGCGGAGGCAGCGCGGGGAGAGCTCGACCAGGCGGTCTCGGCACGGCGGGCCGAGGTCGACGCGCTCGCGGGCCGGCTCCGCGAACTGACCGACGTGGCGCACCGCGACGAGGTGGCTCGTACCCAGCAGCAGCTGCGGATCGAGCAGCTCCACGGCCGCAGCGTCGACGAGCTCGGCCTGGACCCCGAGGTCCTGCTCGACGAGTTCGGGCCCGACCGCCCGGTGCCGGTCCTCGCCGAGGACGGCACGGTCCGCGAGGACGAGGACGGCGAGCCCGTGACCGAGCCGTACGTGCGCGCCGCGCAGGAGAAGAGGCTCCGCTCGGCCGAGCGGGCGCTGGGCCAGCTCGGCCGGGTCAACCCGCTCGCGCTCGAGGAGTTCGCGGCGCTCGAGGAGCGGCACACGTTCCTCACGACCCAGCTCGCCGACCTCAAGAAGTCGCGAGCCGACCTCCTCGAGATCGTCCGGGAGATCGACGAGCGCGTCGAGCAGGTCTTCACCGAGGCCTACCACGACACGGCCGAGCAGTTCGTCCACGTGTTCGGTCGGATGTTCCCGGGTGGCGAGGGGCGGCTCGTCCTGACGAACCCGGACGACATGCTCACCACGGGTATCGAGGTCGAGGCGCGTCCCGCGGGCAAGAAGGTCAAGCGGCTGTCGCTGCTGTCCGGCGGCGAGCGCTCGCTCACGGCGGTCGCGCTCCTGGTCGCGATCTTCAAGGCTCGTCCCAGCCCGTTCTACGTCATGGACGAGGTCGAGGCCGCGCTCGACGACGTGAACCTGGGCCGTCTGCTCGAGATCTTCCGCGAGCTCCAGGAGGACTCTCAGCTCATCGTCATCACGCACCAGAAGCGCACCATGGAGATCGCCGACGCGCTGTACGGGGTCACCATGCGGGGAGACGGGGTCACGACCGTCATCAGCCAGCGGCTGCGCGACGAGGTCCCCGCGTAGCCACGGCAGGTGGTGGGTCGTGGCTACGGGCGCGCTCGACCGAGGCACGGTTGAGGGCAGGGTGGACGGCGGCGTGGCGGGCGGCACCCGTGGGCGTGTCCTGTGTCACCTCGCGGACCTGGTCCCGTGAAGATGCTGTGCCGAACATCGGACTCGCCGCCGCAGCGAAGGTCGCCGGGCCGTTCTCCCGTGATAATCGAACGATGTTCTGGATGTTCGTGTTCTTGGGGATCGCGCTCGTGGCGGCCGTCGTCGTCTTCCTGTTCGCGAGCGTCGTCACGCGCATCGACGACCGCAACGACCGGACGGGGCCGCCTGTCGGCCTCAAGGGTTTCTGGCGCGACTTCGTGTCTGGGCTCACCTCCTGGCGTCGCTCTCGCCGCGACGAGCGCACCGACGGTTCGGCGGTCGTGCCCGTGGACACGGGCATGGACGAGTTCTTCGCGGCGACCGAGGTCGACGACCCCGCGTACATCGACGCGGACGAGATCACCGACGTGCTGCACCGGGCCCGCGAGCGCGCGACCCACACGCTGCACAGCGCGGGCGTGCGCCGCCCCGCCACGGGGACCGTCCCGTCCGTCCCGTCTGCGCCCGCAACCGGCACCCCCCCGGTCTTCCCGCAGGACTGAGCCTCTTCGGGCGCATGCGAGGACTGCTGGCCCGCCTGCCCGCACGTCGCGCCCGGATTTGAGACACTTCGACGGTGAACGATCTCCTCTGGCTCTGGATCACCCTCGCCGTCCTCGTCGTCCTCGGGCTCGGCTTCCTCGGCGTCCGTCGTCGCTCGGGGTCGCGCGACTCCCTCCCCCCTGCCCCGTCAGGCACGACCACGCTCGAGCGCGACGCTCCCGGGGAGCAACCCGCCGAGGCCGCCGAGGGCGGCGGTGTGGCGACGGCCGAGGCGCCCTCGGACCTCGAGGCGCCTCCTGCGGTCGAGGTGCCCGAGGCGGTCGGCGGCCGCCTCGCGCGCCTGCGCGGGCGCCTCGCACGCTCGGGCTCTCCGCTCGGCAGCAAGCTGCTCGCCGTGCTCTCTCGGGACCACCTGACCGAGGACGACTGGGACGAGCTCGAGGAGACCCTGCTGCTGGCCGACGTCGGCGCCGGGCCCGCGGGCGAGCTCATCGACTCGCTGCGCACGCGGGTGCGCGTGCTGGGCGTGCGCGACGCCGCGAGCGTGCGCGCCCTGCTCCGCGAGGAGCTCGTGGCGCTCGTCGACCCGACCATGGACCGTTCGCTCGCCACGGCCCCGCAGACGGCCGAGGACGGGTCCCGGCTGCCCGCCGTCGTGCTCGTGGTGGGTGTCAACGGCACGGGCAAGACGACGACCGTGGGCAAGCTCGCGCGCGTCCTGGTCGCCGAGGACCGCACGGTCGTGCTCGGTGCCGCCGACACCTTCCGCGCCGCCGCGGCGGACCAGCTCGAGACCTGGGGCGCGCGCGTGGGCGTGCGCACCGTGCGCTCGGACCGGGACGGTGCGGACCCGGCCGCCGTCGCGTTCGACGCGGTCCGTCAGGGCCGGGAGGAGGGCGTCGACGTCGTGCTCGTCGACACCGCGGGCCGGCTGCAGAACAAGGCCGGCCTCATGGACGAGCTGGGCAAGATCCGGCGCGTCATCACCAAGGAGGCGCCGTTGTCGGAGGTGCTCCTGGTGCTCGATGCGACCACGGGCCAGAACGGGCTCAACCAGGCACGTGTCTTCGGGGAGATCGCGGGCGTCACGGGCATCGTGCTGACCAAGCTCGACGGCACGGCCAAGGGCGGGATCGTGGTCGCGGTCCAGCGCGAGCTGGGCGTGCCGGTCAAGCTCGTCGGCCTGGGCGAAGGCCCCGACGACCTGGCCCCGTTCGACCCGCAGGAGTTCGTCGACGGTCTCCTGGGCGACTGAACCCCCGGCCGGCCCGGGGGCGAGGACGCCGCCGGGCCGGCCTGGGCGGGCCTGGGCGGGCCTCGACGAGCCCGGGTAACGCAACGTTTACACACGAGTGCACCACGTCACACCCGCGTAACCGCGCGACAGTCGCAGGGAAACGCCGCTGGACGACTCTTGACCTGTCCGGCCGCCCGGCTGGCGAGGTGAGAGGCGACAGCGCATGCCCTTCGAACTTGACACTGGAAACACGGCCTGGCTCCTGACGTCAGCCGCTCTGGTGCTGCTGATGACCCCGGCCCTGGCGTTCTTCTACGGCGGCATGGTCCGCGGCAAGAGCGTCCTCAACATGATGATGATGAGCTTCGGCGCGATCGCCGTGGTCGGCATCATCTGGGTGCTCTGGGGCTACTCGATGACCTTCGGGTCCGACGTGGCCGGCATCTTCGGCAACCCGACCGAGTTCTTCGGTCTGGCCCCCCTGACCGACGACGCCAACAGCCTCCTGGCAGGCAGCGGCGTCCCGGCTCTCGTGGCGGCAGGGTTCCAGGCCACCTTCGCGATCATCACGGTCGCCCTGATCAGCGGCGCCATCGCGGACCGTGCGCGGTTCGGCGCGTGGCTCGTCTTCGCGGGTGTCTGGGTGACGCTCGTCTACTTCCCGCTCGCCCACATGGTGTGGGGCGGCGGTATCCTCGGTGCCGGCGAGAACGGCATCGCGGCGGCGATCTACGGCGTGACCGACGGGATCGCCAACGTGGCCCCGATCGACTTCGCCGGTGGCACGGTCGTCCACATCAACGCGGGTGTCGCGGGCCTCGTGCTGGCCCTGATCATCGGCAAGCGCAAGGGCTTCGGCAAGGAGCCCATGCGTCCCCACAACCTCCCGTTCGTGATGCTGGGCGCGGCGCTCCTGTGGTTCGGCTGGTTCGGCTTCAACGCCGGTTCCGCCGGCGCCGCCAACGAGGTCGCGGGCCTGGCCTGGGTCAACACCACGGTCGCGACCTGCGCCGCGATGGCCGCCTGGCTGCTCACCGAGCGTCTGCGCGACGGGCACGCCACGAGCCTGGGTGCCGCGTCCGGCATCGTCGCGGGCCTCGTCGCGATCACCCCGGCCGCCGCGGCCGTCAACCCGGTCGGCGCGATCGCGCTCGGCGCCGTCGCCGGTGTCCTGTGCGCCCTCGCGGTCGGTCTCAAGTACCGCTTCGGCTACGACGACTCGCTCGACGTCGTCGGCGTCCACCTGGTCGGCGGCCTGGTCGGGACCGTCCTCATCGGTCTGCTGGGCACGGACACGGGCCTGCTCTACGGCGGCGGGATCGACCAGCTCGTGATCCAGGTCGTCATCGCCCTCGCGGCCGTGATCTTCTCCGGAGTCCTCACGTTCGTCATCGGCTTCGTCATCAAGGTGACGATGGGCTGGCGGGTCAGCGAGGACGCCGAGGTCGGCGGGATCGACCTCGCGGAGCACGGTGAGACCGCATACGAGACCATCGCACAGGGTCGTGTCATCCAGGAGGTCAGGGCATGAAGCTCGTCACAGGAATCATCCAGCCGCACCGTCTCGACGACGTGAAGTCCGCGCTCGAGGCCGCAGGGGTCCGGGGCATGACGGTCAGCGAGGCCAGCGGCTACGGCCGGCAGAAGGGCCACACCGAGGTCTACCGCGGTGCGGAGTACACCGTGGACCTGGTCCCCAAGGTCCGCATCGAGGTCCTGGTGGACGACGAGGACTCCTCGACGGTCACCGAGGCGATCGTCAAGGCCGCCCAGACCGGGCGGATCGGCGACGGCAAGGTGTGGACGGTCACGGTCGACGACGTCGCCCGTGTCCGCACGGGCGAGCACGGCGCCGGCGCCCTCTAGGTGACCCGGACCGGACAGGAGAACGGCATGGTGTCGTCAGCGGTGCAGCAGGGGGCGCGGTCGAGATGACCGGCGCAGCGCACGAAGGGACCCCCCAGGGGTCCGGCGAACCGGCGGAGGCCCCGTACCCACCTCGGGTGCGGGGCCTCCGGGCCGAGATGCTCGCGGTGGCCCGGGACCTGAGCGGCCCGGGCAGCTCGGGGGTGGCTCGCCGCTCGGCGGTCTGCGCCCTGGTCACGGACCGGCTCACGGCCCTCTGGCAGGAAGCCACGGCCGGCACGAGCACCGAGGGCGTGGCCCTCGCGGCCGTGGGGAGCCTGGGGCGCGCGGACATGGGGCCCGCGAGCGACCTCGACCTGGTGCTCGTGCACGACGGTCGCAGCCACTCGGCCGAGCAGGTCGCGGCGATCGCTGAACGCCTCTGGTACCCGCTGTGGGACGAGGGCGTCGACCTGGACCATGCGGTGCGGTCGCTGTCCCAGTGCCGCCAGGTCGCGTCCAAGGACGTCCCGGCGGCGGTCGGGTGGCTCGACGTCCGCCCTGTCGCGGGCGACGCGCTCGTGGTGCACCGGGCCGCGTCGGCCGTGCTCACGGACTGGCGCTCCGCCTCGCGGCGCCGCCTGCCCGAGCTCCTGTCCTCGACGAAGGAGCGGGCCGAGCGGTCGGGCGAGATCGCGTACCTGATCGAGCCCGACCTCAAGGAGTCGCGTGGCGGGATCCGTGACGCCGTGGTGCTCTCGGCCCTGGCCGCGACCTGGCTGACGGACCGGCCGCACGGCACGGTCGACCGGGTCCACGCGCACCTGCTCGACGTGCGCGACGCGATCCAGGTCGTCACGGGACGGCACACCAACAAGCTCCTGCTCGCGGACCTCGACGAGGTCGCGGCGCTCACGGGGTACGACGACCCCGACGAGCTCCTCGCGAGCCTCGCGGCCTCCGGGCGCGAGATCTCCTACGCGCTCGACACCACGGTCCGCCGTGCCCGCCAGGCCCTCCAGCGGCCGAGCACCACGCGCCGCCCGGTCCTCGTGCGGGGCCGACGGGCCGCGCCCCGGCTGCGGTCGGTCGGGGACGGGCTCGTCGAGCACGACGGCGAGCTCGTCCTGGCCATCGACGCGCACCCCGAGACGGACCCGATGCTGTCGTTGCGCGCCGCCGCGACGGCCTCACGGACGGGCCTGACGCTCTCGCCCGTCTCGGTGAGCAGCCTCGCGCACTGCCCACCGCTCCCCGAACCGTGGCCCGCCGCGGCGCGGGCGGCCTTCCTCTCGCTGCTCGGCAGCGGTCATGCGCAGGTCGCGGTCTGGGAGGCGCTCGACCTCGCGGGGGTCGTCACGACCTGGATCCCCGAGTGGGCCGGGGTGCGTAACCGGCCGCAGCGCGCCGCGATCCACCGGCACACGGTCGACCGCCACCTCGTCGAGACGGTCGCGCGGGCCGCGCGCGACCGGAAGGAGGTCGCACGCCCCGACCTCCTGCTGCTCTCGGCGCTGTTCCACGACAGCGGCAAGCGGCGTGGCGCGTCCGACCACTCGGAGGAGGGCGCGCGGCTCGTCCCGGGCATCCTGCACCGGATGGGCTTCGAGGACGGGGTGCCCGACGACGTCGCGCGCCTCGTGCGGCACCACCTCACGCTCTCGCGTCTCGCCGTCTCGGCGGACCCGGACGACCCGGCGACCGTCGCCGAGCTCGCCGACGCCGTCGGGCACCGACGGGACCTGCTCGAGGTGCTGCGCGCGCTGACCGAGGCCGACTCCTCATCGCTCGGCCCCACGGCCTGGACCTCGTGGCGCGCACGCCTCGTGGACGACCTCACGGCTGCGACCCGGGCCGTGCTGCCCGAGCCGGCGCCCCCGACCGGTAGGCTGGGCACTTCCCTGATTCACGAGCGGTAAGGATGACGCGGTGTTCGCCACGCTGTCAGATCGATTGACGTCGACCTTCAAGAACCTGCGGAGCAAGGGCCGTCTCTCCGAGGCGGACATCGACGCCACGATCCGTGAGATCCGGCGCGCGCTCCTCGACGCTGACGTCGCTGTACCCGTCGTCAAGGACTTCACCGGTGCCATCCGGTCCAGGGCCCTGTCGGCCGAGGTCTCCGGCGCGCTCAACCCTGCCCAGCAGGTCGTCAAGATCGTCAACGAGGAGCTCGTGGCGATCCTCGGTGGGGAGAGCCGCGGCCTGCGCCTGGCGAAGAACCCGCCGACCGTCATCATGCTCGCGGGCCTCCAGGGCGCCGGCAAGACGACCCTCGCGGGCAAGCTCGCGCTGCACCTGCGCGAGCAGGGGCACACGCCGCTCCTCGTCGCCGCGGACCTCCAGCGCCCCAACGCGGTCAACCAGCTGTCGGTCGTGGGTGAGCGCGCGGGCGTGCCGGTCTACGCACCGCTGCCCGGCAACCAGGGCTCCGAGGGCGAGTCGGGCACGAGCGTCGGCGACCCGGTCCAGGTGGCGCGCGACGGCGTCGAGACCGCGCGCCAGCGCCAGCACGACGTCGTGATCGTCGACACCGCGGGCCGCCTCGGCGTCGACGCCGAGCTCATGCGCCAGGCCGCGGACATCCGCGACGCGGTGAACCCCGACGAGATCCTGTTCGTCATCGACGCCATGATCGGTCAGGACGCGGTCGCGACCGCCAAGGCCTTCGAGGAGGGCGTCGACTTCACGGGCGTCGTCCTGTCGAAGCTCGACGGCGACGCGCGCGGTGGTGCGGCGCTGTCGGTCGCCCGTGTGACGGGCCGCCCGATCCTCTTCGCCTCGACCGGTGAGAAGCTCACCGACTTCGAGGCCTTCCACCCCGACCGCATGGCCTCGCGCATCCTCGACATGGGTGACGTGCTCACCCTCATCGAGCAGGCCGAGAAAGCGTTCGACTCCGAGCAGGCCGCGAAGATGGCCGAGAAGGTGGCCACGGGCCAGGACTTCACGCTCGCGGACTTCCTCGTCCAGATGCAGCAGATGCGCAACATGGGCTCCATGAAGAAGATGCTCGGCATGCTGCCGGGCATGGGGCAGATGCGCGAGGCGCTCGACAACTTCGACGAGCGCGAGGTCGACCGCATCGAGGCGATCATCCGTTCGATGACGCCGGGCGAGCGCGAGAACCCCAAGATCATCAACGGGTCGCGCCGTGCGCGCATCGCCCGTGGTTCGGGTGTCACCACGAGCGACGTCAACCAGCTCCTCGACCGGTTCGCGGGCGCGCAGAAGATGATGCGCCAGATGAGCCGCGGCGGAGGCATGCCCGGCATGCCCGGCATGGGCAACCTGCCGGGCATGGGGGGCAAGAAGGCCCGTGGGCGTGTCGCGCCCCCGGCCAAGGGGCGCAAGGCGAAGTCCGGCAACCCGGCCAAGCGGGCGGCGGAGGAGGCCGCGCGCCAGGCGCGCGCGCTGGGCGGCCCTGCCGCGCCGCCCGCAGCGCCCGGTGCAGCGTTCGGTGGGCTGGGTGGCGCGAAGGCCCCCCAGAAGTCGACCGACGCGACCGACCTGCAGCTCCCACCCGACCTGGAGAAGTTCCTGGGGCGCTAGCGCGCTAGGTTATGTCCTGCAGGTCACGGTGGCTCACACCCGACCTTCGTCCGACACCTCGTCCGACACCGTGGTCCGGCCCGTCCGGCGGCGCGACGGACGCACCCCGACCGTCCGAGAACCTGGAGACCGATGTCCGCGCTGGAAGGCCCCTCGCTGCACATCAGAGGTCGCATCCTCCTGGGAGACGACCGCGAGGTCTCCGACCTCTGGGTCAAGGACGGCCACGTCACGCTGACCCGCCCGTCCGCGCAGGGCACGAACATGGTCGCGATCGAGGGCTGGGTGCTGCCCGGGCTCGTGGACGTGCACTGCCACGTCGGTCTCGGTCCTGACGGGCCGGTCGACAACGCGACCGCACAGGCGCAGGCCGTCGCGGACCGCGACAGCGGCGTGCTCCTGCTGCGTGACGCGGGGTCCCCGCTCGACACCCGGTGGGTCCGGTCGCGCCGCGACCTGCCGCGTATCGTGCGGGCGGGGCGCCACATCGCGCGCCCCAAGCGCTACCTGCGCAACTTCGGTCTCGAACTCGACGACGTCTCGCAGCTCCCCGAGGTCGTGCGCCAGGAGGCGCGCGCCGGGGACGGCTGGGTCAAGCTCGTCGGGGACTGGATCGACCGCGACCTCGGCGCCGACGGCGACCTGCGCCCCCTGTGGCCGCAGGACGTGCTCACCGAGGCCGTCGCGGTCGCGCACGCCGAGGCCGCGCGCGTCACGGTCCACGCGTTCTCGAGCGAGGTCGTCCCCTCGCTGCTTGCCGCGGGCGTCGACTGCATCGAGCACGGCACCGGGATCCACCCGGACGACATGTACACGCTGTCCGAGCGGGGCATCGCCGTGACGCCCACGCTCCTGCAGGTCGCCGAGTTCGAGAACATCGCCCGGCAGGCCGAGGGCAAGTACCCGCTCTTCGCCTCGCGCATGCGCGACATGCACGAGCGTCGGTACGAGCAGGTGCGCCAGCTCCACGAGGCCGGCATCCAGCTGTTGGTCGGCACCGACGCGGGCGGCACCCTCGGTCACGGCCGGATCGCCGACGAGTGCGCGGAGATGGTGGCCGCGGGCGTCCCGACGGCCGACGTCGTCGCGGCCGCGAGCTGGCAGGGGCGTGAGTTCCTGGGCTACGGCGGGCTCGTCGAGGGGTCGAGCGCGGACCTCGTGGTCTACCCGGAGGACCCCCGCGAGAACATCGAGGTGCTGCGGCACCCGAAGGCCGTGGTGCTGCGCGGGGAACTGGTGTCTCCGGTCTGAGGGGTGGGGCCCTCGCCTGGGCGCGCCGTGCGTGGTGGGTGGGGGTGGTGTCTCCGGTCTGAGGGCTTTCGCACCGGTCCGAGGGAGTCGTCTCGTGTGACACGGGTCCTCGAAGGACGGGTTGGTCGCACGCTGTCTGGTCTGGCACAATAGCCGGGTACTCGGCGTGCCCGGCCCCTCTCTCCGCGCTACGCCGTGTCCCGACCTCGTGCTCGCCTGGTCCCCACCGGGAGGACGCACGGGTCACCTCACCCAGAACCAGGAGAGACCACCACAGTGGCCACCAGAATTCGTTTGAAGCGTCTCGGCAAGATCCGTGCGCCGTACTACCGTGTCGTCGTCGCCGACTCGCGCACCAAGCGCGACGGTCGCGTCATCGAGGAGATCGGCAAGTACCACCCGACCGAGGAGCCGTCGCTCATCGACATCTCCTCCGAGCGTGCGCAGTACTGGCTGAGCGTCGGCGCGCAGCCGTCGCCGCAGGTGCTCGTGCTCCTCAAGATCACGGGTGACTGGCAGAAGTTCAAGGGCCTGCCGGGTGCCGAGGGCACCCTGCGCGTCAAGGGCGAGAAGGTCGACCCGGCCGCTGCCATCGAGGCTGCCGCTCAGGACGCCGAGAAGGCCAAGGCCAAGGCTGCCGAGAAGAAGTCCGCTGCTCCGGTCGAGTCCGCTGACGCGGCTGAGGCAGCCGAAGAGCAGGCCTGATGCTCGGCGAGGCGCTCGAGCACCTGGTGCGCGGGATCGTGGACAACCCGGACGCGGTCCGGGTCAACGCGAAGCCGCTGCGCCGGGGCGAGCTGCTCGAGGTCCGGGTTCACCCCGAGGACCTCGGACGCGTCATCGGGCGAGGCGGGCGCACTGCCCGCGCGCTGCGCACGGTGATCGGAGCCCTGTCGGTCGACGGTCCGGTGCGGGTCGACGTCGTTGACGTCGATCGCCGCTGACGCCTGCTGAGCGCAGAGCCGATTCACAGCACGACGTGACGGTCGGTCCGCCGACTGCACGGTACGACGAGGCCCGGTCCCCTCACGGTGGACCGGGCCTCGTCGTCTGTCCGACACCGGGCACGAGTGCGGCGACGCCGTGCGGGTGCCACGGTGGTCCCGTCCGGTCGAGCGGTCCGCGCCCCGGAACGACCAGCACGTACACGACGAGAAGGAGCACACGATGCAGCTCACGGTGGCCCGTATCGGCCGCGCCCACGGACTGCGCGGCGAGGTCGCGCTGGACCTGCGCACCGACAACCCCGAGGCACGTCTCGTCGTCGGGTCCTCGATCGACACCGAGCCCGCCGAGGCGGGCCCACTGACGATCGAGCGCGCACGGCTGCACCAGGGCAAGTGGCTCGTGACCTTCGCGGGTGTGACGGACCGCTCCGCGGCCGAGCGCATGCGCGGTGTCACGCTCGTGGTCGAGGCCGACGTGTCCGACGAGGAGGACGCCTGGTACCCGCACGAGCTCGCAGGCCTGCGCGCCGAGCTCGAGGACGGGACGGTCGTCGGTGAGGTCCAGGGGCTCGAGCACCTGCCCGCCCACGACATGCTCGTGATCAAGGAGACGGACGGCTCGCGCACGCTCGTGCCGTTCGTGCACGCGATCGTGCCCGTGGTCGACGTCCCCGGCGGTCGCGTGGTGCTGGACCCGCCGGGTGGGCTCCTCGCCCGGGACGCGGACCGGCTCGAGGTCGCCGAGCCCACGCCGGGCTCGGGCGACGACGCCGACGACTCCGACGACTCGGCCGGTGCGGACGGGACGAACGACTGACGTGCGCATCGACATCGTCTCGATCTTCCCCGAGTACCTCGCCGCGCTCGACCTGTCGCTCGTCGGCAAGGCGCGCGTCGCAGGACTGCTCGACCTGCGTGTCCACGACCTGCGCGACTGGACGACCGACCGCCACCGCACGGTCGACGACACGCCCTTCGGCGGGGGAGCGGGCATGGTCATGCGCCCCGACGTGTGGGGGCAGGCCATCGACGAGCTGACCTCGACCGGACCCGCGCACCTGGTGGTCCCGACGCCGTCGGGCACGACCTTCACCCAGCGCACCGCGGAAGCCCTGGCGACCGAGGACCAGCTCGTCTTCGCGTGCGGGCGCTACGAGGGGATCGACGCGCGCGTGGCCGAGCACTACCGCGCCGCGGGGCACCGCGTGAGCGAGCTCTCGATCGGCGACTACGTGCTCAACGGCGGCGAGGTCGCCTCGCTCGTCATGGTCGAGGCCGTCGCCCGCCTGCTTCCCGGAGTGATCGGCAACCCCGAGTCGCTCGTGGAGGAGTCGCACGGTGCGGCCGGCCTGCTCGAGTACCCGGTGTACACCAAGCCGCCCGTCTGGCAGGACATCGAGGTGCCCGACGTCCTGCTCTCCGGGCACCACGCGAAGATCCGCCGCTGGCGCAGGGACCGCGCGCTCGAGAAGACCGCAGCCCGCAGGCCGGACCTGATCGAGGCGCTCGAGGTGAGCTCGCTCGACAAGCACGACCGCGCGTTCCTGACGGGGCTCGGGTGGACGATCGCCGACGGCGCGTTGCGTCGCCCGGTGACGGTCGAGAACCCTGCTCCTGAAGCAGGCCCGGGGACCGTTCCCGGCGGTGTGGCAGAATAGACCCTCGGTGTCCGCCGGTCGGGTCTCTGCCACAGGGGAGGCTCACCGCACGTCCGCGTGCGCGACCGATCTCATGCGAGCACCACCCTTGTACTGAACCGGACCCACCTCGCGGTGGGCCACGAGAACGCGTCTGACCTGTGGCAGAGCGGGGAGAGAACAATGCACACGCTGGACAGCGTCGACGCAGCATCGCTGCGTAGCGACATCCCGGAGTTCCGGGCCGGAGACACCGTCAAGGTCAACGTCAAGGTCGTCGAGGGCAACCGCTCCCGCGTCCAGGCGTTCCAGGGCGTCGTCATCGGCCGCCAGGGTGGCGGCGTCCGCGAGACCTTCACGGTCCGCAAGATCAGCTTCGGTGTCGGCGTGGAGCGTACCTTCCCGGTGCACTCCCCGACGCTCGAGACGATCGAGGTCGTCACGCGCGGTGACGTCCGTCGCGCCAAGCTGTACTACCTGCGCAAG
The DNA here is from genome assembly GCF_044748475.1 of Oerskovia enterophila. NCBI lineage: Bacteria > Bacillati > Actinomycetota > Actinomycetes > Micrococcales > Cellulomonadaceae > Oerskovia > Oerskovia enterophila. The sequence goes on from NZ_JBIVFZ010000001.1 coordinate 901,484, forward strand.
CTGCGCGGCAAGAAGGCGAAGATCAAGGAGAAGCGCGACGCGCTTCCCGCCAAGTGATCCGGTCCTGACGCCCCGTCAGCCGCACTGCACGCCCACGGGCGGTCACCTCTCGAGGTGGCCGCCCGTCGGCGTCCCGGCGCGCGCCGTTTTCCCCTCTCGGGCGTCGAAATGGCACAGTGAGCGCGTGACAGAGAGCGCCGCCCAGGCAGCAGCCCGACCCGAACCCGCCCCCGGTGACCATCCGGGGGCCGGTGCTCACGCAAGGAGCGAGATGGCAGAGCAGCAGCCCGGCGCGCGCCGCGCACCCCGCAGGCCGTCGCTCGTGCGCGAGACCGCGATCATCCTGGTCAGCGCCCTGGTGCTCTCGTGGCTCATCAAGTCGTTCCTCGTGCAGGCCTTCTTCATCCCGAGCGCCTCGATGGAGGACACGCTCGTCGAGGGGGACCGGGTGATGGTCTCCCGGCTCGTGCCCGACGCGTTCGACGTCCACCGCGGGGACGTCATCGTCTTCAAGGACCCGGGCAGCTGGCTCCCGCCGTACGTCGCCCCCGACCGCGGGCCGGTGGGCAACGCCGTGACGTCGGCCATGACGTTCGTGGGACTGCTCCCGCAGGACACGGGCGAGCACCTCATCAAGCGCGTGATCGGCCTCCCGGGCGACACGGTCGTGTGCTGCGACGCCCAGGGGCGCGTGAGCGTCAACGGGCAGCCCATCGACGAGACGTACATCAAGCCGGGCTCCGTCCCGAGCCAGGACCCTTTCGACACCGTGGTCCCGGAGGGCATGCTGTTCGTCATGGGCGACAACCGCCAGCACTCCGCCGACTCGCGCTACAACACGGGCAAGCCGGGCGGCGGGTTCGTGCCGATCAACAACGTCGTAGGGACCGCTTTCGTCAAGGTCTGGCCCCTGAGCGACTTCACGTTCATGCGCAACCCGGGCGACGTGTTCGCGGAGGTGCCGGAACCGTGACGACCGACCTCGGTGCGCGCCCCGCGCCCGCGAACAAGCCCCGCAAGGCCCCCGCCAAGCGGGCGACCGGCCCGGTGCCGCCGACCATGCGCCACGAGCGCTCGATGCTCGACTCGGGGGCACGGTTCGTCGCCGGCATGGACGAGGTCGGGCGCGGGGCTCTCGCCGGACCGGTCAGCGTGGGCGTCGTCGTGGTCGACCTGACCACGGGCGCGTTCCCGGAGGGGCTGACCGACTCCAAGATGCTCACGCCCGCTGCGCGCGAGGCGATGCTGCCCGCGGTGCGCGACTGGGGTCTCGCATGGGCCGTCGGGCACGCGGGCCCCGCGGAGATCGACGCCCACGGGATCGTGGCCGCCCTCCGGCTCGCCGGGCGCCGCGCGCTCGCCCAGGTCCGCAGGTCGCTCGGACCCGTCGACGCCGTCCTGCTCGACGGCAAGCACGACTGGCTGACCCGCCCGACGGTCGACCTCTTCGAGGCCTTCGACCTGGACCCCGAGGACGACCTGGGGGCGCTGCCTGACCCTGCCGTGCGGACCCTGGTCAAGGCCGACCTCCAGTGCGCCTCGGTCGCGGCGGCGAGCGTGCTCGCCAAGTGCGAGCGCGACGGCCTCATGACGGGGCTTGCCCGGCAGTACCCGGCCTACGGCTGGGACGGCAACAAGGGGTACGGCGCGGCCGTGCACGTCGAGGCGCTCAAGGCCCACGGCCCGACGCCGCAGCACCGGCGCAGCTGGCGGCTCCCCGAGCAGGACGGGGCCTGAGGGGAGAGGCTCGTCGGCGCGCCGCAGCGTGCGTGCGCGGGTGCGCGTCCCGGGTTCGGTCCGCCGATGGTCCATGATGGTCCAGTGAGCGCCGAAGACCTCGAGAACTATGAGACCGAGATGGAGCTGGCCCTCTACCGCGAGTATCGCGATGTGGTGGGCCTGTTCTCCTACGTGGTCGAGACCGAACGACGTTTCTACCTCGCGAACCAGGTGGACCTGCAGGTCCGCTCGGCCGCCGGCGAGGTGTACTTCGAGCTACGGCTGGCCGACGCGTGGGTCTGGGACGTCTACCGGTCGGCCCGCTTCGTGAAGTCGGTGCGCGTCGTGACGTTCAAGGACGTGAACGTCGAGGAGCTGGCCAAGGCCGAGCTCCAGCTCTAGGAGCCACGGGGCGGCGGCGGGTGCTGCGGAGCCCGTGCTGGCATGCCCGTACCTGTACCCGTGATCGCCGCGTGCGGTGCTGCCGTCAGCCGCCGTGCACGGCCACGCAGCGGCCGCCCGCGGCTTCGAGCCGTGCACAGGCGCGCGACCCGCGGGGCCGTCCACAGGCCCCGTGTCCCCGCGCCCCGCGCCGCCCCTGAGTGCGTCAGGGTGTGGCCCGGAGGTGGGACATGGGAGCGAAGGACGCTGTCGGTCGGTACGGGGAGAAGATCGCCGCGAGATACCTGGTCGAGGCCGGATGGGTCGTGCTCGACCGCAACTGGCGCGGCACCCGGGGCGAGCTCGACGTGGTGGCCAGGGACGGCGACGTGCTCGTCGTCGTCGAGGTCAAGACGCGACGAGGCACGGCCTACGGGCATCCCGCCGAGGCCGTGACCCCGGACAAGCTCGCGCGGCTGCGCCGGCTGACCGGTGAGTGGATGGCCGCCCACCCGGTGCGGCCGGGCTCGGTCCGGATCGACGTCGTGGCCGTCGTGCTCCCGCAGGCAGGGGCCGCGCAGGTCGAGCACCTCGTCGGGGTCAGCTGATGACCCTCGGCACGACGTTCGCGGTCTCGCTCGTGGGACTCTCGGGCCACCTCGTGGAGGTGCAGGCCCACCTGGCAGCCTCGGTCCCCGGGTTCACGCTCGTGGGGCTGCCGGACGCGGCGCTGTCCGAGTCGCGCGACCGCGTCCGGGCCGCGATCGCCTCGTCCGGCATCTCGTGGCCCCAGCGCAAGGTCACGGTCAACCTGTCTCCCGCGTCGCTGCCGAAGTCCGGCTCGGGCTTCGACCTGGCCATCGCCGTGGCGATGCTGGCCGGCGCTCGCCGGATCTCGGTGTCCGACCCCGAGAAGGTGGTGCACATCGGCGAGCTCGGGCTCGACGGTCGGCTGCAGCCCGTCCGCGGGGTGCTCCCTGCCGTGGCCGCCGCGGTCGCGGCCGGGCTGTGCGACGTCGTCGTGCCGCTGGAGGACGCGCAGGAGGCGCGCCTCGTGCCCGGGGCGCGCGTCGTCGGCGTCGCGAGCCTCGCCGAGGTCGCGGCCCTCTACGGCGCCGAGGTCCCCGGCATGGTCCTGCCGTCGGCCGCCTCCCGTGCGCCACGGGTCGAACGGCCACGACGGGCCGAGGGCGATCTGCGGGACGTCCTGGGGCAGGAGCAGGCCCGGCGAGCCGTCGAGGTCGCCGCAGCGGGAGGCCACCACCTGCTGCTCGTCGGACCCCCCGGGGCGGGCAAGACCATGCTCGCGTCGCGGATCACGAGCATCCTGCCGGACCTCGACGAGGCCGAGGCCGTCGAGGTCACCGCGGTCCACTCGGTCGCGGGGGTGTTCGACCCCGGTCAGGGACTCGTGCGGCGTCCGCCCTACGAAGACCCCCACCACACGGCGACGGCCGCCTCGATCGTCGGCGGAGGGTCGGGCCTGCCTCGTCCCGGTGCCGCCTCGCGGGCGCACCGGGGGGTCCTCTTCCTCGACGAGGCCCCCGAGTTCGGCTCCCGGGTGCTCCAGACGCTGCGGCAGCCGCTCGAGCACGGTGAGCTCGTGATCCACCGGGCCGCGGGCTCGGCGCGCTACCCGGCACGCTTCCAGCTGGTGCTCGCCGCGAACCCCTGCCCGTGCGGTCTCTCGATCGGCAAGGGGATCGAGTGCCAGTGCACGCCGATCGTCCGCCGTCGGTACTTCGGGCGCCTCTCGGGGCCGCTGCTCGACCGCGTGGACGTCCAGGTCGAGGTGCGCCCCGTGACCCGGGTGGACCGTGCGGGCGAGGGGGACGTGGAGACGAGCGCGACGGTCGCCGTGCGTGTCGCCGACGCGCGGGCCGCGGCAAAGGCTCGGCTCGCGGGGACCCCCTGGTCGACGAACGCCGAGGTGCCCGGGACGTGGCTGCGCGAACGGTTGGGCGCGGGGCGAGGCCTGCTGGCCGACGTCGACACGGCGCTCGACCGTGGGACGCTCTCGCTGCGCGGGGCCGACCGGGTGCTGCGCCTCGCCTGGACCGTCGCGGACCTCGCAGGGCGGGCCGCGCCCACCCGGTCGGACGTGGGGCAGGGGCTCGCGCTGCGGACCAGGGGCCACCATGGGTGAGCGGCGTCGTGCCTCGTTCGACCTCTCCGACCCGCTGCTCGCGCGTGCGGCGTGGAGCCGGATCACGGAGCCGGGCGACCAGGTCGCGGGCGCGCTCGTCGCGCACCTCGGTGCCGCCGACTCTCTCGCGTGGCTCTACGAGGTCGTCGACGACCCCCACCGGCTGGCGCTGGGAGCGCTCGCGGGTCGCGACGAGCGACCCGCAGGGGACCGGCTCGTGCGCGCGGTCGAGCGTTGGCGTGGACGGTTGCCCGGCCTGGACCCTGCGCGTGAGCTGGGCGCCTTCGGCAGGATCGGCGGCCGCCTCGTGATCCCGGAGGACCCGCGGTGGCCGACCGCGCTCGACGACCTGGGCGCCGCCGCCCCGCTCGCGCTCTGGGTCCGGGGCGACGACGACCTCGCCGCGCTCTCGACCCGCTCGCTCGCGCTCGTGGGGGCGCGCGCGTGCACGGACTACGGGCGGCACGTCGCCGCGGACCTCGCGGTGGGACTGGTCGACCGTCGCTTCACGGTCGTCTCGGGAGGCGCCTACGGGATCGACGCCGCCGCGCACCGCGGCGCTCTCGCCGCCGCAGGGCGGACGGTCGCGTTCCTCGCCGGAGGGGCAGACCGTCTCTACCCCGCGGGGAACACCGACCTGCTGCGCGCCGTCCTGGAGGAGGGGAGCGTGGTCAGCGAGGTCCCGCCGGGCTCGGTCCCGAGCCGGGTGCGCTTCCTGCACCGCAACCGCCTCATCGCCGCGTTCTCCGGAGCGACCGTCGTGGTCGAGGCGGCCTGGCGCTCGGGGGCGCTGAGCACCGCGACGCACGCGGCTGCGCTCCTGCGCCCCGTGGGCGCGGTCCCCGGACCGGTCACCTCGATGGCCTCGGGCGGGTGCCACCGGCTGCTCCGGGACGCGAAGGCGGTCTGCGTCACCGACGCCGCCGAGGCTGCCGAGCTGGGAGGCACCGCGGGGGCCGACGCCGTCACGGTCCCGGCGGGACGCCACGAGCCGCAGGACGGGCTCGACGAGGTGGGCCGGCGGCTCTGGGACGCGCTCCCGGTGCGAGCCCACGCTCCGGTCGAGTCGGTGGCCCGGACGGCCGGGCTCGGCAGCCAGGAGACGCTCGGAGGCCTCGGCCACCTCGAGCTCGTGGGGCTCGCCGAGCAGTCGGGCGGGCGGTGGCGCAGGCTCGGCGGGTAGGGCTGCCGGGCGTGGCAGACCCGTCACGGCGGGAACGCTCCGCGAGACTGGTGCCATGAGCACCTCCGAGAAGCGTCCGCCCGGTGCCGGGAAGGCCGGGCAGGACGAACCCGGGCAGCCGGATGCTGCGCCCGACCTCCCGGCCGGGCTGACCGCCGCGGTCGCGGCGTTCGAGGAGCACCTGGCCGTGCAGCGCGGACTCTCCGCACACACCGTGCGCGCCTACACGGGCGACGTGCGCTCGCTCCTGGGGCGCGCCGTCGGGACGGGCGTGCGCGAGCTCGACGACGTCGACATCGCGGTGCTGCGCGACTGGCTCGCCGACCTCGGGGCGCGGGACCTGGCGCGCACCACGATGGCGCGCCGCGGCGCCGCGGCGCGCGCCTTCTTCGCCTGGACCACGAGCACGGGGCGCACTGCGCAGAACCCCGCGCTGCGCCTCGCGAGCCCCCGCGTCCCGCGTCACCTGCCCACGGTCCTCGCGGTCGACTCGGCCGCACACCTCATGGAGACCGCCCGCGAGTCTGCCGCCGACGGCGACCCTGCCCGGCTGCGCGAGTGGGCCGCTCTCGAGGTGCTCTACGCCTCGGGTGTGCGTGTCGCCGAGCTCGTCGGGATCGACGTCGACGACGTGGACCTGGGGGAGCGGACCCTGCGCGTGGTCGGCAAGGGCGACAAGGAGCGGGTCGTGCCGTTCGGTGTGCCTGCCGGGCGGGCGATCCGTCGCTGGCTCGACGCCGGTCGCCCCGCGCTCGCGGTGGCCGACTCCGGACCGGCGCTCCTGCTGGGGGACCGCGGGCATCGATGGGGCCAGCGGCAGGCGCGCGAGACGGTGCACCGGCTCGCGGCGCTCGCGGGCGTCGACGACGTGACGCCGCACGACCTGCGCCACAGCGCCGCGACGCACCTGCTGCAGGGCGGCTCCGACCTGCGCAGCGTCCAGGAGGTGCTCGGGCACGCGACGCTCTCCACGACGCAGCGTTACACGCACGTCAGCGCCGACCGGCTGCGGGCCTCGTTCGAGCAGGCGTTCCCGAGGGCGTGACGGGTCCCTGCCGCGGCCGGCGGGCGCGGGGCGTCAATCGCCTGGGCCTGGGCCTGGGCCCGGGGCCGCTGCTGCACCGGTACCGACGCTGACGCTGACGTCGACGTCGACGCTGTGCTCGGCCGGTCGAGGCTCAGCGCAGCGGCAGGAGCACGATCGGTTCACGCGGTGCCAGCAGGGCGAGCGGGTCCAGGTAGTGCTCTCCGCGCCGGACGCCCCAGTGGAGGCACGACGCCGGCACGCAGTGCCAGGCGGCGGCCCCGCCACCTCCGTCGGGGCCGCTCTCGAGAGTCCCGACGACCTCGCCGCGCGCGACCCTCGCCCCGGGACCCACGCTCCCCGCGACGGGTTCGAGCGAGGTGCGCAGCCCGTCGTCGTGAAGCACCACGACGACGCCGCGGTCCACGACCGTCCCGACGAACGTCACGACCCCGGCGTCAGGAGCGACGACCGCCGCCCCGGGCGACGCGCCGAGGTCCACGCCGCGGTGCCCGGCGAGCCAGTCCTGGTCGGGTGGGAGGAAGGGGCGCAGCACGACGAGGTCGCCGGCGACCGGCGCGACCCAGGGATCGCTCGCCGGTGTGCCTGCGCCCCCGCCCAGTGCGAGGGGCGCAGGCGACGCGACGAGGGCGAGCGCGAGGGCCCCGGCGACGACGGCGGAGAGGCGGGCGGGGCGTGACAGGATGGCGGGCACGGGCCGAGCATCGCGCACCGCCGTGGCGTGCGGTGTGCCGGCATCCGAGCCTGTGGACCGGACCGATCCGCGAGGACCTGTGGACGGGTCCGGTCGGGGCCGCGCATCAGGTAGACTTAACGCCGCGATCGGCACGTTCATTCGGACGGCCCACGAGCACCTCCGGCGGAGTCCGCCGGAGACGCCACGGCCCCCGCTGCGCGCCGTCGACTTCGCGCGTCACTTCCCCGCCTCCCGGCTCGCCAGGGCCAGCGGCAGGGGCTGCCACGACAACGGTCCGGACCCTCGTTCGCCAGGGTCCGGCGTCGCCAGGCGGTGTGACGCCAGGGGTGCACGGCCAATCCCGGCCCGCACCGACAACCGAAAGCACCGACCGGACGCCGCGCGCCCGGTCGGACGAACGAGCGTGAGCAGCGGGAGGATCCCGCGTCACGCCTGAAAGGACGTGCCATGGCCGTCGTGACCATGCGCCAGCTCCTCGACAGCGGAGTCCACTTCGGACACCAGACCCGCCGCTGGAACCCGAAGATGAAGCGATTCATCTTCACGGAGCGCAACGGCATCTACATCGTCGACCTGCAGCAGTCGCTGTCCTACATCGACCGCGCGTACGAGTTCGTCAAGGAGACCGTCGCCCACGGTGGCACGATCCTCTTCGTCGGCACCAAGAAGCAGGCGCAGGAGCCCGTCGCCGAGCAGGCCGCTCGCGTGGGCATGCCCTACGTGAACCACCGCTGGCTCGGTGGCATGCTCACCAACTTCACCACGGTGCACAAGCGTCTGCAGCGCATGAAGGAGCTCGAGGAGATCGACTTCGACGACGTCGCAGCCTCGGGTCTCACCAAGAAGGAGCTGCTCGTCCTGCGTCGCGAGAAGGACAAGCTGACCCGCACCCTGGGCGGCATCCGCGACATGGCGAAGGTCCCCTCCGCCGTGTGGATCGTCGACACCAACAAGGAGCACCTGGCCGTCGACGAGGCGCGCAAGCTGCGCATCCCGATCGTCGCGATCCTGGACACCAACTGCGACCCCGACGTCGTCGACTACAAGATCCCGGGCAACGACGACGCGATCCGCGCCGTCACGCTGCTCACCCGCGTGATCGCCGACGCCGCCGCCGAGGGCCTGCTCCAGCGCCACTCGGGCCGCACGGGCGCCGAGGCCGGCACGGCCACCGAGGCAGAGCCCCTCGCCGAGTGGGAGCGCGAGCTCCTCGCCGGTTCCGAGGCAGAGGCCGCTGTCGAGACCGCAGCCGCTGCTGAGGTCGTCGCCGAGGTCGCCGTCGAGGCTGCTGCCGAGGCCGAGGTCGTCGCCGAGGCTGCTGCCGAGGTCGCTGAGGCTGCCGTCGAGGCCGCCGCTGAGGCTGAGGTCGTCGCCGAGGCCGAGGTCATCGCCGAAGAGGCCGACGAGTCCAAGTGACGACGTGGTGCGCGCCCCTCTCACGAGGGGCGCGCACCCGCCGCACCGCCCGCTCCACGTTCTCCCCGGGGAGCCCCGGGACCCCAGACAGGTAAGGACAGCACCATGGCGAACTACACCGCAGCCGACATCAAGGCACTGCGCGAGCGCACCGGCGCCGGCATGCTCGACGTCAAGAAGGCTCTCGACGAGGCCGACGGCGACTCCGAGAAGGCGCTCGAGATCATCCGCGTCAAGGGCCTGAAGGGCGTCGCCAAGCGCGAGGGCCGTTCGACCTCCGAGGGCCTCGTGGCCGTCGACATCTCCGAGACCGAGGGTGGCCAGGTCGCCACGCTCATCGAGCTCAACTCCGAGACGGACTTCGTCGCGAAGAACGAGAACTTCCTCAACCTCGCGGCGCGCGTGCTCAAGGCCGTCGCCGACTCGGGTGCTGCGGACACGGACGCGGCCCTCGCCGCGGACGCCGACGGCGAGTCCGTCCAGCTCGTGATCGACAACACCGCCGCGTCGCTCGGCGAGAAGGTCGTCCTTCGCCGTGCCACGCGCATCGCCGGTGAGCGCGTCACCGCGTACCTGCACCGCACCGCCAAGGACCTGCCGCCGTCGATCGGCGTCGTCGTCGCGACGAACGCTGCCGGCGAGGCCGTCGCCAAGGACATCGCGCAGCACATCGCCGCGCTGTCCCCGACGTACCTGACGCGTGAGGACGTCCCCGAGGACGTCGTCGCCAACGAGCGTCGCATCGCCGAGGAGACCTCGCGCAACGAGGGCAAGCCCGAGGCCGCCTTGCCGAAGATCATCGAGGGCCGCCTGAACGGCTTCTTCAAGGACGTCGTCCTCGTCGACCAGCCGCTCGCGAAGGACCCCAAGAAGACCGTCGGCCAGGTGCTCGCCGAGGTCGGTGGCACGGTCACCGAGTTCGTGCGGTACCGCGTCGGCGCCTGACGCACTCCACCGGTGGCCCGGTCCGCGCACCCGCGCGGACCGGGCTACCGCGCACCGGGACCCGGCCAGGTCCCGGCGCACCACGCAACACCCCGGGGACACCTCGCAGGACCGTCCTCGGAACGTCCTGGGGCAGACCTCGGGAGCTCGGAACGACGAAGAACAGGTGGCGCTGCACATGGGCGACAACATCGAGACCACGACCCCGGCACGACGAGTTCTGCTGAAGCTCTCCGGTGAGACCTTCGGTGGCGGACAGATCGGCCTGGCGCCGGACGTCGTCCAGCGCGTCGCGGGCGAGATCGCGGAGGCCGTGCGTCAGGGCGTGCAGGTCGCGATCGTCGTGGGCGGCGGCAACTTCTTCCGCGGGGCCGAGCTCTCGCAGCGTGGCCTCGACCGTGCGCGCGCCGACTACATGGGCATGCTGGGCACGGTCATGAACTGCCTCGCGCTCCAGGACTTCCTCGAGCAGGCGGGCGTCGACACGCGCGTGCAGACCGCCATCACGATGGGCCAGGTCGCCGAGCCGTACATCCCGCTGCGCGCCATCCGTCACATGGAGAAGGGGCGCGTCGTCATCTTCGGTGCCGGCGCGGGCATGCCCTACTTCTCGACCGACACCGTCTCGGTCCAGCGCGCGCTCGAGACCCACTGCCAGGAAGTCCTCATGGGCAAGAACGGCGTCGACGGGGTCTACAGCGCGGACCCGCGCACCAACCCGGACGCGGTCAAGCTCGACCACCTCACCTACACCGACGCCCTGGTGGGCGACCTCGCCGTCATGGACGCCACGGCCCTGAGCCTGTGCCGCGACAACGACGTGACCATGCGCGTCTTCGGCATGGGGGACCCGGGCAACGTGACCCGCGCCCTCCTGGGGGACAATATCGGGACACTGGTCACCACGAGCTGACCGGACGACCGACGCACGACCCGGGGCGCGCTGCGTCCCGGTGCGCCCCGCGGCGCACAGGACGGCAAGCCCTGCAACGCACGACGAAGGAGCACTGGTGATCGACGAGACCCTCCTCGAGGCCGAAGAGAAGATGGACAAGGCGATCGAGGTCGCCAAGGAGGACTTCGCCAACATCCGCACGGGACGTGCGAGTGGCGCGATGTTCAACAAGATCACGGTCGAGTACTACGGGGCCCCGACGCCCCTCCAGCAGCTCGCCTCGTTCAACACGCCCGAGGCCCGCACGATCGTCATCTCGCCCTTCGACAAGACCGCGCTGTCCGCGATCGAGAAGGCGATCCGTGACTCGGACCTGGGCGTCAACCCGTCGAACGACGGGAACATCATCCGGGTCGTGCTCCCCGTGCTCACGGAGGAGCGTCGCCGCGACTACGTGAAGCTCGCCAAGGGCAAGGCCGAGGACGCACGCGTCTCGGTGCGCAACATCCGTCGTCGTGCCAAGGAGCAGCTCGACCGCATCGTGAAGGACGGCGAAGCGGGCGAGGACGAGGGCACGCGTGCGGAGAAGGAGCTCGAAGCTCTCACCAAGAGCCACGTCGACACGATCGACGCGCTGCTCGCCGGCAAGGAGAGCGAGCTCCTCGAGGTCTGATGGCGAACTCCGAACGCACCGATGACACGTGATGCTGTCGCGTCCGAGCCCCGGCGGACGCCGAAGGCCGGACGCGACCTGCCGAAGGCGATCGCCGTCGGCGTCGGGCTCCTCCTCGTCGTGGGGGCCTCGCTGGGGTTCCGTCCGGAGCCGTTCGTCCTGCTGGCGATCGCCGCGGTGGGGGCGGCGCTCTGGGAGCTGAAGCAGGCCTTCCTGCGCCGCGACATCCACCTGCCCCTCCTGCCTCTCCTGGTGGGTGCGGCGGGGATCATGATCTCGTCGTACTACGCCGGGCCCGAGGCCCTCATGGTCTCGTTCGTGCTGACGGTGGCGGGCGTCGTGGTCTGGCGGGTGATCGACGGCTCGGGCACCGCTGCCGTGCGGGACGCCGCGGCCGGCACGTTCGCGACCGCGTACCTGCCGTTCATGGCGGGCTTCGTCATGATGATGCTGGCGAACCCGGAGAACGGACGGATCCAGGTCCTGCTGTTCATCCTGCTGGCGGTCGCGAACGACGTCGGCGGGTACGTGGCCGGTGTGCTGTTCGGTCGCCACCCGCTGGCCCGCTCGATCAGTCCCAAGAAGAGCTGGGAGGGTCTGGCGGGCTCGTTCGTGCTCGCGACCGCGGTCGGCGTCGTGGGGGCCGTCTACGGTCTGGGCGCGAGCCCCGTGATCGGCGTCGCGCTGGGCGTCATGGTGCCGCTCACGGCGACCGTGGGGGACCTGGCCGAGTCGATGATCAAGCGCGACCTAGAATTGAAGGACATGGGGTCCCTCCTGCCGGGGCACGGAGGTGTCCTCGACCGGCTGGACTCCATGCTCCTGACGGCCCCGTTCGTGTTCCTGCTGCTGTCCGTCTCGCTCTGAGGCGGTCCCCGTGAGGGGTGGCAGGGCTCGTCCGTCCGCGTGCGTGCCGGCCTGCGTGATAACGCACCGGCACGCTCGCACGCTCGCTCCGGACCGCCTCGGTGCGTGCCTGATCTGACCTGTTCCACCCGTTCCAACCTCTGGATCCACCATGTCTGTTCGCCCGTCCGTCGAATCGAAGCCGCTGCCGCTCGTCATGTCGGCACCCCGCCGCGGGAAGCCCCCGCGTCACTTCGCCGACCTCTCTGCCGAGGAACGGACGGCGGCCGTCGTGGAGCTGGGGGAGAAGCCCTTCCGTGCCAAGCAGCTCGCGACGCACTACTACGCGCACTACACGAGTGCCGCGGAGGACATGACGGACCTGCCCAAGGCCTCGCGCGACCTGCTGGTCGAGAACCTGTTCCCGCAGCTGCTCACGCCCGCGCGCGTGATGCAGGCGGACGGCGGCACGACCGTCAAGACGCTCTGGAAGCTCTTCGACGCGGCCAAGGTCGAGTCGGTCCTCATGCGGTACCCGAACCGGTCGACGCTGTGCGTCTCGAGCCAGGCCGGCTGCGGCATGGCGTGCCCGTTCTGCGCGACGGGCCAGCTCGGTCTGACCCGCAACCTGTCGACCGCGGAGATCGTCGAGCAGGTGCGCTCGGCCGCGAAGTCGCTCGCCGACGGCGACATCCCCGGCGGCCCGGCCCGGCTCAACAACCTGGTCTTCATGGGCATGGGCGAGCCGATGGCCAACTACAAGGCCGTCATGGGCACCATCCGCCAGCTCATCGCCCCGGCCCCCGAGGGCCTGGGCATGTCGGCGCGCAACATCACCGTCTCGACCGTGGGTCTGGTCCCGGCGATGAACAAGCTGTCGGCCGAGGGCATCCCGGTCACGCTCGCGCTCTCGCTCCACGCGCCGGACGACGACCTGCGCAGCGAGCTCGTCCCGATCAACACCCGGTGGTCGGTCGACGAGACGCTCGACGCGGCACGCAACTACTTCGAGGTCACGGGTCGACGCGTCAGCATCGAGTACGCGCTCATCAAGGACATGAACGACCACGCCTGGCGGGCGGACCTGCTGGGCGAGAAGCTCACGGCGCGCGGTTCGGGCTGGGTGCACGTCAACCCCATCCCGCTCAACCCGACGCCGGGCTCGATCTGGACGGCCAGCGAGCGCGACGTGGAGGACGAGTTCGTCGCACGCTTGCGCGGGCACGGGATTCCGACCACTATTCGTGACACACGTGGCAGCGACATCGATGGTGCGTGCGGACAGCTGGCAGCCGAGGAGGAAGAGTGAGTGCGTTGTTCAGCACCGTCTCGAAGGTGCGCAACGGGTACGACCCCGAAGAGGTGGACGAGTTCTTCGACCACGCCCGTCAGGTCTACGAGGGCAAGAAGCCCGAGCGCCTGACGAGCACGGACATCCAGGTCTCGATGTTCGACCTGGTCCGTGGCGGGTACGACACCCACGAGGTCGACGCGGCCCTCGACCGCCTGGAGGGCGCGTTCATCGCCCGCCAGCGCGCCGAGTACGTCGCGGTCAACGGGCAGCAGGCCTGGATGAACGCCCTGGCCGAGCGGGCGCGCAGCCTGTACGGCCGGCTGGGTCGTCCGGACGGCGAGCGCTTCGCACCGGCAGGCCGGGGCGAGTCGGGCTACGACATGGACGACGTCGACGACCTGTGCGACCGCCTGGTGGCGTACTTCGACCGCCAGGAGCCCATCACGGCCGCCGAGATCCGCAGCGCGACGTTCGCGCGTCGCCGCGGCAAGGACGGCTACGCCGAGGGGCCCGTGGACGCGTTCTTCGCCCGGGCCATCGAGGTGCTGCTCGGCGTCGAGTGACGTCGTGCGTGAGGCCTGCCCGACGCCGCAGCGCGCCTCGGGCGGTCCTCGCACCTGGGAGGATGTCCCCATGAGTCTGCGCAGCGTGACCCTCCTCGGGTCGACCGGATCCATCGGCACCCAGGCGATCGACGTGATCTCCCGCCACCCCGACCGCTTCCGTGTGGACGCGATCTCGGCCGGCGGCGCGAACGCCGAGCTGCTCGCGCACCAGGCTGTCGCGCTCGGCGTGCAGCGCGTGGGTGTGGCGGACCCTGCACGGGCCGTCGAGGTCGAGGCCGCCCTGGCGGCCCGGGCTCCCCGCGCGGGGGCTCGGCCGGTCGAGGTGCTGGTCGGTCCGGACGCCGCGACCGAGCTCGCGGGGGCGGGATCTGACGTCGTGCTCAACGGCATCACGGGGTCGGTGGGCCTCGGTCCCACGCTCGCCGCGCTCGGCGCGGGCTCGACGCTCGCGCTGGCCAACAAGGAGTCGCTCGTCGTGGGCGGCGTGCTGGTCCAGGACGCGAGGCAGCGTCCGGACCAGATCGTCCCCGTCGACTCGGAGCACTCGGCGATCGCGCAGGCGCTGCGCTCGGGTCGGCGCGAGGAGGTCCGTCGGCTCGTGCTGACGGCGTCGGGCGGGCCGTTCCGCGGCTGGGCGCGGGACGACGTCAAGGCCGTCTCCCCGCAGCAGGCGCTCGCGCACCCGACCTGGGCCATGGGCCCGGTCGTGACGATCAACTCCGCGACGCTCATGAACAAGGGCCTCGAGCTCATCGAGGCGCACCTGCTGTTCGACGTGCCGACCGAGGAGATCGCGGTCGTGGTGCACCCGCAGTCGGTCGTGCACTCGATGGTCGAGTTCGTGGACGGTTCGACGATCGCGCAGGCCTCGCCCCCGGACATGCGGCTGCCCATCGCGCTCGGCCTGAGCTGGCCGGACCGCCTGGGCGAGGTCGCCGCCGGGTGCGACTGGACGGCGGCGACGGCCTGGACGTTCGAGCCGCTCGACGAGGCGCTCTTCCCCGCGGTCGGTCTCGCGCGCGAGGCGGCGTCGGCCTCCGCGACGCACCCTGCGGTGTACAACGCGGCCAACGAGGAGTGCGTCGCGGCGTTCCTGGAGGGCCGCATCGGGTTCCTGGACATCGTCGCGACGGTCGAGCGCGTCCTCGGAGAGCACCGGGGAACCTCGCGGGCGGCGGTCACGTTGGACGACGTGACGGCAGCGGAGACGTGGGCCCGTGCGCGGGCCCACGAGATCCTGGCGCAGCGCTGAGGTGGGCGCGCGGCGGGCGCCTCACGGGGCGCGGGCGGTCTCAGGCATCGTCCAGCGATCGGCGGTAGGTTCGCCCCGTCCGGTCCGGGACGGTCTGCCACGACCCTCCGACCGTCTCGCACCCGTCCTGGAGTCGTCCCGGACCCCACAACCTCCCCGAACGGAGCTCTCATGACCGCGGTGATCGCGATCCTCGTCGTGCTGGTCGGCATCCTGGTGTCGATCGCGCTGCACGAGGTCGGGCACATGGTCCCGGCCAAGAAGTTCGGCGTGCGCGTGAGCCACTACTTCGTGGGGTTCGGCCCCACGCTGTGGTCGCGCACCAAGGGCGAGACCGAGTACGGGGTCAAGGCGATCCCGCTGGGCGGCTACGTGCGGCTCGTGGGGATGTACCCGCCGGCGCCGGCGGGCAAGAAGCAGTCGGACGGGTTCTTCGGGCGCATGGTCCAGGACGCTCGCGAGATGAGTGCCGAGGAGATCCTCCCCGGGCAGGAGCCGCGCGCGTTCTACAACCTCTCGGTGCCCAAGAAGGTCATCGTGATGTTCGGTGGACCGTTCATGAACCTCGTGATCGCGTTCGTGCTCATGACGATCGTGCTGGTGGGCATCGGTCTGCCGCAGGCGACCACGACGGTGGGGCTCGTCCCGCAGTGCGTCACGCCCGCCACGGCCCCGGCGGACTACGAGTGCACGGCCGACGACCCGCTCACCCCGGCGGCCGAGGCAGGCCTGGAGCCCGGCGACACGATCGTCTCGTTCGACGGCGAGCCCGTCACGTCGTGGGACTCGCTCGTCGGCAAGATCACGGGGGCGGCGGGGGAGACCGTGCCCGTCGTGGTCGAGCGCGACGGCGAGCGCACGACGCTCGAGATCACCCCGGCCGAGGTCGAGCGACCGGTCGTGGGCGACGACGGCCAGTACGTGCGCGACGACGCGGGAGAGCTGGTGCTCCGGCCCACGGGGTACGTCGGTGTCGCTCCGACCCAGGAGCGTGTCTCCGAGCCGCTGTCGGCGGTCCCGGAGGCCATCTGGCAGCAGGTGAGCGGCACGGCCGCGATCATCGTCTCGCTGCCCGCACGGCTCGTCGACATCGGCCAGGCCGCGTTCGGCGACGAGGCGCGCGACCCCAGCTCGCCCGTCGGTCCCGTCGGGGTCACGATCGTGGCGGCCGACCTCCTGGACGCGGGCGAGGGCGACCTCGTGGGGCAGGTCGCGACCATGCTGAGCCTGCTGGCCTCGCTCAACATCGCGCTGTTCGCGTTCAACCTCATCCCGCTGCCGCCGCTCGACGGCGGTCACATCGCGGGTGCGCTGTACGAGGGCGCCAAGCGTCAGGTCGCCAAGGTCCGTGGGCTGCCGCGCCCGGCGCACGCCGACGTGGCACGGCTCGTCCCGCTGGGGCTGGCCATGTGGGTCGTCCTGCTCGGCATGGGGCTGCTGCTGATCTACGCGGACATCGTCAACCCGGTCCGGCTCACCTGACCGGCCGCACGGTGAAGATCTCGCGAAGAGTCGCGTGCGGAGCGGGGCGGGGTGGGCCCGTGGGCGCGGCCCGGGTGCTGGGCGGGGGATACTAGGTCCGTGAGCGTACCCATCAGCCTTGGCATGCCAGCAGCACCCCCGCCGGTCCTCGCGCCGCGCCGCAAGACGCGCAAGATCAAGGTCGGCAAGGTCGACGTCGGCGGCGACGCCCCCGTGAGCGTCCAGTCGATGACCACGACGCCGACGACGGACATCAACGCGACCCTCCAGCAGATCGCCGAGCTGACCGCGTCCGGCTGCGACATCGTGCGTGTCGCGGTGCCCAGCCAGGACGACGCGCTCGCGCTGCCGGCGATCGCGAAGAAGTCCCAGATCCCCGTGATCGCGGACATCCACTTCCAGCCCAAGTACGTGTTCGCGGCGATCGACGCGGGTTGTGCTGCGGTGCGCGTGAACCCGGGCAACATCCGCAAGTTCGACGACCAGGTCAAGGAGATCGCTCGCGCGGCCTCCGACGCGGGCACCTCGATCCGCATCGGCGTCAACGCCGGGTCGCTCGACCCGCGTCTGCTCGCCAAGTACGGCAAGGCCACCCCGGAGGCGCTCGTCGAGTCGGCGGTCTGGGAGGCGTCGCTCTTCGAGGAGCACGGCTTCCACGACTTCAAGATCTCGGTCAAGCACAACGACCCGGTCGTCATGGTGCGGGCCTACGAGCTGCTCTCCGAGCGCGGTGACTGGCCCCTGCACCTCGGTGTGACCGAGGCGGGCCCGGCGTTCCAGGGCACCATCAAGTCGGCCACGGCCTTCGGTGCGCTGCTGAGCAAGGGCATCGGTGACACGATCCGTGTCTCGCTCTCGGCCCCGCCGGTCGAGGAGGTCAAGGTCGGCATCCAGATCCTGCAGTCGCTCAACCTGCGTCCGCGCAAGCTGGAGATCGTCTCGTGCCCGTCGTGCGGTCGCGCCCAGGTGGACGTCTACACGCTCGCCGAGAAGGTCACCGCGGGTCTCGAGGGCATGGAGGTCCCGCTGCGCGTCGCGGTCATGGGCTGCGTCGTGAACGGCCCGGGCGAGGCGCGCGAGGCAGACCTCGGCGTCGCGTCGGGCAACGGCAAGGGCCAGATCTTCGTCAAGGGCGAGGTCGTCAAGACCGTGCCGGAGTCCATGATCGTCGAGACGCTCATCGAGGAAGCGATGCGCATCGCCGAGACCATGACGCCGGAGAACGACGCACAGGCCGGCCCGCCGGTCGTCACCGTCGGCTGAGCCTGCGGCGATGGCGCGCTGGCACCCCCCGGGGCCGTGGTCCCGGCCGGAGGCCGCCCGTGTCCTGACGGACGCGGACGTCCCGGCCGCGCTCGCGGTGTGCGCCCTGGACCCGGTCGGCTCGGTCCTGGCCGCCTCACGGATCGTCGAGGCGACACGACTGTCGCTGAGCGGCGGACAGGTGTGGGGCTTCCCCGCGCAGGGTCCGCTGCTCGCGATCTGCTGGGCAGGGGCGAACCTGGTGCCGGTCGTCCCCCTGGCCGGTGCCGAGCACGCGCAGGCGCTCGACGCGTTCGCGGCCCTGGCGCGCCGGTTCGGTCGCCGGGCGTCGTCGATCGTGGGCGAGCGCGCGGCTGCGCTGGGGCTGTGGGACCGCCTGGCCCAGCACTGGCCCGCAGCCCGCGACGTGCGCGACGACCAGCCCTCGCTCATGATCGACCGTGCGCCCGAGGTCGAGCCGGACCCGATGGTCCGGCGGTCGGTGCCCGCCGAGCTCCCGCTCGTGCTGCCCGCGTGCGTGCGCATGTTCGTCGAGGAGGTCGGGTACTCGCCGGTCGCGGCGGGCGGCAACGCGTACGCCGAGCGCGTGCGCGGGCTCATCACGTCGGGGCGCTCGTTCGTGCGGCTCGCGGGCGGTGTGCCCGCTCCGTCGCTGCCGAACGGGGACAGGGACCCGCTCGCCGCGGTCGCGCTGCCCGAGCGCACCGTGGCCTTCAAGGCCGAGCTCGGTGCGGTCACGACCGCGGTCGTGCAGGTCCAGGGCGTGTGGGTCGATCCGCAGCTCCGCGGGCGTCGCCTCTCGGAGTCGGGCATGGCCGCCGTCGTGGAGATCACGCGACGCGAGATCGCACCGATCGTCTCGCTCTACGTCAACGCGTACAACGAGCGCGCGCTCGCGACGTACCGCCGAGTGGGGTTCGAGCAGGTCGGGACGTTCGCGACCGTCCTCTTCTGAGGGCGGCCGCCGGTCGCTAGCGCAGGAGCTTGGACATGCGCCGGTCGGCGAGCACCTGCCCGCCGGTCTGGCACGTCGCGCAGTACTGCAGGCTGCGGTCCGCGAACGAGACCTCGCGGACGACGTCCCCGCACACCGGGCAGGCCTCGCCCGTGCGACCGTGGACGCGCATCCCGCGTCGTTTGGCGTCCTTGAGCTCGGCGGCCGGCCTGCCCGACGACGTCGCGACGGCCTCGGAGAGCACGTCGCGGATCGCGGCGTGCAGGTGGGCCACGTCGTCGGCCTCGAGGCTGCGGGTCAGGCGGAACGGGCTCGTCCTGGCGGCGTGCAGGATCTCGTCGGAGTACGCGTTGCCGATCCCGGCGACGAGCCGCTGGTCGCGGAGCAACCCCTTGAGCTGCTGGTTGCGTGCCGCGAGCAGGCGTGAGAGCTCGGCGATCGTGAAGTCGGGACCGAGGGGCTCGACGCCCAGGGTCGCGATCGCGGGGACCTCGGCGGGATCGCGGACCACGTGGACCGCGAGCCGCTTGCGCGTGCCCGCCTCGGTCAGGTCGAACCCCGAGCCGTCGTCGAACCGGATCCGCAGCGCGAGGACCGCCCGCACGCCGCCCCTGCTCGAGGTGGGGCGCACCGGCGTGGTCGGCGCGTCCTCCGACCAGCGCAACCAGCCCGCCCGGGCGAGGTGGAAGACCAGGTGGAGCTCGTCGTCGGGCACTGCGCTCGTGGCTCCCGCGGCGCCCCCGCCCGCCCCGGAGCCTGCGGTCGCGGGACGCACCGCCAGGTCGAGCCACTTGCCGTGCCGCGACGCACCCGTGACCGTTCCGCCCACCAGGGCCGACAGGGGAGGGGAGAACGTCTTGAGGGCCACGATCGAGGCGAGGTCGGCCGCGACGACGACGTGACCGGTCGCGCGCTCGTCGAGGAACCGGACGAGCGCCTCGACCTCGGGCAGCTCGGGCACGCTTCCATGGTGCCCGCTCCCGCGCGGACGCGCACCGCCGACGAGTCACGGCCGGCCGGCCGCCTCGCGGACCGACCGGGAACGGCCTCGGAGTCTCTGCGGGGTGCTGCGTCGCGCGACGGTAGGATCGGGCCCATGTCTTCAGCCTCCAGCCGGGTGGTCGGTCCCCCCGTCAAGCCCCTCAAGATGACCTCCCTGTTCCTGCGGACGCTGCGCGAGGACCCGGTCGACGCCGAGGTCGCGAGCCACAAGCTCCTCGTGCGCGCTGGCTACATCCGTCGTGCCGCCCCCGGCATCTACACCTGGCTCCCGCTGGGCCTGCGCGTGCTCGCCAAGGTCGAGGCGATCGTCCGCGAGGAGATGGAGGACGCGGGCGGCCAGGAGGTCCACTTCCCGGCGCTGCTGCCGCGCGAGCCCTACGAGGCCACGGGCCGGTGGGACGAGTACGGCGCGAACCTGTTCCGTCTCACGGACCGCAAGGACGGCGACTACCTGCTGGCCCCCACGCACGAGGAGATGTTCACGCTCCTCGTCAAGGACATGTACTCGTCCTACAAGGAGCTGCCGCTCACGCTGTTCCAGATCCAGACGAAGTACCGCGACGAGGCGCGTCCGCGCGCGGGCCTCATCCGTGGCCGCGAGTTCATCATGAAGGACGCGTACTCGTTCGACGTGACCGAGGAGGGGCTCGAGGCCTCGTACCAGAACCAGCGCGCCGCCTACCAGCGGATCTTCACGCGCCTGGGTCTCGAGTACGTGATCGTGGCCGCGACGTCCGGGGCCATGGGCGGCTCGCGCAGCGAGGAGTTCCTCAACCCGACCGCGATCGGCGAGGACACGTTCGTCCGCTCGCCCGGCGGCTACGCGGCCAACGTCGAGGCCGTCGTCACGCCCGTGCCCGAGGCCCTGCCCTACGACGACGCGCCCGCGGCGCACGTCGAGGACACCCCCGACACCCCGACGATCGACTCGCTCGTCGCGCTCGCCAACGCGCGCTTCCCGCGCCCCGACCGCGAGTGGACCGCGGCCGACACGCTCAAGAACGTCGTGCTCGCGCTCACGCACCCCGACGGCCGCCGCGAGGTGCTCGTCGTGGGCCTGCCCGGCGACCGCGAGGTGGACCTCAAGCGCCTCGAGGCGTCGGTCGAGCCCGCCGAGGTCGAGCCCGCGGGCGAGGCCGACTTCGCCGCGCACCCCGAGCTCGTCAAGGGCTACATCGGCCCCGAGGTGCTCGGCCCGCAGGGCCCCCAGGTGACCGTGCCGGCCGAGGGCAAGACCCCCGCGTCGTCGCACTCGGCCGTGCGCTACCTCCTGGACCCGCGCGTCGTCGAGGGTACCCGCTGGATCACGGGCGCGAACCAGCACGGCAGGCACGTGTTCGACCTGGTCGCCGGTCGCGACTTCACGGCCGACGGCACGATCGAGGCCGCCGAGGTCCGTGCGGGCGACCTCGCGCCCGACGGCTCGGGTCCGCTCGAGCTCGCGCGCGGCATCGAGATCGGCCACATCTTCGCGCTGGGACGCAAGTACGCGCAGGCCCTGGGCCTGACGGTCCTCGACGAGAACGGCAAGCAGGTCGTCGTGACCATGGGCTCGTACGGGATCGGCGTGACGCGCGCGCTCGCCGCCCTGGCCGAGGCCAACCACGACGAGGCCGGCCTCGCCTGGCCCGCGCACGTTGCTCCCATGCACGTCCAGGTGGTCGCCACGGGCAAGGACCAGGCGGTCTTCGAGGCCGCCGCGTCGCTCACGGCCGAGCTCTCGGCGCGCGGCGTCGAGGTCCTGTACGACGACCGGCCCAAGGTCTCGCCCGGCGTGAAGTTCAAGGACGCCGAGCTCCTGGGCGCCCCGCTCGTCGTGGTCGTGGGCCGCGGGCTCGCGGACGGCGTCGTCGAGGTGCGCCCGCGCCAGGGCGGCGAGCCCGCGCAGGTGCCGGTCGCAGGCGTCGCCGACCTCGTGACCGAGAAGGTCGCCGAGCTGCTGGCCTGATCTCTCCCCGGCCGCCCCGGCGGCAGGGGCCGACGACGGACGGGCCGGGTCCGGGAGCGATGCTCCTGGACCCGGCCCGTCCGCCGTCGTGGAGGAGCGTCCTCAGCCGGCCGCCGGGGGAGTGGTCGACTGCTCGGGCAGACCCGGGAACGCTGCGAGGGGAGCTCCCCACGCGACGGCCGCGAGGCTCGCCTCGGTCGACAGGTCGGCGAGCGGCAGGCGGGTCCCCGTGCCGGCCTCGGCCGTGAGCGCGGCGTACGACTCAGCGAGCGAGGACTCGAGCTGGACGGCGAGCTCCGCCGTCGGGACGTCGGCCGGGACCGAGTAGGCGACCCGGCGCGGGTCCTGCGCCCCTCCCGCGGTGCCCGCCGCCTGGGCCCAGGCCTCTGCCCGGGCGCGGTGCAGCACCGCGCGGTCGAGGGCTGCGGCGCGCACGTCGCCGTCCGCGAGGGCCGCGCGGACCTCGAACGCGTACCCCGCGGCGTCCTCGGCCTCGATGATGGTCGACAGGTCCGTCGCGGTCAGCCCCGACGGCGTGGTCTCGGGCACGAGCAGGCCGGTCGGGAGCGCGAGGGACTCGGGCAGGGGTGTGCCCGTCGAGGCCGCGAGCTGACGCGCAGAGGCGTCCTGCGAGGACACGATCGACGTCAGCAGCCGGGCGAACGGGCCGTCGTCGGTCTGGTCGATCCCCTCGCGCATGCTCGCGCTCGAGGCGGCCAGCGCGTCGAGGACCTCGGCGGGCGTCGCGGTCGTGGGAGTCGTCGGCTGCTCGGTCGCGCCGGACGGGGGCTCGTCGGTGTCGCCGTCGGGCTCGGGGAGGCCCGAGTCGTAGACGCCGCCGAGCTGCGTCACGTGGAGGTCGGCGAAGGTGCCCGCCTCGGCGAGCGTCGCGAGCGAGGTCGCGTCCAGGCCCGACGACGTCGCGCCCGCCGCGACGGCGAGCTCGCCCACGAGCAGCGCGCCGTCGACCGCGTCGCGCCGCAGCGTCTCCTGGGCGTCGGGCACGGGCTCGGTCGGGGGCGGGGTCTCCAGGCGCAGCCCGCAGCCGGCCACGGTGAGCAGCGTGAGCGACGTGACGATCGACACCACCGCGCGACCGGCCGGACGACGCCACCGAGCCCGGACCCGTGAATATCCGGGCGAAGCGGACGGCGGGGCGTCGCCCGAGGGGCTCGACGGGTGGAGGCGCGGAGTCGGTTCGGCAGTCATCGAGGGTGATGATGTCACGTTCCTGGCGGGTGAGTCGTTAGGCTGATCCCGTACAACAGCACACCGGTCGATTCCTTCAGCCCGGTGGGCTCTGGAAGCCGACGGGAGACCGAGACATGAACAAGGCGAAGCAGGCCGGTGCGGACAGGGTCCGTCAGGTCGTGGAACCTGCGGTGCAGGCAGCGGGCCTGTACCTGGAGGACGTGACCGTCTCCCTGGCAGGCAGCCGCTCGGTCGTCCGCATCACGGTGGACCTGCCCGAGGACGCGGTGGGCAACCTGGACCTCGACGCCGTCGCAGAGGTCTCGCGCGAGATCAACAACGCGCTCGACGCCTCCGACGCGTTCCCCGGTGCGTACACGCTCGAGATCTCGACGCCCGGCACCTCGCGCCCCCTGACCGAGCTGCGCCACTTCAAGCGCGCCCGCGGCCGCATCGTCAGGCTCACGCTCACGGACGGCGCAAGCGTCGAAGGGCGCCTGCGCGAGGTCGAGGACGGCCGCCTGCTGCTCACCGGGGCTCCCGTGGACTCGGTGGCGCTCGACGACGTGACGCGCGGCGCCATCCAGGTCGAGCTCAAGCGTGCGCTCGAGGCAGACCTCGGCCCGGAGATGGCTGTTGACGAGAACCCCGGGGCGATCGCCCCGAACGACGAGGAGGTCTGATCGATGGACATCGACATGAGCGCGCTGCGCCTGCTGGAGCGCGAGAAGGACATCAGCCTCGACATCCTGGTGGCAGCGATCGAGCAGGCGCTGCTCTCCGCCTACCACCGGACCCCTGACGCGCACGCCCGCGCGCGGGTCGAGCTCGAGCGCCGTACCGGCCACGTGACGGTCTGGGCGCGCGAGGAGATCCCGGCCGAGGAGGACGCCGACGACGCCGCCGACGAGGTGGACGAGGACGGCGAGCCCGTCCGGCGCTACCGGGCGCCCGTGCTGGGCCCCGAGTTCGACGACACGCCCAAGGACTTCGGGCGCATCGCGACCGCGACGGCACGCCAGGTCATCGTGCAGCGGCTGCGGGACGCCGAGGACGACCAGATCCTGGGCAACTTCCGCGGCAAGGAGGGTGAGGTCCTCGCGGGCATCATCCAGCAGGCCAACGACCCGCGCATGGTCCTCGTGGACGTGGGCGGCACCGAGGCGGTCCTCCCGCCGCACGAGCAGGTCCCGACCGAGGACTACGTCCACGGCGAGCGGCTGCGCGCGTACGTCCTGGACGTCGCACGCGGCATGAAGGGCCCGCAGATCACGCTGAGCCGCACGCACCCGAACCTCGTCCGCAAGCTCTTCGAGCTCGAGGTCCCCGAGGTCGCCGACGGCTCGGTCGAGATCATGGCGATCGCCCGCGAGGCCGGTCACCGCTCCAAGGTCGCGGTCCGTTCGCGCGTCGCGGGCCTCAACGCCAAGGGCGCCTGCATCGGCCCCATGGGTGGGCGCGTGCGCGCGGTCATGGCCGAGCTGCACGGCGAGAAGATCGACATCGTCGACTTCAGCGACGACCCGGCGGAGTTCGTGGCGAGCGCGCTGTCGCCGGCCCGTGTGACGTCTGTCACCGTGGTCGACGCCGAGGCTCGCGCCGCACGCGTGGTCGTCCCCGACTTCCAGCTGTCCCTCGCGATCGGCAAGGAAGGGCAGAATGCCCGGCTTGCCGCGAAGCTCACGGGGTGGCGCATCGACATCCGCTCGGACGAGGGCGCGCACCCCGGTGCGGGCGACGACCGGGCCCGTGGAGGCCTCGACGAGGTCGACGGACCGGGCTCCGGCGACGGAAACGGGTAACACTCGGTGAGCGGGCGCGCTAGACTGTCCCTGACTGGGCCACGGGTCCGGAATCCGTCGCACGACCCTTCAGGCGCTCACGCGCCCGTTCGGACGTGCGTCGGCTGCCGGGAGCGTGACCTACGGTCTGTTCTTCTCCGCCTCGTGGTGGACCAGCCTGACACTCCAGAGCCTCGGCTCGTCGTCGATGTCGGCAGGTCGCTCCCGGGGCGCGGCGCCTGGCTCCACGATGCTCGGCGTTGCCTCGAGCTGGCCGAGCGTCGACGAGCCTTTCCCCGGGCGCTGCGTCTCGCAGGACCCGTGGACCTCGCCGGAGCTCACGCCCATCTCGACAGGGAAGACTGACCCGTCGTCAGTCATCGCCAGTCATCGTCAAGTCGGCGGTCCCGGTCGGCGGCGCACCAGCGCCGCCCGAGCCGAGCCGCGCCAGTACCGCACGAACACCGCACGAATCGTCGACAAGGAAGCGGGTTAGAAGCCGATGGGCACCCGATGAGTACCCAGCGATGAGCACCCAGCACTAAAGACGGTCCTCCCTGTTTCGGGTGGGCCGAGACAGGAGAGTTGTGGCAAAGGTCCGCGTCTACGAGCTCGCAAAGGAGCTCGGGGTGGAGAGCAAGACCATCATGACCAAGCTGACGGAACTCGGTGAGTTCGTCCGCTCGGCATCCTCGACCATCGAACCGCCGGTCGTCCGCAAGCTGCGCGACACCTTCCCGGCCGGTGGCACGGAGAGCGCAAGCGCTCCCGCCAAGCCCGCCGCCGCGAAGCCCGCGCCGGCACGTCCGGCCGCGCCCAAGCCCGTGCCGGCCGCCGAGGCTGCGCCTGCAGCACCGGCGCCCGCTGCCCCCGCGCCGGCACCCGCCGCGCCCAAGGCGCCGGCACCCCAGAAGGAAGCAGCGAGCCCCGCGTTCGTCGAGCCCACGCCCGCAGCCCCTGCTGCGGCCAAGCCCGCCGCCACGCCGGCTCCCGCTGCCGAGCGCAAGCCGTCGGCATCGCCCAAGCCGGCAGGTGGCGGCAACGCCCCCGCGCCCGGCCCGCGTCCCGCAGCAGCCCGCCCCGGCGGCTCCGGCGGAACCGGTGGGGGCGGCCGTCCCGGCTCCCCGCGTCCTGGCAACAACCCGTTCGCCTCGAGCCAGGGCATGCCGCGCGCCGGCTCCCCGCGCCCGGGCAACAACCCGTTCGCCTCGAGCCAGGGCATGCCTCGTCCGGGTGCACGCCCCGAGCGCGCAGCCGACCCGGCAGCGAACGCCAACCCCGCAGCAGCAGCAGGCAGCGCCGAGCGCACCGGCGGACCCCGTCCCGGTGGTCCCCGTCCTGCACCGCGTCCGGGTGGTCCCCGTCCCAACCCGGGCATGATGCCCGGTCGTACCTCGATCGGTCGCCCCGGTGACCGTCCCGCTCCCGGCGGTCGTCCGGGTGGCGGCGCCGGCGGTGCCGGTGGCGGTCGTGGCGGCTTCGCCGGTCGTCCCGGTGGCGCAGGCGGAGGCCCCGGCGGCGCTCCTGGTGGTGGCGGCGGTTTCGCCGGTCGCCCCGGTGGCGGTGGCCGCGGTGGCGCAGGTCGTGGCAGCACCCAGGGTGCTTTCGGTCGTGCAGGAGGGCGCCCCGTCCGTGGGCGCAAGTCGAAGCGGGCGAAGCGCCAGGAGTTCGAGCAGATGCAGGCCCCCTCGCTGGGTGGCGTGCAGGTTCCCCGTGGGAACGGCTCGACCGTCGTGCGCCTGCGTCACGGTTCCTCGCTCAACGACTTCGCGGACAAGATCGACGCGAACCCCGCGAGCCTCGTGACGGTGCTCTTCCACCTCGGTGAGATGGCGACCGCCACGCAGTCCCTCGACGAGGACACGTTCGGCTCGCTCGCCGCGGAGCTCGGGTACGTCATCGAGATGGTCTCCGCAGAGGAGGAGGACCGCGAGCTCCTCGGTGCCTTCGACATCGACCTGGACGCCGAGCTCGAGGGCGAGGGCGACGACGAGCTCCAGGCCCGTCCGCCCGTCGTCACGGTCATGGGTCACGTCGACCACGGTAAGACCCGACTGCTCGACGCGATCCGCCAGACCGACGTCATCTCCGGCGAGGCCGGCGGCATCACGCAGCACATCGGTGCCTACCAGGTCCGTCACGAGCACGAGGGCGTCGACCGTCCCATCACGTTCATCGACACCCCGGGTCACGAGGCGTTCACCGCCATGCGTGCTCGTGGTGCCCAGGTGACCGACATCGCGATCCTCGTGGTCGCAGCCGACGACGGCGTCATGCCGCAGACGGTCGAGGCGCTCAACCACGCGCAGTCGGCCGGCGTGCCGATCGTCGTCGCGGTCAACAAGGTGGACAAGGAGGGGGCCAACCCCGCCAAGATCCGCCAGCAGCTCACCGAGTACAACCTGGTGGCCGAGGAGTACGGCGGCGACACCATGTTCGTCGACGTGTCCGCCAAGCAGAACCAGGGCATCGACGCGCTCCTCGAGGCCGTCCTCCTCACGGCGGACGCCTCGCTGGACCTGCGCGCCAACCCGGACAAGGACGCACGAGGCGTCGCCATCGAGGCGAACCTCGACAAGGGCCGCGGCGCCGTCGCGACCGTCCTGGTCCAGTCCGGCACGCTCCACGTCGGGGACGCGATCGTCGCGGGCACCGCTCACGGACGCGTCCGTGCGATGTTCGACGAGCACGGCAACAACGTCACCGAGGCGGGCCCCGCCCGCCCCGTGATGGTGCTCGGGCTCGCGTCCGTGCCCAGCGCCGGTGACACGTTCCTCGTGGCTCCGGACGAGCGCACGGCCCGTCAGATCGCCGAGAAGCGCGAGGCAGCCGAGCGCGCAGCCCTCCTGGCCAAGCGTCGCAAGCGCGTCAGCCTCGAGGACTTCGCCCAGGCGCTCGAGCAGGGCAAGGTCGAGACCCTCAACCTGGTCCTCAAGGGCGACGTCTCCGGTGCCGTCGAGGCACTCGAGGACGCGCTGCTGCAGATCAACGTCGGCGACGAGGTCCAGCTGCGGATCATCCACCGCGGCGTCGGTGCGATCACCCAGAACGACGTCAACCTGGCGACCGTGGACAACGCGATCATCATCGGGTTCAACGTCAAGTACGGCGAGCGTGTCGAGGCACTGGCCGAGCGCGAGGGCGTCGACGTCCGCTTCTACTCGATCATCTACCAGGCGATCGACGACGTCGAGGCTGCACTCAAGGGCATGCTCAAGCCCGAGTACGAAGAGGTGCAGCTCGGCACCGCCGAGATCCGCGAGGTCTTCCGTTCCTCCAAGTTCGGGAACATCGCCGGTTCGATCGTCCGCTCGGGCGAGATCCGACGCAACACCAAGGCACGCGTCCTGCGTGGGGGAGCCGTCATCGGCGACAACCTCACGGTCGAGTCGCTCAAGCGGTTCAAGGACGACGCCACCGAGGTCCGCGAGGGCTTCGAGTGTGGTATCGGTCTCGGTTCGTTCAACGACCTGCAGGTCGGCGACACGATCGCGACGTTCGAGATGCGGGAGAAGCCGCGTAGCTGACGTACCTCTCCGCTGACGCCTACCCGTGAGGTGTGGCGGGTCTACCGCGGGCCTGGCGGCCCGTGCCAGACCCACCACGACCCGCCACACCTCACGGTCCGGCGTCGGCGGAGCTGTTCGTTCAGGACGTGGCCCGAAGGGCCCACCAGGAGCTGACTTCCTGCGGGGCCCTCTGATGAAAGGACTGAACCATGGTCGACAAGCCCAGGGCTCGCAAGCTCGCTGACCGGATCAAGGTCATCGTGGCGCAGATGCTCGACACCCGGATCAAGGACCCGCGTCTCGGGTTCGTGACCATCACCGACGTGCGTGTGACCGGTGACCTGCAGAACGCCTCAGTGTTCTACACGGTCTACGGCAACGACGAGGAGCGGGCAGGGACCGCCGCGGCGCTCGAGAGCGCCAAGGGGATCATCCGCTCCGAGGTCGGCAAGCAGACGGGGATCCGGCTCACGCCGTCCCTGGAGTTCCACCTCGACTCCGTGCCGGACACCGCCGCGCACCTCGACGTCGCCCTCCACGAGGCTGCACGTCGCGATGCCGAGCTGGCCGCGCTGCGCGAGAAGGCCACGTACGCCGGCGACGCCGACCCGTACAAGAAGCCTGCCGCTGACGACGAGGTCGAGGCCGGCGGGTCTGCGGACTCCGACGAGGTCGCGCCCGCCTGACGGCGCGCCCGCGCACCCCACCGAGCCATCGGGCGGGTGCGGCAGCACGAGCACACGGAACGGCCGGTCCCTGCTGGGGCCGGCCGTTCCGCTGTCCTGGGCCACCTGCCCCGCACCCCACCGGACCCGTCCCGGCGGGGTGCGCTACGCCGTCGGGCGGGCGGAGCGGCGCGGCAGGAACGTCGCGGCGACCGCCCCCACCCCCACGCTCGCGGCGCCGACCCACAGCGCGGCCGGCAGGCCTTCCGTGAAGAGCTCCGGTGTCAGCGCTCCGCCCGCGGCCTGGAAGACCGCGACGAGGACCGCGACCCCCAGCGCGACCCCGACCTCCCGGAGCGTCGAGTTGGTCGAGCTCGCGGTCGCGTTGTCGGACTCGTCCATGTCGACCAGGACGGCCGTCGCGCTCGGCGCGAACGTCAGACCCATGCCGATCCCCGCGAGCACGAAGGCCGGGACGAGCTGCGCGTACGTCGCGCCGGACGAGACGACCGCGAGCCAGGCGAGCGCGAGCGTCTGGAGGGTCAACCCGGTCACGAGGAGCGTCCGGATGCCGAGGCGCGGCGCGAGCATGCCGGCGACGGGTGCGACGAGCATGGGGGCCGCGGTCCACGGGAGCGTGCGGACCCCTGCCTCGAGCGGTGAGAGGCCCTCGGCGATCTGGAAGTACTGGATCAGCAGGAACACGGCGCCGAACATGCCGAGCGAGAACGCGAAGCCGGACACGTTCGCGATGGCGAAGCTGCGCGAGCGGAACAGGCGCATCGGGACGAGGGGCGAGCCGCCCCGGCGGGCGAGGTGCTGCTCCCACGCGACGAACGCCACGAGCAGCAGGATCGACCCGGCGAGCAGCGAGAGGACGACCGCGGACGTCCACCCGTCCTCGTTGCCGCGGACGATGCCCCAGACGCCCGCGAAGACCCCGGTCCCGGCGAGCGCGAGGCCCACGAGGTCGATCGGCCCGCGGCGGCCGAACGACTCGCGCAGCACGACGAGCACGAGCGGGACGGCGACGAGCGCGACGGGCACGTTGATCCAGAAGATCGCCTCCCAGCTCATGCCCTCGACGACCGCGCCGCCGACGAGCGGCCCGAGCGCGACGCCGAGACCCGAGACGCCGCCCCAGATCCCGATCGCGAGCGCGCGGCGGGCACGGGGGACGGCGTCGGCGATGAGCGCGAGGGACAGCGGCATGATCGCGGCAGCGCCCGCACCCTGCACGGCGCGGGCCGCGATGAGCGCGGACGGGGTGTCGGCGAGCGCGCACGCGACCGACGCGAGCGTGAAGACGGCGATCCCGACGACGAACACCCGGCGGCGTCCGAACCGGTCGCCGAGCGAGGCCGCCACGAGCATGAGGGTCGCGAACGCGAGCGTGTAGGCGTTGACGAACCACTGGAGCTGCTCGACGCTCGGCCGCAGCGCCTGGGAGATCACGGGCAGGGCGCCGGTGACCACGAGGTTGTCGAGCGTGGCCATGAACATGGGCAGCGAGGCTGCGACCAGGACCAGTGCGAGAGGCCGACGGCGGCGCGCGCCGGGGGAGCGTGCGTCGTCGATCGCGGTGGTGAGGCCCGCGGGGAGGGGCGCGTCGCTGACGAGGGTGGGCGGGCGGTCGGGGACGGCGGTCGTGGACATGAGGACTCCTCGATAAGAGGTAAGCATCGGATGATTACTAGGATTACGACGCTAGTAATCAACTGATAACCTTGTCAACATGGAGAGCGCACCGAGTTCCGCACGGGCCCAGGTCGCCGAGCCCGAGCCGTCGGCGCGGCGCATGTCGCGCGACGAGCGACGCGAGCAGATGATCGACGCCGCGACCGCGGTCTTCGCCGCCGGGGGCTACGCCGGTACCAGCGTGGACCAGGTCGCCCGGGCCGCGGGCGTGTCCCAGCCCTACGTCGTGCGGATGTTCGGCACCAAGCACGAGCTGTTCGCCGAGGTCTTCGACCGGATCGGCCGCCGCATCGTGGCCGCGTTCTCCGCGGTGCCCGCCGGGCCCGCAGCGGGCGACGAGCTCGCCGCGACCTACGTCCGGCTGCTCGCGGACCGCAACCTCCTGCTCGTCATGATGCACGGCTTTCTCGCGGGGGCAGACCCAGACTTCGGGGCCAGGTCGCGCGAGTTCTTCGTCGAGGTCTTCGAGGTCTACGTCGACCGCACGGGGGGCACGCTCGACCAGGCGCGAGACTTCCTCGCCCAGGGCATGCTGCTCAACACGCTGCTCGCGATCGGCGCCCCCGAGCACTTCGGCGCGGACCCGCGCCTGGGCGAGCTCGTGCGGTGCGCGTTCGGCGACGCGCTGCCCGCGGTCGACCCGGCCGCCCAGCGGGCCGGGGAGCAGGGGCCGGACGAGCCCGGCCCCGTCGAGCCCGGCCCCGTCGAGCCCCGCCTCCCCTCCGGGCGCTGAGCCCCCGCCTCCACCCCTCCCGTTCCCGAGCACCGAGGACCCCTCCCGATGACGCACGACCCGAAGCCTGTGCGCGAGCGCCGACCCACCGCCCCCGACGGCCTCGTGATCGTCGACAAGCCCCAGGGGCTCACGAGCCACGACGTGGTGGCCCGCCTGCGCCGTCTCGCGGGGACCCGCAAGGTGGGGCACGCGGGCACGCTCGACCCCATGGCCACGGGGGTCCTGGTCCTGGGGATCGGGCGCGCGACCAAGCTGCTGACGTACGTCGTGGGCGCGGACAAGGAGTACACCGCGACCATCCGTCTGGGTGCCGCGACGACGACCGACGACGCCGAGGGCGAGACCACCTCGCGCGCTGACACCTCGGCCGTGACGCGCGAGGCGATCGACGCGGGAGTCGCGCTCCTGTCCGGTCCCATCGAGCAGGTGCCGAGCTCGGTGTCCGCGATCAAGGTCGACGGTCAGCGCGCGTACGCGCTCGTGCGCTCGGGCGAGCAGGTCGAGCTCAAGGCACGCCCCGTGACGATCTCGCGCTTCGACGTCCACGAGGTGCGACCGGTCGCGGCCACGGAGCCGGACGACCTTCCCGCGCTCGACGTGGACGTCACGGTCGTGTGCTCGTCGGGCACCTACATCCGTGCCCTCGCCCGCGACCTGGGCGCGGACCTCGGTGTCGGGGGGCACCTCACGGCTCTGCGCCGCACGCGCGTGGGCGGCTACGCGCTCGACGGCGCCTCGACGCTCTCCGAGCTCGAGGCGCAGGTCGAGCGCGACGGCGTGCTCGTGACGCTCCCGCTCGCGGACGCCGCTCGCGCCACGTTCCCCGTGCGCGACCTGACGCCCGAGGAGCGCGACGCGCTGTCCTACGGCAAGTGGGTCGACCCGTCGCCCCAGGACACCACGACGGCCGCGA
Organism: Oerskovia enterophila; assembly: GCF_044748475.1. Lineage (NCBI taxonomy): Bacteria > Bacillati > Actinomycetota > Actinomycetes > Micrococcales > Cellulomonadaceae > Oerskovia > Oerskovia enterophila. Next base: position 933,685 of record NZ_JBIVFZ010000001.1, read on the forward strand.
TCGGCGACGACGGGTCGCTCGTCGCGCTGCTCGAGAACGTGGTGCGCGAGGGCAAGCACAAGGCCAAGCCCGTGATCGTGTTCGCCCCGGCGTGAGCCCGGGCAGGTCCGAGGGGTGACCGTCCACCGTTTCGATGGGGAACACCCGGGCGAGACGTGGCAATCTTGACCAGGCGCGCCGTGGGTGCGCGCCGTCGTCGGGCCTCCTGAGCGAGCCCGCCTCACACACATCTCGAGGAGTACGCGTGCACCTGTGGACGGACCTGGACCAGGTTCCGCCGGGATTCGGACCGTCGGTCGTGACGATCGGCAACTTCGACGGCGTCCACCGCGGCCATGCCGAGGTGCTCGGCCGCATCGTGTCCCTCGCCCGGGAGTCGGGCTCCCAGGCCGTGGCCGTGACGTTCCACCCGCACCCCGCGACGGTCCACCGGCCCGAGCAGGCGCCCGAGCTCCTGACCGGGATCGCCGACCGCATGGAGCTCCTCGAGGCCACGGGCCTCGACGCCGTGCTGCTGGTCGAGTACACGCTCGACTTCGCGCGCCAGAGCCCTGAGGAGTTCGTGCGGACCTACCTGGTCGACGGGCTGGGGGCGCGGACGGTCGTCGTGGGTCACGACGTGCGGTTCGGGCGCGACAACGCGGGCAACCTCGCCACCATGATCGAGCTCGGCCGGACGCACGGCTTCGAGGTCCGGGCGATCGACGACGTCGGGACCGTCGGGGGCGGGACCGGGCGCGCGACCACCTCCGACGCGGCTGCCTCGCCAGGAGGGGGCGCGGTGCCCAGCGGGCGCTGGTCCTCGACCGAGATCCGCGGCCTGCTCACGGACGGCAAGGTCCGCGAGGCCGCGGCGCTGCTCGGGCGTCACCACCGCCTGCGCGGCGTGGTGATCCACGGCGACGCGCGCGGGCGCGAGCTCGGGTTCCCCACGGCCAACCTCGGTGCGATCAGCGGCATGGTCCCGGCCGACGGCGTGTACGCGGGCTGGCTGCGTCGTCCCCAGCTCCTCGCGGCGGACCCGGGGAACGGCGACGGCGTGCTGCCCGCGGCCATCTCGATCGGCACCAACCCCACGTTCGACGGCGTCGAGCGCCGCGTCGAGGCCTACGTCCTGGACCGCACCGACCTCGACCTGTACGACGAGGAGGTCGTCCTGGAGTTCGTCGAGCACCTGCGCCCCACGTTGCGCTTCGACGGGATCGACGCGCTCGTGAGGACCATGCACGACGACGTCGCGCGAGCCCGCGTGATCCTCGCCTCGGGCGCGGGGACGCCTGCGGGTACGTCCGTTGGGCCCAGCGGGCCCGAAGCGTCCGCGACCGGGTCGGGGGAGTAGTCGTGTCGGTCAAGAAGCAACCCGTGCTCGAGACCCGGGCCCTGCGCGTCGGGTACGCCGAGGCGCCCGTGTGCGCGCCCGTCGACCTGGCCGTCCGGCCGGGCGAGCTGTGGGCGATCATCGGGCCCAACGGCAGCGGCAAGTCGACGCTCCTGCGTGCGCTCCTGGGGGTGCTCGCACCCCTGTCCGGCAAGGTGCTGGCGTTCGGGCGGGACGTCGACGAGCGCGAGCGCGACTTCCGCGCCAAGGTCGTCGGGATCCTCGACGACGACGCCTACTTCCCGGGGCTCACGGCGCGCGAGCACCTGGTGCTGACCGCGCGCGGTCACGGCGTGGCGGGTGCGGGGGAGGTCGTGGACCAGCTCCTCGACCGGTTCGGCCTCGCGGCGCAGTCCGGGGCGATGCCGACCGAGCTGTCCTCGGGGCAGCGGCGGCGCCTCCTGCTCGCGGCCGGGTTCGCCCGCCCCCGCGAGGTCGTCGTGCTCGACGAGCCCGAGCAGCGCCTCGACCCGGGCATGCGCGCCGACCTGGCCCGGATCCTGGTCGAGGAGGCCGGGCGCGGGGCTGCCGTCGTGTTCGCGACGCACGACCCCGAGCTGGTCGAACGGACCGGTGCGCGCGGACTCCTGGTCGGCGACGACGAGTGCCTGCGCCTGGGGCACCAGGCCGCGCTCGACGCGCTCGCCCGGGTCCGTTGAGGAGCGGGCGATGAACGCGGCCCAGGGCCGGGGCAAGAAGCGCCCGCACGGCCCGAGGAAGGGACCCCACGACGTGGCGGCTGTGGCGCCCGTGGCGGCCGCGGCCGCCGCCCCGGGGGGCCCAGCGGCGCCCGAGCCCGTGACGCCTGAGCCTGAGGTCGAGCGGGCTCCGTTGCCGCTGCTCGTCGCGGACCCGGACGAGGAGTTCTCGGGGCGGGAGATCCGGCGCCTGACCGCACGCGTCACGGCCTCGCGGGCCGACGCGGGTCCCGGTGAGCTGCTCGGGAACATCGCCTACGTCGTGGTGTCGATCGTGATCTCGATCGGCTTCGTGATCGGCGCGGCGAACGTGCTCCGCGAGACGATCTTCGTCGAGCCCGCGGGCGGCCGGGACGCGGTCCTGACGGCCGCCACGATCCAGGCGCTCGGCTCGGTCGCTCTCCTGGCGCTCATGACGGGCATGGCCGTGCGGCTCGGACCGCTGGGGACGGGCAGCGCGGGCGTGCGGTGGTGGGTGCCGATGCCCGTCGACCGGCGTGGTCTGCTCACCCCGTCGTACTGGCGCGGCGTCGCGGTGGCGCTCGTCGTGGGAGCTGGCGGGTTCGCGGTCGTGGCGCTGGCCTCGGGCGCGGACCCGGCCGTGGCAGGGCGCAGCGCGGCCCTGGGGGCAGCGGCGGGGCTGCTGCTCGTGGGGCTCGCAGGACTGATCCAGCCACGGACACCCGTCGCGGCCAGGGTCGCTCGCGTGAGCGACGTGGTGCTCGCGGCGGTCCCTGTCGCGGGTGTCGTGCTCGTCGCGGCCGGTTGGTCCGACCTGCGCGAGCTCACGATCCCCGCCTGGGTGATCGGTGCGCTCGGGCTGGGCGCGCTCGCCCTCGTGGTCGTGTGGTGGCGCCGGCTCGAGGTGCTCGGCGCCCAGGTGCTGCGTGCGCAGAGCGCGGTGGCCGACCAGGCGGGCGGCGCGATCCTCTCTCTCGACACCCGCGAGCTGGGGCGCGCCCTGAGCCGGGCCGGGTCGACGCGCGGCGGCAGGGTCCGCAGGCCCTCGCGCTTCGCGCTCGTCAGGGGGCCGGTCTCGGCGCTCGTCGCGGCCGACCTCACGCTCCTGCGCCGCAGCCCGTCGGCCCTCGCTCAGCTCGTCGGCCTCACGGCCCTGGTGATCGTCGCCCAGCAGGTGCCCGCGTTCACGGGCGGGTTCGGGCTGTTCGTGCTGCTGGTCGTCGCGGGCTTCCGCGCCGCGCAGCTCGGCGCGGAGGGCGCGCGCACCGCGGAGATGGTGCCCGTGCTCGACGCGATGATCCCGTTGTCCGCGCGCGACGCCCGGCTGGCACGGACCGTCGCGCCCTCCCTCACCGCGCTCGTGGCCCTCGTGGTCGGGACCGTACCGCTCGTGCTGACCACGCGTGAACCGCTCTGGTTCGCGCTCGTGGCCGTGGTCGCGGTCGGCATGGGCGCAGCCGCGATCCGCAGCGCCTACCGCAAGCCGCCCAACTGGTCCGGCCCGCTCATGGCCACCCCTGCCGGAGCGCTCCCGACGGGTGCGGCCTCGATGTTCGCGCAAGGACCCGACGCGGCCGTCCTCGGCGCGATCCCGCTCGGCATCTGCCTGCTCGTGGGCACGCCCACGCCGGCGCTCATCGCGTTCCAGGGGATCGCGGTGTGGATCGCCTTGGCCGTGGCGTCGCACGTGCGGGCGACGGGGGCCAAGCCGCTGCTCGGCTGACCGCGTCGGCCCGAGTCGGACGGGGTCTGACCGCGTCCCGAACCGGGTCCAAGGACCCCTGCCGTCCGGACCAAAGGTCCTGGCGGCGGTGGTGCTCCGCAGGCAGCCTGGAACTGACGACAGGAGTCGGAGCCATGGAAGCAGTCGTGATCTACGAGTCGATGTTCGGGAACACCGCCGAGATCGCGCGGGCGGTGGCGGGAGGCCTGTCCGAGCAGCTGGACGTGCGGACTGTCGAGGTCTCCTCGAGGACACCGGGCGACGACGTCCTGGGGGCTGACCTGATCGTCATCGGTGGTCCCACGCACGCGTTCGGCATGTCGCGGCTCGCCTCGCGCGAGGAGGCTGCCGGTCGACGGCCCGGGAACCCGACGGTCGAACGGGGAATCCGCGAGTGGCTCGACGCGCTCGCGGACGATACCTCCGGACGGTTCGGCGCGACGTTCGACACGCGTGTGAAGGCCGTCAAGCACCTACCGGGCAGCGCTGCCCGCGCGGCCGACCGGGTGGCCCGCCGACACGGTCTGTCGCCTGCCGACTCGCCGCACTCGTTCTACGTCGAGGGCATGGAGGGGCCGCTGTGCCCGGGCGAGGTCGAGCGCGCTCGCGAGTGGGGGCGCGAGCTCGGTCGGACGGCGTTGCTCGCGCGGCAGAGCACTTCCTGACACGCCTCTCCCGGGCGGCGGGACGCTGCGTCCCTCAGGCCCGCGCCACCGCAGCCTCGCCCGCCCCCACGAGCCGCCCGTCCGCCAGGTGCACGCGCGCGTCGACCGTGTCGAGCGTCGCCTCGTCGTGGGTCACGACGATGGTCGCGGCACCGGTCTCGCGGGTCAGCCGCGTGACGAGCTCGATGATCTGGACGCCGCGCGCGTGGTCGAGCGCCGACGTGGGCTCGTCGACCAGCAGGACCTCGGGGTGGTTCATGAGGGCGCGGGCGATCGCGACGCGCTGACGCTGACCACCCGAGAGCTGGCCGGGCCGCTTGGCGGCCACGTCGCGGAGCCCGACGGCGTCGAGCAGCTCGAGCGCCCGGTCGCGGTGCGCCGAGGGCCGCTCGCCGCGCAGGTGGCTCATGAGCTCGAGGTTCTCGAGCGCCGTGAGCGACGCGATGAGCTGCGGCTGCTGGAACACGATCCCGATCCGGTCGCGCCGCAGCCGCGCCGCGTCCGAGGACACGGCCGAACCGGCCGCGGCCCCGCCGGCGGGGGCGTTGACGACGTCGTCGCCGATGCGCACCTGGCCCGCGGTCGGGGTCGTGAGCGTCGCGGCCACGGCGAGCAGGCTCGACTTGCCCGAGCCCGACGGGCCGAGCACCGCGGTCGTGGTCCCGGCGGGGACGGTCAGGGAGACGTCGTCGACCGCGGTGACGGTCGACTCGCCGTCGGGGTAGACGAGCGTGACGTGGTCGAGGGTGAGGTCCATGGTGTGCCTTTCAGGAGCGAGCTTTCAGGAACGAGGCGCGGGGGGGAGTCGTCGCGAGCTGCCGCAGGAGCGGCCAGCGGGCAGGCGCCTCAGCGGGCCGCGAGCGCCGCGTGCGGGTCGATGCGCGTGATCCGGATGATCGCCGCGACGGCACCGACCGTCCCGAGGACCACGAGGATGAGCGCGGGCAGGAGCGTCGTGGCGGGGGAGACGACGACGGGCATGACCTGGGCGGCGAGCGCCCCTGCCCCGGCCGCGAGCGCGGTCCCGACACCGACGCCGAGCACGAGCAGGACGAGCGCCTGGCCGATCGCGTCGCGCAGCAGGTAGGAGGTCGAGGCGCCGAGCGCCTTGAGCACCGCGACGTCGCCGGCCCGGTTGATGGTCCAGACCGTGAAGAACGCGCCCACGACGAGGGCCGAGATCGCGAGCAGGAAGCCCTGCATCATGGTGAGCGACATGTTCTCGGCCGAGAACGAGCTGACCGCGGCGCGTGCGCCCATCGGGGTCAGGGTCGCGGTGCCGGTCTCGGTCTCGCCCGCGGTGAGCGCGGAGCCGCTCGGGTCCCCGGTGATCGCGACGACCGTCGCGACCTCGTCACCGGAGGCTCCGCCGCCGCGCGCCCCGACGGTCTGCCAGTCGGACAGGTCCATCCAGACGACGGGAGTGTGCGAGAAGTCGGCCTGGGTGTCGAGCACGCCCGCGACCGTCAGGGTCAGCGAGCCCAGGGCGAGCTGGTCGCCCTCCTGGGCTCCCAGGTCGTCTGCCGCGCCGCTCGACAGCAGCACGGTCCCGGGGGCGGCCTCGGCGTCGTCGGGCACGAGGCCCGAGCCCGCGCGCGAGCCGAACGCGGTGACGGCCGCGGTGGTGCCGGCCTCGCCGTCCGCGCCCGCGGTGACCGACGCGCGCGTCGTGGCGATGCCCAGGGGCTCGGCCGAGTCGACGCCGTCGACCGCGGCCCAGGCGTCCCACTGCGTGGCGTCGACCTGGGACTCGGTGAAGGACGGCTTCGCATCCCCGGTCACGGTGAACGCGAGCTGGTCGACCGGGAGGTCGGTGATGCCCGACGTGCTCGCGCGGGCCAGGCCCGCGGTCAGCGAGGCCAGGAAGCCCACGAGGAACGTGATGAGGACGATGACGGTGGACATGAGGACGAAGCGTCCCCGGGCGAAGCGCAGGTCGCGCAGCGCGACGAACATCAAGAGCCTCCGGTGGTCGGCGTGGATTCGATCTGCGTCCAGCCTCCCGCCGTCGGGCCCCGCGCGGATCGGGCCCGTGGACGGTCTCCGGTGGCCGCAGGGTGGGTCCGAGGATCAACCTTTCGATGGATCGCCCGCGGCACGTCGCACCCGCCACGTCGCTAGGGTGGCGATGTGAAGCCTCGCGCCGTGATCTCCGCAGCCCTCGGGCTCCAGATCGCGCTCGACGTGCTCCTCGTGGCCCTCGTGGGGCTCGCGGTCGGGTCCCGCTGGGCCGAGGCCCTGAGCACCGGGGGGCTGGACGCCGGGGCGTGGTGCGCGCTCGCGTGCGGTCTGGCGCTCCTGGCCGTGTACGGCGTCGGGCGCTCGCGGATCAACGTGCGCGATACCGCGGTCGACGCACCGCGCGGCGCCTGGTGGCCGACGGGAGCGTGGGTCGCGGCCCTGATCGTGGGGTGGGCCCTCCTGCTGCTCCTGACCCCGGTCGCGCTGTGGATCGCGTTCCCCCTCATGTTCCTCGAGATGCACGTGCTCGGTCCGCGTCGAGGGATCCTGGCCGTGGCCGCGACGACGGCGTGCGCGATCGGCGGTGCGATCCTGGGCGGGCAGCAGCTCGTGGGCTCGATCCTGGGCCCGACGTTCGGTGGCCTCGTCGCGATCGCCGTCGTGCTCGGCTTCGAGACGATCGTGCGCGAGTCGCAGGGACGCCAGGAGCTCATCGACGACCTGGTCCGCACGCGCGCGGACCTCGCGGCGTCCGAGCGCGAGGCCGCGGTCGCGACCGAGCGCGAACGCCTCGCGCGCGAGATCCACGACACGCTCGCGCAGGGCTTCTCGTCGATCGAGCTGCTGCTGCGCGCCGCGGACGCGTCGCTCGAGGAGGTCGTGGCGCCGGGGGCGTTCGTCCCAGGAGCCCCCGGCCCGACGGCGGCCCGCGCCGCCCGCGGGTACGTCACCCAGTCCCGGCTCGCCGCGCAGCAGAACCTGGCCGAGGCGAGGCGCTTCGTGCGTGACCTGGCGCCCGCCGACCTGGAGTCCGCGACGCTCGTGGGTGCGCTCGAGCGGGTCGCCGACCGCACGGCGCTCGCAGCCGGGGGAGGGCTGACCATCACGGTCGAGTCCTCGGGGCAGGCCCGCCCGCTGCCCGTGCCGGTCGAGACCGCGCTGCTGCGCATCGCGCAGTCCGCGCTCGCGAACGTCGTCCAGCACGCGGGGGCCTCGCGGGCCGCGGTCACGCTGAGCTTCCTCGGCGACGCCGTGGCGCTCGACGTGGTCGACGACGGTCACGGGTTCGACCCGCGCCGGGTCGCGGCCGCCCGACGGGCCACCGCCGCGCCGGACCCGACCCGGGACGCGCGCTCCGCCGTCGGGCAGGAGGGCAGCGAACCGGGCGCGGCTGCCGGAGGTGTCCCCGCGACCCGCTCGGGCTTCGGCCTGACGGCGATGCGCTCGCGCGTCGCCGAGCTCGGCGGGGCCTTCTCGCTCGAGACCTCGCCCGGCGAGGGGACCGCGCTCGCGGTCCACCTCCCGCTCGACCCCCAGGAGCCTCGGTGACGACCGGACCAGAAGGATCGGCGACCATCCGCGTCGTTCTGACCGACGACCACCCCGTGGTCCGGGCGGGCCTGCGGGCCGTCGTCGACGCCGAGGGCGACATGGAGGTCGTCGACGAGCTGGCCACGGCCGAGGAGCTCGTGCGCCGCGTGGGGGCGGGGCTCGAGGCCGACGTCGTGCTGCTCGACCTGCGGTTCGGCGACGGGCGCATGGGCGGCGCGCAGGCCGCGCGCGAGGTCGTCCGCCTGGGCGGTCCGCCCGTGCTGATCCTCACGACCTACGACTCCGACCAGGAGATCCTCGCCGCGATCGAGGCCGGGGCCACGGGCTACCTGCTCAAGGACGCCCCGACCGACGAGCTGACCGCCGCGATCCGCGCGGCCGCGGCTGGGCAGGTCGCGCTCGGGCCCAGCGTGCAGCGGCGTCTGCTCGGGCGCATGCGCGCCCCCGGCGTCTCGCTCTCGCTGCGCGAGCTCGAGGTGCTCGGGCTCGTGTCCCAGGGCCTGTCCAACGACGAGGTGGCGCGTGAGCTGTTCCTGTCGAAGGCGACCGTCAAGTCGCACCTGGTGCACGTGTACGAGAAGCTGGGCGTCGACTCGCGCACGGCTGCCGTGGCCGAGGCGCGGCGGCAAGGGCTGCTGCGCGACTGAGGTCGGGACCGTCCCCGAGCCAACCCTGCTAGACTATGGGCGCCGTCAGAACGGCCGCGGAGGCTGGTCAGCCTGCCGAAGAGCCCAGGGATCTAGCCCTGAGGCGCCGCGCAACGAACACTACAAGGAGAGCCGTGCCCCTCGACACTGCCACCAAGCAGCGCATCATGACCGAGTTCGCCACGAGCGAGGGCGACACCGGTTCGCCCGAGGTCCAGGTCGCGATGCTGACGCAGCGCATCAAGGACCTCACCGAGCACCTCAAGGAGCACAAGCACGACCACCACAGCCGTCGTGGCCTGCTTCTCCTCGTCGGCCAGCGTCGCCGTCTCCTCGGCTACCTGCAGAAGGTCGACATCAACCGCTACCGCAGCCTCATCGAGCGCCTCGGTCTGCGTCGCTGACACTCCCTGACTCAGCCCGGTCCCACCTGGGACCGGGCTGGTCCGGTGTGATGTACCCGTAAGAAACCCACGCCGCCAGCCTTTCGTTCGGTCCTCGGTAGTGGCCCCCGGAACCCGCCTCGAGTGGGAAGACCGTGAGCCTCGATCGAAGACCGCCGAGCGTCGAGTGGATGCACCCTCGACAGGCACCGAAGGCGGCACTTCGAGAGTGAGGAGGGCACCCGTGGAGGGTCCCGAGATCGAATTCACCGAAGCAACGATCGACAACGGTCGCTTCGGAACCCGTACCGTCCGGTTCGAGACCGGACGCCTCGCGCGTCAGGCCGGTGGCTCTGCAGCCGCCTACCTGGACGGCGAGACCATGCTGCTGTCGACCACGACGGCCGGCAAGCACCCCAAGGACCAGTTCGACTTCTTCCCCCTGACGGTGGACGTCGAGGAGCGGCAGTACGCCGCCGGCAAGATCCCCGGTTCGTTCTTCCGTCGTGAGGGTCGCCCCTCGACCGAGGCGATCCTGGCCTGCCGCCTGATCGATCGCCCGCTGCGCCCCCTGTTCGTCAAGGGCCTGCGCAACGAGGTCCAGGTCGTCATCACCGTGCTCGCGATCCACCCGGACGACGCGTACGACACCCTGGCCATCAACGCCGCGTCGATCTCGACGCAGCTGTCCGGCCTGCCGTTCTCCGGCCCGATCGGCGCCGTCCGCGTCGCCCTGATCGACGGCCAGTGGGTCGCGTTCCCCAAGTACTCCGACAAGGAGCGCGCCGTCTTCGACATGGTCGTCGCCGGCCGTGTCGTGGGTGACGACGTCGCGATCACCATGGTCGAGGCCGAGGCCACCGAGGGTTCCTGGAACCTCATCAAGAACGAGGGCGTCGGCGCCCCGACCGAAGAGGTCGTCGCCGAGGGCCTCGAGGCCGCCAAGCCCTTCATCCGCGTGCTCGTCGAGGCGCAGCAGGAGCTCGCGGCCAAGGCCGCCAAGCCCGTGCAGGACTTCCCGACGTTCCCGGACTACCAGGACGACACCTACGCCGCGGTCGAGGCCGCCGCGTCGGCGCGCCTGGGCGAGGCTCTGAGCATCGCCGACAAGCAGGACCGCGAGAACCGTCTCGACGAGATCAAGGCCGAGGTCCAGGCCGAGCTCGCCGGTGACTTCGCGGGCCGCGAGAAGGAGATCTCCGCCGCGTACCGCGCGGTGCAGAAGAAGCTCATCCGCGCGCGCATCCTCACGGACGGCTTCCGCATCGACGGCCGTGGGCTCGCGGACATCCGCACCCTGTCCGCCGAGGTCGAGGTCCTGCCCCGCGTCCACGGCTCGGCGATCTTCGAGCGCGGCGAGACCCAGATCCTGGGTGTCACCACGCTGAACATGCTCCGCATGGAGCAGCAGCTCGACACGCTCTCCCCGGAGACGCGCAAGCGCTACATGCACAACTACAACTTCCCGCCCTACTCGACCGGCGAGACCGGCCGCGTGGGCAGCCCGAAGCGTCGCGAGATCGGGCACGGCGCCCTCGCCGAGCGCGCGATCGTCCCGGTGCTCCCGAGCCGCGAGGAGTTCCCTTACGCGATCCGTCAGGTCTCCGAGGCCCTCGGGTCCAACGGCTCGACCTCGATGGGCTCCGTGTGCGCCTCGACCCTCTCGCTCCTCAACGCCGGTGTGCCGCTGCGCGCAGCGGTCGCGGGCATCGCGATGGGCCTCGTCTCCGACACCGTCGACGGTGAGACCCGCTACGCGGCGCTCACCGACATCCTCGGCGCCGAGGACGCGTTCGGCGACATGGACTTCAAGGTCGCCGGTACGCGTGAGTTCATCACGGCCATCCAGCTCGACACCAAGCTCGACGGCATCCCCGCCTCGGTCCTGGCCGGCGCGCTGACCCAGGCCCGCGACGCGCGCCTGACCATCCTCGAGGTCCTCAACGAGGCCATCGACGTGCCCGACGAGATGAGCCCCAACGCTCCTCGCGTCATCGCGGTCAAGGTCCCCGTGGACAAGATCGGCGAGGTCATCGGCCCCAAGGGCAAGATGATCAACCAGATCCAGGAGGAGACGGGCGCGGACATCTCCATCGAGGACGACGGCACCGTGTACATCGGTGCCACCGACGGCCCCTCTGCAGAGGCCGCCCGCGCGGCGATCAACGCGATCGCCAACCCGCACGTCCCCGAGATCGGCGAGCGCTTCGTCGGCACGGTCGTCAAGACCACGTCGTTCGGCGCCTTCATCTCGCTGTCCCCGGGCAAGGACGGTCTGCTGCACATCAGCCAGATCCGCAAGCTCGTCGGTGGCAAGCGCGTGGAGAACGTCGAGGACGTGCTGTCCATCGGCCAGAAGGTCCAGGTCGAGATCGGCGAGATCGACCCGCGCGGCAAGCTGTCGCTGCACGCGGTCGTCGAGGAGACCGACGCGCCCGCCGACGCCGAGGCACCTGCCGGGGACGACGCCTGACGTGCCCTGGAACCTTCCGCTCGTCCCCTCGGGCTCGCCCGAGGGTGAGCTGACCGCCGGGCAGGACGGGGCGACCATCCGTCGCTCCGTCCTGCCCGGCGGGGTTCGGGTCCTCACCGAGTCGATGCCGGGCCTGCGCTCGGCGACCGTCGGAGCATGGGTCGGCGTCGGCTCGCGCGACGAGACCGACGGTCACTTCGGCTCCACGCACTTCCTCGAGCACCTGCTCTTCAAGGGAACTGCACGCCGGTCCGCGATGGACATCGCCGAGGCGTTCGACGCCGTCGGCGGTGAGGCCAACGCCGCGACGGGCAAGGAGCACACCTGCTACTACGCTCGCGTGCTCGACTCCGACCTGCCGATGGCCGTGGACGTCATCACCGACATGGTGACCTCCGCACGCCTCGACGAGGACGAGCTCGAGACCGAGCGAGGCGTGATCCTCGAAGAGCTCGCGATGAACGACGACGACCCCTCGGACGTCGTGCACGAGGAGTTCGCGCAGGCCGTCCTGGCCGGGCACCCCCTGGGGCGCCCGATCGGCGGCACGCCGGACACCATCAACGCCGTGCCGCGCAGCGCCGTCTGGGAGCACTACCAGTGGCACTACCGCCCGGAGACGCTCGTCGTCGCCGCGGCCGGTGGCGTCGACCACGACACGCTGTGCGAGCAGGTCGCGACCGCGCTCACGACCGGTGGCTGGGACCTCGACCCTGCCGGCACCCCGCGCGCGCGCCGCGACAACGCGGACGTGCAGGGCGTGGGGACGGAGGCCGTCGAGCTCACGATCCGCCGGACCGTCGAGCAGGCCAACGTCATCATCGGTGGCACGGGCCTGTCCGCGACCGACGACCGCCGCTTCACGCTCTCGGTGCTCAGCGCCGTGCTCGGTGGCGGCATGAGCTCGCGGCTCTTCCAGGAGATCCGCGAGAAGCGTGGGCTCGCGTACTCGACGTACTCGTTCGCGTCGGGTCACGGCGGGATCGGCACGTTCGGCCTGTACGCAGGCTGCGCGCCCTCCAAGGTCGACCAGGTCACCGAGCTCATGACGAGCGAGCTCGAGAAGCTCGCCGAGTCGGGTATCACGGCGGCCGAGCTCGACCGGAGCATCGGTCAGCTCTCGGGCGGACTGGTGCTGGGGCTCGAGGACTCGGGCTCGCGCATGAGCCGCCTGGGCAAGTCGGAGCTCGTGTTCGGCGAGCTGCTGAGCGTGGCCGAGTCGCTCGAACGGATCCGTTCCGTGACGTCCGACGACGTGCGCAAGCTCGCGGAGGAGCTCGCCTCCCGCCCGCGCTCGACCGTGCGCGTGGGTCCCTTCGGAGACTGAGTCTCGACAGGTGACGTCAGGAGGGCCGGTGCGCATCACGCGCACCGGCCCTCCTCGCGTTGCGGCTAGGGTTGTCGGGTGACTTCGAACGACGTGACCCCAGGCCAGAGCGCTCCCCAGTCCACCCCGCAGCCCGCAGGCTCGACGCTCCTCAAGGTCGCCGTCCTGGGCGCGGCCGGGCGCATGGGGGCCACGGTGTGCGCGGCGGTCGAGGCCGCACCGGACATGGAGCTGGTCGCGCGCATCGACGCCGGGGACGACCTGGCACAGGTCGCGGCGGCCGGGGCCCAGGTCGCGGTCGACTTCACGGTTCCCTCAGTCACCGAGGACAACGTGCACGCGCTGATCGACCTCGGGGTCCACGCGGTCGTGGGCACCACTGGCTGGACCGACGAGAGCCGGGGTCGGCTCATCGCGCACCTGGGACGCCGGGCCGCCGAGGGCACGAGCGTGGGCGTGCTCATCGCCCCGAACTTCGGCCTGTCCGCGGTCCTGGCCATGACGTTCGCGGCCAAGGCCGCGCGCTACTTCGAGTCGGCCGAGGTCATCGAGCTGCACCACCCGAACAAGGTCGACGCACCCAGCGGTACGGCCACGCACACGGCCCACGCGATCGCCCGCTCGCGCGCGGCAGCGGGCCTGGGGGCGAGCCCCGACGCGACCGAGTCGGGCTGGGAGGCGCGCGGTGCCGACGTCGACGGGGTCCGGGTGCACGCGGTGCGCCTGCGCGGCCTGGTCGCGCACGAGGAGATCCTCTTCGGCAACGAGGGCGAGCAGCTGATCATCCGCCAGGACTCGTTCGACCGGGTGTCGTTCATGCCGGGCGTCCTGCTCGGCATCCGCGAGGTCGTCTCGCGCCCGGGCCTGACCGTCGGGCTCGAGAACGTCATGGACCTCTCGTGAGGAACCGCAAGGGCCTGATCGGTGCCGTGGTCGTCACGGCCCTGCTCGCGATCTACGTGTGGGCGATCCTGGGCCGTGCCCGGGGGCTCGTGAGCACAGGCGAGCCGGTGGGGATCGCGATCGGGATCGGCGTCCTGCTCATCCCGCTGCTCGTGATCGGCCTCATCGCGTGGGAGTTCTGGCTCGCCGTCACGGTCCAGAAGATGGCCGACGAGCTGGCGGCCGCGGACGAGCTGCCCGTCGACGACCTGCCGCGTTCGCCGGGCGGCCGCATCGACCGTGCCGCGGCGGACGCCGCGTTCGAGGAGCACCGCGCCCGCGCCGAGGAGCACCCCGACGACTGGCGCTCCTGGTACCACGTGGCCTTCGCGTACGACGCGTCGGGGGACCGCAAGCGGGCCCGCGCCATGCTGCGCAAGGCCGCGGGCATGTACCGCGCCGAGCGCAAGGCCCCGCGCTAGCGCGAGGCGCGCCTCAGATCGACGCGCTCCACCGGTGCTCGACGACGTCGCGCAGGCCCGTGGCCAGCGTGCGGGTGCGGCGGTCGGGTCCCAGGCCCGCTCCACCGAGGAACTGCTCGCGCGCGGAGTCGCCGTCGAGGATCCAGGCCACGACCTCTTCCGAGCCGTCCTGACGCAACCTGTCGACGGCCGCGGACAGGAGCCGCGACCCGTGCCCGGACCGCTGGTGGGACGGCTGTACCTCGAGCGCGACGAGCTGGCCGGGGGAGACGGCCGCGAAGCCGACGATCCGGTCCGCGGCGAGGGCGACGAGCACCGCGAAGCCCGGACCGGGCGGGGCTGAGACCGCCCCTGCCCACTGCTCCTGCATCCGGGGGACGTCGAGCGCGTCGATCACCGCCGCGCCCAGCACGTCGCCGTGCGCGGACCGCCAGGACTCGATCTGGATCGCGGTGACCGCGACCTCGTCACCGGGGACCGCCGGACGGACCGAGACGTCTGCCGCCTCGCTGAAGAGAGCCATTCGCCAGACCCTACCGGAGCGGGGCGCCCGGTCGCGGCGAGCGGCCCGGCGGGCTCGTCGACGCGCCTCGCCGTCAGGGGAACCCGAGCGCCCGCAGCCCAGCGGCGGTCGCGGCCGCGAGCACCACGACGAGCAGGAACGGGGCCCTCAGGGCGAGCGCGACGGCCGCGACGCCGAGCGCCGGCAGCCGGGCGTCGATCGCGATGCCCTGCCCGTCCCCGACGGTCTGGACCGCGACGAGCGCCGCGAGCAGGGACGCCGTGACCAGGGCCGCGGTGCGAGAGACGCGGTCGGACGCGAGCCAGTGCTCGGGGATGAGGTGCCCGGCGAGCTTGAGGCCCAGGCACACGAGCGAGGCGGCGACCACGGTGGCCCACAGGGCGGCGTCGGACATCAGGGCTCCTCGGTGCGGTCGGACGGGCCACCCGGGCGACCCACGTCACCCGGTTCATCTGGGTCGGACGAGCCGGGCGTCTGCTCGCCGCCGCCGTCCTGCGGGACGTTCGCTGCGCCGTCGGGCACGTACTCCGTGACGGTGACGGGCTGGCGGGGCTGACGCGCGACCTGGCCGATCACGATCGCCACGGCCCCCGCGGCCAGGACGGGGATGCCCGGCGGGACGAACGGGAGCAGCGCGACCGCGACGACCACGGCCAGTGCCGCGGTGAGCTGCATGACGCGGCTCGCGAGGCGGGGCCACAGGAGCGCGAGGAAGGCCGCCCCGGCCGCGGCGTCGAGCCCCCAGGCCTTGGGGTCGCCCATGGCGTCGCCCGCGAGCGCCCCGACCAGCGTGAGCAGGTTCCAGACGACGAAGATGCCGATCCCGGTCCACCAGAACCCCGCGCGCAACGCGGCGCGGCTCTTCTGGGCCGTGGCCACGGCGGTCGACTCGTCGATCGTGAGATGGGCCGCGAGCACCCGTCGCCAGCCGTGCAGCGCGAGCAGCGGCGAGAGCTGGGCGCCGTAGAGGGTGTTGCGCAGGCCGAGCAGCCCCGCCGTGGTGATCGCCGCGCCCGAGGTGCCGCCCGAGGCCACGACCCCGATGAGCGCGAACTGCGAGCCGCCCGAGAACAGGAGCAGGCTCAGCACCATGGTCTGCGCGAGGTCCAGTCCCGCGACGACCGAGAGGGCCCCGAACGAGATGCCGTAGAGCCCGGTGGCGATCGAGACGGACACGGCCTGCCGGACGGCGGCGCGTACCTCGAAGCGGTCCTCAGGGGTCACAGCGCGACGTACACGGTCTCGAGGTACTCCTCGAGGCCCGCCTCGCCGCCCTCGCGGCCCAGACCGGACTGCTTCATGCCGCCGAACGGCGCGCTCGCGTCGGACACGAGCCCCCTGTTGATCCCGATCATCCCGGCCTCGACCTCCTCGCCGACCCGCATCGCGCGCGCCAGGTCGCGCGTGTAGGCGTAGGCCGCGAGGCCGTACTCGGTGTCGTTGGCCAGCGCGATGCCCTCGTCGTCGTCGGCGAAAGCGACGATCGGCGCGACCGGACCGAAGATCTCCTCGGCGACCACGCGCGAGCCCGCGTCGACCCCGGTGAGGACCGTGGGGGAGTAGAAGTGGCCGGGCGAACGAGGCCGGTCCCCGCCCGTGAGCACCTGGGCACCCTCGTCGGACGCGACCGCCACCAACTCGTCCACGTGCTCGACCGCCTTGCGCTCGATGAGCGGCCCGACCTGGACGCCCTCCTCGCTGCCCGGCCCGACGCGCAGCTCCCCGAACGCCCGGGCGAGGCGCTGGCCGAAGTCGCGTGCGACGGCGTCGTGCACCAGGAAGCGGTTGGCCGCCACGCAGCTCTGGCCCGTGTTGCGGAGCTTGGCGACCAGGGCGCCCTCGACCGCGGCGTCGAGGTCGGCGTCCTCGAAGACGAGGAACGGTGCGTTGCCGCCGAGCTCCATCGAGGTCCGCAGGACCTGGTCGGCGGCGCCCTTCAGGAGGGTGCGGCCCACGCCCGTGGATCCCGTGAAGGAGAGCTTGCGCAGGCGGGGGTCCGCGAGCAGGGGCGTGGTCACCTCGGCGGCCGACGACGTCGGCACGACGTTGACCACGCCCGTCGGCAGTCCGCGGTCCTCCAAGTGCCCGCGGATGATCTCGGCGACCAGCGAGGTCGTGAGCGGGGTCAGGTGCGCGGGCTTGATCACGACCGTGCAGCCCGCGGCGAGCGCCGGGCCGATCTTGCGCGTGGCCATGGCGATGGGGAAGTTCCACGGCGTGATGAGCAGCGCGGGGCCCACCGGGCGCCGCGAAACGAGCTGCCGGTTGGCCCCGCTCGGGGCCGTGCGGACCAGGCCGTCGGTGCGCACGGCCTGCTCGGCGTACCAGCGCAGGAACTCGGCGCCGTACACGACCTCGGCCCGGGCCTCGGCGAGCGGCTTACCGCACTCGGCCGTGATGAGCGCCGCGATGTCGTCGGCGCGAGCCGTGAGCGTCGCGAAGACGGCCCGGAGCAGCTCGGAGCGCTCGCGCGGCGCGACGGCGCGCCAGGCCGGGGCCGCGGCGTGCGCGGCCTCCAGGGCGCGCAGGCCGTCGGCGGGGCTCGCGTCCGAGACGTCGAACAGGACCTCCTCGGTCGCCGGGTCCGCGACCTCGAACGTCCGTCCGGCCTCGGCCGGCCCCCACTGGCCACCGATCAGCAGCCCGGTCGGCAGGTGCGAGACCAGGGCGGGGGACAGGGCGTTCGTGGCGGGCGACATGCTTCGAGTATCACGCGACCGGCGCGGGTTCGCATCGACTCCTCACGACCGCGCGGTCGGGCACCCCCGCTCGGTCGGTCGGCCGGGCCGTGCAACGTCGAGGCGACCGACGCTCGGCGACGCGGCGCACCGAGTCCGCACGCGTGGACCGACACGCCGTTTCGGCCTCGCGCGCGGTAGTTTGTGCACATGGCACTTCCCCCCACGCAGGCGCGACCGTTCGGCGCCGTCCTGACCGCGATGGTCACCCCGATGACCCTCGCCGGAGAGATCGATCTCGACGCAGCGGTCAAGGTCGCCAAGCACCTCGTGGACAACGGGAACGACGGGATCGTCCTGAGCGGGACCACGGGGGAGTCTCCCACGACGCACGCACCGGAGAAGGCCGAGCTCATCCGCGCGGTCGTCGACGCGGTCGGGGACCGCGCGCACGTCGTGGCCGGGGCCGGCTCGAACGACACCCAGCACGCCGTCCGCATGGCCGAGCAGGCCGCGGAGGCCGGTGCGCACGGGCTCCTCGTCGTGAGCCCCTATTACTCCCGCCCCTCCCAGGAAGGGCTGTACCGCCACATCACGGCCGTCGCCGACGCGACGCCGCTGCCCGTCATGGTCTACGACGTCCCGGGCCGCTCGGGCGTTCGCATCGCCCCGGCCACGATCGAGCGCCTCGCGGCGCACGAGCGCATCGTCGCGAACAAGGACGCGACGGGCGACGTCTACACCGCGGCCAAGCTCATCGAGTCGACCGGCCTCGCCTGGTACTGCGGGGACGACGCCATGCTGCTGCCGTTCCTCGCGCACGGCGCGTCCGGCATCGTCTCCGTGGCGGCGCACGTGGTCGGCTCGCGCTTCGCCCAGGTCGTCGCGGCGTTCGACGCCGGTGACAACGCGGCGGCCCTCGCGGCCTTCCGTTCCGTCACCCCCACGATCGACGCCATCAACGGAGCGGGCTTCCAGGCCGTCATGGCCAAGGCTGCGCTCCAGCTCCTCGGAGTCACCGAGAACCGATACCTCAGGCTGCCGTACGTCGCAGCCACGGACGACGAGGTCGCCGTCGTCCGCGCCGGTCTGGAGGCCTCCGGCCTGCTGGACCCGGTGACCCCGCGGCCACGCTGAACAAGCTGAACAACAAGCCAGGAGGCCCCGTGAGCCACCCTCACCCCGAACTGTCCCTACCCCCCGCTCTGCAGACCGGCGCTCTGCGCATCGTCGCCCTCGGCGGACTGGGCGAGATCGGGCGCAACATGGCCGTCCTCGAGTACGACGGACGTCTGCTCGTCATCGACTGCGGCGTCCTCTTCCCTGAGGACAACCAGCCCGGCGTGGACCTCATCCTGCCGGACTTCGACTACATCAAGGACCGCCTCGACGACATCGAGGCGATCATCCTGACCCATGGGCACGAGGATCACATCGGTGCCGTGCCCTACCTGCTGCGCCTGCGCCGCGACATCCCCCTCGTGGGTTCGCAGCTCACGCTCGCGTTCATCTCGGCCAAGCTCAAGGAGCACCGCATCGCCCCCGTGACCCGCGTGGTCAAGGAGGACGAGACGGTCGCGTTCGGTCCGTTCAGCTGCGAGTTCGTCGCGGTCAACCACTCGATCCCGGACGCGCTCGCGGTCGCGGTCACCACGGGCGCGGGCACGGTCCTGCACACGGGTGACTTCAAGATGGACCAGCTCCCGCTCGACGGCCGCGTCACGGACCTGCGCGCGTTCGCGCGCCTGGGCGAGAAGGGCGTCGACCTGTTCATGGTCGACTCGACCAACGCCGAGGTCCCGGGCTTCGTGACCCCCGAGGTCGAGATCGGCCCCGTCCTGGACAGCGTGTTCGGTGCGTCCGACAAGCGGATCATCGTCGCGTCGTTCTCCTCGCACGTGCACCGCGTCCAGCAGGTCCTCAACGCTGCGCACAACCACGGTCGCCGCGTCGCGCTCGTCGGACGCTCGATGGTCCGCAACATGGGCATCGCGGCCGAGCTCGGCTACCTCAAGGTGCCGGACGGCGTCCTGATCGACCTCAAGAAGGTCGACTCGCTGCGGGACGACGAGGTCGTGCTCATGTGCACCGGCTCGCAGGGCGAGCCCATGGCCGCGCTGTCGCGCATGGCGAACGGCGACCACAAGGTCTCGGTCGGCCACGGCGACACCGTGATCCTCGCCTCGTCGCTCATCCCGGGCAACGAGAACGCTGTCTTCCGCATCATCAACGGCCTGACGCGCCTCGGTGCGCGCGTCGTGCACGGCGGCAACGCCAAGGTGCACGTCTCGGGCCACGCGAGCGCGGGCGAGCTCATCTACTGCTACAACATCCTGCGGCCCAAGAACGTCATGCCGGTGCACGGCGAGGTCCGTCACCTCGTGGCCAACGGTGCGCTCGCGGTCAAGACGGGCGTGCCCGCCGACCGCGTGATCCTCGCGGAGGACGGCGTGGTCGTCGACCTCGTCGACGGAAAGGCCTCGGTCGTGGGCGCCGTCCCGTGCGGCTACGTGTACGTCGACGGGTCGAGCGTCGGGGAGCTCACGGACGCCGAGCTCAAGGACCGTCAGATCCTCGGCGAGGAGGGCTTCATCTCCTTGTTCGCCGTGGTCGACTCCGCGACGGGCAAGGTCATCGCGGGCCCGCACATCCTGGCGCGCGGCTTCGCCGAGGACGACGCGGTGTTCGAGGACGTCCGTCCCCAGGTCGTGCAGGCCCTCGAGGACTCGATCGCGGGAGGTGCCACGGACGTGCACCAGCTCCAGCAGGTCATGCGCCGTGTGGTCGGGCGCTGGGTCTCCAACCGCCTGCGTCGCCGTCCGATGATCGTCCCGGTCGTCGTCGAGGCGTAGTCGCCTGATCGTCCGAGGGGCCCGTCCTCCCGCTCTGCGGGAGGGCGGGCCCCTCGTCGTCAGGGGGCAGAGAGGGAGGGAGCGGCCCGCAGCAACGGTGGCCCGACGGCGAGGATCGCCTGCTCGTAGCGCCTCGCCGACGTCTCGGGACCCCCGGGCAGCAGACCACCGAGCTCGAGGCTCACGAGTCCGTGGACGAGGCCCCACAGGACCAACGAGGCCTCCTCGACGGCAGCCTGCAGGGCCTGCCGGGGCGGCGGGGTGCTGCTGCCCTCCCGTGAGGCGGCCTCGAGCACCCGCGCCACCGCCTGCCGCAGGACGTCGAACGTCGGCTCGGCGACGGCTGGGATCGCGCCTCCGGCGGTTGCGGGGCCCTCGAACATCACGCGGTAGAAGTGGGGGTCGGCCAGCGCGCTGGTCCGGTAGGCGAGGCCCAGGGTCAGGAGGTCGTCGGTCGGCGAGCCGGTCGTCGGTGCGGAACCCAGGTGCACCGCGAAGCGCCGGAAGCCCTCGACGCTCACCGCGGCGACCAGCTCCTCGCGGCTGCCGAAGAGGGCGTAGACCGCGGACGCGCTGGTCCCCGCGGCCTGTGCGACCCCACGGACCGTGACCGCCGACTCGCCGTGCTCGGAGATCTGCTGCGAGGCGACGTCGAGCAGGGACGCGCGCAGGGAGTCGTCGTGAAGTCGGGGTCTGGCCACGGACAGGAGTCTAGAACTCTTGACGCGGGTTTGCGAACGGTGTTCTATAACAGTGTTCGTAAATTCCGCCGAGCCCGCTCGGCCGACCAGGGGAGGCCCTCGTGCTCGAGCTCACCGACGCCGTCCGCATCACTGCCGGGATCGTGCTCCTGACGATCGTCGGGATCGAGTCCGGCGGGTACTTCCTCGTCAAGGTCGTCACGGGCAAGGTTCCGGCCACGCCCTTCCAGACCTCGTTCTTCCGGGCGGGGCACGCGCACGCGGGGGTGCTCGTGATCCTGGGACTGCTCTGCCTGCTCCTCAGCCAGGCGACCGCGCTCACTGGTTTCTGGAACTGGGTCGCGGGGGTGGGTGTCCTCGTCGGGGCGATCCTGCTGCCCGGCGGGTTCTTCCTGTCCGCGACCGGTGCGGGGCGTCAGGCGCCCAACCGGTGGGTCGTGCTGCTGCCTGCCGGGGCGATCGCCGTCGCCGCAGGGGTCGTGACGCTCGGGGTGGGTCTGCTGGTCGCGTAGGTCCTCGGGTCGGTGCTCGTGTCGGTGCGGGTCGCTAGCATCGCGGCCATGGCAACCTCAGCAGACTTCTCCGGCCTCGCTCCCGTCCTCCTGGTGACCCACGACTCGAGCTCGAGCATCATCTACTCGCCCGGCGGTCCCGAGTACCTCCAGCACAAGGACGCGCTCGAGCGGCACGGCGTCGAGGGGTCGGGGTACGACTTCTCGGGGGCGCTCCAGGCCGTGCTCACGGACGAGTCTCCCGAGACCCTCGAGGCGGTCGGGTTCGACCCGGAGGGCGGCATGGTGAGCGTCTACGGCACCGACCTGGACGCGCTCCTGGTCGCGGCCCGGCACCTGTCGCGGATCATCGCCGACGACGCGGCGCTGGATGCGGCCCTCACCCGGTCGGTCGCGCTCGGCCTCGACGACTGACGGGCCGTCGTCGTGGCCGACCAGCTCTCCCTGACCGGGGTGCCGGCCCTCGGCGCGGTGTCGGTCGACCTGCTCGACGCGTACCGCTTCGAGGACGGCGAGGGGTTCCCGCCCTCCTACCGTCGGCTCGTGAGCCGTGCCGGGTTCTGCCGCCTGTTCGGCCTCTGGCTCGTGTACCCGCCGGCGCGTGACGGGTACGCCGACGGGTGGCAGCACCGCGCCGCGCACCTCACCGACCGCTTCCGTGCGACCTACCAGGACGGTCAGGCCGAGGGGTTCGACTGGATGGTCGAGCCCGACGGGGACTGGCCGGTCGCCCGGCGGCTCGTCGTCTTCGCGTTCAGCGAGAACGGCGACGCGCTGCTCTGGGACCCGTCGACGCGGACGGACGGCGAGCTCGCGGTCTGGTGCAGCACCGGTCTCGACGCGCTCACCCTCCTGGGGTCCTCGCTGACCGACGCGCTGCCGCGGGTGAGGGAGCTCAGCGGGCCGTTCGCCGAGCGGGCGCCGGCCGACCTCGAGTGCCTGACCCCGGCGCGGACGGACGGCTGACCGGCGTCGCGGGAGTCGCAGGCGTGGTGCCCGGCCGTGCTCGGGTGGGTCCTGGGAGCACTACGCCGACCGCGCCCGGCGCAGGTGGGCGAGCTGCCTGCGGTGCTCGCCCACGACCCACTCGCCCGTGACGCGGGGGTCGTCCGAGGCGCCGGCGTCGTCCGTGTCATCGGCGGCGGCCGCCTCCAGGTCGTCGAGGTAGGCCCGGTCCGCCCCGAACCGCTCCCAGATCGCGTCGCTGCCCGTGCACACGTGCCCGTGACCCGGGACGAGGGTGTGCACGCCGTGCTCGGAGATCGCGTGCTCGAGCGCATCGAGGCCCGCGCGGTAGTCGCCCACGGGGTCGGGCGACTCGAGGTCCAGGAGCGGGACCTCGAGGTCCGAGAGCATGTCACCCACGACGATCACGCCCGCGCCCGGCAGGACCAGGGCGCCGTGTCCGGGTGCGTGCGCCTGGTGCTCGACCACGAGCACGTCCGGCTCGCCCGCCCCCGGACCGCCGTGGGCAGTCGTCGTCGCGCCCGACGCCGTCACGCCCCGTGGCGCGGCGGGCCACGGCAGGCGGACCGTGCCGGACGAGGCGCCCACGGTCGAGGAGTCCGCTGCGGTCGAGGGGAGGGGCGTGAGCCGGCCGAACAGCGCGAGGTCGTGCCCGGGCGCATCCCGCTCGACCTTCGTCAGGTCCTCGGCGAGGCTGCGCTCCTGGGCGCGGACCGCCGTCGGGCAGGCCCACCGCGGGACGTCGCCCAGCGAGCGGGACCACAGCATGTGGTCCCAGTGCGGGTGCGTCGAGAAGCCTGCGGTGACCCGCCAGCCCCGGCGCGAGAGCGCGGTCGCGAGCGACTCGACCTCCTCGACCGTGATGCCCGGGTCCACGACGAGGGCGCGCCCGTCCTGGGACACGACGACCGTCGTGATGCTCGTCCAGATCTCGGCGGTCGCGACGTGGACGCCGTCGGCGATCTCGTGCAGCTCGCGGGGGGCCAGGGGAGTGGAGGTCATGCTCCGATCCTGCCCCCGGTGCGCGGCGGACGGCGAGCGCGGGGCGGGTGAGCCTGCCAGGGAACGTGCACGTCACATGACACGCACGCCCCAGGTGCGCGCTCGAACACCCGTGCGCAGGTACCGTGGTGCCTACTATGGCGACCCGGACGTCCACCTCGGCGAAACGGCCCGCGACCTCCCGCAAGAAGACCACGGCACGTGGTTCGACGGCCAGGAGATCGGGGGGCCCTACGAGCGCGTCACGCGCTCCGACGGGTTCGCAGGCGGGTCGTCGACCCGCCCCCTGGCCGGTCCGCGCGGTGCGCGGGCTGTGGCTGGGATGTGCGCACGCGGTCGGCGCGGTCGCACGCAGTATCGGTAAGGGAGCAAGAGAGCTGGACCCCTCACATCGGCGCGACGGCGTCGCGTTCCTCCTCCTGGCGCTCGCCGTGATCGTCGCGGCCCGTGAGTGGTGGGGGATCTCCGGCGCGTTCGGCACCGCGGTGCACGCGGTCGCCGCAGGAGTCTTCGGCGTGGCCGCGGTCGCCCTGCCGGTCCTCCTCGTGTGGCTCGCGGTCCGGATCATGCGTCATCCCGAGCGCTCCCAGGCGAACTCGCGCGTCGCGATCGGCCTGACCTTCATCGTGGTCTCGGTCTGCTCGCTCGTGCACATCGCCGAGGACCTGCCCGCCCCCCGTGACGGCTTCGCGGCCGTCCAGGACGCGGGCGGCGTGATCGGCTACCTCTTCGCGACGCCGGTGCAGACCGGGCTCACGCACTGGTTCGCGGTGCCGCTCTTCCTGCTCTTCGGGTTCTTCGGGATCCTCGTGGTCACCGCGACCCCGGTGCACGCGATCCCCAGCCGCCTGCGCGGCATCTACGACCGCCTGACGGGCAACCACCACGAGGGCGAGGACGGCACCGACCCGGACGGCCTCCAGCTGGCCGACGGCGTCTCGCGCCATGACGGGACCGACGAGACCGCGCCGCGCAAGAAGCGCACCGGGCGCACCCGCAAGACCAAGGCCGAGCGGGACGCGGACACCGCCGAGCGCGAGCGGCTCGACGGCGGCTACGTCGGCGACGAGGCGTTCGAGCGTGCGGCGATGCTCGAGGCCGAGGAGGAGGCCGCGCGCAAGACGGCCCGCTCCCGCCGGGCCGCGGCCGCGGCCGCCGCGCCCCCCGACGCTCACGAGGACTTCGGCGACCTGCCCACCCAGGTGATCCCCGCCGTCGGGCGGACCGCCGCGTCGCCCACCGCCCCGCCCCCGCCTCCTCCCAACAACCCGGTCCCGCGCGGGGTCCAGCCCATGCTCGACGGCGACACGGTCTACGTGCTGCCCTCCGAGGACGACCTGGTCAAGGGCGCGCCCCACAAGGTGCGCTCGGCCGCCAACGACCGCGTGGTCGAGTCCCTCACGCGCGTGTTCGACCAGTTCGAGATCGACGCCAAGGTCACCGGTTTCACGCGTGGCCCGACCGTGACCCGGTACGAGGTCGAGGTCGGGCCTGCGGTCAAGGTCGAGCGCATCACGAACCTCTCCAAGAACATCGCCTACGCGGTGGCCTCGGCCGACGTCCGCATCCTCTCGCCCATCCCGGGCAAGTCCGCGATCGGCATCGAGATCCCCAACACGGACCGCGAGACGGTCGTGCTGGGTGACGTGCTGCGCTCCTCGGTCGCGCGCCGCACCGAGCACCCCATGGTCATGGGCGTCGGCAAGGACGTCGAGGGCGGCTACGTCGTCGCGAACCTCGCGAAGATGCCGCACATCCTCGTCGCGGGCGCCACGGGCGCGGGCAAGTCGAGCTTCATCAACTCCATGATCGTCTCGATCCTCATGCGGGCCACGCCCGAGGAGGTGCGCATGGTCCTCGTGGACCCCAAGCGCGTCGAGCTCACGATCTACGAGGGCATCCCCCACCTCATCACGCCCATCATCACGAGCCCCAAGAAGGCCGCCGAGGCCCTCGAGTGGGTCGTGCGCGAGATGGACGCCCGGTACGACGACCTCGCGACGTTCGGCTACAAGCACGTCGACGACTTCAACACCGCGGTGCGCGCGGGCAAGGTCAAGCCGCTGCCGGGCTCGGAGCGCAAGATCGCGACCTACCCGTACCTGCTCGTGGTCGTCGACGAGCTCGCCGACCTCATGATGGTCGCCCCGCGCGACGTCGAGGCCTCGATCCAGCGCATCACCCAGCTCGCCCGGGCCGCCGGCATCCACCTGGTCCTGGCGACGCAGCGCCCGTCGGTCGACGTCGTCACGGGTCTCATCAAGGCCAACGTGCCCTCACGCCTCGCGTTCGCGACGTCCTCGCTCGCCGACTCCCGCGTCGTCCTGGACCAGCCGGGCGCCGAGAAGCTCATCGGGCAGGGCGACGCGCTCTTCCTGCCCATGGGGGCCGCCAAGCCCATCCGCGTCCAGGGCGCGTGGGTCGGCGAGAGCGAGGTCCACGCGGTCGTCGAGCACGTCAAGGCGCAGCTCAAGCCCTCCTACCGCACCGACGTCGCGGCCGCGGCGGCGACCAAGAAGCAGGTCGACGAGGACATCGGCGACGACCTCGACCTGCTCCTGCAGGCCGCCGAGCTCGTCATCACGACCCAGTTCGGCTCGACCTCGATGCTCCAGCGCAAGCTGCGCGTCGGGTTCGCCAAGGCAGGGCGGCTCATGGACCTGCTCGAGTCGCGAGAGATCGTCGGCCCCTCCGAGGGGTCCAAGGCACGCGAGGTCATGCTCACGGCCGAGGACCTGCCCGCGACGCTCGCCATGCTGCGTGGCGAGCCGGACCCGGGGGTCTACGACGGCCAGGGCGGCGGCGGCGGTGGCGCGCCGGCGGGCAACGGCCGCGACTACTCGGACGGCGCCGACGGGCACATGCCGCCCGTCGCGCAGGAGTACCACGACGACGCGGGCGACGAGGCGGACTGGCGCGAGCGCTGAGCCTGCGGCCCCCTGGTGTCAGCCTCGGTAGGTGGGCAGATCGTCCGGGGGGACGGCCTCGGCGGTTGCTCCTGCAAGGGCCTCGGTTCCCAGGCGCGGAGCCGCTCCCGTCGCGACCGGGGGCGTGAGCCGCTCGGCCGCGGCAGCGCCTGCGGCCGCCCTGACCCGGTCGTAGCGAGCACCGAGCTCGCCCGGCGCCAGGGTCGCGGTGCCCTGGGGGAGGATCTCCGGCAGGACGTGCACCGCGTGCTTGCCCAACCGGTCGACGGTCGTCGCGGTCCACTCGAACCCCGTGACGCGGGCGGCGCCATCAGCAGGCTGTGTCACGGTCGCCGTGACCAGGAGCCCCGACTCGGTCCCCGGGACGCAGCACGCGGAGTCCTGGTTGGACACGTAGTTGCCCAGGCCGTAGGCGACCCACATCCCCTGACCGTCCGGTCCGCCCGGGAGCAGCTCGACCGGCTGCGGGACGTGGGCGTGGTGGCCGAGCACCAGGTCGACCTGGCCCGACGCGGCGAGGGCCGTCGCGAGCTCGACCTGCTCCGTGGTCGGTGCCGTCGCGTACTCGACGCCTGCGTGCATGCTCACGACCACGAGGTCCGCGCCCGCCGCCCGAGCAGCCGTCGCACGGGCGACCATGTCGTCGGCGGCGAGCAGGGTCACCGACCAGGGGGCCGACGAGGGGACGGGCATGCCGTTGGTCCCGTAGGTCGCGGACAGGTGGGCGACGACGAGCTCTCGTCCTGCACGCTCGAGGACGTAGAGCGCGGGGCCGGCCGCCTCGGCGGCCGACCGGGCCGTCCCGACGTGCCCCAGGCCCGCGGCGTCCAGCGCATCGAGCGTGGCGACGACCCCGGGCAGCCCCTGGTCCACGGAGTGGTTCGACGCGGTCGAGCACCCGTCCCAGCCCTGCTCGCGAAGATCGGTCGCCAGGTGGGAGTCCGCGACGAACCTCGGATAGCCCGCGGGGTGCTCGCCCGGTGCCGTGAGCGGCACCTCGAGGTGGCACAGGGCCAGGTCTGCCCCCGAGACCCAGGCGTCGGTCCCTGCCAGGAGCGTGCTGAAGTCGTACCTGCCGGGCCCCGTACGGGCGGACGCGTGCACGGGGAGGTGGGGCAGCACGTCGCCTGCGGCGACGATCGTGAAGACGGCGTCCGGCTCGGGCGTGGGGCTCGGTTCGGCGGGAGCCGGCGCGGGGGTCGCCGACGCCTGAGCCGGGGGCACCGCACCGGGGTCGAGAAGGAGGGCTCCCGAGGCCGCGACGATGCCGGCGACGAGCCCGGCGGCAAGGAGCTGGCCGAGCCGACGGCGGCGTCGGACTGCGCGTACGTGACGTGTCACGCTGCGACCCTAGCCGTTCGGCGTGCGCAACTGAAGATTGCGTGATAACGGCGGCCCGTTGTGTGTGATCTTGTCCGAAGGGTCGGTTTCTGGGCGTGGTCGGTCGACCGCTCCCGGAGCGCCTAGGCTTGTCCCGTGGTCACAGCCGTCCCGTCTCCCTGGAACTCCGCGAACGCGGTCACTATCGCCCGGATCGCCGTGGTGCCGTTCTTCGCGTGGGCTCTGCTCGCCGACGGCGGGCACACGGTCACCTGGCGCCTGGTCGCGACGGGGTTGTTCGTCCTCGCGGCCGCGACGGACCGGGTGGACGGCTACCTGGCCAGGAAGTACAACCTGGTCACGGACCTCGGCAAGCTGCTCGACCCCATCGCGGACAAGCTCCTGATCGGGGCCGCGCTCGTCCTGCTGTCGGCCCTCGGGGACCTCCCGTGGTGGGTCACGATCGTCATCCTGGCCCGTGAGCTGGGCATCACGCTCATGCGGTTCGCGGTGCTCAAGTACACCGTCATGCCGGCGTCGCGTGGCGGCAAGCTCAAGACGGTCCTGCAGTCCGTGGCGATCTCGATCTTCCTGCTCCCTCTCGACCACCTGCCGTCGTGGATCTCCGTGATCGGCTGGATCGTCATGGTGGCGGCTCTGGTCGTCACGGTCGTCACGGGCGTCGAGTATGCGTTCCAGGGCTGGCGCCTGCGCCGGGACGCGCTGCGCGCGGCCCGCACGTCCGGGCAGGACTGAGCGGCTCGTCATGAGCACCCCGGGCGAGTCCGATCTCCGCGAAGCGGCAGACCTGCTCGAGGCCGCGACGGCACGGGGTTGGACCCTGGCGGTCGCGGAGTCGCTGACGGGCGGTCTCGTGAGCGCCCGCCTGGTCGCCGTGCCCGGAGCGTCCGCGGTGCTCCGCGGTGGGGTCGTCGCGTACGCGACGGACCTGAAGGAGAGCGTGCTGGGGGTCGACGGCGCACTGCTCGCCGAGCGGGGTGCGGTGGACCCCGCCGTCGCACGCCAGATGGCCCAGGGGGTCGCCCGGGTGCTGGGGGCCGACGTCGGCCTCGCCACGACCGGGGTGGCCGGTCCTGATCCCCAGGACGGCAAGGCCCCGGGACTCGTCTACGTGGCGGTCGCGACGCCCGAACGCACCGAGGTCCGCGAGCTCCGGCTCGAGGGCGACCGCGCGACGGTCCGCGACGCCGCGGGCCGGAACGTCCTCACCCTGGCACGGGTGACGATCAGCGGGTGAACTTGCCGTCCGGTGGGACGAGCAAGGCCGAGCGCGGGCGAACGCGTGGAGAGTTCGTGAACACCAGGCAACCGTGTGGACTTCGGCGTGGTGCGGGAACAACCTGGGTGGGAGCGACGTTGAACAGCACGTGATCGCCAAGAGGCCATTCAACAGATCAGCACATGAGACTGCCCCGGGTGCGGGGTACGGTAGGACGATCCCCACGCGAGGGGCGCGGGGAACGACAGGTCAGCGAACCACCACCGGAGCCAGGCAGGCTCCGACGGTCGCACGGGACACGGAAGGGGGCCGCCAGATGATTGTTCTTCGTCGAGAGATCGGGGACGTGCTGCGAGACGCTCGCCAGCGACAGGGCCGCACCCTGCGAGAGGTGTCCTCGGCCGCACGCGTCTCCCTGGGGTACCTCAGCGAGGTCGAGCGCGGTCAGAAGGAAGCGTCGTCCGAGCTCCTGGGCTCCATCTGCGAGGCCCTCGACATCCCCATGTCGCTGGTGCTGCGCGAGGTCAGCGACCGGGTCGCCGTGGCCGAGGGTCTGATGATCCCGGACACGATCCCCGCAGACTTCGCCGTCACGCTCATGGGTCGGGGAGCGGCTGCAGAGAGCGCGCGGCGCATGCGCGAGGACCTTCAGCCGGTCGGCTGACGGAGCCTCAGGGCTTCTGACAGCTCGGACAGTAGAAGATCGGTCGCTCGAACGGCGCTTCGTTCGCCCGGGCGACAGCGACGGGCGTGCCACATCGGTGGCACGCCCGTCGTGCTCTGCCGTGGACGTGCCGCCGGACCGTGCCCACCCCCTCCGCGACGCTGCGGAGCATCTGGCCGCGCGCGGTCCGCAGCAGCGCCTCCAGGTCGCGGTCGGAGACGTCGGACACCTGGGTCCACGGCCACAGGCCCTGGGCGAACAGGCTCTCGGCCGTGTAGATGGTGCCGAGCCCGGCGACCCCGCGCTGGTCGAGCAGGGCGTCGGCCAGGGGAAGCCCTCGGGACCCGGTGCCCGTCGGGCCTCCCGCGGTCGCCTGCGCCGGGAAGCCGCCTGCTGCTGCCGCGCCGCGCAGGCGTGCGAGCGCGAGCAGGACGCCGGAGTCCGGGGAGCTGAGGAAGTCGTCCGCGAGGACGTCGGGGCCCAGGTGCCCGAGCAGGACGTGCTCGTCGCGGGTGCGGACCACGTCGAGCATGCCGAGCCGTTCAGCGACGCAGGTCCACACCTCGTTCGCGAGGACCGCCCGGACGTCGGTGCCGCGCGCGCCGGCTCCGACCGTGCCCGTGCGGGCGACGCGCCACTGTCCCTCCATCCGCAGGTGCGTGTGCAGGGTCGTGCCGTCGTCGAACCGGGTCAGGAGGTGCTTGGCGTACGGCCGGACCTCGACGACGGTCCGGCCCGTGAGGTCGATGCTCGCCGCGCTTGGCCACCTCAGCTCGGCACGTTCCACGGCCCGTCCGCGCAGCGCCGCGTCGAGGCGCTGCGCCGTGATCTTGACGACGTCGCCCTCAGGCACCAGGAGCCCCTCGGCCGGTCATGCGCGCAGCCCCCGCGGGGTGGGACGGAAGCCCGCCTCCATGAGCGCAGCAGTCACGCCGAACGCGCGCGACGCGGTGCTGCCCGCTCCGGCGAGGGCGTCGATCCCGTCGATCCGCCCGATGACCATCTTGCCGAGCAGCCCGGCACGCGACGCGCGCGCGAGCTCGGCGCACGCCAGCGCGAGGCGGCGCGCCGAGGTCTCGGAGTCGTCGCCGAACGAGATCAAGGAGCGACCGCCACGCTCGACGTACAGGACCAGGTCGCCGCCCGCGAGCACGACGACGGAGCCCACCTTGCGTCCCGGCCGGTGGGTCGCGCGCGCTACGGCACGGGTGGGTTCGGTGCCCGGTGCGACGGCGAGGGCGGTCGCGGCCCCCACGGTCGCGGTCGCCGACGTGCGTGCCTCCGACAGGCCGCCCACCGCGGCCCCGCCCCGCGCCCCGAGGCCGACGGGCGCCCCGCCACCCGGCTCGTGAGGGACCCGGGGCTCGGGCCACGGCAGGGCCGCACCGTAGGGGTTGGCCGGGTCGGTCGCGGCGAGCAGCAGCGCCGAGAGCTCGCGACGGCCCGCCGACTCCGCGGCGTGCTCGCGGTCCTGGGCGTCGGTGCGGAGCTGGTCGACGGCCCCCGGCAGCGCGAACTGCGAGCCGCCCAGGTGCTCGACGAAGTAGCCGCGCCGGACGGTGCCCGTGGTCTCGAGCTCCGACAGGACGCGGTAGACGCCTCGGAAGTAGTTCGTCACGCCCTCGGAGGGCGCCGCGCCGCGGGTCAGCACACCGTGACGGTCGAGCAGGACCCGGGTCAGGGCGTGCGTGCGCCGCGTGGGGTCGGGCTCGCGCGCGGGGAGCGCCGACCACCGGCCCGAGCCACCGCGCAGGTCGGACTCACCGCGCGCTGCGCCCGGTGAGCCGGCCCCGAGCGAGGCGAACCGGCCGCGCGACAGGGGGCGGGCGCGGACGGGGGCGCGCGGTGCGCGGTGCGCGCCGCCTCCCGGGCCGAGGCGGCTGCGCAGGGCCCCGAGCCCGTCGTTGGTGACCCAGCCCGCCCACACGAGGTCCCACAGCACCTCCAGCGTCGCCGCCTGGGACGCGCCCGCGAGCTCGGCGATACGGGGCAGGAAGAATCCCCCCGAGCCGGTGAGCAGGTCGACGACCGCCCGGTGCAGGTCGCTGTCGAGCGGGCCGTCCTCCTCGAGGGGCGTCACCTCGGGAAGGGTGAGCGGTGCGGCGTCGGCGAGGTGCAGGCTCACGAGCCCGTCCTTGCCGCCGGGCAGCGACGAGTGCCCGCACCACAGGACCTCGCCCGTGGTGGTCAGCTCGTCGAGCAGAGCGGGCGAGTAGTCGATCACGCGTGCGGGCAGCACGAGGGTCTCGAGCGCCGAGGCGGGGACCGCGGCCCCCGAGAGCTGCTCGACGACCCGCAGCAGCCCGTCGGTGCCCCGCAGCGTGCCGATCCCGTGCCAGCGCGGGAGGAACACGCCCAGGGCCTCGGGGGCGACGGGCTCGACCTCGGCCCGCAGCGCGGCGAGCGACCGACGGCGCAGGGTGCGCAGGACCTCGGCGTCGCACCACTCCTCACCTGTCCCGCCGAGGGACTCGGGGCGCAGGCGGCCGCACACGAGCACCCGGGCGGCCTCGAGCCGCCGCAGGACCCCCGTGGCGACCGCGACGCCGATCCCGAAGCGCGACGCGACCTCGTGCGCCCCGAACGGTCCGTGCGTGCGGGCGTGGCGCCGCACGAGGTCGCCCAGCGGGTCGGGGACCGGCTCGGTGAAGACCTCGGGGATGCCGGTGGGCAGGGCGACCCCCAGCGCGTCCCGCAGCCGCCCGGCGTCCTCGACCACGGCCCACTGCTGCGCGACGGCGTCGGGCACGCCGGCCACACGCACCTGGATCACCCGGCGCGCCCCTTCGAGGCCCGTGAGCCAGGCGGGCACCTCCTCGCGCACCTCCTCGCGCGTGCGGCGCGCGACCTCCGCGGCCGGGAGCGGGCCGAGCCTGCGCAGCAGGTCCCACACGTCCTCCGCGTGCCGCGCCTGGCGGCTCGGCACCAGGGCGCCGAGCTCGGCCTCGGTCCGCTCGACCGACTCCGGGTCCAGCAGGTCCGCGAGCTGCGAGGCCCCGCCCTCGGTGCCGAGCAGCTCGGCCAGGAGCGTGGGGTCGAGCGAGAGCGCGGCCGCGCGGCGCTCGGCGAGGGGAGCGTCGCCGTCGTACAGGAACTGGGCCGTGTACCCGAACAGGAGCGACTGGGCGAAGGGGGACGGGGTCGGGGTCGTGACGTCGACCAGCCGGACCCTGCCCGCGGCCAGGTCCCGCATGAGCTCGGTCAGCGCGGCGACGTCGAAGTCGTCCTGGAGGCACTCGCGCGCGGCCTCCAGGACGATCGGGAACTCGGGGTACTCGCTCGCGACCGAGAGCAGCTGGGCCGAGCGCTGCCGCTGCTGCCACAGGGGCTGGCGCTTGTCAGGGCGGCGCCGGGGGAGCAGCAGGGCCCGGGCCGCCGCCTCGCGGAAGCGCGCGGCGAACATGATGGAGCCGCCGAGCTCGGCACGGACCTCGTCGAGGACCTCCTCGGGGGCGAGGAGCAGGTCCTCGGCCGTCACGACGGGCGAGCCCGCGCCCCCCGGTCCGGCCGTGCCGCCGGGCTCGTCGCCCCAGCCGCCGTCGCCCAGGTCCGGCAGCCGCAGCACGATCCCGTCGTCCGAGTGCATGGCCGCGGCGTCCAGGCCGTAGCGGTCGCGCAGCCGAGCGCCCAGGACGAGCGCCCACGGCGCGTGGACCTTGGCCCCGTAGGGCGAGTGGATGACGACGCGCCAGTCGCCCAGCTCGTCGCGGAAGCGTTCGACGACGACGGTCCGGTCGTCCGGCACGCGGCCCGTGGCCTCCCGCTGGTCCGCGAGGTAGGCGACGAGGTTGTCGGTCGCCCAGGCGTCGAGCCCGGCGTCGCGCAGGCGTTCGGAGAGCGGCCCGCCGGTCGCGGCCAGCGACTCGAGCTCGCGCACCCAGGAACCCACGGCCCGGCCGAGCTCGGCGGGCCGACCGGGCGAGTCGCCCTTCCAGAACGGCAGGCGCCCGGGCGCGCCCGGCGCGGGAGTCACCAGCACGCGGTCCGGGGTGATGTCCTCGATGCGCCACGTGCTCGACCCGAGCGTGAACGTGTCGCCCACGCGCGACTCGTAGACCATCTCCTCGTCGAGCTCGCCCACCCGCCGACCACCCCGCGCCCGCGCTCCGGTCGCGGCGCCGCCGGGCGCGTCGCCGAGCACCCCGGCGGTGTCCTCGGGGCCCGCGGTCGTGGAGGGGTCCGTCGCGAGGAACACGCCGTACAGACCCCGGTCAGGGATGGTCCCGCCGCTCGTGACGGCGAGCCGCAGCGCGCCGGGGCGCCCGCTGAGCAGGCCCGACGTCCGGTCCCACACGATCCGCGCGCGCAGCTCGCCGAAGTCCTCGCTGGGGTAGCGGCCCGCGAGCATGTCCAGCACGGCGTGCAGCGTCGCGTCGCCCAGGGCGCCGTACGGCGCGCTGCGCCGCACGAGGGCCGCGAGGTCCGCGACGGTCCAGTCGTCGAGCGCGACCATGGCCACGACCTGCTGCGCGAGGACGTCGAGCGGGTTCGAGAGCACGTGCAGGTGCTCGATCTGCCCGGTGCGCATGCGGTCCGCGATCACCGCCGAGGGCACCAGGTCGCCCCGGAAGGTCGGGAACACCACACCGTGGGACACCGCACCCACCTGGTGGCCCGCGCGCCCGATGCGCTGGAGCCCGCTCGCGACCGAGGGCGGCGCCCCGACCTGGACCACGAGGTCCACCGCGCCCATGTCGATGCCCAGCTCGAGCGAGGACGTCGCGACGACCGCGGGCAGGCGCCCGTCCTTGAGCTCGGTCTCGGTGCGGGTGCGCTCGGCCCGGCTCATGGAGCCGTGGTGGGCCCGGGCGATCACGGGCTCGGTGCCCGCGCTCGCGCCCGACTGGGCCAGGACCTGCGCGGGCTGGAGCGTCCCGACGTCCGGCACGTCCTCGCCCTGCCGCTCGGCCCAGACCTCGTTCATGCGGGCCGTGAGCCGCTCGGCCCCGCGCCGGGAGTTGGTGAAGACGAGCGTCGAGCGGTGCTCGGCCACGAGGTCCACGACGCGCTCCTCGACGTGCGGCCACACCGACGGACGCGGCGGGCGAGCCGTGGCCGGGCCCGAGAGGTCGGGTTCGCCGTCGGGTAGGGGCGCAAGGTCCTCGGCCCCGGTGGCCCTGCTGGGGCCTGGCGCGCTGCGCAGGTCGGAGAGGTCGGGGACCGGGACGACGATGTCGACCTCGATCTTCTTCTCCGAGGGAGGCTGCACGACGACGACCTCGCGTCCCTGGTCGTCCGGCCGGCGGTGCCCCGCGAGGAAGGTCGCGACCGCCTCGACCGGTCGGACCGTGGCCGAGAGGCCCACCCGCTGCGCGGGCACCGGGAGCAGGGCGTCGAGCCGCTCGAGCGAGACCGCGAGGTGCGCCCCACGCTTGGTCCCGGCCACGGCGTGGATCTCGTCGATGATGACGGTCTGCACGCCGGCCAGCCCCGCACGCGCCTGCGAGGTCAGGACGAGGAACAGCGACTCGGGGGTCGTGATGAGGATGTCCGGGGGAGCGACGCCGAAGCGCCGCCGCTCGCTCGCGGGCGTGTCGCCCGTGCGGGTGCCGACCACGACGTCCGGGACCGTGGTCCCGAGCCGCACGGCGGCCTGCCGGATGCCCGCGAGCGGCGAGCGCAGGTTGCGCTCGACGTCCGCGGCCAGCGCCTTGAGGGGCGAGACGTAGAGGACCTTGCAGCGCTGCGCACGGTCGTCGTCCGGCCCTGACGCGAGGCCACCCGGTGGCTGCTCGTCGGGACGCGTGAGCAGCCGGTCGAGCGACCACAGGAAGGCCGCGAGGGTCTTGCCCGAGCCGGTCGGTGCCACGACCAGCGCGTGCCGGTCGCTGCCGATCGCCTCCCAGGCGCCCGCCTGCGCTGCCGTGGGGCGCTCGAACGCACCCTCGAACCATGCGCGGGTCGGAGCGCTGAAGCCGGCGAGCGGGTCGGGGGACGTCACCTCGCCATTGTGGG
This sequence comes from Oerskovia enterophila, assembly GCF_044748475.1. Classification (NCBI taxonomy): domain Bacteria; kingdom Bacillati; phylum Actinomycetota; class Actinomycetes; order Micrococcales; family Cellulomonadaceae; genus Oerskovia; species Oerskovia enterophila. Next base: position 969,157 of record NZ_JBIVFZ010000001.1, read on the forward strand.
CGCTGCCACCGACAACCGCTCCCTGCCGGTGGAGCCGCGTCGGACGTGCCCCCTGAGACGTGGCAGGCTGTCCCCGTGCGGTATCGAGAGTTCTGGCAGCTGGTGGACGAGGTCTTCGGATCGGCCTACGGTCGCGCCCTGACCCGGGACCAGGTGCTCAACGCCCTGGACGACCGCACCGCGGTCCAGGCCCTCGAGGACGGCGTCGAGCCGCGCTACGTGTGGCACGCGTTGTGCGACGCGTTGGAGGTGCCGGACGCGCAGCGGTGGGGCAAGGACGCGAACCGCCAGGCGCCGCCCGCGCGGTAGGCGCTCGTCGCCGGGCGGGCGGGTGTGCAGCCGCGAACCGCCAGGCGCCGCCCGCGCGGTAGGCGCTCGTCGCCGGGTGGGCGGGTGTGCAGCCGCGAACCGCCAGGCGCCGCCCGCGCGCGCTCGTCCGGGACGACAGGTCAGGGCGCGTGTCAGCGAGCCCGACGATTCCGGACGGTCGCGACGAGGTGGATCGTCGCGATGACGCCGAAGGTCCCGAGCGCGATCACCCAGAAGCCCGGTATCGGGACGTCGAGCAGCAGGAGGACCGCGAGGGTCGCCGCACCCCAGAGCGCCGGTACGACGAGCGAGGACCAGTAGCCCACGGTGGCCCCGCCGTCACCGCGGACGACATCGGGGTCGACGGGTGACAGCGGCTTCGGCGCCTCGTGGGTCATGTCTGGGCTCCTGGTGGGCGTCGCGTCGTCGGGCGGGGCTGGGCGGCATGCTCTGGCCTGCGGGCCCTGGCCGCCCAACGTACCGCGTCGACGTCGTGGCGCGTCGCCCCTTGTCGCGACATGCCGCCGGGACCACGGCCATGCCCGGTCTCGACCCAGGCGCCGCCCGCGCGCCCGCCCGTCGTGCGCGGCATCATGGCCGCATGAGGCATCGGCTCCCGTTCTCGCTGCACGACCTGACGGGAGCCCTCTGGTCCCTCGTGTCGACGACCGCCGGGCTGGGGCTCGCGATCTGGATCGTCCCGGGCGTGCGGATCACGTCGTGGTGGTCGGTCTTCCTCGCGGCGCTCGTCGTCGGGGTCGGTGACGCGGTCCTGCGGCCCCTGTGGCGTGTCGTCGCCGGGCGCGCGGGCGTCGTCGGGGCGCTGGTCTCGGGGCTCGCGGGCCAGGTGCTCGTGGCATGGCTCGCGCTCACGTACCTGCCGGGGTTCGAGACCGACGACTGGGGCAGCGTCGTGGCTGTGCTCGTCCTGGCGGCGTTCTTCATGGCGATCGGCCGCTGGGCGATCGGCGCGAGCGACAACGACTACGTGATCGACAACCTGCTGCGGCGTGCCCGCCGGGCGCAGCGCACGGCCGCCCGCCGGGCCGCGCGGGCGTCGTCGGGCGGGGGAGGGAGCAAGGCCGGCGGCCCGACCGGGCCGCCGGGCGCTGCCGACCTGTCGGACAGCCCGCCGGCCCCCGTCCCCGGCTCCCGTCCCGCGGGCCTCCTGGTCGTCCAGCTCGACGGCGTCGCGCGCTCGACGTTCGACCACGCCGTCCAGGCCGGACTGGCGCCGAACCTCGCACGCTGGATCAGCGCCGGGACGCACGACCTCGAGACGTGGTGGGCGCGCGTCCCGTCGACCACGCCCGCGAGCCAGGCCGGGCTCCTGCACGGCACGAGCGAGCACGTGCCCGCGTTCCGCTGGTGGGACCGCGAGCAGTGTCGGCTCGTGGTGACCAACCACCCGGCCGACGCGGCACGGGTCGAGGCCCTCATGAGCGACGGCCGCGGGCTGCTCGCGGGCGGCGGGGTCGCGGTCTCGACGATGTTCTCGGGGGATGCCGGGACGAACCTGCTCGTCATGAGCCGAGCCCGCGCGGGCCTGGGGCCGGGGCAGGTGTTCGTCCACTTCTTCTCGAGCCCGTTCGTGCTGGTCCGGGCGCTCGTGGGCACCGTGGGCGAGTTCTTCAAGGAGCTCTACCAGGGGTGGCAGCAGGCGGTACGGGACGTGGAGCCCCGCGTCTCGCGCCTGGGGGCCTACCCCGTGCTGCGTGCGGTCTCCAACGTGGTGCTGCGCGACCTCAACACCTCGCTCGTCGCCGAGCAGCTCGTGCGCGGGGCACCCGTGGTGTTCGTGGACCTCGTCGACTACGACGAGATCGCGCACCACGCGGGCCCGCTGCGGCCCGAGGCGATGCGGGCGCTCGAGGGGCTGGACCGGGTGGTCGGGCTGCTCGAGCAGGTCGCCGAGCTCGCGCCCCGCCGCTACGAGGTCGTGGTGCTGTCCGACCACGGGCAGTCGCTCGGCGCGACGTTCGAGCAGGTCGTGGGCCGCTCGTTCCTGGACGAGGTGCGTCGCCTCATGGCGGTCCGGACCGCACCGGGCGAGCGGCGCCGTCGGGCCTCCGGGGTGCGGTCCGCCGCGGGGGCCGACTCCGAGGCGTGGGGCGCGGTCAACACCGCGCTCAACGCGCTCGGCCGCGACCGGGGAGGGCGGGGCGGGGCGGGAGAGCACGACGAGCGGAGCGAGCGGGGCGGGCGCGTGCTGGTCGGTCCGGACCGGGACGCCGCGCCGGCGGACGCGGGCGAGCTGCCCGAGGTCGCCGTCGTCGGGTCGGGGAACCTCGGCCTCGTGTGGTTCCCGCGCTCCCCGGAGCGGCTCGTGGGCGACGAGATCCGGGCGCGCTGGCCCGCGCTCGTGCCAGGCCTGGTCGCGAACCAGGCCGTGGGGGCCGTGGTCGTGCAGGAGAGCAGGCCCCCGGAGGGCGAGGTGCCCGACGTCGTCGCGTACGGCCCGGCGGGCAGCCGACACCTGGTCTCGGGTCAGGTCCATGGCGAGGACCCGCTCGCGGCGTACGGGCCGCGCGCGGCGCCCGACCTCCTGCGGGCGGCCTCGCTCGAGCACGCGAGCGACCTGCTCCTGGTCTCGAGCGTCGACGACGCGGGTCTGGTCCACGCGTTCGAGGGGCTCGTGGGCTCGCACGGCGGGCTGGGCGGTGCCCAGAACGAGGCGATCCTGCTGCACCCCGCGAGCCTGCGGGTGTTTGACGGAGCGCGCGAGGACGTGGGCGGGACGCGCATGCTGGTGGGAGCCGAGGCGGTGCACCGCGAGCTCGTGCGCTGGCTCGAGGAGCTGGGGGTCCGGACATGACCGAGGAGCAGGTGGCCCCCGGGCTGAGGGTCACGTGGCTCGGCCACTCGAGCGCGGTGCTCGACGTCGCGACGCCCGACGGCCGCGTGCGGATCGTCACCGACCCCCTGCTGAAGCGGCACGCCGGGCTGCTGCGGCGACGCGGAGTGCGGCCCGCCGAGGTCTGGCGGGACGCCGACGCGGTCCTGCTCTCGCACCTGCACCACGACCACGCCGAGCTGGGGTCCCTGCGGCTGCTGGGGGACGTGCCGGTCCTGACCGCCCCCGCCAACGCGCGCTGGCTGCGTTCCAAGGGGCTCCGCGGGGTGGGGCTCGGTACCGGCCCCGAGCACGACGAGCACCCGCTCGCGGGTGCTGTGCCGGGGCGTCCCCGGGTCCCCGGGACGGCTGGGGAGCACGGCTCCTGGCACGACGTCGGAGCGCACGTCCGCGTCCACCTCACCCCGGCGGTGCACGGGCACCGGCCCATGCCGCACCGACCCAACGCCGCGGTGGGGCACCTCGTGCAGTCGGGCGGCTGGACCCTCTGGGCGCTCGGCGACACCGAGGCCTACCCCGGCATGGTGCACCTGCCGGCGCTCGCGGGCGGGCCGGTCGACGTCGCCCTGGTGCCCGTGGCGGGCTGGGGGCCGCGGTTGTCGGGCGGGCACCTGGGACCGGCCGAGGCGGCGCGCGTGTGCGCGGCGGTCGGGGTGCGGCTCGCGATCCCGGTCCACTGGGGGACGCTGCACGCGCCGGGCGGGCAGAACCTGCCGCGCGGCTGGATGGACCACGCGGGGGACGCGTTCGCGGCCGCGGTGCACCGCTGGGCCCCCGAGACCCGGGCGGTCGTGCTGCGGCCGGGGGAGTCGTGGGAGGGCTGAGGGCGTGGGTGGGGCCCGCGACGGGCGCGTGGCGGGCGCGCGGGGCGTGCTCGACGACACGCCGCGCAGGACGGCCTCTCGAACAGGTGTTCGGGTAGAGTTGTGCACAGCACTCGCCGACAGCCCGTCATCCACAGGCAGGGCACGGGGGGCGACGAGTGTCAGTGGCGGCACGTACCGTCGGGACACGACACAGGCTTCCTGAGGTCTTCGGCCTCGAACATACTTCGGCACGGTTCCGTGCCCCGCACGCAAAGGTGACCGACATGCCCGCACCCGCAGACCGCGAGAAGGCGCTCGAAGCCGCCCTCGCACAGATCGACCGCAACTTCGGCAAGGGATCGGTGATGCGCCTCGGCGACGAGGGTCGCGCGCCGGTCGAGGTCATCCCCACCGGGTCGATCGCCCTGGACATCGCGCTCGGCATCGGCGGCCTCCCGCGCGGCCGTGTCGTGGAGATCTACGGCCCCGAGTCCAGCGGCAAGACGACCGTCGCGCTCCACGCCGTGGCCAGCGCCCAGCGCGCGGGCGGCATCGCGGCGTTCATCGACGCCGAGCACGCGCTGGACCCCGAGTACGCGAAGAAGCTGGGCGTCGACACCGACGCGCTGCTCGTCTCGCAGCCGGACACGGGCGAGCAGGCCCTCGAGATCACGGACATGCTGATCCGCTCGGGCGCCATCGACATCATCGTCATCGACTCGGTCGCGGCGCTCGTGCCCAAGGCCGAGATCGAGGGCGAGATGGGTGACAGCCACGTCGGCCTCCAGGCCCGCCTCATGTCCCAGGCGCTGCGCAAGCTCACGGGTGCCCTGAGCCAGTCAGGCACCACCGCGATCTTCATCAACCAGCTCCGCGAGAAGATCGGCGTCTTCTTCGGGACCCCCGAGACCACGACCGGTGGCAAGGCCCTGAAGTTCTACGCCTCGATCCGCCTGGACATCCGCCGCATCGAGACCCTCAAGGAGGGCACGGACGCGGTCGGCAACCGCACGCGCGTCAAGGTCGTCAAGAACAAGATGGCCCCGCCCTTCAAGCAGGCCGAGTTCGACATCCTGTACGGCGTCGGCATCTCGCGCGAGGGCGGCCTGATCGACATGGGCGTCGAGCACGGCTTCGTGCGCAAGTCCGGGTCCTGGTTCACCTACGGCGGCGACCAGCTCGGACAGGGCAAGGAGAACGCACGCAGCTTCCTGCGCGACAACCCGGACCTCGCCAACGAGCTCGAGAAGCGCATCAAGGAGAAGCTCGGCGTCGGGGCCAAGGTCGACGCCCCCGCGGACGAGGTACCCGCGGTCGCTCCGGTCACCCCTGCGGCGGCCCCGGCCGGTAAGGGCAAGAAGGCCGTCCTCTGATCGTCGACGACCCGCTGGACCAGATGCCCGAGTGGGCGCGTCCCCTTCCCGGTGAGGAGGGGGACGCGCCCATCGGCGCCTCCGGCACGGCGGGCGACGTCTCCGGGGCAGCGGGCGGCACCCCGGACCGGAGGGGGTCCGTGGCCCGCAGCGGCAGCGCTCCGAGCCGAGGGAAGCCGACGCGGGGGGTGTCCGGGTTCGGCTCGTCCGGGCTCGGCGGTGGTAGGTCCAGCGGCAAGAGCAGCAGCTTCGGCAGCAGCGGGTTCGGTGAGCGGTCTGCGAGCCGAGGATCGAGCGCGACCCGGCGCCGCGACCACTCGGGGGAACGCAAGGAACGCAAGCCGCGTCCCACGATCGCCGACCGCGTGGAGTCGGGAGCCCTGGCCGGGGCCGAGCTCACCGAGCACGCCCGCGAAGCGATCCTCCGGACGCTCACGGCGGCCCCCAAGAGCCGCCGTCAGCTCATGGACGCCATGACCCGCAAGGGATACCCGTCCGAGGTCCTCGAACCGATCCTCGACCGTTTCGAGGAGGTCGGGCTGGTCGACGACGCCGAGTACGCCGGGATGATCGTCCGCACCCGCCACGGCGAGCGAGGCCTGTCCCGTCGGGCCATCGCACAGGAGCTGCGGCGCAAGGGCATCGACGACGAGACCGCGACGGGCGCCCTCGACCAGGTCGACGACGACGACGAGCACGACGCGGCTCGTGAGCTCGTCCAGCGGCGCCTGGCCAGGACCACCGGCCTCGACCGTGAGGTCCGCACCCGACGCGTCGTCGGGATGCTCGCCCGCAAGGGCTACAGCCCGGGGCTCGCGCTCACCCTGGTCCGCGAAGAGCTCGCCCGTGAGGGCGAGGAGGCGGACGACGAGCCCCACGGCGGGTTCGACGACCTCTGACGGCGAGCTCCGCCGTCGGGCCGCGGACCACTCCGCTCGCGCGGGACGTCGAGGTCGACGGACACGCAGCGGCCGTCCAGGGTCGTGGGACCCGGGACGGCCGCAGCGAGCCGATCACCTACGTGCCGGTCACTTCGGTGCAGGAGGTGCGGCCGGCGCAGTACCGACCGGAGCCGCCCCGCGCGCCCCGACCGCGAGACCGGGCGTCGCCGCCCGGACCGGGCCGGCGGTCCGACCTCGCAGGCGCCGCGCCAGGATCTCGGCGACCTTCGAGAGCACGTAGTTGATCGTGATGAACAGGATCGCCGCGATCAGCAGCGACTGCAGGATGTTGCCGTATGCGGATCCGAGACGACGCGACTCCTGGAGGAGCTCGGTGTACGTGATGATGTAGCCGAGCGCGGTGTCCTTGAGGACCACGACGAGCTGGGAAACCAGCGCCGGGAGCATCGCGATGAGCGCCTGCGGCACCTCGACCGACCGGAGCGACTGGCCCCGGGTGAGCCCGACCGCCAGAGCCGCCTCGCCCTGCCCCTTGGGCAGCCCGTAGACCCCCGAGCGGACCAGCTCGGCGACCACGGACCCGTTGTAGAGGATCAGGGCGATCACGACCGCCATGAACGGTGCGTCGGGCACCTTGAGCTGGGCCAGGAAGAGCCAGAAGAAGATCATCATGAGCAGGACCGGGACGGCCCGGAAGAACTCGACGACCAGGCCCGAGAGCCAGCGCACGGCCTTGACCGCCGACAGGCGCCCGATGCCGAAGAGCAGACCGAACACGATCGCCCCGACGATCGCGACGCCTGCCGCGCGCAGGGTGTCGAGCAGGCCCGGGAGGTAGAAGTTCTCCCAGGCGTCGGCCGTGAAGATCGGCTGCCACTTCTCCGCGGTGAGCTGGCCCTCGCGGCCCAGCAGCACCAGTGCGTAGGCCGCGATGCCCGCGACCACGATCGCCCCCACGACGTTGCCGATCAGGATGGTGCGCCGGCCCCGGGGCCCGGGGGCGTCGAACAGGACCGTCTGCTGCTGGGCGGTCATCGCTTCACCGCCAGACGGCGCGAGAGCGCGGTCGTCGCGAGCCCGACCGGGATCACGAGGATCACGTAGCCGATCGCGAACGTCAGGAAGATCGCGATGATGACGTCGGAGTCGAACTCGATCATGGTCTTCATGAGGCTGGAGGTCTCCGTCGCGACGCCGGCCGCGGCGGCGACGGTCGAATTCTTGATGAGGGCGATGAGCACGTTGCCGAGCGGGGCCACCGAGCCACGGAAGGCCTGGGGGAGGATCACGATCCGTGCCGCCGGCAGGAACGAGAGGCCTATTGCGCGGGCCGCCTCGGCCTGTCCGATCGGCACGGTGTTGACCCCGGAGCGGATCGCCTCGCACACGAACGCCGCGTGGTAGACCGCGAGGCCCAGCACCGCGAAGCGGAAGAAGTTGGACGGGAAGTCGTCGGCGAGCTGGATCTTGAGCTGGCCCCAGACCCCGAGCGTCAGGAACACCATGATGATCGTCAACGGCGTGTTGCGGAACAGCGTGACGTACGTGGCACCGGCCCACTGCAGGCTCGGGATCGGGGAGATCCGCATGAGCGCGAGCACCGTGCCGATGACGAGCGCCAGGATCGCCGCCCAGAACGTGAGCTGGATGTTGACCCAGAACGCGCCCAGGACGTCGTACGACTCGAAGAGCCGCAAGAACTGAGAGAGGTAGTCACCCACGACGGGTCACCCTTCACGAGGTGCGGCGCGGACGCCGCACGAGACCGGACCGGACGGGTGCTGCGCCGGGCGGGCGCGGCCCCAGGGGGCACGCGCTCACCCGGCGCAGCAGCGGACCTGTCAGGCGCAGGCGTCCGGCGTCGGCGGGTTCTCCGAGGCGTTCGGGGTGTACCCGGTGCCCTCGGTGTTGGTCGTGATGGCCTCCTCCCACGACCCGTCCTCGATCATCTCGGTGATCGCGGCGTTGATGTCCTCGCACTTGTCGCTGCTCTGCGGGATCCCGACGCCGTAGCGCTCGGTCGAGAACGGCGCCCCGACGACCTTGACCTTGCCCTTGTTCGCGGGCTGGGCCGCGAGGCCGGCCAGGATGATGTCGTCGGTGGTGACCGCGTCGACCTGACCCGAGAGCAGTGCCGTGACGCACTCGGCGTAGCCGGGCTGCTCGAGGAGCTGGACCCCGGCCGCGTACTCGTCCTTGATGCGCTGCGCGGAGGTGGACCCGGTGACCGAGCAGAGGTTCTTGCCCTCGAGGTCCTCGGGCCCCTTGATGTCGGTGTTGTCCTCGGCGACGAGCAGGTCCTGCCCGGCGACGAAGTACGGACCGGCGAACGCGACGGTCTCCTTGCGCTTGTCGGTGATCGAGTAGGTCGCGAAGATCATGTCGACCTGGTCGGTGCTCAGCAGCGTCTCGCGCTGGGCCGACGGAGCTTCCTTCCACTCGATCTGGTCCTCCGAGTAGCCGAGCTTCTCGGCGACGTAGCGGGCGACGTCCGTGTCGAACCCCGTGTACGTGTCGCCCTCCTTGAAGCCGAGACCCGGCTGGTCGAACTTGATGCCGATGGTGATCTTCTCGCCGCCGCCGTCGGACGTCGCGGCGTCGGTCTCGCCGCCCGAGTCGTCGGTGCCGCCGCTGCAGGCGCCGAGGATCAGGGCGGTGGCCGCGGTGAGGGCGAGGAGCCCTCCGGTTCGGGTACGTGCTCGCATGGTGTCTTCCCCTTCGTCGTGCCGAGCCGTCACGGGGGACCTGGTGGTCACCCGCTCCGTCCGGCTGGTTCGTGGCCGGTCGAGCTGTCGGTTCTTGCAGGTGGTCGCCGGACTCTTCGTCGAGGCCGGGATCCGTGGGGCGTGCTGTGCTGCGTGGGGAGGTGCTGGTCGGGGGCGGTGGGTCGGTGCTGGTGCTGTCGCTGCGGTGCGGTCAGTGGGTCAGGATCTTGGACAGGAAGTCCTGGGCGCGATGGCTCTGGGGGTTCGTGAAGAACTCCTCGGGCGGTGCCTCCTCGACGATCTGCCCGTCCGCCATGAAGACGACGCGGTGCGCCGCCTTGCGCGCGAAGCCCATCTCGTGGGTCACGACGATCATGGTCATGCCCTCCTTGGCCAGCGCGACCATGACGTCGAGGACCTCGTTGATCATCTCGGGGTCCAGCGCCGAGGTGGGCTCGTCGAAGAGCATGACCTTGGGGTGCATGGCCAGCGCCCGGGCGATCGCCACGCGCTGCTGCTGCCCGCCCGAGAGCTGGGCCGGCATCTTGTCGGCCTGGTTCCCGATCCCGACGCGGTCCAGCAGGGCCAGCGCCTCCTTCTTGGCGTCCGCGGACTTCATGCGACGGACCTTGAGCGGGCCGAGCGTCACGTTGTCGAGGATCGTCTTGTGGGCGAAGAGGTTGAACGACTGGAAGACCATCCCGACGTCCGACCGGAGACGGGCGAGCGCCTTGCCCTCCTCGGGGAGAGGCTCGCCGTCGATCACGATGGTGCCCGTGTCGATCGTCTCGAGCCGGTTGATGGCCCGGCACAGCGTCGACTTCCCCGAGCCCGAGGGGCCGATCACGACGAGCACCTCTCCGCGTCGCACCGTGAGGTCCACGTCCTTGAGGACGTGGAGGTCGCCGAAGTGCTTGTTCACCCCGCGGAGCTCGACGAGCGGTGCGCCGAGCTCGTCGTCACGGGACGCCCCGGCGGGCGCGGACAGGGGCGTGGTGGGCGACGCGTCGGCAGCGTCGCTCGGGGTGTTCGGTTGCGCGTCCATTTCATGAACCTAGGGGGGATTTGTTGCGCACGCCACTGTTTCCGGCAACAGTTCGGCAACAGAAGGGCAACAGATGCCCGGCGGCCGGAGAACCAGCGTTTCGGCCGGGTGCTCGCGGCGCCGTACCCTTGACGGTGATGTTCTCCACCGCCCTGCGCCCCGATGACAGCCCCGTAGCGGGTCCCTCCGACGCGCCCGAGGCGGCCGCGCCGCGGACCTACATGGTCCGCACCCTGGGTTGCCAGATGAACGTGCACGACTCCGAGCACATGGCCGGCATGCTCGAGCAGGCCGGCTACACCCGCGCGGAGGCCGCCGACGAGGCCGCGCACCGCGCGGACGTCGTCGTCATCAACACGTGCGCGGTCCGTGAGAACGCGGCCACGCGCCTGTACGGGAACCTCGGGCAGCTCGCGTCGATCAAGGCCAAGCGGCCCGGCATGCAGATCGCGGTCGGGGGCTGCCTCGCGCAGAAGGACCGGTCTGGCATCGTCGAGAAGGCCCCCTGGGTCGACGTCGTGTTCGGCACGCACAACCTCGACGCCCTGCCCGTCCTGCTCGAGCGTGCCCGGCACAACGAGGCCGCGCAGGTCGAGATCGCCGAGTCCCTCCAGGTCTTCCCCTCGACGCTGCCCACCAAGCGAGAGTCGGTCTACGCCGGCTGGGTGTCGATCAGCGTCGGGTGCAACAACACGTGCACGTTCTGCATCGTGCCGCACCTGCGCGGCAAGGAGCGCGACCGGCGCCCGGGGCAGGTCCTGGCCGAGGTCCAGGCGCTCGTCGACCAGGGTGCGATCGAGGTGACCCTGCTGGGCCAGAACGTCAACAGCTACGGCGTCGAGTTCGGCGACCGTGGGGCGTTCGCCAAGCTGCTGCGTGCGTGCGGGGAGATCGAGGGCCTCGAGCGCGTGCGCTTCACGTCCCCCCACCCCGCGGCCTTCACGGACGACGTGATCGCGGCCATGGCCGAGACCCCCAACGTCATGCCGCAGCTGCACATGCCCCTCCAGGCCGGGTCGGACCGCATCCTGCGGGCCATGCGCCGCTCCTACCGGTCGGAGAAGTTCCTGGGGATCCTCGACCGCGTGCGCGAGGCCATGCCCGACGCGTCGATCACGGCCGACCTCATCGTGGGCTTCCCGGGCGAGACCGAGGAGGACTTCGCCGAGACGCTGCGCGTCGTCGAGGCCTCCCGGTTCTCGTCGGCCTTCACGTTCCAGTACTCCCAGCGACCGGGGACCCCGGCCGCGACGTTGCCGGACCAGCTGCCCAAGGAGGTCGTCCAGGAGCGCTACGAACGGCTCCAGGCGCTCCAGGACCGGGTCAGCGCCGAGGAGTCCGCACGCCAGGTCGGGCGCACGGTCGAGGTGCTCGTGACCGAGGGGTCGGGCCGCAAGGACGGCGCGACGCACCGCCTGACGGGCCGTGCGGCGGACAACCGTCTGGTGCACCTGGCCGTGCCCGACGACGTCGTGACCCTCATGGCCGGTCGTGCGGACGGCGACGCCCTGGCCGACGACCCGCGCCTGGCCGACGACCTGGACCCGCGCCTGCCCCGACCCGGGGACATGGTGACCGTCGAGGTCACCCGGTCGGCTCCGTACCACCTGGTCGCCGACTCGGCCGTCGCCGGGGCCACGGGCATCGGTGGGACCGGCACGTACTCGGTGCGCCGCACGCGCTCGGGCGACGCCTGGGTCGCGCGCGAGAAGACGCGGCTGGGGGGCGGCGACGACCACGAGCACTCGCACGGGGCGCCTGCCGCCGGTGGCCCGGTCAGCCTGGGACTGCCGACCCTGCGACGTCCCTGAGCAGGTGTGCGGGCTCGTCGTCGGACGGGCCCGCACGCGAAGGTCCACGCCTCAGGACCCCGCGCCCCGCCGGAGATCGCCTCAGACCGGCGGAAGCTGGCCGCCGATCGTGTTGAACAGCTGGACCGCGGTCCCGAGCCCGCACGAGACGACCTGACCGAGCTGGTCGTCGGTCGCTCCTCGTTCGAGGTCGACCGAGACCTCGGCGTACAGCGCCAGCCCCTGGCTCTCCTCGCGGACGTAGACCTTGGGCCAGATGCGTTCGCGGTTCCAGTCGTTGACGGCCTGGAGAACGGCGAGGCGTGAGGTGACGGGCAGGGTCGTCGACCAGCGCCCGCGGACCTGGAGGATCTCCTGGTGCTCGCCGAGCAGCAGGAACCAGAACCGGTTGCCGTCCCAGGTCCCGGTGACGTCGCCGTCGTCGTCGATGCGGAAGTGGTAGCCGCGCCGCGAGAGGTAGTCGCCGATGCGTCGTGTCGACAGGGGGGTGGGGAGCTCGACGTCGATCGGCACGTCGTCCACCGGCTTGGGCCGGTGGTTGCCGAACAGGCGCGCGAGCCAGCTGGTGCGGGGGGTGGGGCTCATGGTGCCGACCTCGCAGGGTCCGGATAGAACTCGTCGAGCGCGTCGAAGAACATGGACCCGGTCGACAGGCCGCACTGGAGCAGCTGGTCGAGCTGGTCGTCGTTGACGCCGTGCTCGAGGTCCACCGTGACCTCGGTGAAGACGTGGACCATGCCGTTGTCGCGCACGCGCGTGTAGGCCTTGGGCCAGATGCGGTCGGCGTTCCACTCGTTGCAGAACTCGAGGATCTCCTCGAGCCGCTCGATCGTGATGTCCCTGTTCCACTGGCCGCGCACCTGCAGGATCTCCTGATGCGTGCCGAAGAGCAGGAAGTAGAAGAGCCGCCCGTGCCACAGCCCGCCGACGTCGTCCTCGGCGTCGATGAAGTAGCTGTACCCGGAGTCGGCGATCCACTCGAGCACGCGCCCGCGGCGCAGGGGCGTGGGGATCTGGTCGTGGTCGATGTCGGCGATCATGGTCCCACCGAGCTCACGGAGCAGGAGGCTCTCGACCGAGGCGTGGAGCGCCGCGTCGTCGAGCGACGGTGCGGCCGTGCCGTCAGGTCCTGCGGGGGCGCCCTCGTCCGGGCCGCTGTCGCCGCCCTGTCCGTCCGCGTCGCCCTGTCCCGACCGGTCGCCCGGCTCGGGACGGTCCCCTCGTTCGGAATGGTGTCCCCGTCTGCCGCCGAAGAACCTCATGGGCCCACCCTACCTGCGCCCGGCGCGGATCGTCCTGCCCGCGGGGTAGCGTGGCGCGCGTGATCGTCCGTGCCGTCGCCCTGCCTGGAACCCCCCTCCTCGTCCCCGGTGTCGCCGGGAGCGCCGTGGTGCTCGCGGACACGCGTGGCCACGTGCTCGGTGCGCTCCGGGACCTCGCCGCGCACGTGGACCGGGTGGTCGTGGTGGTCGTCGCGGCCCGCGGGACGGCAGGTCGTCGCGGCGTCCTGCGTCCGGCGCTCGAGGCGGTCGGCGTCGAGCCGCGCTGGTGGGGTTGGGCGCCCGCCCCGGGCACGCAGGGGCTGCCCGCCGCCGGGCTCGCCGGGTCGGTCGGGCTGCTGGCGCTCGCGGCTGCGGGATGTGACGGGCCGGTCGAGGTCGTCGAGCTCGATGCCGGCCGCCCTGCGGGCGAGGCCGGCCGCCTGGTGCGTGCGCTCGCGCAGGAGCCCGGTGCCGGCCTCGTGGTGGTGACGAGCACCTCGCCCGACGCCGCCGCTCGCGCGGGGGGACCGGCGGCGGACGCTCCCGGCACGGCCCGAGAGATCGAGCGCGAGGTGCTCGGCGCCCTGGGCGACGCGTTCGAGGAGGTCGTCGAGCGGTCGGTGGGGGAGTACGAGCACCGCACGTACGAGGTCGTGAGGTTCGTCGGCGCCCCGGCCGGTCGGTGAGTCGCCGACCGGCCGGGAGCGCTTGCTAGCGCTCGCTCAACGTCGCCGCGACCTGCGCGGCGGCGTCCTCGCGGCCCAGTCGGTGCAGGATCGCGACGAGCTCGTTGCCCACGCTCGCCCGCGACCGCTGGTCGCGCGCGAGCCGGAACCCGTCGACCGCCGACTCGAGCACGTCGACGGCGCCCTCCGGGTCGCCCGCCTCCGCGCGCGTGGTCCCGGCGAGCCAGAACGCGTGCGCGGCCCCCGGGAGGTCACCGGCCCGGGCGTACTCCTCGGCGACGGCCTCGGCTGCTGCCGACGCCTGCTCGTGCTCGCCCGTCGAGGCGAGCAGCCGGGCCCGGGTGTCCGAGAGCTCACGGCGCTCGCGGGACCTGGCGTCCGCGCGAGACGACGGCTCGTCGCCCGTTCCGTCGAGGCCACCGGGCTCGTGGCCGGCCGCACCCGCACCTCCGGCCGCGGCGCCGAAGGGGCCGCCCAGGTCCCCGAGCTCCTTCTCGACCGCGACCAGACCCGCGAGCGGGTCTCCCGCGCGGGCCGACGACCGGGCGAAGGCCCGCGCGACCTGGCCCCTGAACTCCGGCCCGACCCCGCCCGCGCGCAGCAGGGCCACGGCGCGCGGGAACGCGGTCAGCGCCCCGTCGAGGTCCTGCTCGAGAGCGGCGATCTGCGCGGCCTCCGCCAGGGCGAAGCCGGCGTCGGCCAGCAGCCCCTGGGCCTCGAACGTCGCCGCTGCCTGCTGGTACAGCAGCGCCGCAGACGCCGGGTCCGTCGCTGCTGCCTCGCTCGCGCGGGCGACGAGCTCGGGGCCCGTGGCGCCTCCGCCCGTGCGCGCCGTAGCGGCCGAGGCGGTGCTCGCGGTCGGTGCGCCGCCCGGCCCGGGCTCCCCGACGCCCACGGGCGCGGCGTCGTCGGGCACTGCCCGGCCCGTCACGGGGGCCGGTGATGCCGCGCCCGAAGGAGCAGTCAGCACGCTCAGGCTCACGGGCAGGACGGTCGGGATGCTCGCCCACACCGTCTCGGTCCGCCGCGTCGCGGTGTCCGTGCCGTTGCGCGCGTCGAAGGCCGCCGCGAGCTCGAGCGCCTGCGAACGGATCCAGGCGTCGAGCCCCGCGACCGTCGATGCCGGGACCTCGCGCAGCGCGAGGCTCCGGTCCCCGTGCTCGCGCGCCAGCAGCGCGGTCGCGGTCCCGACGCTGAGCAGGAACGACCACCGGTCCCGCGGGGAGTCGGCGGACAGCAGGTTGTCCTGCTGCTCCACGAGGCGACCGATCGCCCGCTCGGCGTTGCCCGTCCGCGCCAGGAACTCGATGTGCCGTCCCTGGGGGCCGGTCATCGCCACGCCGTTGTCGAGGTGCCGCAGACCTCGGCGGTGGGTGGTCGCGGCCTTGTCCGCTCGCCCCTGCTCGAGGTAGGCGAGCTGGAGGTGGGAGAGCATGTCGCCCGGCTCGGTGGCGCACTCGGGCGACCCGGCCAGCACGGTCTCGAGGAGGCGGACCCCCTCGTCGGTGCGACCGACGTCGAACAGGTAGGCGGCACGGTCCCCGGGCTCGCAGGCCTCGCACTGGGAGAAGTCGTCGCGCGGCGTGGCGACCCACGCCTCGTACGCGGCCGCGACGGCCTGCGTCCCGCGCGAACGCTCCCACTGGAAGCGGGACATGGTCACGGCGTTCATGCCGTTGCCCGCGACCGCGTACCGGCGCTCCATGTCGTCGAGCGTGCGGTCGATCTGCGCGGCCGGGACGGCCGGGAAGTCCATGAGGTTGCCGACCATCCACTTGAACGACCAGAACAGCGAGTGCGCGTCCTGCTCGTCGAAGTGCTCGGGGTGCTCGTCCCACCACCGCAGGAGCTGGGTGAACGGCAGGTAGGCCTTGGTGACCTCGTTGCCCCACACGTAGGACTCGACGAGGACGAACAGCGCGTAGGCACGAGCCTCGACCGGGCCGTTCGCCGTGATCTCGTCGAGCTCGCCGGCCGCCGCGGTGCTCCGGGCGATCCCGTAGGGCAGTTCGCGGATGCGGGACAGGGCTGCGTTGGCCTCGTGGACCGAGCGGGTCATCGGTTCTCCTCCAGGGGGGTGGTGCCGGGGCGCAGCGCGCGGTCGAGCAGGACCGCGAGCGAACCGTTCATGAGGGTCGCCTCGGAGGACCGCAGGGGTCGTCCGGACAGGAGCAGGGCCGTGACGTAGAGCGACTGGGCCCCCGCCTCACGGACCTGCGGGTCCGTGGTCGCGAGGAGGGAACGGACCGTGTCGTTGGTGTCGTTGAGCACGAGCTGGCGCGAGCGCGCAGGCCCCGAGAGCTCGGCGAGCACCTGGCCCCAGAGGTCGTCGGCGGCCTCGACCGTCGCCCGGGCCTCGCGCTCGTGGTCGCCGTCGCGGTCGTGCAGGAGCATCGCGGGCAGCACCGAGGGCTCGTAGGCCCGGACGATCACCTCGCAGTCCTGGGGCGCGAGCGCGGCGTCGATCGCCTGCACCGTGCCGGCGATCTCGAGCTCGCGCAGCGGGTCGACCTCCAGCAGCGCCTGGGACACGTCGCTCGAGGTCACGGGCGACAGTCGCCACCGGGGGAAGCGGTTCGAGATGCGCTCGAGCAGGTCCGCGTCGTAGACGTACCCGCCGTTGACGAGCCCGAGCCCCTGGGCCGCGGCGACCGGCGCGACCCGCCGGAACTCCTCGACGCTGGGGGTCCACAGCAGGCGCGCGCCCTCGGGGAGCGCCGCCTGCAGGTCCGTGAGCGTGCCCGTGCCCTCGGTCGTCTCGAACGGGAGCACCCGGGCCGCGAGGTCCAGCATGTCGTCGTCCTGGAGCGCGAGGGCGCGGACCGCGAGGTGGTGCACCCGCAGGAACGCGCGGCCCGCGGGGGAGTCCTCGGCGAGCGTGGCCAGCGCCCACGCCCGGACCTGGGCTCCGAGGGCCTCTCGCGTCGCGAGCAGGACCTCGTCCTCGTAGAGCCCCTCGCGCGACGCGGTGGGGCGCAGCGCCGAGGCGTCGAGCACGCAGCGCACGAAGAACGCCCAGGGCGGCAGCAGGTCGTCGACCTTGGTGCCCAGGAGCATGCGCTTGAGATACACGCGATGGCTCGAGGGGGTAGTCGGTGACACCGCGGCGGGCAGGACGTACGCGACCCCGCTCAGACCCGCGACGGGGATGTCGAGGTCGATCCGGGCGAGAGGGGTGAACCCGAGCGTCTGCTCGGCGTAGCGCGTGAGGGCCGCGTCGCGCTCGGCAGGGGTGGCGTGCCGCTCCTTCCATGGCAGCTCGCGGCCGCTGAGGCGCCGCCAGACCGTGCGCGCGTCCCCGTCGACGGCTGACGGGCCCCGCGGACCCGGCGTGCCGTCGTCGAGGTCGAGGCGGACCTCGACCTGGAGGTCCACGGGCAGCAGCGACCCGAAGTCCTGGGCGAGGGCCGTGACGGTCGCCGGGGCGAGCCAGTGCTCCATGTCGCGGCGTGGGCGCAGGCGGACGATGCTCCCGGGCTCGGCAGGGACCGTGGGGTCGTCCGCCGCGACCTCGGTCAGCTCGTAGCTGCCGTCCGCGAACCCGCGCCAGCGCACCGGGGCCGGAGCCTCGCCGTCGGGCAGGGAGCGCGCCGAGCGCGACGTGAGCTCGATCTCGTCGGCGACCATGAACGCGGACAGGAGTCCGATCCCGAACTGGCCCAGGAACTCCTCGCGGCCCGTGCCGAGCTCGACGTCGCGCTTGGAGCTGCGACCGATCGTGGCCAGCAGCTCACCGGCCTCGGCGAGCGTCAGCCCCACCCCGGAGTCGGCGACCTCGAGCCCGCCGTCGGGCAGCGGCCGGAGCCGGATCGTCGCGGGCGCGTCCTCGCCCGCGAGCCCGCGCCGCGCGGTGATGGCGTCCACGCCGTTCTGCAGGAGCTCGCGGAGGTAGACGCGGGGGCTCGAGTACAGGTGACGTGCCAGGAGGTCGACGACCCCGTGCAGGTCGACCTGGAACGTGCTCGTCAAAGCGGGCGGTCCTCGACGTAGACGTTCGCGTCCGCGGGCCCGGCGTCCGGGGCAGGGAAGCGCTCGTCGAGCTGCTCGAAGAACTGGAGGCCGGAGAACAGACCGCACTCGACGAGCTGCCCGAGCTGGTCGTCCGCGACACCGAACTCGAGGTCCGTCGAGACCTCGGCGTAGACGCCGAGCTGGTCCCCCTCGACGCGCGAGTAGACCTTGGGCCAGATCTTGCTCTGGTTGACCTCGTTGGCGAGCAGCGCCACCTGCGCCTGGTCGGCGGCCGAGAGCGTGCGGCTCCACCGGCCGCGGACCTGCAGGATCTCGTCCTTGGTCCCCATCACGAAGAAGTAGAAGACGTTGCCGTCCCAGCTGCCGCCCAGGTCGCCGTCGTCGTCGATGCCGTAGTTCCAGCCCTTGCTCGTGAGGATCGCCTCGATGCGGTCCCGCGAGAGCGGTGCGTTCGCGGGCGGAAGGGTCTCGTCCGGCTTGGAGAAGAAGCTCATGTCTCGATTCCTCGTCGTCTCGTGGGGCGCGCAGGGCAGCGCGGGGCGGAGCGTGACGTACCGGTCTGCCGGTGGCCACCCGAGGAGCCTACGCAGGTCCACCCACACAGGGACAGGGGCGACACAAGGGGCAGCCCGCCTGCGCGGAGCCCTGCCCCGAGCCGGGGCGGGGCACCGGGGCTCGCCCGCCGGGTACGGTTCTCAGATGCTCATCGTCGCCGTCGTCGGCCCCACCGCGACCGGGAAGTCGGACCTCGCCCTCGACCTCGCCCAGGCCCTCACCCCTGCCGAGGTCGTCAACGCCGACGCCTACCAGCTCTACCGCGGCATGGACGTGGGGACCGCGAAGGTCCCGGTCGCCGAGCGTCGCGGGATCGTCCACCACCAGCTCGACGTGCTGGACCCCCGCGAGGACGCCTCGGTCGCCGACTACCAGGCCTCGGCCCGCGCGGACCTCGACGCGATCGACGCCCGGGGCGCTCGCGCGGTCGTCGTCGGCGGCTCGGGCCTCTACGTACGGGCACTGCTCGACGAGATGAACTTCCCGGGCACCGACCCGGACGTCCGCGCGCGCCTCGAGGAGCGCGCCGAGCGCGAGGGAGCACGGGCCCTGCACGCCGAGCTCGCGCGGCTCGACCCCGGCGCCGCGACGTCGATCGGCCCTGCGAACACGCGCCGCATCGTGCGGGCGCTCGAGGTCATCGAGATCACGGGCGAACCGTTCACCGCGAACCTCCCGCGCCAGGAGTACGTGCGCCCCGCGGTCCAGATCGGTCTCGACTGCGACCGCGAGACGCTCGACGCCCGCGTGGCCGGTCGGGTCGAGCGCATGTGGGAGCAGGGACTGCTCGACGAGGTCCGTGCGCTCGCGCCGCACCTGGGCCGCACCGCAGAGCGCGCGGTCGGCTACGCCGAGGTCCTGGCTCACCTGCGCGGGGAGTTCACGGCCGACGAGGCCCGCGAGCAGATCACCGCGAACACGCGCCGGCTGGCCCGCAAGCAGATGGGCTGGTTCGGTCGTGACCCGCGCGTGCACTGGCTCGACGCGCAGTCGCCCACGCTCCTGGCCGACGCCCTGGAGATCGTCCGCGCGGGCGACGACGGCACCCTGGACACGCGCACGGACGAGCGTCCGACGCGCCGTAGTCTGGGCTCATGAGCCTGCCGCCGCCCCGTCCGACGACCCGCTTCGCCAAGGGCCACGGGACCCGCAACGACTTCGTCCTGCTCGCAGACCTCGAGGGGAGCCGAGACCTCGATGCCGAGCAGGTCCGGGCGCTCGCGGACCGCCGCGCGGGCATCGGCGGTGACGGGGTGATCCGGCTGGTCCCCACGGCCTACGTGCCGGAGTCCGCGGCGGTCCTCGCCGAGGACCCCGAGGCGATCTGGTTCATGGACTACCGCAACGCGGACGGCTCGATCGCCGAGATGTGCGGCAACGGGGTGCGCGTCTTCGCGGCCTTCGCCGAGCGCCTGGGGCTCGTGGACCTCACGCCCGCGCCGACCGCGACCGACGACGCGGGGTCCACCGACGGCTCGGCGACCTCCACGGCTCCGCGGGTGCTCGCCGTGGGCACGCGCGCCGGGGTCAAGTACGTGCGCAAGGAGGCCGGCGGGTGGTACGCGGTCGACATGGGCCCCTGGTTCCTGCCGGGCGGGCGCACGGCCCTCGACGAGGGCTTCGACGCCGAGGTCGCGGTCAAGGGCTGGGAGGTCGCCCGGCCCGCGCTGAGCGTCGACCTGGGCAACCCGCAAACGGTGCTCGCGCTGCCGCACGAGGCCGAGCTCGAGGCCGCCGACCTGTCCGAGGTCCCCGTGGTCTCGCCGCTGCCCCCGCACGGTACGAACGTCGAGCTCGTCGTGCCCCTCGGCGAGGAGGTCTCGGTCGACGGGACCGTCGTCGGGCGCCTGCGCATGCGCGTGCACGAGCGCGGCGTGGGCGAGACCGAGTCCTGCGGCACGGGCGCGTGCGCCGCGGCGCTCGCGGTCCGGGCATGGGGAGGCCCGCAGTCTCCCGACGTGTGGCTGGTCGACGTGCCGGGGGGCACGGTGCGCGTGACGGCCCTCGAGGGCGGCCGCGTCGAGCTGGCCGGTCCTGCGGAGATCGTGTTCGGGGGAGAGATCGACCTGGCGGCGTTCGGGCGCTGACCGCACCCAGGGGCCCGACGGCGGAGCGCCCCCGCGCGCTCGGCGCGCGTCGGGCGCGGGACCCGTCGGCAGGGCGGACGGCGGCGTGCAGGCTCAGCCCGCGCGCGTGACCTCGAGGACGCGGAACCCCTTGGCGCTCGCGAGCTTGCTCACCGACAGGTCGTCGTCGAGGTGCTCGTCCAGCCACGCCATGAGGGAGTCGGCGCCCAGGTTGCGCTGCACCACGAGGTAGGCCTCGGTGCCGGGCTCGAGGCGCGGCAGCCAGTGCAGCAGCATGTCGTGCAGCACCTCCTTGCCGACCCGGATGGGCGGGTTGGACCAGATCGCGGCGAACCGGACGTCCTCGGGGACGTCCTCGGGGCGGACCGCGCGCACGTTCTCCAGGCCCAGGCGGGCGGCGTTGCGCCGCACCAGGTCGAGCGCCCGCTCGTTGACGTCGACCGCCCACACGGTCGCGCCGGGCGACTCGATCGCCATGCTCAGGGCGACCGGGCCCCAGCCGCAGCCCAGGTCGAGGAGGTGCGCGGCGCCGTCGGGCCCGGACGCAGCGGGCGGGAGGTCCGGGACGGACCGCAGGAGGACCTGGGTCCCCAGGTCCAGGCGGCCCGGGGAGAAGATGCCCGACGCGACCTCGACCGTGACCTCGCGTCCCGCGAGCCGGACCGTGAGCTCCCGACGTTCCTCGGCGGACGCGGGCTGCGCCGTGAAGTAGTGGTCCGGGGAGGGCTCGGGCGTCGCGTCAGGGGTGGTCGTCACGAGGGTCGATCCTATCGGGAGACCCGCCCGGGACCGTCCCGTGCGGACGGTTCACCCCGCTGCGCAGGGCGTGAGAGGCTGCGCTCGCGGCGAATAGGTTCGCGTCGGGACGATCCGACGTGCCACGCTTGTTGTACGACATGCCGACCGGAACGTCTTCCGGACGACGTCGACCGGCCCAGGTCACACGGACCCGGGGCCCGGACCCTCAGCTGAAAGGCGGCCCATGACCCAGACCCCTGCGAACCCCACCCCCGAGACCTCACCGGAGACCGTGGAGCGCCCCGTGCGCGACATCGCCGGAGACGTCGTGGCACGGGTGCTCGCTCGGGCGGGGACCGCGCGCGCCGAGGGGGGCACCCAGCACTCCGTCTACGACGGCGAGCAGCTCGAGCTCGCCGAGCGCACCGCGCTGCGACGGGTCGCGAACCTCTCGACCGAGCTCGAGGACGTCACCGAGGTCGAGTACCGCCAGCTGCGCCTCGAGAAGGTCGTGCTCGTGGGCCTCTACACGGGCAGCGGCGACGCCGCGGCGGCCGAGGCCGAGGTCTCGCTGCGCGAGCTCGCGGCGCTCGCCGAGACGGCGGGCTCCCAGGTGCTCGACGGCGTGCTCCAGCGTCGCCAGAAGCCGGACCCCGGGACGTACCTGGGCTCGGGCAAGGCCGCCGAGCTGGCCGCGGTCGTCGCGGCCACGGGAGCGGACACGGTCGTGATCGACGGCGAGCTCGCCCCCTCGCAGCGGCGTGCGCTCGAGGACATCGTCAAGGTCAAGGTCGTCGACCGGACCGCGCTGATCCTCGACATCTTCGCCCAGCACGCCAAGTCCCGAGAGGGCAAGGCGCAGGTCGAGCTCGCCCAGCTCGAGTACCTGCTCCCGCGCCTGCGCGGCTGGGGCGAGTCGATGTCCCGCCAGGCCGGTGGCCAGGTCGGTGGCGCGGGAGCCGGCATGGGCTCGCGCGGACCCGGTGAGACCAAGATCGAGCTCGACCGCCGTCGTATCCGCGACCGCATGACCAAGCTGCGGCGCGAGATCGCGGCGATGGCCCCCGCGCGCGAGACCAAGCGGTCCTCGCGCAAGCGCCACGCCATCCCGTCGGTCGCGATCGCCGGGTACACCAACGCCGGCAAGTCGAGCCTGCTCAACGCGCTGACCGGCGCCGGCGTGCTCGTCGAGAACGCGCTGTTCGCGACGCTCGACCCCACGGTGCGTCGCGCGCAGACCGAGGACGGGCGCGTCTACACGCTCGCGGACACGGTCGGGTTCGTCCGCGCGCTGCCGCACCAGCTCGTCGAGGCGTTCCGCTCGACGCTCGAGGAGGTCGGCCAGGCCGACCTGCTGCTGCACGTGGTCGACGCGTCGCACCCCGACCCCGAGGGACAGATCGCCGCGGTCCGGCACGTCCTCGCGGACATCCCCGGCATCGACCAGGTGCTCGAGGTCGTCGTGCTCAACAAGGTCGACATCGCCGACCCCGACGTCGTGGCGCGCATCCGCGGCCGCGAACGGCGCACGATCGTGGTCTCGGCGCACACCGGGCAGGGGATCGACGACCTGCTCCAGCTCATCTCCGACGAGCTGCCGCGGCCCGACGTCTCGGTCGACCTCGTGGTGCCCTACCACCGCGGCGACCTGGTCAACCGCGTGCACCTCACGGGCGAGATCGACCTCGAGGAGCACGTCGAGACGGGCACGCGCCTGCTCGCCCGGGTCGACGAGGGGCTCGCGCTCGAGCTCCACGCCGTCGCAGTCCGCGCCTGAGCGCGCAGGGGCCCGGGCTCAGAGGAGCCGGGCCCCAGCGCGTGCCAGGGGGCTGCGGTCCGGCGCTCTTCCGGGCGCCTCGCGGGCGGCTCGTGCGGCCCGCCCCTCGCCGGTCGCGGGCCCGTCGTGTCGGAGGGTCGCCGTAGACTTCCGGGGTGCCCGAGGAGACCACCACCACCCTGACCACGGGCTCTGCGACCCCTGACGTCGAGGAGCTGCTCGACCTCGCGGTCGGTGCCCTCGGTGGCGGGCGACGCGCGGGCCAGCACCAGATGGCCGTGAGCGTCGCGACCGCGATCGACGGCTCGGGCGGACCCGACCACCTGCTGGTCCAGGCGGGCACCGGCACCGGGAAGTCGCTCGGCTACCTCGTGCCCGCGGTGCGCCACGCGGTGTGCGAGGACGAGCGGGTCATCGTCTCGACCGCGACCCTCGCGCTCCAGCGCCAGATCATCACGCGCGACCTCCCGCTGGTCGCCCAGGCCGTCGCGGACAGGCTCCCGCGCGAGCCCCGGATCGCTCTCCTCAAGGGCTGGCACAACTACCTGTGCCAGCACAAGATCGAGGGGGGCTACCCGGCCGACGAGCCCACGCTGTTCGACCTGCCCACGGGGGGTGAGCGCGCGGGCGTCGCGGAGCACCCGGCCCCGGGTGCGGCCTCGGGGGCCGCTGCGCTGGGCGAGCAGGTCGTGCGGTTGCGCGAATGGGCCCAGGAGACCACGACGGGGGACCGCGACGACCTGGTGCCCGGTGTCTCGGACAAGGCGTGGCGGCAGGTCTCGGTCACGGCCCTCGAGTGCCTGGGGGCCAAGTGCCCGCTCATCGACGACTGCTTCCCCGACCAGGCCCGCACGAGCGCGCGCGAGGCAGACGTCGTGGTGACCAACCACGCGATGCTCGGTATCGCCGCGTCGGGCTCGCCCGGCGTCCTGCCCGAGCACGGGGTGGTCGTCGTCGACGAGGCCCACGAGCTGAGCGACCGCGTCACGGCCGCTGCGACCGCGGACCTCTCGGTGCCCATCATCGAGCACGCCGCGCGGCTCGCACGTCGCCACGGGGGAGTGCAGACGACCGACCTGGACCTCGCGATCGGCGCGTTCGGGACCGTGGTCGCCGCGCTGCCCGCGGAGCGCTTCCCGGACGGCCTGCCCGACGACGCGCGCTCGGCCGTCGCGGCGGTCCGCGACGCGGCGCGCACGGTGCTCAGCGCGCTCAAGCCGGACACCTCGGGCGGGCCTCAGGCGCAGCCGGACACCGGGATGAAGATGGCCCAGGCCACCATGCTCCAGGTCTTCGAGATCGCCGAGCGCATGGCGCAGGACCCCACGGGGCACGACGTCCTGTGGTGCTCGCGCGCCGGCGAGGACGGTCGCTGGAGCGGGGACGGCGTGAGCAAGCTGCACGCCGCGCCGCTCGCGGTGGCCGGGCTCATCCGGACCAACCTCCTGACCGAGCGCACGGGCGTCTTCACGTCGGCGACGCTCGCGCTCGGGGGGACGTTCGATCCCGTTGCCCGCTCGCTCGGGCTCGACGACGACGGGGCCACCTGGAGCGGCCTGGACGTCGGCAGCCCGTTCGACTACCCCCAGCAGGGCATCCTCTACATCGCCAAGCACCTGCCCCAGCCCGGCCGCGAGGCGGCCACCGACGGGCAGCTCGACGAGATCGCCGACCTCATCACCGCGGCGGGCGGGCGGACGCTGGGCCTGTTCTCGTCGCGGCGCGCGGCGCTCGCGGTCGCCGAGGCCATGCGCGAACGGCTCGACGTCCCGGTCCTGTGCCAGGGCGACGACCAGCTGCCCACGCTCGTCAAGGAGTTCGCCGCAGACCCGCAGACGTGCCTGTTCGGCACGCTCTCGTTGTGGCAGGGCGTGGACGTGCCGGGCCCCAGCTGTCAGCTCGTGCTCATCGACCGGATCCCGTTCCCCCGGCCCGACGACCCGGTGAAGTCGGCCCGCGCCCGCGCAGTGGAGGCCGCGGGGGGCAACGGCTTCATGCAGGTCTCGGCCAACCATGCGGCGCTGCTGCTCGCCCAGGGTGCGGGGCGGCTCATCCGGTCGACCGCGGACCGCGGTGTCGTCGCCGTCCTCGACCCGCGCCTCGCGACGGCTCGCTACGGTTCCTACCTGACCAAGTCGATGCCGGACTTCTGGACCACGACCGACCGACGTGTCGTCCTCTCTGCGCTCGAGCGCCTCTCCGCCCTAGGCTGAGACCCGGCAGTCCACGCGGTGGACGCGGTCTCCGTCCGGCGGAGGCTCGAGGTCCGTCGCACAACGTCCAGGAGGCACAGTGCCCGCCCGTACCACCAAGCTCGCGATCGTCGGCGCAGGTTCCGTCGGATCGACCCTCGCCTACGCGGCGCTCATGCGAGGGGCCGCTCACACCGTGAGCCTCCTCGACATCAACAAGACCAAGGTGGAGGCCGAGGTCCTCGACCTCCAGCACGGCATCCAGTTCATGCCCATGGCCAAGGTCGAGGGCTCCGACGACGTCGCGGTGTGCGCCGACGCCGACGTCGTCGTCTTCACCGCGGGCGCCAAGCAGAAGCCCGGGCAGACGCGCCTGGACCTCGCGGGGGCGACCATCTCCCTGGTCCGCAACATCCTGCCGGGGCTCGTCGAGGTCGCGCCCAACGCGATCTACATCATGGTGACCAACCCGGTCGACGTCGTGACGTACGCGGCGCTCAAGTACTCGGGACTGCCGTCGAACCAGCTCTTCGGCAGCGGGACGGTCCTGGACTCCTCCCGCCTGCGCTTCCTGGTCGCGCAGCACTGCGGTGTCGCGGTGCAGAACGTCCACGCCTACATCGCGGGCGAGCACGGCGACAGCGAGATCCCGCTCTGGAGCTCGGCGACCATCAGCGGTGTGCCGCTGCTCGACTGGCAGGGGCTCACGGGCCGCGGGCCGCTCACCGCCGAGGTGCGCGAGGACATCGCGCACGAGGTCGTGCAGTCGGCCTACCGCATCATCGAGGGCAAGGGCGCGACCAACTACGCGGTCGCGCTCGCCGCCACCCGTATCATCGAGGCGATCCTCGACGACGAGCACCGCGTCCTGCCCGTCTCCTCGCTCCTCGACGACTTCCACGGGATCAGCGACGTGTGCCTGTCCGTGCCGTCGCTGCTGGAGCGGCGAGGGTGCGGGGAGCGGATCGAGGTCCCGCTGTCCGACATCGAGCTCGCCGGGCTGCGCTCGTCCGCGGACTCGGTGCGCGCGGTCGCGAAGAGCTTCGGGCTGTGACTCGCCAGGGCTGACTCCCGCGAGGGGGCCGAGGACCGCCGACAGGCGGTGCCCGGGGCACGACGAAGGGGACGGCCGGTGCGGCCGTCCCCTTCGTCGTGCGGGAACAGGAACGTCTCGAGGCGAGCGGGTCAGAGGCTGCGCAGGACCGAGACGACGCGGCCGAGGACCTGCGCGTCGTCGCCGGACAGCGGGCGGTACGCCTCGTTGTGCGGCATGAGCCACACGTGCCCGTCGATGCGCTTGAAGGTCTTGACGGTCGCCTCGCCGTCGATCATCGCGGCCACGATCTCACCGTTCTCCGCGACGGGCTGGCGACGGACGACGACCCAGTCGCCGTCGCAGATCGCTGCGTCGATCATGGAGTCTCCCGACACGCGCAGCAGGAAGAGCTCACCGTCGCCCACGAGCTGGCGGGGCAGCGGGAACACGTCCTCGACGACCTGCTCCGCGAGGATGGGGCCACCGGCCGCGATGCGCCCCACGACGGGGACGTACGACGGGGTGGGGCGCTCGGGGGACTCCTCGGCGGGATCCACGCCCTCCACGCGCGGGAAGCCGCTGCCTGGCAGAGCCCTGATCCCGCGCGAGTCGTCGGTCTGGACGACCTCGATGGCCCGAGGACGGTTCGGGTCGCGGCGCAGGTAGCCCTTGCGCTCGAGCGTCGTCAGCTGGTGCTTGACGCTCGACGGGCTGGTCAGGCCGACGGCCTCGCCGATCTCGCGCATGCTCGGCGGGTAGCCGCGCTGCTCGACCGACGACCGGATCGTCTCGAGGACCAGGCGCTGACGCGCCGTGAGCCCGTCCCCGCCCGTCGCAGGGTCGGGGAGCTCGTGCACCTTCGCGAGCCTGCCCGTGGTGTCGGCCACCCGTCCCGCCATCGTCGTCTCCGCCCTGCTCGGCCGTTCCGGTCCTTGTCCTGCGGAGTGTGCGCCGAGAGCGGCGCCGCCTCCTGGTAGAGCTCCCGGCCGCCTGCGCGCGCCCCGAAGGGGCCCGACATATCGGACGACCGGTACAGGTCCAGGGTAGGTCACCACGCGACACGAATCAAACACATGTTCGAGCATGTCTCGACAACGCGTGCAGTCGGTGATAGAAATCGTACAGATGTTCGACGTACAGGTGTTCGAACCGACCGGGGAAGGCGGTTCGGGCACCCCTGGCGAAGGAGTGGACATGAGCGCAGTGGTGTCGATGGACGAGTGGCGCACGGCGAGGCGTCGGGCGTCCGTGCCGGTGCCGGCGTCGGAGGGCCCCCTCCGTCTCACGCGTCGCGGTCGGGTCGTCCTGACGGTGCTCGCCCTCGGGCTTGTGGTGCTCGCCGTGCTGTGGGGCGGCAAGGCCTTCGCCTCGGGCGCCGGCGAGCCGCGCGAGGTCACGGTGCACGCGGTCCAGGCCGGCGAGACGCTCTGGCAGCACGCCGCAGCGCTGGCCGGGGGTGACCGGGACGTGCGTGACGTCGTCGACGAGCTGATGGCCCTCAACGGGCTCTCGTCGGCCAGTCTCGACGTCGGACAGCAGCTGTTGCTCCCGGTGGGCGAGGGGTGACGGGCCGCTCCGGCGGTTCGTGCTGGCGCTCGCCGGGGCTCTGGTGCCGCGTCTCGGCAGGTTGCGTGTGAGACAGGGGTTGCGCACTGCCCTTAGGTTCCCCTAAGTTAGTACTGCCTCACCAACCCGGCTGGGGGGTCGGTCGGTGGGGAGGAGACGCGCACTGCCGCGTCTCCGCAGTTGCGTCGACGTCTGCGAGGCGAGTCGCGGACGTGAGATGGGGACGGGGGCGTCCCGACGGAGGTGGCCGGTTCACGGCCACCTCCGTTCTCCGTTTGTGACCGATGCCCGGGGCGGGGCGCCTTGCATGTCGCCGAGCGGGCGACGTACGTTCGGGGCGCACCTCCGGAGCGGCCGCTCCGGAGCCAGGCCGACCAGCACAGGAGACCTTTCCCATGCACTGTCCGTTCTGCCGGCACGCGGACTCTCGGGTCGTCGACTCACGGACCTCCGACGACGGCGCATCGATCCGCCGTCGCCGCCAGTGCCCTGCGTGCAACCGGCGCTTCACCACGATCGAGACCGCGAGCCTGTCCGTGGTCAAGCGTTCGGGGGTGACCGAGCCGTTCAGCCGGGAGAAGATCGTGACCGGCGTGCGCAAGGCCTGCCAGGGGCGACCGGTCAACGAGGACGACCTCGCGGTGCTGGCCCAGCGCGTCGAGGAGTCGCTGCGGGCCGGCGGCAGCGCCGAGCTCGACGCCTACGAGATCGGCCTGGCTATCCTCGGCCCGCTGCGCGAGCTCGACGAGGTCGCCTACCTGCGGTTCGCGAGCGTCTACCAGGCCTTCGACTCGCTGGAGGACTTCGAGACCGCGATCAACTCCCTGCGCGCCGAGCGCGAGGCTCGGGAAGACGCGGTGCGCGGACTCGACGGCTCCGAGGGGATCGACGTCGGGCAGGACCCCGCGCCCGCGGGGGAGGCCCCGCACCTGGCCTGAGCCGGGCGTGGCGCCGTGCTCGCGCGCCACGCGTGCCGCGCTCGGTCGGCGCGGGCGATGCGTCCCATGCTCCGTCGGCGCGGACCGGGACGGGACGGAGTGTGCTCAGAGCCTGCTCGACCGGTCGGCCCAGATGTTGATGCCGGTGTCGAGCGGACGCGACGTGCCGTCCGGGGCCGTCTCGAGCGACACCGCGTCGATCGCCGCGAGCTCCGCGGGGGAGAACGGGGCCGCGTCGAGCGCTCGCAGGTTCTCGTCGAGCTGGGCGGTCGTGCGCGCCCCCACGAGGACCGAGGTCACTCGCGGGTCCCGGAGCGTCCAGGCGAGCGCCATCCGTGGCAGCGACTCTCCGCGGCCCGACGCGATCTCCCGCAGCGTGCGGACCCGGGCGAGGTTCTCCGGCGAGAGGAGCTCGGTGCGCAGCGACACTCCGCGCGCGGCGCGAGACCCCTCCGGCACGCCGTCGAGGTAGCGGTCGGTCAGCATGCCCTGGGCCAGTGGCGAGAAGACGATGAGGCCGGTTCCCGCGTCGCCGGCGACGTCGAGCAGCGTCCGTCCGTCGGGCCCTGGCTCCTCGATCCAGCGGTTGAGGATCGAGTAGGACGGCTGGTGCAGGACCAGGGGCAGGCCCAGGTCCCCGGCGATCTCGAGGGCCTGCGCGGTGCGACGGGCCGAGTAGGACGAGATCGCGGCGTACCGGGCGCGTCCCGAGGCCACGGCAGTGGCGAGGGCGCCGACCGTCTCGCGCAGCGGTGTCGTGGGGTCGAACCGGTGGGAGTAGAAGACGTCCACGTGGTCGAGTCCCAGTCGACGCAGCGAGGCGTCGAGCGAGGACAGCAGGTACTTGCGCGAGCCGCCCTCGCCGTAGGGGCCAGGGCCCATGCGGTAGCCGGCCTTGGTCGAGAGGAGGAGCTCGTCACGGTGTCCCCGCAGGTCCGTCGCGAGCAGGCGGCCGAACCCGGCCTCGGCCGACCCGGGTGGCGGGCCGTAGTTGTTCGCGAGGTCGAAGTGGACGACACCCCGCTCGTAGGCGTGCAGCACGAGCTCGCGCTGAGCGGCGAACGGCGTGGAGTCCCCGAAGTTCTGCCACAGACCCAGAGACAGGGCGGGCAGGGTCAGGCCGGAGCTCCCGGCGCGCCGGTACGTCATGTCGGCGGTGCTCGCTGGTGTTTTGTGCGACATGTCTCGACCGTACCCGGTCGTATTCGCTGGCGTTACCGATCGGCGTACGCCAGGCTGGGGGCAGGGGAGCGCCCCCAGGCGTACCCGTTCCACCGAGAGCAAGGAGGCCCGCCGATGACGACGTCGAAGGACGAGACACCAGCGACCACGCCCAGCGAGGACGCGAAGGCGAAGTTCCGCGAGGCGCTGGACCGCAAGAACGCCGCGAGCCACCGCACCGCGGACGGGGGCTCGAACACGGGCACCGTGCACGGTTCGGAGACCGTCGGACCTGTGCAGCGCACGTTCCGCCGCAAGTCCGGCTGAGCGGCTGCCGGGCACTGCCCGGCCCGCCCGTGACGACGAAGGGACCGCACCCACGGGTGCGGTCCCTTCGTCGTCACGGTTCGAGCTAGCGGGTCAGGACAGCACCCGCAGCTTGACGGTCGCGTCCATCGCGCGCAGCGCCTCGATCGCGGCCGGCTCGAGCTCCGAGCCGACGTCGGTCACCACGTAGCCGAGCTCGCCGCGGGTCGCGAGCATCTGACCCTCGATGTTGGTGCCGTGCTCCGCGAGCACGGCGTTGACGGCTGCCAGCACACCCGGGGTGTTGCGGTGGAGGTGCGCGATCCGGCTCACGCCCGTGCTCTGCTCGAGGGCCAGACCGGGCATGTTGACGCTGAGCGTGGTCGAGCCCGTGGCGAGGTAGTCACGGAGCTTGCCGGCGACGAACTGGCCGATCGACTCCTGCGCCTCTTCCGTGGACCCGCCGATGTGCGGGGTCAGGATCACGTTCGGCAGGCCACGGAGGTCCGACTCGAAGTGGTCGCCGCGCTTCTTGGGCTCCTCGGGGAAGACGTCGATCGCCGCGCCGGACAGGTGCCCGGACAGGATGGCCTCCCGCAGAGCCCCCGTGTCGACGACGAAGCCGCGCGAGAGGTTGAGCAGGATCGAGCCCGGGCGCATGCGCGAGAGCTGCTTCTCGCCGAACAGGCCGGCGTTGCCGCCGCGCCCGTCCACGTGCAGGGTCACGACGTCGGCGGTCTCCAGGAGCTCGTCGAGGGTGTCCATGCGACGGGCGTTGCCCAGCGCGAGCTTCTCGGCCGTGTCGTAGAAGATGACCGACATGCCGAGTGCCTCGGCCACGACCGAGAGCTGGGTCCCGATGTTGCCGTAGCCGATGATGCCCAGGGTGCGGCCGCGGACCTCGTGCGCACCCTCGGCCGACTTGTCCCAGATGCCGTCGTGGAGCGCGCGGTCGCGCTCGGTCAGGCGCCGGGTCAGCGCGATGATCTCGGCCAGGGCGATCTCCACGACCGACCGGGTGTTCGAGAACGGGGCGTTGAACGTCGCGACACCGTGCGAGGCGGCGGCCTTGAGGTCGATCTGGTTGGTGCCGATGCAGAACGCGCCGATCGCGACGAGGTCCGGTGCGGACTCGATGACGCGGGCGGTCACGTTGGTCTTGGACCGGATGCCGAGGATGTTGACGCCCTGGAGCGCCTCGATCAGCTCGGCCTCGTCCATGGCCCCGGATCGCACGGTCACGTCGATGCCGGCGGACTCGAAGATCGAGGTGGCGAGTGGGTGCAGGTTTTCGAGGAAGAGGGCGCGTAGCACCTCCCTATGGTGCTCCGAGTTGCCATGAGCACCAAACGAGTCTTGTCCTTCGGACGCCCGGCACGGCTGGCCGGACGCCGTCCGGGCGCACCCCGCGACAGGTCCGGCGCCGCCGGCCGGGCACCGCGCCCGGCCGGCGCCGCGCGCGCCCCCTCAGTCGGCGAACCCTCCGGGCAGGGGCTGGGCGTGCACGACGACGAGCCGCTGGGTGGGTCGCGTCATGGCCACGTACAGGTCCGAGGCGCCCGAGGGACCGGCGAGGATCTCGGCCGGTTCGACCAGGACGACGGCGTCGAACTCGAGGCCCTTGCTCTGCGTGGGGCTCAGGACCGTCAGCGCCGCGGCGAGCGCGCCGGGGAGGGCCGCGGCCGGACCGGCGAGCAGCGGCGTCGAGCCGTGCGCCTCGACCAGCTGCTCGCGCACCTCGCCCACGCGCCCGGCCGGGACGACCACGGCGACCCGGCCTGCGCCGTCGGGCCCGACGAACTCCGCCAGCGCCGCGCGGACCCGTGCGACGACCTCCGGTCCCACGGCCCCGGCAACGGGGACCGGGGCCAGCACGAGGGCTCCCGGGACGTCGCGCGCCGAGGTGAGCGACGACGTCGGGAGGCCCGACGCGGCCGCGAACCGCTGCGCGGTGTCCGCGATCTGGGTGGGCGTGCGGTAGTTGACGGTCAGGGTCGCCTGCCGCCACGCGTCGCGCAGCAGCGGGTCGAGCATGCTCGCCCACGACCGCGCACCCGCGAGCGAGGACGTCTGGGCGACGTCGCCGACGATCGTCATGGACCGTGTGGGGCAGCGGCGCACCAGGGCGCGCCACGCCATCGCGGAGAGCTCCTGGGCCTCGTCGACCACGACGTGCGCGTACGTCCACGTGCGGTCCTGGGCAGCGCGCTCGGCCGTGGTCAGGCGCGAGCCGCCGCCGCCGAAGCGGTCCGCGAGGATCTCCGCCCCCACGATCCCGCCGCCTGCTCCCGAGGACTCGAGCACCTGGCGCGCGTACTCGAGGTTCGCCGCGCGGTCCGCGGCCTCGGCCTTGGCCTGGGCGCGGGCAGCCTGGTCGTCCTCGCCCAGGAGCTCGGCGGCCTCGTCGAGGAGCGGCACGTCCGCGGGCGTCCAGGGTGAGCCCTGGGGGCGTGCGAGGGACGCACGGTCCGCGCGTGACATGTCGGGTGCCGCCTCGGCGAGGCGGTGCGGCTTGATGAACAGGTCCTCGATCAGGCGCTCGGGCGTGAGCGGCATCCAGGCGAGGTTGAGCGCGATACGGATCTCGCGCTGCCGACGCAGGTCGTCGATCACCTCGGCCCGCTCCTCGGGAGCGACCGGCCCGCCGAGCTCGGCGAGGTACTGGTCGGCGAGCCGGCCCAGCATCTCGCGCACGAACGGCACGCGGGCGAGGTTGTGCGGCTTGTGGGTGCGGTGGGCCTTGGCGATCGCGTCGCGCACGTCGGAGCGGCGGACCACCAGGTCGTGCCCGTCGATGCGCAGGTGCTGGTCCGCGGCGGGCACGCGCTGGCGCGCGCGGACGGCCCGCTGGACGATCCTGGCCCAGGACGCGCGGCCCTTGATGCGGGCCACCTCGGGGGACTCCTCACCGTCGGCGACGAGTCCCGGGAGCAGCTCGGCGATCGTGGTGCTCACGACGCCGGTCTCGCCGAGCGAGGGCAGGACCTGGTCGATGTAGTGCAGGAAGGACAGGCTGGGACCGACCAGCAGGACGCCCGAGCGCTCGAGCAGGCGCCGGTGGGCGTACAGGAGGTAGGCCGCGCGGTGCAGCGCGACGGCCGTCTTGCCGGTGCCCGGCCCGCCCTGGACCACCAGGGCGCCCGCGAGCTCCGAGCGGATGATCGCGTCCTGCTCGGCCTGGATCGTCGCGACGATGTCGCCCATGCGGCTCGTCCGGCCGGCCGCCATGGCGGCGAGCAGAGCCCCCTCGCCCGAGAGCGAGGACTGCGAGGCGGCGTCCGAGGACAGGTCGAGGACCTCGTCCTCGAGCCCGGTCACGCTGCGTCCCCTGGTCACGAGGTGCCGACGGCGCCGCACCCCGTCGGGGTGGGCCGCGGTCGCCCGGTAGAACGCCTGGGCGGCGGGAGCCCGCCAGTCGGTGAGGATCGAGGCGTGGTCCTCGTCGGACAGGCCGATCCGGCCGACGTAGCGCGTGGTGTCGTCGTCGAGGTCGAGCCGCCCGAAGGTCAGGCGCTCCTCGACGGACTCGAGCTGCGCGAGCCGGTCCTCGTAGAGGGTCGCGAACGCGTCGCGCTCGCTGCGGTTCTGGGGGGACCCGGACGGACCGCCACGGCGGACGCCCGCCAGGCGGGCCCGGGTCGCGGCGCGCAGCTCGTCGAGGCGAGCGTAGAGCGTGTCGACGACGAGCTGTTCCTTGCCGATCTCCTCCTGTCGTCCGGAGGGCTGGTGGTCCGGCGTGGCCGTGACCTGTCCGTCCGGAGCCCGTGTCCCGCTCGTCCGGTCGCTCGTCTCGCGCACCCTGATCCGTCCTGTCCTCTGGTCCCACGTGGCCCGCTCGCGCACCCCCGCGATGCAGCCGTCCATTATTGCCGATCCGGGCGGTCCCGGGGGCCATCCGACCGAGGCGCGGACCGGGGACAGGCGGCAGGTCGGACAGGGGGGAGTACGGGGCAGGTCCGGGGCCACCGGTCCGCTCGTCCGGGCGTGCCCACCCCCGGGGCGGCGCAGGAGGCGCGCCCGCATCCCACCGCGAGGCTCCGCTGTCCTCTACGATCGGGAACCATGGCGAGAGTCGGGAGTGCACGTCGTGGTGACTGACCCCGTGCCGCCCCGTGCTCAGGACGGTGCCCCCGCGGTCCTCTCGCCCGAGGACCTGCTGCGGGTCCTGCTCGTCGAGGACGACGACGGGGACGCGATCCTCGTCGAGGAGCTGCTCGAGGACGCGAGCGTCAACGTCGAGCTGCACCGGGCGACCGCGCTCGACGAGGCGCTGGAGAAGCTCGGCCAGCACGACGTGCACTGCATCCTGCTGGACCTCGGTCTGCCCGACGCCGTGGGTCTGTCCGCGGTCGAACGGCTGCAGTCTCGACCCAACCCGCCGGCCCTCGTGGTCCTGACCGGGCACACCGGGATCGACCTCGGGGTCCAGGCCGTGGCGGCAGGCGCCGACGACTACCTGGTCAAGGGAGAGGTCGACGGTGATCTCCTCGGTCGATCGGTCCGGTACGCGGTGCAGCGCCGTCGCTCCAAGGAGCAGCAGCGTGCGCTGTACCGCAGCGAGGTCCGGGCCGCGGAGACCGCTCGCCTCGAGCGCGCGCTCCTGCCCAAGGCGCTCGTGTCGGACGAGCGGATCGCCGTGATGGTCGGCTACATCCCCGGAGGCAACGGGCTGCTCGGTGGCGACTTCTACGACGCGGTCGAGCGCAGCGACGGGAGCGTCCTGTGCCTGATCGGTGACGTCGCGGGGCACGGACCCGACGAGGCGGCCCTCGGTGCGACGCTGCGCACGGCGTGGCGCACGCTCGTCCTGTCGGACGTCGCCCCCGACCAGATCCTGCCGCTGGTCGAGCGGGTCCTGGTGCCCGAGCGTGCCCGCCCCGAGGTGTTCGTCACGCTGTGCCAGGTCGTCATCTCCGCCGACCGGTCCGGGGTCGACCTCTATCTCGCGGGGCACATGCCACCGCTGCTCCTGCAGGACTCCTGCTCGGAGCTCCCGACGACGTCGCGCGGGCGGGCGCTCGGCATCCCCGTGGGCGGGGGCTGGCGCGCCGAGCACGTGGAGCTCGAGGCACCCTGGGCGCTCATGCTCTACACCGACGGACTCATCGAGGCGACGCTGGCGGAGGATCCGGCGGTCCCCGGGACGGGGTTCGTCGCCGGTGCTCCGGGACGCAGGGAGCGGCTGGGGGTCGCGGGGCTCCTCGCTGCGGTCGACACGGAGATCACGCACGGGGGCGAGGGGCTCGTCGAGCGGGTCTTCCGCCGTGTCCGCGACCTGCACGGCGGTCCTCTGGCCGACGACGCGGCGGTCCTCGTGGTCGGCTGGGGCGGGCCCGACCAGGCGGCCCGCGGCGAGCGGACCGCGACCCTCGCGGACTCCGACGAGTGGTCGCAGTGACGGCAGGGCAGCCGACGGCAAGGAGCACGGACACCGAGGAGGAGCCCGAGATCCTCGCGGGGACGGCGCCGCAGGGCGCGTCCTTGCGGCGCCGCCTCGGTGTCCTCCTGGTGGTCGCCGCGGCGATCCTGCTCGCGGTCCTCGTGACCTCGGTCGTCGCTCTCCTCAACGTCGTGCGCATCCAGGACGAGGTGACCAACCCCTACTTCACGGCCATCACCCAGGCGGACACGGCGTACATCTCGCTCGTGGACGCTGAGTCGTCCGTGCGGGCCTTCCTCGCGACGGGTGTCGAGGTCAACCTCGAGCCGTTCGAGCGATCGGTCGGCTCGGACGGGTCGGTGTCCCTCCACGACGAGGCGACGTCGGAGGTGCTCGCGGTCTCACCTCCGGTGGCGGCCGCCCTCGACAGGGCGTCGACGGCGATCCACGAGTGGGCTCTCGGGTACGCCGTGCCGTCCGTCCAGAAGGTGCAGGACGGCGGCCCGGAGGCCGTGACGACCGACGACAAGCTCGAGGGCGCTCGTCTGTTCGACGACGCCCGGGTCGCGACGGGCGACTACATCACGGTCCTGCGGTCCGTCCGGGCGGAGAAGGTCGAGGAGCTCGAGAGCTGGACGCAGGTGCTCTTCGGGTCGGTCCTCGTCCTCGTCCTGGCCGCGCTGCTGGTGGGCGCGGTCCTGTGGAGCGTGCTCAAGCGGTGGATCACCGAGCCCGTGACCTCGCTCGCGCACCAGGTGCGCGTCGTCAGCGGCGGTCGGCTGCGGCAGCCGGTCGCGGTCAGCGCGCCGGGCGAGATCGGGGCGCTCGCGATCGACATCGAGCACATGCGCCAGGAGCTCGTGAGCCAGGTGGCCGAGATTCGTGCGTCGCACGAGGAGGTCGAGCTCTCCCACGAGCTGCTCGCTGCTCAGGCCCAGGAGCTCGAACGCTCGAACCGCGACCTGGAGCAGTTCGCCTACGTCGCCTCGCACGACCTCCAGGAGCCGTTGCGCAAGGTCGCGTCGTTCACCCAGCTGCTGCAGAAGCGGTACGGCGGACAGCTCGACGACCGTGCGGACCAGTACATCGAGTTCGCGGTCGACGGGGCCAAGCGGATGCAGCGGCTCATCCAGGACCTGCTCGGGTTCTCGCGCGTCGGACGGACCGGGACCGAACGGGTCCAGGTCGACCTCGAGAAGTCGCTCGCGGTGGCCCTGTCCGACCTCGAGGACAAGATCGCCACGACGGGCGCGGTCGTGACGCACGACCCGCTCCCCACGGTCCGCGGCGAGAAGGCCCTGCTCGAACAGCTCTTCGTCAACCTCGTGGGCAACGCGATCAAGTTCCGCGACCCGGAGCGTCCGCCGGTCGTCCACGTCGGGGTCCGGGCGAGCGAGCGCGCGTGGGAGCTCAGCGTGGTCGACAACGGGATCGGGATCGACGCGCAGTACGCCGAACGGGTCTTCGTCATCTTCCAGCGGCTGCACCCCAAGGACGTCTACGAGGGGACGGGGATCGGCCTCGCGCTGTGCAAGCGCATCGTGGAGTACCACGGCGGACGCATCTGGCTCGAGCCCACCGAGGGCGGCGGGACGACGGTCCGGTTCACGATCGCGCACGCCTACGACCCCTCCGCCGCGGCCCCCAGACCTTCGCACGACGCGCCGTAGCCGACGGAGCCCTGCGACGTGCCGCCACGTGCTGCGACGTGTGCGGCAGCGCGTCGACTAGGCTCGCGGCGTGGCCCCGGAGGACCGGGGCGACCTGGGGACGACGGACTGCGGGGCACACGGCATGAGCAACGGGCACAAGGTGATCGACGTCCTGCTGGTCGAGGACGACCCGGGGGACGTCCTGATGACGCGCGAGGCGTTCGAGGACCACAAGCTCACGAACCGGCTCTCGGTCGTCAGCGACGGCGTCAGCGCGATGGCCTTCCTGCGCAAGGAGGGGGAGTACGCGGACGCGCCGACCCCGGACCTGATCCTGCTGGACCTGAACCTTCCGCGCATGGACGGTCGTGAGGTCCTGGGCGAGCTCAAGTCGGACCCGGCCCTCCGCCAGATCCCCGTCGTCGTGCTCACGACGTCGGAGGCCGAGGAGGACGTCGTGCGTTCCTACTCGCTGCACGCGAACGCCTACGTGACCAAGCCGGTCGACTTCGACCGCTTCATCGACGTGGTCCGTCAGATCGACGACTTCTTCGTCACCGTGGTGCGTCTCCCCGGGCGTTGACCGACCCGGGGCCCGGCCCCGGCCGGTACGGCCTCGGTGTGCCTGTGCCCCGTGCCGGCACGGCTCGCCCGCCGTCGGGACCGAGGTCCCGGCCCGGGAAGGTTCCGACGGTGCGTGGTGTTGTCCTGATCGAACCGCCGACGAGCGGGCTGCGTGGACCGGGACGGTCCTCGTGGCTCCTCGCCCGGGGCGGGCGGTACGGATCGCACGACGACGGAGGAGCAGCTGGTGTTGGACCCACGAGGGATCTACGAGGTGGACGAGGCCGCGGTGGCGCGCGTCCTGCCCGCGGCGACGCATGCACAGGAGGGGGCCTCGCTCCGCGCGGTCGGCCCGGTCCTGCTGCACTCGGTGCGCGGGTTCGTGGACGCCGGCACGGCCGGTGACCTCGCGGTCGAGCACCTGCTCGAGGAGTTCGAGGTCACGCGCCTGGTCACGTTCGACGTGGACCAGCTCCTCGACTACCGCTCCAAGCGCGTGACGATGGTCTTCGACGCGGACCGGTGGGCCTCGTACGACGAGCCGTTCCTCGCGATCGACCACGTGCGCGACGCCGAGGGGACGGGCTTCCTGCTCCTGCACGGTATCGAGCCGGACCTGCAGTGGGAGCGCGTGGTCGCCGCGCTGCGCGAGCTCGTGGACAGGTTCGACGTCTCGCTCGTCGTGGGCTTCCACGGCATCCCCATGGGCATCCCGCACACGCGTCCGCTCTCGGTGACCGCGCACGCGACCCGGCGCGAGCTGATCGAGGACCACACGTCGTGGTTCGGGACGGTCAAGGTCCCGGGCTCGTTGGCCGCGCTGCTCGAGCTGCGCCTCGGGGAGTCGGGGCACGACGCCCTGGGCTTCACGGTGCACGTCCCGCACTACCTCGCGCAGTCGCCGTTCCCGCCGGCGGCGGTCGTCGCCCTCGAGAACGTCCAGCGGTCGACGGGTCTCGACCTGCGCGTCGCGGCGCTCGCGGACGCCTCCCAGGAGGCCGTCCAGGAGGTCGAGCGGCAGATGGCCGAGTCCGAGGAGGTCACGGCCGTGGTGCGTGCGCTCGAGGAGCAGTACGACGCGTTCGCCCGGTCGGTGGGCCGCACGAGCCTGCTCGCGGACTCCGCCCCCATCCCGACGGCGGACGAGCTCGGGGCCGAGTTCGAGCGCTTCCTCGCCCAGCAGGGTGGCGAGTGACCGGGGCCCTCGCGGAGGTTCTGCGGAGGTTGTGGGGACGAATCACGGTATTTCCCGGCGTTTGACGTGGCGAACCTCACCTTGACCGTGCAAAACTAGGTCTCGTTGCAGTGACGTGCTCGAGACATGCCTTCGCGTGAACCGGTGTCGACGCAGCAGGATCCCGGTCCGCCCGGGGTCGTGCCTGTCCAGCCGGCGGTCGCCACGACCGGAACCACGCGGAGCGGGTCGCGGGTCCGGCTGCGACGGCTCGATGAACGGGCGAAGGGTCCGTTCGCGGATGTCCCCGGTTGGACAGAAGGTACGAGGAACAGCATGGCGCAGGGTTCTGTGAAGTGGTTCAACGCTGAGAAGGGCTATGGGTTCATCGCCCAGGACGACGGCGGAGCCGACGTCTTCGTCCACTACTCGGCGATCGAGGCCCAGGGCTACCGGTCGCTCGAGGAGGCTCAGCGAGTCGAGTTCGAGATCACCCAGGGGCCCAAGGGCCCGCAGGCGGAGAACGTCCGCCCGCTCTGATCTCCCTGATCTTCTCCCGGTTCTCGCGAACCGGAGCCGGAGGCCGCACCCTGCAGGGTGCGGCCTCCGGTGTCATGTGGTCCCCGGCCCGACGGCGTCGCGCGGGACCGCAGCGGGCGCACCCGGGTGGGTGGCGTCGTCGGGCGCGGGCAGCGGGACGGCGTCCTCGAGCGGCACCGCCGTGCCCGTGAAGCGTCGCACCTCGTCCCCGGTGAGCAGCGTGGCGGGGACCGGCAGGCTGCGCAGCGCGCGCGCCAGGCCCGGGTCGTCCAGTCCGAACGGTGCGGCCTCGTCGAGCGCGTCGGCGGGGTCGTCGTGGTCCACCCGGTCCTCGCCGGCGGAGGCCGTGTCGTCGACGGGTCGCACGACGACGAGGACGAGGTTCCCGTAGCGGCGCCCCTTGAGCTGACCGGGTTCGGCGATCAGGCCGACCTGGTCCGTCGCACGGGCGCCCGCCGAGGGCTGGCCGAGCGCCGCGACCGCCGTCGCGAGCTCCCTGCGCACCAGCGCGAGCGGCGGACGGTCCGCGCAGTTGGCGAGGTAGACCCCGCCAGGGCGCAGGACGCGCAGCGCCTCGCGGACGAAGCCGACGGTCGTGACGTGCGCCGGGGTGGTGTCGCCCGCGAAGACGTCGCGCACGACGACGTCGACGCTCGCGTCCGGCAGCGTCGCGAGCTCTGCCCGGGCGTCTCCGGCGCGCAGGCGGAGCCGGGGTGCGCGGGGAAGGGCGAACCACTCGCGGACGCGGGCGACGAGGTCGGCGTCGAGGTCCACCGCGATCTGGCGCGAGTCCGGTCGTTCGTGCTCGACGTAGCGCGCGAGCGTGCACCCTGCGGCGCCCAGGTGCACGACGCGCAGCGGCCCGGCCGGCAGGGCACCCAGGACCGCGGCCATCTGCTGCATGTACTCGAACGTCAGGAGGCCGGGGTCGGCGAGGTCCAGGTGGGAGCTGGGTACGCCGTTGACCATGAGCGTCACTCCCGTGCTGCCGTCCGGGTCGGGCACCAGCTCGGCCGTCCCGGTCGAGGTCGGGATCTCGCCTGCAGGCAGCTCGTGGACGCTCTCGGCGCCGCGCAGTCGGGTGCCTCCTCGAGTCCGCCGAGGGGCCGTGGACGGCTCTGTGGGTGCCGAGGTGGATGCTGAGGAGCGACGGGACGTCCGTCGGGAGGACTTGCGAGGCATGGGTCCACCGTAGGGGCATCGCGCAGTCGGGTCGGCGCCCGACGACAGGCGACGCCCACCCGGACGGATTGACTTTCGTCGAACAGGTGTTCGATAGTTGACTTCGGAGGTGTTGAGATGACTACGCAGCACAGGGTCTCGCCGGGTGCGGTCGCCCCTGACGTCGCTCGGCTCCTCGCGCGCGCTGATGCGGAGATCATCGCAGCGAACCTCGCAGCGGACCCCGCAGAGCGGTTCGTCCACGCCCACCTCGGTGCGCTGCGCGCTGCCGCGGCGGTCGTCGCGCTGCGCGGCAAGCCGTCCTCGCGCTCTCGAGCCCGCTCGGTCTGGGACCTCCTGGCCGTCGTCGAGCCCGGTCTCGCGGCATGGTCGGTCTACTTCGCGGGCGGGGCGCGCATCCGGGCCGCGGTCGACGCCGGGAGGTTCGACGCGGTCGACCCTCGGCGTGCCGAGGAGATCATGGTCTGCGCCGAGGACTTCCGCGACGAGGTCGCGATGATCATCGACCCGGACGCCGGGTTCGTCCGGCACCCCACGCTCCGGGTCGTGGCCTCGTGACGAGCCGGCGTGCTCTCGACCGGGCGGGCGTCCTGTGAGCCGCGGCCCGCGTTCTGCCCAGGCGCACCGGGACTGGGGGACGGACGAGACCGGGTGCTCCGTCCTGCACGTCGACATGGACGCCTTCTTCGCCTCGGTCGAGCTTCGCCGCCGTCCCGAGCTGGTCGGGCGACCCGTCGTCGTCGGCGGGTCGGAGCGCAGCGTGGTCCTCGCAGCGACATACGAGGCGCGTGCCTTCGGCGTCCACTCGGCCATGCCCATGGCTCTCGCCCGCAGGCTGTGCCCACAGGCCGTCGTGCTCCCCCCTGACCATCTGGCGTACCAGGAGGCCTCGCGTGCGGTGATGGAGATCGTCCACGAGGTCACGGCGCTCGTCGAGCAGATCAGCATCGACGAGGCATTCCTCGACGTCAGCGGGGCCCGGCGTCGGCTCGGGGCGCCCACCGCGATCGCGAGGGATCTTCGGGAGCGCGTGCACGCAGAGGTGGGCATCACGTGCTCGGTGGGGATCGCCACGACCAAGTTCGTCGCGAAGCTCGCCTCGACGCACGCCAAGCCCGACGGCATGATGCTCGTCCCCGCCGCCGCGACCGTGCCGTTCCTGCGGACCCTTCCGGTCGGCGCACTGTGGGGCGTGGGGGAACGGACCGAGAAGCTGCTCGCCGACTGGGGCATCACCACCGTCGCGCAGCTCGCGGACACCGAGGTCTCGGCCGTGCAGGCGGCCGTGGGCAAGGCTGCGGGCGCGCACCTCCACGACCTCGCGTGGGGCAGGGACCCGCGTCCCGTCGAGCCCGGGCGTGCAGAACGGAGCATCGGCGCGGAGACGACCTTCGAGCACGACCTGTACGACTCCGCGGTGATCGGCTCGGCGTTGCTGGGGCTCGCCGACCGCTGCGCCGCGCGGCTACGGCACCAGGGCTTCGTGGCGCGGACAGTCAGCGTCAAGGTCCGCACGTCCGACTTCCGGACCCTCACGCGCTCGAGGACGCTGCGCGCCCCGACGGACGTCGCGCAGGAGATTCACCAGGTGGCCCGCGAGCTCGTGGAGTCGGTCGACCGGCGGGGGCTCCCGGTGCGGCTCGTCGGGGTGCGGGCGGAGAACCTCGAGCCCCGGAGCACGTCGGTGCTCCAGCCCACGCTCGAGGAGGCGGTCCAGGAGGAAGCGGGGTCGCGGCGTGCTGCCGAGGAGACGCTCGACCGGATCCGTGACCGTTTCGGGGTGAATTCCATCGGTCCGGCGTCCACCCGTCGACGCTCGACTACCACCAGGGCAGATGTCGATCTATCCTGAGAGGGACACACTTCAACTGCCGACACCCGGGGGTGCCCATGCCTCTGTCTGAGTACGAGCAGCGCGTACTGGAACAGATGGAAAGAGCGCTGACCTCGGATGATCCGCGGTTGGCGACGACGCTTCAGTCCACGCCCCGCAAGTCCGGCCTGCGCTACGTCGCAGCCGGGATCGGCGTGGTCGGCGGACTCCTTCTCCTGGTCGTGGGTGCGGCGACAGCCAACCCCTGGCTCGGTGTCGCCGGGTTCGTCGTGATGTTCGCGGGCGT
The DNA here is from genome assembly GCF_044748475.1 of Oerskovia enterophila. Lineage (NCBI taxonomy): Bacteria > Bacillati > Actinomycetota > Actinomycetes > Micrococcales > Cellulomonadaceae > Oerskovia > Oerskovia enterophila. Next base: position 1,011,850 of record NZ_JBIVFZ010000001.1, read on the forward strand.
GGCCTTCGCCTTCTCGGCACCGCGCAAGCGCGCGAGCGGCCCGGTGGGCGTCGTCGACGGAGACGGGAAGGTCACCCCGCCCCGCGGAACGACCAAGACCTCACCTCCCAGTCAGGGCTTCCTCACCCGACTGGAAGAGCGCTGGGACCGTCGACGTGAGCAGGGCGGTCGCTGAGTCCCTCGCGGACGCCGGAGACCACCTGCTCGAGCAGCGAGGCGAGGGTCTCCGGAGCGGGGGGCTGCCAGGTCCGGGCGTAGCGCTGGGCCTCGACGGCTGACGTGAGCGTCACCAGGGCGTCGGTCGTCGCGACGGGGAGCTGCTTTCCCGTGCGAGAGACCACCTGAGCGACCACGAGCGTCGGTACGTTGCGCAGCGTCGCCGAGGCAGGCCAGCGGATGTCCAGGTCTGCGAGCTGTTCGGTGAGCTCTGCCCAGGTGCTCTCGACGTCCGGTGTGGGGTCGGGGGCGGTACGACGGCGCGCGATCAACCACGCGAGCGCCGACAGCACCAGGAGCACGACCAGCACGCTCCCACCGATGATCCAGGTCCGCTGCCCGCCGTCCTGCGCAGTACCGGTCCCACCGCTGACGTCGGGAACAGGCCCGGTCGTCGGCGCCGTGGTGCCGAGCGCGTTCGGGCTCGCGGCGTTCGTCGGGACATCGCCGGGGTCCGCCGGTGCCGGCGCGTTGTTGGAGGCGAGGAGAGGGTCGGCCCACGAGGGGACCGGGCCCGCCTGGACGGCTGGGGTCGGCTCGAAGCGCACCCATCCCTGACCAGGGAAGTAGAGCTCGGGCCATGCGTGCGAGTCCTTGCCGGTGACCTCGAAGAGGTTGTCGGTCGTCCGCTCGCCGGGCAGGAAGCCGACGGCCATGCGCGCGGGGATCCCGATGGATCGGGCCATCATCGTCATCGAGGTCGCGAACTGCACGCAATAGCCCTGACGGTCCTGCAGGAAGTTCCACACCGTGTCGTCGGTCTGGCCGTCCGGGACCTCTGTCGAGTAGGTGAACCGGCTCCCGTCACGGAAGTAGGACTGCAGCGCGACGGCCGCGTCGTAGCGGTTGCTCGTGTCCGCGGTGATCTCGGTGGCGAGGGAGCGGATGTCCTCCTGGTGAGAGGAGGCCGGGACCTCGAGCAGGTTCGGGTCGTCGAGGTCACCACCTTCGCTGGTGCGCAGCGCCTGGGCGGTCAGGTCGCGCGGGTGGACGACGAAGGAGTACTCCATCCCCGGCTCGGTCGCCTCGTTACCCGTCACCTCGTCGCGGGCGTCGTCGTAGAACCACTCGCCCGGGGCGGTGATCGTTCGAGGTTCGGTCGGCAGGGCGAGCCGTTCGTCGCGCAGGGTCCGGAGCGTGACGTCGACCTGGCGGGGCTCAGCGCCGCCGCCGATCCCCGCGTCGTCGGGCCACAGGACGTTCGACTCCTCGACCTGGGGGCCCTGGCGGGCGTCACCACGTCGCCAGTTGCGCCCGTCGAACCCGGTCAGGGTGAACATCCTCAGCGGGCCGACGTCCGTGCTGCCGGTGCCGTTGGCCCGGTCCTCGGGGAACTCGTAGGTGAGGGCGACCTCTTCCGAGCGGGCCTTGAGGTTGCTCTCCATGTCGAGGTCGCTGGCCAGACGCACGGTGGGGCCCGCGCTCGTGAAGAAGGCGGTCCATGGTGACCGGACGATCTGGGGGAGCGCGCCCGCAGCGGATCCCGCGACGAGGGCGACGAGGGCGATCGCGAGCGTTGCGGCGAGCGTGGTGCTCGCGCGCAGCGCGCGGGTGGCGCGGTCGGGGGGACGGACGCTCGAGGCGGAGGTCGTGGTCCGGCGGACGGCCCGGTGCGGGTTGTCGACGGCGACGAGCAGGAGCAGGGCCGTGACCGTGACGACGAAGACGACGGGCGGGACCGAGCCCTCGATGACCAGCGGAGGGATCCACAGGGCCAGCAGTGGCAGGCCGGCGGCGGCGGGCAGCCGCAGACCACCCGCTATCAGGTCGGTCAGGAGGAAGACGAGCGCGGCACCGCCGACCGCGATGAGGACGAGGGGGAACGACGGTTCGATCGGTGAGGTCTCGGTGGCGATGAGCTGTCGACCGGCCGCGAACCGAGCGAGCACCCTGTCGAGGCTCGCGCTGCTGATCGCCAGGTCGATCCCTCGGGACGTGACCCCTCCGAAGAGGGCCAGCAGGCCCCAGACGCCGACGAGCAGGCCTGCGAGAGTGGGGACGAGCGAGCGTGCGCGTGCCACCGACGCGGAGGGCCGTGTCTCGAGGAGAGCGCGGGTCGCCCAGGTGACCAGTCCGAGGACCAGCAGGAAGGCGGTGCCGGTGCGGGTCCACGGCCCGGGCCCGATCAGCACGGTCAGGGCGTGGAAGGACGCGACGGTCGCGACGAGGACCAGGACGGTGGTGGCCGCGGTCCGCGACAGGTCGGCGCGCCGGGTGCTGACGGTCGGGGTGGTCACCGGTGCTCCTCCATGAGCCTGTCCCAGGCCTGGTCGATCGATGTGAGCTGCGGGTCGACGTGCACGGCGTGCCAGCCCGTCGCGCGCAGCGCGGCCAGGGACTCGTCGAGCTCTGGCGAGGCGGGGGGCCCGACGACGAACGCCCAGTGGTTGCCGTCGCCCGCCATCGCGGCGACCGCCTGCCGGGCGAGCGGCCCGAGGGGCGCGAGGATCGCGACCGTCAGCTCCGCGGGTCGTCTGGTGCTGCGCAGCGCGTCGGCGGTCGCGGTGAGCCCGGCCTCGGCGTCGCGCCGGCTCGTGTGGCCCTGGAGGTCGACGGTCTGGTCGAGGAGCTGGGCCGTGCCCTCGGAGCGGCGCCCGGGCGAGTAGGGGATCGCCTCGACCGCGGGAGCGCCCGTCGAGGCGACGAGGCGGACGGGGTGACCGGCGGCCAGCAACGAGATCCCGACGGACGCGGCGGCCTCGACGGCCCACTCCCCGTCCTCGGCAGCGGACGTGGAGCGCGCAGTCCCCGGCGGGGGAAGGGTCGAGCGGTCGAGGAGGACGGTCACGGGCGGCATCCCGGCGCTCTCGTCGGTGCGCACCATGAGCTGTCCGCGGCGGGCGGCGGTCGCCCAGTGCACCCGGCGGGGGTCGTCACCGGCCACGTAGTCGCGCAGCACGCTGTCGTCGCTCGACGACGTCCGCGCGCCGTGGGCCGATCGCGCGAACTCACCGAAGGCGCGCGCACCGCGCACCGAGAGCTCGGTCGTGCGGGGCCACACGGTGACGGTGCTCGGAGCGCCCAGGGGCTGGGCCGCCCGCACGAGGCCGAACACGTCGACACGGCTCGTCAGCACGGGGCCGAGAGCCCAGCGCCCGCGGTGCTGGGGGCGCAGGCGGTAGCGCACCGCGATCCGGTCCGGATGCGTCACGACCTGTGCGCGCAGCGCGTCCTGCTCGCAGAGCTCCCCGGCGGCCTGCTCGCTGATCTGCAGGCGGGCGAGCCGCCCGAGCGCGGTCGCCGTCGGCTGGACGGGGGCGACGACGAGCCGGGTGGTGACCTGGCTCCCACGGACCGCCGGGTCGGGCTCGACCTTGCGGCCGACCCGGAGGGCACCGCGGCCGCGGTCGATGCGACGCACGGCCATCCACACCCAGGACGAGAGGACCGCGAGCCCCCCGGCGGCCCCGAGCCCCACGACGTCGCGCAGCCCCAGGGCAGATCCGACGGCGATCAGCACGACGCTCGCGCCGAGGACGGCGTTGCCCCGGACGGTGGGCCGGACCCGGGCGAGGCCTCGCAGGCGCCGTGGGGACGTGCGGGCGCCCGGCATGTCAGCGGCTGTCCGTGGACGTGTAGGCGGGGATCGGCGTCCGCTCGACGATCGACGCCACGACGTGGGCGGCGGTGTGGCCGGCCAGGCGGGACTCGGTGGACAGGATCAGCCGGTGCGCGAGCACGGGCTGGGCGAGCAGCTGGACGTCGTCCGGCAGGACGTGGTCACGGCCCGCCATGGCTGCGACCGCCTTGGCAGCGCGGAGCAGCTGGAGCGACGTGCGGGGCGAGGCGCCGAGCTTGAGCCCGGGGTGCTCGCGCGTCTGGGTGACCAGGGCGAGCACGTACCTCTTGACGGCGGGCGACGCGTAGACCGAGCGGGCGACCTGCGCGAAACGCAGGATCGTCGGTCCGTCCACGACGGGGTCGATGTGCTCGAGCGGGGTGTCCGACTCCTGGCGGTCGAGCATCTCGAGCTCGGCCTCGACGTCCGGGTAGCCAACGGTGAGGCGCGCCATGAAGCGGTCACGCTGCGCCTCGGGCAGGGGATAGGTCCCCTCCATCTCGACCGGGTTCTGCGTCGCGACGACGAGGAAGGGTCGGGGGAGGGGGTGGGTCGTGCCGTCGACCGTCGTCTGCCCCTCCTCCATGCACTCCAGGAGGGCCGACTGCGTCTTGGGCGACGCACGGTTGATCTCGTCGCCGATCACGATGTTGGAGAAGACGGGTCCGGGGCGGAACTCGAAGTCGTGCGTCTGCGTCCGGTAGATGTTGACGCCCGTGAGGTCGCTCGGGAGCAGGTCGGGCGTGAACTGGATCCGGCCGACGTGGCAGTCGATGGTGCGTGCGAGCGCCTTGGCGAGCGTCGTCTTGCCGACTCCGGGCACGTCCTCGAGCAGGAGGTGGCCCTCCGCGAGGAGCACCGCGACCGTGAGGTGGACGAGCTCCGGTCGTCCGGAGATCACCGACTCGATCCGGGAGCGGATCCGACCGGTCGCCTCGACGAGCTCGCCGAGAGGATCGAGGCCGTCACGAGACGGGGGAGAGGTGTAGTCGGTGAGCACGAGAAACCTCCGTTGGCCACGCTCGGTGTGCGGACTCGCAAGCCTAGTTGACCATTGTCCCCACTCTCCTCCCCGTCCGGATCGCGAAATGCTCGAGGACGCCTCGAGCGGGGCGGACGAGCCGGGCGAACGTGAGGAAACGACGCGGGTGCCGGTGGCGCCGGGGCCAGGCGCCCCACTGTGTCCTCCACCGTCTGACCTGCGGAGATTGTGCGAAGAGGGGTGAAGTGGCGGTGATATCCCGGGCTTCGTGGAGGCATGTGGAGTACTGTGGAGGAAGTGGGAGCAGGAGGGGAGGGCGCGGCGGATGAGCGAGCTGTTCAGCGGTTCCCCGAGCCTGCTTCTCGGCACCTACACACCCCGGCTGGACGACAAGGGGCGCCTCATCCTCCCCGCGAAGTTCCGCAGCCAGCTCGCGCCCGGGCTGGTGATGACCAGGGGGCAGGAGCACTGCCTCTTCCTCCTGCCCATGGACGAGTTCCGACGCATGTACGACCAGATCCGTCAGGCCCCCGTCACGAGCAAGCAGGCGCGGGACTATCTCCGGGTCTTCCTCTCGGGGGCGAGCGACGAGATCCCGGACAAGCAGGGACGGATCTCCATCCCGGCCCCGCTGCGGGCGTACGCAGGACTCGACCGGGACGTCGCCGTGATCGGCGCCGGCACCCGCGTGGAGATCTGGGACGCCACGGCGTGGTCGACCTACCTCGCCGAGCAGGAGGCCGGGTACGCCACCACGGCGGAGGAGGTGCTTCCCGCCCTCCGCTTCTGACGGACCGCACGACCAGCACGAGCTGTGTACCGCACGACGACATCAAGAGCTGGACGACGAGGACCTGACGCTCCCGCAGGACGAGGCCTCCTCCCGCCCGGTCTGGCGCACTTCCCCGGTGCCAGAACGGACGCGGTGGGAGACCTGGTCCGGCGGCGCGGAACGGTCTCACCGGCACGACGCACGACAGGCAGACACCGAAGACCATGCATCACCCCACGAGCAGCACGACGAGCACCGACCAGGAAGGAGGCGTCATGTCCACACCTCGCAGCACGTCAGGAGCGGGAGCAGAGGACCGGCACGTCCCGGTGCTCCTCCAACGGTGCGTCGACCTCCTCGCCCCCGCCCTCGTGGCGCCGGGATCGGTCCTGGTCGACTGCACGCTCGGCATGGGCGGGCACACGGAGGCCGTCCTGGAGCAGATCCCGACGGCACGGGTGATCGGCATCGACCGTGACACGCAGGCCATCGCGCTGGCCTCCGGGCGGCTCGCGCGGTTCGGTGACCGGTTCCAGGCCGTGCACGCCGTCTACGACGAGATCGGCGACGTGATCGCAGACCTCGGCCTGCCTGCGGTCCAGGGCGTGCTGATGGACCTGGGGGTCTCGTCCCTGCAGATCGATGAGTCGGAGCGCGGCTTCTCCTACGCCCACGACGCGCCGCTCGACATGCGCATGGACGCGACCACGGGCCTCACGGCGGCGGACGTCCTCAACACCTACGACGAGCGCGACCTGGTCCGGATCCTGCGGGAGTACGGCGAGGAGCGGTTCGCGCAGCGCATCGCCCGCGCAGTGATCCGCCGGCGCGAGGTCGAGCCGTGGACCCGGAGTGCGGCCCTCGTGGACCTCGTGCGCGCCAACATCCCGGCCGCGACCCGCAAGACGGGCGGCAACCCGGCCAAGCGCACGTTCCAGGCGCTGCGGATCGAGGTCAACGGTGAGCTCGAGGTGCTCGAGCGCGCGGTTCCGGCGGCCGTCGAGGCCCTCGCCGTGGGTGGGCGGATCGTCGTCGAGTCGTACCAGTCGCTCGAGGACCGCATCGTCAAGCGCGAGCTCGCGCGAGGTGCGACGTCGAGCGCACCGGCGGGCCTGCCCGTCGAGCCCGAGACCCACAAGCCGTACCTGAAGCTGCTCGTCCGTGGCGCCGAGGAGGCCCCGGCCGACGAGCTCGAGCACAACCCGCGCTCCGCGTCCGTGCGCCTGCGGGCCGCGGAGCGGCTGCGTCCCACACCTGACCACCTGCGACACCGCAACCGAGGGGAGAAGCACTCATGAGCTCACGACAGGCTGCTGCCCGTCCTCTGTCGACGCCGGCCCCCGCTCCCGCCCGCCGTGCGTCGCTCACGGCTCTCCCGGGCGGTGCTGCCGGACGCTCCTCGCGGCCTCGGCTCGAGGCGGTCCGTGCGCCGCTCCAGGTACGTTCCCGGATTCCCTTCCTCGTCCTGTGCATGTCGATCCTCGCTGCAGCGCTCCTGGGTGCTTTGCTGTTGAACACGACGATGGCGAACGGCTCGTACCAGATGTCGAAGCTCCGGACGGAGGCGGGTGTGCTCGAGCAGGACACGCAGGCCCTCGACGCCCAGCTCCGGGCTGCCGAGACGTCGCTGCCGGACCGCGCGGTCGGGCTCGGGATGGTCGAGTCGGACGCACCCACGATGCTGCGGCTCTCCGACGGTGCGGTCATCGGTGCCCCGGAGGCGGGAAGCACGCCGTGACCGGTGGGACGGGGCGCAGGACCGGCGAGAGCTCGCCGCGTCCCTCCGCGTCGTCCCGGCCGGGCACACAGCCTGCCGGCTCGACCCGCTCGGGAACGGGCCGCAGCCCCTCGGCCACGTCGCGCGCGGGCGCGTCCCGGAGCTCGACGGGTACGGCGGTGCCTCGCAGCACGACCGCTCCTCGGACGGGTCGCGGCTCGGGGTCGACGTCGAGCCCGAGCGGCCGGGGTGGCGGGACCTCCGCGACCAACCCGACGAGCAAGGCTCGCACGACCAGCAGGGCGGGCGCCGGCAAGGTGCCGACGACGGACAAGTCGCCCGCGACGGGCAAGACCCGCGCGACCGGCAAGGTCGCCAGGACGACGTCCAGGAGTGCCAAGCCCCCCGCCCGGACGGCTGCTCTCACGCCGCGCGCCGGGGGCGGAAGCGGCCTGGGTCGACCTGCGACCGCGACGGCGCCCAGCCCCGCGCGCCCCGAGAAGCGGCAGCGCTGGGTCATGGCCGTCGCGCTCCTGGTCCTGCTGTTCTTCGCCGGGCGTCTCGTGTACGTGCAGGTCGTCATCGGTCCCACGCTCGCGGCCAGCGCGGAGGCGACGCGTACCCAGTCCCACGTGACCCTCGCGCACCGTGGGGACATCACGGACGCCGACGGCGTGGTCCTCGCCACGTCGATCGACCGGTACACGGTCTCGGCGGACCAGGAGACGATCCCGAACTTCGTCCCGTCGAAGCGGCACACGATCGACGGCAAGGCGGTCGAGGAGACGGGGGCCGTCGGCCTGGCCAAGCTGCTCGCACCGATCCTGGACCGTTCGGCGCCCGAGCTTGCGGCCGAGCTCAGCGGCACCAACGGTCGAGTCAACCGGAACGTGATCCTGGCGAAGGGCGTGGTGCCCGAGGTCCAGCGGCAGATCGCCGAGCTGGGTGTCTCGGCCTACATCAGCACGCGGCTCACCACGACCCGGACCTATCCCGCGGGGACCACCGCGGGCAACATCGTCGGGTACGTGGGCGAGGACGAGACGACCGAGAACGTGATCGGTCGTGGAGGGATCGAGGCAGCCTACGACGACCTCCTCACGGGCACACCGGGCAGCGAGAGCTTTCAGCGCGCGGGCGGAGCGGGCGGGGTCCGGATCCCCGGCAGCACGCAGGAGACCGTCGAGGCCGTCCCGGGATCCTCGGTCGCCCTGACCCTGGTGCGGGACATCGGCTGGAAGGCGCAGGACGCGGTCGACAAGGCCGTGGCCGAGACCGGTGCCGACTACGCGATCGCGGTGGTGCAGGACGTGAAGACCCAAGAGGTCCTCGCGCTCGCCGACTCGGGGGCGATCGACCCGAACGACCGCTCCGACGCGCGCGTCGCTGACGGCAGCCGTGCGGTCAAGGACGTGTTCGCGCCCGGCTCGACGGGCAAGGTCATCACGATGGCTGCGGCGATCGAGGAGGGCCTCGCGACCCCGGCGAGCCAGTACGAGGTGAACGACCGCTACACGACCGCCAACGGGGAGACCTTCAGGGACTCGCACCCGCACGCCATGGAGCGCATGACGCTGGCCGGCATCCTCGCGCAGTCCTCGAACACGGGGACGGTCATGGTCGGGCAGGACATCCCCAGGCAGCAGCGCGAGGACTATCTGCGCAAGTTCGGCTTCGGGTCCAAGACGGGCCTCGGCCTCCCGGGCGAGTCCGCGGGGATCCTCGACTCGGCGAAGAACTGGGACGGCCGCACGGAGTACGCGGTCCTGTTCGGCCAGGGGCTGGCCGTCAACGCCGTCCAGGCCACGAGCGTGTTCTCCACGATCGCGAACGGCGGCGTGCGGGTCGCGCCCACGCTGCTCAAGGGCACGACGGGCCCCGACGGCGTGTTCGTCCCGGCCCCCGAGCGGGAGACCACGCAGGTCGTCTCGGAGTCGACCGCGGACCAGGTCCTGCACATGATGGAGGCCGTCGTCGAGGAGGGGTCGGGCACCGAGGCCGCGATCGGGGGCTACCGGATCGCGGGCAAGACGGGTACGGCCGAGGAGGTCGGGGCGGGGGGCGGACTGACCGACATCATGGCGTCGTTCATCGGCGTCGCCCCCGCGGACGACCCGCAGTACACGGTCGCGGTCTTCCTCAAGAACCCTCGGACCAACATCTTCGGCGGCATGGTCGCGGCGCCGGTGTTCAAGGACCTGATGAGCTTCACGCTCCAGAACCGGAACGTGCCCCCGAGCTCGGTCGTCGAGGAGCCGTACCCGACGACCTGGTGACCGTTCGGCCCCCAGGCACGTCTCGCCGTCGGGCCTGCGCGCGCGCCCCGCACGAGGCCTCGGGGCCGTGCGGGCCCGCGGGCTGCACCCATGGCGGGTCCCGGCCCTCGTGCGGTGCAGCGGGAGTTCGGCGTACCCTGCCGCGGCCACGCGTGAAGGTCCCGTGAAGTACCGGGTCCGGGCCTACCAGCCGACCGGTCGGGACCGTGATGCACGGTAAGTTCTACTCGTGACATCCCCGATCGACCGTCTTCGCCCCACCACGTCCGCACACCACTCCGCTCAGGATCTCGCGACCACCTTCGAGCTCACGGTCGGCACCGGACGAACGGCCCCCGACGCCGATCCCGGCGCGCTCGCGGGCGTCGAGATCTGGTCGGTCGCCTCGGACAACCGCGTGGCTGCCGACGGTGACCTCTTCGTCGCGCTGCCCGGTGCGAGCACGCACGGCGCGAGCTTCGCGAGCGGTGCGATCGACCGCGGTGCCCGGGCCGTCCTGACGGACCCGCACGGCGCCCTCCTCCTCGACGAGGCGGGCGAGCACCGGGTACCGGTCCTCGTGACCGACGACCCCCGCAACCTCCTGGGGCGGGTCGCCGCCTGGGTCTACGGGGCTCCGGCCGAGCACCTGACGACGTTCGCCGTGACGGGCACCAACGGCAAGACCACGACGACGTACCTGATCGACCACGTCCTGCGTGCGCTGGGCTGGAAGGGCGGGCTGATCGGCACGGTCGAGATGCGCTCGGGCGACCGCGTGCTCCCGAGCCGGCTCACCACACCCGAGGCCGCCGACCTGCAGGCGCTCCTGGCCACCATGCGCGAGGACGGCGTGAGCACGCTCGCGATGGAGGTCTCCTCGCACGCCCTGGCGATGCACCGGGTCGACGGCTTCGTGTTCGACGTGGCGGGCTTCACGAACCTGAGCCAGGACCACCTCGACTTCCACGGCGATCTCCAGGAGTACTTCGACGCCAAGGCGGCGCTGTTCACCCCCGAGCACGCGCGTCGTGGTGTGGTCGTCGTGGACGACGCCTGGGGCCGGCGCATGACCGAGGCCGCGACGATCCCCGTCGCGACGCTCTCGGTCGCGGACGGTGGCGCGGGCACGGACTGGACGGTCGTCGACGTGGTCGCCGAGGGGTCGGCCGGCAGCGCGTTCACGCTGCGGCACCGCGACGGGCGGGAGATCCGCACGACGACGGCGCTTCCCGGGGGCTTCAACGTCGCCAACGCGGCGCTCGCGCTCGCCATGGTCCTCGAGGCAGGAGCCGACCTCCGCGACGTGCGCGCCGCGCTCGAGTCCGCGGGCGGCGTCAGCGCGGCCGTCCCGGGCCGCATGGAGGTCGTGGGCACGTCCCCGCGCGTCGTGGTCGACTTCGCGCACAACACCGACGCGCTCTCGCTCGCGCTGGCCGCGCTGCGTCCCACCACGACGGGCCGCCTGCACGTGGTGTTCGGTGCCACGGGCGACCGGGACAAGGGCAAGCGCCCGCGCATGGGCGCCGTAGCGGTCGAGGGCGCCGACGTCGTCGTGGTCACCGACGACGACCCGCACGGCGAGGACCCGGCCGCGATCCGCGGCGAGGTGCTCGCCGGGGCGCTCGCCGCCCTGGACGCGGCCCACGGCGCGACGGGCACCGCGGGCACGGCCGGGACGCCCGCGCGGACCGTGACCGAGGTCGCGCCCCGGGCCGCCGCGATCCGTGACACGATCCGGGAGGCCGGTCCGCAGGACACGGTGCTGATCGCCGGCAGGGGCCACGAGGTCTGGCAGGAGATCGCCGGGGTGGACCATGCCCTGGACGACAGGGTGGAGGCGCGGGCCGCACTGGCCGAGCGCGACGAGACGACGAAGGAGCACGGAGCATGATCGAGCTGACTGCGGCGGAGGTCGCCGCAGCGACCGGAGGACGGCTCGCCGCCGACCCGGACGTGAGGGTGACCGGCTCGGTCGTCATCGACTCCCGGCTCGCCGGACCCGGCGCGCTCTTCGTGGCGCTGCCCGGCGAGCACGTCGACGGGCACGACTACGTCCCCGTCGCCGTCGGCAACGGCGCGTCGCTCGTCCTGGCGGCCCGTGACGTCGACGCGCCCGCGGTCGTGGTGGAGGACGTGCAGACCGCGCTCGGGGCGCTCGCACGCGAGGTCCTGCGCCGGCTGCGCGCGGCCGGGGACCTCAAGGTCGTCGGCATCACGGGCTCGGTCGGCAAGACCACCACGAAGGACCTCCTGGGGCAGCTCCTGACGCCCCACGGGCAGACCGTGGTGCCGCGCGGCTCGTTCAACAACGAGATCGGCCTGCCGCTCACCGTGCTCGAGGCCGACGCCTCGACCCGCTTCCTCGTCCTCGAGATGGGGGCCAGCGGCATCGGTCACCTGACCTACCTGACGCAGATCGCGCCGCCGGACGTCTCGGTCGTCCTCGCGGTGGGCAGCGCCCACCTGGGCGAGTTCGGGGGGATCGAGGCCGTGGCCACGGCCAAGGCCGAGATCGTCGCGGGCCTCGTCCCGGGCGGTACCGCGGTCCTCAACGCCGACGACCTGCGGGTCGTCGCGATGGCCGAGGCCGCGCCCGGCCCGGTCGTGACGTTCGGGACCATCCCCACGGCGGACGTGCGCGCCGAGAACATCGGCATGGACCGTTCGGGCTGCGCGTCGTTCGACCTGCGCGTGCGCGGCGCCGAGCCGGTCACCCACCCGGTCCAGGTCCGCCTCGTGGGCGAGCACCACATCTCCAACGCGCTCGCGGCGGCCGCCGCGGCGATCCAGGTGGGGCTCGACGCGGCGACGGTCGCGGCCGGCCTGGCCGGGGCCACCGCGATCAGCCCGCACCGCATGGCCGTCACGCAGCGTCCCGACGGCATCACGGTGATCGACGACTCCTACAACGCGAACCCCGACTCGATGCGTGCTGCCCTCAAGGCGCTCGCGGTCATGGCCGGGCGCGAGCGGCGGTCGGTCGCGGTCCTGGGCGAGATGCTGGAACTCGGGCCCGACTCGCGCGCCGCTCACGACGAGATCGGCCGTCTCGTGGTCCGATTGAACATCAAGCTGCTCGTCGTGGTCGGTGACGGTGCCGGCGGCATCCACGACGGCGCCACCCAAGAGGGGTCCTGGGGCGATGAGACTCGGTTCGTACCTGACGTCGAGGCGGCCTCCGCGCTGCTGCGCGACGAGCTCCTGCCCGGCGACGTGGTCCTGGTGAAGTCCTCGAACGGCTCGGGCCTGTGGCGCCTGGGCGACGAGCTCGCGGGCGAGGTGCGCGCATGATCGCGATCCTCGTCTCCGCGTGCGTCTCGCTGCTCGTGGCGCTCCTGGGCACCCCGCTGTTCATCAAGTTCCTGATCCGTCGCAACTACGGCCAGTTCGTCCGCCAGGACGGCCCGACGGCGCACTTCACCAAGCGCGGGACGCCCACCATGGGCGGGGTCGTCATCATCGGGGCGACCCTGATCGGCTGGGCGATGTCCTACGTCGTGTCCTCGATCGTGTCGGAGACGCCACGGACCCCGAGCATCTCGGCGATCCTGGTGCTCTTCCTCATGACCGGTCTGGGGCTCGTCGGGTTCTTCGACGACTTCACCAAGATCCGCAAGCAGCGCAGCCTGGGGCTCTCGCCGCGCGCCAAGATCATCGGTCAGGGCATCGTGGGCATCACGTTCGCGGTGCTGGCGCTGCAGTTCCCCAACGAGAACTTCCGCACACCGGCGTCGACGCACATCTCGTTCCTGCGGGACACCAACCTGGACCTGGCCTTCGCGGGAGCGACGATCGGCCTGATCCTCTTCGTGCTCTGGGCCAACTTCCTCATCACGGCGTGGTCGAACGCGGTCAACCTGACGGACGGGCTCGACGGCCTGGCCACGGGTGTCTCGATCATCGTGTTCGGCTCGTACATCCTCGTGAGCATCTGGCAGCTCAACCAGAGCTGCCAGGTCATCGAGGCGGCCGGGCCGCGCTGCTACGAGGTCCGCGACCCGCAGGACCTCGCGATCGTCGCGGCCGCGATCATGGGCGCGTGCGTCGGGTTCCTGTGGTGGAACGCGAGCCCCGCGAGGATCTTCATGGGTGACACGGGGTCCCTCGCCCTCGGTGGCGCCCTGGCCGGTCTGACGATCCTGTCCCGCACCGAGATCCTCGCGGTCATCATCGGCGGGCTGTTCGTCCTCATCGTGCTCTCCGACGTGATCCAGATCGGCTACTTCAAGATGACGGGCAAACGCGTCTTCAAGATGGCCCCACTCCACCACCACTTCGAGCTCTCGGGGTGGGGCGAGGTCACGATCGTCATCAGGTTCTGGCTGATCGCCGGGCTGTTCGCGGGGCTGGGCCTCGGGATCTTCTACGCCGAATGGGTGGTCAGCTAGTGCCGGAGGACTCCGTCCCCTCTGCTGCACCGCTCGACCTGGCCGTCCCGTGGGCGCAGGCCCGGGTCCTGGTCGCGGGCCTCGGGGTCTCCGGCCGCGCGGCCGTCCAGGCGCTGCGCGACGCGGCGAAGGTGGCCTCGGTCGTCACGGTGGACCGTTCGGCCCCGGACGCCGACGCGCAGGACGAGTCAGGTGTGGACCTGAGCCAGGTCGACCTGGTCGTGGCCTCCCCGGGGTGGGCGCCGTCGTCGGCCCTGCTGGTCGCCGCGCGCGCCGCCGGCGTGCCCGTGTGGAGCGAGGTCGAGCTGGCCTGGGCGCTGCGCGTGCCGCGCGCGGACGGCTCGTTCGCCCCCTGGCTCGCGGTCACCGGGACGAACGGCAAGACGACCACGGTCGAGATGCTGGCCTCGATCCTGTCCGCGGCCGGTCTGCGGACCGCGGCCGTGGGCAACGTCGGCACGCCCGTGGTCGTCGCAGCGCTCGACCCTGGGCTCGACGTCCTGGCGGTCGAGCTCTCGAGCTTCCAGCTGCACTTCACGCACTCCATGTCGGTCCAGGCCGGGGCCGTCCTCAACATCGCCGCGGACCACCTCGACTGGCACGGCTCGCTCGAGGCGTACGCCGCGGACAAGGGGCGCGTCTACGAGCGCGCTCAGGTCGCGTGCGTCTACAACGTCGCCGACCCGCGCACGGAGCACCTCGTGCGCGAGGCCGACGTCCTGGAGGGGGCGCGTGCGATCGGGTTCACGGTCGGCGCACCTGCTCGTGCCCAGCTCGGGGTCATCGAGGACGTCCTCGTGGACCGCGCGTTCCACGCCGCGCCCGACGACCCCGCGCGCCACCGCAGCGCCCAGGAGCTCGCGACGTTCGCGGACCTGGCCCACCTCGCCGGCCCCGGGGGCACCGTTCCCGTCCACGTGGTCGCCGACGCCCTCGCGGCGGCCGCCCTCGCGCGCGCCCACGGCGTGAGCGCGCAGGCGGTCCGCGAGGGCCTGCGTGCGTTCCGTCCGGGGGCGCACCGCATCCAGCGCGTCGCGACGGCCGACGGCGTGACGTACGTCGACGACTCGAAGGCGACCAACCCGCACGCGGCCTCGGCCTCGCTCGGCGCCTACGAGCCGGGGTCCGTGGTCTGGATCGCGGGCGGCCTCGCGAAGGGGGCGACCTACGACGAGCTCGTGCGTGCGCGCCTGTCCCGGCTGCGTGCCGTGGTCCTGATCGGTGCCGACCCGGCGCCGATCGAGGGTGCACTGGCCCGACACGCACCCGACGTCCCCGTGGTCCGCGTCGATCCCGGTGACACTGGGACGGTGATGCAGCGCGCAGTCGAACGAGCCCGGGACCTGGCGGTCCCCGGGGACACCGTCCTGCTCGCCCCCGCCAGCGCGTCGATGGACCAGTTCACGTCGTACGCCGCACGCGGCGAGGCGTTCGCGCAGGCCGCACGGTCGTTGGTGGGCGCCGAGACCACGCTGGGAGGGTAGTCCGGTGGCCCAGACGACGAGCGGGCGCGGGCCTGCGCAGCGCTCGGCGGCGGGCTCCTCCCGGGCGAGCACCGCGGGCACGCCACGCGCCACGAGCCCGACCCCTCGGACGACGACCGGCTCGACGCCCTCCGGGTCGCGTCCCGCGACCGGTGCGCGGTCGACCACGACCGCGGCGACCGGCCTCCCCACGAAGGGCGGGACCACCCGGCAGACCCGCACGCCGCGTCCTCGGCCGCGTCCGGCCAGGGCTGCGTCGAGCGAGCGCGCGTGGCTCGGCCAGTGGGACAGCGCCGTGACGAGCTACTACCTGCTCGTCGGTGCGACCACCCTGCTCGCGATCATCGGCCTCGTCATGGTGCTCTCGAGCTCGGCGATCACGGAGATCGCGGCGGGAAAGTCGCCCTACGGCGCGTTCCTGACCCAGGCGCAGTACGCGCTCATCGGTCTGCCCGTGCTGCTCGTCGCGAGCAGGCTCCCCACGCGCGTGTACCGGCACGGCGCGTGGCCGCTGATCATCTTCTCCCTGTGCCTCCAGCTCATGATCTTCAGCCCGCTCGGCCACGAGGTCAACGGCAACCTGAACTGGATCAACTTCGGGTCGTTCTTCGTGCAGCCCTCCGAGCCCGCCAAGCTCGCCCTCGCGATCTGGCTCGGCGTCGTGCTCGGGCGCAAGCAGCACCTGCTGGGCTCGTGGAAGCACGCGATCGTGCCTGCGGTCCCCGGTGCGCTCCTGGTCATGGGGCTCGTGCTCGCGGGGCACGACCTGGGCACCATGCTCGTCATCCTCATCCTCGTCGCGGGCGCGTTCTTCGTCGCGGGAGTCGACTGGCGGCTCCTCGCCCTGGCGGGGGCCGGCGCGGCCGTCGTGGTCGTGGTCGGGTTCGTCGCGATGCAGCAGAACGCGAACCGCATGAACCGGCTCCTCGCGACGTACACGAACGTGTGCGACACCTCGGACGCGAACGCGGGCTCGAGCGTCTGCTACCAGACGGTCCACGGCCTGTGGGCGCTGGGCACGGGCGGGTTCGGCGGGGTCGGGCTCGGCGCGAGCCGCGAGAAGTGGAGCTACCTGCCCGAGGCCCACAACGACTTCATCTTCTCGGTCATCGGCGAGGAGCTCGGACTGCTCGGAACGCTCCTGGTCCTCGCGCTGTTCGCGGTGCTCGGGCTGGCCATGAGCCGGGTGATCCGCCGTCACCCCGACCCGTTCGTCAAGATCACGACCGCGGGCATCGCGTGCTGGATCGTTGGTCAGGCGTTCATCAACATCGGCGTGGTCATCGGGGTGATCCCGGTCATCGGGGTGCCGCTCCCGCTCGTCTCCTCGGGCGGGTCGGCGCTGATCACGACCATGGCGGCCCTCGGCGTCGTGATCTCGTTCGCGCGCAACGAGCCAGGCGCCAAGGAGGCGTTCGCCGCCCGAGGGAGCGTCGTGCGCAAGTCGCTCGCCGTCGTCGGGCAGGCAGGGCGTCGCGCCCTGCCGGGGCGTCGGCGCGCCCAGGCCCGATGACCCGGCCCTGCCGTGAGCCCGCGGGCGCGCGGCGGCCCCAGAACTTCTCGGCCCCCGGGTCCTCCGGGGACGACAGCAACAGCAAGGACAGGTGACGAGGTACGTGGTGAGTTCTTCTCTCGGTTCGGTGGTGCTCGCAGGCGGCGGGACGGCGGGTCACGTGAACCCGCTGCTCGCGGTGGCGGACGAGCTGCGCGAGCGCAACCCCGGGGCGGTCGTCACGGTGCTCGGGACGGAGAGCGGCCTCGAGGCCGACCTGGTCCCGGCGCGCGGGTACCCCTTGCGCTTCGTGCCCAAGGTGCCGCTGCCGCGGCGCCCGAGCGGTGAGTGGGTCGCCCTGCCGGGCAAGCTCAAGTCGGCCGTGGAGGCCGCCGGGGCCGTGATCGACGAGACCCGGGCAGAGGTCGTCGTGGGCTTCGGGGGATACGTCTCGACGCCCGCCTACCTCGCGGCGCACCGCCGCGGGGTGCCGATCGTGATCCACGAGCAGAACGCCCGACCGGGCCTGGCCAACCGTGCCGGCGCGCGGTGGGCCGAGTACGTGGCCGTCACGTTCGACGGCACGCCGCTCAAGGGCGGCATCGTCACGGGCCTGCCGCTGCGCTGGGAGATCGCGGACCTGATCCGAGACCGCTCGGTCGACGCGGCGACGGTCCGGACCAACGCCGCGGCCGCGCTCGGGCTCGACCCGGCGCGCCCGACCGTGGTCGTCACCGGTGGTTCGCTGGGCGCGCAGAGCGTCAACGAGGCGTTCGCCGGCGCGGCGCGCGCCGTCCTCGCGACGGGTGCGCAGGTCCTGCACCTGACGGGCAAGGGCAAGGCCGACGCGGTGCGCGAGGTCGTGGGCGGCCTGCCCGGCTACGACGTGCGCGAGTACCTGTCGGCGATGCACCTGGCGTACGCGGTCGCCGACCTGGTCGTGTGCCGCTCGGGCGCGGGGACGGTCAGCGAGCTCGCGGCCCTGGGCATCCCCGCGGTGTACGTGCCGCTGCCGATCGGCAACGGTGAGCAGCGCCTGAACGCCGCGCCACTCGTGCGCGCGGGTGGCGGGATCCTGGTCGACGACGACGCGTTCACCTCGGCCTGGGTGACCACGAACCTCCCCGGCCTCGTGGGCGACGCCGAGCGTCTGCGGACCATGGCGGCGCTCGCCTCGCGCGCGGGCATGCAGGACGCGACGGCACGCGTCGCGGACCTCGTCGAGAAGGCTGCGGGGGTGTCCCGATGACGGGCGCCGGGTCGTCGGAGCCGACGGCCCCGTCGGTGCCTCCGGTGCTCGCGGAGCTCGGGACGGTCCACCTGATCGGTATCGGTGGCGCGGGCATGTCGGTCGTGGCCCGTCTGCTCACGGCCCGCGGGGTACGCGTGCAGGGGTCGGACGCCAAGGGCAGCGCGGTGGTCGAGGCCCTGCGTGCGGACGGGGTCCCGGTGCACGTCGGGCACGCGGCCGCGAACGTCGAGGGCGCGGACACGCTCGTCCTGTCGAGCGCGGTCCGTCCCGACAACCCGGAGCTGGTCGCGGCGCGTGCCGCGGGACTGCGCGTGCTGCACCGCTCGGAGGCGCTCGCCGCGCTCATGGCGCAGGGGCGCTCGGTCGCGGTCGCCGGCGCGCACGGCAAGACCACGACGTCGGCCATGATCGCGACGACCCTGCGGTCCGCGGGGCTCGACCCGTCGTTCGCGATCGGCGGCTCGGTCATCACGAGCGACGGTGCGGTCCCGGGCGGTCGGCTGGGCGCGGGCGACGTGCTGGTCGCCGAGGCCGACGAGTCCGACGGCTCGTTCCTCAACTACGCGCCGACCATCGCGGTCGTGCTGAACGTCGAGCCCGACCACCTGGACCACTACGGGTCCCGCGAGGCGTTCGAGCAGGCCTTCGTGGACTTCGCGGCCCGCATCGTGCCCGGCGGCCACCTGGTCGCGTGCGCCGACGACCCGGGCGCGCTCGCGCTCGCGCAGGCGCACCGGTCGGCGGGTGGCAGGGTCGTCACGTACGGGACGTCGCCGGGCAGCGACGTGCTGCTCACGGACGTCCGGCCCGACGGCGCCGCGGGGGTCGCCGCTCGGCTCACCGTCGCCGGGGCTGCGTCGGGCGTGGCCCCGGCCGGTACGACCACCGGGCCGTTCGAGCTGCGCCTGCAGGTCCCGGGTGCGCACAACGCCCTGAACGCCGCGGCGGCCGTCGCGGCGGCCCTCCTCCTGGGCGTCACCGCGGAGCAGGCCGTCACGGGGGTCGGCGAGTTCCTGGGTACCGGCCGACGGTTCGAGGCGCAGGGCGAGGCCCGCGGGGTGCGGGTCGTGGACGACTACGCCCACCACCCGACCGAGGTCGCCGCGCTCCTGACGGCTGCTCGACCGGTGGCTGCCGGGGGACGTGTCCTGGTCCTGTTCCAGCCGCACCTGTTCTCCCGGACGCGGCTGTTCGCGCAGGAGTTCGCCGACGCTCTCGCGCTCGCGGACGACGTCGTGGTGACGGGCGTCTATGCGGCGCGCGAGGACCTCGACCCGGAGACGGGCTCGTGGACGATCGTGGACCGGATGCCCGCCGGCGCCGCGCGCGGCATCGAGGACCGCGTCGAGGCCGCGCGTGCCGTCGCGTCGGCCGCGCGGCCCGGTGACCTGGTCCTCACGGTCGGGGCGGGCGACGTGACCGAGCTCGGGGCCGTGATCCTCGATGCTCTCCTGGCGCCCGCCGGGGAAGGCGACGGGACGGCCCCGGAGGCCGAGGGCTGATGAGACCGCCGTCCCGGCCGCGTCCTGCGACTCCCCGACCGGCGGCCCGGGGGGCGCGGGACCCGCAGGCGCGCCCCGGTGCGGAGCGGGTCGAGGCTCCCGTCGAGGAGTCCGCCACGGACGAGGCGGCGCGTGACCGCGGTGCCCGCCATGACCCCCGACGGGGAACCCGCCCGTCCCGCGCCGGGCAGGACGAGACCCTCACGCAGCCCCTCGAGCTCCGGGGGCAGGAGCTCGTCCCGGTCAGGTCGTCGCGCCCTGCGCCCCGGACCTCGGGTGCCCGTCCTGCGACGGGCCAGGTGCCGGTGAGTCCGTCGGCCACCAGGTCGACGGCGCGACCGACAGACCGGGTCGTCTCGACGGGCATGGCCGACCGGCTCGCGGAGAAGGCGGCCATGCGTCGCCACCGCGTGCGGCGCACGATCCTGATCTGGGTCGCCTCGGTGCTCGCGGTCGCGGCCGTCCTCTGGGTCGCCCTGTTCTCCCCGGTCCTCGGCACGGACCCCGCGAAGGTCGAGATCACGGGGGAGGGGACCGTGATCGACGTCGCCCAGGTGCAGCAGATCGTGTCAGGGGTCGCGGGCGTGCCCCTGCCCCGTGTCGACACGATCGGGTTGCGCGAGCAGATCCTGTCCCTCAACGGTGTGCGCGACGCCACGATCCTGCGCGAGTGGCCCGACGGGTTGAGCGTGACCCTCGAGTCGAGGGAGCCCGTCGCGGCGGTGCCGCACGAGGGGGCCTACGTCCTGCTCGACCGCGACGGCGTCCAGGTGCTGACGGTCGAGGAGGTGCCCGAGGGGATCCCCGAGATCGGGGTGAGCCTCGACGAGAAGGGGGCCAGGTCGTTGCGTGCCGCGCGCATCGTGCTCAACGCGCTCCCGCCCGAGCTGCGGGCCGAGGTCGCCGAGGTCACGGCGGAGACGCAGGACGCGGTCGAGATGACGCTGCGTGACGGGGCGGTCGTGGAGTGGGGCAACGGCGAGGACGCAGCCCTCAAGGTCAAGGTGCTGCAGACGTTGAGGTCGCTGCCGGAGAACCAGGGCGCGACGCTCTACGACGTGTCCGCGCCCACGATGCCGATCACCCGATGACCGTGGCGACCGGCGCCGGGGCCCGGTCGCCGGGCCACGGGCTCGACGGACGTGAGTCGAAGAACTCATGCAGTACGGCAGGGGTGAGACATGGCCCACCCAGCAGGTTTTCGCCGACACGCGCGGGCGGGTCGTTGATAGGACCAGGACGGGCACCTACCGTCGACACAGCACAACCTGACATAACTATAACCCTCTAGTTGAGGGTGAAGGTTGAGGGCTACAGGATCGAGAGGCATTGACGTGGCAACTCCGCAGAACTACCTAGCAGTGATCAAGGTGGTCGGCATCGGCGGTGGTGGCGTGAACGCCGTCAACCGGATGATCGAGGTCGGTCTCAAGGGCGTCGAGTTCATCGCCATCAACACCGACGCGCAGGCGCTGCTGATGTCCGACGCGGACGTCAAGCTCGACGTCGGGCGCGAGCTCACGCGTGGGCTGGGTGCCGGTGCCGATCCCGAGGTCGGCAAGAAGGCCGCCGAGGACCACGCCGAGGAGATCGAGGACGTCCTGCGCGGCGCCGACATGGTCTTCGTCACGGCGGGCGAGGGCGGCGGGACGGGCACGGGTGGCGCGCCGGTCGTCGCGCGCATCGCGCGGTCGCTGGGAGCCCTGACCGTGGGTGTCGTCACGCGGCCCTTCACGTTCGAGGGCCGGCGCCGCTCGGTCCAGGCGGACCAGGGGATCGAGGCCCTGCGCAACGAGGTCGACACCCTCATCGTCATCCCGAACGACCGGCTCCTGTCGATGTCGGACCGCAGCGTCTCGGCGCTCGACGCGTTCCACTCGGCGGACCAGGTCCTGCTCTCGGGCGTCCAGGGCATCACCGACCTCATCACGACCCCGGGTCTGATCAACCTCGACTTCGCCGACGTCAAGTCGGTCATGCAGGGAGCGGGCAGCGCCCTCATGGGGATCGGCTCGGCACGGGGCGAGGACCGCGCGGTCCAGGCCGCGGAGCTCGCGATCTCCTCGCCGCTGCTCGAGGCCAGCATCGACGGCGCCCACGGCGTCCTGCTGTCGATCCAGGGCGGCTCGGACCTCGGCCTCTTCGAGATCAACGAGGCCGCGCGACTGGTCCACGAGGCTGCGCACACCGAGGCGAACATCATCTTCGGTGCCGTGATCGACGACGCCCTCGGCGACGAGGTCCGCGTGACCGTCATCGCCGCAGGGTTCGACGGCGGCACGCCCCAGGTCCGCAAGGACTCGCGTGCTCCTGGGCAGCTCGCCGGGGCGCCCGCGGCGCAGCCTGCGCAGCCCGTCCAGGCGCAGCGCCCCGTCGCGGTGCCGACCACCACGGGCAGCCACACGCTGCCCCGCCCGGTCGTCCCCATCGCTTCGGAGCCCGACGACGTGCCGGTCACCTTCGGAGGTGGAGCGGCCCAGGTCTCGGCAGGCTACCCGGCGGCGATCCCGACGTTCAGCGTCGTCCCCGCCGAGGACAACCAGAACGCGGAGCAGCCCGCGGCGGAGCGGTCGGCGCAGGTCGAGGTACCTCGTCTCTACGACGAGGAGCCCGTCCGTCGCAAGGTCGAGGAGCTCGACGTCCCCGACTTCCTCAAGTAGCACCGTGCTCGATCCTGCACTGCCCGCACCCCCGGTTCTCGAGGTCGACCTCGGTCCGGGGGTGCGTGCTGCGTTCACGACCCGTGCCGGGGGGACCTCGCCCGCGCCGTGGGACGGCCTCAACCTCGGGCTGGGGGTCCAGGACGACGCCGAGCGGGTCCTGGTCCACCGCGAGGCGGTCGGCCGGTGGCTCGGGGCACCGCTCGTCTTCGGGACGCAGGTGCACGGGACCAGGGTGCGCGTGCTCTCGGGCGAGGACCGGGCTGCGCGGAGCAAGCGGGGCGCGGGGGCCGAGACCTGCGGTGAGTACGACGCGCTCGTCACGGCCGCGCCCGGTCTGGGGCTCGGGGTGCTCGTGGCCGACTGCGTCCCGGTGCTCCTCGCGGACGCCGGGGCCGGAGTGGTCGGGGTCGCGCACGCCGGCCGTCAAGGGCTGGCCGGAGGGGTCGTCGGGACCGTGCTCGAGGCGCTCGTCGCCCAGGGCGCGCGGCCCGAGACGCTGCGCGCCGTCGTCGGCCCCTCTGCGTGCGGGCGCTGCTACGAGGTGCCCGCGGACCTGCGCGACGAGGTCGCGTCCCGACGTCCGGCCACCGCGTCCACGACCAGCTGGGGCACGCCCGCGCTCGACCTGCCTGCCGGGGTCGTCGCCGACCTGCGCGTGGCCGGGGTCACGGAGGTCTTCTCGACCGGGATCTGCACGCTCGAGGACCACCGGTTCTACTCGCACCGACTCGCGACCCGCGACGGAGTCACGACGGGCCGGTTCGCCGGGGTCGTGGCCCTCGGATGACCCTGCGCGCGGTGCGGACGTGCGGTTTCTCACCCTCGAGCCTGTTGACCTTTCCCGGGCGTGTCGCATCCTGCCCGTCTCCGGGGCTGGGCTAGCGTGCAAAGCACGGAACCAGCAGTCGACATGAGGACGGAGAGAGGGCGATGGCCGGAGCGCTTCGCAAGACCATGCTTTACCTGGGCCTCGCTGATGATCGAGGCGAGGACGAGCAGGAAGAGTTCATCGACGAGTACGACGACTTGGGGGCCGACGTGCCGCACGACTACCAGGCTCAGGTGACCCCACTGCACCGCACGGTCGCCCCACGAGAGGTACCCCAGACGAGCATGTCAGCCGCAGAGCTGCGCCGGATCACGACCGTGCACCCGCGCTCCTACAACGACGCCCGCGTCATCGGGGAAGCCTTCCGCGGTGGCACGCCGGTCATCATGAACCTCTCCGACATGGACGACGCCGACGCCAAGCGCCTGGTCGACTTCTCCGCCGGGCTCATCTTCGGTCTGCACGGTGCCATCGAGCGGGTGACCAACAAGGTCTTCCTGCTCTCGCCCGAGCACGTCGAGATCACCGGCGAGGAGCAGACCCCGGAGCCTCCCGTGACCCGGGCCGGCTTCTACAACCAGAGCTGACCGCAGGATCTGGCACAGTTGACCCCGTGACATTCGTCTTCGATCTGCTGGCATTCGTCCTCGGTCTCTATCTCATCGTGCTGATCGGCCGCGTGGTCTTCGACTGGGTGCAGGTCTTCGCCCGGGACTGGCGTCCGCGCGGCGTCATGCTCGTCCTGGCCGAGGCCATCTACACGCTGACGGACCCGCCGCTGCGTGCCCTGCGCAAGGTCATCCCGCCGCTGACCCTGGGTCAGGTGCGCTTGGACCTCGCCTTCATCGTGCTGTTCCTCGCGGTGTCGTTCCTGGCACAGTTCCTGAGGTTCCTCGGTTCCTGAGGGCTCCTCCAAACACGTAGAAAACTGACAACACGGCGATCTTGACGCCGGTACCCGTTGCACGGGCGCCGGGCGAGGCCGCCTCCTCTGACAATCTCCGCTACTTTGGACTGTGGCGATCTCGAGATCGCTCGGACTGACGGCGCAAACGCATTGAGGTGAGACGATGGCACTGCTGACAGCAGAGGACATCCTGAACAAGAAGTTCTCCGCGACGAAGTTCCGCGAAGGATACGACGTCGAAGAGGTCGATGACTTCCTGGACGAGGTGGTGAGGACGCTCAACTCCGTGCAGGAGGAGAACGACGACCTCAAGACCAAGCTGGCTGCAGCAGAGCGACGCGTCGCAGAGCTCAGCCGTGCGGACGCCTCGGGTCCGGCACAGCCGGTCGTGGCGGATGCCCCCGTGGTACCCGAGCCCGCTCCGGTCGCGCCGATCTCGGCCGCGGTCACCGGCAAGCTGAACGGCGAGCCCGAGTCCGCGACCGGCATGCTCCAGCTCGCTCAGAAGCTGCACGACGACTACGTGCGCTCGGGCCAGCAGGAGGGCGACCGCCTCATCGCGGAAGCCAAGGAAGAGGGCACCCGGATCGTGCAGGAGGCGGAGGAGACCTCGCACCGCACGCTCTCCCAGCTCGAGCAGGAGCGTTCGCTCCTCGAGCGCAAGATCGACGAGCTGCGGCTCTTCGAGCGCGACTACCGCACGCGTCTCAAGAGCTACCTCCAGAACCTCATGGGGGACCTCGACAACCGAGGCAGTGCACTCCCGCCGCGCAGCGGCTCCGGCGCAGGTCGCTCGAGCGACCTGAGCGCGGGCATCTAGTCCGCCTGCCACCTGGCAGACGATCACACCAGGCGTGCGGACCTCGAGGTCACGCCGCTGGTCGGTCCGTCACGACGCACCACCCGGGTCCTCCGGCGTGGTGCGTTGTGCGTACCGGCAGGCGGCGTCTACTCTCACCGCAACTCGAACCGGAGGGGCGACATGACCAAGCTCAGTACCGCGACGCGCGCGGCAGTACGTCAGCAGTTCCCGCACCTAGCTCGCGACGTCAAGTCCTTCCCCGTGCGTGACGGCGAGGAGCCGTGGACGCTCAAGGAGGCCGAGGAGCAGGCAGCGACCCTGCTCGAGGAGCGCGACCGTCTCGAGCGCGAGCTCGCCGAGGCGGACCAGGAGCTCTCGGAGCTCCTGCGGAACTCGGGGGACGGTGCCGGCGACGACCAGGCCGACTCCGGGTCCAGCGCGCTCGAGCGCGAGCAGGAGCTCACGCTCGTGAACAACACGCGCGACCTGCTCGAGCAGACCAAGCACGCTCTGGACCGGCTCGCAGCCGGGACCTACGCGACGTGCGAGGCGACCGGGCTCCCGATCGGCAAGGCGCGCCTGCAGGCCTACCCGCGGGCGAACCTCTCGGTCGAGGCCAAGCAACGCGAGGAGCGCCGCTGACGGTCCCACCTGCAGCACACGACGGCCGCCGTCCCGAGGGGACGGCGGCCGTCGTCGTCACCGGATCGTGGGGAGCCGGCCGGACATGGCAGACTTGCCGCCGATGCCATCGACTCCCTCTCCCCAGCAGCCCGTGCCCGCCGACCCGTCCGAGGGCGGCGCCGACGGCACCTCAGCAGCCCCCTCCGCGGCGGTCCCGGAACGCGCGACCGTCTCCTCGAAGCGTCTCGTCCTGTGGGTCGCGGTGCTCGCGGTCCTCGTGATCCTGGTCGACCAGGCCACCAAGATCTGGGCCGTCGCGAAGCTCGAGGGTGAGCCGACCATCGAGCTCCTCGGGAGGTGGCTCCACCTCACGTTCATCCGCAACGAAGGGGCGGCGCTCGGGATCGGCTCGGGGTACACCTGGATCCTGACGATCGTCGTCACGGTCGTTGTCGTGTTCATCCTGCGGAGCATGCGCAAGATCGGCTCGCGGGGCTGGGCGGTCGCGCTCGGGTTGCTGCTGGGTGGCGCGCTGGGCAACCTCATCGACCGGATCTTCCGTGCGCCCGGCGTCGCGCAGGGGCACGTGGTCGACTTCATCGGGTACGGCGACCTGTTCATCGGGAACGTCGCCGACATCGCGGTCGTGGGGGCCGCGGTGATGATCGCGATCCTGTCGATCCAGGGCATCGGCATCGACGGGCAGCGCCACTCGGGCGAGGGCGAGGCGGCGCCCGCTGCGGCGGACCCGACCGAGGCCGCGCCCGAGAAGAGCGACGCGGCCGACGGCCCGGACGCTCCCAGCACGAGGACGGTGTCCTGATGGCGCAGGTCCGTGCCCTCCCGGTGCCCGACGGGCTGGCGGGCGAGCGCGTCGACGCTGCCCTGGCTCGCCTGCTGGGCCTCTCGCGCACGCGCGCGGCCGAGATCGCGGCCGACGGCGGCGTCCGTGTCGACGGACGGGAGGTCGGCAAGTCCGACCGCCTGGTCGCCGGGGCCTGGCTCGAGGTCGAGATCCCCGACGAGCCCGACACGTCGGTCGTGCAGATCGTCGCCGAGCCCGTCCCGGGCATGAAGATCGTGTACGACGACGACGACGTCGTGGTCATCGACAAGCCCGTGGGCGTCGCGGCCCACCCGTCGCCGGGCTGGACGGGACCGACGGTCGTCGGCGCCCTGATCGCCGCGGGCTACCGGATCTCGACGTCGGGGGCGGCCGAGCGCCAGGGGATCGTGCACCGGCTCGACGTCGGCACCTCGGGGCTCATGGTCGTCGCCAAGAGCGAGCTCGCGTACTCGGTCCTCAAGCGTGCCTTCAAGGAGCGCACGGTCGAGAAGGTCTACCACGCGCTGGTCCAGGGACACCCCGAGCCCACCACGGGCACCATCGACGCGCCCATCGG
The DNA here is from genome assembly GCF_044748475.1 of Oerskovia enterophila. Lineage (NCBI taxonomy): Bacteria > Bacillati > Actinomycetota > Actinomycetes > Micrococcales > Cellulomonadaceae > Oerskovia > Oerskovia enterophila. The sequence goes on from NZ_JBIVFZ010000001.1 coordinate 1,038,700, forward strand.
GCGCCACCCCTCTGCCGACTACAAGTTCGCGGTCGTGGCGGAGGGCAAGCCCTCGGTGACCCACTACGAGGTCCTCGAGATGCTCCCGGCGGCCTCGCTCGTCGAGGTGCACCTCGAGACCGGCCGGACCCACCAGATCCGCGTGCACTTCTCGGCGCTGCGCCACCCCTGCGTGGGCGACGTGACGTACGGGGCGGACCCGGTGCTGGCCAAGAAGGTCGGGCTCTCGCGGCAGTGGCTGCACGCGGTCCAGCTCGGGTTCGAGCACCCGTCGACGGGGCAGTGGACGCAGGTCACGAGCGAGTACCCGCAGGACCTGGCGCACGCGCTCGAGGTCGTCCGCGGGGCGTACTCCTGATCATCGCGACGGCCCGGTCCGCCCGGGGCCACCAGGACATCGAGGGGAGCACACCGTGCTGACGACCGAGCGGGTCACGACGCCCGCGCAGCTCGAGGAGGCGCACGCGCTGCGCCTCGAGGTCTTCGTGGGCGAGCAGGAGGTACCGCTCGCCGAGGAGATCGACGACGCCGACTTCGCCCCCACGACCACGCACGTCCTCGTCCGCGCGGGCCGGGCCCCCGGGGAGGGGGCCGTCGTCGGGACGGGACGCCTGCTCACGGACCCCGCGCACCCCGGCGAGGTGCACATCGGGCGCGTGGCCGTCGCGCGCCGCGCCCGGGGGACCGGCGCGGGAGCCGCTGTGATGCGTGCGCTCGAGGAGGTCGCGCTCGCCGAGCACGCCTCGGACGGGGCCGTGCGGATCGAGCTCAGTGCCCAGACGCAGGCCACGGGGTTCTACGAGCGCCTCGGCTACGAGGTGTACGGGCCCGTGTACCTCGACGCGGGGATCGACCACCGGGACGCCGCGAAGACGCTCCGCTCGCACGGCTGAGGCCGGCGCCGGACCAGGACCGGGCGCCAGCCACTCGACGTGCCCGCCCCTCGCCGGCCGGTCCGCGCCCTGGAGCGCCGACCGCGCGAGGCCCGCGGCGCCGTCGGGCCCTCCTGAGAGAAGGCACACGCGGCCACCGGCACGCGACACGCCGAGAGGCGTGGGTGGCTCGATCTAGACTCGTCGCATGCCGTCTGCCGCCACCCCTGGAAGCACCCAGAAGTCCGACGACTTCGTCCACCTCCACGTCCACACCGAGTACTCGATGCTGGACGGCGCCGCGCGACTCGGAGACCTCTTCGAGGAGACCGCGCGACTGGGGCAGAAGGCCATCGCGACCACGGACCACGGGTACATCTTCGGGGCGTTCGACTTCTGGTCCAAGGCGACCCAGGCGGGCATCAAGCCCATCATCGGCGTCGAGGCGTACGTCACGCCCGGCACCAGCCGGTTCGACCAGACGCGCGTCCGGTTCGGCGAGAAGGGCCAGGAGTCCGACGACGTCTCGGCCCGCGGCGCGTACACGCACCTGACGATGTGGGCCCGCAACAACGAAGGGCTGCACAACCTCTTCCGGGCCAGCTCGCTCGCGTCGCTCGACGGCCAGATGGGCAAGTGGCCCCGCATGGACCGTGACCTGCTCGAGCGTTACGGCAAGGGCATGATCGCGTCCTCGGGCTGCCCGTCGGGCGAGATCCAGACCAAGCTGCGGCTCGGCCAGTGGGACGCGGCCGTGCAGGCCGCCGGCGAGCTCCAGGACGTGTTCGGCAAGGAGAACTTCTACATCGAGCTCATGGACCACGGGCTCGACATCGAACGCCGGGTCATCAAGGACCTGCTGCGGCTCTCGGAGACCATCGGGGCCCCGCTGGTCGCGACCAACGACCTGCACTACGTGAAGAAGGAGGACAGCCACTCCCAGGAGGCGCTGCTGTGCATCAACTCCGGCTCCACGCTCGCCGACCCCGACCGCTTCAAGTTCGACGGCGACGGCTACTACGTGAAGTCCGCAGCCGAGATGCGGCACATCTGGAAAGAGCTGCCCGAGGCCTGCGACAACACCCTGCTCATCGCCGAGCAGTGCGAGGTCAGCTTCGACACCTCGGCCAACTACATGCCCAACTACCCCTGCCCCCCGGGCGAGGACGAGACCTCCTGGTTCATCAAGGAGGTCGAGAAGGGCCTGCACTACCGCTACCCGGACGGCATCTCGGACGCCGTGCGCAAGCAGGCCGAGTACGAGACCCAGGTCATCGTCCAGATGGGCTTCCCGGGGTACTTCCTCGTCGTCGCCGACTTCATCAACTGGGCCAAGGACAACGGCATCCGCGTGGGGCCCGGCCGTGGCTCGGGAGCGGGGTCCATGGCGGCCTACGCGATGCGCATCACGGACCTCGACCCGCTGCAGCACGGCCTGATCTTCGAGCGCTTCCTCAACCCGGACCGCGTGTCCATGCCCGACTTCGACGTCGACTTCGACGAGCGCCGGCGCGGCGAGGTCATCCGCTACGTCACCGAGAAGTACGGCGAGGACCGCGTCGCGCAGATCGTCACGTACGGCACCATCAAGGCCAAGCAAGCGCTCAAGGACTCCTCGCGCCTCCTCGGGTTCCCCTTCGCCATGGGGGAGAAGCTCACCAAGGCGATGCCGCCCGCGATCATGGGCAAGGACATCTCGCTCACGGGGATCTTCAACCCGGACGACAAGCGCTACAACGAGGCCGACGAGTTCCGCCAGATCCACTCCGCGGACCCCGACGCGCAGCGCGTCGTCGAGCTCGCCAAGGGCATCGAGGGGCTGAAGCGCCAGTGGGGCGTGCACGCGGCCGGCGTCATCATGTCGAGCGAGCCGCTCATCGACATCATCCCGATCATGCGCCGCCTCCAGGACGGCGCGGTCATCACGCAGTTCGACTACCCCACGTGCGAGGGCCTCGGCCTGATCAAGATGGACTTCCTGGGGCTGCGCAACCTCACGATCCTCGACGACGCGCTCGAGAACATCGTGATGAACGGCAAGGACCCGGTCGAGCTCGAGGCGCTCACGCTCGACGACCCCAAGACGTACGACCTCCTGGGGCGAGGCGACACCCTGGGCGTGTTCCAGCTCGACGGCGGCGGCATGCGGACGCTGCTCAAGCTCATGCGTCCCGACAACTTCGAGGACATCTCGGCCGTGGGCGCGCTCTACCGCCCCGGCCCCATGGGAGCCAACTCCCACACCAACTACGCGCTGCGCAAGAACGGGATGCAGGAGGTCACTCCCATCCACCCCGAGCTCGAGGAAGCCCTCGAGGACATCCTGGGGACCACGTACGGCCTGATCGTGTACCAGGAGCAGGTCATGGCCATCGCGCAGAAGGTCGCCGGGTACTCGCTCGGCCAGGCCGACATCCTGCGCCGCGCCATGGGCAAGAAGAAGAAGTCCGAGCTGGACAAGCAGTTCGAGGGCTTCTCGAACGGCATGAAGGAGCGCGGCTACTCGATGGCCGCGGTCAAGACGCTGTGGGACATCCTGCTGCCGTTCTCGGACTACGCGTTCAACAAGGCGCACTCCGCGGCGTACGGCGTCGTCTCGTACTGGACCGCGTACCTCAAGGCCAACTACCCGACCGAGTACATGGCTGCGCTGCTCACGAGCGTGCGCGACGACAAGGACAAGTCGGCCCTGTACCTCAACGAGTGCCGTCGCATGGGGATCACGGTCCTCCCGCCGGACGTCAACTCGTCGTCGGCCAACTTCACGGCCGTCGGCAAGGACATCCGCTTCGGCCTGACGGCGGTGCGCAACGTGGGCGCCAACGTCGTCGACGCGGTCGTCGCGACGCGCGAGGACAAGGGGAGGTTCGGCTCCTTCACCGACTTCCTCGACAAGGTGCCCGCGGTGGTCTGCAACAAGCGGACCATCGAGTCGCTCATCAAGGCGGGGGCGTTCGACTCGCTCGACCACGCACGACGTGCGCTGCTCGTGGTGCACGAGCAGGCCGTGGACTCGGTCATCAGCGTCAAGCGCGAGGAGGCCAAGGGGCAGTTCGACCTCTTCGCGGACCTGGGTGCGGAGGACCCCGCCATGTCGTTCAGCGTGGACGTTCCTGACATCCCGGACTGGGACAAGAAGCAGCGCCTCGCGTTCGAGCGCGAGATGCTGGGCCTGTACGTCTCGGACCACCCGTTGTCCGGGCTCGAGCACGTCCTGACGCGCGCGGCCGACACCTCGATCGCAGCGCTCATGGCCGACGAGGCGCGCCCCGACGGGTCGACCGTCGTGATCGCCGGGCTGATCACCTCGCTCCAGCGCAAGATGAGCAAGAACGGCAACCCGTGGGCCGCGGTCACGATCGAGGACCTCGAGGGCGGGGTCGAGGTCATGTTCTTCGGCGAGACGTACCTCGCGTACTCGACGATCCTCGCGGAGGACCAGGTCGTGGTGCTCCGCGGCCGCGTGCGTCGCCGGGACGAGACCATGCAGCTCCAGGCCATGGAGGTCTCGCTCCCGGACATCTCGACGGTCGCCGAGACCCCGGTGCTCGTGAGCCTGCCCGAGTCCCGCTGCACCCAGCCCGTGGTCGAGCGGCTGCGCGAGATCCTCTCGACGCACCCCGGCGTGACCGAGGTCCACCTCAAGCTCACGAGCCCCGGACGCACCAAGGTCATGCGCCTCGAGGACACCCTGCGGGTCGAGAAGAGCCCCGCGCTGTACGGAGACCTCAAGGCCCTGCTCGGCCCGAGCTGCCTCACGGTGTGACCGGCGGCTGACAGGGGACGGCCTGGCCCGCGGGCTGGGCCGTCCCGCGTGCCGTCCGGCCGGTCGTCCGCCCGGGGCCACGTCGCGTGCCCGGTGTGTCCGAGGAGTCGTCCCGGCAGGCGGGGCCCTCCGCCGAGCCGACGTAGACTCGCCGTCGTGATCCACCTGACCCCTGAGCAGCGCGTGTTCGTGACCGAGCGCCACCTGGCGACCCTGACCACCCTCCGCGAGGACGGCAGCCCGCACGTCGTCCCCGTGGGCTTCACGTGGGATCCCGAGGCGGGGGTCGTGCGCATCACCACGAACGACACGTCGGTCAAGGCGCTCAACGCCGAGCGGCTCACGCCCGACGGCGCGCACCCGCGCGCAGCGGTCTGCCAGGTCGAGGGTGGCCGGTGGATCACGCTCGAGGGCACCGTCTCGGTCTCGCGCGACCCGGACGAGGTCGCCGAGGCCGTGCGCCGGTACACCAAGCGCTACAAGGAGCCGCGGGTCAACCCGCGTCGTGTGGTCCTGCGGATCGTCGCCGACAAGGTCATGAGCTCGAGCTACATGGCGTTCTGAGACGCCTGGGGTGCGGGACACGTCCTGAGCGGGTGCCCGGCGGGGGGTCGGCTCGTGCGCCGACCGGGATCACCCCGGCCAGGGCGCGGCCGGGGCCCCACGCGCGCCCGGCCCGGTCCGCCGGACGGGACGCGCGGGTCCGTCAGCCGACGATCGCGCCGATCTCGCCGGTCGGGACGTCGACCGTCACGACGTCTCCCTTGCGGAGCTGGCGGCCACGGCGGGTGTCGACCTCTCCGTTGACCTTGACCTCTCCCTCGGAGATAAGGTCGCGGGCGTGGGCGCCGGACTCGACGAGGCTCGCGAGCTTGAGGAACTGGCCGAGTCGGATGACGTCGTCGGTGATCTCCACCGTGGGTGTCGTGGTCATGCACCCATTCTCTCGCGTCCGGGACCCGTCGGAGAACTGACCACCTGCTGATTGGCCTGGAGGTGGGCTCGCGGCCCGGCCTACGATGGGTCGGTGATCAATCGCATCGACCTGCGCGGTCGTTCCCTGTCTCCCCGTGAGCTCACGGAGATCCTGCCTCGTCCGGAGATCGGCGTCGAGGACGCCGCGGAGAAGGTCGCCCCGATCCTGCACGAGGTCCGCCTGCACGGCGCCTCGGCGCTGCGTGACCTCTCCGAGCGGTTCGACGGCGTGCGTCCGGTCCACCTGCGGGTCCCGGCAGAGCGCATGGCCCAGGCGCTCGAGACGCTCGACCCGCTCGTGCGCGACGGCCTCGAGGAGGCGATCCGTCGTGTCCGCACGGTGCACGCCGCCCAGCGCCCCCAGCCGTTCGCGGTCGACCTGGCCCCGGGCGCGCAGGTCCGTCAGCGCTGGATCCCGGTGCGTCGCGTGGGCCTCTACGTGCCCGGCGGGATCGCGGTCTACCCGTCGTCGGTCATCATGAGCGTCGTCGCGGCGCAGGAGGCCGGCGTGCGCGAGCTCGCGGTCGCCTCCCCGCCGCAGCGCGACAACGACGGCCTGCCGCACCCCACGATCCTCGCGGCGTGCGCGCTGCTGGGGGTCCAGGAGGTCTACGCGGTCGGCGGGGCGCAGGCGATCGGCATGTTCGCCTACGGTGCCGCGGGCAGCGAGCCGCAGGACGGCGACTACCTGTGCGAGCCGGTCGACGTCATCACGGGCCCGGGGAACATCTACGTCGCGGCCGCCAAGAGGCTCGTGCGCGGTGTCGTCGGGATCGACTCCGAGGCAGGCCCCACCGAGATCGCGATCCTCGCGGACGGCGGCGCGGACCCGACGCACGTCGCGCTCGACCTCATCAGCCAGGGCGAGCACACCCCCGACGCCGCGGCGGTCCTCGTGACGCCCTCGGTCGAGCTCGCGGCCGCCGTGGACGCCCGGCTCGTGGACCTCGTCCCCGAGACCAAGCACGCGGCGCGCGTGGCCCAGGCGCTGTCCGGGCCGCAGTCGGCGATCATCGTGGTCGACGACCTGGAGCAGGGCCTGGACGTCGTGGACTCCTACGGTGCCGAGCACCTCGAGATCCAGACGGCCGACGCCGCGGCCGTGGCCGAGCGCGTGCAGAGCGCGGGCGCGATCTTCGTCGGTCCCTACTCGCCGGTGCCTCTGGGCGACTACATGGCGGGCTCGAACCACGTCCTGCCGACCGGCGGGTGCGCGCACTACTCGAGCGGCCTCGGGGTGCACAGCTTCCTGCGCGCGGTCCAGGTCGTGGAGTACTCGGCCGACGCGCTCCAGGAGCTGGCCGACCGCATCGTGGCCGTGGCCAACGACGAGGACCTGCCCGCGCACGGTGAGGCCATCAAGGCACGCTTCCAGTAGACGCAGCACCTCGACGACGAGAGCGGGGCGCGGACCGGGGAACATGTCTCCGGGGCGCGCCCCCCCCGCGGCGGGCGGCGGGCGGCCGCCGCCCCCCCCCCCGCCCGGGGCGACCCCCGCCGCGGCCGCCGGGCGC
>NZ_JBIVFZ010000001.1:1045836-1093381 GCF_044748475.1 Oerskovia enterophila
CACTGACCCCACCCACCCCCTCCGCGGGGGGGGGGGCGGGCGCGGGTTAACGGGGCCCGGCCCCCCCCCCCGCTCTCGTCGTGCGCAGGGCGTCAGCGCACCCCGAGCACGAACGGGTAGACCGCCGCGGCTCCTGCCTGGCGCAGCAGGCGGGCGGCGACCGTGAGGGTCCAGCCCGAGTCGGTGTAGTCGTCGACCAGGAGGATCCGGCGTCCTGCGAGCCCCGCCATCGCGGGGGCCGAGAGCTCGAGCCGCAGACGCTCGACGACCCCGGCCAGGCGCATGGCCGAGTTCACGTCATGTCGGCCGGGCTGCTCGCGCCCCGGCACGGGACCGACCGAGCCGACGAGCGGACGGTCGAGGTAGCGCGCGAGCCCGCCCGCCAGGTGCTGGACCAGGTGCGGGCGCGTGGCCGACCGCACGGACACGATGCCGTCGAGCAGGAGGCGGCGCGCGGGAGCGTCGCTCCCGTCAGCCGCCGCGGCGTCGACGACAGCCTCGCCGGTCCCGGTGGGCTCACCGTCCGTGGCGGCAGGCGCGTACAGCGCGTCCCACTCGTCGAGCACGCGCGCTGCCGCGCGACGCAGCGCGACGGGGGTCTCGCCGTCGGGCACGCCGGGGGCGAAGAGCTCACGCAGCGGACCCGACCATCCGAGCCCGTCGAGGCGCGCGACGGCTCGGCCCGGGGACGCGAGCTCCTCGGGGGACAGGCGTCCCTTGAGGTCGAGTCCCATCCGGTCGAGGCCCGTGGGCCACTGGCGACGGGCCACGACCTCGACGCCCGGGCGGTCCATGTCGGCGCGCGCCGCGGAGACGGCCTCGGCGTCGGGGGCCGCGGGCAGGTCCACGCCGCCGCAGCGGTCGCACCGGCCGCACGTCCAGCCCGGCTCGAGCTCGGGGTCGTCGAGGGTCGCGCGCAGGAACGCCATGCGGCAGCCGCTCGTGGCCTCGTAGTCGATCATGGAGCGCTGCTCGGCGAGCCGGGTCTGCTCGACGCGCGCGTAGCGGTCGGCGTCGTAGACCCAGGGCTGACCGGTCGAGACCCAGCCGCCCTTGACGCGACGGACCGCGCCGTCGACGTCGAGGACCTTGAGCATGGTCTCGAGGCGCGAGCGCTTGAGGTCGACCTGGGTCTCGAGGGCCGCGACCGACTGCGTCCCGCCGCCCGCCTCGAGGGCTGCGAGGGTCTCGCGGACCTGACGCTCGGCGGGGAACGCGAGCGAACCGAAGTACTCCCAGATGCGCCGGTCCTCCTCGCCGGGCAGCAGCACCACGACTGCGCTGTCGACGCCACGCCCGGCACGACCGACCTGCTGGTAGTACGCGATGGGCGACGACGGGGCGCCCAGGTGCACGACGAACGCGAGGTCCGGCTTGTCGAAGCCCATGCCGAGCGCCGACGTCGCGATGAGGGCCTTGACCCGGTTCTCCTTGAGGTCGGCCTCGAGCTGTTCGCGCTCGGTCGTGTCGGTCTGGCCCGTGTACGCGGCCACGGCCAGCCCGGTCGCTCGCAGCTGGCTCGCGACCTGCTCGGCGGCCGAGACCGTGAGGCAGTAGACGATCCCCGAGCCGTCGACGTCCTGGAGCGTCTCGGCGAGCCACGCGATACGGCTGGGCTGGTCCGGCAGGTTGAGCACGGCCAGGTGCAGCGACTCGCGGTCGAGACCGCCGCGCAGCACGAGCACGTCCTCGCGCGGCCCGGCGGGCGCCCCGGCGGCGGCGTCACCGGCCGCGGACGACGTGCTGGCCGCTGCGCTGCCGACCGACGCGCCCGTGACCCCGAGCTGCTCGGCGACGTCGGCGGTCACGCGTTCGTTGGCGGTCGCGGTCGTGGCGAGCACGGGGATGCCGGGGGGCAGGTCCGCGAGGAGGGTGCGGATGCGGCGGTAGTCGGGGCGGAAGTCGTGGCCCCAGTCGGAGATGCAGTGCGCCTCGTCGATGACCACGAGGCCCGCGTCGGCAGCGAGCCGGGGGAGCACCTCGTCACGGAAGCCGGGGTTGTTGAGGCGCTCGGGCGAGCAGAGCAGGACGTCGACCTCGCCCGCGGCGATCGCGGCGTGCACGTCGTCCCACTCGGTCATGTTCGACGAGTTGATCGTCACGGCGCGGATCCCGGCGCGGGCCGCGGCGGAGATCTGGTCGCGCATCAGGGCCAGGAGCGGCGAGACGATGACCGTGGGCCCCGCGCCGCGCGAGCGCAGCAGCGAGGTCGCGACGAAGTAGACGGCCGACTTGCCCCACCCGGTGCGCTGGACAACGAGGGCCCGACGGCGGAACGCGACCAGGGCCTCGATCGCGAGCCACTGGTCGTCGCGCAGCTTCGCGTCGTCGCGACCGACCAGCGAGCGCAGCGCGGTCTCGGCTTCTTCGCGCAGGTCCTTGCCCTCGAGGAGACCGCGCAGCATGGCGACCTTGGCGAGCCGCGCGGCGTCGGCCGCCGAGACGGCGTGGGCTGTGGCGCCCGGCGTCGGGGCGGCAGCGGGCTCCGCCGCGGTCGGCGACGGGCGAGCGGCGCTCGCGCCGACGGACGCGCGTCGCGGCGCGGCCCCCGCGTCGTCGGGGACCGGGGGCTCGTCGTACAGGTCGGCAGGCGGCTCCGACGCGAAGTCGGGAGGGAGGTCGGCGTACGGGTCGTGCTGGTCACGGGGGAACGAGGTCACCCAGCGATCGTAGGCGCAGGGTGGGACACCGCGTGCTCGGTGCACAGGCCGGGTGCCCAGGTGCGGCGGTGTGCCACGAGCACGGCCCGGTGCCGTTCCACGGAGATCCGTCGAACGGCACCGGGCCGCGGGGCCGGGCAGGGGCCGGCAGTCAGCCCCGCTCGAGCCTCGTCAGGAGTGCATGTCCATGACGACGCGGCCGTCGATCTTGCCCTTCTCCATCTCGCTGAAGATGTCGTTGACGTCGCTCAGCGGGCGCACGGTGTAGGTCGGGCTGACCTTGCCGCGCGCGAAGAAGTCGAGCGCCTCGGCCATGTCCTTGCGCGTCCCGACGATCGAGCCGCGGACCGTGAGCCCGAACAGGACGGTCGTGAAGATGTCGAGCGGGAACTTCTCGGGCGGCAGCCCGACCAGGGAGACCGTGCCGCCGCGGCGCAGCGCGCCGACGGCCTGCGGGAACGCGTGGGCGTTGACCGCGGTCACGAGGGCTCCGTGCACGCCGCCCCCGGTCTTCTCCTGGATCTCGGCCGCGGGGTCGGCCGACGTGGCCGCGTTGACCGTGACCTCGGCGCCGTGCTTGCGCGCCAGGGCGAGCTTCTCGTCGTCCACGTCGACCGCGGCGACGCGGCGTCCCATGGCCACGGCGTACTGGACGGCGATGTGCCCGAGTCCGCCGATGCCCGAGATCAGGACCCACTCGCCGGGCTTGGTGTCGGTCTGCTTGAGGCCCTTGTAGACCGTGACGCCCGCGCACAGGATCGGCCCCACGGCCGCGTCCTCGACGCCCTCGGGGATGATCGGGGCATAGCGTGAGTCGACGAGCATGTACTGGCCGAACGAGCCGTCGACCGAGTAGCCACCGTTCTTCTGGTGTGGGCAGAGGGTCTCCCACCCGGTCTCGCAGTACTCGCACTCGCCGCACGCGCTCCACAGCCAGGCGTTGCCGACCTTGTCCCCGACCTTGACGCGCGTGACCTGGTCGCCGACCGCGACGACGGTGCCGACGCCCTCGTGGCCCGGCACGAACGGCGGGGACGGCTTGACGGGCCAGTCGCCGTGGGCTGCGTGCAGATCCGTGTGACAGACGCCGGTGTAGTCGACCTTGACGAGCGCTTCGAGGGGTCCGGGGGTGGGGATCTCGATCTCGTCGATCGTGAGCGGCTCGGCGAACGTGTGGACGACGGCTGCCTTCATGGTGCTCATGACTCTCCTCCAGGAGCGGACACCGGGGCGGGGTCGAGCCGTTCGTCGACGGGCGCGACAGGCACGACGGGACGCGCTTCGCGTCCGATGGTGTCCGGTCCTTCGACCGTATCCGAGCGTGTTCGGGGCCGCTCGCGCAAGGTCCGGCACACCGGACGAAACTATCTTGTGAAGATCGTCACAAGCGATATCGGTGCAGTTCAGGCGGCCTTTCTGGACCTGCCCGAGGCCCGTCGTCGCTCGACGACGAGGGCCAGCAGGGCGCCGACCAGCGCGACCCACTCGCTCACCGCGGCCGTGACCTGCTGGACCCCGCCGACCGTCTCTTCCACGGTGAAGAACCCGACCGTCGTCGAGAGGTAGAACGCGCCGAGCGTCGCGACCGAGAAGCCGATCGCCCCGAGCAGCGGCAGCCAGTGGCGCCAGACCAGCACGAGCAGACCGAGCACGAACCCCGCGACCGCGTTGAGCAGGAACAGCGGGCCGACGACCTCGATGTCCTGGTACCCCTGGACGTAGAGGAAGAGGTGCACGTCGGCCGAGAGCAGCAGCCCCGCGGCCGTCACGCCGCGCAGCAGCCAGGCGCCGCGCGGCAGCGGCGGTGGCACGGGTGGGGTGCCCGACGACGGAGCTCCCCCCGGCGTGGACGCTGCGGGGGGTGGGGGATCGGACGCGGCCATGGGGTGCTCCGAGTGCTCGGGTGCGGGTGGGCGGGAAGCCCGGGCGGGACGTCGCGCGCTCGCGCGCGGCGCCGGGCCCGATGCTTCAATTGAAAGACTTCTCGACCCCGGACGCACGGCGGAGGGTGACCATGACCTCGACCTCGCAGCAGACCCCGGACCGGCTCGGCGCCTCGCGAGCGGTCGCCGCGCAGGCCGCGACGGACGGAGCGTGCGCGCCGACCGACTCGGGCCCCGCTCCCCGCGACCGGTTCACCCGACGCGCGGTGCTCGTCTCGGCGGGCGCCGGGGCGGGGGCCCTCGTCCTCGCTGCGTGCTCGGGCGGCGGGGGAGGGGCGAGCACCGCCGGGACGGGCGACGCGGGTACCGGGACGGGAGGCGGCGGCTCGGCCGGTGCGCCGCCGTCGGGCACCGCGGTCACTGCCACGGGCGACGTGCCGGTGGGTGGCGCGGTATCGGTCCAGGTCGACGGTGCCCCCTACCTCGTGACCCAGCCCGAGGAGGGGACGTTCGAGGCCTTCAGCGCGATCTGCACGCACCAGGGCTGCACGGTCGCGCCGGGCGACGGCGAGCTCGACTGCCCGTGCCACGGCTCCCGCTTCGACCTGAGCACGGGCGACGTGATCGCCGGTCCGGCGCCCACGCCCCTGCCGCGCCTCGCCGTCACGGTGAGCGGCACCGACGTCGTTACCGCCTGACGGGTCGCGGGCTCGTCCGGCGGGGAGCGGACCTCTGCGAGAGGCGGGCGCACCGACCGCCTGCCGGACGTCCACCCGTCCCTCACGGACGGCTTCGTAGACTGTCCTGGTGACCACTCCTCTTCTCGAGTCCCCGGACGACGCACCCCAGGCAGGTGCCTCCACCTCGCAGCCCCGCACGCACGCCGCGGCGCAGGTGCACCTCCCGGTCCGGTCCGAGCACGCGGGGATCGAGCCGTACGGTGCCCCGCAGCTCGACGTGCCTGTCCTGCTCAACGTCAACGAGAACCCCTACGCGCCCTCGGCCGAGGTCGTGGCGACCATCGCGGCCGACGTCGCGACAGCCGCCGCGACGCTCAACCGCTACCCGGACCGCGACTTCCTGGGCCTGCGCCAGGACCTCGCCGACTACCTCGCGGGGGAGTCGGGCGTGCGCGTGGCCCCCGAGCAGGTCTGGGCCGCGAACGGCTCCAACGAGGTCATGCTGCACCTGCTCCAGGCCTTCGGTGGCCCCGGGCGCACCGCGCTCTCGTTCGCGCCGACGTACTCGATGTACCCCGAGTACGCCCGCGACACCTCGACCGCCTGGGTCACCGGGCGGCGCGCGGAGGACTTCACGCTCGACCCCGACGCCGCACGCGCCGCGATCGTCGCGCACGCCCCCTCGGTGATCCTGCTGGCCAGCCCCAACAACCCGACGGGCACGGCCCTGACCCGCGAGGTCGTCGAGGCCGTGTGCGAGGCGGCGCTCGCGGTCACCCCGCACGGCGCCGAGCCCGGCACGTCGGCCGTCGTCGTGGTCGACGAGGCGTACGGAGAGTTCCGCCGGGCCGGGGTGCCCTCCGCGCTCGAGCTGCTCGAGCGCTACCCGAACCTCGCGGTCTCGCGCACCATGTCCAAGGCGTTCGCGCTGGCCGGGGCCCGCGTGGGTTACCTCGCCGCGTCGACCGCGCTGGTCGACGCGCTGCGCGTCGTGCGCCTGCCGTACCACCTGTCGGCCGCGACCCAGGCGGTCGCGCGCGCGGCCCTCAAGCACTCGTCCTCGCTGCTGGCCCAGGTCGACGCCCTGCGCGCCGAGCGGGACGCGACGGTGGCCTGGCTGCGGGCCCAGCGTCCCGCTGCTCTGGGCGGCGCCGCGCTGCAGGTCGCCGACTCGGACGCGAACTTCGTCCTGTTCGGCGCGTTCCCGGACCGCCACGCGGTCTGGCAGGGCCTGTTGGATCGAGGCGTCCTCATCCGGGAGACTGGTCCCGAAGGTTGGCTGCGGGTGTCGATCGGCACACCGCAGGAGATGACGGCGTTCAAGGACGCCCTGGTGGAGGTGGCAGGACTGTGAAGCGCACCGCGCGCATCGAGCGCGCGACGTCGGAGTCGAGCGTCCTCGTCGAGCTGGACCTCGACGGGACCGGCAAGACGGACATCTCGACGACCGTCCCGTTCTACGACCACATGCTGACGGCCCTCGGCAAGCACTCGCTCATCGACCTCACGGTCCGGGCCACGGGCGACACGCACATCGACGCGCACCACACGGTCGAGGACGTCGCGATCACGATCGGCGAGGCGCTCAAGATCGCGCTCGGCGACAAGGCGGGCATCTCCCGCTTCGGCGACGCCATGGTGCCGCTCGACGAGGCGCTCGCGCTCGCGGTCGTCGACGTCTCGGGCCGTCCGTACCTCGTGCACGAGGGCGAGCCCGCGGGCCAGGAGTACCACCTGATCGGCGGGCACTTCACGGGGTCGCTCACGCGCCACGTGCTCGAGTCGATCGCGCACCACGCCGCGATCTGCATCCACGTGCGCGTGCTCTCGGGCCGCGACCCCCACCACATCGTGGAGGCGCAGTTCAAGGCCCTCGCCCGAGCGCTGCGGTTCGCCGTGGCGCCCGACGCCCGGGTCGACGGCATCCCGTCGACCAAGGGCGCGTTGTGAGCCCCGAGCCCACGACCCCTGCACAGCCCGACGGGTCCGAGCGCGGCCACGAGCTCAGCCACGGACCCGTCGACCAGCCCCACGGCGACCACGCGCCGCGGACGACCGAGACGGACGACATGAGCACCCCGCAGAACCCCGAAGAGCCCGAGCTGGACCTGGTGATCCCGGACGACATCTCGAGCCTGCTCTCCCCGACCTCCGACCCCGAGCTCGCGGTCCTCGTGACCCAGATCGCGGGCGCCGAGCCGCTGGCCGCCGCCTGCTCGCTCGCGCAGCTCGAGATCGACGCCGTGCCCACCGAGATCGGTGCCCTGGCCGTCCTGCACGACCTGACGGGCGACGCCCCGCAGCAGGCCGCGGCCGCGGTCTCGACCCTCGTCAAGGGCGTCCCGCTCATCCTGCTCACGCGCCGCGGCGAGCAGCTCAGCGCGACGCGCTGGCAGGACGGCGTCGAGGGCGACGTGCTCGCCCCGGGGCTCGTCCTCGGCGGTGCGCCCGAGGAGCTCGAGGACCTCGTCACGGGCCAGACGACCGTCGCGGAGCTCTCGGGCGTCGTCCCGAGCGCGGGGATCTCGCGCTGGAAAGCCATGCGCCTGCTCACGTCGACCGCCCGCAAGGCGCGCAAGAAGTGAGCGCCGGACCCGCGGTCGTCGTCCTCGACTACGGCTTCGGCAACGTCCGCTCGGCCGTCCGCGCGCTCGAGCGGGTCGGGGCGCAGGTCGAGCTCACGGCCGACCGTGCGCGCGCCTCGGAGGCCGAGGGGCTCGTCGTCCCGGGCGTGGGCGCGTTCGCCGCCGTCATGGCCGGGCTCAAGGCCGTGCGCGGCGACCAGATCGTCGAGCGTCGCCTGGCCGGCGGCCGCGCCGTGCTCGGCATCTGCGTCGGCATGCAGGTCATGTTCGACGAGGGTGACGAGCACGGGACCCTCACCGAGGGGCTCGGCGAGTGGCCCGGCATCGTCGACCGCCTCGACGCGCCCGTCGTCCCGCACATGGGCTGGGACACGGTCCAGGTGCCCGAGGGCTCGGTGCTCTTCGACGGCATCGCGGACGAGCGCTTCTACTTCGTGCACTCGTACGCGGCCCGTCGCTTCCCGCTCGGCGTCGACGAGCCCGTGGGGCCCGCGTTCCGCGCGCCGCTCGTCACCTGGTCCGAGCACGGCGGCCCGTTCGTCGCGGCCGTCGAGAACGGCCCGCTGAGCGCGACCCAGTTCCACCCGGAGAAGTCCGGGGACGCCGGTGCGGCGCTCCTGGAGAACTGGGTCCGCTCGCTCTGACCCGTCCCGGGCGGTGTCCTGCGACCCTGCCCGCTCCCTTCATCCCGTCCATCGTTCTCGTGCATTCCCTCGGAAGGACCCCCTCATGACCGATCGTCTCGTCCTGCTGCCCGCCGTCGACGTCGCCGCCGGGCAGGCGGTGCGCCTCGTCCAGGGGGAGGCCGGCTCGGAGACCTCGTACGGTGACCCGCTGTCGGCCGCTCTCGACTGGCAGGCCGGGGGCGCCGAGTGGGTGCACCTCGTCGACCTCGACGCGGCCTTCGGCCGTGGCTCGAACGCCGAGCTGCTGGCCGACGTCGTCGCGCGCCTCGACGTCAAGGTCGAGCTCTCGGGGGGCATCCGCGACGACGAGTCGCTCGCTCGCGCCCTGGCGACGGGCTGCTCGCGCGTCAACCTGGGCACCGCCGCTCTCGAGAACCCCGAGTGGACGGCCAAGGTCATCGCCGAGCACGGCGACGCGATCGCCGTCGGGCTCGACGTGCGCGGCACGACCCTCGCGGCGCGCGGCTGGACCCAGGAGGGGGGCGACCTCTGGGAGGTCCTCGAGCGTCTCGACGCGGCCGGCTGCTCGCGCTACGTCGTGACCGACGTGACCAAGGACGGCACGCTGCGCGGCCCCAACGTCGACCTGCTGCGCGAGGTCGCCTCGCGCACCGACGCGCCCGTGATCGCCTCGGGCGGCATCTCGAGCCTGGCCGACCTCGAGGCGCTGCGTGCGCTGGTCGGCGAGGGCATCGAGGGCGCGATCGTCGGCAAGGCGCTCTACGCAGGCGCCTTCACGCTGCCGCAGGCCCTCGACGTGGCAGGCCGTCCGTGACCTCGGACCCGCACGCCGGTCACGCCCACGCGTCCGGCCAAGCGTCCGACCACGGCGCGGCACCGCTGTCGAAGGGCAAGGCGCTGCCGCCGTCCTCCGGGTTCTCCGGGGACGACGGCTCGGCCGACCCGGCGCTGACCGCGGTCCTCGCAGCGTTCGTCGAGGGCGGGGCCAGCCTGACCCAGGTCGTCGCGCAGCTCGGTCGCTCGCGCCTGCTGATCCCGATCCTCGCCGAGCTCGTCACGGCGGGCGAGGGTGAGCACGGGCAGAAGGTCGACAAGGAGGCCGCGGCCGGCGTCGTCGCGCTCGAGGCCCCCGACGGCCGGCGTGCCCTCCCGGTGTTCTCGAGCGTCGCGAGCATGGCCGCCTGGCGGCCGGACGCCCGCCCGGTCCCCGTGGACGCGCCGCGGGCCGCGCTGTCTGCCGTGAGCGAGGACTGGTCGCTGCTGGTCCTCGACCCCTCGGGCCCAGTCACGGTCCTGATCCCTCGTCCCGCGGTGTGGGCGCTCGCGCAGGGCAAGGAGTGGGCCCCTGCCGTGGCCGACGGTCAGGTCGTGGCGGACGTCGCCGACGCGATCGCGGGTGCGGTCTCGGGAGTCGAGCACGTCGCGGCCGTCCGTGCCGAGACGGGACGCAGCGCCGAGGTCGCGGTCGTCCTCGCGATCGACTCGGGCCTGGACCGGCGGGGCCTCGATGCTGTCCTCGCCCAGGTCAACGCGGCCCTCGCGGGCAGCGACGTGGTCTCCGAGCGCGTCGACTCGCTCGAGCTGCGCATCGGCCGCGCCGACTGACCCACCTGCGCTGCGCCGTCGGGCATCCTGCGAGGACGCCCGACGGCGCGGACGTGCCCGCGCGGTCCGGTGCGTCCGCCGGCTCGCCCGGCGCGACCGCCTCAGCGGTGGCGACGTCCCAGGACCCAGCCGCCCACCAGGGCGAGCACCACGGCCACGGCCTGCCCACCCAGGATGACCTTGTTGAGGTCGAGCGCGGGATGCCACCGCGCACCCTCCGGGCCCACGACGTACACGCCCAGCGGGCGCACGCTCATGCCGTAGCCCCCGCCGCCGCCGGCTCCCTCGCCGCCTGCGTCGGAGGTGGCTGCCGGGCTCCCGTCGCCCGGTGCCTGCGCGCCGTCTCCCGGCGAACCCACCCCGTAGCCGTAGCCCGTGCCGGTACCGCCCCACACCTTGGCCACGGGCACCACGAGCGTCCCGTCGCGCTCGTAGGCCTCGCCGAAGACCTTGCGCACCGAGAAGGCGTCGTTCGCTGCGCGCGTGACGAACGTGGGGTCGGGCCGTCCTGCCGTGCTGGCGTCGTTGCTCATGCTTCGCAGCCTACGAGCACGCGGGCAGGGGCGCGAAGGCCGAGGTGTCGTCGAGCATCGACCGCAGCGTCGAGACCGGGACGAGCAACGAGGCGTTGCTCGACTTCGCGTACACGACGCCGATCACCTCGCCGTCCGCGTTGAGCGCCGCGGAGCCCGAGCTGCCGGGCTCGACCTGCGCGTCGGTCACGAGGACCTCGCCGAGGTTCGAGTGCAGCGGGTCCGTGGTGGTGCCCACGACGGTGCCCTGCGTGACCGTGAGCTGCCCGCCCTCGGGGTAGCCCACGACGGTCACGGCCTCGCCCTGGACCGGGTCCGCCGCCGCGAGCGTCGGGGCCGAGGGCAGGTCGTCGCTCGTGCGCACGATCGCGAGGTCCGCGAGGCCGGCCGCGCTGGCCGTCTCGACCTTGATGTCACGACCGTCGTACGTCAGCACCTGGAGCGACTTGGAGCCCTCCACGACGTGCTTGTTCGTGATGAGCGTGCGGTCGTCGAGCGCGAAGCCCGAGCCCGTCGAGAGCGACGAGCACCCGACGTTGCGGATGCGCACGGCCATGCGCTTGACCGCGTCGAACCCGTCCGGGGAGAGGTTCTCCGAGCCCACGGGCTCGGCCTGCTGGGCGAAGCTGGGCACGACCGAGCTGGGCATGGGCTCGGGGAGCTCGGGCAGGACCCCACAACCCCCGGCCAGCGCTACGAGCAGCGTGACGGCAGCGAGCCTCGCGGCCGGTCGCGGTCGACGGTGCCGCCCGTCGGTGCTCCTCCTCACTGGTTGAGCTCCTTCTGGAGCTCGGTGTTGGCGTCGGTCGCGGCCTTGCACAGCTCGTCGACCTGGGTCGCGAACTGGGCGAGGTCGTCGGGGTTGTAGGCGTCGCGGTTGTTGAGGTAGCCGATGAGCTCGTCCTGGGCCGTTGTGCACTGCCCGAGGGCCGCGGCGACCGTGCCCGCGGCCTCGGAGATGCGGGCCTGGTAGTCGAGGTACTGCTGCGAGGCCACGTTCTCGTCGCCGAGCTGCGCCTTCTCGTTCGCGAGCTCGGTGATGCGCTCCTGCGTGGTCGCGAGCTGGGTGCGCGCCGACTCGAGCTCGGTGTTGGCGCCGTCGAGGTCGGCCGTGAGCTGGGCGACGTCCTCGCCCAGGCCGCGCGCCTCGGACTCCCACTGCGCGCTGCGGTCCTGCCAGCTCAGGGTCGTGACCAGGAGGTACGCGCCGAGCCCGAGCGAGGCGAGCAGCGCGACGCTCAGGACGACGATCGCGACGGTCTTGCCGCGCCCTGGGCGGGGACGCCGGGCGCTGCTCGTCGAAGCGCTGCCGGGAGGACCCACGGGGCTCGCCCCGGGCAGCGTCGCCGCGGCCTGGTAGGCGGACATCTGCGGGGATGCGTCGTCGGCGGCCAGGGGCCGTGCTGACGTCGGGGTGTGCGCCGGCTCCGGCGGGACGCCGGGAGGAGCGGGCGGGGGAGGACCCGCCGGGCCGCCGGGCGGGGGCACGGCGCCGTGTCCCCCGTGCGCGCTGGACGGCGGGGGAGGCGTCGGCTGCCCGCCCGACGGGGTGCTCAACTGACCGCGCCCGTGTACTTCTCGCCCGGGCCCTCGCCCAGGGCGTCGGGGTAGACCGAGGCCTCGCGGAACGCGAGCTGGAGCGTGCGGAGCCCGTCGCGCAGCGAGCGCGCGTGCTGGTTGCCGATGTCCGGGGCGGACGCGGTCACGAGGGCGGCGAGCGCGTTGATGAGCTTGCGCGCCTCGTCGAGGTCCAGGTGGCCCTTCTCGGCGGCGTCCTCGGCCAGGCCGCACTTGACGGCGGCGGCGCTCATGAGGTGGACCGCGGCCGAGGTGATGACCTCGACGGCCGCGACGTCCGCGATGTCCCGGGTGGCGTCCTGGGTGGTGGGGTCGTTCTCGGTTGTCATGGCTCCATCCTTCCAGAGCGCGGGCCGTGCGGGGACCCCGGGCGGCTCGTCACCGGCTGGGGCCGGGCCCAGGGGACGCGGACGGCCGGGGCGAGCGGCGCCGTCGGGCCTGGTCTGTCTCATCGAAGCAAATAGTGTGCCAAGCGCGAGGTGGCCGGAGTGCGCGCCGCCCCGGGCGGGCGGCGGGCCGAACGCCCGGAGGCCGGGCCCGCTGAGCGGACCCGGCCTCGGGGGTGGTGCACAGGCGTCCTGCCCGACGACGTCGCGCCGGTCAGGCGCGCAGGGTCAGGAGTGTGCGGGCTCCGACGTGACGCCCGGCTCGTCGGCCGCGAGCGGGGCGGCCTCGAGCGCGCTGCGCAGGGCAGCACCGAGGTTCGCGTCGACGTTGGTCCAGTACTGGATCGCGCGCTCACGGATCGCCAGGCTCTGGACGCCGCCGACGGCCCCCGTGATGGTCTCGAGGAAGCGGGCCTTGGCCGCGTCGTCGAACACCTCGCGGTAGAGCGTGCCGGCCTGACCGAAGTCGTCGTCCTCGGCGTGCAGCGTCGCCGCGGCCCGCGTCAGCTCGCCGTCCGACTCCCACGACCCGACACCGGCGCGAGCCTCGTCGGCCACGGGGCCGCCCAGGCTGTTGGGGGCGTAGACCGGCGTCGAGGGCGCGTTGAACCCGTGACGCTGGGCGCCGTCCTGCGAGTAGTTGTGGACCGGTGCGGCGTGCGGCGCGTTGACCGGGATCTGGTTGTAGTTGGTGCCCACGCGGTAGCGCTGCGCGTCCGGGTAGGAGAAGACGCGGGCCATCAGCATCTTGTCGGGGCTGATGTCGATGCCCGGGACCGTGTTCGCCGGCGAGAACGCCGCCTGCTCGATCTCCGCGAAGAAGTTCTGCGGGTTGCGGTTGAGCGTGTGCGTGCCGACCTTGATGAGCGGGTAGTCGGCGTGCGGCCAGACCTTCGTCAGGTCGAACGGGTTGAAGCGGTAGGTCTTGGCGTCCTCGTACGGCATGACCTGGACGTGCACGTCCCAGGACGGGAAGCTGCCGGCCTCGATCGCCTCGTACAGGTCGCGGCGGTAGTAGTCCGCGTCGGCGCCTGCGATGAGCTCGGCCTCCGAGCCCTCCATCTCGACGTTGCCCTGGTTCGACGTGAAGTGGTACTTGACCCAGAAGCGCTCGCCCGCGGCGTTGATCCACTGGTAGGTGTGCGAGCCGAAGCCCGGCATCTCGCGCCACGAGCGCGGCAGGCCGCGGTCGCCCATGAGGTAGGTGACCTGGTGGGCCGACTCGGGGGACAGGGTCCAGAAGTCCCACTGCATGTCGGCGTCACGCAGGCCCGAGCCCGGCAGGCGCTTCTGCGAGTGGATGAAGTCGGGGAACTTGATGCCGTCGCGGATGAAGAAGACGGGGGTGTTGTTGCCGACGATGTCGTAGTTGCCCTCGGTCGTGTAGAACTTCACCGAGAACCCGCGCACGTCGCGCCAGGTGTCGGGGGAGCCCTGCTCGCCCGCGACGCTCGAGAACCGCTGGAGGGTCTCGGTGCGCGCGCCCGGCTGGAACACGGCCGCCCGCGTGTAGGCCGAGACGTCCTCCGTCACGACGAACTCGCCGAACGCGCCGCCACCCTTGGCGTGGACGATGCGCTCCGGGATGCGCTCGCGGTTGAACTGCGCGAGCTTCTCGACCAGGTAGCGGTCGTGCAGCGCGGTCGCGCCGTCCGCCCCGGAGGTCAGGGAGTGGGCATCGCTCGGGACGGGCGTGCCCGTCTGCGTGGTGGTGAAGGGGGTGTTCGTCATCGTCTTCTCCTTCAGGTGAGGGCTCTGTGGGCCCGGTGCCTGCTCGTGGGTAGGGGGCGGTAGGGACAGGTGCTCCGGGGGGAGCGGTCAGGGGCTGGGGATGGCTCGGCGGGCTGCCGTGGTGCGGTGCCGGGCGTCAGTCCGCGCAGTCGGGGCACAGGCCCCAGTACGTGACCTCGGCCGTGTCGATCGTGAAGCCGTTGTTCCCGCTCGGGGTCAGGCACGGGGCGTGACCCACGGCGCAGTCGATGTCGGCGACCGCGCCGCACGAGCGGCACACGACGTGGTGGTGGTTGTCGCCCAGCCGGCGCTCGTAGCGTGCGGGGTGGCCGGCGGGCTCGATCCGGCGGAGCAGGCCGTGCTCGGTGAGCGCGTTCAGCACGTCGTAGACCGCCTGGACGGACACCGACCCGAGGGCCTCGCGGGTGGCCCGCAGGACGTCGTCCGCGTCGGCGTGCTGCTGCCGGGTCACGACGTCGAGGACCGCCAGGCGCGCAGCTGTGACACGGAGCCCGCTGTCGCGGAGCTCGGTCTCGTGGTCCGCGGGGCGGAGCGTCTTGTCGGTCGGCACGGTCCTACTCTAACCACACTTTCTGGAAGAGTTCCAACAATGGAGGGTGTCCAGTGCGTGTCGGGCCGATGAACCCTCGTGGTGGTCGCAAGGTCCGGCGTGGGATCCTGGGCGATGCTCGGGCGGCTCCTTGCCCGCCGTCCTTTCGCGCGTGCGTGGGACGGCGGCGTCGGACGCGGGAGGCGGGACGGCCCGTGCGGGCTGGTCGCTCCTGGTCGTCACCGGACCCCCGCCCGTGCGTGCTATTGTTGGTCGCTGACCGACCCGTAGGTTCTTGTCGAGGCTCCAGCAGGTGCTTCGAGAAGTGGACTACGGGTGCGCAAAGTGGATTCCATCCCACCTGAGCTTCAACTGCTGACGATCGTCACGACAGAGGCCGGGTCTCGGTCCGGAGCGTCGCCGTTCTTCACGGTGGCGCGACGGTGTGTTCGTCGCACCCGCGACGACCCGATCGATGGCCTCCTCCCTGCGCTCTGGGACGGGGGCCTTTCTCGTTCCTGGTGGTCTACCGACGACTTCCTAGGAGCATCACATCAGCGAGCCTCGCATCAACGATCGGATCCGTGTCCCCGAGGTCCGACTTGTCGGCCCAGGTGGGGAGCAGGTCGGCGTCGTCCGCATTGAGGTCGCCCTGAGCCTTGCCCAGGACGCTGACCTCGACCTGGTGGAGGTCGCCCCCGACGCACGCCCGCCGGTGTGCAAGCTCATGGACTTCGGCAAGTTCAAGTACGAGTCGGACATGAAGGCCCGTGAGGCTCGCCGCAACCAGGCGAACACGGTCCTCAAGGAGATCCGTTTCCGTCTGAAGATCGACCCGCACGACTACGGCACCAAGAAGGGCCACGTCGAGCGCTTCCTCGCAGCGGGCGACAAGGTCAAGGTCATGATCATGTTCCGCGGCCGTGAGCAGTCGCGCCCCGAGATGGGTATCCGTCTCCTGCAGCGCCTCGCGGAGGACGTCGCGGAGCTCGGCTTCGTCGAGAGCTCGCCCAAGCAGGACGGGCGCAACATGATCATGGTGCTCGGCCCGGTCAAGAAGAAGGCCGAAGCCAAGAACGAGCAGCGTCGCCGCGCCCAGGAGGCCGAGCCCCGCCAGACGAAGTCGGCCGCCAAGGCCGCTCCCGTCGAGGTCTCCGAGGAGCCCGCGGACGGCAACGACGTGCCTTTCGAGGTGCAGGTCGCCGAGGCCGCAGAGATGGTCGCGTCGGCCGAGGCAGCTGCCGCGGTCAAGGCCGCCGCAGCTCCCGAGCCGGCACCGGCGCCCGTCGCCGAGGCCGCTCCCGCAGCAGCCCCCAAGGCGGCAGCGCCCCGCACGTCTGCCCCCAAGGCTGCGCCTCGCACCTCGGCCCCCAAGGCTCCCGCAGCCCCCAAGGCTGCTGCTCCGGCCGCGCCGGCCGCTGCGCCCAAGCCTGCGGTGGCCCCCAAGCCCGTCGCGGTGCCCAAGCCGGCCGCGATGCCCAAGCCTCCGGCTCCCCGGCCGGCAGCGCCCAAGCCCGGTACGGCTGCGAAGCCCAAGCCGGGTGGCAAGCCCAGCTGACCAACTGACACCGAGCCAGGCCCACCGGCCCCGGCCCGAACACGTCGGGTCCCTCCCGGGATCTCGACCAGACAAAGGAGAAACGGCAGCCATGCCGAAGAACAAGACGCACTCCGGCGCCAAGAAGCGGTTCCGCATCACCGGCAGCGGCAAGGTCATGCGCGAGCAGGCCAACAAGCGCCACCTGCTCGAGCACAAGTCGAGCACGCGCACGCGTCGCCTGTCTGCTGACCAGGTCGTCGCCCCCGCAGACGTCAAGAAGATCAAGAAGCTGCTCGGTAAGTGATCTGCCTGGTGGTCGCGCCCCGGCGCTGATCATCGCTGAATCCCTACCTGAGCCCCGAACTGCAAGGAGCATCACGTGGCACGCGTGAAGCGGGCGGTCAACGCCCAGAAGAAGCGCCGTACAACTCTCGAGCGCGCTGCGGGTTACCGCGGCCAGCGTTCGCGTCTCTACCGGAAGGCGAAGGAGCAGGTCACCCACTCCCTCGTCTACTCCTACCGTGACCGCAAGGCGCGCAAGGGCGACTTCCGTCGTCTGTGGATCCAGCGCATCAACGCTGCGTCCCGCGCCCAGGGCCTGACGTACAACCGCCTCATCCAGGGCCTCAAGGCCGCTGGCATCGAGGTCGACCGTCGCGTGCTCGCGGACCTCGCGGTCAACGACGTGACCGTCTTCAACGCGCTCGTCCAGGCCGCCAAGGACGCGCTGCCTGCTGACGTGAACGCTCCGAAGGCTGCTGCCTGATCATCGAGCAGCGACTCTTCTCACCGGACGCCCGCACAGTGAACGATCTGTCCTCAGGTCGCCCCGTACCGTTCTCCCATCGTGTTCCCGAGGTCTCGAACCCTCGGAGCGACCGGGTCAAGGCGGTGCGGGCACTGTCCGGGCGTTCGGCGCGTTCGCGCCACCAGCAGTTCCTCGTCGAGGGACCGCAGGGAGTGCGCGAGGCCGTCCGGCACGGTGCCCACCTGGTGCGCGACGTGTACGTGACCTCCTCCGCCGCCGAGCGCTACGCGGAGATCGTCGACGACGCCCTGGACCAGCGCCTGTACGTGCACCTCACGACACCCGAGGCGTTCGAGGCCATGAGCCAGGACGCTCAGGGCATCCTGGCCGTCGTCCGGGTCGAGGAGCTCACGCTCGACGAGGTGCTCGCGCGCGGTCCCCGGCTCGTCGCGGTCCTCGCGACCGTCCGTGACCCGGGCAACGCCGGCACGGTCATCCGCGCAGCCGACGCGGCCGGGGCGGACCTGGTGGTGCTCGCGGGCGAGAGCGTCGACGTGCACAACCCCAAGGTCGTGCGCTCGACCGCGGGATCCCTCTTCCACCTCCCGGTCGTGACCGGTGCGGGTCTCGAGGAGACCGTCGACGCGCTGCGCGCCGCCGGGCTCTCGGTCCTCGCGGCGGACGGCGCGGGCGACCACGACCTCGACGACCTGCTCGACGTGGCGGGCAGCGCGCCCAGCGGCACCCCGGACCTGGCCCGACCCACGGCGTGGGTCTTCGGCAACGAGGCCTGGGGGCTGCGCCCTCAGGACCGAGAGCTGTCCGACGCGGTCGTGAGCGTCCCCCTCCGTGGTCTGGCCGAGTCGCTCAACCTGGCGACGGCGGCCACGGTGTGCCTCTACGCCTCGAGCCGGGCGCACCGTCCGCGCGTCACGGACGAGGCCCCGTGAGGGGACGGTCGGCGAGGCTCTTCGCCGCCCTCTACCCCTCGGACGAGGCGCTCGACCACCTGGGCCTGGCGCTGTCGGCCCTCGGCGCGGTGGCCCTCGACGACGGCCGGCCCTCGCTGCGCTGGACGCCGCGCGACCTCATGCACCTGACGGTCGCATTCTTCGGCGAGGTCGCCGACGGGGCGGCCGACGACCTGGGGCGTGCCCTCGACGAGGTCGCGGACACGACCGAGCCCCTCACGCTGCACCTGCGCGGGGCCGGCACCTTCGAGGACCGCATCCTGTTCGCCGGGGTAGGTGGCGACGCGGAGGCGCTGCGCCGCCTGAGCGCCGCGACCGCGGAGGCGGCCTCCGACGTCGGGCTGCGGCTCGACCGACGGCCGCGCCAGCGCGCCCACCTGACCGTGGCGCGCGCCTCCGGGCCGCGCACGAGCGGGCGGCGCAAGACCGACCTGCGCCCCACGGGTCCCGGGCTCGCGGAGCTCGCGCACGCCCTGGCGGTCTACGAGGGGCCACGGTTCACGGCCGACGCGCTGTGCCTGGTCGAGTCGATCCCCGGGGCAGGGCGCAGCGGAGGCCCGTCGTACGAGGTCGTGCGGACCTCGCCGCTCGGCGTGCGTCGTTGACGGGCCGCTGACGAGCCCGGTCAGCCCTGGGCGCCGCCCCAGACGAACGCCGCGACCATGAAGCCGAGCAGCAGGCCGTATACGCGTGTCCAGGCCCGCAGGGCGCCGGGCACGGGGACGGCGTCCGTGCGCCGGCGGGTCGTGGCGTACCGGACGACCCAGGCGACGACCGTCGCGACCGTCGAGACCCCCAGGACCATGCCCCCGATCCCCACGGGCAGGAACACCGCCGCGTCGTCGAGCGTCAGCCCGCGCGCCGAG
Source organism: Oerskovia enterophila (assembly GCF_044748475.1). Taxonomy (NCBI): domain Bacteria; kingdom Bacillati; phylum Actinomycetota; class Actinomycetes; order Micrococcales; family Cellulomonadaceae; genus Oerskovia; species Oerskovia enterophila. The sequence goes on from NZ_JBIVFZ010000001.1 coordinate 1,064,800, forward strand.
CACGTCCCGAGGTAGGCCGCGCCCACCACGGCACCCAGCACGAGCATCCACCGAGCCGTCCGCCAGAACCCGGCGGGCGGCTCGTCGCCGTCCGTCGTCGGGCGAAAGGCCGTCCGCGTCGTCCGCGCGGCCGGGTCGGGGTCGCGCACGAGCGCCTCGACGCCCGACGGCGGAGCGTCCGGCGGGCGGTGGGGTGCGGCGTCCGCGGGGCGCGTCCCGGGCGCGGGAGCCGCGGGTCCCGTGAGGTCCGCGTCCCGGGTCGCCGAGAGCGGGTCGGACGGGCCGGGCGTCCCGGCGGGGTAGGCGGGCCAGGGGTCGTCCGGACCGTCGGCGCCCGGGCCGTACCGGTCGTGGTCCTCGTCGCGACGCCCTCTCACGTCGCCAGTCTCTCACCGCGCCTGCCGTGCCCTCGGCGCGTGCTGTGCTGTGCTCCGCCCTGCTCTGCCCTGCCCACCCTCGCGCCCCGGACCGCGTGTGGGACGATGGGGGCATGCAGCGCGATGATCGCCGATTTACGTGGCCCGCTCGAGGGCCGCGCGGCTGACGCTGCGCACGTCGACCACCGGCCGCCGCACGGCGGCCGCGGATCGACCGGTCGTGCCCCGGCGGGCGCTCTAGAATCTTCAGTTGGACGCGCGAGGTGACCTCTGCGCGTCCGGTCCCGATCCCGCCAGGAAGGCACGCATGTCCACCCCTGATCCGGTACAGCCCGCTGCGCCGTCGCCCCTCGACGGCCCCGCGCTCGAGGTCGTCCTCTCCGAGGCCCTCGCGGCGGTCGAGGCCGCCCGCGACCTCGACGAGCTGAAGTCGGTGCGCCTGCAGCACACCGGCGACCGCAGCGCCCTCGCCCTCGCCAACCGCCAGATCGGCCAGCTCGCCCCCGCTGACAAGGCGGCCGCGGGCAAGCTCCTCGGACCGATCCGTGGGCGCCTCAACCAGGCGCTCGCCGCGCGCACGCTGGTCCTCGAGGCCGAGCGCGACGAGCGGGTCCTCGTCGAGGAGTCGGTCGACGTGACGCTCCCCGTCGACCGTGCCCCCGCGGGGGCACGGCACCCGCTCGAGACGCTCCAGGAGCGCGCGGCCGACTTCTTCACGGCCATGGGCTGGGAGATCGCGGAAGGGCCGGAGATCGAGGCCGAGTGGTTCAACTTCGACGCCCTGAACTTCGGTCCGGACCACCCGGCCCGCCAGATGCAGGACACGTTCTTCCTCCAGACCCCGGCGGGACCCGACGGCGAGCCGGGCGAGCCGTCGAACCTGGTGCTGCGCACGCACACGTCGCCGGTCCAGGCCCGCACGCTCCTCGAGCGCGAGCTGCCCGTGTACATCGCGTGCCCCGGCAAGGTGTTCCGCACCGACGAGCTCGACGCGACGCACACGCCCGTGTTCCACCAGGTCGAGGGCCTCGCGGTCGACAAGGGCCTGACCATGGCGCACCTGCTCGGCACCCTGGACCACTTCGCGAAGGCGATGTTCGGTCCCGAGGCCCGCACGCGCCTGCGCCCCTCGTTCTTCCCCTTCACCGAGCCCAGCGCCGAGATGGACCTGTGGTTCCCCCAGAAGAAGGGCGGGGCCGGCTGGATCGAGTGGGGTGGCTGCGGCATGGTCAACCCGAACGTCCTGCGCTCCGCAGGGATCGACCCCGAGGTCTACTCGGGCTTCGCGTTCGGCATGGGCATCGAGCGCACGCTCATGCTGCGCCACGGAATTGCAGACATGCACGACATGGTGGAGGGCGACGTCCGCTTCTCGACCCAGTTCGGAATGGGGATCTGATGCCGAACATCGTCATCGACTGGCTCGGCGAGCACGTCGAGCTGCCGGCCGACCTGACGGCCGAGACGCTGGCCGCCGCGCTCGTGAAGGTGGGCCTGGAGGAGGAGGCGATCCACGGGTCGTCCGTCACGGGTCCGCTCGTCGTCGGCCAGGTCGTCTCGGTCCAGCCCGAGGAGCAGAAGAACGGCAAGGTCATCAACTGGTGCCAGGTCGACGTCGGGACGCACAACGTCGACGGCGTCCCGGTCGCCGAGGGCGGGACGCCGCGCGGCATCATCTGCGGCGCGCACAACTTCGGCCCGGGTGACCGGGTCGTCGTCGCGCTGCCCGGTGCCGTGCTGCCCGGACCGTTCCCCATCGCGAGCCGCAAGACCTACGGCCACGTCTCGGACGGCATGATCTGCTCGGCCAAGGAGCTGGGGCTGGGGCAGGACCACGACGGCATCATCGTGCTCGACCGCTACGGGTACTCCCCGGAGACGGGCTACGACACGACGCCCGGCACGGACGCGCTCGAGCTCCTGGGCCTCGGCGACGAGGTCCTCGAGATCAACGTGACGCCGGACCGCGGCTACTGCTTCTCCTACCGCGGCGTGGCACGTGAGTTCTCGCACTCCACGGGCGCGGCCTTCACGGACCGCGGCCTCCCGTCGGGCGACCTGCCGGGCGTGACGCCCGACGGATTCCCGGTCGAGGTCGAGGACGACGCCCCGATCCACGGCGTGACCGGCTGCGACCGGTTCGTCACGCGCATCGTGCGGGGCATCGACCCGCAGGCGCCGACCCCGGCCTGGATGCAGCGCCGCCTGACGCAGGCGGGCATGCGTCCCATCTCGCTCGCGGTCGACATCACGAACTACGTCATGCTCGACCTCGGCCAGCCGCTGCACGCCTACGACCTCTCGAAGGTCGCAGGCCCGATCGTCGTGCGCCGGGCGCACGCGGGGGAGCGGCTCACGACGCTCGACGGCGTCGACCGTCGGCTCGACGTCGAGGACCTGCTCATCACCGACTCGCCCGAGGGCGCTCGTGCGTCGCGGGTGCTCGGGATCGCGGGCGTCATGGGTGGGGCCTCGAGCGAGGTCGGCGAGACCACGACCGACGTCCTGGTCGAGGCCGCGCACTTCGACCCGATCACCGTCGCGCGCTCGGCCCGTCGCCACAAGCTGCCCTCCGAGGCGGCCAAGCGCTTCGAGCGCGGCGCCGACCCGGCGCTGCCGCCCGTCGCGGCCCAGCGCGTCGTCGACCTCCTCGTCGAGCTCGGTGGAGGCACCGCGGACTCCGCCGTGAGCGACCTCAACACGGTCGCCCCCGTCACGCCCGTCGTCTTCCCGATCGGCGAGGCCGAGCGGCTCGTGGGTGTGGAGTACACCTCGGAACAGGTCCGCGGCGTCCTCGTCGAGATCGGCTGCACGGTCCGCGACCTCGACGGCGGCACGACCCTCGAGGTCACCCCGCCCACGTGGCGCCCGGACCTGACCGGTGCGGCCGAGCTGGTCGAGGAGATCGCCCGCCTCGTCGGCTACGACAAGATCCCGTCGATCCTCCCGCCGGCCCCGGCCGGCCGTGGGCTCACGACCGCGCAGCAGCTCCGCCGCTCGGTCGCGCGCGCCCTCGCGGAGGCAGGGTTCGTCGAGACGCTCAGCTACCCGTTCGTGAACCCGCAGGCGCACGACGACCTGCGCCTTCCGGTGGACGACGAGCGTCGTCGCGCGCTGCGGCTGGTCAACCCGCTCGCGGACGACCACCCCGAGATGCGGACGAACCTGCTCACGACGCTGCTCGGCACGCTCAAGCGCAACGTGGGACGCGGTAACGCAGACCTCGCGATCTTCGAGATCGGCCTCGTGACGCGCCCGGTCGCCGGTGCGCCCGCGGCGCCGCAGCTGCCGGGCGGCGTCCGCCCGAGCGAGCAGGACCTGACCACGTTGCAGGCCGCGGTCCCGCCGCAGCCGCGCCGCGTCGCGGGAGTCCTCACGGGGCAGCGCGACGCCTCGGGCTGGTGGGGCGCAGGTCGCGCCGCCGACTGGACCGACGCGCTCGCGGCCGCCGAGCTCGTGGCCGACCGTGTGGGCGTGGACGTGGTCGTCGTCGCCGACCACGACCACGCGCCGTGGCACCCCGGCCGGACGGCGAGGCTCGAGCTGTCGGACGGGACCGTCGTCGGGCACGCGGGCGAGCTGCACCCCAAGGTGCTCGAGACGCTCGGCCTGCCCGCGCGGACCGTCGCGTTCGAGGTCGACCTGGACGCCCTGATCGCCGCCGCCCCGGAGCAGCCCGTGCAGGCGGCTCCCGTCTCGTCGTTCCCGCTCGCGAAGGAGGACCTGGCGCTCGTCGTCGACGCCTCCGTGCCGGCCTCGGCCGTGCGCGCCGCGATCGAGGAGGGGGCGGGCGACCTGCTCGAGGAGCTCGCGCTCTTCGACGTCTACACCGGTCCCCAGGTCGGCGAGGGCAAGAAGTCGCTCGCGTTCTCGCTGCGCCTGCGCGGCACCGACCGCACCCTGACCGCGGAGGACTCCGCGGCGGTGCGCGCCGCGGCCGTCGCCGCGGCGCACGAGAAGGTCGGGGCCGAGCTGCGTGGCTGACGTCGTGAGCGTCGCCCCCGCGCGTACCGCCCTCGTCACGGGCGGTACGCGCGGGATCGGCCGCGCGGTCGTGCGGGGGCTCGCCGAGGCGGGCCTGGACGTCGCGGTCCTGGGTCGGGACGCGTCCCGCGTGGACGACGTCGTCGCGGAGGTTCGCGCGCTGGGTCGCCGTTCCGTGGGGCTGGTCGCGGACGTCGGTTCGCCCGCGTCGGTGGACGCGGCGGTCGCGCGCGCCGAGGCCGAGCTGGGCGGGATAGACCTCCTGGTCAACAACGCCGGGCGCATCGATGCCGAGGTCCCGCTGTGGGAGGCGGACCCCGACGAGTGGTGGTCCGTCATGGAGACCAACGTGCGTGGGCCGTTCCTGCTCGCACGCGCGGTCGTCCCCCGGATGCTCGCCCGCGGCGGGGGCCGGGTGGTCGACCTCAGCTCCGGTGCGGGCTCGCACGACATGGACGGTGCGAGCGCCTACAACGCGAGCAAGACCGCGCTGCTGCGCATGGGGTCGAACCTGCACCTGTCGGGTCATGCCCGGGGGCTGCGGACGTTCGAGGTCTCGCCCGGGGTCGTGCAGACCGACCTGACCGCGTCCATGGACATGCACGTGGGACGCACCGAGTGGACCCCGGTCGAGCGGACGGTCGAGATGATCGTCGCGGTCGCGCGCGGAGAGCTCGACGCGTGGTCGGGGGCGTTCGTCCGGGTCACGCACGACTCTCCCGAGTCGCTGCGAGCCGCGTCCGACGCTGCCACCGGCTCGACGGACAGCGTGCCAGGACCGGAAGCGCGTCGGTTGCGCGTGACGCGGTTCGGTGACGACGACCCGATGCCGGGGGCGCTCCCGGCGCGCTGAACCCGGGCCGCTCGCTTCCCGCGACCGATCAGAAGGGCCGCTGCTCCTCCGGGAGCAGCGGCCCTTCGCGTCGTCCACCGTGGTCGGGAGGTGGCCAGGTTCACCCTTCGAGTAGTTGAACTTTCTACTACTCATGGGGAATGCTCGAGGGGCACACCGACCCGGTCGGTGCGGACACCGCCGTTCTGCACCTGCGAGAACGAGCGAGAGGCCCTGCCCGGATGACGATCGACCACCCGACCCGGTTCTGGAACGGCATGACGATCCCGGATGCGGGGACGTTCCTGTTGGACGAGGCCCACAAGCGGGTCGGGTTCCTCGGCAAGCACATGATGGTCTCGCCGGTGCGCGGTGAGCTCACGCGTGCGAGCGCCACGATCGTCGTCGGGGCCGACCCCCTCGCGTCCACGGTCGCCGCGACCATGGACGCGACAAGTCTCACGACCCACCACGACGAGCGCGACGGGCACCTGCGCAGCGCCGACTTCCTGGACGTCGAGCGATTCCCGACCGTCGAGTTCCGCAGCACGTCGGTGCGCTGGCAGGGCCCGCAGGACGACGCCATGCTCAGCTGGGCGCGCCTGCGCAACCGTTCGCCCGAGCGCTCCGAGGTCCCTGCGGCCAGGATCCAGGGTGCTGGTGCGGGGCACTTCGTCGTGAGCGGGCTGCTCACGATCCGGGGAGTGACCCTGCCGATCGATCTGACCATGCAGTTCGGCGGGGCGCGGCGAGACCCGTACGGCCGCGACATCTTCGGGTTCAGCGCCTCGGGCACGTTCGACCGCGAGGCCTACGGGCTCGTGTGGAACGTCGTGCTGGAGACCGGCGGGCTGCTGGTGGGCAAGAAGGTCGAGATCGAGATCGCCGGCGAGGCGATCCGGCAGGACTGAGCGACTGTCGCTCGTCGCTCGGTGGTCAGGAGTGGCGGCGTCCGCGGGACGCCCCGAACGGACCACCCACGAACAGCCCCAGGCCGAGCACGAACCCGAAGTCGTACCAGTTCCCGTTGTTGTGGACCTCGTAGATGTTCACCGTGTCGGTGAACAGCGAGATCACGAACGTCACGGGCACGATGATGCCCTGCCACAGGCCCAGCCAGAACCCCGCCGGGCTGCCGTCCGCGGTGGGCGTGCCGACGTCGGGGTTGGGTCCTGGGGCGCACGCGGCGAGGACGAGGGCCGCGCCGACCAGTGCCAGGGCGAGGACCAGGCGTCGACGGCCGCGGTCCGGACCACCCTCCGAGCGGGTCCGAGGTGAGACGTCGTTCCCGTGGGTCGAGCTCATGACCGGCCTCCTCGTCGTGGGGCCGTCCTGGCCCACCTCCAGGATCCGCCGATCACCGCGCGGGCTCAACCGGGCGGGCTCACCGGGCGCGCTCAACCGGGCGGGGCCGTCGGGCCGTCAGCCGGTCGCCGGCAGTCGCCTCGTCCCACCGATCACGAGCGTGACGTCGACGTCGACGTCGGCGAGCCCCGCCTCGTCGAGCGCCGCGCGCAGGGTGGCGGCATCGGCCTCGGGGGCCGGGCCGATCGCTTCGATCCTCAGGACCGACCCGCTGAAGGAGATCCCGGTGATCGTCCAGCTCTCCTGCTCGGCCCACGCCTGGGCCACAGGAGCCGCGGCGATCTTGTCCGCGTTCTGCCGCAGGACGTGCTGGCTGATGGTGCTGAGGGGAACCGCGACGAGGAGCAGGGCAGCTGCGACCGTGACGAGGCTCGCACCCCGCAGGGGGCCGACGAACCGCTCGGTCTCGCCTGCGGCCGTGCGGACCTGGAAGAGCAGGAAGACGATCGTGCCGGTCGCGATGATCGCCGCGACGTTGGTCGCGAACAGCAGCAGCGCCCCCAAGGCCTGGTTCGGGGCCCCGGACTCGAGCGTGAGGCCGACGACCGCGAGCGGCGGGACGAGCGAGATCGCGATGGCGACGCCCGGCAGGGCGTCCGACACGTCAGCGCGTACCAGGGCGAACGCACCGACGGCCCCGGTCGCGAGCGCCGCGAGCAGGTCGATGAGCTGGGGCGTGACGCGGCCCGCGACCTGGCTGTTGGTCGCCGCGACGATCTCGATCGGGACGAACAGCCCGACGACGTACCCGGTCGCGACCACCCCCGCAGCGCCCGCGACGACCAGGAGCGCCGACGAGGTCAGGTTCCTGTGGTCGTTGAGGACGATCGCGAGCGCGGTCCCGACGATGGGCGTCATGAGGGGCGCGACGATCATGGCGCCGATCACGGTGGCCGTGCTGTCGGCTGCGACGCCCGCCGACGCGATGATCGCGGCGAGGATCAGCAGGGTCCAGAACGTGGCCTGACGCGACCGGGAGGACGGCCCCTCGCTGATGAACAGCGCGGACGTCATCCGCTGGACGTCGGCCGTGGTGACGCGCATGCTGCCTCCCGGGGCGTCTGAGTGCCCCCAGCATCACAGGGGGTCGGCGCTCGCGCTCGGTGTACCGGTGCGGACACGGCGCACGCGCTGCCAGGTCTTCAGGGACTTGCGTGCCGCGCTCGCGACCGTGCTGCCGTTCGCGATGGCCACGGTCTCCTCCGCAGGGTCTGCTGCGACGTGGAGCAGCCGCTCGTGGACACGCTCGCTCCCGGTTCTCCCGAGGGCACGGACCGCCCAGTACCGGGTGTGGACGTCCGGTGCGCACGCCTGGTCGAGGAGCCAGACCGACTGGTCGGGGTCGATCGAGCCCAGGGCGTTCGCCACGTACCCCAGGAGCGGGAACCGGTGCTCGACGAGCTCGCGGCGCAGCGCGTCGACGGCGTCGGCACCCCCGAGACCGGCCAGCGCTCCGGCCGCGGCCTCCCGCACGACGTGCTCGGGGTCGCCGAGCCGGGCGACGAGGTGCGGCACTGCCTCGTGCGCGTCCAGGTCACCGAGCACCTCGCAGCCGACACTCCGCTCGGAGGTGACGGGGGAGCCGAGCAGGGCGAGGGCGTAGGGGACGGCTCCCCGGAATCCCGCCCGAGCGCAGGCTGCCGTGAGGTACCAGGTGGCCGACACCCCGGACTCGAGGGCGCGCATCATCGCCGGTTCGAGCGATGGGTCCGCGAAGGCGTAGAGGCGGTTGAGAGTCCGCTCGAACGTGCCGATCGGGTATCGCTCGACGTGCAGCACGACGTCGCGCAGGGCGTCGACGGCGCCCTGGTCGTCGTTCATGGCTCGCTCGGCGGCGTCGTCGACCGCGTCCTCGTGGACCTCGGGGTCCGGGTCGAGGAGCCCGGCGACCAGGTCGTCGGTCATCGTGAGGCCGAGGGGCGCGAGCGACGCCGGCGAGCGGGAGCGGAGCGAACCATGCGGTGAGCATAGAGGCGGGCGACGCCTCAGGTGCCGCCACCAGGCGGACCGCCGCCGGCAGGACGCCCCTCGCCCGCTAGAGTTCCCTGCAATGACACGGGGTGCCCGCTCCCACGAGCCGGGCTGAGAACACACCCGTCGAACCTGATCTAGCTAGCACTAGCGAAGGGATGTCGGCAATGTCGCTTGCTGCCACCGCACCTGTCCTGCCCACCCCCACCCCCGCACCTGCGCCGGGGACCCGGGGTGCGACCGAGCACGGCGTGTCGCCGGGGGCCGAGGCCTCCCGCCCCCGCGTCCTGTCCATCGCGGGCACCGACCCGACGGGAGGCGCCGGGATCCAGGCCGACCTCAAGGCGTTCGCGGCGCACGGCGCGTACGGCATGGCGGTCACGACCGCCCTGGTCGCGCAGAACACGCACGGCGTCCGCACGGTCCACGTCCTGGGTGCGGACTTCCTCACCGAGCAGCTCGACGCGGTCTCGGACGACGTCACGATCGACGCGGTCAAGATCGGCATGGTCGCCGACGAGCCGAACGCACGCGCGATCGCCGCGTGGCTTCGTCGTGTGCAGCCGCCGTTCGTCGTGCTCGACCCCGTCATGGTCGCCACGAGCGGCCACCGCCTCCTCGACGAGGAGGCCGAGCAGGCCGTGCGCGAGCTGGTCGCGCTCGCCGACCTCGTGACCCCCAACCTCCCCGAGCTCGCCGTCCTCGTCGGCGAGCAGGCCGCGACCACCTGGCCCGACGCCCTCGCCCAGGCGAGGCGCCTGCACGCGGCGAGCGGCGCCGTCGTGCTCCTGAAGGGTGGTCACCTCACCGGGGAGGAGTCGCCCGACGCCCTGGTGGGCGCGTGCGGGCCCGACGACGTCACGACCTTCTCCGCGCCCCGCGTCGACACCGTGCACACCCACGGGACCGGGTGCTCGCTGTCGGCGGCGGTCGCCGCCCTGCGTCCCCGACGGGACGGCTGGGAGAGCGCGACGCGCGACGCGAAGACCTGGTTGACCGGCGCGCTGCGGGCCGGGGGAGCGTTGGCGGTGGGCACGGGCCGCGGACCCGTCGACCACCTGGCGCACCTGCCCACGCTGGGCAGGCAGGTGTTCTCCGAGGAGGCCTGGGCGCGGATCGAGGGGTGGCGCGAGGCCGTCGAGAGCATGGGGTTCGTGCGGGCGCTCGCGGACGGGAGCCTCGCCGCCGAGGACTTCGGGTTCTACCTCGCGCAGGACGCCGCGTACCTCGCCGAGTACTCGCGCGTGCTGTCGCGGGCGAGCCAGCTCGCGCCGACGCCGGAGGCCCGGCAGTTCTTCGCGGGGGCGGCAGTCGAGTCGCTCGAGGTCGAGCAGGCGCTGCACCGTGACTGGTTGGGCGAGCACGCCGGGATGGACCGGGGGGCGGTCGAGAGCGTCGACCCCTCTCCCGTGACCGCCGCCTACACCAACCACCTGCACGCGGCGTCGAACGGGTCGTACGCGGAGACCGTCGCGGCGCTGCTGCCGTGCTACTGGTTGTACTCGTACATCGGCGACGTCCTGGTGCGCCGGGCGGGGGACCTCGACGGGCATCCTTACGCGCGCTGGATCTCGCTCTACGGTGACCCGGCCTTCCAGGAGGCGACACGCACCGCGTGCTCGTTCGCCGACGAAGCCGCGCGCTGGGCCTCGCCCGCCGAGCTCGAACGCATGCTGCGCGCGTTCGAGCTGTCCTCGATGCACGAGTACCTGTTCTTCGAGCAGGGGCTGACCCGGCCGACCTGGCCCGAGGCGCCGGTCGGGGGCGCCGAGAAGTGAGTAGATGCTCCTGATCCGGGGGGAACGGGGGCATCTGCTCACTTCTCGGCGCGAGCGGCCGTCCTCAGGCGCTCGTCGTCCCGCCGTCCGGGTACGTGCAGCTGTACCCGGGCGGCCACCAGCGCCACGACGTGCTGACCTCGTTCGACGACACGCCCTCGGGGCGCTCCGTGACGCACTGCGCGCGCATCTGGTCGAGCCCGACCGTCAGGTAGTAGACCGCGAGCACGCCCGTGAAGACGACCATGAGGACGGTCAGCGCCAGGCGCAGGCGGCGGTCCGTGCGCCGGGTGGGTTCGTCCTCGCCGGGGCGCGGCGGCACCCAGTCCCAGCTCACGAGGCGGCGCCCGGGACGAGCAGCACCTTGCCGGTCGTCTCCCGGCCCTCCAGGGCGCGGTGCGCGTCGGCGGCGCGGGCGAGCGGGAACGTCGCGCCCACCCGCACGTCGAGGTCGCCCGAGGCCACGAGCGCGAAGACCTCGTCGGCGCGCTCGAGGAGCTCGGCGCGCGTCGCGGTGTAGTCGTCGAGCTTGGGGCGGGTCGCGAACAGCGAGCCACCCTTGTTGAGGCGCTGGAGGTCGAACGGAGGCACCTGGCCCGAGGACCCGCCGAACAGCACGAGCATCCCGCGGCGGCGCAGCGACGCGAGGGAGGCCTCGAACGTGTCCTTGCCGACCGAGTCGTAGGCGACCGCGACGCCCCGACCGCCCGTGAGGTCGCGCACGATCGCGGGCAGCTCGGTCGTGAGGTCGTCGAGCTCGGCGTAGTTCACGACGTCGGACGCCCCGGCCGCGCGCGACAGCTCGGCCTTGGCCTCGGTCGAGACGGTCGTGATGACGCGCGCGCCGCGGCGCACCGCGAGCTGGGTCGCGAGCAGGCCGACGCCTCCGGCCCCCGCGTGCAGCAGGACGTCGTCCCCGGGCTGGACCTGGTACGTCGAGGTCACGAGGTAGTGGGCCGTGAGCCCCTGCAGGCCGACGGCCGCCGCGACGCGCAGGTCGACCGACTCCGGCACGGGGATCGCGACGTCCGCCGGGACGACCACCTGCTCGGCGTACGAGCCGAACGCGTTGGTCCACGCGACGTGGTCGCCGGGCTCGAAGTCCGTGACGCCGGGGCCGACCGCTGCGACGACGCCCGCGCCCTCGGTTCCGACCACGTGCGGGTACTCCATCGGGTACACCCCCGCCCGACGGTAGGTGTCGATGAAGTTGACGCCCGCCGCCGCGACGTCGACGAGGAGCTCGCCGGGTCCGGGTGCTGGGGTCGGGAGCTCGACGAGCTCGAGGACGTCGGGGCCGCCTGCTTGGAGTGCCTGGATCGCGCGCATGGGGTCAGCCTAGGCGGGGCGTCGGGTCAGGCGGTGCCCGGACCCGCCGAGGCCCGCCAGCGTCCGTGGCGGCGCTCGACGTGGACGGGATGAGCGAAGCAGCGCGAGACGGCCTCGGTCGTCAGGACCTCGTCCGCGCGACCGGCCGCGGAGACCCGCCCCGGCGCGAGCAGCAGCGCGTGGCTCGTCGACGTGGGCAGCTCCTCGAGGTGATGGGTCACGAGGACCGAGGCGACCTCGGGGTGCGCGACCCGCACCGCGTCGATCGTCGCGAGCAGCTGTTCGCGTGCCGCGACGTCGAGCCCCGTGCTCGGCTCGTCGAGCAGCAGCAGCGCGGGGTCGGCGACGAGCGCCCGGGCGATGATCGTGCGCCCGCGCTCTCCCTGGGACAGCGTGGTCCATTGCTCGTGCTCCTTGCCGGCGAGCCCCATGTCCGTGACGAGGGCGCGCGCCCTGTCGACCTCGGCCCGGGTCGGCTCCCAGCGCTGGCGCCACTCGGTCGTCCCGGTGATCCCGGTCAGGACGACCTCCTGGATCGTGAGCGGCGTGCGCAGCGGGTGACGCGGGTTCACGTGCCCGATCCTGCTGTGCAGGGCCTGGACGTCGACGCGCCCGAGCGTGCTCCCCAGCACGTCGACCTCGCCGCGCGTGGGGTGGTTGCGCGCCCCGCACAGGCTGAGGATCGTGCTCTTGCCCGCACCGTTGGGGCCGACCAGGGCCCAGTGCTCGCCCGCGCGGACCGTGAGGTCCACGTGCTCGAGGATCGTGCGGCCGTTGCGGACGAACGCGACGTCGCGCAGGTCCAGCACGACGGCGCCCGCCGAGGGTGGTGGTGCGTCGGCGGGCGGGACGGGACCCCGGGTGCCGGCGCGCACGGAGGACGGGGACCTGGCCGGGACGCTGGGGGAGGCGGTGTCAGTGCTCACGGGTGACCTTCTCGTGGACGGAGTCGAGGTGCCGGCGGCTCGTCGCGGCGGCACGGTCGGCGTCGCGGTCGCGGACGGCGTCGAGGATCGCCTCGTGGGCGTCCTGGTCGTGCCGGTGGCGCTCGCCCGCGCCGTCGAGCTCGATCATGTCGACCATCGCCCGACGCAGGCGAGGGACGAACGTGGCGAACAGGTCGGTCAGGACCGCGTTGTGCGCGGCGTCGACGACCGCTCGGTGGAAGACCAGGTCGGCGTCGACGTACTCCTGCGCGCTCGCGGTCGCCGGCACCTTGCCGCGACCCGCGAGCGCCGCGGCCATGGCGCGGAGGTCGGCCGGGGTGCGGCGGGCCGCGGCGAGCCGGGCGGCCTCGGTCTCGAGGGCTCCGCGGACCTCGAGCACGTCGACGATCTCGCCGCGCCGCAGCACCTCCTGCCAGTCCTCGCCCGGCTCGGCCCGGACGACGTAGACGCCCGAGCCCTGGCGGCTCTCGAGCACCCCTCTGCCCGCGAGCTGACGGATGGCCTCGCGCACGGTCGATCGTCCGACGCCGAGCTCGGCTGCGAGCGCCTGCTCGCCGGGCAGCCGGTGGTCGAGCGGCCAGGTGCCGGTGCGGACGCGGTCGAGCATGAGCTCGGCCGCCTGGTCGGCGAGGGGGAGCCGGCGGAGCGTGGGCATGGGAGCCAACCTCTCAGGTTGTCTGAGGACTTGATCGCGGCTAGCGTACCTCCCATGTCGTGGAGCGCACTCCTTCTTGGTCGCCGCGGCGGGGCCTGAGCCGACCGGCTCCCCGCCGTGGGGGTCTGCCGTGCGCCGGTCGGACGCCGCCTGCCGTGCACCGCGCGGCCCGCACCCGGAGACATGACCATGACCACCAGCCCGTTCCCCACGTTGTGCACCCCCGACGGCCCACCAGCACCTGGCCGGCCCGCGTGGAACCGCCAGCGCGCCTCGCGCATGCCCTCGCACCGCTACCAGGACGTGTTCTCGCGCGTCGACGTCCCGCTCACGGACCGCCGGTGGCCCACCCGTCGCCTCACCGCGGCGCCGCTGTGGGTGCCCGTCGACCTGCGGGACGGCAACCAGGCCCTGACCGAGCCCATGGACCCCGCCCGCAAGCGGCGGTTCTTCGAGCTGCTCGTCGCGATGGGCTACACCGAGATCGAGGTCGGCTACCCGTCGGCGTCGCAGACCGACTTCGACTTCGTCCGCCTGATCGCCGAGACGGACCTGGCGCCCGAGCACGTCACGATCGTGGTCTTCACGGCCGCCCGGGCGGACCTGATCGCCCGGACTTTCGAGTCGGTCCGTGGTCTGCGCAACCCCGTCGTGGTGCACCTGTACACCGCGACCGCCCCGACCTGGCGCGACGTCGTCCTGGGCAGGGGCCGGGCCGAGCTCTCGGACCTGATCGCCGCAGCGGGCACCGAGGTCCTGCGGCACGCGGGGGACGATCCGCGCGTCCGCTTCGAGTTCTCGCCCGAGGTCTTCAACCTCACCGAGCCCGACTACGTGCTCGAGGTCTGCGCGCGCATGACGACCCTGTGGGACGCGACGCCCGAGCGGCCCGTGATCCTCAACCTCCCGGCGACGGTCGAGGTCGCGACGCCCAACGTCTACGCCGACCAGATCGAGTACATGCACCGGAACCTCGACCGGCGCGAGGCCGTGATCCTGTCCGTCCACCCGCACAACGACCGCGGCACGGGCGTGGCGTGCGCCGAGCTCGCGGTCCTCGCGGGCGCGCAGCGCGTCGAGGGCTGCCTGTTCGGCAACGGCGAGCGCACGGGCAACGTCGACCTGGTGACGTTGGGCCTCAACCTGCACGCGCAGGGCGTGGACCCCGAGATCGACTTCTCCGACATCGACGAGATCCGTCGCACGGTCGTGGACTGCAACCGGATCGGTGTGCACGAGCGCCACCCGTACGCTGGCGACCTGGTCCACACGGCCTACTCCGGGACGCACCAGGACGCGATCCGCAAGGGGTTCGCGCGCCATCACGCGCAGGCGCGTGCGGCGGGCCTCGATCCTGCGGACGCCCCCTGGAGGGTGCCGTACCTGCCCGTCGACCCTGCCGACGTCGGGCGCTCGTACGACGCCGTGGTGCGCGTCAACAGCCAGTCCGGCAAGGGTGGCATCGCCTACCTGCTCGAGTCCGCGTACGGGCTCGAGCTGCCGCGACGGCTCCAGATCGACTTTGCGGGCCGCGTGCAGGAGCACGCGGACGACAGCGGGGGAGAGGTGACGGCCGAGCGCCTGTGGCGCCTCTTCGAGGAGGCGTACGTCCTGCCCGACGACGGAGGTCGCCAGATCCTGCCGCTCGCCTGGTCGGTCGTGCGGCCGGGCGAGACGCACGACGGCGGCGAGCGCCTCGACGTCGTGCTGTCCGTGGAGGGTGAGCGGGTCGAGCGGTCCGCGGTCGGTGCGGGACCCGTCGACGCGCTCGCGAGCATCCTGGCCGGGCTGGGACTCCCGGTCGAGGTGCTGGGGCTGACGCAGCAGTCGATCACCTCGGGCAGCGACGCGGGGGCTGTGACCTACCTCGAGCACCGCACGGCGGACGGTGCGGTCGCGTGGGCCGTGGGGAGGGACGCGTCGGTGCTGGGCGCGAGCGTGCGGGCCCTGGTCGCGGCGGCGACCCGCGCCTGACCTGCGCTCACGGCACGGCGGGCGGCGGCGCGAGGGCAGGCGCCCGCCGCCCGCCCGCTCAGCCCCAGCGCGTCACGGTCCCCTCGCCGACCTGGAGGAGCGCTCCGTCGATCGCGGCGAACCACCCGAGGTCCGACAGGCCGTCGACGACCCAGGCCTCCTGGCCCGTCCTGAGTTCGTGAGCCGTGAGGCGGGTGCCGTCCGTGGACTGGTCGCCGCGCATCGTGACCTCGATGAGACGACTGCCGTCCGTGAAGGAGCCGGCCGAGAAGCGGTCGCCGTAGCCGGCCTCCGTCTCCCAGAGCGTCTGCCCGGTGGTGGGGTCGAGCGCCCACCGGTACAGGTAGCTCGTGACGACGACCTGTTCGCCGGCCTGCACCAGCACCTGCTCGGCGGGGATGTCCGCCGTCCACAGCTGGCGGCCGTCGCGAGGGTCGACCGCGACCAGCCGGCCGTCGGAGGAGAGCAGCGACACCTCGAGCGCGGAGCCGTCGGTCGAGCCGGGGTAGAGGTAGCGTCCCGGGCTCTCCCACCGGACCGTGCCGTCGTCGTCCAGCGCGTTGGTGGTCTCGACGTCCCCGGCGATCGAGACGAACCCGCCCGACGTGACCGGGACCACGCCGATGCTCGCGTCGCCAGGAGCCTGGAGCTGGACGCCGTCGGCGGAGAACAGCGAGCGCACCCCGCAGCCGGAGACCTGGACGACCCCTCCGGCGTAGCGGACCGTCAGGCTCTCGACGTCGACGGTGTGGGACTCGACGCCCTCCTCGTCGCTGAAGCGGGCGACGCAGTCGCCGACCGCGTCGCCGGGTAGGACGAAGTCGACCTCGTGCTCCCAGCGGACGGCGCCCGTGGTGGCGTCGACGACCGAGACCTGCACGCCCCTGCCGACGGGGACGACGACGTCCTCGGAGCTGTTCGTCGTCTGGACGCTGACGGTCGTCTCAGGGGCGGCGTCCGACGGCTCACCCACCCGTTCGGCCAGGACGACCGACCCCGCGGGGCCGGGCGCGACGTCTGCTCCCGTGCTGAGGAAGTCGTCGAGCGGTAGCTCGCCGAGGGCGTTCCCGTCGCCGTCGAGCACCGTCACCTCCCGGTCGTCGGTGCCCGACAGGCACACGAGCGGGTCGTCCTGGTCGACGGCCGCCCGCCAGCCCACGTCCGTCCCGCACTCGAGGTCGGTGCCGACCTCGCGCGACCACTCGAGGTCTCCCGTGCCCAGGTCCACCCGGGAGACCGTCTCGCGGTCGAGGAGCACGAGCCCTGCGGCGCCACCGGAGACGAGACGACCCCCCGGCGTGTCCAGCGACCACAGCTCCTGAGGCGGTTCCGCGAACCACGGGGACAGGCCACCGGGAGCAGCGACCAGGCGGTCGGCGGCGCGCCGGTCCTCGATCTCTCCGCCGAGCGCGAGCCCGGCGGCGATCACGGCGACGACGGCGCCGCCCGCGATCCATCGACGGCTCAGCCGGCGGCCGGAGGGCCGAGCCGTTCCGGTGCCCTCGATCGTGCTCGTACTGTCTGCTGTGCCGGCACTCCCGGGCTCGGTCTGTGCCCCCTCGCCCTCGGCCTGTTCCTCCTCGAACTCCATCGTCCGCATGCCTGACCCACCCCTGCGACTCCGCGACATGCCGAGACCCTAGCGGTACCGGATGCGTCCGGCCGACCCGTCCGGGGCGACGGGCGCAGTCCGCGGCTCGGTCCGGTGTCGGTGCCGCGTGGCACGCTGCCTGCATGGCTACCCATGCGCACGGCATCCATCACTCGATCGACTACCTCGAGCTGTCCGTCACGGACATGGCCGAGGCGCAGTCGTTCTACGCCGAGGCCTTCGGGTGGGAGTTCGTCCCCTACGGTCCGGGGTACGCGGGCTTCCGCACAGCGGCGGAGGAGGGGGAGGCGGAGGCGGGCGGTCTGGCGCTCGCCGACCAGGTCACGCGGGGTGGCCCGCTCGTCCTGCTCTTCTCCGCAGACCTCGACGAGTCGCTCCTGCTGGTCCAGGACGCGGGTGGAGAGATCCTCGAGGGGCCCTACGACTTTCCCGGTGGGCGGCGCTTCCACTTCCTCGACCCGAGCGGCAACGAGCTGGGCGTCTGGGGTCGGTAGTTCCTGATTCGACTGCATAACTATGTATAGTTCTGCATATGACGATCACAGTGGCGGTTGCCGGGGCTTCCGGGTACGCGGGAGGGGAGATGCTCCGGCTGCTGTCCGGGCACCCCGAGGTCCAGGTCGGAGCGCTCACGGCGCACTCCAACGCGGGGTCGGTCCTCGGGCTGCACCAGCCGCACCTGCGATCGCTCGCGGACCGCGTGCTGCTGCCGACGAGCGTCGAGCACCTGGTGGGCCACGACGTCGTCGTGCTCGCGCTGCCGCACGGCGCGTCCGGTGAGATCGCGGCGCAGCTGCCCGACGACGTCCTGGTCCTCGACCTCGGTGCCGACCACCGGCTCTCCTCGGCCGCGGACTGGACCGCGTTCTACGGGTCCGAGCACGCGGGCACCTGGCCCTACGGCCTGCCCGAGCTCCTGATCGCCGAGCAGACGGGCGCCGGGGTCGAGTACACCAAGCAGCGCGAGGTCCTCGCGGGCGCGCGTCGCATCGCCGTACCGGGCTGCAACGTCACGGCCGTGACCCTGGGCCTGCAGCCCGGCGTGGCCGCGGGGCTCCTGGACCCGGTCGACGTCGTCGCGGTCCTCGCCAACGGGTACTCGGGCGCGGGCAAGTCCCTCAAGACGCACCTGCTCGCCTCGGAGGCGCTCGGCTCGGCCCAGCCCTATGCCGTGGGCGGCTCGCACCGGCACATCCCCGAGATCGCGCAGAACCTGCGCTCGGCGGGCGCGGCAGAGGTGACCATCTCGTTCACGCCCACCCTCGTCCCCATGTCCCGCGGCATCCTCGCGACCGCGACCGCGCGCCTCGCGCCAGGCCACCAGGACCTGAGCGTCGACGCCCTGCGCCAGGCCTACGAGCAGGCGTACGCGGGCGAGCCGTTCGTCCAGCTCCTGCCCGAGGGCCAGTGGCCCACGACGGCCATGACGCTGGGCGCGAACACAGCCCTCGTCCAGGTCGCGATCGACCGCGCCGCAGGCCGCGTCGTGACCGTCACCGCGATCGACAACCTCGTCAAGGGCACCGCAGGCGGCGCCGTCCAGTCCATGAACATCGCCCTGGCTCTGCCGCAGACCCTGGGGCTCACCACCGAAGGGGTCGCACCGTGACCGTCACCGGACCGCTCGGCTTCCGGGCCGCAGGAGTCGTCGCCGGGCTCAAGTCCACCGGCAGCAAGGACGTGGCCCTCGTCGTCAACGAGGGGCCGCTCGACGTCGCGGCGGCCGTCTTCACGTCCAACCGCGTGTTCGCGGCCCCCGTCGCGTGGTCGCGCCAGGCCGTCGCGGACGGGATCGCGCGCGCCGTGGTCCTCAACTCGGGTGGCGCCAACGCGTGCACCGGACCCGAGGGCTTCGCCGACACGCACCACACGGCCGAGTACGTGGCCGACCTCCTCGAGGTCTCCGCGGGCGACGTCCTGGTCTGCTCGACGGGACTCATCGGCGAGCGCCTGCCCATGGACAAGCTCCTCGCGGGCTGCGACGCGGCAGCGGGGGCTGCCGACGCCGAGGGCGGCCCCGACGCGGCCCTCGCGATCATGACGACCGACACGGTCGCCAAGACCGTGCTCGTCACGCGCGAGGTGCGCGACGGCCACAGCGTCGACGGCGCCTCGAGCTGGTCCGTCGGCGGCATGGCCAAGGGGGCGGGCATGCTCGCGCCCGGCCTCGCGACCATGCTCTGCGTGCTGACGACCGACGCCGTGGTCGACGCCGCCACCGCCGACGCCGCGCTGCGCGCCGCGACGGCCACCACGTTCGACCGGGTCGACTCGGACGGCTGCATGTCGACGAACGACACGGTGATCCTCCTGGCCTCCGGCGCGTCCCAGGTGCCGGTGACCCTCGAGGAGCTCACGGCCGCCGTGACCGAGGCGTGCGCGGACCTCGCCCGCGCCCTGGTCGCGGACGCCGAGGGCGCGAGCCACGACATCGCGGTCGTCGTGAAGAACGCGAGCGACGAGACTGCGGCCCTCGCGGTCGCCCGCGCCGTGACGCGCTCGAACCTCTTCAAGGCCGCGGTGTTCGGCAACGACCCCAACTGGGGCAGGGTCCTCTCGGCCGTGGGGACCGTCCCCGAGGACGTCGCACCCTTCGACGCGCTCGAGCTCGACGTGTCGATCAACGGGGTCCAGGTCTGCCGGGCCGGGGGGGTGGGCGAGCCGCGCGAGCTCGTCGACCTGGCCTCGGCACGCGAGGTGCACGTCGAGATCGACCTGCACGCGGGTGACGCGCAGGTCACGGTCTGGACCAACGACCTCACGCACGACTACGTCCACGAGAACAGCGCGTACTCGTCATGAGCGCCTCCACCTCCGAGGACTTCGTGTTCGACACCCGCACCGACCTGACCCCCGGCCAGAAGGCCGAGGTCCTGCTGGAGGCCATGCCCTGGCTCCAGGAGTTCCGCGGGGCGCTCGTGGTCGTCAAGTACGGCGGCAACGCCATGATCGACGACGAGCTCAAGGCCGCGTTCGCGCGCGACATGGTGTTCCTGCGCCAGGTCGGCCTGCACCCCGTGGTCGTCCACGGCGGCGGTCCCCAGATCTCCGCGATGCTCGCGCGGCTCGGTATCGAGAGCGAGTTCCGCGGCGGGCTGCGCGTCACGACCCCCGAGGCCATGGACGTCGTCCGCATGGTCCTCACGGGACAGGTCTCGCGAGAGCTCGTCGGGCTCATCAACGCCCACGGGCCCTACGCGGTCGGGCTCTCGGGAGAGGACGGCGGCCTGCTCCAGGCTCAGCGCCGGCACGCGATGGTCGACGGCGAGCCCGTCGACGTCGGCCTGGTCGGCGACGTCGTGGAGGTCCACCCGTCCGCGGTCCAGGACCTGCTCGACGCCGGGCGCATCCCGGTCGTCTCGACCATCGCCCCGGACCTCGATGACCCCACCCAGGTGCTCAACGTCAACGCCGACACGGCGGCCGCGGCGCTCGCGGTCGCGCTCGGCGCCAAGAAGCTCATCGTCCTGACCGACGTCGAGGGCCTGTACACCTCGTGGCCTGACAAGACCTCGCTCGTCAGCCAGATCACGCGGTCCGAGCTCGCGGCGCTGCTGCCCTCGCTCGAGTCCGGCATGGTCCCCAAGATGGAGGCCTGCCTGCGCGCGGTGTCCGGCGGCGTCCCGCGCGCGACCGTGATCGACGGCCGCGTGGCCCACTCGGTCCTCCTGGAGGTCTTCACGACGCGCGGCAACGGGACCATGGTCGTCCCGGACCCGCTCACGTCGAGCACCACGACAGCCCCCACCGACCACGTCACCTCGCAGGAGCAGGCATGAACGGCACGACCGGCGAGATCTCGCCGACCACCGCGGGCAGCGTGACCGGCTCCGCGGCCACGGAGGTCCAGGGTGCACCCGGCCCCGAGGGCACCGCGGACACGACCCTGACGGGACCGGGCAGCGTCGCGCAGTGGACCGAGCGCTACACGCACGCGGTCATGGACACGTTCGGGGCCCCGCAGAAGGTCCTGGTCCGCGGCGAGGGTGCGTACGTGTGGGACGCCGACGGCAAGCGCTACCTCGACCTGCTCGCGGGCATCGCGGTCAACGCCCTGGGCCACGCGCACCCCACGCTCACCGCAGCCGTCAGCGCCCAGCTGGGCACGCTCGGGCACGTGTCGAACTTCTTCGGCACGCCCACCCAGATCGCGCTCGCCGAGCGGCTGCTGAACCTCGCGCAGGCACCCGAGGGATCGCGCGTCTTCTTCACCAACTCGGGCACCGAGGCCAACGAGGCCGCCTTCAAGATGGCGCGCCGCAACCGTGACGGGGCCGCCGGCCCGGGCACGCGGACCAGGATCCTCGCGCTCGAGGGCGGCTTCCACGGCCGCAGCATGGGCGCGCTCGCGCTGACCTCCAAGGCCGCGTACCGCGAGCCGTTCGAGCCCCTGCCCGGTGGCGTCGAGTTCGTGCCGTTCGGCGACCTGGTCGCGCTCGAGGAGGCGTTCTCGGACGAGGCCGTCGCCGCGCGCGGTGAGGTCGCCGCGCTGTTCGTCGAGCCGGTCCAGGGCGAGGCGGGCGTGCGCCCGCTCCCGCCGGGCTACCTGGTGGCCGCGCGCGAGCTGACCGCGTCGTCGGGCGCGCTGCTGGTCCTCGACGAGGTCCAGACGGGCGTGGGGCGCACGGGGACGTGGTTCGCGTTCCAGCAGCAGGAGATCGGCGGGGGCGTCGTGCCCGACGTCGTCACGCTCGCCAAGGGGCTCGGCGGCGGGTTCCCGGTGGGTGCCGTCGTGGCGTTCGGCGAGCGTGCCGCGACCCTCCTGGGACGGGGCCAGCACGGCACGACGTTCGGCGGCAACCCTGTCGCCGCGGCGGCGTCGCTCGCGACGCTCGCCGTGATCGAGCGCGACGGGCTGCTGGCCAACGTGCGCACGGTCGGGGAGCACCTGCGCGAGGGCATCGCTGCGTGCGGCAACCCCGTGGTCGCCGGCACGCGTGGCCACGGCCTGCTGATCGCCGTCCAGCTCGCGGCGCCCGTCTCGGCCGAGGTCGCGCGCCTGGCCCTCGAGGCCGGGTTCATCGTCAACGCTGTGCAGCCCGACGCGATCCGCCTCGCCCCGCCCCTGATCCTGACCCGCGACCAGGCGAGCGAGGTCGTCGCGTTCTTCGCGGGCCTGCCCGCCGACCTCGCTCGACGTGTCGCCGTACCCGCCCCCGCTCCCACCGCCTCCGCCACGCCTCCGAAGGGCTGACAGTGACTGCCTCGACCGCCCCCGTCCGACACTTCCTGCGCGACGACGACCTCAGCCCCGCCGAGCAGCGCGAGGTCCTCGAGCTCGGCCTCGGCTTCCGTGAGGACCGCTTCATCCGCACGCCCCTGCGCGGCCCCCAGGCCGTGGCGCTCATCTTCGACAAGCCCTCGACCCGGACGCGCGTGTCGTTCTCGGCGGGGGTCGCCGAGCTCGGCGGGTACCCGCTGACGATCGACGGCGCGACGAGCCAGCTCGGTCGCGGCGAGCCCATCGCGGACACCGCCCGGGTCCTGGACCGCCAGACGTCCGCGATCGTGTGGCGGACGTTCGGCCAGGAGCGCATCGAGGAGATGGCCCGGGTCGCGAGCGTCCCGGTCGTCAACGCGCTGACCGACGAGTTCCACCCGTGCCAGATCCTCGCCGACCTGCTGACGGTCGCCCAGCTGCGTGGCGGCGTCGGCGCCCTGGCCGGCACGTCGCTCGTGTACCTGGGCGACGGGGCCAACAACATGGCCCACTCCTACCTCCTGGGCGGGGCGACCGCGGGCATGCACGTGCGCATCGGCGCACCGGCGCAGTACCTGCCGGACCCGGCGATCGTCGCCGACGCCGAGCGCATCGCCCGCGAGACGGGCGGCTCGGTCCTGGTCACCTCGGACGCGCTCGAGGCCGCGCGAGGGGCCGACGTCGTCGCGACCGACACCTGGGTCTCGATGGGTGACGAGGCGAGCGCCGCCGAGCGCGAGCTGCCGTTCGTGCCCTACCAGGTCAACGCCGCGGTCATGGCCGTGGCGGCGGACGACGCGCTCGTGCTCCACTGCCTGCCCGCGTACCGGGGCAAGGAGATCACGGCCGAGGTCATCGACGGCCCGCAGTCGGCCGTCTGGGACGAGGCCGAGAACCGTCTGCACGCCCAGAAGGCGCTGCTGACCTGGTTGCTGGAGCGATCGTGACGACCGGGGGCCTGGGGCCGGGCAGCGTGCCGACCACCAAGGCGGCACGCCACGCGCGCATCGCCCAGCTCGTCGCGCGGCACGAGATCCACTCGCAGGCAGAGCTCGCCAAGGCGCTCGCGGAGGACGGCGTGAGCGTCACGCAGGCGACGCTCTCGCGCGACCTGATCGAGCTGCGCGCGGAGAAGGTCCGCAGCGCGTCCGGCTCGCTCGTCTACGCGGTGCCGGGCGAGGGCGGGGACCGCTCGGTCCAGGTCGCGAACGACGCCGAGTACGTCGCCGCCCGGCTCGCACGCCTGTGCGGCGAGCTCCTGGTCTCGGCCGAGGCCTCAGGCAACCTCGTGGTGCTGCGGACCCCGCCGGGGGCGGCGCAGTACCTGGCCTCGGCGATCGACCACTCGGTGTTCGTCGGGGTGCTCGGCACGATCGCGGGCGACGACACGGTCCTGGTGATCTCGCGCGACGTCGACGGCGGCGAGGAGATGGCCGCGCGCTTCCTGGCGCTGAGCAACCCGGTCGGGCCGTCCGCCTCCTGACGGACGACGGCCTGCGGGCTGACAGACTGTGACAGGACACCAGAGGCCGTGACGCGCGCGGGGCCGCCTGCCGCACCCCGCGTCCCCACGGCCGCACACGCACGACAGACAGACAAGAACGACCCCGCCGACGACGAGGGCGACCCGCTCGCCCGGTCGCCGGCGGGGAGAACCCTCGAGGTCCTCGGCCGACGGCCGGGGCCTCGGCCGCCCGCGACGAGACGTCCGGGAGCGGCATCGACCTCGGTACCGGGAGCCAGAACCATGAGCGACGACCTGAACGACAACACCCCTGCGCCCGGGGACGAGCAGCCGGCGGCCGCCGCACCTGCCGCCCCGGTCAGCCTGTGGGGTGGCCGCTTCGCCGGTGGCCCCGCCGAGGCCCTTGCAGCGCTGTCGCAGTCGACGCACTTCGACTGGCGGCTCGCGCAGCACGACATCGCCGGATCCCGGGCGCACGCCAAGGTCCTGGCCGCTGCCGGCCTGCTCGACGAGGACGAGCTCACGGCGATGCTCGAGGCGCTCGACGTGCTCTCGGCGGACGTCGAGTCGGGGGCCTTCCTGCCGGTCCTGGCCGACGAGGACGTGCACACGGCGCTCGAGCGCGGGCTCATCGAGCGCGCAGGGACCGAGCTGGGCGGCAAGCTGCGTGCGGGACGCTCGCGCAACGATCAGATCGCGACGCTCGTGCGCTCGTACCTGCGCGAGGAGGCCCGCGCGATCGGCATCCTGGTGCTCGACGTCGTCGACGCCCTGATCGAGCAGGCCGAGGCGCACCCGGGCGCACCCATGCCGGGGCGCACGCACCTGCAGCACGCGCAGCCCGTGCTGCTCGCGCACCACCTGCTCGCGCACGCGTGGCCGCTGCTGCGCGACGTCGACCGCTTCATCGACTGGGACGTGCGTGCGGGGCGCTCGCCGTACGGCTCGGGCGCGCTCGCGGGCTCGTCGCTCGGTCTGGACCCGGCGGCCGTCGCGGCAGACCTGGGCTTCGACGGTCCGGTCGAGAACTCGATCGACGGCACGGCCTCGCGCGACGTGGTCGCGGAGTTCGCGTTCGTCTCGGCGATGCTGGGCGTGGACCTCTCGCGCTTCGCCGAGGAGATCATCATCTGGAACACCAAGGAGTTCGGCTTCGTCCGCCTGGACGACGCCTACTCGACGGGCTCGAGCATCATGCCGCAGAAGAAGAACCCGGACATCGCGGAGCTCGCGCGCGGCAAGGCGGGGCGCCTGATCGGCGACCTGACGGGCCTCCTGGCGACGCTCAAGGGCCTGCCGCTCGCGTACAACCGTGACCTGCAGGAGGACAAGGAGCCGGTGTTCGACCAGGTCGACACGCTCAAGGTCCTGCTGCCCGCGTACGCGGGCATGGTCCGCACCCTGACGTTCGACACCGAGCGCATGGCCTCGCTCGCGCCGCAGGGCTTCTCGCTCGCCACGGACATCGCCGAGTGGCTCGTCCGCGAGGGCGTGCCGTTCCGCGTGGCGCACGAGGTCGCGGGAGCGTGCGTGCGCGTGTGCGAGGAGCGCGGCACCGAGCTGTGGGACCTCTCGGACGCGGACCTCGCCGAGATCTCGGAGCACCTCACGCCGGGGGTGCGCGACGTGCTGACGGTCGAGGGTTCCCTCGCGTCGCGCGACGCGGTGGGCGGCACGGCCCCTGCGCGCGTCGCGGAGCAGCTCGAGGAGGCGAAGGTCCGCTCGGCGGAGTACCGCTTCTGGGTCCAGGGCTGAGATCGCCGTGAGCGTGAGCGCGGAGGTCCTCGCGGACCTCGTCTCCCGCGTGCACGACGGCGCAGCCTGCCTCGGCGCGGGACGTCCGGCCGGTCCGGGCGTCCCCGCCGGGCCGGGGTGCCGGCTGGTCGTCGTCGACGGGCCCGCGGGCTCGGGCAAGACGACGCTCGCGGCACAGCTGGGCGAGGCGCTGTCCGCGCAGGTGGTCCACATGGACGACCTGTACGAGGGCTGGACCGGGATGACCGCGGGCGTCGGGCGGCTCGTCGAGCAGGTGCTCGACCCGTTGTCCGAGGGCAGGGCGGGGCGCTACCAGCGCTACGACTGGACGCTCGGCGACTTCGCGGAGTGGCACGACGTCCCCGTGGCCCCGTTCCTCGTCGTCGAGGGCTGCGGTGCGGGGGCCCGCAGGATCGCCGACCTGACGACCCTGCTCGTCTGGGTCGAGGCCGACGACGAGGTCCGGCTCGGGCGGGGTCTCGCCCGCGACGGCGAGGACGCGTACGACGCGTGGATCGACTGGATGGTCACCGAGCGTGCGGTCTACGCCGCCGAGGGGACGGCCGAGCGGGCCGACGTCGTGCTCGACGGGTTCGGCGAGCCGGCCCCGCGACCGGCCGTCCCGGCGGACGGCGTCGCGGACGCCTGACTCCGCTGCCGTGGCGCTCGGGCGTCTCGTGGGACGCACCGACGAAACATGCGGGGCGTAGATTGCGGGGGAGACCCGCGCCGAGCCAGGGAGGCCTCCCGTGCCCGAATCCCTCCGATCCGCCACCCCAGACCTCCGTCTCGTGCCCGACCCCGGCGAGCCCGCCCTGGACGTGCCGGCCCGGGGTTGGTTCGCGCGGTCGAGCCTCGAGGTCGCGCGCGATCTGCTGGGGTCGTCGATCACGCACCGCACGCCCGAGGGGGTCGTCACGGTCCGCCTCACCGAGGTCGAGGCCTACGACGGGGAGCGGGACCCGGGCTCGCACGCGTTCCGTGGCCGCTCGGAGCGCAACCGTGCCATGTACGGCGAGCCCGGTCACCTCTACGTCTACCGCCACCTGGGGCTGCACCACTGCGTCAACGTGGTGTGCGGGCCGCTCGGGCAGGCGTCCGCGGTCCTGCTGCGGGCGGGCGAGGTGACCGACGGCGCCGAGCTGGCCCGGGCACGCCGTCTCGCGGTCGGGGTGTGCGACTCTGACCGTCAGATCGCGCGCGGGCCCGCCCGGCTCGCGGTGGCGCTCGGTCTCGACCTCGACCACTACGGGCTGGACGTGACGGACGTGGCGGGAGACGTCGTCGTGCACCGCGACACGCGTACGCTGCGACCCGCGATCGCGACCGGACCACGCGTGGGCGTGAGCGGCGACGGGGGAGACGCGAGCGTCTACCCGTGGCGGCTGTGGCTCACCGGGGACCCGACCGTCTCGGCCTACCGCCCCGCGTACCGCCGGACGCGCTGAGGCGCGCGGGTCGGCTGGTTCCGGCCCCGGACGTCGTCGGGGGCCGCGACGCGCGGGCGTCCACGCTGCAGGGGAAGTCGGTGCTCGGGGGCAGGACACGGCAGACTAGGACCTCGGGCGCGCGGGACGACGGCGCGCCCCACCCACGCCCTGCGCCGCACCGCGCGCGGGCACGACGAAGGAGATGCAGTGAACGACGTTCTCGACGAGTTGCAATGGCGAGGCCTGGTGGCGCAGTCCACCGACGAGGCCGCGCTGCGTGCTGCGCTGGCCGAGGGACCCGTCACGTATTACTGCGGCTTCGACCCGACCGCGCCGAGCCTGCACCACGGCCACCTGGTCCAGCTCATCCTGCTGCGCCACCTGCAGCTCGCGGGGCACCGGGCGATCGCGCTCGTCGGCGGCGCCACGGGGATGATCGGTGACCCGCGTCAGTCGGGGGAGCGGATCCTCAACACCAAGGACACGGTCGCCGAGTGGACCGAGCGACTCAAGTCGCAGGTCTCGCGCTTCCTCGACTTCGAGGGCGACAACCCGGCCCGCATCGCGAACAACCTCGACTGGACCGGTCAGCTCACGGCGATCGACTTCCTGCGGGAGATCGGCAAGCACTACCGTCTGGGCACCATGCTCGCCAAGGACACCGTGGCGCGCCGCCTGAAGTCGGACGAGGGCATCAGCTTCACCGAGTTCAGCTACCAGATCCTGCAGGGCAACGACTACCTCGAGCTCTTCCGGCGGGAGGGCGTCACGCTCCAGACGGGCGGCAACGACCAGTGGGGCAACCTGCTCTCGGGCGTCGAGCTGATCCGCAAGGCCGAGGGCGCGTCGGTGCACGTCCTGACGACCCCGCTCATCACCAAGGCCGACGGGACCAAGTTCGGCAAGACCGAGGGCGGGGCCGTGTGGCTCGACCCGGACATGATGAGCCCGTACGCGTTCTACCAGTACTGGGTCAACGCGGACGACGCCGACGTGGTGGGCTGGCTCAAGATCTTCACCTTCCGCAGCGCGCAGGAGATCGCCGAGCTCGAGCGTGCGGTCGCCGAGCGCCCTGCGGCGCGCGAGGCGCAGAAGGCGCTCGCGGCCGACGTCAGCACGCTCGTCCACGGCGCCGCCGCGACGGAGGCCGTCATCGCCGCGAGCCAGGCGCTGTTCGGCCGGGGTGACCTGGGCGCGCTCGACGCGGGCACGCTCGCGGCGGCCGTGGCCGAGCTGCCGCGCACGACGGCGGCTGCCGGCGACACGGTCGTCGACCTACTGGTGGGATCGGGCCTGGTGGCCTCGAAGGGGGCGGCACGTCGGGCGATCGCCGAGGGTGGGGCGTACGTCAACAACGTCAAGGTGACCGAGGAGGACGCGGTCCTCGGCGCGGAGGACCTGCTCCACGGGCGGTTCGCCGTCCTGCGTCGCGGCAAGCGGACGCTGGCGGTCGCGGCTGCCGAGTAGTCCCTGGACGTGCGGGGCCCGGTGAGCTGTCGACCGGGTCCCGCGGGCTTCCGCGGGCGCGTCCAGCTCGCCGGCGGGACTGCGGTGACCGGCGTCACGACGGCACGGTTTGACCTTCCCGGCAACCTCCACGTAATGTTCTGGATGTCAGCCCGACAGGGAGGAACAGACACCACTGCGAAGCTCTTCGGAGCCGCCGCGAAGTGGCTGGTCCCGCAGGTTGGCTCCTCCGAGAAGTTCAGGTCCTGGATCTGGCGTCTCGTGAGGCAGATCAGCAGAGAGCGTCTCCGCTTCAGCGGTAGACACCAGCTCAGCGGTCTGGTAAGGTAGAGAAGTTGCCCCGAGCGAAGGCCTGGAAACGGGTTGGAGTCGGTGCGTGTCGGTTGCTTGAGAACTCAACAGTGTGCTTGATAGTTAATGCCAATTGTCCTGCATGGGCGC
>NZ_JBIVFZ010000002.1:0-91216 GCF_044748475.1 Oerskovia enterophila
GCGCCCATGCAGGACAATTGGCATTAACTATCAAGCACACTGTTGAGTTCTCAAGCAACCGACACGCACCGACTCCAACCCGTTTCCAGGCCTTCACTCGGGGCAACTTCTCTAATCTACCAGACTCTTTCCGGCTTCTCAACCCACCGTTTCCGGTGAAGAAGCTCTACCTGAGCCGACCTCCCAGGCGATCATCGAGCGACGCACGAGTGCCTCGTCAAGATCTTCAGGGTGGTCACCCGGGGGTTCCAGCCACTTCGCGGCGGCTCCGAGGAGCTTCGCAGTGGTGTCTGTTCCTCCCTGCCGGGCTGACTTCGAGAACATTACGTGGTGCGCCTCGGCTCCGTCAACTCCGTCCGGCTCGGCACCCCGTCGCCCCCTCCCCCTGCCCCGGGCGGGCGGCACGCAGGGGCGAGCGTCCGCGGCGCGGGTGGCTCACGGCCGGCCCGCCTGCATCACGGACCGGACGGCGCCGATCGCGCGGAGCGGAACGAGACGTTGTCCCCCGGTCGGAGCTGTGCCGCGGTGTCGAGAGCGTCCGCAGCGACCACCGCGATCACCGGGTAGCCGCCCGTGACGGGATGGTCCCGCAGGAACAGCACCGGGTTCCCGTCGGGCGGGACCTGGATCGCGCCGGGCACGAGTCCCTCGCTCGGCAGCTCACCGCCGCGACGGTGGATCGTCCGGCCCGAGAGGCGCAGCCCCACGCGGTTGCTCGCGTTCGAGACCTCGAACTCGCCCGCCAGCAGCGCGGCCCAGGCGTCGCCGCCGAACCAGTCGGAACGCAGCCCCGCACGCACTTCCAGGGCGACCCCCACGTCGCTCGTCGCCGAGGGCACGAGTCCCGCGGGCACCAGGTCGACGACCGGCAGGGCGGAGGGCCGCGGTCCGATCGCCACGAGGTCACCCGCGCGCAGCGGGGCCGGGCCGAGCTCGGCAAGGACGTCGTACGAGCGCGACCCGAGCACCGCAGACGCGGCGAACCCGCCACGCACACCGACGTACGTACGCGCTCCACGGACGGGGAAGCCCAGCCTCAGTACCGATCCGGGCTGCGCGCGGAGCAGCGCCTGCATCCCGACCGGGGTTCCGTCGAGCGTCGCGGGCGCCGGTGCTCCCGCGAGGGCGAACGTCGCCCGTTCGTGGAACCGCACCGCGAGCCCACCGAGCGTCACCTCGAGCACGGCCGCCGACTCGTCGTTCGCGAGCAGCCGGTTCACCAGGCGGAGACCGCCCCGGTCCGCGGCGCCCGACCGCCCGACGCCCGCGGCGGACCACCCCGGGCGTCCCCCGTCCTCGATCAGCGTGAGGAGCCCGGGAGCGAGGACCTCGACACCGCGCGGCTCGTCGTGCCCGACCGGGGCGGTCCGCTCGGCGGCGCCGGCACTGCCGTGCACGGGTGCGTCCTGGAGGGATCGCCCCAGGCCACCGGCCCGGGCACGGACGCCGGCCCCGGCGACATCGGGATCGGGATCGGCATCGACACCGACACCGACACCGAGGTGATCACGGCCCCGCACCGGCCCGTCACCGTCATCACCGCCGTCACCACCGACCCTGATCCCGTCCCCCTCGGACGCAGCGCCCGGCTCGTCGTCGTCCAGCCGCTCGACCGCACGGAACCGCACCCTCGTGCCCGCGGTGAGCAGTGCCGGCGGGTCGCGGTCGACGTCGAAGAGCTCGACGTCCGTCCGCCCGAGCAGGCGCCAACCGCCCGGCGTCGCACGCGGGTAGACCGCCGTGAGGTCCCCCGCGATCGCGACCGACCCCGCGGGCACGCGCGTCCTGGGCGTCGCGAGGCGGGGTGCGGCGATGGCCGGGTCCACCTCGCTCAGGTACCCGAAGCCCGGCATGAAGCCGCCGAACGCGACGACGTACTCGCGTCCCGTGTGGCGTGCGACGACCTCGGCGACCGACAGGCCGGACCACGCGGCGACGTCGGGCAGGTCCTCCCCGTCGTAGACGACGGGGATCTCGACGACCGCGGCCTCTCCCGGGCCCACGTCCTCCCCCGGCGTCACGCCGCCCGGTCCGCCGGCGTGCGAGGCGACGCCCGTCCCCCCGTCCGCGCGTCGGGCGACCGAGGCCCAGGCCGCGCGGACCTCACCCTCGACGCGGCCCAGGTCCGCGGTGGTCGCCACGTCGTCGAGCAGCACGAGGACCGTGCGCGCCGCGGGCACGACGTCCGCGACGCCCTGCACGCGCCGCGCCCGCAGCGCGGCGGCGAGCGCGTGGACCTCGTCGAGCCCGGGCAGGTCGACCATGAGCGCCCGGTCGCCGTAGGGGCGCACCGGCAACCGGCTCGTCCCGTCCGCCGTGCCGCTCGTGGTCGCTCCGTTCGTCGCGGTCTCCCCCGCACGGTCCGCCGGCGTGCCACCGAGCCGCGACCCACCGGCACCGGTCGGCCTGCTCATCCGCCGAACCGCTGCACGACGACGCCGCTCGCCTCGAGCGTCCGGCGCACCTCGGTCAGGAGCGCGACCGCGCCGGGGGTGTCGGAGTGGATGCACACCGAGTCGGCCTCGACCGCGATCTCGCTGCCGTCGGCCGCCACCACCACGCCCTCGGTCACGAGGCACAGCGCGCGCTCGGCGACCTCGACCGGGTCGTGCAGGACCGCACCCGGGGTGCCCCTCGGCACGAGCGACCCGTCGGGCGCGTAGCCACGATCGGCGAAGACCTCGTGCACCACGGGCAGCCCCGCCTCCCGGGCGAGCCGCAGCACCGCCGAGCCGGACATCCCGACGACCGGGAGCGTCGGGTCGTATCCCGCGACCGCGTCCACCACGGCGCGCGCCTGCTCCTCGTGCCGGACGATCGCGTTGTAGAGCGCGCCGTGCGGCTTGACGTACCGGACCCGGTCCCCCGCCAGGCGCGCGAACGCGTCGAGAGCACCGAGCTGGTACACGACGTCGGCCGTCAGGTCCGCGGGAGCCACGGCGAGGAAGCGGCGCCCGAAGCCCGCGAGGTCGCGGTACGCGACGTGCGCGCCGATGCTCACGCCCCGCTCGACGGCGGCGCGCGTCACGGCGCGCATGATCATCGGGTCCCCGGCATGGAACCCGCACGCGACGTTCGCGCTGGTCACGAGGTCGAGCAGGGCGTCGTCGTCCGCGAGCGCCCACGGCCCGAACCCCTCGCCCAGGTCCGCGTTGAGGTCGATGCGGCGCGCGTCGGGCGCCGTGAGGTGTGCCATGTCCCCATCATCGCCGAGAACGCGTACGCCCAGCAGGGTCCTCGACAGGTGTACCGCGGGCCTCGGACGACCCTGCGGGGGTCCTGAGCACGGCTGTCGGCCGTGACCTTCGTGGTCACGACCGGCTGTGTCCCGGGTTCGTCCGGCCCCGGTGGCCCTCGTCCTTGCGCTGGGAAGTGTCCTCAGGCCATCGAGGGTTCGGCGTCGACCAGGTCCGCACGGATCTCCTCACGCAGCTGGGGCGTGGGTTCGTGTCCGTGCTTGCTGATCATGTGGTCGTACGCGGCGTCGAGGACTTCCTCCTCCTCGCCGGCGATCGTCAGCGTGCAGTTGATCTCGCTGGGCGTGGTCCGGCAGTCGACCATCTTCCTCATGTGTTCTCACCTCCCCTCACGCGGGTCCCGTCGTCGGGGCTCCGGGCGGGGCGGCGTCCGTGGGCTGGGCGGGCGACGTCTCCGGTGCTTCCACCGTCCTCCGTGCGGGGCGAGGTGTCAACGGACGGCAGCGCTGCGGGCGTGGGGCACGCGCAGCACGCAGGCCCGACGGCGGAGCGCACCTCCCGCTCGTCGGTGCGCCCGGGTAGATTGCCGCGGGTGACGACCTCCCTGCGCCTCGCGACCCCCGACGACGCCGAGCGCCTCGCGGCGCTGGCCGCGATCACCTTCCCCCTCGCGTGCCCGCCCGGTTCCGACCCCGCGGCCGTCGCCGAGCACATCCGGACCCAGCTCTCCCCGGCACGCTTCGTGGCCTGGGCGAAGAGCGCCGACCACGCGCTGCTCCTGGCCGAGGTCAGCGTCCCCAGCCCCGGTACCGGCGACAGCAGCGCAGGACGCGCCGACACCGCCTCGGACTCCCGTCTCGTCGGCTACGCCCTGCTCGTGCGCGGCGTGCCCGACGACCAGGACATCGTGGCGGTCGTCGGCGACGAGCCCACGGTCGAGCTCTCCAAGATCTACGTGCACCCCGATTCCCAGGGCACGCGGGTCGCGAGCGACCTCATGCGGGCCGCGCTCGACGCGGCACCGGGTCTCGTCGCGGACCGCGCGGTGTGGCTCGGCACCAACGGGGAGAACGCCCGGGCGCAGGCCTTCTACCGCAAGCACGGCTTCGCGGTCGCGGGCTCGCGGACCTACGTCGTGGGCGGCGAGTCGCACGACGACGTCGTGATGGTCCGCCCGCTCGGCTGAGCCACCGCGCGGCGCGCGTCGCGCACCGAGGTGGGCGACGTCGTCGGGCGACGGGACGACGGACGGGGCGGGACCCCGAAGGATCCCGCCCCGTCCGTTGCTGCGGTCGACCGGTCGGCGACGCCGCCCGTCAGTCTCTCGACGGACCGGCCCGTCGACCGGTCACCCGGTCACCCGCAGCTCGCGGCCCCGTAGGCGACGTCGAAGGTCGTCGTCCGACCCCCGGCCGTCGCGGTGACCTGTGCGACCCCTGCCTCCACCGCGCCGGCACGCGCGCTGAAGGACTGGTGCGCGGACTTCCCCGGCGCGACGCCGAGGAAGGTCTTGGTGCCGAACGGCGTCGTGACGACGATGTCCGCGGGGACGTCCTCGTCGTTGACCACACGGACCGAGACGTTGGCGGTCCGCCCCACGCACTGGGACCTGACCGTCGTGGTGACCTCGACCTCGGGCTCCGGCTCGGCCGTCAGGTCCTTGACCTGGACGTTGCGGAACGAGACGTCGTCACCGTTGCCGTGGTTCTGCAGCCCGATGTAGCCGGACGACAGGTCGCGCGACGGTGCGGTCGAGGTGAAGTCGTTGATCAGGGTCCCGTTGAGGAAGACCCGGATCCGCTGCCCCTCGACCGTGATCTCGTACGAGTTCCACTCCCCCGGCGCCTTGAGGACGGCGTCTCGGGCCGCGAGGTCGGCGCTCTGGAACGTGTAGATCGCACCGGTCGTGCGATCGTCGGCGTCCGTCGCGTCGATCTGGATCTCGTAGCCCTGGTTGACCGCGACCCACGGGTCGTTGCCCGGGTCGGGGAACCCGACGAAGACGCCCGAGTTGTCGTCCCCGGCCATCTTCCAGTCGAGCATGAGGCTGTAGGCCTCGAGCTCCTCGGGGTACCAGAGCAGGCCCATGCCCCCGGTGGACAGCATGGAGCAGTCCTCCTGGAGCTCGAACCCGCCCGGCCCGGCCATCTTCCAGCCGGCGAGCGACTCGGCCGTGCCGTCGAAGAGCATGCGGTAGCCCTCCGCGGGCGTGGCCGGCTCGCAGACCTCGGGCTCGTCCTCGACGACCGTGACGTCGCTGAACGCGACCGTCGTGGGAGCCGTCTGGTTCTTGCCGAGCGCGAACGGCCCCGGCGCGATCCCTGCGAGCGTGTCGTTCGTGACCGGTGCGAGGTCCGTCCAGGTGACGCCGTCGAGCGACCAGGAGCCCGTGAAGGTGTCCTGGTCGCGCGTCAGGCGCACGTGGTACGTCTTGTCGGCCTCGCGGGGCAGGTCGGACACGCCGGGCTGCGGGTCCTGGACCACGTCGCCCTTCTCGCTGCGCGCCTCGAAGCCCACGGTCCCGGCAGCCGCCCCGTTGTGGATCACGCCCACCTTGACGTAGTTGGCCTGGTCCTTGAAGACCATGAGGCCGCCCTGGTGGTAGTTCTGCGTGAGGTCGGACGTGATGGTCGTCTCGACCGTCCACCGGTCACCCGTGACGATCTTGTTGCGCAGGATGTTCGGCACGGTCGAGTTGGTCGCGCCGAACACGTCGTCGTCCGTGGTGGTCAGGCGCAGCGCGCCGTCGCTCACCGCGAGCTTGGACGCGTCGGGGTTGACGACGTACCAGCGGCACGCGTCGAGCTCGGTGCCCTCGAACGTGTCGCTCGCCGTCGTGCCCTCGCACGTGGGTGGCGTGGTGCCGTCCACGAGACGCACGTAGTCGAACGCGACGTCGATCTGCGCCGCGCCCGCGAGCTTGCCGAGCGCGAAGACACCGACCCCGGCGTCCTGGGCCGCCGGGTTCTTCACGCCGCCCGGCAGCGCTTCCCAGGTCTGGCCGTTGTCGACCGAGACCTGGCCCGTGAACGTGTCACCGGCACGGGACAGCCGCAGCTGGTACTCGCCGTAGACCGGCTTGGCCAGGTTGTCGATCCCCGGCTGCGGGTTCTGCGTGACGTCCCCGACCTCGCTGCGCAGCTCTGCGCGCACCGAGCCGTCGTCGTTGCCGACCACGTCGAGCTTCACGTAGTTCTTCTCGTCGAGGTAGACGATGACGCCACCCTGCTGGGCCGACCGGACGAGCGGCGCCGTGAACGACGTCTCCACGGTCCAGGTGTCGCCCGGCTGGTCGGTCGTGACGATGTTGGGCACGGGCGAGTTCGCCGTGCCGTAGAAGTCGTCGTCGGTCGTGGTGACGACCCACTTGCCGTCGCGCACCTCGGCGAGGTCCGGGCGGTAGTTGTGGACGTCCCAGCGGCACGCGTCGATCGACGCGCCGAGGAACTCGTCCTCCGGCCCGCGCTGCGGGTCGGGCTCGGTGCACTCGAGCGCGCCGAACGTCGTCACCTTCACGGTGCCCGACGCCGAGGCGCCGGCCGGGTCGGTCACAGTCACCTTGGCCGTGAACGCGCCGCCCGTGGTGTAGGTGTGCGCGACCTGGGCACCGGTCCCGGTGCCGCCGTCGCCGAAGTCCCACGCGTAGGTGAGGTCGTCGCCGTCCGCGTCGGTCGCCGTGGCCGTGAAGGTCACGTCGAGCGGGGCGTCGCCCGTGGTGGGCGTGCCCGTGACCGCCGTGAGCCTCGGTGCCACGTTGTTCGCGGCCCCCTTGCCCGCGAAGTGGAGCGAGTCGACGTCGAACATGTCTCCCGTGCCCCCCGACGCCGAGCGCGCGACGAAGAACAACGTGTTCGTGCCGCCCGGGTCCGTGATCGGCACGACGTCGGACGACGCGTGAGTCTCCCAGCTGCCCGTCGAGCCCATCGTGATGGTCCCGAGGAGCGGACCGTCCGCCGCTCCGACGCGGACGTCGATCAGGCCGCCCGCGTTGCCCGACGTGTAGCGCGCCGAGATGCCCGTGATGTCCTTGAGGTTCATCCGGTCGAACGCGAACCAGTCGCCCGGGGCGATGTAGCCGAGCTGCTTGGCGCCCTCGGCCGCAGCCTTGTCGACGACCTGGACACCCTGCTGGGCCGTGAAGTACTCGGCCTGCTTGGTGCGCGTGTGCAGGACGGCCTCGTCGTCGCCGGTCAACGAGGGCACGCCCTCGGCTCCGCCGTCGGTGTACGTCGCGTTGACGACCCCGAAGATGTTGGCGTCGAGACCGTGGCCCTCGTCCTTGACCGTCGTGAGGACGCCCTCGCAACCGGTCGCGCTCGAGAGCGGGTGCCCGTGGTTGTCGTGGCCGAGGATGTACTCGACGACGACGTTGTCGCAGTCGACCTCTGTCCCGTCCTCGGCGTCCGTGACCGTGACCTTGAACGGCACCTGGTCGCCGAAGTCGAAGAACTGGCCGTCCTGCGGCAGCTCGAGCGTCACCACGGGGGCGGTGTTGCCGACCGTGATCGTCGTGGTCGCGACGCCCGTCTTGCCGTCGGGGGCCGTGACCGTGAGACGGGCCGTGTACTGGCCCTTGGCGGTGTACGTGTGCGTCACGACGGCCTCGGTCGAGTCGACCGTGCCGTCCGAGTCCACGTCCCACGCGTACGTGAGCGGCAGGTTCTCGGGGTGCTGGGAGGCCGATCCGTCGAGGACGACCTCGAGCGGCACGCCACCGTTGGTCACCGACGCCTCGATCTCGGCGACCGGGGACCGCGAGCCCTTGACGTAGTCGATGCGGTAGACCGCGGAGTCCGCGGCGCCGCCGAAGTAGCCGCTGCCGTAGTCGAGCACGTACAGCGAGCCGTCCGGGCCGAACTCGAGGTTCATGGGCCGACGGATGTTCAGCCCGGTCAGCGCCGGGGCGAAGCCGGCAGGGCTGCCGTCCTCGTTGAGCACGGCCTCCTTGATCCAGCGCCGCTCCCACTCGTACAGCAGGGGCTTGCCGTCGTAGTACTGCGGGAACTTGGTCTCCGAGACGAGCTCGGGGTCGTAGTTGTAGACCACGGCGCCCATGGGCGACTCACCGCCCGAGCCGAAGGCCGGGACGTTGCCGCCGTCGTAGGGCTGCCAGGCGGCGATGGCCGGCGGCAGGTCCACGAGGCCCGTGTTGTTCGGGCTCGTGTTCTTGGGGGCGCTGCAGTCGAACGCCGCGCCCGAGGTGCCCGTCGCGAAGTCGTAGTCGACGTAGGGGACGTTGTCGCCCACGCAGTACGGCCAGCCGTAGTTGCCGGGCTCGGTGATGACGTTGAACTCGACCGATCCACCGGGGCCGCGGTTCGGGTTCGCCGCGCCCGCGTCGGGCCCGTAGTCACCGAGGTGCACGTAGCCCGTAGCCTTGTCGACCGAGAACCGGAAGGGGTTGCGGAAGCCCATCGCGTAGATCTCGGGGCGGGTCTTGTCCGTCCCGGGAGCGAAGAGGTTGCCCTCCGGGACCGTGTACGTCCCGTCGTCCTTCATGGTGATGCGCAGGAGCTTGCCCCGCAGGTCGTTGGTGTTGCCCGACGAGCGCTGCGCGTCGTAGGCCGGGTTGCGCGTCGCCCGCTCGTCGATCGGCGTGTAGCCGTCCGAGGCGAACGGGTTCGTGTCGTCGCCCGTCGACAGGTAGAGGTTGCCCTCGGCGTCGAAGTCGATCTCACCACCGGCGTGGCAGCACGTGCCGCGCGAGGCCTCGACCTCGAGGATCTTCTTCTCGCTCGCCAGGTCGATCGTGTTCTGGTCCGTGAGCGTGAAGCGCGAGAGCTGGTTGTAGCCGTCGAAGGCCTCGAACGACTCGGGGCCGGTCCCGTTCTCCGGGGCGTCGCCCGCGGGCGTGCTCAGCCGCGGCGCGTAGTAGAGGTAGACCCAGCGGTTCTCGGCGAAGTTCGGGTCGACCGCGACACCCTGGAGACCGTCCTCGTCGTGCGAGTACACCGGGATGGTGCCGGCGAGCGAGGTCGTCGCGTCAGCGGTCGTGTACCAGACCCGACCGTCGCGCGAGGTGTGCAGGACGTCGCCCTCGGGCAGGACCGCGAGCGCGATCGGCTCGCCGGTCTTCTCGGCGCCCTTCGCGAGCGTGATCTGCTCGTACGAGCTCTCGACCGTCGCGCCGCACTCGGCGTCGACCGCGCCCGCGGCGGTCTGGATCCCGCCCAGGAGGTGCTGGACGAACGCCGGGTCGCTGTACGACTCCTGCGTGTGGCCACCGCCCGTGTACCAGGAGCGGCCGCCGGCCACGTCCTGGCACCAGGCCGTCGGGTGGTCCGCGCCCATCGCGCCCCCACCCGGTGAGTACGTCGCCTCGTCGAGGGTCGCGAGCACGTGCACGTCACCGCGGGGGTTCTCGCGGAAGTTGTACCACTCGTCGTACCGCTCCCACGTCGCCGGCAGGTGCGCGGTCGAGGGGTGGTCCTTGTCCGCGACCACGACGTTCGCGGTCTGGTTCTGCGGGTGGGCCGAGAAGTACGCGCCCACGAGCTCGCCGTACCAGGGCCAGTCGTACTCGGTGTCGGACGCGGCGTGCACGCCCGCGTAGCCGCCGCCGTCCGCGATGTAGGCCTCGAACGCGGCCTGCTGCTCGCCGTTGAGCACGTCGCCGGTCGTCGAGAGCCAGACGACGGCGTCGTAGCCCGCGAGGTTCTCCTCCGTGAACGCTCCCGCGTCCTCGGTCGCGGTCACGGCGAAGTGGTTGTCCACGCCGAGCTGCTTGATGGTCGCGATCCCGGCCGGGATCGCGTCGTGCCGGAACCCGGCGGTCTTGGAGAAGACGAGCACGGAGAACTCGTCGTGGGCGGCGGCGGGTGTCGCCGTCAGGGCCAGGGTCGGGGCAGCGAGGGTCAGCGCCAGGAGCGCGCTCACCCCTGCCCGTCTCCTTCGGTGTCGTACGGTCACAGCTTTCTCCTTTGAAAGTCGATCGTCGTCCTCGGCGGCGGCCAGGCCGTCCACCGGTACTGCGTCCGTCCTCACCTCCTCGTGCGCGCGGTGCTCCTGGGTGCCCGCCGGGACTCGGCCCACCCGCAGGTGGTCCCGGCGGGCACCGGTCTAGTGGTCGCTCTCCCCCAGGCTCGCGGCGCCGTCGCCCGCGTCGTCCGGGTGGAGCGGGAGGAACACGTGGACGTGCCCCTGGTCTGCGGCGACGCTCAGGTCGTCGAGCTGGGTCGCGGCCATGCTCCAGGTGTCCGCGGCGCGCAGGCGCAGGTCGGCCGCGAGCGCCAGGAGCTGCGCCCGGGCCGGCTCGGCCGACCCCTCGGCGAGCTCGAGCGTGTCGAGCGCGTCACCCAGCAGCGCGATCGAGACGCCCAGCCCGTTGCGCGTGACGTTGTACCCCGACGCGCCCGTCGGGAGGGCCTCGGCCTCGGTCGTCAGGGCCGCGAGCTGGTCCCGCCACGCAGCGAGCTGCTCAGGGGTCGCCGGGGTCCCGGGCGCGCCGTCGAGCGGCAGTGCCACGGACAGCTCGTGCATGGTCGGCACGAGCCTCTCCTGGGCGGAGACCGCGAAGTCGGTCACGACGCCCAGGTTCTCGGCGTCGCGCGCGACTTCGGCGGCCTCGAGCTCGGCCACGCGCGCGGGGTCGACGGCGTACGCGCCGGACGCTCCGTCGTCGGGCCCTCGCGTCACGGCCCAGACGACCGCCACGACGACCAGGGCGACCACCGCGACCGCGGCGACCACGAGCCACGCGCGACGAGCGCGCGAGAGGTTCCACGGCCACCGGGCGCTCGCGCGCTCCGGTGGCCGCTGCTGGGGACGGCCGGCACCGTCCCCGGACCGGGGTCCCGCTCCCCGAGCGGTCGCCGACCGGGCTGCGAGGTCCGCCTTGCTGCGTCGTGCTGCGGTCTTCTGCGCCACGGGTCGGTTCCTGTCTGTCGGGGGCGGGAGGTTCGTGCCGGCGGGGGCGCCCGGCACGAAGACGGAGGTTGATGCGGGTGTACGGAAGAGGCCTGCCGGGAGACCGGGCAGGGAAGCGCTGTCAGAGCCGTACGCCGTCGGGCCGTCACGGGCGGGACGACGTGCGCGGCAGGCGCCGCCCCCGAGGGGGCGACGCCTGCCGTTCGTGCATCAGCTGCAGGAAGCAGCCGCGTAGTCGACCGTGTACGTCGACGTCCGGTCCCCGATCGTCGTGGTGACCGTGACGGAACCCGCCTCGATCGCCCCGAGACGCGAGCTGAACGTCTGCGACGCGGACTTGCCCGGAGCGACACCCGTGAAGGTCTTCGTCCCGAACGGCGTGCTCACCTTGATCGTCGCGGGCGCGTCGTCGGTGTTGACGACCCGCACGTTGACGAGCACCTTGCCTGCGGTGCACTGGGTCTTGGCCACGACCTCGGCCGAGACCCCGCCCTCGACCGCGGGCACCGAGAGGGTGAGCGGCTCGCTCACGTTCCCGGCGACGTCGACCGCGCGGTACGAGACCTCGACGGCCCCGTCCCCGACCACGACCGGCTCGCCGTACGTGAGCCACTCGCCCTCGGCCGTGTCGGCGAGACGGTACTCGACCCGCTCGACACCCGAACCTGCGTCGGCGCCCGCGAGGGTCACCGTGCGCTCGCCGAGCTCGGCCGTGGCCGTCGGCACCGTGGCGTCGATCTTGACCACGTGGGCGACCTCCTCGGAGACGTTG
Organism: Oerskovia enterophila; assembly: GCF_044748475.1. Lineage (NCBI taxonomy): Bacteria > Bacillati > Actinomycetota > Actinomycetes > Micrococcales > Cellulomonadaceae > Oerskovia > Oerskovia enterophila. The sequence goes on from NZ_JBIVFZ010000002.1 coordinate 11,836, forward strand.
CCCGCCTCGTCGGACGCCCGGAAGGCGAGCGTGTGCTCCCCGTCCGTCGTGAGCGCCACGCCGGCCGTGTACGGGGCCCAGTCGCCGTCGGCGACCTTGACCTCGATCGACGGCGTCTGCGAGACGTCGTCGGTGGCCGTCGCGGAGACCGTCACGGCCCCGGTGTTCCAGCCGGACGCGCCGGCCGCCGGGTCCTGGGCGACGGTCACGACCGGCGCCTGCGTGTCCTCGTCACCCGTGGTGACGTGGAACCAGTCGAACGCCACCGTGACCGGGACCTCCTGCTCGGGGCCGATGGCCACGAGACCGAAGGACGTGAGTGCCGCGTCGTTCGTGACGGGCGCCCCGAGGGACGTCCAGTTCACGCCGCCGTCGCTGACCCAGCCCTGGTAGGTGTTGCCCACCTTCTCCATGCGCAGGTACCAGTAGCCCGACTCGGTGGTGTCGGCGATCTCGAGCTGGCGGTTGCCGCCGCTCGAGGCCGCGTTCTTCTCCGACGCAAGCTCGGCACCCAGGTTCAGCGGGGTGCCCGGCTGGTTCTTGGCGACCACGTCGAGCTTGACGTAGTTGTCGTCGTCGCCGTACGCCATCAGACCCGCGTACTGCCACCGGTGCAGCAGCGGAGCCTTGAAGCGGGTCTCCGCGACCCAGTCGCCCTCGGGGGCAGCCTGGAGCACGAAGTTGCGCGGGCTGACCGGGTTGTTGTTGTTGATGTCACCCGGCTGGGTGGTGATACGCAGCTCGCCGCCGGCGACCTCGACCTTCGAGGCGTCGTAGCGGACCACGTTGTTCCAGCGGCAGCCGTCGAGCGAGGTGCCGTCGAACTCGTCGGACGGCTCACGCGTGCCGTCGTCCGTCGAGTCCGGCGTGACCTTGAACCAGTCGAACAGCGCGACCGAGTCGGCCGTGCCCGTGTCGCCCGCGGCGATGACGCCGAAGGTCGCGTTCGCCTTGACCGGGGCAGAGCCCGCGATCGCGGTCCACGTCTGACCGTCCGCCGAGTACGCGGCCGTGATGGCCGTGCCCGTCGAGGTCAGCTTGAGGTACACCGACGACGGGAAGTTCGCCGCGACGTCCGTCTGACCGTGCCAGGTCCGGCTCCCACCGGTCTCGGTCTGGAACTCGAGGAAACGAGCCCCGCTCTGGTTCTTCGTGAACGCGAACTTGGTGTACTCGTTGTCGTTCACGTGCACGAGGAGACCCGCGTGCTGCCAGTGCCGTGCGAGCGGGACCTCGACCTTGGTCTGGATCTCCCACGCCCCGGCAGGTGCCGGCTGACCCAGGTAGCTGATCGGTCCCGGGACCGCCTCGTTGATGTCGCCCTGGACGACGGGCAGGACCGCCTTGCCGTCCGCGACCGTGATCGGCTTCCCGGGTGCGGTGCGCACCACGGTCCAGCGACCGGTGTTGATCGACGGGGCGTCGAACTCGTCGGACTTCTGCGCCGCGCACTGCGGCGGCGTGTCCGTGCCCGGCTCGGTCGGGTCGACCGGGTCGTCGTCGAACGAGAAGTCCTGGAACTCGACCGCGCTCGTGCTCGAGCTGTGCGCCGTCACGAACAGGCCGACGTCCTGGACCGACGCCGCACCCGGCAGGGACACCGGGTCGCCGATCTGGGTGAAGTTCTCGCCGTCCTTGCTCCACGACGCCGTGTACAGGTCGCCGTCACGCTCGATCCGCACCCACGCGGGGTAGCTCGTCGAGCTCGCCGCGGACGACGTCACGAGCTGCCCCGCGGCGTTGCCGCGCAGCCACTCGAAACCACCGTTCGGACGGATGCCCAGGGCCGCGTAGCCCGGCGACTTGCCCGGCTGCGTCACGTCGTTGCGGACGATGAGACCCGCCTTGGCGGACCCGTTGGAGTTGCCCTGGCTGTTGACCTTGACCGTCGCGGACCACTTCTCGTCCGCACCGGCCTCCTTGTAGATGGCCGAGTACTCGTCGGTGCCCTGCCACATGTTGGCACCCGCAGACGTCACGAGGTACTTGCCCTCGGACAGCTGCTCGAACGTGCCGTTCGCGTTGGTGTAGGTCTTCATGCCGGCGAACAGGTCACCGACCTGCGCCATGACGATGCGGGACTTCGTGGTGAGGCCCTTGTCGTTCGTGGCGACCGCGGTCAGCTTGTAGTAGTTGTCCGCCGTCACGTTCCACGTCGTCGTGTACGGCGCGGACGTGTCCGTGCCGATCGACTGGCCGTTGACGAAGAACTCGACCTGCGTGACCGTGTTCTCGGCGTCCGTCGCGTCTGCCGAGACCGTGATCTCGCCCTGCTCGAGCTGGACGCCCGCCTCGGGGGCGGTCACGACGACCTCGGGACGGGTCGTGGCCGAGATGCCCTTGCCGTGCGCCTCGATGAAGTTCAGGCGACGCTCGCCCGCACCGGGGAACACGACGTACAGGGTGAAGCTCTCGCCCGGGTCCGCCACGTCGACGCGCACGTCGGTGAAGGTCCCCAGCCCGGTCTCCGGGACGGAGGCCGTGGCGAGGAGCTCGCCGTCGGGAGCGTCACGACGCAGCTCGACGGTGCCCGCCTGGGCTGCCGAGACGCGCAGCGACAGCGCACTGATCTGGTGGAGGTTGAACGGGTCGTACGAGGACCAGGCCCCGTCCTTGCCCGTGATGACCGAACCGCCGCCCTCGACGTCCCGGCTCGGGAGCTGGGTCGTGCCCTGCGAGGCCGTCTGGAACTCGGCCTCACGCTTCTTGCCGAACACCAGCGTCGTGTCGGAGCCGGTCAGCGCGGGCACGCCGCCCTCGCCGCCACCGTCGGTGTAGCGGGCGTCGAGCACGTAGAAGACGTTCATGTCCTCGCCGTGCCCGCCGCCGAGGCCGGTCTCGACCGAGCCCGTCGTGCCGTGGAGCGGCTCGGACGGGTGCGCGTGCGCGTCGTGACCGAGGGCCGGCTGGATGATGACGTTCTCGTCGACGATCGAGGCGTCCTCGGCGTCGGTGACCGAGACGTCCCAGTCGATCCGGTCGCCGAAGTCGAAGAACGACCCGGTCGGCGGCAGGTTGAAGTCGACCTCGGGGCGCGTGTTGCCCACCGTGATCGGCGCCGTGGCGGTACCGACCTTGCCCGAGGGGTCCTTGACCGTGAGGCGGGCGTCGAACACGCCGTTCTCGGTGTAGGTGTGGGTCGGCTTGGCCTCGGTCGAGTCCGTCGTGCCGTCACCGTCGAAGTCCCACGCGTACGTGAGCGCCTCGTTCTCGGGGTCCGTGCTCGCCGAGCCGTCGAACGTGACGGTCAGCGGGGCCGTGCCCGAGTCCGGCGTGGCGGCCGGCTTGGCCACCGGGGAGCGCGAACCGGAGATGTAGTCGATGCGGTGCAGGCCCGAGTTCGGGTTGTCACGGCCGAAGCCGCCGCCCCAGTCGAGCACGTAGAGCGCGCCCTCGGGGCCGAACGTCGAGTCGATCGGAGCGAGGAACTGCTCGTTCGACAGGAAGGGGTTGACCTTCTCGACCGCTGCGCCCTGCGGCGTCGCGTCCTTGAGGTCGATCGAGTACATCTTGTTGCGTGCCCACTCGTAGAAGAAGGGCTTGCCGTCGTAGTACTCCGGGAACTTGGTGTCCGACACGAGGTCGGCGTCGTAGCTGTAGAACGGACCACCCATGGGTGCGAGACCGCCACCGGCGTTGATGACGCCGGGGGCCGAGGTGCGCTGGTAGCCGTAGTACATGTCCGCGGGCTGGGCCGGCGGGAGCTGCGTCAGACCCGTGTTGAGGATCGAGTCGTTGACCGGGTTGGCGCAGTCGAAGAAGGCGCCGACCGTGACCGGGTTGGTGCGGTAGTCGACGTCGCGGAAGGGCTCGTTCTTGCCCATGCACAGGGGCCAGCCGAAGAAGCCCGGCTCCTGGATGTAGTTCCACTCGGCGATGCCCGCAGGGCCGCGGTTCGCGAGGTTGTCGGAACCGTTGTCGGGCGAGTAGTCGGCCACGCCGAGGTTGCCCGTGGCGGGGTCGATCGTGAACCGGAACGGGTTGCGGAAGCCCATGGCGTAGATCTCGGGCAGCGTCTTCTCGGTGCCCGGGGCGAACAGGTTGCCCTCGGGGATCGTGTACGTGCCGTCGGCCTCGGGGTGGATGCGGAGCACCTTGCCGCGCAGGTCGTTGGTGTTGGCCGACGTCGCGCGGGCGTCGTGCTGCTGCCCCGGGCGCTCGGAGATCGGCGCGTAGCCGCCCGAGGGCTCGGAGTGCGGGTTCACGTCGTCGCCCACGCCGATGTACAGGTCACCGGTGCGGTCGTCGAAGATCAGGCTGCCACCGGTGTGGCCCGGCTCGTCGGGCAGACGCCCGGCCGGGACCTCGATGAGGACCTTCTCCGACGCCGGGTCGATCACGGTGCCACCGGGACCGCCGTCGGTCACGGTGAAGCGCGAGATCCGGTTGAAGAAGTTCGCCGGGTCGGAGTCGTTGGCGCTGGCCGGCGAGTAGTACTGGTACAGGTACCCGTTGGTCGCGAAGTCCTTGTCGAGCGCGATGCCCAGCAGGCCGTCCTCACCACCGGAGTACACGGGGATGGTGATCGCGGTCGAGGTGTTCTGGGTGCGCGGGTCGTAGACGCGGATCTGACCGCGCACGAGCTCGGTGAAGAACACGCGGCCGTCGGGAGCGACGTCCATGCCGAACGGTGCGCTCGTGTTCGTGTCGAGCGCGACCTTCTCGAACTGGCCCCAGTCGGTGCCGCCGCAGTCGCCCGCGACCTGGCCGGACGCCCACTGGACGCCGCCCACGATGTGCTGGACCAGGTCCGGCTCACCGGTGAAGTGCGCACCGAAGTGGCCCATGCCGGTCATCCAGGCGCGGCCGCCGTCGTAGGGCTTGCACCACGAGATCGGGTGGTCGGCGCCCATCTTGTTGCCGCCGGCGTCGTAGGTCGACTCGTCCATCGTGGCGAGCACGTGCGCGCTGCCGCGGACGTTGGCCGAGTAGTTGTACCACTCGTCCGCGCGGTTCCAGCGCTGGTCGAGGTGGCTGGTCGAGGGGTGGACGCGGTCCTCGACGCGGACCGTGCCGGGCAGGCCGGGGCTGTTGCCCGTGGCCGCGTGACCGGGCATGAGCGCCCCGATCATGTCGTCCCACCAGCCGTAGTTCCCGCGCATGTCGGTCGCGTTGTGGATCGCGACGATGCCGCCGCCGGCCTGCTGGTAGCGCTCGAGCGCGGCCTTCTGGTCGGCGTTCCACGGGTCGCCCGACGTCTGGAACATCACCAGCGCGTCGTACTCCGCCAGGCCCGCGTCGGTGAACACCGAGGAGTCCTCGGTGTGGTCGGACGCGATGCCGACGTCGGCGAACGCGGCCTCGAGCACCGGGGTGCCCTGCGTGATCGCCTCGGAGTGCCGGAACTGGGTCGTCTTGGTGAAGATGAGGACCTTGCGGTCGTCACCGGGTTCGTGTGGTCCGTCGTGGGCAGCTGCCATGGTCACGGGCGCGAGGGTGAACGCCAGTGCTCCGATGGTCAGCGCCGCGACGGCTCTTCCCCGCAGGGGAAGTCGCGCAGCCTTCATGTGTCTTGCCTCCAGGGCAGTCGGCACGTGGTTTGCGTGCCCTGTTCGTCGGTGAACGGGGCGCACGTGCTGTGAAGAGATACGTCGTCCCACGGCGTGCCGGCGCCGTCGGTGTTCCTACCGATCGATCAGCCGCGCATCAGTCCTTTCAGGAAGTCCAGGCCATCGACTGCGATGGCGTCCTGGGTGGGGGCGAGCGGACGCCAGATCGAGGCGGCCGTCGCGATGGTCGCGTTGTCGGCGGTGAACGACTCGATGCACAGGGAGCCGTCGTAGCCCGTGGCGTCGAGCGCGCCGAGGAACGCGTGCCAGTCGAGGTGGTCGCTGCCGGGGGCCCCGCGGTCGTTGCCGCAGACCTGCACGTGCGCGATCCGGTCCCCGGCGCGCGTCACTGCGGCCGCCAGGTCCGTCTCCTCGATGTTCATGTGGTAGATGTCGAGCATCAGCCCGATCCCGACCGACGGCAGCGGCGCGACGACCGCGAGCCCCTGGTCGACCGTGTTGACGAGGCTCGTCTCGTAGCGGTTGAGCGGCTCGAGGCCGATCCGTACGCCCGCGGCCATCGCGTGGTCGACGACGGGGGCGAGGTGCTCGACCAGCTCGGCGTTGGCCGCCTCGCGCTGGGCGGGGGTCAGCCGCCAGGTGCGCCCGACGGAGGCGTACGCGGGTCCGCCGATCACGCCCGAGCCCACGGTGGCCGCCATGTCGATCACCTGGCGCAGGTAGTCCTGGGTCCGGCGGACCGTGCCGGCGTCGGCCGCGACGAGCTCGCGGCCGGGGCCCATGACGAGGGACACCGACGCCCCGAGGCCGTTGTCCGCGAGGACTCGCGCGGCCTGCTGCGGGTTCCAGTCGGTCACGTCCTCGACGGGTAGCTCGAGGACGTCGAATCCCCACCCGGCGACGCGCGGTGCGATCTCGCGGAGGGAGCCGTCGGTCAGGGGTGAGGTCCACACCCAGGTGTTGACCCCGAGGGGGCGCGTGCGAGCCACGTTGCTCTCTTTCGTCGGTGGGTGCGTCACCCGGGTGCCCGACGCCGGAGCTCGCCCTCGCGCGGAGGGCGGGCTGCGTCGTCGGGCACCGTGGGTGGGACGTGCGGGTCGTGCTCGGGTGGGCCGTGCCGGCCCCTCGAGCTGGTCGAGGGGCCGAGCCGCGGGCTACCCGTGGTGCGGTCGGGCCGTCGCTGGGGTCAGCGGTCGGTCCAGGCCTCGGGGTAGCCGGGCAGGTCCTCGCCACCGAACTTGGCGTAGTGCAGCGACGGCATGTCCTTGTTGGCCTCGAGGTAGGCGTCCAGGTCCTCGCCCGTGATGGGCGACTGCGGCAGGACCCACTCGGCCGGGACCTGCTCGCCGTTCCAGATCTTCTGGGCTGCGAGGATCGGGGTGCGCCACTGGAAGTTGGAGTACACCGCACCCAGGGCGGTCATGTCCGTCTCCTGCCACTTGCGCATGAAGCTCAGCTCGTCCTCGCCCATGAACACGGGGTAGGGCTTGCCGGCGTCCTCGAACGCCTCGACCGCCGCGACGGCGCCGTCACCGGCGTCCATCCAGATGCCGTCCACGTCACCGCGCTGCAGGTACTGCGTCACGATGTCCTTGATCTTGGCGCCGTCACCACCGGTGAACTCCTGGCCCACGACCTCGATCTCGCTGTCGGAGAAGATCTTGTCCGCGGCGGCCCAACGGTTCTCGAGCACGTCGACACCGGGGAGGATGCGCAGCGCGAGGACCTTCGAGCCGGGCTCGAGGTTCTCGACGAGGAACTCGGCGCCGTCGGCGCCGTAGGCGTAGCCACCGATCGGGTGGATGTAGGTGACCATGCAGTCGGAGTTCACGCCGCGGTCGAACACGATCACGGGCTTGCCGCTCTCGCACGCCGCCTCGACCGCCGGGGTCAGGGTCGCGGTGGTCGAGGGCGAGATGATGATCGCGTCGCAGTCACCGGCCTCGACGAACGCCTGGATGTCGGAGATCTGCTTGTTGTCGTCGTCGGCCGCGTCCGAGACGCGGAACTCCGAGATCTCGCCCGAGGCCTTGAGGACCTCGACCTGCTGCTGCATCGTGATGAACCCCGTGACACGCCACGGGTTGGAGACCGAGGCGTTGGAGAAGCAGAGCTTCTTGCCCCCCTCCTTCGCGTACTGCGCGGTGTCCACGAACTCGGGGTCGATCGCCTGCAGCCACGGCTGGTCGGCCGGGCCCTCGGGGACCGCCGAGCGCTGCGCGAGCTGGCGCTCGTAGTCGGCCTGCACGAACCACTGGCTGTTCGCACCGGACTCGTTGGACTCCTCCGTGGACTCCTCGGTGGCCGCGGCACCCGCGTCCGGGGTGTCGGCGGGCGCGTCGGTGGTGCACGCAGCGGTGAACAGCAGTGCCGCGGTCGCGGCCCCTGCCATGAGAACTCGAGAGCGTCGCATGTTCCTTCTCCTGATGATCGAGAGACTTCTTTGTCCTGCCGTCGCAGCGGGTGCGACGGCCTGTCGGGGACGGATCTGTGTGGCGTTCCGGGGGGTGACCGGAGGACTAGGGCGCTGCTGGCTGGGGCTCCTTGGGGACGGTGGGTTCGGGGACCCCTGCCGGGGTGGTCGGGGCGCTCGGAGACGCTGCCTTGGACTTGCGCGGCATCGCGGCATAGGCCACGGCCGCGATGATGATCACGCCCTGGACCGCGGGGCGGATCGTCGACGGCAGGCTGAGCTGGTTGAAGAGCGTGAACAGCGCCTCGAGGGTCAGCGCGCCGGCCATGGCCGCGACGACCGACCCACGGCCGCCACCCAGCACCACGCCGCCCAGGACGACCGCCGTGATCGCCATGAACTCGAGCCCCTCGCCGACCTGGGCCGTCACACCGGCGTAGCCGCCGATGAGGATGCCCGCGACCGTGGCCATGAAGCCCGAGAACAGGAAGGCACGCGTGCGCACCCACCAGACCGAGGCGCCCGAGTAGGAGGCCGCCACGTCGTTGTCGCCGGTCGCGACCAGCGTGCGACCGTACGGGCGACGCATGACGATCACGGCGACGACGCCGAGGACGAGCGTGATGAGCACCGCGTACGGCACCTGGAACTGACCGGGCGTGTCCGGGAACCCGCCGCGCCCCCACTGGCGGAAGCCCTCGGTCAGGGAGCCCGTGGGTGCCCCACCGGTCCAGAGGCGGATCGCCCCGTAGAGGACGAGCATCATGCCGAGCGTCGTGATGAACGACGGGACCTTGAGCAACGTGACGATCAGACCGTTGATCAGCCCGATCCCCAGGCCGAAGAGGACCATCAACCCGATCACGGGCCAGGTCATGGACTCCTCGCCGTCGATGAGCTTGGCCGCGATGACGACCTGCGCCCCCACGAGCGAGCCCACCGAGAGGTCGAACTCCCCGGAGACGATCACGAAGTACTGGCCGATCGCCAGGACGATCAGCGGCGCCGCCTTCTTGAGGAAGGCCATGAGCGACATGGGCTCGCCGAACGACGGGTTCATCACGAGGATCGCGACGAAGACGACGATCAGCAGGGCGTAGACGGTCCAGGAGCTGCCCGACGTGGCGCGCTGCACCAGGCGGGAGAAGCCGCTGGGCGAAGACCCCGGCTGCGGTGCGCCGGACGCGCCGGTGCCGCTCGGCGTGGTCGCGGACGTGCTCGCGCTCATCGGGTGGCCTCCTTGCCGGACGAGGTGGACGTGGACGGGGCGGACGTGGACGTGGAGCCCGGAGGGGCCTGCCCGCCCCGCGCGCCGCCAGGACGGACGGACTGGGCCAGTGCCCGGAACCTCGCCCTGCTGCTCGCGGGGTCGATCTGACGACGGGCGTACATCGCGACCGCGGCGATGATGATCGCGCCGCGCAGGACGTCCTTGAAGAACGGGCTGACGTCGAGGACGTTGAACACCGTGTCGAGCGAGGCGAGGATCAGGACACCCGCGATCGTGCCCATGATCGAGCCGCGCCCACCCATGAGCAGGGTCCCGCCGAGCACGACGGCCGCGATCGAGTTGAGGTCGTAGCCGTAGGTGTAGACCAGCGCGTTGCCCGTGCCGAAGCGAGCCGCGATGAGGAGACCGGCGACGCCCGCGCACAGCGAGCACAGGACGTGGGCCAGGATGATCGACCGGTCGGTGCGGATGCCCGAGAGCCGGGCGACGTCGATGTTCCCGCCGACCGCGAACATGTGATAGCCGGGGCGGGTGCGGGTCAGCAGGACCACACCGAGCACCATGACGACCGCGAGCACGATGACCGAGATCGGCACCGGGCCGATGCGCGTGTAGCCGAAGGACTGGAACGCCTTGGGGATCTCGCCCGACGGGCCCTTGTACTGGGTGTCGAGGTAGCCCTTGATGATGAGGCCGACGCCGAGCGTCGCGATGAACGAGTTCACGCGGAGCTTGGAGATCACCAGGCCGTTGACCAGGCCGACTCCCGCGGCGACCGCGAGGGCCGCGACCACGCCGAGCCAGATGCGCGACGGGTCACCGGCCATGGTCGTGGCGGCGACGAGCGACGACCAGGCCACGACGTAGCCGACCGACAGGTCGAGCGACTTGCAGAGGATCACGAACGTCTGCCCGATCGCGACGAAGCCCAGCAGGCTCGTCTGCGACAGCAGGTAGAACAGGTTGCCCTGGCTGAAGAAGTTGCCGCCCTGGGCCGCGACCAGTCCTGCCGAGATCACGAGGATCCCGACGAGGGCGAGGTAGACGATCCCCGTCGAGCCGAGCCGGCGCCGGCGCGGGCCGGAGGTCGACTTCGCGCTCCCCGTCGAGGGCGAGGCGGTGCTCACCGCGGTGCTCATTGGTCCTCCTGGGTGGTGTCGCGCTGCGCGTGCCGGGGGGAGGCTGGCTCGCCGCCGGGCAGCACGGACTGGGGTGCGCGGGCTGCGTTGCCCACGGGTACGTCGAGGGCGGAGAGGTCGACCTCGACGTGCTCCGAGGTGTCCCCCGCCCCGGTGGCCATCGCCATGATGGTCTCCTCGTCGCTGCCCGCGGGAAGCTCCCCGGCCAGGCGGCCGTCGCGCATCACGAGGATGCGGTCGGCCATGGCGACGACCTCGGGGAGCTCCGAGGAGATGAGCAGGATCGCGACCCCGCGAGCCGTGAGGGTCCGCATGAGGTCGTAGACCGCACGCTTGGCGCCGACGTCGATCCCTCGCGTGGGCTCGTCGAGCACGATCACCGAGGGGTCGGTCACGAGCCACTTGGCGAGGACGACCTTCTGCTGGTTGCCACCCGAGAGGTACTGCACCTCGGCGTCCTTGGAGCGCGAGACCAGGTCGAGCGACGAGAGGATGCCGGGGATCGCCTTGGCGCGGCGGTCGGAGGACCCCGGGGTCACGGAGTCGAGCACGAGCCGTGCGTTCGCGGAGATCGACTGCTCGAGCGCGAGCCCCTCGGCCTTGCGGTCCTCGGTCACGAGCGCCAGGCCCTTGCGGACCGCCTCGCGGGCCGAGGAGACCGTGACGGGCTTGCCGTCGAGCAGGATCGTGCCGCGCGTGAAGGGGGCGACGCCGAACACGCCGTGCGCGATCTCGGTGCGGCCGCTGCCCTGGAGGCCCGCGAGCGCGACGATCTCGCCCGCACGGACCTCGAGGTCGATCCCGTCGACCTGGGTGTTGCCCGCACCCTCGAGCGCGAGCTTGACCGCGCCGGGCACCGTGCCGGGGTCCTTGTCCGGGTAGTAGCCCGCGAACTCGCGCCCGACCATGGTCCGCACCAGGCGGTCCGGGGTGATGTCGGCCGTCGCGGTCGTCAGCACGAAGTCGCCGTCCTTGAGCACCGTGATGGTGTCGCAGAGGTCGAAGATCTCCTTGAGCCGGTGCGAGACGTAGAGGATCGCGACGCCGCGCGCCCTCAGCTGCTCGACGAGCGCGTAGAGGAGCTCGACCTCCTGGTCGGCGAGCGCGGCCGTGGGCTCGTCCATCGAGATGATGCGCGCGTCGTAGGAGACGGCCTTGACGATCTCCACGATCTGCTGCTCGGCCACGGACAGCGAGCCGACCCGCATCCAGGACGCGAGGCCGTGCAGGCCGAGGTCCGCGAGCAGGGCGTCGGTGTCGCGGGCCATGCGCCCGGCGTCGACGATCCCGAGCCGGCGGGGCTCCCGGCCGAGGTAGACGTTCTCGGCGACCGTGCGCTCGGGCAGGAGGTTGAACTCCTGGAAGACGGTCGAGACGCCGGCGGCCTGGGCCGCGAGCGGCGAGGCGAACGCGACGGGCTTCCCGTCGAGCTCCATGGTGCCCGAGTCGGGCTTGTGGACCCCGGCGATGATCTTCATGAGCGTGGACTTGCCGGCGCCGTTCTCCCCGACGAGCGCGTGGACCTCACCGGGCCGCACGTCGAGGTCGATGCCGCGCAGGACCGAGTTGCCGAAGAAGACCTTGCCGATGCCCCGCAGCTGCAGGATGGGCGCGCCCGTGGCGCTCGCGCCTCCCGCTGCCGTCGATGCGGTCATGCTCCTACCTCCACCCAGGTGCCGGTGCGTGCGGATCGGGCGACGGCCTCGGCGAGGTGCGCGGCCCGGAGCCCGTCGGCGAACGTGGGCAGCCCGTCGGGCGTCTGCCCGTTGATGGCCGCCGCGGTGTCGCCGACGAGGGCGTTGAAGCAGTCCTGGTAACCCTGCGGGTGTCCCGCGGGGAGCCGGGAGTAGCGGGCAGCCTCGGGCGAGAGGGCCTCGGGGTTGCGGATGAGCAGGCGGCTCGTGTCCCGGCGCCCCTCCCAGAGGGTCTCGGGACCCTCCTGGTCGAACGCGAGCGTCGACTCGGAGCCCGAGATCTCGAGGTAGAGCCGGTTCTTGCGGCCGGCCGAGACCTGGCTGATGACCGCCGAGCCGAGCGCCCCGCCGTCGGTCTCGTACTGCAGGGTCACGGCGTCCTCGGTGCGGACCGCGGCAGGGCGCCCGTCGGCGCCCGTGCGCTCGGCGTTGATCGTCGCGGTCTGCGCGACGAGCCGCACGATGCGCTGGCCCGTCGTGAACTCGAGGAGGTCGCAGAAGTGCGAGCCGATGTCCCCGAACGCGCGGCTCGCGCCGCCGAGCGCGGGGTCGACGCGCCAGTTGTCGTCGCTGGCCCGCAGGAGCCAGTCCTGGAGGTAGGAGCCGTGCACGAGGCTGATGGTGCCGACCGCGCCGCTGCGGACCCGGGCGCGAGCCTCGCGGACCATGGGGTGGAAGCGGTAGGCGAAGGGCACGACGGCGACGCGGCCGTCCGCGGCTGCGGCCTCCTCGGCGAGACCGGCGAGCGCTACCGCGCCCTCGAGGTCCATCGCGAGGGGCTTCTCGCACACCACGTGCTTGCCCGCGGCCAGCGCTGCCGTGGCGAGCGGGACGTGCAGGAAGTTGGGGGTGCAGATGTGCACCACGTCGATGTCCGGGTCGTCGATGAGCTCCTGCGACGTGGCCGCGTACCCCAGCGCCCCGAGGTCGGCGGCGGCCTCTCGCGCCCCCGGTGCGTCGATGCCGGCGACCGAGACGAGGTCTCCCCCGGCCGTGCGGATCGCGCGGGCGTGGACCTCGCCGATGAACCCGGTCCCGATGATCCCTGCGCGGTAGCCCGCGGCGGGCAGTCGGCTCGGGAGCAGGTCGCTCGCGGGGTGGACAAGAACTGGGGTGGTCGCGGCGTCCACGACGGCACGGCCGTTCAGGGAGGACGGCTCCGTCCTGGTGGTGGGGGCGCTGACAGCCCCGTGGTCCCGCGCGACTTCTTCGGCTCGCATGTCCCATACCGTAGGGCGACTTATGTCGAGCGTCAAGCAAAAGCCGAATGTTAGATGTCACCGTTAGGTAACTCCATCGGTTAAACAATTGCCGAGGCCTACTGTCGTGCGGTGGAACCGTGACGCACAGCGTGCTCGGACGTGCCCTGCCCGGTTGCCGGGCCTCGTCCCGGGCACGCCGGAAGGGCGCCCTCCCTGGTGGGGAGGACGCCCTTCCGGTGCTCGCGTGCTGCTTGCTCCTGCCTGCTCCTGCCTGCTCCCGCCTACTCCTTGGTCGAGAACGCCGCGTCGAACGCCGCCTCGGGAGCCTCGAACGCGTACTGCTTGACGAACGCCAGGGCCTCGGGCGCGCCCACGAGGCGGTCCATGCCCGCGTCCTCCCACTCGACCGAGATCGGACCGTCGTACCCGATGCTGTTGAGCATCCGGAAGCTGTCCTCCCACGGGACGTCCCCGTGGCCCGTCGAGATGAAGTCCCACCCACGACGCGGGTCGGCCCAGGCCAGGTGCGAGCCCAGACGGCCGTTGCGGCCGTTGTGCATGCGCTTCTTGGTGTCCTTGCAGTCCACGTGGTAGATCCGGTCCTGGAAGTCCCAGAGGAACCCCACCGGGTCCAGGTCCTGCCAGACCATGTGGCTCGGGTCCCAGTTCAGGCCGAAGGCCTCGCGGTGGCCGATCGCCTCGAGCGTGCGGACCGTCGTCCAGTAGTCGTACGCGATCTCGCTCGGGTGGACCTCGTGCGCGAAGCGGACCCCGACCTCGTCGAACACGTCGAGGATCGGGTTCCAGCGGTCCGCGAAGTCCTGGTAGCCCGCGTCGATCATGGCCTGCGACGCCGGCGGGAACATCGCCACGTACTTCCAGATCGAGGACCCCGTGAAGCCGACGACCGTCTTGACGCCCAGCTTCGCCGCGAGACGCGCCGTGTTCTTCATCTCCTCGGCCGCGCGCTGACGCACGCCCTCGGGGTCACCGTCGCCCCACACCCGGTCCGAGAGGATGTCGCGGTGACGCTGGTCGATCGGGTCGTCGCACACCGCCTGTCCCTTGAGGTGGTTCGAGATGGCGTAGACCTTGAGCCCGTGCGCCTCGAGCAGCGCGAGCTTGCCCGCGACGTACTCGTCGTCGTCCCAGCGCCAGGGGTCCAGGTGGTCGCCCCAGCAGGCGATCTCCAGACCGTCGTAGCCCCAGCCGGACGCGAGGCGTACGACCTCCTCGAAGGGCAGGTCGGCCCACTGGCCGGTGAAGAGGGTGATCGGTCGTGCCATGTCGGTATCTCCTTCGTTCCGTCGTGCTGCGGGTGCGCCCTGGTGCGGCGTGCACCCGGGTGCGCTGTGGTGGGCTGTGGTGCGGCGTGCTCGGTGGTCACCGCCGCGCCTGGGTTCAGGGGCGCTCGGCAGCCGTGGCCCGACGGCGGAGCACCAGCACGGCTCCGGCGGCAGCGAGCAGCACGACCGCACCGACGACGATCGCGGTCGTCGGGACACCGGTCCCGTCGTCCTCGCTCGTCGCCGAGGCCTCGTCGCCCTGGCCGGCGGCGTCCGCCTCCGCACCGGCGTCCTCCGCGGGAGCGGGCGGGGCCGCCGGGGGGACCACGTCGATCTGCGTCGTCGCGGTCGTCGCGACGGGCGTCGTGGTCGTCGCGGTCACGGTCCAGTTGCCCTCGCCCAGGACGTCCGGGGCGGACGTGTACCAGCCGACGCCCTCGGAGGCCGAGGAGAGCTGGATCGGGCCGACCTCGGTGCCCTCCGCGGAGACCGCGGTGACCATGACGTCGACGATCTCCTCGACGGGGTGCCCGTCGGTCTTGTACGTCACGTTGACCGACACCCCGCCGGCACCGTCGCCGCCGATCGACAGGATGATCTCCCCGCCGTGGGCGCTCGCGGGGGCTGCGCCGAGCACCGAGGCGAGCAGCAGGACGGCCCCTGCCAGGACCGCACGCAGCGCGTGCGAGAAGGGGCGGGGGCGTGGGGTACGCGTCCGGTCGGGACCGGAGCTCCGGTTCGCCTGCTGAGTCATGTCGCTCATCACCTCGTCGTGAAAGAAAGGGGTCGTGCGTCGGGCTGCGCGGCCCGGCGGGCCGCGCGGTGGTGCTGGTCCTGCGGGTGGTGCTGGTCGTACGGTAGGTGGCTCCCGGCACCAGCCGGAGCACCGGGTTCCGGTGCCGGGAGCCGGCACCTCCTCGTCGTCGACGCGGAAGTGCCAGACGTGCTGACGAGCCTCGGCCATGGTGCCGACGTCCCGGCCGAAGGGTCGTCGACGCCACACGTCGGTCGAGGCTCCTCAGCCCGCCCGTCAGGGGCGGTGGGGCCGCGGTTCACCGCGGCCCCACCGGTGATCGGTCAGCCGCAGCTCGCCGCGGCGTGGTCGATCGTGTACGTGCTGGTCCTCCCCTCGGCGTCGGTCACCGTGACGGTGACCTGACCGGCCTCGATCGACGCTGCACGGGTCGCGAACGACTGGTGGGCGGACTTGCCCGCCGCCACGCCCGTGAAGGTCTTGGTGCCGTAGGCCGAGCGCACCACGATCGTGACCGGGGCGTCGCCCGTGTTGACCGCGGTGACGCCGAGCGTCACCCGGTTCGCCACGCACTTCGGTGCGGCCGTGACGGTCGCGGGGACCAGCTCACCTGCCGGCACCTCGAGCGAGGAGGCCGTGACGTTCCCGGCCGCGTCCGTGGCCCGGTAGGCGAGGGTCGCCGCGGCGTCGCCGACGGCGACCGGTGCCTCGTACGCGACCCAGGTCGTGCCGTCGAGCGAGTACTCGACCGACGCGATCCCCGAGACGTCGTCCGTGGCCGTGATCTCCACCGTGCGGTCCTCGCGCAGCGTCGCCGCCGCGGTCGGTCCGTCGCCGTCGATCTTGACCGCCACGTCGGCGCCCGTCACGTTCTCGGTGCCGGCCGAGGCCCGCACCTTGATCGTGTGCTCACCCGGTGCGTCCACGACCACGGGGGCCGTGTACTCGGCCCACGCTCCGCCGTCGAGCTGGTACTCGCGGTAGACCTGCTGGCCCGCCGCACCGCCCGTGGTGGCGACCGTGACGGTCACCGGACCGGTCCACCAGCCGTTCGCGCCCGACGGCGAGGCCGGGTCGAGCGACCCGCTCACCGTGAGCGGCTCGGCCTGGGGTCCCACGACGCGGAAGTACTCGAACGTCGCGGTCGCGGAGGCCTTCTGGCCCGCCCCGAGGGCGTAGAGACCGATCTTCGCGTCCGCCAGACCGGGGTTGGTCACCTTCTGGGTGATCTCGGTCCAGGTCACGCCGTCGGCGCTGTACGAACCCGTGTAGGTCGTGCCCACCTTGGCCATGCGCAGCCACCAGACACCCTGCGTCAGGCTGTTGACGTTGGGCTGCGGGTTGAGGACGGTCGAGCCGGCCTCGCTGCGCATCTCGATCCCGCGGTCGATCGCCGCGCCGGGCTGGTTCTTCGTGATGAAGTCCAGCTTGACGTAGTTGTCGTCGTCGCCGTAGAGGATCAGACCACCCTGCTGGTACTGCTGGTCGAACGTCGAGCCGTCGACCTTGGTCTCGACGGTCCAGTCACCTGCCGGCTGGTCCTGCAGGACGATGTTCGGCACGTCGGTGTTGCCCGTACCGAAGATGTCCGTCGGGGTCGTGTCGATCTCGAGCTTGCCACCGGCCACCCGGAGGCCCGACGCGTCAGGACGGACCACGGAGCTCCAGCGGCAGCCGTCGAGCGACGTGCCCTCGAACTCGTCGTCCGGCCCGGCCGCGGTGGCCGTGTCGTCCGGCGTGATGTGGAACCAGTCGAACTTCGCGTCGACCACGTCCGGGACGGAACCGTCGTTCGCGAACGCGACGAGCCCGATCTTCGGGTTCACGAGCCCGTGCAGCGACTTGGTCTCCGACATGGCCGTGAAGTCCAGGCCGTCGGCCGAGTAGTACGCCCGCAGGTTCGACCCGTCGCTCGTGTAGCGCACGTAGAACGTGTCCGGGAAGTCCGTCGTGATGTTCACGTTGGACGCCGCGACCTCGTTCGGCGCGCCGTTCTCCTCGCGGATGAACTGGAAGACGCGCGAGTTCGGGTTGGCCCCGGTCCCGCGGCCCTGGATGACCATCTTGGCGTAGTTGTCCCCGTCGCCCCACAGGAGCAGACCGGCCTGCTGGTACTGCGCGCGTGCCGGGAAGGTGACCTTGGTGGTCGCCGTCCACGGACCCGAGGGCAGGTCCTGCAGGACGATGTTGGACACCGGTCCCTCGCCCTGGCCGTAGAAGTCCGCCTTGCTCGCGGGGATCACCAGGTGACCGTCCGCGACCGCGAGCTTCTGGTCCCGACGGATGATCGTGGACCAGCGGTCCTCGTCCACCGCGGTGCCCGTGAAGTCGTCCGAGCGGCCCGAGAAGCACATGACCGGACCGGACTCGTTGACCTTGATGTTCACGTACTTGACCGTGTAGGCGCCGCCCGCGTCGGTCACGCGGACCTGCAGACGGTAGGTGCCCGCCGCGGTGTACGTGTGCGAGAACTCGGGGCCGCCGTCGACGAACCCGCCGCCCAGCCCGTCGTCCCACGCGTAGACCAGGTCGGAGGCCTCGCCGTCGGGGTCGGAGCCCGTCGCGGTCGCGGTGACCGTCAGCGGGGCCGAGCCGACCAGGGTGGGCACGTCGAGCTCGACGTCGGGACGGATGTTGTCCGTGACGCCGCGGCCGTCGATGTCCATCCAGTTGACGTTGATGCCGCCCGAGAGCAGGACGAAGTAGAGCGTCCCGCTGCCTTCCGGCACGTTCGTGAGCGGCGTCGAGACGTCGCGGTAGACCTGCCAGTCCCCCGTGTTCGGCACGGTGATCCGTCCGACCTCGGGGCCGTCCGGCGCGTCCCAGCGCAGCGAGACCACGCCGTTCGCGTTGGGCGAGGCGACGCGCAGGCTGATGGCCTCGACGTTCGTCAGGCTCACCGGCTCGTGCGCCCACCAGTCACCGGGCTCGATGTAGCCCAGGTTCTGACCGCCCCCCGCGGAGTCCGAGGTGGTCTCCTTCTGGACGCCAGGGGTGCCGCTGGTCCCGATCGAGGTCTCGCGACCCGTCGAGGTGTAGAACTCCGACTGGACCCGCTTGGGCTGGAGGACCTGGAGCGCGTTGCCCGTGAGGGGCACGCCGGCCTCGCCGCCGTCGTCGGTGTAGGAGCCCTCGATGACCCAGAAGATGTTCGACTCGATGCCGTGACCCTCGTCGCGGGCGGTCTGGAGGACCCCCTCGCAGCCGTACAGCTCCTCCATGGGGTGAGCGTGCGAGTCGTGTCCGAGCGAGGTGCGCAGCGCGACCGACGAGCAGTCGACGTCGCCGTCGGGGTCCTCGACCGTGATCCGGTAGCGGACCTGGTCGCCCCACTCGAAGAACCCGCCGTTGTCCGGGAACTCGATCTTCACCGTGGGCGCCTGGTTGCCGACGACCACCGTGACGTTGGCGACGGCGAACTTGCCGTTGCTGTCGGTCGCGGTGAGCTGGGCCGTGTAGGAGCCGTTCTCGGTGTAGGTGTGGGTCGGGTTCGCCTCGGTCGAGGGCGCGGAGCCGTCGCCGAACGTCCACTGGAGGGCGATCGGGTCGCCCGACGGGTGACGCGTCCCCTCGGAGGAGAACTGGACCGTCAGGGGGGCCGCACCGCTCGTCACGTCCGCACGGGCGTGAGCGATCGGCGAGGGGTCGCCCTGGACGTAGTTGACCTTGTAGACCGCGCTCGAGTCGTTGTTGCCGCCGAAGCCGGAGCCCCAGTCGATCACGTACAGCGCGCCGTCGGGCCCGAAGTCGAAGTCCATCGGACGGTCGAACCCGTTGGACGGGTCGAGCACGCCCGGCATGATCCGGTTGATGTCGACGATCTGGTCACGCTTCTCGCCGTCGAGCTGGATCGAGAACATCGTGCCGTGGTTCCACTCGCCGAACAGCGCCTTGCCGTCCCAGTACGCGGGCCACTTCACGTCGGAGTCGAGCTCGGGGTCGAACTCGTAGACCGGGCCGCCCATGGGCGCACCGCCGCCGCCGATCTCGGGGAACTGCGGGTTGGCCGCGCCGGTGTACCAGATCTCGGCGGCGATGGCGGCCGGGAGCTTCTGGATGCCCGTGTTGTTGGGCGAGTCGTTGGTCGTGCCCGCCGCGCAGTCGAACGACGCACCGGACTGGCCGGTCGCGAAGTTGTAGTCGACGTACGACGTGTTGGCGCCCGTGCAGTACGGCCAGCCGTAGAAGCCCGGCTCGCTCACGACGTTCCACTCGACCGCGCCGCGAGGACCGCGGTTGGGGTCGGCCGTACCCGAGTCAGGACCGTAGTCGCCGACCAGGACGTTCCCGGACGCGTTGTCGATACCGATGCGGAACGGGTTGCGGAAGCCCATGGCGTAGATCTCGGGCCGCGTCTTGTCCGTGCCCGGGGCGAACATGTTGCCCTCGGGGATCGAGTACGTGCCGTCGTCCTCGGGCGTGATGCGCAGGACCTTGCCGCGCAGGTCGTTCGAGTTCGCCGAGGAGCCCTGGGCGTCGAAGTTCTTGCGGCCGGGACGCTCGTCGGTCGGCGTGAAGCCGCCGGACTCGAACGGGTTGGTGTTGTCACCCGTCGCGAGGATCAGGTTGCCGTCCTCGTCGAAGATCATGTCTCCGCCCGCGTGGCAGCACGTGTCGCGCTGCGTGGTCACGGTCAGGAGCTTCTTCTCGCTCGTGGGGTCGAACGTCCTCGACGCGGTGTCGTAGGTGTAGCGCGAGATCCGGTTGTGCGGGCCGTCCGACCCCACGTTCGCGGGCGACCAGTAGGCGTAGAGCCAGCCGTTCGTCGCGAAGTCCGGGTCGAGCACCAGGCCCAGCAGCCCGTCCTCGTTGGCCTGCGTCACGTTGAGGCTGAGCGCCGTCGTCGTGACGTTGGCGTCGTGGTCGATGCGACGGACCCGTCCGTCACGCTCGGCGTAGAACACCGTGCCGTCGGGCGCGACGTCGAGCATCATGGGGTTGCTCGTGTCCTCGTCGAGCGCGACGCGCTCGAAGCTCGCGCTCTGGGTCGCGTTGCAGTCCGAGTCGACGACGCCCGCGGCGGTCTGGATGCCGCCCAGCAGGTGCTCGACGAATCCCGGCTCGGTGTAGCTGGCCTGGGTGTGCCCGCCGCCGGTGTACCAGGAGCGGCCGCCCTCGTAGGTCTGGCACCACGCGATCGGGTGGTCCGACCCCATCTTCGCGCTGCCCGCGTCGTAGGAGGTCTCGTCGAGGCTCGCGAGCACGTGGACCGTGTCGCGCGGGCTCGTGCGGAAGTTGTACCACTCGTCGTGGCGGTCCCAGCGGGACGGCAGGTGAGCGGTCGAGGGGTGGACGCCGTCCTCGACCTTGATCGTGGCGTCCTGGTTCTGCGGGTGCCCCGAGAAGTAGGCGCCCACGAGGCCGCCGTACCAGGACCAGTCGTACTCGGTGTCGGACGCCGCGTGCACGCCGGCGTAGCCGCCGCCGTTCGCGATGTACCGCTCGAACGAGGCCTGCTGCTCGGTGTTGAGCACGTCCCCGGTCGTCGAGAGCCAGATCACGACCTCGTACTGCGCGAGGTTCTCGTCGTTGAAGGCGGCCGCGTCCTCGGTGACGTCGACCGTGAAGCCGTTCTCGGTCCCGAGCTTCTCGATCGCGGCGATGCCTGCCGGGATCGCGTCGTGCCGGAACCCGGCGGTCTTGGAGAAGATCAGCGCGTCGAAGGGGGCCGCGGCGGCCTCCTGGGGCACCACGACGGACGTGGTGGCGGACTGGGCGGCACCGGGGGTGGCAGCGAACGCCGCCGCCCCGGTCGCCATGGACAGTGGGAGCGCCACCGCGGTAGCGGCGACGGCCGCGACCGTGCGCATCGTTGCGCGCGGGGCTCTCCAGAGCACGTTTCTCACCTAGGACTCCTTGTGATGATGGGACAAGGGTGCTGCGCTCCGGGGTGTCGACGGCTTCGGCCGTGACCCGTCGTCACCGGTGGCGGACCTGCTCCGCCGGGCACCGTGCACCACGTCGCGCGTCGGCGCGTGGCCCCCGCTCGTGGCGGGTCGAGGACCTCCTCTCAGATCTGCTGCCAGTCGCTGTCGGACGCAGCGCTGCGCTCGACGGCTTCGAGGATTCGCTGGACGGCCAGGCCGTCGGCGAAGGACGGGGTGGGCTGGGTACCGGCCGCGACGTCGCGCACGAGGTCGACGGCCTGGTGCGTGAACGCGTGCTCGTACCCGAGCCCGTGACCGGCGGGCCACCAGCTCGCGATGTACGCGTGCTGCGGCTCGGTCACGACGATGCGTCGGAAGCCCGCAACCTGCGCGTCGTCCGAGGCGTCGAAGAAGTGGAGGACGTTCATGTCCTCGAAGTCGAACGCGACCGACCCACGCGATCCGTTGATCTCGAGGCGGATCGCGTTCTTGCGGCCGTAGGCGAAACGGGTGGCCTCGAAGACGCCGAGCCCGCCGCCCGTCAGCCGCGCGAGGAAGACCGCGGCGTCGTCGACCGTGACGGGGCCCTTCTCGGTGCCGCCCGTGCCGGACAGGCCGGAGAAGTCCGTGGCGATCGGACGCTCGTCGACGAACGTCTCGAGGATGCCCGAGACCCCCGTGATCGACTCGCCCGTGATGAACTGCGCGAGGTCGATGATGTGTGCGCCGATGTCGCCCAGGGCACCCGAGCCGGCCTTGGTCTTGTCGAGGCGCCACGAGAGCGGCACGTTCTCGTCGGCGATCCAGTCCTGGAGGTACTGGGCGCGCACGTGGCGGATCGTGCCGATCCTGCCGTCCGCCACGAGCTGGCGGGCGAGCTGGACCGCGGGGACCCGACGGTAGGTGAAGCCCACCGTGGAGAGCACGCCACGCGCGGCGGCGGCCTCGGCGGCCGCGACCATGAGCTCGGCCTCGGCGACCGTGTTGGCCAGCGGCTTCTCGCACAGGACGTGCTTGCCCGCCTCGAGGGCCGCGATCGCGATCTCGGCGTGCGTGTCGCCCGGTGTGCAGATGTCGACCAGGTCGACGTCGTCGCGCGCCACGAGCTTGCGCCAGTCCGTCTCGACGTCGTCCCAGCCGAGCTTGTGCGCAGCCGCCGTGACGGCTGCGGCGTTGCGGCCGGCCAGCACGCGCATCTCGGGCGCGAGCGGCAGGTCGAAGAACCGCGGTGCGGTGCGCCATCCCTGCGAGTGGGCAGCCCCCATGAACGAGTACCCGACCATGCCGATCCCGAGGGTCGGGTGACCGTTTTCTGCCATCTCAGGCACTTCCTTTCGTGGTGGACGTCGCGGCGGGGCGCCCGCCGGGGCGCTGCGCCCCGCCGGCGACGTCAGGGGTGGGTCGTGCTCAGGACTCGAAGGCCGACGGCAGGTACTCGTCGACGTTGTCCTTGGTCACGACCGGCGCGAAGAGCTGGATCTGACGCGGCACGCCGATCGAGGCGAGGTCGCTCATCGACTTGCCGTGCTCGATCAGACGGGCCAGCTTGATGCCGTCGGCCGCCTGGGTCGAGGGGTAGATGACCGTCGCCTTGAGGACGGTGTCGTCGGCCTCGATCGAGCGCATGACGTTCGCCGAGCCGGCGCCGCCGACCATGAAGAACTCGTCACGGCCCGCGTTGTCGATCGCCGCGAGGACGCCGACGCCCTGGTCGTCGTCGTGGTTCCAGATCGCGTCGATCTTGGGTGCGGCCTGGAGCAGGTTGGCAGCGGCCTGCTCGCCGCCCTGGACCGTGAAGTCTGCCGCGACGCGGTTGTTGACCTCGAGCCCGCAGCCCTCGAGCGCGTCGGCGAAGCCCTTGCTGCGGTCCTGGGTCAGGGGCAGCGAGTCGATCCCGGCGATCTCCGCGACGACCGCGTCCTTGTTGTCGCCCAGCTGCTCGCAGATGTAGGTGCCGGCGCTCACGCCCATGCCGTAGTTGTCGCCGAGGACCGTCGAGCGGGCCGCGAACGGGCTCGAGAACTCGCGGTCGACGTTGATGACGGTGATGCCGGCCTCCATGGCCTGGGTCGCGACCTCGGTGAGTGCCGCGCCGTCGAACGGGAGGATGACGATCGCGTCGACGCCGTCGTTGATGAACGTCTCGATCTGGCTGATCTGGAGGTTGACGTCGTTGGTGCCCTCGGCGACCTTGAGGTCGACGTCGTCGTACTTGGCGGCCTCGGCCTGGGCGGCCTTGGTGATGGCACCCATCCAGCCGTGGTCGGCGGCGGGGGCCGAGAAGCCGATGACGACCTTCTCGCCCGAGGCGTCGTTGTCCGACGACGCGCCCGGGGCGACGGCAGCGGCGCTGGTCTCCGCGGGGGCCGGCGTGTTCGAGGTGCAGGCCGAGGCGAACAGCGCGACCGAGGTGAGCGCGACGGTCGCGAGGGCCAGGCGGCGTGGCATCGGGGTACGGGTACGAGCGGACATGAGGATCTCCCTTGATTCTGGTCCTGCTGGTGCTGGTTGGGACGTGCTGGACGTGCTGGGGGTCCGGCCCCGCGGGGCGGGGCCGTCGTGCGGTGGTGCGGTTCGAGAAGTCCCGACGGCGGGGCTAGTCGGATCTGGTGCGCGACGCGAAGCGCTGCTGGAGGAGCACGGCGACCACGATGATCACGCCCTTCGCCACGTTCTGCGCAGAGGTCGACATGTTGTTCAGCGTGAAGATGTTGGTCAGCGTCATGAAGATCAGGACGCCGAACACCGTGCCGACGATCGTGCCGCGGCCGCCCACGAGGAGCGTCCCGCCGACGACGACGGCCGCGATGACGTCGAGCTCGTAGAACAGGCCGTTCGTCGAGGAACCGGCCGTGGTGCGGCCGAGCATCATGACCGCGGCGATGCCGGCCGTGAAGCCCACGAGGCAGTAGAGGTACATGAGGTGACGCTTGACCTTGATGCCCGCGAGGCGCGCGGCCTCGGGGTTGCCGCCGACCGCGATGGTGCGTCGGCCGAACGTCGTGCGGTTGAGGAGGATCCACCCCGCGACCGCGACCACGACGAACATCCACACGAGGACCGGGATCCCGATGAAGTCGGCGCGGAAGAAGGTGAGGAAGGGCTTGACCGTGACGATCTGGGTCTGCCGGTTGGAGATCATCTCGGCGAGCCCTCGGGCGCCGACCATCATGGCGAGGGTCGCCATGAAGGCGACGACCTTGCCGTAGGCGATGAGGACGCCGTTGACGAGACCGCAGACCGTACCGACCGCGAGGGCCGTGCCGACCATGACGATCCAGTGGGTGTCGGCAGCCATGGTCTGGGTCGCGAGCGTGCTGGCCCAGACGGTCGACAGGCCCATGACGGAGCCGACCGAGAGGTCGATGCCTCCTGCCGTGATGACGAAGGTCATGCCGATGCTCAGGACGCCGATCACGGCGGCCATGCGGAGGATCGTCAGGACGTTGTCGATGCTCGCGAACCGCTCTCCGGCCGTGACGTAGCCGACGATGCAGAGCGCCACGAGGGCGAGGACCAGGCCGATGTTCCGACCCATCGATCCATTGAACAAATTCCGGCGCGCCGACGCGGGACCGGATGAACCGGAGCTCCCGGCGTGCGCCGACCCGTCCACGACGGTTGCGGTGGACACCTCCTGCTCGCTCACGCGGCACTTCCTTCCATGACGAGGTCGAGCACACCGTGCTCGTCGATCGAATCTGCTGGTCCCTGGTGGACGACGCGGCCCTCCGAGATCACGAGGACACGGTCTGACAGACCGAGCACCTCGTCGATCTCGCTCGAGACCACGAGGACAGCCGCCCCCGAGGCCGCGAGGCCGCGGATGAGGTTGTAGATCTCGGCGCGCGCCCCGACGTCGACGCCACGGGTGGGCTCGTCGAGCAGCAGGACGCGGCAGCCGCGGACGAGCCAGCGCGCCAGGAGCGCCTTCTGCTGGTTCCCGCCGGACAGCGTCCGCGCGTGCCGCTCGACCCCGGCGGGCCGCAGGTCGAGCGAGACCGCCTGCTCCTGCGCGGCCGACCTCTCGGCCTGCTCGTCGAGGAACCCGCTCTTGGCGAAGCGCCCGAACGTCGAGAGCGTGATGTTGCGGTACACGGGCTCGTCGAGGAGGAGCCCCTGGCTCTTGCGCTCCTCGGGGCACAGGCCGATGCCTGCGTCGACCGCCGCGGCGACCGATCCGGCCCGGAGCTTCGTGCCCCCGACCGTGACGGTCCCCTCGGTCGGGCGGCGCGCGCCGTAGACGGTCTCGAGGATCTCGGAGCGGCCCGAGCCGACGAGACCGGCGAAGCCGACGACCTCGCCCGCACGCACCTCGAAGGAAACGTCCGAGAACTCGCCCTTGAGGCCGAGCGACTCGACCGCGAGCAGCACCTCGGCCTCCTCGGCGACCGGCTCGCGGGCCGGGAAGACGTTGTCGACCGCGCGGCCCGTCATGAGCTTGATGAGCTCGGCGGTGGGCGTCTGCGCGACCTGGAGGTTCTGAGCGACCGTGCGCCCGTCCTTGAGGACGGTGATCCGGTCGCCGATCTGCCGGATCTCCTCGAGCCGGTGCGAGATGTAGACGATCGCGACGCCGCTGGACGTGAGCTCCTGGACCACGCGGAAGAGGTTCTCGACCTCTTCGCTGTCGAGCACCGCGGAGGGCTCGTCCATGACGATGACCCGCGCGTCGTGCGAGAGGGCACGGGCCATGGACACGATCTGCTTGCCCGCGGCGGACAGCTCCCCCACCTCGCGGTGGGGCGAGATCTCGGGGTGCCCGAGCCGCTTCATGAGCGCGCGGGTGTTCTTGGCGACGAGGCGCCGGTTGGAGAAGCCGACGGTCGACAGCTCGTGCCCCAGGTAGATGTTCTCGGCGACGGTCAGACCGTCGACGACGTCGAGCTCCTGGTACATGGTGGCGACGCCGAGCTTGAGCGCGGCGACGGGGTGAGGGATGGTGACGGGCTCCCCGTCGATGAGGATCTGCCCCTCGTTGGGCTGGTGTGCACCGGCGAGCACCTTGATGAGGGTCGACTTGCCGGCACCGTTCTGCCCGAGGAGGCAGTGCACCTCTCCGGGGAGGATGTCGAGATCGACGCCGTCGAGTGCTCGGGCGCCGGGAAACTGCTTGACGATGCTCCGCATCTGCAGGAGCGGCCTGGTGGGCTGAGGGTCTGCGTTGACCATGTGAGAGAAACTAGCCGACCTTTTGACGAGCGTCAATCAGAAGGTCTCGATCTTTTGCTTCGTTACCGACCCGTGACCAGCAAAAGTGGGCGCGGGGGTGCGGCGCGCCGGCCGAGACTCTGACTCACGTCCGGCCGCGCGAGCAGGCCGGGACGAGTCGATCAGGAGAGGCAACAAGGGCAGAATGTCGGGGTTCTCACGCTACTGACAGGTGGAGGTGCGAGACTCCGTCCGCCGCGGCGTCGCTGCCGCGGCAAACCACACGCTAGGTCGGCTTCTGTCGATCGTCAAGCAAAAGCCGAAGATCGCAGTACGCTAGAGAGCGCCACCACTGCGTAGTAACGAGAGGCTCCGTGATACATCGTGCCCACCGAGGAACTGCTGAAGTTCGCCCCACGCCCCACAGGCGCCGGGGACATGTTCCAGCTGCTCCGCGACGGCCAACCCCGGACACGGGCTGACCTCGCAGCGATCACCGGGCAGGCGCGGTCCACGATCGCCGCCCGCATCGACCTGCTGATGGCCTCGGGGCTCATCGCGCCCGCGGGCGAGGCGAGCTCGACCGGTGGGCGCCCCCCGGTGACCTTCGCCTTCAGCCCCGGTGCACGGATCGTCCTCGCGGTGGACCTCGGCGCGACGCACGCGCGCCTCGCGGTCACGGACCTCGCCTCGAACGTCCTCGCAGAGATCGACGCACCCCTGTCGATCTCCGAGGGACCGGAGACGGTCCTCGCCTGGGTCGCGGAGACGGGTGAGAAGCTCATCGCCGCGGCAGGACGCGACCTCAAGGACCTCGTGAGCGTCGGCGTCGGCCTGCCCGGCCCGGTCGAGCACTCGACCGGTCGGCCCATCAACCCGCCCATCATGCCCGCGTGGGACGACGTCGACGTCCCCGCGATCCTGGGCAAGACCTTCGACGCCTCGGTCCTCGTGGACAACGACGTCAACATCATGGCGCTCGGCGAGCACCGCACGGCGTGGCCCACGGTCAGCGACATGCTCTTCGTCAAGGTCGCCACGGGCATCGGCGCGGGCGTCATCTCGGACGGCGAGCTCCGCCGCGGCGCCCAGGGGGCCGCGGGCGACATCGGCCACATCGCCGTCCCCAACGCGACCGACACGCCCTGCCGGTGCGGCAACATCGGCTGCCTCGAGGCCGTCGCGAGCGGCCAGGCGATCGCCGGCGCGCTGAAGAAGGAGGGCCTCGAGGCCCTCAACAGCGGCGACGTCGTCACGCTCGTGCGCGGCGGCGACCTCATGGCGAGCCACGCCGTCCGTCAGGCCGGTCGCGACATCGGGGCCGTCCTGGCGGCGTGCGTGAGCCTGCTCAACCCCTCCATGATCGTGGTCGGCGGCATCATCGCGGAGGCCGGGGAGCACCTGATCGCGGGCATCCGCGAGATCGTCTACCAGCGCTCGCTCCCCCTCGCCACGCAGCACCTGCGCATCGTCACGTCGCAGGCTCGCGGGCAGGCGGGCGTGCTCGGTGCAAGCGCCATGGCGATCGATCACGTACTGTCTCCCGCAGCGATCGATGCCCTGATCGCGTGAGCGCCAACGGAGGACTCATGAGCGTGCCGGACCGTCGGGCCCTGATCGTCCGGGGAGGATGGCCAGGCCACTCCCCCGAGGAAAGCACCGACCTCTTCCTCCCCTTCCTCGAGGAGTCGGGCTTCGACGTCGACGTCGAGTCCTCGCTCGAGGTCTATGCCGACGCCGGGTACATGGCGGGCGTCGACCTGATCGTCCAGTCCTGGACCATGGGCGAGATCCTGCCCGACGAGATGCGTGGTCTGCGCGAGGCAGTGACCAACGGCGCCGGTCTCGCCGGCTGGCACGGCGGGATCATCGACTCGTTCCGCATGGCCACGGACTACCTGCAGATGCTCGGTGGGCAGTTCGCCGCCCACCCCGGCGACCTGGTCGAGCACACCGTGGAGGTCCTGCCCGAGCACGCGGACCATCCGCTCGTGGCGGGGCTCGGCCCGTTCCACCTGAACTCCGAGCAGTACTGGGTGCTCGCGGACTCGCTCAACGAGGTCCTCGCGACCACGACGATCCAGCCCACGGCCGACTCGCCGTGGCGCTCGCCCGTGGTGTCGCCCTCGATCTGGACCCGGCAGTGGGGCGCGGGCAAGATCTTCGTGTGCGCGCCGGGTCACCAGCTCTCGGACCTCGAGAGCCCGGACCTGCGCACCGTGATCGAGCGCGGCCTGCTGTGGGCCAGCCGGTGAGGCGCCGCCTCTCCTGAGCACCGACGCGAACGGTCGGCACCCCTTCCGGGCTGCCGACCGTTCGTGCGTCCTGCCCGACGCCGGAGCGCACCCTCGCCGTGCGGGTGCGCCCGGGCGCGTGGCCGAACCGGTCGCGACCTACCAGGCGCGCGCGACCGCGGCGTGCAGCTCGAGCAGGGGTGCGGTGCGCTCGCTCGGGCCGCGCCCGAACCCGCACTCGGTCCCGACGCCGATCTCGCGCTCGCCCAGGACCTGCGCCGCGGCCGCGAGGCGGCGCAGCGCGCCCTCCTGGCCGTCCTCGTGGTGGACCACACCCAGGTAGAGCTCGGTCGCCGGGTCGATCGCGAGGTCGGCGAGCGGCGCGACGTACTCGACGTCGTCGCGCTCGATCGGCACGGGCAGGTGGAACCAGTCGATCTCGCGGGTCACGGTCGTGGCGAGCCCGTTCGCGACCTCGACGAGCCGGCGCGCGTCGGCGGGCTCGACGAAGTGCTTCTCGGCCACGTCGCCGTAGCAGAGGTGGAACCCGAGCTCGACGCCCGCCGGGACCGCGGAGGCCACTCGCGCCGCGCGCGCGACGCACCCGGCGAGCACCTCGTCGGAGTCGACCGCGAACCACGCCTGCGCGGGTCCGGCCCCGAGGTTCGCGCCCTCGACGAGCGCGAACTCGCTCGCGAGGTCGAGCTGGATCGCCAGGTCCTCGGCGGGGACGGCCGCGACGATCGCCTCGATCTCGCGCAGCATCGCCGCCTCGTAGGCCGTGTGGACGGCCGCACGCGCGTCGGGCACGGCGAACGCCACGACCGGGGCGAGCGGCGTGGGCAGGCAGACCTGGAAGCGGGTCCCGGCCGGGATGACGCCCTCGTCGCGCAGTCGCGCGAAGTCCGCGTACGAGGACGTCGCGGCCGCCGCGTAGCCCAGCTCGCCGAACGTCAGGTCTCCCGGGGCGACCGAGCCGTCGAGCACGTGCGGGCGCACGTCGAACCCGGCGACGATCACGGGGTCGATCGGGAGGCGCGCCAGGCCGGGCACGGCCTCGAAGCGCGCGCCCTGGAACAGGATCCAGTGGAACCTCTCGCCGACCTCGCCGTCGGGGATCCGCCGGAGGTGGGTGCCCGCGTGCGCGGCGACGGTGCGGAACGTGTCCTCGGCGGTGGGGAGGTTCACGGAGCCCACGAGGTGGGCGCCACGCACGAGCGTCGAGGTGTCGGCGGGCGCGACGAGGTCAGGGATCAGGTCCTGGGTCATGGTCGCCATGGTAGGCGCGGGCAACGATCGGACGGCGGGACGTTCATCCCTCGGGCCCGCTCGTGTGGCAGCATCACGCGGATGACCGTGCCGTCGCCCTTCAGCGGGCTGCTCGCCTATCCGATCACTCCCCTGGACCATGCCTCGGGCGCCCCGGACCTGGGAGCGCTGGCGGGTCTCGTGGCGGGTGCGGTGCGTGCCGGGGTCGACGGCGTCACGCTCCTCGCGTCGTCGGGCGCGGGCACGTCGTTCTCCCCCGAGGAACGCGCCGCGGTCGTGGGCACGGCCGTCTGGGCCGCGCGCGACGCCGGGCCGGGCCGCTCGGGGAGCCGGGTCCCGGTGCACGTCGCGGTCGCGGCCGCGTCGGCCGCCGAGACCGTACGGAACGCGGTCGCCGCGCAGGCGGGCGGCGCCGACGGGCTCGTGCTCACGCCCTTCTCGTACGTCCCGCTGGTCGACGACGAGGTCGTGGCCCTGTTCGAGGCCGTGGCCGCCGAGACGGACCTGCCCGTGTGCTTCTACAACCGGCCTGCTCAGAGCGGGTACGACGCGACCCCCGAGGTCCTGGCCCACCTGGCGGGCCACGCCCGGCTCCGGGGACTCAAGGACCCGGCGGGGAGAGAGGGCGTGAGCGCTCGCCTGGACGCGGTCCGGGCCGCGGTCGACGACGCGGCGTTCGCAGTCGGGCTGAGCGGGGACCTCGCGATGACCGAGGGTGCCTTCACCACCCTGCCGGCGAGCGACGCCTGGCACACCGGGGTCGCGGCCCTCGTGCCCGCCGAGTACGTCCGGTTGCGCCGGGCGCACGTCGAGGGTCGTCCCCTCGACGCGGTCGCCGAGCGCTCGTGGCTCCTCGCCCTGGCCCGCGAGCTCGGACGGCTGCGCCCCGTCGCGGGGCTCCACGCGCTCGCCGAGCTGCTGGGCGTGCCGACCGGACCTCCTCGCGGACCGCTCCTGGCGACTCCGCTCGAGCAGACCGCGGGCCTGCGGACGGCGCTGTCGCGCCGTCCGGCCGCGGGGTCGGGGGCCACGGGGCCGGATTCCTCCGGACCGAGCGCCACGGACGCCACGAGGTAGAGGCCTCCCGTCGAGGGAGAGGCCTCGAGCCCTCTACCTCGACGAAACCCCTCTGTCTCGACGCATCCCGGGCCGTCAGTCGGCGTCGGTCCCCTCGCTGCCGTCAGTGCCGTCAGTGCCGTCGGGAGCGCCCGCCTCCCCGGCCCGCGCGTCGCCCACCGCCGCGGGCCCACCCGCGAGGAGAGCCACGAACCCGGCCTCGTCGAGGATCCGCAGGCCCAGGTCCCGGGCCTTGGTCTCCTTGGAGCCCGCGTTCTCGCCCACGACCACGTAGTCGGTCTTCTTGGACACCGAGCCCGAGGCCTTGCCGCCTGCCGCGAGGATCGCCTCCTTGGCACCGTCGCGCGAGAAGCCCTCGAGGCCACCGGTGACCACGACGGTCAGTCCGGCGAGCGGGCCGGTCGGCTGCTGGCGCGCGCCGGGACCGGGGTGGCCCGGGGTCTCGAACCGGACCCCGTCCTCCTTCCAGGTCTCGACGATCTCCCGGTGCCAGTCCACGTCGAACCAGGCCAGCACCTCGTCGGCGATGACCGGCCCGACCCCCTCGACCGCTGCGAGCTCCTCGCGGCTCGCCGCCCGGATCGCGTCGAGCGAACCGAACCACTCCGCGAGCGCCCGGGCGGCGACCGGCCCGACGTGCCGGATGTTGAGGCTCACCAGGATGCGCCACAGGTCCTTGGTCCTCGCAATCCGCAGTTCGTCCACGAGCGTCTGCGCGGTGGTCGACGGGCCGTATACCGGGAAGTCCTTGCGGACGCCCGCGGTCCGACGCTCGGCGGGCGTCGCGTCCTCGAAGCCGGGCGGATAGGTGCGGGCGGCGACCTTCTGGAAGGGGCGGACGACCTTGGCCAGCAGCACCGAGCCGTCGGACATCTCCACCTCGCCCGACTCCCCCACCCCTTCGAACGGCCGGGGCAGCCCGGTCTCCGGGTCGCGGACGACCACGCGGATCGGAGCGAGCTGGTCGACCGTGAGCCCGAAGAGGTTCTTCTCGGTGCGCAGGGGCGGCTCCGCGGGCTCGTAGGGCTGCGTGAGCGCGGCCGCGGTGACCTCGCCCAGCGCCTCGATGTCGAGGCCGCCGCGCGACCCGATGTGCTCGACCCGGCCGCGGACCTGCGCCGGGCAGCTCTCGGCGTTCGGGCAGCGCAGGTCGACGTCGCCCTCCTTCATGGGGCGCAGCGGCGTGCCGCACTCGGGGCACTCGGCGGGCATGACGAACTCCGTACGCTGCACGCCGTCCTCGCGCAGCGCGGCGACAGGCCCGAGGATCTCCGGGATGACGTCTCCGGCCTTGCGCAGCACCACGACGTCGCCGATCAGCACACCCTTGGCGCGCACGACGTCCTGGTTGTGGAGCGTCGCCTGACGCACGGTGCTGCCCGCGACGAGCACGGGCTCCATGACGGCGTACGGGGTTGCCCGTCCGGTCCGCCCGACCCCGACCTGGATCGCGAGCAGGCGCGTGTTGACCTCCTCGGGCGGGTACTTGTACGCGATGGCCCACCGGGGCGCGCGGCTCGTCGCGCCCAGCCTGCGCTGGAGCGCGAGCTCGTCGACCTTGACGACGATCCCGTCGAGCTCGTGCTCGATGCTGTGCCGGTGCTCGCCGAAGTACGCGATCATCTCCTGCACGCCCGCGAGCCCGTCGACGACCCGGTTGTGCGGCGAGACGGGGACACCCCACTGCTCGAACAGCGCGTAGGCGTCCGACTGGCGCGCGAGCTCGGCGTGCTCACCCTCGGCCCACTGGAGCGCCCCGACGCCGTGCGCGTACATGCGCAGGTTCCGGCTCGCGGTCACGGCCGGGTCCTTCTGGCGCAGGGAGCCGGCCGCGGTGTTGCGCGGGTTGGCGTACGGCGCCTGCCCGGCCGCGACGAGCGCCTCGTTGAGGGCCGCGAAGTCCTCGACGCCCAGGAAGACCTCGCCCCGGACCTCGATCACCGCGGGGTGCGTGGCCGGGTCGCCCGCGAGCTGCTGCGGGACGGTCGTGATGGTCCGGACGTTGGCCGTGACGTCCTCGCCCGTACGTCCGTCGCCTCGCGTCGCGGCCCGCACCAGGCGCCCCCGCTCGTACAGCAGCGCGATCGCGAGGCCGTCGATCTTGACCTCGCACAGGTACTCCACGGGAGCCTCTGGTGAGACCCCCAGGTCGCGGTGCACGCGCGCGGCCCACGCGGCGAGGTCCTCCTCGGAGAACGCGTTGTCGAGCGAGAGCATGCGCTCGAGGTGCTCGACGGTCGCGAAGCCCGTCGCTGCCCGTCCGCCGACCCGCTGCGTGGGCGACTCGGGGGTCTGGAGCGCGGGGTGGGCCGCCTCGAGCGCCTCGAGCTCGCGCATGCGCGCGTCGTACTCGGCGTCCGACGACACGGGAGCGTCGGCCTCGTAGTAGGCCCGCTGGTCGGCCTCGACCTGGGCCACGAGCTCGGCCCAGCGGCGCTGGGCGTCGGCCTCCTCCCGGGCGCCGAGCGCAGGAGCAGCAGGGTGCGGGGGAGCCGTGGCGAGGTCGCCGGGGACCTCCGGGGCGGTGTCGGCAGGGGTCGCGGGGCGCGGCGGGGTGGCGTCGTTCACGTCCCCATCATCGCGTGGACCGCCCACACCCGCTCGGGCCTGCGCGTCCTGCCCGACGACGTCACCCGCCACGCTGTGCCCGCCCACCACGCGCGGTGCCCGCCGCACGGGACGGGCTGCGGCGTCGGGAGCCCGTCGTTGCCCGCCCACCACTCGCGGTGCCCGCCGCACGGGACGGGCTGCACCGTCAGGAGTCCGTCGTGCTCGCCCACCACGCGAGGCGCGTGCACCGCAGGGGGTCGCTGCGCCGTCGGGCGGTCACTCCCCCGGCCCCCTCCCGGGCGCGGGAGCCGCGGAGGGCACCCGGCGCCGTCGGGCCCACCACGCAGAGCAGCGCCCCGCGCTGGAGGACGCGGGGCGCTGCGTGCGGGACAGAGGCCAAGGGGGGAAGCCTCGGTCCCGGGTGGGTGGCGCCACCCGGCAGGACGCGCCACCCGACCGTGACCCGTACCGCTCGGGTCGACGTCGGGCTACCGGCGTCCGGGCTGCTCCCCGGACGCCGGTGCCCAGATCACTCCGAGGTCTCGGCGGCCGCGGCGAGCGCGAGCGCCTCCTCGGTGGCCTTGCGCTCGGCACGGACCTCTTCGCGGCTCGTGCCGTAGTAGGCCGCGACCATGATGTCCTTCATGTCCTCGAGCATCGGCAGGCGAGGGTTGGCCGGGGCGCACTGGTCCTCGTAGGCCCGCATCGCCAGGGCGTCGAGCCCCCCGATGAACTCGCGCTCCGAGACACCCTGCTCCTTGAACGAGTGCTCGATCCCGACCTTGGCCCGCAGCTCCTCCACGGCCCGGGCGTACGACTCGACGGCCTGCTCGGGCGTCGAGGCCGGCAGCCCCAGGTGCTTGGCGATCTGCTGGTAGCGCTCGTGCGCGATGTACTTCTCGGCCTTGGGCCAGCCCGTGACCTTGGTCGGGATCTGCCCGTTGTAGCGGATCGCGTGCGGCAGGAAGATCGCGTTCGTGCGGCCGTGGACCAGGCCGAACGACGAGCCGACCGTGTGGGCCATCGCGTGGACGATCCCGAGGAACGCGCTGCCGAACGCCATGCCGGCGATCGTGGCCGCGTTGTGCATCTTCTCGCGGGCCTCGGGGGCGGCCGCCCCCTGCGTGACCGAGGCCTCGATGTGCTCGAAGACCAGCTTGATCGCGTGCAGCGCCAGGCCGTCCGTGAAGTCGTTCGCGTAGACCGACACGTAGGCCTCGGTCGCGTGCGTCAGGGCGTCGAAGCCCGAGTCGGCCGCGAGCTTGGCCGGCATGGTCGCGGTCAGGACCGGGTCGATGATCGCGACCGACGGGGTCAGCGCGTAGTCGGCGAGGGGGTACTTGTACCCGGTCGCGTGGTCCGTGATGACCGCGAACGGCGTGACCTCCGAGCCCGTGCCCGACGAGGTCGGGATGCAGACCAGCTTGGCCAGGTCACCGAGCGTGGGGAACTTGAACGCGCGCTTGCGGACGTCGAAGAACTTCTCGCGCAGGTCCGAGAACGCCATCTCCGGGTGCTCGTACTTGAGCCACATGACCTTGGCCGCGTCCATGGGCGACCCGCCGCCGATCGCGACGATCGTGTCGGGCTTGAAGTCGCGCATCATCTCCGCGCCCTTCTCGACCGTCTCGACGCTCGGCTCGGGCTCGACCTGGTCCATGATCTGGATCGAGACCTTGTTGGGGCGGCGACCCAGGACGTCGAGGACCTTGTCCACGATCCCGATCTGGCTCATGACCTTGTCCGTGACGATGGTGACGCGCTCGACGTCGGGCATCTGGGCCAGGTACTGGATCGAGTTCGGCTCGAAGTAGGTCTTCGGCGGGATCTTGAACCACTGCATGTTGTTGTTCCGGCGTCCGATCCGCTTGACGTTGATGAGGTTGACCGCCGACACGTTGTTCGACACCGAGTTGTGCCCGTACGAGCCGCACCCGAGGGTCAGCGACGGGATCAGCGCGTTGTAGATGTCGCCGATGCCGCCGAGGGCCGACGGCTGGTTCCACAGGATGCGGACGGCCTTGACGCGCTGGCCGAACTCCTCCGCGATGTCCTTGTCCTCGGTGTGGATCGCACCCGAGTGACCCAGGCCGTCGAACTCGACCATCTGCTCGGCGAGCGAGATGCCGTGGTCGGTCGACTGGGCGCGCAGCACCGCGAGGACGGGGCTGAGCTTCTCGCGCGTCAGGGGCTCGGCGGGGCCGACCTCGGCGCACTCGGCGAGGATGATCGAGGTGCCGTCCGGGACGGTGAAGCCGGCCTGCTCGGCGATCCACTGGGGGCTCTTGCCCACGATCGAGGCGTTGAGCTTGGCTCCCGCGCAGTTCGCGCCGCCGGCCTCGACGCCGAAGATGAAGCGCTCGAGCTTGGCCTTCTCCTCGGGGGTCGCGAGGTAGGCGTGCATGTGGGCGAACTCGGCCAGGGCCTCGTCGTAGATCTCGGTGTCCAGGATGACGGCCTGCTCCGAGGCGCACACCATGCCGTTGTCGAAGCCCTTGGACAGGACCACGTCGTTGACCGCGCGGCCGAGCTTGGCGCTCTTCTCGATGTAGGCCGGGACGTTGCCCGCGCCGACGCCCAGGGCGGGCTTGCCCGCCGAGTAGGCCGCGCGGACCATCGCGTTGCCGCCCGTGGCGAGGATGAGCGAGACGCCGTCGTTGTTCATGAGGGCCGAGGTGGCCTCGAGCGAGGGCTGCTCGACCCACTGGATGCAGTCCACGGGGGCGCCCTCGGCGACCGCGGCGTCCCGCACGATGCGGGCTGCGGCGACCGAGCACTTCTGGGCGCTGGGGTGGAACGCGAAGATGATGGGGTTGCGCGTCTTGAGCGCGATGAGGGCCTTGAAGATCGCGGTCGAGGTCGGGTTCGTCACCGGGGTGATGCCCGCGACCACGCCGACCGGCTCGGCGATCTCGACGATGCCCGTGAGGTCGTCGCGGCCGATCACGCCGACCGTCTTGAGGTTGGCCATCGAGTTCGGCACATGCTCGCACGCGAAGATGTTCTTGGTGGCCTTGTCCTCGAAGACTCCGCGCCCGGTCTCCTCGACCGCGAGCTGCGCGAGGCGGCCGTGCTCGTGGAGGGCCGCGACGGACGCCTTCTTCACGATGCGGTCGATGTCCTCCTGGGTGAAGGCGTCGTACTGCTTGAGCGCCTTGAGGCCCCGGTCGACGAGGGCGTCGATCTCGGTGACTCCGGCGAGGGCCTTGCTCGTGCTGCTCACGTTGGTAGCTCCTCCAGTGACCCGAGCGGCCGGGTCTGCGTGGTGTCTTTCCCTTGCTTGTGAATACTTTCACAAGGTACGGATAGATGCAAGAGCGCCCCGCGGATGTGTCGTGGACCACAGCCGACCGTCCGCTCTCGGGGCGGCCGGGCCGGGACGACCCGTCGGGCCGGTCGCCTAGGGTGTTCGCATGAGTGCTGAGAACGCCGTGACCGACACGCCCACCGCACAGCCGACCACGCCGCACGACCCGTACCTGTGGCTCGAGGAGGTCGAGGGCCGCGAGGCCATGACCTGGGTCCAGGGCCGCAACGCCGAGACCGCCGCGACCATCGAGGCCACGACCGAGTTCGCCGCGACCGAGCAGGCGATCCGCGAGGTCCTCGACTCCGACGACAAGATCCCCGACGTGTCCCGGATCGGCGAGCACTACTACAACTTCTGGCGCGACGCGCAGCACGAGCGAGGCGTCTGGCGCCGCACGACGCTCGACTCCTACCGCACCGACCACCCCGCGTGGGAGCTCGTGCTCGACCTCGACGCGCTGGGCGAGGCCGAGGACCAGAGCTGGGTCTGGCACGGCGCGAGCGTGCTGCGGCCCGAGCCCGGCCAGGAGTGGCGCCACGCCCTGATCGACCTGTCCCCCGGCGGCTCCGACGCCGACGTCACGCGCGAGTTCGACCTCGTGACCAAGACCTTCGTCTCCCCCGAGGACGGCGGGTTCCTGCGCGAGGAGTCCAAGGGCGGGCTCGGCTGGATCGACGCGGACACGGTCTACGTCTACACCGACTTCGGCCCCGGCTCCATGACCCCGTCGGGATACCCGCGGATCATCAAGCGCTGGCACCGCGGCACGCCCGTGACCGAGGCCACCGTCGTGCACGAGGGCGAGCCCGAGGACATGTACATCATGGGCTGGCGCACGCACTCCCCCGGCTTCGAGCGCGACTTCGTGGGCCGCTCGATCGCCTTCTACGACAGCGAGACGTACCTCGTCCAGGACGCGGGCACCCCTGACGAGAAGCTCGTCAAGATCGACGTCCCGCGCTCGGCCGAGGTCGGCGTCAAGCGCGAGTGGATGCTCGTCGAGCTCCGCGACGACTGGACGGTCGACGGCGCCACCTACCTGGCCGGCTCGCTGCTCGCGACGCGCTTCGAGGACTTCCTCGCAGGGGCACGCGGCTTCACGGTCCTGTTCGAGCCCACGCCCTCCACGTCGCTCGCAGGCGCCACGTGGACCGCGCACCACCTCGTGGTCAACGTCCTCGAGGACGTCAAGAACCGCCTGCACGTGCTGACCCCGCCGCCTCCCGCCGAGGGCCCGGACGTCCCCTGGGCTCGCAGCGAGCTGCCGGGCCTGCCCACGATCGGCACCGTCGTCGTGGGCGCGGTCGACTCCGAGGAGAGCGACGACGTCTGGCTCGTCACGACCGACTACCTCACGCCCTCGACGCTCTCGCTCCTGAGCGTGGGTGCGGGCACCGCCCCCGAGGTCCTCAAGTCGAGCCCGGCGTTCTTCGACGCGCAGGGCCTGGTCATCGACCAGCACTTCGCGGTGTCCGACGACGGCACGCGCGTCCCGTACTTCGTCGTCGGGCGCGAGGACCTCGTCCGGCCCGGGGTCGGTGCAGGCTCGAGCGACGCCCCCGAGGCCGCTGACGGGGCGACCGCCGCGACCGGCCCACGCCCGGGCGCGGCCCCCACGCTGCTCTACGGGTACGGCGGCTTCGAGGTCTCCCTGACCCCGGGCTACTCCGGGACGCTGGGCCGCGCCTGGCTCGCGGACGGCGGCGTCTACGTCGTCGCGAACATCCGCGGCGGCGGCGAGTACGGACCGGCCTGGCACCAGGCGGCCCTCAAGGCCAAGCGCCACAAGGCGTACGAGGACTTCGCGGCCGTCGCGCGCGACCTCGTCGCCCGCGGGATCACGACCCCCGAGCACCTGGGCTTGGAAGGACGCAGCAACGGGGGGCTCCTGGCGGGCAACATGCTCACGCAGTACCCCGAGCTCTTCGGCGCCGTGATCGTGGGCGTCCCGCTGCTCGACATGCTGCGCTACACGCACCTGCTCGCGGGCGCGTCCTGGGCCGCCGAGTACGGTGACCCCGACGACCCCGCGCAGTGGGAGTTCATCAGGACGTTCTCGCCGTACCACCTGTTCGACGCCGAGCGCGAGTACCCGCCCGTGCTCTTCACGACGTCGACCAAGGACGACCGCGTGCACCCCGGGCACGCGCGCAAGCTCGCCGCGAAGATGCTCGCGGCCGGCAAGGACGTGACGTACTACGAGAACGTCGAGGGCGGGCACGGCGGCGCGGCCAACAACGCGCAGGCCGCGCACATGGCCGCGATCCACTACCGCTTCCTGCGGGAGCAGCTCGGCTGACGTACGAGCACCGACGCCGAGAGGGCGGGTCCAGGTGGACCCGCCCTCTCGGCGTCTGCGGTCGGTCGGTGACGGCCGCGCCGGCCGACCCGTGCTACGAGTGCGGCACCTGGGCCGTGATGAGCGTCCCGTCCTCGCGGCGGTTGCCCGTCAGGTCGCGCAGGCTCGGGGTGCCGTGGAGCACGGGCCCCTGGCCGTCGAGCGCGACCGTGACGGTCTCGCCCGCACCGACGTGCACGGCCTCGCCCCGCACGAGCACGTCCGCTCCCTCACCCGTCTCGCACACGAGCTCGATCGCGTCGACCGTGACCGTGACCTTGAGCCGGGAGCCGCGCAGCGTGACCCGGAACGTCAGGGACTCCCACTCCTGGGGCAGGCGCGGGTCGAAGCTGATGCGCCCGCAGTCGTCGCGCATCCCGCCGAACCCGAACGCGAGCGCCGACCAGGTGCCGCCCGCCGAGGCGACGTGCACGCCGTCGGCCGCGTTCGCGTGCCGGTTCTCGAGGTCGACGAGCAGCGACGACGTGAAGTACTCGAGCGCGAGCTCGTGGTACCCGACCTCGGCCGCGATGATCGACTGGACGACACCCGACAAGGTCGAGTCGCCCGTGGTCAACGGGTCGTAGTACTCGAAGTCGGCGAGCTTCTCCTCGGGCGTGAACTCGGCCCCCTGGAGGAACAGCGCGAGCACCACGTCGGCCTGCTTGAGGACCTGGTAGCGGTAGATCACGAGCGGGTGGTAGTGCAGCAGCAGCGGTCGCTTGTCCGCCGGGGTGCCCGCGAGGTCCCAGATCTCCCGCTCGAGGAAGTGCGAGTCCTGCGGGTGGATGCCCAGGTGCTCGGCGAACGGGATCGACATGTGCTTGGCGGCCCGCTCCCACTCGGCGGTCTCCTCCTCGCTCACCCCGAGCCGGATCGCCAGCGCCTGGTACTCGTGCGGGGCGTCGCGCCGCATGGTCTCGAGCGTCTCCGCGGCGACCCGCAGGTTGAAGCGGGCCATGACGTTGGTGAAGAGGTTGTCGTTGACGACCGTCGTGTACTCGTCGGGTCCCGTGACCCCGTGGATGTGGAAGTAGTCGTCGCCGTTGACCCGCCAGAACCCCAGGTCGGCCCACATGCGCGCGGTCTCGACGAGGATGTCGACGCCCTCGCGCTCGAGGAAGTCGAGGTCGCCCGAGGCCCGCACGTACTGCATGACGGCATAGGTCACGTCGGCGTCGATGTGGTACTGCGCGGTGCCCGCGGCGTAGTACGCCGAGGCCTCCTCGCCGTTGATCGTGCGCCACGGGAACAGCGCGCCCTGCTGCGAGAGCTGGCCCGCGCGACGGCGGGCGGCGTCGAGCATCTGGTAGCGGAAGCGCAGCGCGTTGCGCGCGTACCGCGGGCTCGTGTACGTCAGGAACGGGAGCACGTAGATCTCGGTGTCCCAGAAGTAGTGCCCGCCGTACCCGGAGCCCGTGAGCCCCTTGGCGGGCACGCCGTTGCCCTCGGCGCGGGCCGTGGCCTGGGCGAGCTGGTAGATGTTCCAGCGCACGGCCTGCTGCACCTCGGGCTGCCCGGGGATCTCGACGTCCGAGCGCGCCCAGAACTCGTCGAGCCACTCACGCTGCTCGGCGTGCTGGAACGCGATGCCCTCCTCGCGCACGCGGTCGAGCGTGCGACGGCAGCGGTCGATGAGCTCGATCGCTGGCACGCCACGCGACGTGTGGTAGGCCACGGTCTTGGT
Organism: Oerskovia enterophila; assembly: GCF_044748475.1. Lineage (NCBI taxonomy): Bacteria > Bacillati > Actinomycetota > Actinomycetes > Micrococcales > Cellulomonadaceae > Oerskovia > Oerskovia enterophila. The sequence continues at coordinate 52,548 of NZ_JBIVFZ010000002.1, forward strand.
CAGACGCACGGGCTTGCCCGGCTCGGCCTGGATCCGGTAGACGTGCTTGGCCAGGTCCTCGTCCACCTGGGTGCGCACGTCGTAGGTGTTCTCGGTCACCAGGTCGTCGTCCGCGGCGACCGCGAGCGTCATGCCCGAGTTTGTGCAGCGGTAGGAGAGCACGAGCCGCTGGTCGTCGCCCCACTGCGCCTGCGGCTGGAGCACGCGCTCGGTGAACTGGTTGGCCTTGCGCGGGTCGAAGCCCTGCCCCATCGCGGCCGAGGGGACGTGGTACTCGTCCTGCCCGTCCTGGCGGTTGAGGATCTGCGACGAGATCGCGATGGGCGCCGGGTCGTCGAGCATGGTGACCTCGAACGTGAGCACGGCCAGGTGCCGCTCGACGAACGAGACCATGCGCTCGGACTTCACGAGCACGCGCTTGCCCGACGGCGTGCGCCACAGGAGCTCGCGGCGCAGCACGCCGTCGGCCATGTCGAGCGAACGGTCGTAGGTGATCAGGTCCGCGACGGGAAGCAGGAGCGGCTCGTCGTCGACGTAGAGGCGGATGATCTTGACGTCGGGGACGTTGACGATCGTCTGCCCGACCTCGGCGAACCCGTAGGCCTCCTCGGCGTGGTGGATGCGCCAGGTCTCGTGGAAACCGTTGATGAAGGTCCCCTGCGTGTGGGACTCGCGGCCCTCCTCGACGTTCCCGCGCATGCCGAGGTACCCGTTGGCGACCGAGAACAGCGTCTCGGTCACCCCGAGGTCGTGCGCGGCGTACCGGCTCTCGGTGAGCTTCCACGGGTCGGCCGGGAAACGGCTGCGGTCGATCGTGCCGTCGAAGCCGTGCTCGAACCCGCCCATCAGCGGACCTCCTCGCGGGCCGGGCGGTCGAGGACCGTCGCGTCGAGCTCGCCCAGGTCGCTCACGACCAGGTCCGCGCCGTGCTCGGTCAGGGCGTCGGCCCCGACCCCACGGTCCACGCCGAGCACGAGGCCGAAGTCGCCCGCCGCCCCGGCCTGGACGCCCGAGATCGCGTCCTCGACGACGACCGCCGCGGTCGTGGGCACGCCCAGCAGCTCGGCCGCGTACTCGTAGGTCGCGGGCGACGGCTTGCCGTCGAGGCCGTGCGCGGCCGCGACCGTGCCGTCGACGACGACCTCGAAACGGTCCGCGATGCCGGCCGCGGCCAGGACCGACGGCGCGTTGCGCGAGGACGAGACCACCGCGACCTGGGCCCCGGCGGCCGTCACGGCGTCGAGGAAGGCGATCGAGCCGGGGTACGGGGAGATGCCCTCCTCGACGAACATGCGGTTCACGATCTCGTTCTTCTTGTTGCCCAGCGCGCACACCGTGCCCTCGCCGGGCGCGTCGTCGATCGTGCCCCAGGGCAGCTCGATCCCGCGCGAGGCGAGGAAGGTCGCGACCCCGTCGAAGCGCGGCTTGCCGTCGATGTGCGCGAAGTAGTCCGCCGACGTGTACGGCGCGACCCGCCGCTCGACGCACAGGGGCGCGAACAAGCGCTCCCAGGCGCGCATGTGGACCTCGGCCGTCGGGGTCAGGACCCCGTCGAGGTCGAAGAGGACGGCGTGCAGAGCGGGCATCGCGCTCCTTCGGGAGAGTGGACGGACGAGGGAGCGCCGCGAGTTCGGCACCACTCTCCGAGCCTACGCACCGCGGGCCGTCACGGCGAAAACGAATCGGCGCAGCGGACGAACGGCAGCCCGGCTGCCGAACCCGTCGTCCGGGCCACGGCAGGCCCGCGCCGCTCAGTCCTGTGCCCGCTCCGCGAGCATCTCCGCGACCCGCCCCAGGTTCCCGAGCATCGCGCGGTTCTCGTCGGTGCTCCCGAGCCGGCTCCCCGACCCCAGCCCCACGCCCCCGGCGCGGGGCGCTGCAAGGAGCGTGACGTCGTCGAGCCCCGAGGCCGGGAGACCGATCCGGCGCCACGGGACCGTCACGAGCGACGCGAGCTCGCCGAGGTTCGGTCCCGAGCACTGCGAGACCTTCGCGGGCGGCAGGCCCGCCCAGACCCCGGTGCCGCGCTCGACCGCGCGCGCGACCAGCTCCCAGCCCTTCTCGTCCCAGCCCGGGCCGCGCGCGGCGAGGTCGAGACCCACGGCGTCGGCGCCTGCGAGCACCACGGGCGCGATGCCCACCCAGGCGGGCCCCACGTGCACGACGCTGCGCGCCCCCCAGCCGCGCACGGCGTCCAGGACCCCGGTGAGGCCCTCGACGATGTCCGGTCCTTCGACCGCACGCAGGCGCGAGTACCCCGAGAAGGTCGGCAGCACGCCCGCGTTGATCTGCCCCAGGAGCGGCTCGGACACCTGTACCACGAGCTCGGCGCCGGGCACCTGACGCTGCACCTCGTCGAGGTGCGCGCGCAGCCCGACGGCGAGCGAGCCCGCCAGGTCGGCCGCCGCACCGCGGTCCGAGAGCACGCGGTCGCCCCGCGCGAGGTAGAGCTCGGCCGCGAGCGTCCACGGCCCGACGACCGACACCGCGAGCGGTCCCGAGTACCCGTGGCCCGCGATCGCGAGCGCGCCGAGGTCCTCGCGCAGGAACGCCTGCGCACGCCGCTCGTCCATGCCGGGCCGGTCGGCGAGCTTCCAGCCGTGCGGGCCGATCTCGACGGGCAGGTCGGCGAGCAGTGTCGCGGTGCGCCCTACGCCGTCGGCCCCCGGCCCCCGCTGGGGCAGGCGCACGAGGAACGGGACGGGCGCGACCCCCGTGGGCACCTCGGCGAGGTCCCCGAAGATCATCTGCTGCGCCTCGAGCACGTCGGTGCCCTCACCGCCCGGCCACGGTCCGTGCCCGCTGACTGACGTCATGACGTGAGCTCCTTGCTGTGGTGTGTCGTGCTGAGAACTGCTCTGCCGGCCGCGCCGCACGGCCCGCCGGGGCGTGTCACGGGGATCTCACCCGCGCATCACCCGCACGAACCCTTGCGGCAGCCCTCTCTCCGAGTGAAGGGTGATGAGTATGCACCACAGACCGTGACGACGCGGTGGCCGTTGGACGACCCCGCCGGACGAACGAGGCGGACATGAGAAGCAACCACGAGGCGGAGCCCTCGGTCGGCACGGCCCACGAGGCCACCGCGACCAACAAGGCCACCGCGATCGCCGTGCACACCCAGGCGATCCCGGGGAACCACGCGCAGGCCCTGGCGGCGCTGGTCGCCGCCGACTTCCACAACCACGACCCGGCCCCCGGGTCCTCGGGCGGGCTCGAGGGGCTCGTCGCGACCATGCACTGGTTCTCCGACGCGTTCTCCGACCAGCACGTCGAGGTCCTGCACGCCGTGGCCGAGGGCGACCTGGTCGCGCTGCACGTCGCGTTCAGCGCCCGGCACACCGGCTACTTCCGGGGCCTGGCCCCCACGGGCCGTCACTTCACGGTCCGCGAGATGCACATGCTGCGGTTCGCGGACGGCCGTGAGGCCGAGCACTGGGCGGTGCGCGACGACGCGTGGCTCGTGCGCGAACTGAGCGAGCACCCCGTGGTACCCACGAGCGCGGTCCTCGCCGCGACCCAGCCGGGCGCGGCCGTGGGGAGCGTCGTGCCCGTCGCGGTCTGAGAGGTCCGCACCGCACCGCCGAGCCACGCCGGGCTCAGCCCGCGAGGCTCGTGGCGCGCGCGGCCCGGTAGGCCCGCTGCACGGTCGACTGCCCGATCACGCGCGTGCCCTGGTACACCACGAGCGACTGCCCCGCGGCCACGCCGCGCAGCGTCTCGCCCGTGAGCTCGACCTCCATGCCTGCGCCCTGCGCGGACGCCGCACCGCTCGGGTCCTCGGGCGCTCCCGCCCCAGGCCCGACGACGGCGCGCACCCGCGCCGGTACCGGTACCCCGTGGGCACGCACCTGCACGGTCGCCTCGAACCAGTCCGACGCCGCGGACGTCGACGCGTCCCAGCCCGCGGCCGCGAGGACGTCGTCCGCGAGCCACACCGACCGGTCCCCCACGATCCGGTCGACCGTGAGCAGCTCGGCGGGCCCCACGACGACGCGGTTGGAGACCGGCTCGACCTCGAGCACGTAGCGCGGCTTGCCGTCGGCTGCCGGACGGCCCAGGGCCAGGCCCTTGCGCTGGCCGACCGTGAACGCGTACGCGCCCTCGTGCTCGCCCAGGACCTCGCCCTCGGTGTCGACGATCTCGCCCGTGCGCGCGCCCAGGCGGGACTTCAGGAATCCCTGGGTGTCGCCGTCGGACACGAAGCAGATGTCGTACGAGTCGGGCTTGTTCGAGACCGACAGCCCGCGCCGCTCGGCCTCCTCGCGCACCTCGTCCTTGGTCGCGAAGCCACCCAGCGGGAAGATCGAGCGGGCCAGCCGCTCGGGCCCCATGACCGCGAGGACGTACGACTGGTCCTTGGCCTCGTTGGGCGAGCGGTGCAGCTCGCGGACCGTCCGGGTCACGGGCTCGCCGTCGGGACCGGGCTCCGTGACCTCGCGCGTGAGGACCTGCGCGTAGTGCCCCGTCGCGACCGCGTCGAACCCGAGCGCGGTCGCCTTGTCGAGCAGCGCCTCGAACTTGATGTGCTCGTTGCAGCGCACGCACGGGTTGGGCGTGCGACCGGCCTCGTACTCGGACAGGAAGTCCGCGACGACCGTGTCCTCGAAGCGCTCCGAGAGGTCCCACACGTAGTACGGGATGCCCAGGACGTCGGCCGCACGCCGCGCGTCGCCCGCGTCCTCGATCGAGCAGCAGCCGCGCGACCCGGCGCGGAACTGCTCGCGGTTGCGGGACAGCGCCATGTGCACGCCGACCACCTCGTGGCCGGCCTCGACGGCCAGTGCCGCCGCGACGGCGGAGTCCACCCCGCCGGACATCGCTGCCAGGACTCTCATGCAGGCCTCCTCGTGGTGCTCGTGGTGGTGCTCCGGCCTGCGCCCGCCGAGGACGCGAGACCTGCGGCCTGCGCGCGCGCCACGACCTGTGGCAACGCGTCCAGGAGCCGTTGCACGTCGGCGTGCGTCGACGTCGCGCCGAGCGAGAACCGCAGCGCACCGCGCGCGTCCTCCTCGGGCACGCCCATCGCGAGCAGGACGTGCGAGGGCTGCGGGACCCCGGCCTGGCACGCCGACCCCGTCGACGTCTGCACACCCGCCGAGTCCAGCAGGTACAGCAGCGAGTCGCCCTCGCAGCCGGGGAACGTGAAGTGGGCGTTGCCGGGCAGGCGCCGCGACGGGTCGACCAGGGGGTCCGGCCCGCGCAGGACCGCGTCGGGGACGGCCGCGCGCACGCCGCGCACCAGCTCGTCGCGCAGCCCGGCCAGGTGCTCGGCCCGCTCGGCGCGCGCCCCGACCGCCTCGGTCACCGCGACCGCGAACGACCGGATGGCAGGGGTGTCGAGCGTGCCCGACCGCACGCCCCGCTCCTGCCCGCCGCCGTGCAGCACGGGCGTGAGCGGCAGGCCACGCTTGGCGAGCAGTGCCCCCACGCCCACCGGGCCGCCGAGCTTGTGGCCCGTGAGGGTCAGGGCGTCGAGCCCGCTCGCGGCGAAGTCGACCGGAACCTGGCCCACGGCCTGCACCGCGTCGGAGTGCACGGGGATCCCGTAGGGGCGCGCGATCTGCACGACCTCCTGGACGGGCTGGATCGTCCCGACCTCGTTGTTGGCCCACATGACCGAGATGAGCGCGACCTCGTCCCCCTTGGTCGCGAGCTCGGCCCGCAGGGCGTCCAGGTCGAGGCGTCCCTCGTCGTCGACGGGCAGCAGCACGATCTCCGCGCCCGTGTGCTCGGCCATCCAGAACGCCGGGTCGAGCACCGCGTGGTGCTCGACCGCCGAGACGAGGATGCGCCGCCGTCGGGGCTCGGTCGTGCGACGCCCCCAGAACAGGCCCTTGACCGCGAGGTTGTCCGACTCGGTGCCGCCCGCGGTGAAGATCACCTCGCTGGGGCGCGCGCCGAGCGCCGCTGCCACGGCCTCGCGCGACTCCTCGACGACACGGCGCGCAGCCCGGCCCGCCGAGTGCAGCGAGGACGGGTTGCCGGTCGCCGTCAGCTCCGCGACGAACGCCTCGATCGCCGCCGGCGACATGGGGGTCGTCGCGGCGTGGTCGAGGTACGCGCCGGCGCCGGGCGCGGTAGGGGTGGAGGTCATGGGGCGATCACAGTCGTCCAGTCTACGAAGGGTTCCTGGGGCTCGCTGTCACGGGGCTCGTGGAGCCACCGGCCGACCCGTGGGATCGCGCTGGACAGCCCAGGAAAACGCGATATCTTGACAGATGCCCGATCGTTCTCGGATCCAGGTCCCCGGCTCGTCCCACGCCGCAGACCGCCCCCGGGTACGCCTTCGCGCGGTTCCCCCCTCAGACTCCCCTCCTCACCCTGTGAGAGTGTCACGCCCCATGCCCGACGACGTCGCGACCACCGCCGTGGTCCGCTCACCGGAGGACCCGCGCGCCCACGCGAGCGACCGGCTGCGCTGGGCGCAGCTCCCCGCCGAGCTGCGCGACGAGATCGAGGCGACCATGAACGCCCGGGTCGTGGAGGAGATCAGCGTCGTGAGCGGGTTCAGCCCGGGCATGGGCTCGCTCGTGCGTCTCTCGACGGGCGACCAGGTCTTCCTCAAGGCCGCCCGCACGCTCGACGCGCCCGAGTGCGCGGACCTGCACCGGGCCGAGGCCAAGATCTCGGTGCGCCTGCCCGCGGCCGTCCCCATGCCGCGCTTCCTGTGGGGCCACGGGGACGGTGACTGGATCGTGCTCGCGTACGAGGCGATCGACGGCTACCCGCCCCGCGTCCCGTGGGACCCCGCGGTGCTCGGTCGCGTGCTGGACACGCTCGACGACCTCGCGCGCGTCCCCGGCGCGCGCCAGATCCCCCTGCCGCCCGCGGGTCCCCAGCTCGCGTCGGCCACGATCGGCTGGGGCCGGGTCCAGCGCGAGCCGTACCCGCACCTCGAGCACGTCTCGCCCTGGGCGGCACAGCACCTCGACCGGCTCGTCGAGACCGAGCTGGGCGTGCTCGTCGCGTGCGAGGGCGAGTCGATCGTGCACGGCGACATGCGGGCCCAGAACCTCGCCGTGACCGACGACCACGTCTACGTCCTCGACTGGCCCCACGCCATGCGCGGGGCGGGCTGGCTCGACCTCGCGCACCTGCTCGTCACGGTCGGCGCCCAGGGCGTCGAGGGCGTGTTCGAGCCCGTCGACGTCAAGATCCCGTGCGACGGCGGGCCGCCCGTCGTGCACTGGGACGACGCCGAGCGCGCCGGGGCCTGGCTCACGGCCGTGTTCGACGACCACCCCCTGGGTGCCGAGGTGCACCCCGAGGACCTGCGCTCGATCGTCGGCGGGTACGCAGGATTCTCCCTGGACACCGCGCGCCGCCCCGCTCCCCCGGGCAGGCCGTGGCTCCCGGAGAGGGCCCTGGGCCAGGCGCTCGCAGGCCTCGCCTGGCTCGAGCACATGGGACTCTGAGCCGCTCCTGGGGCCTTGCTCCGCCGTCGGGCCCGGGTGACGCAGCCCGCAGCGCTCCCCGGACGCGCGGACGCCCCGGCAGGCGAGCCTGCCGGGGCGTCCGTGGTCCGTGCGAGCGGTCAGCCCTTGTGCTCCCGGATGACCTTCGCCGCCTGCGGCAGGACCTCCGCCAGGTCGCCGACGACCGCGAAGTCGGCGATCTCGAACAGCGGGCAGTCCGAGTCGTTGTTGACCGCGACGATGACCTGCGACGCCTGCATGCCACCGCGGTGGTGCGGCGCCCCCGAGATGCCCGCACCGATGTACAGGCGCGGCGCGATCGTCACGCCGGTCTGGCCGATGAACGTGTCGAACCAGCCCTCGTAGACCGCGTCGCGGGTAGCGCCCACGGCCGCGCCGAGCGCGTCCGCGAGCTCCTCGACCGGGGCGAAGTCACCGTCGGTGCCGCGCCCGCCCGCCACGACCGTGGCGGCCTCTGCGAGGCTCGGACGCCCGCCCTCGACGACCGGCTTCTCCTCGCGCGAGACGACCGTGACCCGCGTGGCCGAGGCCGGGACCTCGACGGGGAACCCGATGACCTCGGTCGCGACCGAGGCCTCGGCAGGCTCCGGCACGACCGAGTTGGCGCGGACCGTGAAGACCGCGACGTCCGTCGAGACCTCGCACGAGGTGTCCCACGAGCCCGCGAAGACCCGCTTGTGGCCCACGGCCTTGCCGTCCTCGGCACTGACCGCGGCCGCGTCGATCACGAGGCCTGCGCCGAGCTCGTACGAGAGGCGGGCAGCCGCCTCCTTGTTGGGAAACGTCGCCGAGAGCAGCACGACGTCGGCGTTCGCGCGGCGCACCGCGGTCGCAAGCGTCTGCGAGACGACGGCCGTCAGGTGCTCGGCGCCGGGGCTCAGGGACGTGGGCAGCTCGGCCTGGAGAACCGTGTCGACGCCGTAGGCGCCGAGCTGGGCAAGCGTCGTGACGCTCGGGCTGCCGAGCGTCACGGCCTTGGGGCGCCCGAGGCTGCGGGCGATGGTGAGGAGCTCGAGGGCCGCGGAGCGCAGCTGCGTCTCCGGGGAGTCGAGCAGGACGAGGACGTTGGTGGTCACGGTGTTCCCTCTCAGACCAGCTCGTTGCGGATGAGGAACTCGGCCAGCGCCCGGCCGCCCTCGCCCTTGTCGACGACGACCTCGACCTCGGGGCGCGGCGGGCGGGGCGTGGCGCTGAGGACGTGCGTGCGCGCACCGGCGTCGCCCACCGTGGCGGGGTCGACGCCCAGGTCCGCGAGGTCCCAGACCTCGATCGGCTGCGTGCGCGCGGCCATGATGAGCTTGAAGTTCGGGAAGCGCGGCCAGTTCGCGTGGTCCGTCACGGAGACCACGGCGGGCAGCGGCGCCGAGAGCACCTCGAGCGCGTCGTCGAGCTCGCGCGTGACCTGGGCGGTCCGCGCCTGGGCGTCGACCTCGAGCTTGCCCGCGAGCGTGAGCTGCGGCAGGTCGAGCTCGGCGGCGAGCAGCACCGGGACGACGGACCCCAGCCCGTCGAGCGCGGCCATGCCCGTGACGACCAGGTCGACCGGGCCCTCCTCCTCGAGCTTGCGGATCGCGGCGGCCAGGGTGCTGACCGTCCCGAAGTAGTCCGAGCCCGCGAGCGCCTCGTCGCTCACGCGCACCCCGCGTCCGACGCCCATCTGGTACGCCTTGCGGATCGCGGTGTCGGCCTCGGGGCCGGCCATGGTCAGGACGACGACCTCGGAGGACGCCTGCTCGTCCTCGGGCAGCGACTCGACGATCTTCAGGGCTGCCTCGATCGCGTTCTCGTCGAGCTCGTTGAGCGTCCCCTCCTCCGACGAGCGCACGACGCGGCCCTCGTCGAATCGACGGTCGGCGTGGATATCGGGAACATACTTGACGGCGACGACGATCCTCATCGTGATGAGCTCCGTGGGTGGGCGACGGTGGACCCGGGACGAACCCGCACGCCAGGCCCCTTGCGAGGACGCGGCACAGTCGAAACCCTACCGGGCAGCGCGCCGCGGCCGGGTGAGATCTTGCGCACGACCAGGTGCTGAGCACGAACCGTCCACGAGCGGGCGTCACAATGGAGGGGTGCAAGCGCTTGCCCCCACCCCCCGCCCCCGCCCCTCGCACGGTCCGGTCGCGCCGCTCGGCGTGCACCTCGCCGGAGACGGCGTCGACGTCGCCGTGCTCGCGTCGCACGCGAGCGCCGTCGACCTGTGCCTGCTCGACGTCTCCCCCGACGGCGAGATCCACGAGAGGCGCGTCGCGCTCGACGGGCCGAGCTACGGCGTCTGGCACGCTCGCGTGCCCGGGGTGCGCGAGGGCCAGCGCTACGGGTTCCGCACGCACGGCCCCTGGGACCCCGCGGCGGGGTTCCGGTACAACCCCGCGAAGCTGCTCCTCGACCCGTACGCTCGCGGGCTCGTGGGCGAGCTCGACGAGGACCCTGCGACGCGTGGGCACGTGACCGAGCGCGACGCGTCGGGCGCGCTCGTCGGCGACCCGGAGGGCCCGGCCGACCCGCGAGACTCCGCGGCCCACGTGCCGCACTCGGTCGTCGTGGCCCCGCGCACGAACCACCCGCCCGTGCGCCGTCCGCAGGTCCCCTGGGCCGACACCGTGCTGTACGAGGCGCACGTGCGCGGCCTGACCATGCAGCTCGAGGCCGTGCCCGAGCCCCTGCGCGGCACGTACGCGGGGCTCGCGCACCCCGCCACGATCGCGCACCTCAAGGACCTGGGTGTCACGACGATCGAGCTCCTGCCGATCCACGCGTTCCTGTCCGAGCCGCACCTCGTGGCCAAGGGCCTCACCAACTACTGGGGCTACTCGACCGCAGGGTTCTTCGCGCCGCACGCGCCCTACGCGACGCGCGACGCGCAGGAGGCCGGGCCGGGCGCCGTGGTCGACGAGGTCCGTGGCATGGTCCACCTGCTGCACGAGGCCGGGATCGAGGTCGTGCTCGACGTGGTGCACAACCACACGTGCGAGGGCGGGGTCGACGGGCCCCACCTGTCGTGGCGCGGCCTCGACAACCCCGTCCACTACCTGCACGACGGCGCGACCCCGGCCCGGCTGGCGGACGTCACCGGGACCGGCAACAGCCTCGACTTCCGGCGCGCCCGCGTGGTCCAGGCGACGCTCGACTCGCTGCGGTACTGGGCGCAGGAGATCGGGGTCGACGGCTTCCGGTTCGACCTCGCGGTGACCCTGGGCCGGGGGCCCGGTGGGTTCGACCCCGACCACCCGTTCCTCGTCGCGCTCCAGACCGACCCCGTGCTGAACGGGCTCAAGCTGATCGCCGAGCCGTGGGACGTGGGCCCGGGCGGCTGGCGGACCGGGCAGTTCCCGGCCCCCCTGGCCGAGTGGAACGACCGCTTCCGCGGGGCCGTGCGCCAGTTCTGGCTCGCCGACCCCCGCGAGGCCTCGCACGGGCGCCTCGGCCAGGGCGTGCGCGAGCTCGCGACCCGCCTGGCAGGGTCCGCGGACCTGTTCGGGCACAGCGACCCGCCGCTGATGCGCGGACCGGTGGCATCGATCAACTTCGTGACGGCCCACGACGGCTTCACGCTCGCCGACCTCGTCGCCTACGAGCACAAGCACAACGAGGCCAACGGCGAGGGCAACCGGGACGGCAGCGACGACAACCGGTCCTGGAACCACGGCATCGAAGGGCGGCTGTCGGACGAGGACGCCATGCTCCGAGGGCTCGAGCACGGAGGCTTCGAGCCCGGGCTCGTCATCGCTCCCCTGCGGCGGCGCTCGATCCGCAACCTCATGGCCACGCAGATCCTGGCGGCCGGCACGCCCATGCTCACGGCGGGCGACGAGATGGGCCGCACCCAGCGGGGCAACAACAACGCCTACTGCCAGGACGGGCCGCTGTCCTGGGTGAGCTGGGACCTGTCGCCCTGGCGCAAGGACCTGCTCGCGACCACGACCCACCTGCTGGAGCTGCGCCGAGAGCACGCCGCCCTGCGCAGCGACGCGTTCTTCCACGGCAGGCCGCGGCATGCCGCCGAGGATGCCGTGCCGGACCTCGCCTGGTTCGACGCGGCGGGGCACCCCCTCGACCACGACGCCTGGCACGACCCCGGCTTCCGGGTCCTGCAGATGCTGCGCACGGGCCCGGGCGAGGGGGACAAGGACGTGCTCGTCGTGGTCAACGGGGCGCTCGACACGGTCGAGGTCACGCCGGCCGCGGTGCCGGGTCGGAGCGAGGGCGGGGCCGCGGGCTGCGCCTGGGAGCTCGCGTGGGACTCCGACTGGGAGCATCCGACCGAGGGCGAGCACGTGGTCGACGGCCTCGAGGACAGCGGGGGCGGCGAGGGCAGCGAGGGCACGGCCTCCGCCGACCGGGCTCCGGCCGACCCGGCCGACTCGCCGTCCGTCCTGCTCGAGCCCCTCAGCATGCAGGTCTACGTCTCGGCCGAGCGCCCCTGAGGCCGCCGAGGTAGAGGGCTGGCATCGAGGTAGAGGTCCTGGGACCACTACCTCGACGCCAGCCCTCTACCTCGCGGAGGGACACGGGGTCTAGTCTCTGCGCATGAGTGACAACGACGTCAGCATCCCCGACCCGACCGCACCGCGTCCCGCCCCCGGGAGCGCTCCCAGTCCCGGAGCGACCGACTCTGCCGAGGTCATCGTCGTCGGCGCGGGCCTGTCCGGGCTGGTCGCCGCGACCGAGCTCACCGCGGCGGGCCGTCACGTGATCCTCCTCGACCAGGAGCCCGCCGCGAGCCTGGGCGGGCAGGCCTTCTGGTCCTTCGGCGGACTGTTCCTGGTCGACTCGCCCGAGCAGCGCCGCATGGGGGTCAAGGACACCCCCGAGCTCGCCCTCGACGACTGGCTCGGCTCGGCGCAGTTCGCACCGGGAGCCGCGGAGGGCACGGGGCCCGACCGCTGGGGCTACGCCTGGGCCAGGGGCTTCGTGGACTTCGCCGCGGGGGACATGCGCTCGTGGCTGCACGGCAAGGGCGTGCGCTGGTTCCCGCTCGTCCAGTGGGCCGAGCGCGGCGGCTACCCCGCGGGCGGGCACGGCAACAGCGTGCCGCGGTTCCACGTGACGTGGGGTACCGGGCCCGGCATCCTCGAGCCGTTCGTCCGCGCGGCCCTCGACGCCCGGGAGGCCGGGCTGCTCGACATCCGCTTCCGGCACCGCGTGACCGAGCTCGTGGTGACCGACGGCGCCGTCACCGGGGTCCGGGCCGAGATCCTGGCCGACGACCCGGTCGAGCGCGGCGTGCCCTCGGTGCGCGACGTCGTGGGCGAGGTCGAGCTGTCGGCGAGCGCCGTCGTCGTCTCCTCCGGGGGGATCGGTGCGAATCACGACCTGGTCCGCGCGAACTGGCCCGCGGGTGCGGGCATCCTGCCCGAGCGCATGCTCTCGGGGGTCCCCGACTCGACCGACGGGCTCATGCTCGGCGTCACGCGCGCCGCCGGCGCGGCCCTGGTCCACGAGGACCGCATGTGGCACTACCCCGAGGGCATCGCGAACCACTCGCCCGTGTGGACCCGTCACGGCATCCGCATCCTGCCCGGACCCTCGTCGCTGTGGGTCGACGCGCACGGTCACCGGTTGCCCGCCCCGCTGTTCCCCGGGTTCGACGCGCTGGGCTCGCTCCAGCACGTCACGGGCCGCGCCGACGACCACTCCTGGTTCGTGCTCAACAAGGCGATCATGGAGAGCGAGTTCGCGCTCTCGGGCTCGGAGCAGAACCCCGACCTGACCGGCCGGAGCGTGCGGCTGCTGGCCCAGCGGGTGCTGCCCGGGGCGGTCGGGCCCGTGGCCCGGTTCGCGGCCGAGTCCCCCGAGTTCGTGTGGGGCGCGAACCCGACCGAGCTCGCCGCCGGGATGAACGCCCTGACCGACGCGACCCCTGGGTCGCAGGGGCACATCGACGCGACCGAGCTCGAGCGGCTGGTCCGGCTGCGCGACGACCAGGTGCGCTCGGGCCTCGGCAAGGACCACCAGGTCGTCGCGACCGCGATGGCCCGCAAGTTCTTCGTGGACCGGGTCATCCGCGTCTCCCCGCCGCGCCCGCTCACGACGCCCAAGGACGGGCCCATGCTCGCCGTGCGGCTCTCGGTCCTGACCCGCAAGACGCTCGGCGGCCTGCACACCGACACCGACGGTCGCGTGCTGCGCCCTGACGGCTCGGTGTTCGAGGGCCTGTACGCCGCAGGCGAGGCCGCGGGGTTCGGGGGCGGTGGCGTGCACGGCCACCGGGCGCTCGAGGGGACGTTCCTCGGTGGGTGCCTGTTCTCGGGACGGACGGTGGGGCGCGCGCTCGCGCGGAGCCTGTAGGTCCGGGGGGCTGGGCGGCAGCACGTCCGGGGACGGAGGACCGCGCTCGTCACCAGTCCGCGGGCATCTGCACCGGGTCGCCCGGGCTCACGCGCGACGCGCGCAGCCCGGGCACCTCGAGCAGCGCCGCGACGAGCTCCTCGCTGCCCCCGAGGTCGGTGGCCACGGTGTCGAGCTCGGTGCACACGAACCAGGACCGGTCCTGCGGCCACCACAGCGTGGGCGACTGGTGGAGCGACGCGAACGCGGCGGCCTGCGCGAGCGGCCCGTGCCACAGGTGGTAGGCGCGGTGCGGCAGCTCGAGCATCGGCGCCGCGGGGCGCTCGACCTGGTGCGCGGCCCGCAGCGCGCGCACCCGGGCCTCGGCCTGCGCCTGCGCGAGCGCGAACGAGGACCCCGGCGCGTCCCCCTCGCCCACGTCGTCGATCCCGAACGAGAGCAGGGCGAACGACGTCGAGTCCTCGGGCCGTGCCGCGGGGTCGTACAGCCACCCGTACCCGGTCCACAGCGCGAAGTGGCACAGCTGGTCGCCCGTGAACGGCGCGAGGGCGTCGATCAGCAGATCCATCTGCTCGGGTCCCGACTCGTCGCTCCGACCCAGGTAGAGCGACCCGATCCCTTCGTCCTCCTCGGCCCACGCGGGCACGTCGGGGATGCGCGCGTACGCGGCGTAGCCCGACGGGACGCACGACCCGACGGTCCCCCACTCCCCCAGCCGGGGTCGGATCCAGTCGCCGGCCGACGCGTCGTCGTCCCACGCGACCCCGCCGAAGGGCGGGGGGAGGTCGGGGAGGTGAGCGACGTCGTCGGGCATGAGGCGAACGTAGCCGCGGCGAGGCCGCCCGGCCAGCGGACCGCGCTGCCGGTACGCTCCCGGCATGAACCTGCCCGACGGCGCCGCTCCCCCCGGTCCCCCGGCCGGCGGTCCGGGAACGGCCGAGCTCGACGTCGCCGGCTGCGAACGCGTCCTGCGACGCAACGGTCTGCCCCTGCTCCTCGAGGACCACTCGGCGCGCCGCGACGTGTTCGGCCGGTCGGCCCCCTTCCTCGTCGTCGTGCTGCTGCTCGAGCTCACGGGCGCCGTGAACGGCGGGTGGACGTGGTGGGGCAACCTGCTCGCCGTGGCCGGCGGCGCGGTGCTGATCGCCGCGGCCTACGTGGGGCTCAACGTGCTGCGCGGCAGGCACTGGTCGACGCTGCCGCAGGACGTCGGCGGGCCCGAGCTCGCGTTCTTCGTGCTCGTGCCGGCCGTGCTGCCCGCGGTGTTCGGGGGCGAGTGGGGGGCCGCGCTCGTCACGGCCGGCGGGAACCTGCTGCTCCTGGGGCTCGTGTGGGTCGTGGTCGCGTACGGCGTCGGCTCGTCGCTGTGGTGGGGGCTCGCGCGCATCGTCGACGAGCTCGGGGCGTCGCTCGTGCGGCTCGTGCGGCTCCTGCCGCTGCTGATGGTCTTCTCCCTCGTCCTGTTCTACAACGCCGAGGTGTGGCAGGTCTTCAGCCGGACCGGCGGGGCCGCGGGCGTCATCCTGGGGACGTTCTTCGCCGGGCTCATCGTGCTGTTCGTGGGGCTGCGCCTGCCGACCGAGGCCCGGAACGCCCTGCGCGCGGCCGCCGACGGGGTGCCGGGGGCCGCGGCGCTCCCGCCGCTGACCCGCAGCCAGCGGTTCAACGTGGCCGCGATGATCGGCGTCTCCCAGCTCCTGCAGGTGCTCGTGGTCAGCGCCGGCATGGGGCTCTTCTTCGTCGCGCTCGGGACCCTGACCGTGACGCCCGAGGTCATGGACCTGTGGGGCATCGACGGGCAGCGCGTGCTGCTCACGTTCGACCTGTCGGGGAGCCCGCTCGTGGTCACGCAGACCCTCGTGCGGGTGTCGGTCGCGATCGCGACGTTCACCGGTCTGTACTACGCGATCTCGGTCCAGGTCGACGCGGTGTACCGCGAGGAGTTCGTCGAGGGGATCGGGGAGCAGCTGCGCGAGGTGCTCGCGACGAGGGTGCGGTACCTGGGGCTGCTCGGGGGCGCGTCTGCGTCGAGGCGCGAGGCAGAGGGCTGAGGTCGAGGGTGACGTGTTCCGTCGAGATAGAACCGACTGCGTGAGGTAGAACGCGCTGCGTACTACTTCGACCAGGACGTTCTACTTCGCCCCCCGGTTGTCCACAGATACCCAGTCGCCCCACCCCATGCCTTCGATCACGGGCACGCTGAGCAACATGGCACGACCAGAAACCACTCGTCAGGTCCCGCCCGCGCTGCGCTACGAACCGGCGACCCGGGCTCGGCTCGAGAGGAGCCGACGCGCCGGACAGGTGGTGCGTGTCCGCCCAGGGGTCTACCTGCCGCTCCCGACCGGCGAGGGGCACGCACGGCGACGCGAGGCCGAGGTGCTCGCGAGCGTGCGAGGAGTCGTGGAGAGGCTCACCACCTCCTACTGGCTGAGCCACGAGACAGCAGCCCTCCTGTGGGGGTGCTGGACCTGGCGGCTGGGGCGGTTGGTCCATGTGACACAGCTTGCGAATCCGAGCGTGCGCCGTGACTCCGACCCGGCCACCCGACGGCACTGGACGGCTTTGCCAGAGCGTGACCGGCACGACCTGGACGGTATCCCGGTCACCTCTCTGGAGCGGACCGTGGTCGACTGCGCTCGTTCGCTGCGGCCGTCCAGCGCCCTGGTCGTCGCCGACTCTGCGCTGCGTCTCGGTGCCGACGTCCGGCTGCTCGACCAGATCCTCGACGAGTCGGCAGGAAAGCGCGGGGTGATCCAGGCGAGGCAGGTCCTCCAGCTTGCCGATGCCCGGTCGGAGTCCCCCGGTGAGACCCTCGTGCGCTGGTTTGCTCTCGACGCCGGCCTCCCGCCGCTCGTCCCCCAGCTCTCCGTCACGACCTGGCGCGGCGAGTTCCGGCTCGACCTCGCCTGGCCCGAGCTTCGCGTCGGGCTCGAGTTCGACGGCGTGGTCAAGTACACCGGCGGCATGGGCGACCCTGCAGGACGCCTGCTCGCCGAGAAGAAGCGCGAGGACGCGCTCCGAGAGGCAGGGTGGACGATCCTTCGCGTGACCTGGGAGGACCTGAAGGATCCAGAACGCCTCGTGGGTCGGCTCCGCGCGGCCAGACGGCTGGCTCGCGAACGTGCGAGGTAGAACGCGCCGCGTGAAGTAGAACGTAGGGGGTTCTACCTCGCGCAGCGCGTTCTATCTCGACAACGTTCTACCTCGGCAGCACAGCCGGTCAGGCGTTCGCGACCAGCCCCAGCTCCGCGACGCTCGCGAGCCCCTCGTGCTGGGGCACGATCCGCACGGTGTACCCGAACGGACCCGACGCCTCGAGCCGCACCGACCCGGCGAACGCCGCCCGCCCCGCCTCGTACGTCTCGGCGAGCTCGAGCGGCTCGGCCGTGAAGGTCTCGATCACGTCGGCCTCGGTCACGCGACCGTGGACCACCTGGACCTCGACGTCGCCGGGCTGCAGGTCGCCGAGCGACACGTAGGCCTTGACCGTCAGGAGGTCGCCGACCTGCGGGACCTCGCGGATGCCGCTCGACTCGACGTGGTCCACCCGGACGCGCGACCAGTCGCCGCGCACGTGCTGCTTCCACGCCGCGAGCTCGCGCGCGGGCTCGAAGCCCGGGGCGTTGAGCGTGCGCCCGGCGACCGCCGCGGGCCCGTACAGGCGGTGCACGTAGTCGGCGACCATGCGCGTGGCCTGGACCTTGGGGCCCAGGGTCGCGAGCGTGTGCCGCACCATCTGGAGCCAGCGCCCCGGCACGCCCCGCTCGTCGCGGTCGTAGAAGCGCGCGGCGACCTGGGTCTCGATGAGGTCGTAGAGCGCGGCCGCCTCGAGGTCGTCACGACGCTCGGTGTCCTCGACGCCGTCGGCCGTGGGGATGGCCCAGCCGTTCTCGCCGTCGTACCACTCGTCCCACCACCCGTCGAGGATGGACAGGTTGAGCCCGCCGTTGAGCGCGGACTTCATGCCCGACGTGCCGCTCGCCTCGAGCGGGCGCAGCGGGTTGTTGAGCCACACGTCGCAGCCCGGGTAGAGCGACTGTGCCATGCCGATGTCGTAGTTCGGCAGGAACACGATGCGCCCGCGCACGTCGGCCTCGTCGGTGAACCGGACGAGCTGCTGGATGAGCCGCTTGCCCTGGTCGTCGGCGGGGTGGGACTTGCCGGCGACGATGAGCTGGACGGGCCGCTCGGGGTCGAGCAGCAGCGAGCGCAGGCGCTCGGGGTCGCGCAGCATGAGCGTGAGCCGCTTGTAGGTGGGCACGCGGCGCGCGAACCCGATGGTCAGGACGTCGGGCGAGAGCGCGTCGTCGACCCAGCCGAGCTCGGCGGGGCTGGCCCCGCGCTCGCGCCAGGACCTGCGCAGCCGGTTGCGGGCCTCGTCGACGAGCTGCCCGCGCAGCTCGCGGCGCATGTTCCACAGCTCGGCGTCGGTCACGGCGTCGGGGTTCAGCCAGCCCGACGACGCGGCGTCGGCCGTGAGCTCGTCGAGCCCCAGCTTCTCGGACTCGAGCGCAGCCATCCTGGGGTCGACCCACGTGGGTGAGTGCACGCCGTTGGTCACCGACGTGATGGGGACCTCGCGCGAGTCGAAGCCCGGCCACAGCCCGTTGAACATGCCGCGCGAGACCTCGCCGTGCAGGAGCGAGACGCCGTTGGCGCGCCCGCCCAGGCGCAGGCCCATGACGGCCATGTTGAAGACCGTCGGGTCCCCGCCGTCGTAGTCCTCGGCGCCGAGCGAGAGGACCTGCTCGACGTCGATCCCGGGGATCTGGTTGTCCCCGCCGAAGTACTGCGAGACGAGGTCCCGGCCGAACCGGTCGATGCCCGCGGGCACGGGCGTGTGGGTCGTGAAGACCGTCGCGGCCCGCACGGCCTCGAGGGCCGCGTCGAACGTGAGGCCCGCGCCCGTGACGAGCTCGCGGATGCGCTCGACGCCCAGGAACCCGGCGTGCCCCTCGTTGGTGTGGTAGACCTCGGGCTCGGGCGCCCCGGTCAGCCGCGACCACAGGCGCAGCGCGCGCACACCGCCCACGCCGAGCAGCAGCTCCTGCTGGAGACGGTGCTCGCCGCCGCCGCCGTAGAGGCGGTCGGTGACCTTGCGGGCGGCCTCGTCGTTGCCCGGCACGTTGGAGTCGAGCAGCAGCAGCGGCACACGGCCGACCGCCGCGACCCACACGTGCGCGTGCAGGACGCGCCCGCCGGGCAGGTCGATCGAGACGCGCGCGGGGGTGCCGTCGTCCTCGCGCAGGATGGTCAGCGGCAGCCCGTCCGGGTCGAGCAGCGGGTAGGTCTCGACCTGCCAGCCGTCGCGCGTGAGGGACTGGCGGAAGTAGCCCGCGCCGTAGAGCAGCCCGACGCCGACGATGGGCACGCCCAGGTCGGACGCGCTCTTGAGATGGTCGCCCGCGAGGATGCCGAGCCCGCCCGAGTACTGCGGCAGCACCGAGGTGATGCCGTACTCCGGGGAGAAGTAGGCGATCGCCGCGGGGAGCGCCTCTCCCCCCGCGACCTGCTGCTGGTACCACAGGGGGTCCTGGAGGTACCGGTGCAGGTCCGCCGCGGCCGCGCGCACGCGCTCGACGAAGCCGTGGTCGGCTGCGAGCGCCGCGAGCCGGTCCGGCCCGAGCGCGCCCAGCAGCGCCACGGGGTCGCGCTTCACGGAGTCCCACAGCTGCGGGTCGATCCCGGAGAAGAGCTCGCGCGTGGGGGCGTGCCAGGACCAGCGCAGGTTGAGGGACAGCTCGTCGAGGTCGTGCAGCTCGGCGGGCAGGACGGTGCGGACGGTGAAACGTCTGATCGCTCTCACGGGTCCGACAGTACGCAACAGTCGGTCGTGGCACACCCCCTGCCCACCACCTCTCTGTAACGCTTGCATGAACTTTCACCCGCCCGTCGGGCGACGAGCGGGTGGAGGTTCGGCGCCACACCCGCTCTGTGGGTGCCGCTCACGGCCCACGCTCGATACCTTGTGCAGGTGCCTGAGAACCTCGCGACCCCCGCGACCGCCCGCCCGAACGCGTCCGCCGTCGCCTCCACGACCGCGTCCCCCCGCAGGACGAGCACGGCGCCCCCGACGGCGCCCCGCCCGGTACCCCCGGTGGGCCCCCGGCAGGCTCCCCCGATCGCGCCGGCCGCCCCGATCGGTCGCATTCCGGTCCTCGACGTCTCCCCCGTCGTCGAGGGAGGTCGCTGGCCCGCCAAGGCCGCGGTCGGCGAGGTCGTCCCGGTCGAGGCAACGGTGTTCCGCGAGGGGCACGACGCGGTCGCGGCGACCGCGGTGCTCGTCGCCCCGGACGGCAGCGACCACTCGTGGGCGCACATGGTCGACGTGGCCCCGGGCCTCGACCGCTTCCGCGCGACGCTCTCGCCCGACGCCCCGGGCGCCTGGTCGTTCCGCGTCGAGGCGTGGTCCGACCCGTACGGGACCTGGGCGCACGACGCCGCGATCAAGGTCGCGGCGGGCATCGACGTCGAGCTCATGCTCGCCGAGGGCGTCGCGCTCTTCGAGCGCATCACGGCCCTGGCGGGGCTGAGCCCGCAGGACGCGAAGACCCTGCACGACGGCGCAGCCGCCCTCGCGGACCCGTCGCGCCCCTCGCCGGCTCGTCTCGCGGCGGCCCTGTCGCCCGAGGTGCGCGACGCCCTGGCCCGCACCCCGCTGCGGGACTTCGTGACGCCGTCGGGCACGTACCCGCTCGTGGTGGACCGGCCGCTCGCCCTCGCCGGGGCCTGGTACGAGATGTTCCCCCGCTCCGAGGGCGCGCGACGCCTCAAGGACGGGACCTGGCGGTCGGGCACGTTCACGAGCGCCGCGCGGCGCCTGCCCGCGATCGCCGCCATGGGCTTCGACGTGGTCTACCTGACGCCCGTGCACCCCATCGGCACCGCGCACCGCAAGGGTCGCAACAACTCGCTCACCGCGCTCCCGGGCGACCCGGGATCGCCCTACGCGATCGGCTCGAAGGACGGCGGGCACGACGCGATCCACCCCGAGCTCGGCAGCGAGCGGACCTTCAAGGCCTTCGTGAAGGAGGCTCGCCGCCTGGGCATGGAGGTCGCGCTCGACCTCGCGCTCCAGTGCTCGCCCGACCACCCCTGGGTCACCGAGCACCCCGAGTGGTTCACGACGCGCGTCGACGGCTCGATCGCCTACGCCGAGAACCCGCCCAAGAAGTACCAGGACATCTACCCGCTGAACTTCGACAACGACCCGGCGGGCATCTACGCCGAGGTGCTGCGCGTCGTGCGGGTCTGGATCGCGCGCGGCGTCACGGCGTTCCGGGTCGACAACCCGCACACCAAGCCGCTCGAGTTCTGGGAGTGGCTGCTGGCCGAGGTCCGCGCCACCCATCCGGAGGTGATCTTCCTGTCGGAGGCGTTCACCAAGCCCGCGATGATGCTCACGCTCGCGCACATCGGGTTCCACCAGTCGTACACGTACTTCACGTGGCGCAACGAGAAGACCGAGCTCGCGGAGTACCTCGCCGAGGTCTCGGGGCCGGCCGGCTCCTCCATGCGTCCGAGCTTCTGGCCCACGACGCACGACATCCTGCCGCCGTACCTGCAGCACGGCGGCGTCGCCGGGTTCGCGGTGCGAGCAGTGCTCGCGGCCCTCGGCTCGCCCACCTGGGGGATCTACTCGGGCTACGAGCTGGTCGAGAACGTGCCGCGCCCCGGCGTCGAGGAGCAGATCGACAACGAGAAGTACGAGTACAAGCCCCGCGACTGGGCGCTCGCGGAGGAGATCGGCATCTCGACGCTCGTCACGCGGCTCAACGAGGTGCGCCGCGAGCACCCCGCGCTGCGTCAGCTCCGCAACCTCACGATCCACCCCACGAGCAACGACCAGGTCCTCGCGTTCTCGCGTCATCTGCCGGCGCGCGTGTCCCCGGCCGGGACGCCCGAGCCCGCCGACACCGTGATCGTGGTCGTCAACCTGGACCCGTGGGGCACGCAGGAGTCCATGGTCCACCTCGACCTCGCGGCGCTGGGCGTGCCGGCCGAGCACGGGCAGTTCGTCGCGCACGACCTCCTGAGCGGTGCCTCGTACGGGTGGGGGCAGGACGTGTACGTGCGGCTCGTCCCGCAGGAGCAGGTCGCGCACGTCATCCACGTGGGCGCGCCGTGACGGCGCCCCCGTACCTGTCGTCCCCCGGGGGCCAGGGGCCGTCCGCCACGTCGGGCGGAGTGCCGGGCGGCACCTCGGGCGGCGCCGCCCGGGACGGGCACGCCGCCGGCCCGGCTCCCGTCGCGCCCGCGACGGCCCCTGCTCCCCTGCCCGTGGGCGCACTGCCTCCCCGGCGGCAGCCGGCCGCGCCCCTGGCGCAGCGCGGGGGCCTGTCCGACGACCCCTCCTGGTACCGGACCGCGGTGTTCTACGAGGTCCTGGTCCGCGCGTTCTCGGACTCCTCGGGCGACGGCTCGGGCGACCTGCGCGGGCTCATCGAGCGACTCGACTATCTCCAGTGGCTCGGGATCGACGCCCTGTGGCTGCCGCCGTTCTACCCCTCGCCCCTGCGCGACGGCGGGTACGACGTGGCCGACTACACCGCGATCGCGGGCCAGTACGGCTCCATGTCCGACTTCACCGAGCTCATCGCCGAGGCCCACTCGCGCGGCATCCGGATCGTGATCGACCTGGTCATGAACCACACGAGCGACCAGCACCCGTGGTTCCAGGCCTCGCGCGCCGACCCCGAGGGCCCCTACGGCGACTTCTACGTGTGGAGCGACGACAACACGCGCTACCAGGACGCGCGCATCATCTTCGTGGACACCGAGACGAGCAACTGGACGTTCGACCCGGTGCGGCGCCAGTACTTCTGGCACCGGTTCTTCTCGCACCAGCCGGACCTCAACTTCGAGAACTCGCGCGTCGCGGACGCCATGCTCGACGTGACGCGGTTCTGGCTGCAGGTGGGCGTGGACGGGTTCCGGCTCGACGCGGTCCCGTACCTGTTCGAGGCCGAGGGCACCAACTGCGAGAACCTGCCCGAGACGCACCGGTTCCTGCGGCGCGTGCGCGAGATGGTCGACACCGAGTTCCCCGGCCGGATCATCCTCGCCGAGGCCAACCAGTGGCCCGCGGAGGTCGTGGACTACTTCGGCACCGAGGAGGAGCCGGAGTGCCACATGTGCTTCCACTTCCCCGTGATGCCGCGCATCTACTACGCGATCAAGGACCAGCGGGCCAACCAGATCGTGGACATCCTGCGCGACACCCCGCCCATCCCGGCGGGCGCCCAGTGGAGCACGTTCCTGCGCAACCACGACGAGCTCACGCTCGAGATGGTCTCGACCGAGGAGCGCGCGTCGATGTACGGGTGGTACGCCCAGGACCCGCGCATGCGCGCGAACGTCGGCATCCGCCGCCGCCTGGCCCCGCTCCTGGACAACTCGCGCAAGGAGATCGAGCTCGCGCACGCGCTGCTCCTGTCGCTGCCCGGCAGCCCGTGCCTGTACTACGGCGACGAGATCGGGATGGGCGACAACATCTGGCTGCCCGACCGCGACGCGGTCCGCACGCCCATGCAGTGGACGCCGGACCGCAACGCGGGCTTCTCGACGGCCGACCCGGGCAAGCTGTACCTGCCGCCGGTCCAGTCGCTCGTGCACCACTACGGCTACGTCAACGTCGAGGGCCAGCTCGCACAGCCCACGTCGCTGCTGCACTGGGTCCACGGGATGCTCGCGGTGCGCCGCCTGCACCCCGCGTTCGGCGACGGCGCGCAGGTCACGCTCAGCACCGACAACGACGCGGTGCTCGCGTTCCTGCGCGCCAACGAGGCCGAGACGATCCTGTGCGTCGCGAACCTCGCGTCCACGGCGCGCACCGCCACGATCCACCTGCCCGAGCACGCGGGGGCGACGCTCACCGACGTGTTCGGCGGGGCACCGTTCCCCCCGGTGGGCGAGGACGGCGACGTCGTGATGACATGGGGGTCGAGGGACTTCTACTGGCTCACGGTGTCGTAGATGCCGACGTCGACGGTGTCGTAGGGACCGGGCCGGCAGCCCTCGCCCGGACGGCAGAAGGAGCTGACGTGGTGCCGAAGACCGTCTCGTCCCCGCCCGTCGCGTCCCGCCACGGACCGCTCGGGTCGCCGCAGCGCGCCCCGGTGCCCGACGCGCGCCTGCTGGGGCTGCTCGACGCATGGCTGCCGGCCCAGCGCTGGTACCCCGTCAAGGGGCTCGCGGTGCGCCACGTCCCGTGGCTGAGCTTCGCGCTCACCGATCGCTGCACGCTGCACCTGCTGCGCGTCGTGGGCGAGGGCCTCGACCTCGTGATCCAGGTCCCCCTCGTCCTCACGCCCGCGGGTCGGCTCGCGACCTCGGGCGAGCCGACCTCTCCCGACGCCGGGCCCGCCGCGGGCGCCCAGGACCCGGCTCGCACGCCCCTGCCGGGCCTCGTCGGCTTCGTCCCGGGCCCGCCCGCCCGGCCCGGGGACCCGCTTGCCGCGCCGCTCGCGGTGCACGACGGCGCCACGCACCCCGACCTGTGGGTGGCCCTCCTCGCGGCGCTCGAGCCGGCCGAGGGAGCCCGTGCGGGAGCACCGGGCGAGAGCCCGGACCTGGCCGGGGCACGGACGGTCGGCGGCGAGCAGTCCAACACGTCGGTGATCCTGCCCGGTGTCGTGGGGGGCTCGATCCTCAAGATCCTGCGCACGGTCGCGATCGGCAAGCACCCCGACGTCGTGGTCCCGGACGCGCTCGCCCGGGTCGGGTGGACCGGCGTCCCTCGCCCGCTCGGCTGGGTCGAGGCCTCGTGGGACGCGGTCGACGTCCCCGGCCGACCCGCCGGGCCGGGCGCGTCGGGCGCGTCGGGCCCAGGGCCGGCGGCCGGGCAGGCCGGGGCGACCGCACGGACGGCGCACCTCGCGATCCTCAGCGAGCTCGTGACCGACGCCCAGGACGGGTTCGAGCTCGCGTGCGCCTACGCGTCCCAGGACCGGTCGTTCGCCGACCTCGCGGCCGACCTCGGCGCGACGCTCGCGAGCATGCACGGCGCGCTGCGCGTCGCCCTGCCGACCGGGCCACCGCTCGAGGCGGGCTGGCTGCTGGGCGACCTGCGCCGTCGGGCCCGTGAGGCCTGCGCGGGCTCGATCCCGCTCGCGCGGCGTGCCCCGCTCGTCGAGGCGTTCCTCGACCAGGTCGGCGAACGCCTGGCGCGCGACGACGCTCCCCCGCCCCTGCTCCAGGCGATCCACGGCGACATGCACCTGGGCCAGGCCCTGCACGCGCGCGGCGACGGCTGGAAGATCCTCGACTTCGAGGGCGAGCCCCTGCGTCCCGTGTCCGAGCGCACGCGCCCGGACCTGCCGCTGCGCGACGTCGCGGGGATCGTGCGCTCGCTCGACTACGCGGCGGCGGTCGGCGGTGCCCGCTCACCCCGCTGGACGACGACGGCGCGCACCGCGTTCGTCGAGGGCTACCGGCGGGCCGTGGGCGAGGACGACGGGACGGCCGGGCTCTCGCTCGCGACGACCGAGGCCCTGCTGCGGGCGCTCGTCCTCGACAAGGCCCTGTACGAGGTCGTGTACGAGTCCCGCAACCGGCCCGCGTGGGAGCCGATCCCGCTCACGGCCGTGGACCGGCTGCTGGGCGGGCGGTAGGCAGGGCAACGCACGACGCCCGTTCCCCGGTGTCGCCGCACGCACCGGCGCGACCGGGAGCGACGCGCCCCGAGGCATGATGGTGCCGCGGTTCGACGACGATCCCTCACCCTTGGAGCCACCCGTGACCTCGGCCCCCGCCTCCCCCACCCCGACGGCGCTCGACGGCGACACGTCTCCCCTGCGGAGCCTCGAGCGCCGGGAGCTGCACACGGGCTGGACCGTGCGGGCCGTGGCCGGCCCTGTCCCGGCCCACCTCGCCGCACGCCTCGACGCCCCGGTCCCCGCGACCGTCCCCGGCACCGTGCACACCGACCTCCTCACGGCCGGGATCGTCCCCGACCCCTACCTCGACGACAACGAGCACGTGCTCGCGTGGATCGGCCGGTGCGACTGGGAGTACCGGACCACGTTCGAGTGGGTGCCCGACGGCCACGAGCGCCACGACCTGGTCGCCGACGGGCTCGACACCGTCGCCGCCGTGAGCCTCAACGGACACCTGCTCGCCGAGACCGCGAACCAGCACCGCACCTACCGCCTGCCGGTCGACGAGCACCTGCGGCCGGGCACCAACGAGCTCGTCGTCCGGTTCGCCTCGCCGCTCGCGTACGCCGCGGCGCAGAGCGTGGCCATGGGCTACCGCCCGCACACCAATCCCCACCCGTTCAACGCGATCCGCAAGATGGCGTGCAGCTTCGGGTGGGACTGGGGCCTGGAGACCGCGACGTCGGGCATCTGGCGTCCCCTCGCGCTCGAGGCGTGGTCGGGCGCCCGGCTCGCGGCCGTGCGGCCCGTGGCGACGGTCGAGGGCTCGGCGCACACGCCGCCCGCTGCCGACGCCCCGGTCGCGGCACGCCTCGCCGTCCACGTCGACCTCGAGCACGCGGACGAGCACGCGGTGCGCGCCGAGGGGAGCGGCGGCGCGGCCGTCGAGATGCCTGCTGCCGTCGACGTCCGGGTCGCGGTCCACGTCGCGGGTCTCGTGACGACCGCCCTGGTCCCGGCGGGCGCCCCGTCCGCGGTCGTCGACGTCGACCTCCCGGCCGTGCGGCGCTGGTGGCCGCGCGGGTTCGGCGAGCAGCCCCTGTACGAGGTCACGGTCGAGCTCCTGGCCGACGGCGGCGCCGACGCCGTCGTCGCCACCTCCCCGGCTGCCGCCGCTCCGCGCGAGCCGCGCGCCGTCGTCGGGCCCCTCGACGTGCGACGCCACCGCGTGGGCTTCCGCACCGTCCGCCTCGAGATGGAGCCCGACGAGCACGACGGAGAGCCCGGCACGTCCTTCGTGATCGTCGTCAACGACCAGCCCGTGTTCGTGCGCGGCGCCAACTGGATCCCCGACGACGCGTTCACGCACCGCGTGACGCGCGAGCGGTACGCCGCGCGGATCGCCCAGGCCGAGCGGGCGAACATCAACCTCCTGCGAGTCTGGGGCGGCGGGATCTACGAGGCCGACGACTTCTACGACCTGTGCGACGAGCGCGGCATCCTCACGTGGCAGGACTTCCTGTTCGCGTGCGCGGCCTACGCCGAGGAGGAGCCGCTGCGCAGCGAGGTCGAGGCCGAGGTCCGCGACAACGTGGTCCGCCTGGCCCCGCACCCGAGCCTCGTGCTGTGGAACGGCAACAACGAGAACCTGTGGGGCTTCCACGACTGGGACTGGCAGCCGCGCCTCCAGGGCCGCACGTGGGGCCTGGGCTACTACACCGGGCTGCTGCCCGCGCTGCTCGCGGAGCTCGACCCTGGCCGCCCCTACACGCCGGGCAGCCCGTGGTCGGGGACGCTCGAGCTGCACCCCAACCTCGACGCGCACGGCTCGGTGCACCTGTGGGACGTGTGGAACCGCCAGGGCTACCAGGTGTACCGCGACCACGTCGCGCGCTTCGTCGCCGAGTTCGGCTGGCAGGGCCCGCCCACCTGGTCGACGCTGCGCGACGCCCTGTCGGACGACCCGCTCACGCCCGAGTCGCCCGGGATGCTCGTGCACCAGAAGGCCGCGCAGGGCAACGACAAGCTGACCGACGGCCTGCTCCCCCACTTCGCGCTGCCCGACGACATGGACGACTGGCACTGGGCCATGTCCCTCAACCAGGCGAACGCCCTGACGGTCGGGATCGAGCACCTTCGCTCGTGGAGCCCCCGCTGCGCGGGCTCGATCGTGTGGCAGCTCAACGACTGCTGGCCCGTCACGTCGTGGGCCGCGGTCGACGGCGCGGGTCGCGCCAAGCCGTTGCTGTCCGCGCTCCGGCACGCGTACCGGGACCGCCTGGTCACGCTCCAGCCCCGCAGGCCCGACGGCGGCGCACCCGTCCCCGGTGGCCCCTCGGTCCTCGCGGTGGTCGTCGTCAACGACTCGCCCGACGCCTGGGGCGGGACGCTCGTCCAGCGCCGCGTGCGCTACGACGGGACGGTCCTCGCGGAGACGAGCGCCGTCGTCGGGCTGGCGCCGCGCGAGACGCGCACGGTCCTCCTGCCCGACGACGTCGCGTCCGCCGCGAGCGCTCGCGACGAGCTCGTCGTCGCGACCCTGGGCGACGAGCGCGGGCTGTGGTTCTTCGCCGAGCCGCGCGACAGCGCGCTCACCGGCTCCGGCCCGGACGCCTCGGTGCGGGTGCTGGAGCGGGCGGGCGACCCGCCGCTCCCCGTGCCCGGGTCCCTGCGGACCCCCGCCCGGTCGACCGGACCCGCGCACCGCTACGAGGTCGCCGTCACGGCCCGCGAGCTCACGCGCGACGTCGCGCTGCTGGCCGACAAGGTGCACCCCGACGCGACCGTGGACGACCAGCTCGTGACGCTCCTGCCCGGCGAGAGCGTCACGTTCACCGTGACCTCCCCCGCGGCCCTCGAACCCGACGCACTGGTCGCCCGCAGCGTCCTGCGCTCGGCCAACCAGCTCGCCCCAGGCACCGGCACCGCGCGCGGTGACGCGTGATTCCACCCGCCGGCCGCGACCCCGACCGCGGCCTCTCGACCCCCGCGCCGCCCCTCGTCCCGGGTGAACCCGGACCGCCACCGCCGCGACGCGGCGCGGGGAGTGCACAAGCAGCCCGGCGACGTGGAAAGGTTGGGCCATGACCGGGTCATCGACACCTCCGAGCTCCCTCCCACCGCTCCCCGTCGTCCCTGCCGATCCCGCGGCGCTCGCGGCCGTCGCGCAGGGACGGTCGTTCGACCCGCACGGGGTCCTCGGCCCGCACCTGACGGCCGTCCCGCTCCCCGGTGGCCGCACCGGCGGCGCCGCCACGGTGCGCGTCCTGCGCCCGCTCGCGGACGAGGTCACGATCGTGACCCTCGACGGCGAGTTCGCCGCGACGCACGAGCAGGACGGGATCTGGGTCGCGGTCGTACCCGCCGCGGTCGACGAGCCGCTCGGCGCCGACGCCCAGGCGGCGCCCGTGCTGCACGCCCCGGACTACCGGGTCCGCGCGCGCTACGGCGAGACCACGACGCTCCAGGACGACCCGTACCGCTTCCTCCCGACCCTCGGCGAGGTAGACCAGCACCTGCTGCGCGAAGGCCGCCACGAGGAGCTGTGGACGGTCCTGGGTGCCAACCCCACGACCTACCCGAGCGTCCTGGGCGAGCCCGGCTCCCCCGGCACCACGAGCGGCACCGCGTTCGCGGTCTGGGCCCCCAACGCGCGCGCCGTGCGCGTCATCGGCGACTTCAACCACTGGCAGGGCACGACGCACGCCTTGCGCGCCCTGGGCGACACCGGGGTCTGGGAGCTGTTCGTGCCCGGGATCGGCCCCGGCACGCTCTACAAGTACGAGATCCTCACCCCGGGCGGGACGTGGCTCCAGAAGGCCGACCCCCTGGCCAAGGGCACGCAGGTCCCGCCCGCGAACGCGAGCGTCGTGGTCGAGTCCCGGCACGAGTGGACCGACGCCGAGTGGATCGCCGAGCGCACGGCCCGCGACCCGCACACCGGTCCCGTGAGCATCTACGAGGTGCACCTCGGCTCCTGGCGGCAGGGGCTGAGCTACCGCGAGCTCGCGGAGCAGCTCACCGCGTACGTCCTCGAGACGGGGTTCACGCACGTCGAGCTCATGCCCGTGGCCGAGCACCCCTACGGCGGCTCGTGGGGCTACCAGGTCACGAGCTACTACGCCCCGACCTCGCGGTTCGGGCACCCCGACGACTTCCGCCACCTCGTCGACACGCTGCACCGCGCCGGGATCGGCGTGATCCTCGACTGGGTCCCCGCCCACTTCCCCAAGGACGAGTGGGCGCTCGCGCGGTTCGACGGCACCCCGCTCTACGAGCACCCCGACCCGCTGCGCGGCGAGCAGCCCGACTGGGGCACGTACGTGTTCGACTTCGGGCGCAACGAGGTGCGCAACTTCCTCGTCGCCAACGCGACGTACTGGTTCGAGGAGTTCCACGTCGACGCGCTGCGCGTCGACGCCGTCGCCTCGATGCTCTACCTCGACTACTCGCGCAACCCCGGCCAGTGGCATCCCAACGTGCACGGCGGGCGCGAGAACCTCGAGGCCATCGCGTTCCTGCAGGAGACCAACGCGACGGCCTACCGCCGCACGCCCGGCGTGATGATGATCGCCGAGGAGTCCACGGCCTGGCCGGGCGTGACGCGCCCCACCGACGCGGGCGGCCTCGGGTTCGGGCTCAAGTGGAACATGGGCTGGATGAACGACTCCCTGCGCTACGTCGCCGAGGAGCCCATCAACCGGCGCTATCACCACCACGAGATCACGTTCTCGATGGTCTACGCCTACTCCGAGCAGTTCGTCCTGCCCATCAGCCACGACGAGGTCGTGCACGGCAAGGGCTCGCTCTACGGCAAGATGCCCGGCGACGACTGGCAGAAGCGGGCGGGCGTCCGCTCGTTCCTCGCCTACCAGTGGTCCCACCCCGGCAAGCAGCTGCTCTTCATGGGCTGCGAGATCGCGCAGCACGCCGAGTGGAACGAGGCCGCGAGCCTCGACTGGGCGGGGCTCGGCGACCCCGGCAAGGCCGGGGTGCAGCGCCTCGTACGCGACCTCAACGACCTCTACCGGCGCACGCCCGCCCTCTGGGCGCTCGACCACGACCCGGCGGGCTTCGAGTGGCTCGACGCCGAGGACGCCGACCACAACGTCCTGGCGTTCCTGCGTCGCGACGCTGCCGGGAACCAGGTCGCCGTCGTCGTGAACTTCGCCGGGACGCCCCACGAGGACTTCCGCCTCGCCCTGCCGCACGGTGGGCGCTGGCGCGAGGTCCTCAACACGGATGCCGAGGTCTACGGCGGCTCGGGGGTCGGCAACCTCGGCGAGGTCGAGTCCGAGCCGCGGCCCTGGAAGGGACGCGCGTCCTCGGTCGTCCTGCGCGTGCCACCGCTCGGGGCGCTCTACCTCGAGCCCGTCCCGGAGGGCTGACGCCACCTCGCCGGGGTCGCTCGGTCCGCCGCCCGGGCGCACCGGGCCGACGGCTCGGTGAACGACGAAGGGCCTCGGCACGCGACGCGTGCCGAGGCCCTTCGAGGTCGTCAGTACAGGTTGATCGCCAAGAGCTGGCGTGCCTTGCCGACGCGCGGGTCGGTGGGGCCGAGGATCTCGAAGTAGTCGACGAGGCGCAGGCGCAGCGTCTCCTTGTCCTCGGCGCTCGCGCCGGGCAGGAGGTCGAGCAGACGACCGAACGCGTCCTCGACCTTGCCGCCCAGCATGTCCATGTCCGCGACGTCGAGCTGCGCGGCGAGGTCGCTGGGCCTCGCGGCGGCCGCCTCGCGCGTCGCCTGGAGGTCGAGGTCGCGCGTGCGGCGCAGCAGGCCCACCTGTGCCAGGCCGGCGGCCGCGAGGTGGTCCCGCGGGTCCTGCTTGATGGCCTTCTGGTACGCCGCGACGGCGGCCTCGAGGTCGTCGCGCTCGATCGCGTCGAACGCCTCCTGGTGCAGCGGCGGGAGCTCGGGCTCGGGCTCCGCGGCCACCTCTGCGTCGGGGTTCGGTGCCCCCTGCGCGGGAGCACGGCCCGTGACGCCGTTGCCCTCGGCGATCTGCAGCACCTGCTGCAGGACCGCGCGGACCTGGTCGCCTGCGGCGGCCCCCTGGAAGAGCGGGACCGGCTGGCCCCCGACGATCGCCACGACCGTCGGGACGCTCTCGACCTGGAAGGCCGCGGCGATCTGCGGGTAGGTCTGGGCGTCGACGCGGCCCAGGAGGAAGCGGCCCGCGAACTCCTCCGCGATCGCCCCCAGCTCGGTGCCGAGCTGCGCGTTCGCCTGGTCGGTGGGGATCCACAGCAGGACCACGACCGGGTACTGCGTGGAGTCCTGGACGAGCTGCGGGAACGTCTCCTCGGTCACGTCGACGACGTAGCCGCCGGCCTCGGGGGCACCGCCGGGCGTCCCGGGCGGGGGCGCCGACGGACGGTTCAGGGACGACAGGTCGACGGCGCCGCGCACGTCGAAGTTCGGCTGCTGGCTCGGTTGGCTCATGCGCTCATCCTAAGGAAGATCGTGGTGCCGCGACGCGGCGGCTCGGCGAGGGGGTCCGACGACGACCGGTGGTCGCCGAGGTCCGACGGCGACAGGGCTGCATGCCCCGCCCTGCCGGACCTCGGCACCGACCTACGAGGTCGCGACAGACGTGACGATGTTCTCCATGCCGAGCACCTGGACGCCCGTGGTGGCGTCGGCCGGCGGGATGTACATCGCGACCATGGTCGTGTAACCCACGTTGAGGACGTTGGTCGGAGGAGTCGCCCCGAAGAGAGCCTTCTCCGTCTCGGTGCCGGGCGTGATCTTCGCGCCCTCCTCCGCCGTACGGGTCTCGAGGGCGGTCATCGCGGCCATGACCATCGCTCCCCCGTCGGCCGTGCGCACCGCGCGCGCCTCGTCCGGGGTGGGCGTGAACGTCATGGTCTGCGTGCCCGCGGCCGTGGCGAGCGGGGCCGCCTGCGTCTCCGCGTTGGTCGCGACCCAGGCGCGCAGCGGGTCGTCGGCGAACGAGGCCGCGAAGCCCGAGCCGGCCCCCAGGTTGAGGACGTCGGCGTACTGCGCGACGGCGTCGGTGGGCGTCATGAGGAGCGACGGGTCGTCGAGCGGGACGGACTCGCTGCCCACCGCGGCGCCCGCGAAGCTCGGCAGCTTGACGCTCGGGAACAGGCGCACCCAGGCCCAGAGCTTGTAGGGGTCGCGCGCCGTGGTCTGCTCGTAGCCGAGGAGTCGGGGGGACTGGAGGTCCTCGGGTTGCTCGGTCACGGCGTAGGCCTGCCGGGGCCAGGAGTCGGTCGTCGTGATGATGTCCTGCTGGACGGCCGTGGGCAGGACCGTCACCAGGTCGCCGTTGCCGCGGGCAGCGGCCACGCCGAGCTGGCTGGTGCGCAGCGACAGCGCAGGCCCGGCGAGCCGGGTCGCGAGCTGAGACGCGTCGTTGGTCGCGTTGGCCGCGTCGAGGGTCGCACCCACGGCCTCACGGACCTCGGCCATCTGCTCGACGGTCAGAGCGGGCTCGGCGGTCGCCGAGCTGTCGTCGACGGTGGGGGTGGGGACGGGCGACGTGCAGCCTGCGAGCAGGAGCGCGCCGAGGACGGCGCCGGCCACCGCGGCCGTACGGGCCGTGGAGCGGCGGGAGTTGCGCTGGCTCATCGGTCTCCTCCGGTCGAGTCGGGGTTCTGGGTCTGGTCGTTCTCGTCGGATGCCGCGGGCTGGGCGGCCTGCGTCTGGCCGAAGCCCCACGCCTGGCGCCACGCGTCGGCGCGGGCCGTGGCCGAGCTGCCACCGGCTGACCCCGCGTCCGCCTCGACCGAGGGAGCGGGCACGACCGGCTGCGCGGCCGTGGCGTTCCGCTCTCGTCGCACGACGGGGATCTGCCCGGTCATCCAGCGGTTGCGCGGGCGCTGTGCCCGCGCGTCCTCCTGGGCCAGGCGCTCGGCCTCGAGTCGGTCGCGCTCTGCCTTCTCACGCAGCTCACGACGGGTCAGCATCCCCGTCGCGCCGGTCTGGGCGGGCGGTTCCGGCGCGATCGTCTGGGGCTGCCCGGCGGACTCGGTCGACGTCGCCGCACGGCTGGGCCGTCCGGCGTCGGCACGACGCTCGGTGGGCGCAGCGGGGCCTGTCTCGCCGGAGCCGCTCGTCGTGTCCGGCGCTTCCGAGCCTGCCCCCGAGCGAGCCGTCCGACCCTTGCCCTTCGTGCGGCTCTTCTTCGTGCTGCCGCCGCCGTTCGCGTCCTTGTCCTTCTTACCACCCACGAACGAGAGGACACCGATGGCCAGGCCGGCGACCAGGAGCAGCGAGCCACCCGCGATCCCCGGCCACTGCCACGGGGTCGAGACCTCACGGGCCCAGGTCAGGGTCACGACGGGGCTCGCCGGGTCCTCACCGGTCCCGGCCGCGAGCAGGCTCCAACGGCCCGGGCGGTCGGACCAGCGCAGGCTGGCCCCTCCCTCACCGGAGGTCTCGGCGAACCACATGTCGGAGCCGGCGGGGTCCACGCCCACGACGGGCGCCTCGGCCGTGGCGTCCGCGGCGGCGTCGCCCTCGGCGGGCGCCTCACCCTCGGCGGGCGCCTCACCCTCCGCGGGCGCTTCCTCCTCGGCAGGTGCTTCTCCCTCGGCAGGTGTCTCCTCGGCGGGAGTCTCCTCGGCGGGCGGCGGCGTGTCGACCGACTTCGTCGCGAGCGTGTCCCAGTCGGTGAGACCCGTGACGACGGAGTGCGCGTCGGTGCCGACCCATCCGGCGACGTCCACGTCGCGCCCGATCACGAGCGTCACGGGCTTCCCGTCCGGGACCTTGGCCGTGACAGTCACGTCGCCGTCGACCAGGTCGAGGACCCCGGGCTCCGAGACGACCAGCGGCGACGAGCCGTCGGCAGCTGCCGTCGCGACGACCGTCTCGCTCTCACGCCAGAGCGTCGCGGAGGCGACCCCTGTGCCGATCCCTACCAGGCCGAGCACGATCAGGCCGGCGGCCAGGATTCGTTGAAGCACCGAGTTTCCCTTCGTCATGGACATTCCACAATAGAGGCGAACGCCTGCTGGATTCGATAGTTCGCCGGATGGCGACGATCGCCGCAGACTCTTCACGAAGTCCCCGCGACACCGTGACGCTACCCATTCCGGGTATTCAGGACACAGTTGGGCCACGTATCCTGGGTGACGATCCACAGGTCGGGCGACCCGGTACCCCCACCGAACGATACGTCCCGACAACAGCGCTGGCGTGGACCAGCCCGAAGCGGAAGGTCGACCCGTGTCCGACGAACGCACACTGTTCCCCATCACCATGCGCGGCTACGACCGCATCATGGTGGAAGGCCAGCTGGCCAAGCTCGAGAAGGACCTCGAGGCGGCCCGTCACCGGGCCGAGTCCGCCGACGCCCGGGCTGTGCAGCTCACGTCGGACCTCCAGGACGCCCAGCGCCAGCTGCGCGAGTCCGACCGCCCGTCCTACTCGGGTCTGGGGTCGCGCATCGAGCAGCTGCTCCGTTCCGCGGAGGAGCAGTCAGCCGACATCCTGGCCCAGGCCAACGCCCAGGCCGTCGACATCATGTCGCGCGCCAAGGTCGCGGGGGGCCAGATCCGCTCGCGCGCCGAGAACGAGGTCGCCGAGCTGCTCTCGGGCGCTCGTCGGGAGGCCGAGGAGATCCGGTCCACGGCCGCCTCGGAGACCGAGAGCACCCTGGTCGGCGCGCAGCGCCGTGCCGAGGAGTTCGTGGGTTCCGCCGAGCGCGAGGCCGCCCGCATCCAGAGCGCCCTGAACACCGAGGAGAGCGAGCGCCGGTCGAGCCTCGAGCGCGAGCTGGGCACCCTGCGCGCCCAGGTCGAGCGCGAGACCACCGAGCTGCGCGTCGCGACCGAGCGCGAGACCGCCGAGCTGCGCGCCCGCGTCGCCGCCGAGACGGCCGCGATGCGCGAGGCTGCCGAGCGCGAGACCACCGAGCTCCGCGAGACCACTCGTCGCGAGGCCGAGCGCCAGGTCGCCGAGGCCAAGCGTGCGGCGTCCGAGGCCGCGAACGCCGTGACCTCCGAGATGGAGGAGCTGCGCGAGAAGGCGCGGACCGCCCTGGCCGAGGCCGAGCTCGACATCGCCCGCCGCCGCGAGGAGGCCGAGCTGGAGAGCGCGCAGCGCCACCAGACGGCCAAGGAGGAGACCGAGAAGCTCGTCGCGACGGCCGAGGCGCATGCGTCCGACGCCGAGCACCGCGTGGTCACGGCCCTCGAGCAGGCCGAGAAGGTCCGCACCGAGTCCGACGACTACGTCAAGGAGGTCATCGCGACCGCGCGGCACAACGCGGACCGCGTGGTCGCCGAGGCGCGCGAGTTCGCCGAGCAGACCGTCGGGGACGCCAAGGCCGAGGCCGAGCAGCAGCGGGCT
This sequence comes from Oerskovia enterophila, assembly GCF_044748475.1. NCBI lineage: Bacteria > Bacillati > Actinomycetota > Actinomycetes > Micrococcales > Cellulomonadaceae > Oerskovia > Oerskovia enterophila. Next base: position 88,202 of record NZ_JBIVFZ010000002.1, read on the forward strand.
GCCGCACAGCGTCAGCTCGAGGACCTCACGCGCCAGCACGAGTCGATCAACACCTACCTCGACGAGCTGCGCGGGCTGCTCGGCGACGGCGAGGGCGGCGCGGCCAAGTCCAAGGCGGCTCCCGCCGTGGCCATCGCGGGCACCCCGGCGCAGCGCGCTCGCGCCGCGAACCTCATGACCGCGGAGTTCCCGCAGGTCGAGGTCGAGGGCGAGGAAGGTGAGGACGCCTCGTCCTCGAAGTCCTCGGATTCCTCCGCCTCCGCGAAGGCCTGAGCACGGCCATGACGCACGACGGCGACGACACCGGGAGCCTGCCCAGGTCGTCGCCGTCGTCTGCTCCCGGCCCGCTCGGCCCCGCAGCCAGCACGCCCGGCACGGCTGCGACGAACGACGCCGGCGGCACCGGAGACGCGCTCGGTAGCACCACAGGGCGCGCCGCGAGCAGCACCACGCCCGACGACGTCGCGGCCTGGCGTGCTCAGCGCACCGAGGCGGCGGCTCACCAGGCGAACGAGCTCGAGCGTCGCCGCGCGCTGGAGGCTGCCGAGGCCGCCGAGCTGCTCCGCGAGTTCGTCGCCGAGGCCGAGCGTCGCGGCATCGCCCCGGTCCTGCTCCAGGCCCGCTCGTACGCGGGGGACGCGACGTACCGCACCAAGACGCTCGGCTGGTACCTGCGCAAGAACCGGACGCTCGCCGTCGGTACCGACGCGTCGTTCTACATCCTCAGCGTCCAGGGCGGGCTCTCGGCCCGGCTCCGCGGTGCGACCCTCGTCCCGTCGGACCCGCCGCTCGTGCTCGGCAAGGGCGGGCGCGACGGCGAGTCCATCTCGCTCGCGGACGCGATCGAGCTGGTGCTCGACCGCGGCTGACGGCCCGGCGACGATCGCCGGACCACGGCCGAGGACACGGCCGGACCACGGGACACCTCCCGCAGCCCGGCCTGCAGTGCCAGGTCCCGGGCGTCAGTCCCGGGCGACGGCCCAGAGGTCGCCGATCGCGTTCGCGACCGCCGGTGCGTCCTCGACCGCGCTCATGTGCCCCGCGGCAGGCACCACGACGAGCGTCGCCCCGGGGGCCGCGGCGACCAGGTGCTCGGCCGCCTCGATCGGGGTGAGCGTGTCCTCCTCGCCCACGACCACGGCCACCGGGCCCGCGAAGCGGGCCAGCACCTCGGTGCGGTCCGGGCGGGCGGCCATGGCACGCTGGGCCCACGCGACGCCGTCGGGCCGCTGGGAACGGATCCACTCCTCGAGGCGAGCCGTCAGACCACGGCGCGCGACCTTGCTCGTCGCGCCCAGCAGCGCTCCCGGCATCCCGAGGACCGCGTCGACCGTGCGGCTCTCGCTGACCGCGTCCGCGATGCGCAGGCGGTTCGCACGGGCCGCGTCGTCGTCGGCCGTCGACTTGGTGTCCACGAGGCCCAGTGCCACCACGAAGTCCGCATGGCGCTCGGCCGCGGCGAGCGCGACGTAGCCTCCCATCGACATGCCCACGACCACGGCGCGCTCGATCCCGGCGGCGCGGGCCGAGGCGACCACGGCGTCGGCTGCGGCCTCGATCGAGGGCGGCTCTCCACCGAGCGGGCTCTCGCCCAGGCCCGGGAGGTCGACCGCGAGGACCGTGATGCCGCTCGGCAGCGCCGCGGCGGCGTCCTCCCACATGCGGTGGTCGAGCGGGAAGCCGTGCACGAGCAGCACGGGAAGCCCGTGCCCTTCGCGCAGGGTGTGCAGGGCGAGGTGCGGGGTGGTGGTCATGGTGTCTGTCCTGTCGTCGTCGGCTGGACGTGCGTGCGGCTCGCGTCGTACGAGGCCTGGTCGGAGGCTTCGGTGTCGGTGCCCGTCTCGGTCTGCGCGTCCCACGTCGTGGGGAGCGGCACCGGGAATCCGGGGCGGACGTGGGAGACGATCTCGTCGAGGACCCGGCGCACCGACGGCTCCCCCACCCACAGGTGCTTGGCGCCCTCGACCGCGATGACCTCGGCCTGGGGCACGCGCGCGAACCGGCGGCGGGCCTCCTCGGGGCGCAGGTAGTCGTCGAGCTCGGGGACCAGCACCACGAGCGGCTTGCCGAACGCGGCCCACCGGTCCAGGTCCTCGTCGGTCGCGCGGTGCAGGGGCGGGGAGAGCAGGATCGCGCCCTCGATGCCGGGGTCCGTGCCGTGCTTGAGGACGAGCTCGGTCCCGAACGACCACCCCACGAGCCACCGGTGGGGCAGGTCGTGGAACTCGGCCAGCTCGATCGCCGCAGCGACGTCGAAGCGCTCGGCCTCGCCGCCGTCGAACGTGCCCTCGCTCGTGCCGCGCGACGACGACGTGCCGCGCGTGTTGAAGCGCAGCACAGCGAGGTCCGCGAGCGCGGGCAGGCGCCACGCGGCCTTGCGGTAGACGTGGGAGTCCATGTAGCCGCCGTGCGTGGGCAGCGGGTGCAGGGTGATCAAGGTGCCCGACGGCGCAGCGTGCGCCGGGAGCGCGAGCTCGCCCACGAGCGTCAGGCCGTCGGCGGTGTGGAGCTCGACGTCCTCGCGGCGGGCCGGCAGGACCGTGAGCGAGCGGATCGGGGCGCCGTGCTCGGCGGGCTTGCCCTCCGGGGCCGTGGGCAGCTCCGGGGACGGCGCTGCGGGCGCGGCTGGACGGTCGGTCGCGGGGTCAGGACTGTGCGCGTTCATCACGACCGAGCCTAGCCGGGGTCTCCCTCAGCGGCGCCGGGCGCGCGCCTCCCAGCACCCCGTGTGCCAGTGGCGGCGGTCCTCGAGCGCGGACTGCGCGCCGAACATCGAGTCCTTGGCCCATGCGACGACGTGGCTCGTCCCGGCGGGGACGTTCTGCCGGCATCCCGGGCACACGTACGACTTGTCGCTCTGCCGGACGGTGCGGACGGTCCACTCGCCGTCGGGCCCGGACTCGGACCGCATGCCGCCCAGGGCACGGTTGAGGTCGAGCGGAGGGGGTTCCGCTCCCCAGGGACGACGGCGTGAGGGACGTTTCGAGGGCACGGTTCCATTGTCCACGGTTGCGA